>CAVROT010000016.1:145000-171605 GCA_963722905.1 uncultured Alphaproteobacteria bacterium | reverse complement strand
AGTATGTCCCTGGGGGCCGCACCTCGGCAAGGCAGGCGAGCGTGATTTCGCAACTCAAGCATGGTGCGTGAGAGCTTTTCCCTCCGGGTCCGGGCGGTGGGGACGATCTTGGCATCACCGAGGCCCGCGATACCGGTCCTGCCCTCCAGCAGGTTCGGCGCATAGCCGACATGGCGACAAGGTCTCTGTGCCTTCGGTATCCTCAGCCGGCGGCGCAGGGTCGCGTTGTATGGAGTGTCCCGGTCCGGCCCCGAGCGCCGCCGCGGACAGGCGACTTCCCGGGCGGTCTGTCCGAACGGCAGATCAAGGTGAACCTCGATCACGGACGGAAATGGATCGTCTCATTTGGGAACACGGGCGGGCGTCCAGAACGGCCTTCGAGTTGCGCAGGCCAGGCCGTATCCTTCTCTGAAGGGATCTGCGACGACCGACGCTTTCCACAGTGCAGCGTTGTCGGCGGTTCCGTTCGTCGTGCAAGGACCGGCGGCGCGGGATTGCGCGCGCCATTTGTCCGGACGCAAGGAACCGCGATGCAGATTGGTCATGACCAGAGCTTTGCGAAGACACCGTTCGCGGGTGTGAACGGACCTTCGCGAGGCTTTCCGCTGGTCCAGTGCGCGGGGACTTCGTTCTACCCCCGATCCTGAAACCATCCGTGGATCTTCTCCGCCAGTCCAGCGCTGACCCCTTCCACCGCCTGCAAATCCGACAACCCTGCCCGCGCGACTGCCTTGGCGCTGCCGAAGTGGGTCAGGAGGGCGCGCTTGCGTGCCGCTCCAACGCCGGGGACGTCGTCGAGGGGGGTGACGCCGACGGCCTTGGAGCGTTTGGCGCGGTGGGCGCCGATGGCGAAGCGGTGGACCTCGTCGCGCATCCGCTGGACGAAGTAGAGCACGGGGTCGTTGTGGCGCAGCGCCATCGCCGGCTTGCCGGTGCGATGAAACTCCTCCTTGCCGGCGTCGCGGTCGATGCCCTTGGCGACGCCGATCATGGGGATGTCGCGACACGCCGAGGTCGGCCATGATTCCGTGCACGGCGGCGACCTGTCCCGCGCCGCCGTCGATCAGCAGAAGGTCGGGCCAGGTGCCGGACGTACGGTCGGGATCCTCCTTCAGTAGGCGCTGGAAGCGGCGGGTCAGCACCTCCTTCATCATCCCCAGGTCGTCGCCCGGGGTCAGCGCGTCGCCGCGGATGTTGAACTTGCGGTACTGGTTGCGCGCGAACCCGTCCGGGCCGGCGACGATCATGCCGCCCACGGCGAAGGCGCCCTGGATATGGCTGTTGTCGTAGACCTCGATCCGCTGGGGCACCGCCGGCAGGTCGAACGCCTCGGCCAGCCCCCTGAGTAGACGGCCCTGCGTCGCCGTCTCGCTCATCCGGCGCGCCAGGCTCTCGCGCGCGTTCCTGAGCGCGCCCTGCACCAGCTCGTGCTTCTCGCCCCGCTGGGGGACCAGGATCTCGATCCTGCGGCCCGCCCGTTCGCACAGAGCCTCGGCCATCAGGTCGGCGTCCTCGATCCCGTCCGACAGCAGCAGCATGCGCGGTGGTTCCTTGCCGTCGTAGAACTGGCCGATGAAGGCCTGCATCACCTCGGCCGCGTCGGCGCCGCTGCCGGTGCGGGGGAAATAGTCGCGGTTGCCCCAGTTCTGATGCGCGCGGATGAAGAAGACCTGCACGCAGGCCTGACCGCCCTCCATGTGCAGCCCGATCACGTCGGCCTCGGCCACGCCCTTGGGGTTGATGCCCTGCCCCGCCTGCACCTGCGTCAGCGCCCGGATCCGGTCGCGCAGGGCGGCGGCGCGCTCGAACTCCATGTCGACGCTGGCCTGCTCCATCTGGCGCGCGAGCTCTCCCTGCACGTTGGTCGTCTTGCCCTGCAGGAAGCGCTCGGCGTCGGCGACCAGCCCGGCATAGGCGCGTTCCTCGATCTTGCCGACGCAGGGCGCGCTGCACCGCTTGATCTGGTGCAGCAGGCAGGGACGGGTGCGTGCGTCGAAGACCGAATCCGAGCAATTGCGCAACTGGAACACGCGCTGAAGCTGGGTCAGCGTCCGGTTCACCGCGCCGGCGCTGGCGAAAGGGCCGTAATAGCTGCCCTTCTCCTTCTTGGCGCCGCGATGCTTCTTGATCTGTGGAAAGCCGTGGTCGTGGGTGACGAGGATGTTGGGGAACGACTTGTCGTCGCGCATCACGACGTTGAACTTGGGCTTGAGTTGCTTGATCAGGTTCTGCTCGAGCAGCAGCGCCTCGGTCTCGGTCCGTGTCGTGAGGAACATCATCGACGCCGTCTCGCGGATCATCCGGGCGATGCGCGGCCCGTGGCCCGACGGCTTGGCGTAGTTGGAGACCCGCTTGCGCAGGCTGCGGGCCTTGCCGACGTAGAGGACGGCGCCGCGCGCGTCGAGCATCCGGTAGACGCCCGGAGAGTTGTCGAGGCTGCCCAGATAGGACTGCACGCAGGCATGCCCGGAGGGACGCGCGCCCTCATCTCCGGGCGGTTCTGTCGCGATGTCGGTCATGGCGCGATAATCGTGATTCCAGAGGGTGGCTGCAACCATATGGGACCCGGCTGCAAGGGTTAACATACCCCCCATTTCTGTGGACAACTCGTGGGACGGTCGTGATCCTCAGTCGTTTTGGCGAACAAATTCAACATTCTGGTTCCTATGCCCAGCAATTAAGCTATGCCATAAGGTATTGATTCAATTTCATATCTTATCTCATGGTAGCCGCCCATCGGCGATTCATCATTAGAATTAACGGTTTAGTGACGATCCGGCGACCCGGTGGACGATCATCCGCCCTATGCGGAACCGACGTCCATGATGTCGGTTGTCTTCCAGTTCAGATGCTGACCGCCGTCCACGACGACGATCTGCCCGGTCACCGCTGGCGCATCGCATAAATACGCGAGGGCGGCCACGATGTCGGCGGGGTCGGCGCCCCGCTCCAGAATGCCGGCGGATCTCTGGGACTGGAAGTGGGCCTCACTCTGACGTGCGGCCTTCATGGTACTGCCCGGAGCGATGCCGTTGACCCTGATGGCCGGTGCGAGGGCCTGTGCCGCCGTAACTGTCAATGACGCCAGCGCGAACTTCGACAGAGAGTAGGTCATGAACCCCGGCGTCGGCTTGCGTACGCGCTGGTCCAGCATGTTGACCACGCAGGCCCGCGCGCAGGGCGCGCCGTCTGCCTCCAGCGGTGGGGGAGCCTGTGCGGCGAAACGCTGCATCAGCACGAAGGGCGCGCGCAGGTTGGTGCCCAGATGCCGGTCCCATCCGTCGCGCGTAGCCGAGGCCATCGTGTCCCGGTCGAAGATCGCGGCGTTGTTGACCAGCACCGTCAGCGGCCCGCCCAGCGCCGCGGCGGCGCGGTCCACCAGTGAGGCGGTCGCGTCCTCGTCCATCAGGTCGGCCTGCAAAGCATTGCTGCGGCGCCCCATGGCCCGGATCTCGGCCACGGTAGCGCCGGCGGCGTCGCGCGACGCGTTGTAGTGCACTGCGACGTCGGCGCCGCGCCGCGCCAGCGCCAGCGCCATGGCCCGGCCCAGCCGCGCGCCGCCGCCCGTCACCAGGGCGCGGGAAGGCGCGGGCGATGCGTCAGACGATGACGGCATAGAGGTAGAGCGCATAGAGCGCCGTCAGCGTCACGCCCCAGCGCTTGGTCATGTTCCAGCGCCAGAACACGAAGGGCGCCAGCAGCAGCGCAGCGGCCAGCATCACCCACAGGTCGAACCGCAGGAAGGCGGGCGCCACCGGGATCGGCCCCACAAGGCTGGCGATGCCGATGATACCCAGAAGGTTGAACATGTTCGACCCGATGACGTTGCCCAGCGCCACGTCCGCCTGTCGCCGGATCGCCGCCATCACGGTGGTGGCCAGTTCGGGCAGGGACGTGCCGATGGCGACCAGCGTCAGTCCGATCACCGCCTCGCTGATGCCCAGGTCGCGCGCGATGGCGGTCGCGCTGTCGACCAGCAGGTCCGCGCCCAGCGGCAGCCCTGCGAGGCCCAGCGCAAGGAACAGCGCGATCTTCCAGCCGGGCATCTCGGGGTCGGCGCCCTCGACCTCCTCGGCGGGAACTGCGTTGCGATGGCCCAGCGCCTCGCGAAGCTGGTCCCCCAGCAGCAGCGCCAGACCGGCCAGCAGGATCAGGCCGTGCCACCAGATCAGCGGACCCAGCATGCACAGTACGATGAACCCCACGCTGGCGGCCAGCATGGCGACGTAGGTCTTGCGCGTCTCGGTAGCACCCATGTCCAGCCCCGAGATCAGCGCCGGGACCCCCAGCACCAGCAGGACATTGGCGATATTGGACCCCACGACGTTGCCCAGCGCGATGTCGGGCGCGCCGTCGGCGATCGCCTTGACCGAGATCAGCAGCTCGGGCGCCGAAGTGCCGAAGGCGACGATGGTGAGGCTCACGATCAGCGCCGGGATCCCCAGTCGAAGCGCGAGGTTCACCGCGCCGCGCACGAGCGCGTCGCCGGCCAGCAGCAGGATGACCAGCCCCAGAGCAGCCAGAAGGAAATCCGTCATCCGCGGCCCGACTTGCACGCGCAGGGGCCGCGGCCCAGACTATAGCGACCGCAATCGGGGCATTTCATGGATTGCAGGCGCTTTTGCCCTGGAAACCGCAGCTTGCCAAACATGGCGAGCACGATCATTCCGACCAGGAATAGCGTGACGACCTTCACCATCCGGTCAAAGACCGTAGCGGGCGTAGGCGGCCCGGTCCTCGATCGCGGCCGAGGCGCCGCCCAGCAGCGCCGCGCCGAAACGCGACAGGAACGGCCGGCGCTGCCGATAGACGCGGAAACGCACGTCCTTTCCGAAGCGCCTGCGCATCACGTCGGCCATGTGTCCCACACCGTCGGCCAGACCGACGTCGACGGCGCGCCGTCCCACCCAGATCTCGCCGGTGAAGAGATCGGCCGTCTCGGACAGCTTGGCGCCGCGGCGCGACTTCACGTGGTCGATGAAGCTGAGGTGGATCTGGTCCTGCAACTCGCGAAGGCGCGCGACGTCCTCGGGCTGCTCGGGGCGGAACGGGTCCAGCATCGCCTTGGACCGCCCGGCCGTGTAGACCCGCCGTTCGATCCCGTAGCGTCCGATGAACCCATCCAGGCCGAACCCGGCCGAGATGACGCCGATGGACCCGACGATAGAGCTGTCGTCGACAAAGATCTCGTCCGCCGCGCAGGCCAGCCAGTACCCGCCCGACGCCGCGACGTCCTCGACGAAGGCGACGACCGGGACGGATTTCTCGTCCGCCAGCCGCCGGATGCGGGCGGCGATCAGCGACGATTGCACCGGGCTTCCGCCAGGGGAGTTCAGAATCAGCGCCACCGCGTCTGGGCGGCCGCGCCGGAACGCCTTCTCGACGATCTGCGCCAGTGCGGCATCGTTCAGCCGCGCGGGCGACCCGCCGGCGATGACGCCCTGCAACCGCAGGACCGACACCATGGGCGAGGATTTGAGGAAAAGGAAGCGGCGCCGCATCACCCCGACATAGAGCGGCCCCCGCCCCGCCACAAGGCGCCGCCCGTCACGACCGGATGCGATAGCCGGTGCGGAAGATCCACCAGATGACGGTGATGCAGATGGCCGTGAAGGCGAGGATGGCCAGCAGGCTCCACCCCACCGCGACGTCGGCGGTGCCGAAGAACGACCAGCGGAAACCCGAGACGAGGTAGACGACCGGATTGAAGAGCGTGATCGTCTGCCAGGTCGGCGGCAGCATCGAGATCGAGTAGAACGACCCGCCGAGGAAGACGAGCGGCGTCACCACCAGCAGCGGCACCAGCTGCAGTTGTTCGAAGTTCTGCGCCCAGATGCCGATGATGAACCCGAAGAGGCTGAACGACAGGCAGGTCAGCACCAGGAACGCGAGCATCGCCAACGGGTGCTGGATGGTGATGTCCACGAAGAAGAAGGCGGTCGCGAGGATTATCAGCCCGATGGCGAGCGACTTCGTCGCCGCCGCCAGAACGTAGCCCGCCGTGATCTCGAGGAACGAGGCCGGCGCGCTGAGAAGCTCGTATATGGTACCGATGAACTTCGGGAAATAGATGCCGAAGCTGGCGTTGCTGACCGACTGGACCAGCACGCTGAGCATGATGAGCCCCGGCACGATGAAGGCGCCGTAGCTCACCCCCTCGACCTGGTCGATCCGGCTGCCGATGGCCGCGCCGAAGACCACGAAGTAGAGCGAGGTGGACAGCACCGGCGACACCACCGACTGGAGCAGCGTGCGGAACGTCCGCGCCATCTCGAACACGTAGATCGCGCGCACTGCGGTGAGGTTCATAACGCGCTCCCCAAGGCGATTCCCGAGACATCCGCGCCCCGGCCGGCGCGCCTTGTCCCAGCGGACGTCGGCCGCGCCTGCGGGATCGCGGCCGGGCGGCTCATGCCACCGCCCCCGCGACCTTGGCCGGGTCGCCGCCGTCGGCGCGCACGAGGTCGACGAAGATGTCCTCCAGGCTCGATTGCCGCGTCTGCAGGTCGCGCAGCTGCAGGCCGGCGGACGAGAGGTCCGAGAGCAGCTTGGTGATGCCAGTGCGTTCGCCGCGCGTGTCGTATGTGTAGGTGAGGGTCGAGCCGTCGTCGGACCGCTCAAGGCCGTAGCCCGTCAACGCCTGCGGCACCTGCAAGACCGGCGATTGAAGCTCGATCACCATCTGCTTTTGCCCCATGCGGCGCATCAGCTCGGCCTTCTCCTCGACCAGCAGGATCTCGCCGTGGGCGATGACGGCGATCCGGTCGGCGATCGCCTCGGCCTCTTCGATGTAGTGGGTGGTGAGGATGATGGTCACGCCGTCGGCCTTCAGCCCGGCCACGATCTCCCACATGTCGCGGCGCAGCTCCACGTCGACGCCGGCGGTAGGTTCGTCCAGGAACAGCACGCGCGGCTCGTGGCTGAGCGCCTTCGCGATCAGCACCCGCCGCTTCATCCCGCCAGACAGGGTGACAACCTTTTCGTCGCGCTTGTCCCAGAGCGAGAGCTGGCGCAGTACCCGTTCCAGATGCGCCTCGTCCTTCGGCTTGCCGAAAAGCCCGCGCGAAAAGCGGACGGTGTTGATGACCTTCTCGAAGGGCTCCAGCGTGATCTCCTGCGGGACCAGCCCGATCAGGTTGCGCGCCGCCCGGTAGTCGTCGATCACGTCGTGACCGCCCACCGTGACCGTTCCGCCGGTCGGGCTGGTGATGCCGCAGATGGCCGAGATCAGCGTCGTCTTGCCTGCGCCGTTCGGGCCGAGCAGTGCCAGCACCTCGCCCTCGCGGATGGAGAGAGAGACGGACTTCAGCGCCTGGAACCCGCCCTCAAAGGTCTTGTCCAGACGGTCGACGGTGACGATGTCGGTCATATGTGTCCTGATCGGCTGCCTCGGGTGGTATCTAGGACGATGCGGCCGGGGGCGAAACGGCAGACGCGCAGGGGCGGCCCTGCCCTGACGCACCGATGCCGGTTCAGTGGGTCGACGATCTGGGGCGGGCGGTGTCCTCGTCCTCGTCGGCATCGGGTGACCGGCCGTAGCCCATCCGCTCCATCCGGTCGATCACGCGGGCCATCTCGTCATCGGGCAGGACCGGCGGTTCGCCCAATGTCAGCGCCTGCACGTAGATCCGCGACAGCGTCTCCACCTCGATGGCCAGCCACAGGGCGGCTTCCAGCGACTTGCCCAGGCTGATCTGGCCGTGCTGACCCAACAGGCAGGCGCGCCGGCCCTCGATTGCCGTCAGGGCCGCGGCCGACAGTTCGGCCGTGCCGAAGGTGGCATAGGCGGCGCAGCGGATGTCGGTGCCGCCCGCGACGCCGGTCATGTAGTGGAAGGCGGGGATGGCGCGGTGATGGCAGGCCAGCGTCGTGGCGTAGATCGAATGGCAGTGCAGCACCACGTCGATGTCGTCCCGCGCGCGCAGGATGTCGCGGTGGAAGCGCCATTCCGACGAGGGGCGCAGCCCGTCATAGGTCGCGTCCCAGTGCATCTGGACCAGGTCGTCCGGCTCCATCGTCTCGTAGGGGCGCGACGACGGGGTGATCAGGAAGCCGCCCGCGTGCCGGACGGACAGGTTGCCGGACGTGCCCTGGTTGATGCCTGTCGCGTTCATCCGGCGGCAGATGTCCACCATTTCGGTCCTGACCTGCATGTCGTCCGTCATCGCGCGCTTCCTTCCGCTGCTTCCATCCAGCGTCTGGCGTATACAACTATTCCGGGAATACCCAGCGGCGTCACCGGATGGGTCTTCGCGGCGGGGGATGTCCCTGCGGCAAGCGTTGCGGCGCCGGCCGCGACCCCGTCGCCGTCGCCGCCGGTCAGGACGGCGGCGGGTGCACGGATGGCGGCGACCAGCGCGGAATAGACCGGATCGCGCACGAAGCTCCCGTCGAGGACAAGCGGCCGGCGCGCGTCCAGCGCATCGGCACAGGCGAGGGTGAGGAGCGCCACGTAGAGCACCGCCAGCGCCAGGCGCTCGGACGCATCCGCGGGCGGCGGCCCGGCGATGCGGCCCCGCCCGCCGCTGCCCGGGAACTGGCCGTCGCCACCGCCGAAGGCGGGCAGCGCCATCGTGCCACGCGCGACGAGGGCGGCGACGACGGCGGGATCGGCGGTGGCCCCCTCGGGCTGCGATCCCGCGACGGCGGCATATTCGCGCCCGCCCATGACCAGGGCGCCCGCCACCGGCGCGCCTCCGACGTCGGCGTTCAGCGTCATGCCCCGGGCCTCGCTCCGCCGCGCGGGGTCGATGCCGTCGGCCAGCCCGACGACCCAGGTGCCGGTCGACACCAGCACGAAGGATGCCTCGGCACCGGCGCGGTAGCGGTGGAAGTTGGCGCTGCTGTCGTGCAGGCCGGTGTGGACGCGCAGCGGCGGCAGGCCGTGACGTGCGGCGAAGGCGGGGCGGATCGGCCCCAGATCGTCGGCGGCGTGGCGGAAGGGCGGCATCAGCCGTGTCCATCCACGCGCCGCCACGATGGGCGACCAGCGACGCTCGGCGGTGTTCCACAGGTGCGACTGCGCGGCCAGATGCGTGACCTCGGATGCGGCCACGCCCGACAGCCGCCACGCCCAGTACTGCGGGATCCCGAGGATCCAGCGGGCCGTCGCGAAGGCCTCGGGCGCATGGGTTTCGGCCCAGAGCACCTGCCGCGCGGTGTGGGTGGTCGCCGCCATGACGGCGCTGCCGCGGTCCAGGAACCCGCCGGATTGAGGGACGTAAGCGGCGTTGAGCCCCCCGGGCGGCTCCTGCTCGTAGTCGATCATCGGCACCGCAGTGCCGTCGCCCGGATCCGGGTCGCTCCCCGTGACCACGCCACCCACGCCATGCCCGGCGAAAGTGATCCGCTCCAGCGGGTGACGCGCGCAGAGGTCGCGTAGGGCCCCCGCCAGCCAGCCGGTCTGGCCCGGCAGGTCGTGGTGGCGCCAGGGCGGGCCGGGCAGGACGCGGTTCGGGATCGACAGCGTCTCGATCACCGCGCCGCCCGGCGTGCAGGCGCTGAGCTTGAGGTTGGTCTTGCCGCAATCCAGAACCGCGACACGCGCGGCGCCCTTCGCTGCGTCACGCGCCGCGGTCACGTCGCGCGCCACGGTGATGCGCCGCTCTTCACCTCAGATAAGCCCGTACTGCCGCGCCTTGCCGCGCAGGAAGGGCAGGCCGTTGTCCATCACCTCCTCGAAGTTCTCCGCCACGGGTCGCCAGACGGCGAGGCCGTATCCCACCTCGGGCGGCATGTTGATGAAGCTCTCCATCGCCAGCCCGCCCTTGAACCCGATGGCGGCCAGTGTGGCGTGCACCTCGTCCCAGTCGCAGGTGCCATGGCCGGGCGTGCCGCGGTCGGATTCGGACAGGTGGATGTAGCGCAGGTGATCGCGCGCATCGAGGATACCGTTGCCGGCGCCCTTCTCCTCGATGTTCATGTGGTAGGTGTCGAGGTGGATGAAGATCTCGGCGCCGACCTTCTCGACCATGTCGCGGGCCTGCCAGCCGGTGTTGATCAGGTGGTTCTCGTAGCGGTTCACCGGCTCGATCCCCAGAGCGATACCGGCGTCCTTGGCAAGCTTGGCCGCGGCCCCCAGCGCCCGCGCGACGTTGTCGTATTCGCCCAGCGTGGGTGGCACGCCGGTGCGCTGGCCGATGCCGCCGTAGGTGACGCCGCTGAGCGCCTCGGCCCCCATCCGCGCCGCGACCTCGATGGCGACCTTCAGATGCGCCACCGCGGCGTCCGGGTCGACCGAGGCCCAGGCCGGTTCCGGCAGGCCCAGCGAGCAGACGGCCCGCATCCCGTGCTTCTCCAGCAGGGCACGGGTGTGGTCCGCATCGACGGCGGGCGCGTTCAGCAGCGCGATCTCGATGAAATCCATGCCGTAGGCTGCCGCCGCGGGCACCGTGCGTTCCGCCCCTTCGCGGTCCCAGTTCATGGTCCACATGCTGGTGTGGACGCCAAATCCCCGCATTGTCAGCCCCTTCGTCGTTGTCGCCATTTCTCGGCGCCCCAGCGGAGCACCATCACGCCGATCAGGAACAGCCCCCACACGGCGGTCGAGAGATGCTGGTTCGCGCCCAGCAGGTTCAGCCCCGACGACAGCACCTGCAGCAACACCACTGCGATCACCACCGGCCAGACGCGCCCGAACCCGCCGAAGGGATCGACCCCGCCCAGAAAGCACGCCAGCACCGTCACCAGCAGCAGCGCCTCGCCATGACCGACGCGGACCGAGTTGAACCGCGCCAGCATCAGAATGCCGGCGACAGCGCACATGAGGCCCGACAGGGTGTAGATCACCACCAGCGTCCGGCGCGTGTGGATGCCGGAATAGGCCGCGGCGCGGATGTTGGAGCCGATCATGGTGGCCGCGAATCCGTGTCGCGTGCGCGTCAGCATCACGTGCCAGACCCATGCGGCGACGCCGAAGAGGATCAGCGGAACCGGCACGCCGGCGATCAGGCCGTGCCCCAGCGGCCGCAGATAGGCGGGGAAGCCCGATATGTCGCCGCCCCGCGTCAGGAACTCGCCCAGGCCGCGCAGGAAAATCGACATGGCCAGCGACACCAGGATCGGGTGCGCGCCGGTGCCCGCGATGACAAGGCCCATCGCCGCGCCTGCGGCGGCGCCCGCCGCCAGCGCGGCGGCGACCCCCAGCAGCATCGGCATCGCGCCCGCATCGACGCCGCCGAAGGCCATCAGGATTCCCGCCAGCGTCAGCCCGGCGATGTTGGCGGTATAGACGATGGCCAGGTTCAGCCCGCCCGAGATGATCGGCACCAGCATCGCAAGGGTCAGCAATCCCAGCTCGGGCAACTGGAACGCGACCGAGCCGAAGTTGGCCGCCGACAGAAATCGGGGGGTCAGCACGCCGAAGATCACCATGACTACTGCCAGCGCGGCCGCCAGACCCAGCACCTCGTCCCCAAATGCGGCGCGCAAGCGGCTCACAGCGCCCGCCGCCCGGGCTGGAAGATCCGAGAGATGTCGAGGTTCGATGTCGAGATCGCGACGAGGATGACCAGCCCGATGACCATCTGGAACGCATAAGGAGACACGCCCAGCAGGTTCAGCCCGTTCTGCGTCACCGCCACCAGCGCCACGCCCAGAAAGCACCCCAGCACCGATCCGCGCCCGCCGCCCAGCCGCGCGCCGCCCAGCACCACGGCCGCCAGCACCTCCAGTTCGCGCCCGTATAGGGCATTGGGCACCACCTCGCGCGTGATATGCGCCTGCATCAGCCCGCCGATGCCCGCCATGAGGCCCATCCAGCCGAAGGCGACCGCCTGCATCAGCGCGATGTTCACGCCCGCCCGCCGCGCGCCCTCGGGGTTGTCGCCGAAGGCGTAAAGCTGCCGGCCCGTCGTCGTGTGGCGGATCAGCAGCCAGGTCGCCGCCATCGCGGCCAGCATGACAAGCACGGGCAGCCGCAGTTCGGCCCAGGTGCCCGACGCCGTCTCGTACTCCCACACGATCAGCCGGCCCGACCACCAGGACGGCAGGTTGTAGAGGAACCGCCCCGACGAGAAGAACATCAGAAGGCCGAAAAATGCGTTGAAGGTCGCGATCGTCACGACGATCGAGATGATACGGAATTGGTGGATCAGGAAGGCGTTGATCAGGCCCAGCGCCGTGCCCAGTGCCCCCGCGACGACGAAGCCGATGGCCCAGTTGCCGCCGCCGATCCAGCCGAAGACGAAGACGGCGACATATTGCACGACCGACGCCGCCACGGCGAAGGAGATGTCGATGCCGCCGGCGATCAGCACGACGACCAGACCCGTCGCCCAGATGACGTTGACCGCGTTGTTGTTGAGCAGCGACGTCGCGTTGACGAGCGTGGCGAAGCTGGGAGAGGCCACCGACAGTGCCGCGCAGAGCAGGATCAGAACGGCCAGCAGCTTGGCCTCGGTCGGATAGGCGCGCAGGAAGCTACGCATCGGCGCCGGCCTCAGGCATGGATGGCGGCCTCCAGCTTTTCCACGTCGGTCGCGCGCGGATCGTGCGCGCCCACGATGCGCCCGGCAGCCATGTGCAGGACGCGGTCGGCATTGCCCAGCACCTCGCCCGCCTCGTCGGAAATCAGCAGGATCGCCAGCCCCTTCTCGGCCAGATCGCGCACGATGCGGAAGATGCCCGCACGCGCGCCGACATCGACGCCTACGGTCGGGCAATCGAGGATCAGCAGGCGCGGTTCGGTTGCCAGCCACTTGGCCAGCACGATGCGCTGCTGGTTGCCGCCCGACAGGGTCGAGACCGCGTCCTCGGGCCGGCCGATCCTGACCTTCAGGCGGTCCACCCAGCCGCCCACCAGATCGCGCTTGGCCGGGCGCGACAGCAGGCCACCGGGTCCGGTGATCCGGCGCAGGACGGGCAGCACGGTGTTGTCGGCGATGCTCTGCGGCTGGATCAGACCCAGCGACAGGCGGTCCTCGGACACATAGGCGATGCCCGCCCGGATCGCGTCGCGGTTCGAGGCCATCGTGAGGGGGCGGCCGTTCAGACGTATCTCGCCCGCGTCGGGGCGGGTCATGCCGAAGAGGCTGTGCGCCAGTTCGGTCCGCCCCGCACCGATCAGACCGGTGAGGCCCACCACCTCGCCCGCGCGGATCGTCAGGTCGATGTCGGCATAGTCGCCGCGCCGCGTCAGGCCGCGCACCTCCAGCACCGCGGGGGCGGCCGACATGTCGCGCGCGCTGACCCCCGTCTCGACGGTCCGGCCGGTCATCAGTTCGCCCAGGCGGGCCTGGGTCATGCCGCGGGTGGGATAGACGCCGACCAGCCTGCCGTCGCGCAGCACGGTGACGCGCGCGGCGATCTCCAGCACCTCGGCCAGCCGGTGGCTGACGAAGACGACCGCGACGCCGCGCGCCGACAAGGTGCGCACCACGTCCAGCAGCGCGTCCGTCTCGGACTGGGTCAGCGACGCGGTGGGTTCGTCCATGAAGATCAGCCGCGCGTCAGACACCAGCGCGCGGGCGATGGCGACCACCTGGCGCCCCGCTATGGGCAGGGTGTTCAGCCGCGCGTCCAGATCCAGCGTCACGTCCAGCCGCGCCAGCGCCGCGACGGCGGCACGGTGCACGTCCCCGTGGCGCACCCGGCGCGGACGGTCGCCCAGCATCGTCTCGAAGGCGATGTTCTCGGCCACCGTCATCTCGGGGAAGAGCGCGAGGTCCTGCCAGATCACCGCGATGCCCCGCGCCCGCGCGTCGTGCGGGGTCACATCCTCCAGCACCTCGCCGAAATAGCTGAGCGTGGCGCCGGGATCGGGCGTGTAGACCCCCGTCACGATCTTGATGATCGTACTCTTGCCGCAGCCGTTCTCGCCCGCGAGGCAGTGCACCTCGCCCGGCGCCACCTCGAAGTCGACGCAGTCGAGCGCCTGCACCCCGCCGAACCGTTTCGAGACGGAGGACAGACGGATGGCGTGGTCGGGTTCGTCAGGGGTCATGCAGTCGTCCGGTCCGGGCCGCCCCGGTGGGGGACGGCCCGGCGCGGTCTCACAGGCCCATGTCGGCCAGTTCGTCGACCGTGTCGGCGTTGATCGTCACCAGATTGTCGGTGATGATGTCATGACCTTCGACATCGGGGCTGACGGCGCCCAGGCCTTCGATCTCCGTCCCCTCGGTGATCTCCTCGCCATCGACAAGCATCTTGCCCAGGCTGACGAACACACGCCCCGCCTCGGCCGGGTTCCACATGAAGCCGCCCGAGATCGCGTCATCCTTGATCAGGTCGCGCCCCTGACCCGGCGAGAACGGCCCCAGGACGAACACCTCGCCGGTGCGGCGGCGCTCCTCCACGGCACGGCCGGCGCCGATGGG
This sequence comes from uncultured Alphaproteobacteria bacterium, assembly GCA_963722905.1. Classification (GTDB taxonomy): domain Bacteria; phylum Pseudomonadota; class Alphaproteobacteria; order Rhodobacterales; family Rhodobacteraceae; genus CAVROT01. The sequence goes on along the minus strand of CAVROT010000016.1, from coordinate 157,290 downwards.
GCCCTGGCTGCCGAAGGCCAGGAAGCCCGTGAGGTCGGGGTTCGCGGCCAGCAGGTCCAGCGCGGTGGTGCGGCTGGCGTCCACGTCCTCGGCCACGCCGTAGCGTTCGCCGATGAGGGTCATGTCGGGGTGGTTCTCGGCAATATATGCGTTGGCCGCGTCCGCCCAGGCATTGTGCAGCGGTACGGTCAGCGAGCCCACGAAGACGGCGTACTCGCCGGTCCCGCCCATCTTCTCGGCCAGAAGCTTGGCATGCGCCTCGCCGAAGCCGGTGGCGCTGGCCATCTCGAAGTTCCAGTCGACGTTCTCCAGCCCCGGCCCCTCGTGGCTGATGACCTTGATGCCGGCGTCGCGCGCCTTCTGCAACACCGGCTCCAGCGCGGCCTCGTCGTTGGGAACGACGCCGATCACATCGACGCCCTTGGCGATCAGATCCTCGATGGCGCGCACCTGAAGGGCCGGATCGGCGCTGGTCGGACCGATCATCGTGGCGTCGACGCCCAGCTCCGCACCCTTCTCCTCGATGCCCATCTCCATGGCGTTGAACCACGGAATTCCGCCGATCTTGACGACGACGCCCATCGTGGGCGTGTCCTGCGCCCACGCGCCGCCCGCGATCATCGCCGTCGCGGTGGCGGCCAGCAACATTGTTCTTCTCTTCATGTCGTTCTCCTCCCGGATGTCCGTCCCGGCGGGACGGGGGTGCGCGGCTCCGCGCGCCGCCGGTCTTGGGGTGCCCCACAGCGAGGCGCCGGCACCGGTCTGGCGGAAACGCCAAATCACACCATCAGCATTGCCGCGGTGTCGCAAGGGAAAACCCGCGCCGGAGCGTTCCGGTCAGGCGCCGGCGTCGATGGCGGCGTCGAGGGCGCGGGCGACGGTGAAGATATCCTTGTCGCCCCGACCGCACATGTTCATGCAGATGATGTGGTCGCGCGGCAGGTCCGGCGCGATCTTCATCACATGGGCCAGGGCGTGGCTGGGCTCCAGCGCGGGGATGATCCCCTCCATCGCGCAGCAGAGCTGGAACGCCTCCAGCGCCTCGGCATCGGTGATCGACACGTATTGCGCGCGGCCGATGTCGTGCAGCCAGGCGTGCTCGGGTCCGATGCCCGGATAGTCGAGCCCGGCCGAGATCGAGTGCCCCTCGAGGATCTGCCCGTCATCGTCCTGGAGCAGGTACGTCTTGTTGCCGTGCAGCACGCCGGGACGCCCGCCGCTGAGCGACGCGCAATGCTCCATCTTCGCGTTCACGCCGTGGCCGCCGGCCTCCACCCCGATGATGGCGACGTCGGTGTCGTCGAGGAACGGATGGAAGAGGCCCATCGCGTTCGACCCGCCGCCGATGGCCGCGACGATCGTGTCGGGCAGCCGCCCCTCGAGCTCCTGCAGCTGGGCCTTCGCCTCCCGCCCGATGATCGACTGGAAGTCGCGGACCATCGCGGGATAGGGGTGCGGCCCGGCGACGGTGCCGATGCAGTAGAACGTGTCGCGCACGTTGGTCACCCAGTCGCGCAGCGCGTCGTTCATCGCGTCCTTCAGCGTGCCGCGCCCGGAGGTGACGGGGATCACCTCGGCGCCCAGAAGCTTCATCCGAAAGACATTGGGCGACTGCCGCTCGACATCGGTGGCGCCCATGTAGACGACGCATTTCAGCCCGAACTTGGCGCAGACCGTGGCGGTGGCGACGCCGTGCTGGCCCGCGCCCGTCTCGGCGATGATGCGCTCCTTGCCCATACGGCGGGCGAGCAGGATCTGGCCCAGCACATTGTTGATCTTGTGCGCGCCGGTGTGGTTCAGTTCGTCGCGCTTGAGGTAGATCGTCGCACCGCCCAGATGGTCGGTCAGGCGGTCGGCACGGTACATCGGCGACGGGCGGCCGACGTAATGCGTCCACAGGTGCCGCATCTCCGCCCAGAACGACGCGTCGGTCTTGGCCCGCTCGTACTCGTCCTCCAGCCGCAGGATCAGCGGCATCAGCGTCTCGCTCACGAAACGGCCGCCGAACTGGCCGAAGCGGCCCGTCTCGTCCGGGCCGTTCATGAAGCTGTTGAAGAGATCGTCGGGCATGGTCCGCTCCGCTACCGGGACAGACACGTTCTGCCCCGATCGCGGCCCGTTCTACAAGAGGCGGACACCCCGCCTCTCACCCGGGCCCTAACGGATGGCCGACCTGCGCCGCAGCGCCGCGAGTGACAGCAGCGCCATGCCCAGCAGCGGCAGGCCGGCGGGCAGCGGAACGACGGACGGACCCGGCGGCGGCGGCGGTGGCGGTGGCGGCGCCACGACCGCACCGGTCAGTTCGAAGGCCAGATCGCCGCTCCGGCCCTTCAACCCGCCGGATCCGAAGCCGCTGGGCGCGCTCCACCCGAGCAGCTGGAAGCTGGCCGAGCCGACACCGGTGAAAGCCGACAGATCGATGGTCACGGGCGTCTCGATGGGATCGACGCGGAACGCCTTCACCAGCTGGAAACCCGTTCCGTCCACGTCGATGTCGAGGGCGAAGTTGCGCGGACCCTGCTGTGAGCTGACGGTCCTGAAGCTGAGGGCACCAAGGTCGAACATGCCGGAGGCCGTGAACCCGAACGTCAGGTAATCACCGTTCGTCCGGGCCCTGGCGGCACTCCCGCCGAACGTCCAGCCCGCGAACACGAAATCTTCCGATGTGCGCGTCAGCCCGCCGCCCTGCGTCAGGTCGGTCGCCGTTACGCCCGGCGCCGTGAAGGCCGGACTGGCCGACGGCCGCCCCTCTATCGGATACGAGACGATGGTGACGGCGTGAAGCGCGGTAGCGGCGATGCCAGCCGCCATTGCGACACATGCGCCCAGAGAGATGTTCTTCATGTCATGAGATCCCGGATTAACCACGAGCACCCTAGACCGCGACGTCTTTACACGAGGTTAACGTTAATCGCGGCGCGGGCTGCACGGCCCCCGTTCAGGCCACGGCGTCCGCGAAGGCGCGCATGGCAGCAGGGTCCTTGCGGCCCGGCACGGATTCAATGCCCGACGAGACATCGACCTGCGCCGCGCCGGTGACGCGGACGGCCTCGGCGACATTTTCGGCTGTCAGCCCGCCGGCCAGCATCCAGGGTACCGGCCAACGCCGCCCGGCGATGAGCCGCCAGTCGAACCGCAGCCCGGTCCCGCCCGGGACGGCGGCGCCGGGCGGCGGCCGCGTATCGACCAGCAGTTGATCCGCGACGCGGCCATATTCGCCGATGGCGGCAAGATCGCCCTCGTCCCCGATCCCTATGGCCTTCATCACCGGCAGTCCGTAGCGCGCCCGCACCTCGTCCACGCGTTCGACGGTCTCGGCCCCGTGAAGCTGCAGCATGTCCAGCGGCACGGCCCCGACGATGCCGTCGAGGCGCGCGTCGTCGGCGTCCACGGTCAGCAGGACCTTGCAGATCCCGGCCGGAACGGCACCTGCCAGATGCGCCATATCGCATACCGCCAGATGCCGCGATGACGCAGGGTGATGCACGAAGCCGACATAGGACGCGCCGGCCAGGATCGCCGCGGGGACGTCGGCCGAATCGGTCAGCCCGCAGAACTTGAGACGCACCGCGCCCGTGTCGCGCCGCATCAGTGCGGCGCCGAGCCGTCCTCGAGCAACGCAAGAACGTCGTCGCCGCGTCCGCGGCGTTCGGCCTTGACGGCGCGGACCTCTTGCTGAAGCGATTCCTTCTGGCGTCGCTGCGACCGCGCCTCGGCCCGGAACTTGTGCTCGCGCAGCCATTCCCAGACGAAGCCGATCACCAGCCCCAGCAGAAGCCCGGCAAAGACCACCAGGAACAGCGGCAGCGTTACGGACCACGACCAGCCCAGAAAGCCCGCCATGCTTTCGGGCAGGACCCGCAGCGTAACGGGGCCGCGGTTGGCGATCGCCACGACGATCAGGCAGATCGCCACGATCAGCAGGAAGGCATAGCGGAGGTAGCGCATGTCAGGTCTGATCCTCGTTCAACCGGTCGCGCAAGAGCTTCCCGGTCTTGAAGAATGGCACATGCTTTTCGTCGACGCGAACGGATTCCCCGGTGCGCGGGTTGCGGCCCTGCCGCGCGTCCCGCTTCTTGACCGAAAATGCGCCGAAGCCGCGCAACTCGACCCGGTCGCCGCGCGAGAGGGCGCCGATGATCTGCTCGAATATGGTATTCACGATCCTCTCGACGTCCCGCTGGTAAAGATGCGGATTGTCGTCCGCGACCTTCTGGATCAATTCAGACCGGATCATCCGCATCCTCCATCGCGGGCCAGCGGCCGACCTGGCCACCTGCCGATCTACTATAGGACGAACCGCAAGCCGGTTGGAACGCCGCAACGGATTAAATCTAGAGCAAACGAGGGGAATGTCCGCCCGAAGCCCGGCAAGGTGTCAGTGAAGATGCGGACGCCCCGGAACCATGCATCGGTAAACCGCAAAATGTAGCTCGCGGTCCGCTGTGACGCGCGCCGCAAGAGACACGAGATGCGTCCGAGTAAACAGGCACAAGACCTGCCGCGGCTTCCAAATCGCCCATGTCCATCCCATGTCCGTTGCGGCACTGCGATACCACCTCATGAAAAATTAACCATATCTGTGCGATTCGGAACAGCCCCGCCGGCGCCGATCTCAAACGAAAATGCCCCGCGCCGTCGGAGGCGCAGGGCATCGTCTGTCAGAACGCGGAGCCTTGTGGCCTAGTTGTCCTCGCCCTTCAGCGCGGCGCCCAGGATGTCGCCCAGCGATGCGCCAGAAGCGGAACTGCCGTACTGTTCGACGGCCTCCTTCTCCTCGGCGATCTCGCGCGCCTTGATGGACAGGCCCAGACGGCGGGTCTTCTGGTCGACGTTGGTGACGCGCACGTCGACCTTGTCGCCCACGCCGAAGCGCTCGGGACGCTGCTCGGCCCGGTCGCGGCTGAGGTCCGAGCGGCGGATGAAGGACTTGGCGCCTTCGTATTCCACCTCGACCCCGCCGTCCTCGATCGACGTCACCGCCACGGTGATGATCGACCCGCGCTTCACGCCGTCCGTCGCACCCGAGAAGCTGTCGTCCAGCGCCTTGATGCTGAGGCTGATGCGCTCCTTCTCGACGTCGACCTCGGTGACGACCGCGTTGACCGTGTCGCCCTTCTGGTAGGAGGCGATGGCCTCCTCGCCGCGCTGGTCCCAGCTGATGTCGCTGAGGTGGACCATGCCGTCGATGTCGCCATCGAGACCCACGAAGAGCCCGAACTCGGTGATGTTCTTGACCTCGCCCTCGACGGGCGTGCCCTCGGGATGGGTCTCGGCGAAGACCTCCCACGGGTTGCGCATGGTCTGCTTGAGGCCCAGCGACACACGGCGTTTTTGCGTGTCGATCTCCAGCACCATCACCTCGACCTCTTGCGACGTCGAAACGATCTTGCCCGGATGGACGTTCTTCTTGGTCCAGCTCATCTCGGATACGTGGACCAGGCCTTCGACCCCCGGCTCCAGCTCCACGAAGGCGCCGTAGTCGGTGATGTTGGTCACGCGGCCCTTGTGATTGCTGTCGAGAGGGAACTTCGCCTCGACCGCGTCCCACGGGTCTTCCTGAAGCTGCTTCATCCCCAGGGAGATGCGGTGCGTCTCCTTGTTGATCTTGATGACCTGCACCTTGATCGTCTCGCCGATGGTGACGATCTCGCTGGGGTGGTTGACCCGGCGCCACGCCATGTCGGTCACGTGCAGCAGTCCGTCGACGCCGCCCAGATCCACGAAGGCACCATATTCGGTGATGTTCTTCACCACGCCGTCGACCGCCTGGCCCTCGGTCAGGTTGGCGATGACCTCGGCACGCTGCTCGGCGCGGCTTTCTTCCAGGATGGCACGGCGCGACACGACGATGTTGCCGCGGCGACGATCCATCTTGAGGATCTGGAACGGCTGCTTGAGGCCCATGAGGGGGCCCGCGTCGCGCACCGGGCGCACGTCCACCTGGGAGCCGGGCAGGAACGCCACGGCGCCGCCCAGATCGACGGTAAATCCACCTTTCACCCGGCCGAAGATCGCGCCCTCGACGCGGTTCTCATCGGCATAGGCCTTTTCCAGACGGTCCCACGCCTCTTCGCGGCGGGCCATCTCGCGGGAGATCACGGCTTCGCCGCGGCTGTTCTCGACCTGCCGCAGGAACACCTCGACCGTGTCGCCCACCTCGATCTCGGGGGCCTGGCCGGGTTCGGCGAATTCCTTGAGGTCGACGCGGCCTTCCATCTTGTAGCCGACGTCGATGATGGCCTGCCCCGCCTCGACGGCGATGACCCGGCCCTTGACCACCGAACCCTCGTCCGGCGTGTCGATATCGAAGCTTTCGTTCAGGAGGGCTTCGAATTCCTCCATGGATGCATTGGCGCTCATGTGGCGGTGTGTGTCCTTTGGTGCTGTTGCTGGCCGCGCGGTTGTCTCCGCCGGTCTGATGAATTGGTCACGCGGGGGGCGGATGCGAAAAAGGGCCGGTACCAAAACCGACCCTGCCCGCGATGCCCGAAGCTGTTCCGCCCCTTCGACGGTGTTCCATTAAGACATGGGGCGCCCGTTGGCAAGGCCGCCGCCGGGGTCAGCCCGCCCACGCGGCCCGGACGACGGCCAGTGCGGCGGCCACGGCGGTGTCGATGTCCATGTCGCTAGTGTCGATCACCGTGGCTCCCTCGGCGGCACGCATCGGCGCGTCCTTGCGGCCGGCGTCGCGGGCGTCGCGGTCGCGGACCTGCGCCAGCACCGTCTCGGCGCTCACGCCCGTCGACGCCAGTTCGGCATGGCGACGCGTCGCGCGCACGGTATCGGCGGCGGTGACGTAGAGCTTCACGTCCGCCTCGGGGCAGACCACCGTGCCGATGTCGCGACCGTCGAGGACCGCGCCACCCGGACGGCGGGCAAACCCGCGCTGGAACTCCAGCAGTGCCGCGCGGACCAGAGGGATCGCCGCGATCTGGGACGCCATGCGCGCCACCTCGGCGGTGCGCAGGTCCGGCGCGTCGAGATCGCCGGGTGTCAGTGCGCGGGCGGCTTCGACGGGATCCCCTCCCTCCATCGTCCGGCGGGCCGTCGCGCGGTAGAGCAATCCGGTGTCCAGATGCGCCAGCCCCAGTTCGGCCGCCACGGCGCGCGACACGGTGCCCTTGCCCGCCGCGGCCGGTCCGTCGATGGCGACGGTGAAGCGGCGCGGCGGCGTCATGTGTCCCCCTCATCGAACTGCGGCAACCCGTCGGCGATGGCGTAGTACGCGCCCTTGGCGCCGCACCAGATGTGCGCCCGCATCTCCAGCCCCGACGTGTCGTCCAGCGTGCCCGCGCCGATCGACAGATTGGCGCCGCCGCCGTCCCAGAAGAGGTTGCTGCCGCAGATGCCGCAAAAACCCCGCCGCACGCCGGGCGAGGATTCGAACCACGTCACGTCGCCCTCCACCTCGACCGCGTCGCGCGGGGCGGACGTGGCGGCGACATGATGGCCGCTGGCCCGGCGGCACAGGGTGCAGTGGCAGGCGACGACCGGCCTCAGCTGACCTGTCACGCGGTAGGACACCTCGGAGCACAGGCACCCGCCCGTCGCCGCCAGACCGCCTTGCGTCATGCCGCCCCTCCCGCTGGCCGCCCGGCGGCTGCGATCGACCTTATATAGCATGTCCGGCGCCGGAGACCCGCCCGTCCCCGGCACCCCGTACCCGGCGCGGTCATCCGACCGCTCGGTTGTCGCGCGTCAGCGTCGCCCCAAGCCCTCCCATCAGGTCGACGAAGATCGGAAAGGACGTGACTATGGGGCCGGCATCGTCCACCGTGACCGGGCGTCGCGCCGCCATCCCGAGGCACAGGAACGCCATGGCGATGCGATGGTCCAGCCGCGCGGCCACCGTGGCGCCGCCATCCACCCCAACCGCGCCGCGCCCCTCGACCGCCCACCAGTCCGGACCCTCATCTACCGTCACGCCGCAGGCGCGCAGCCCGTGGGCCATGGCGTCGATGCGGTCGCTCTCCTTCACGCGCAGCTCGGCCACCTCGCGCATGTCGGTACGGCCGGTGGCGAAGGACGCGACGACGGACAGGATCGGGTATTCGTCGATCATGCTCGCCGCACGCTGCGGCGGTACGTCGATGCCGCGCATGTCGGGCGAGAACCGCGCGCGCAGGTCGGCCACCGGCTCTCCCCCCTCCTCGCGCGGGTCCTCGTAGGTCAGGTCGGCGCCCATGTCGCGCAGCGTCTCGAAGAGCCCGGCCCGCGTCGGATTCAGCCCGATGCCCGGGACAAGCACGTCCGACCCGGGCACGATCAGCGCCGCGCAGACCGGGAACGCGGCCGAGGACGGGTCGCGCGGTACCGCGATGGTCTGCGGGCGCAGCTCCGGGTAGCCCGTGAGAGTAATGATGCGGCCCTCGGGCGCGTCCTCGACCGATACGGCGGCACCGAAACCCGCCAGCATCCGCTCGGAATGGTCGCGCGTTGCGACCTTCTCGATCACCACCGTCTCGCCCGGCGCGTTCAGCCCCGCCAGCAGGACCGCCGATTTCACCTGAGCCGAGGGTACCGGCACGGCATATCGCACCGGTACCGGATCGGCGGCACCCACCAGCGTCAGCGGCAGCCGCCCGCCCGACCGGCCATGGGATCGCGCGCCGAACTGCGACAGCGGCTCGGTCACCCGGCCCATGGGGCGGCCGTTCAGCGACGCGTCGCCGGTGAAGGTGACGGCCATGTCATGTGTCGCCACCGCCCCCATGAGCAGGCGCACGCCGGTCCCCGAATTGCCGCAGTCGATGACGCCGCCCGGCTCGCTCAGCCCGCCGACGCCCACGCCATGCACGGACCAGTCGCCACCGCCGTGATCGGCCACCTCGGCGCCCAGTGCCGCCATGGCCCGTCCGGTGTCGAGCACGTCCTGCCCCTCGAGCAGTCCCGACACCCGCGTCTCGCCCACCGCCAGCGCGCCGAATATCAACGCACGGTGGCTGATCGACTTGTCGCCGGGCACGCGGGCCTCGCCCCGCAGCGGACCGCCCGCCCGGGCCGTCATCGGCCGCGCCTCGCCATGTCCCGCCATACCGCACACCATCCCAGACCCGGCCCGGTCGCGGCCCGCAACCACGGTGTTATCGTGCCACGGACCCGCCTTACAACCGTCCGCCGACGTCGCCGGCACCGCCAACCCGGACACGGGCCGCGGACCCCCATTCATCCTGTCGAAAATACTCCCGCCGGAGGCTCCGCCCCCTCCGCCCTCACGAACGTCAGGTAATGGGGCGCGCGGCCCTCGCGCAGCGCCTTGGCCTCATAACGGGTAGATTGCCAGCCGGGCCAGGCCAGATCCGTGTCCGAGACCGTGGAAAACCCCGCCCGCGGGACTTCTCCCCTGGCTTGCCGCATGTAATCGGGAATGTCCGAGGCGACACGCAAATGCGCGCCGGGCGCCATGATGCGCGCCAAAGGCAGCAGATGCTCGGGCGTGACGAAGCGACGGCGGTGGTGCCGGACCTTGGGCCAGGGATCGGGGTAGAGCAGAAACGCACGGCTGATACAGGCATCGGGCAGGACGTCCATGAGGTCCCGCGCGTCTCCGGGATGGATCGACAGGTTCGTCACGCCGGCGGCCTCTATCTTTGCCAGCAGCATCGCCACGCCGTTGATGTAGGGCTCGGCGCCAATCACGTGGACCGCTGGATGAGCAAGCGCCTGTCCTACCAGATGCTCGCCACCTCCGAACCCGATCTCGAGCCACAATGGCGCGCCGCCACCCACATCCGCAGCGTCGAGATGGCGCCGCTCCGGGTTCTGCTCCAGCGAAACAGACCCCGGCGACAACCGCTCGAGGCCTGCCTCCATCCGCCGCTGCTGCGCGGGCCTTAAAGCATGCCCCTTACGCCGGCCGTAGAAGTTGCGGCGGATGAGTTCCGAAATCGGTGCGCTCCCAAATGGTCTACACTCGAACGCCGACTGCTTCTGTATTACCGATGCGGCGACAGCCGCACGCCCAGACCCCGAAACGGATCCACTTCGCCATTCCCAATCCGCGTATACCAGGGCAGTGGTATTGTCAGAGGGTGATCACACGCTACCGACGTTTTGTAGCCAGACGGTTCCAAGTTTACTAGGCCAAGCGCCAGCACGACAATTCGAAACTATATGACAGTCGCCTTGGAGAGGCCTATAATCAACACAAATAAAATGGCTCAACCAAGTCTACAGATTCTAGATAGACAATCGGACAGAGAGAATAACGTTTCTTACTAGGTTTGGCAGTGACCTACTCTCCCACGCCTTAGGACGCAGTACCATCGGCGCAACGGCACTTAACGGCCGAGTTCGGAAAGGTATCGGGTGTTTTGCTCGCGCAATGACCACCAAACCGAGAAAGAAACGCCGGAACCTGATTGATGGGTTCCGAACATCAGTCATCCTAGTCAAGTACACCTGCGATGTACGCTTTAAACCAATCCATCACTGGATCAAATCAAGCCTATCGAACAATTAGTACCGGTCAACTGAGCGCATTACTGCACTTACATCTCCGGCCTATCGACGTAGTGGTCTACTACGGTTCTCAGGGATACCTTGTTTTGAGGGGGGCTTCCCGCTTAGATGCCTTCAGCGGTTATCCTTTCCGATCATAGCTACCCAGCACTGCCATTGGCATGACAACTGGTCCACCAGTGGATCGTTCACCCCGGTCCTCTCGTACTAGGGGCAACTCCTCTCAAGTATCCTACACCCACGGCAGATAGGGACCGAACTGTCTCACGACGTTCTAAACCCAGCTCACGTACCTCTTTAAACGGCGAACAGCCGTACCCTTGGGACCTGCTCCAGCCCCAGGATGAGATGAGCCGACATCGAGGTGCCAAACGGTGCCGTCGATATGGACTCTTGGGCACCATCAGCCTGTTATCCCCGGCGTACCTTTTATCCGTTGAGCGATGGCCCTTCCACTCGGGACCACCGGATCACTATGGCCGTCTTTCGACTCTGCTCGACTTGTCAGTCTTGCAGTCAGGCTGGCTTCTGCCATTGCACTCAACGAGCGATTTCCGACCGCTCTGAGCCAACCTTCGCGCGCCTCCGTTACTCTTTGGGAGGCGACCGCCCCAGTCAAACTACCCGCCACACAGGGTCCCGGATCCGGATAACGGACCGCGGTTAGACATCAAGCAGAACAAGGGTGGTATCTCAAGGGAGGCTCCACGCAGACTGGCGTCCACGCTTCAAAGCCTACCACCTATCCTGCACATGTTCGGCCTAATGCCAGTGTGAAGCTGTAGTAAAGGTGCACGGGGTCTTTCCGTCTGACCGCGGGAAGCCTGCATCTTGACAGGCAATTCAATTTCGCTGAGTCGATGTTGGAGACAGCGGGGAAGTCGTTACGCCATTCGTGCAGGTCGGAACTTACCCGACAAGGAATTTCGCTACCTTAGGACCGTTATAGTTACGGCCGCCGTTTACTGGGGCTTCAATTCAAGGCTTGCACCTCTCCTTTTAACCTTCCAGCACCGGGCAGGCGTCAGACCCTATACGTCGTCTTGCGACTTCGCAGAGCCCTGTGTTTTTAGTAAACAGTCGCCACCCCCTGGTTTGTGCCCCCGGCCCATGGTTGCCCACGAACCGGGCCTCCTTCTCGCGAACTTACGGAGGTATTTTGCCGAGTTCCTTCAACATCGTTCTCTCAAGCGCCTTGGTATTCTCTACCAGTCCACCTGTGTCGGTTTAGGGTACGATCCAGCGGAAGAGCTATTTCCAGGAACCGCTTAACGGCCCGACCAATCCGATAAGGTCGAACAATCTTTGCGATCCGTCACTACTTCCTGGCCCAGGAATATTAACCTGGTTCCCATCGACTACGCCTTTCGGCCTCGCCTTAGGGGTCGGCTTACCCTGCTCAGATTAGCTTTAAGCAGGAACCCTTGGACTTTCGGCGACAGGGTCTCTCACCCTGTTTGTCGCTACTCATGTCATCATTCTCGCTAGTGATCTCTCCACCGGATGGCTCACGCCCCGGCTTCACAGAAAACCCCGCGTCTCCGATACAGGCGAACCTGCACAAGAGACATGGGATTATGTCACACTACGCTCTGCTACCATGCACTATGTGCATCCTAAGCTTCGGCTCGTGGCTTGAGCCCCGTTACATCTTCGCCGCAAGACAGCTTATCTAGACCAGTGAGCTGTTACGCTATCTTTAAAGGATGGCTGCTTCTAAGCCAACCTCCTGGTTGTTTTGGCCGTCTCACATGCTTTCCCACTTAGCCACGAATTGGGGGCCTTAGCTGTAGGTCAGGGTTGTTTCCCTCTTCACGACGGACGTT
>CAVROT010000016.1:0-140000 GCA_963722905.1 uncultured Alphaproteobacteria bacterium | reverse complement strand
CATCGGGCCTGACGCCCGCACGCGTCAGAAGGTCGGCCAGCTCGAACCCCATCCACGGCACGACCAGCGACCATGCCTCGACGCAGCGCAACCTGTAGATCCGCTCTTCGATCTCCATACCGTCCATGAGATCGGCAAAGGAATAGTCGCCGGGTTCGTCCACCATCCCGTCGATGCGGACCGTCCAAGGCTCCGTCGTGAGGGCGGTCGCATTCTCGGCCGGATCGGTCTTCTTCACCCCGAACTCATAGAAGTTGTTGTACTGGGTCACTTCCTCCCAGCTGTTCAGCGTCTCGTCCGTCGAGAATGGGCTGACGGCCTCGGCGCGCGTGCCCAGGCCGGCGGCCAGGCCTGCGCCCATCATGCCGGCCATAAGACTGCGACGGTTCACGAACACCTCTCGGGGGGTCGCATCGGCACGCTTCAACTCGTTACGGTATCTTCCGGCCATGGTATCCGTCTCCCTCGTGTCCGCATCCTTCTATCCGAGTTGTCGGCATACGCCAAACGGCGCAGCGCCACCACCCGAGAATGTCATTAAAGGCCGGTCCGCGGCCTCACGGGTCCTGACGCCTCTTCACCGCTGCGTGAGTTGAAGATACGCATAGGCCGTGGCTTAGCCCGCGGTCGGGGCATGTCAAATGGTCATCGGGCCGCAGAAGGCGGGATCTCAGGGGAAACAATACGCCGTCATGGGCGTAGGGGTGGTATGACCGAAACCGGTCACACACTGTCTGAAAGACAAACGGGAGAAAATGAATATGTTCCGCAGAACCTTCATCGCACTGACTGCATCGACCGCAATGGCGACCGCAGCCTTCGGTGCCGCGCACGAAATGGACATCGTCGACACCGCCACCGAGGCCGGCTCGTTCTCCACCCTGCTGGCCGCGGCCGAGGCCGCCGGCCTTGTCGAGACCCTGAAGGGCGAAGGTCCGTTCACCGTCTTCGCACCGACCGACGAGGCGTTCGCAGCGCTGCCCGAGGGTACCGTCAACGACCTTCTGATGGAAGAGAACAAGGATCAGCTGACCGCGATCCTCACCTACCACGTTATACCCGGCAAGGTGATGTCGACCGACCTGACCGATGGCATGATGGCCGCCACGGTAGAAGGCAGCGAGGTCGAGATCTCGACCGATCCGGTCATGGTGAACGGGGCCAGCGTGACGCAGGCCGATATCGAGGCGTCGAACGGCGTGATCCATGTCATCGACACCGTGCTGATGCCCGATACCAGCATGTGATCGACGGTCGGGCACAAGAGGTCCGGCAAATGGCAGGGGCCGGTGCAGCGATGCACCGGCCCCTTTTCTTATCGGCGGTTCGGATCGAACGCCCGGTCAGTGAACGACGGCGCCGTCGGGCGGTCGCCGGTTGGACTTCGCCAGACGGTCCCCCACGATCAGACCGTCCGACCCCGCACTTACCGCGACTGTCGCGCCGTCGGCGATGTCGCCGGCGAGCAGCATCTCGGCAAGGGGATCCTGCAACGCGCGCTGGATCACCCGTTTGAGCGGGCGTGCGCCGAAGACCGGGTCGTACCCTTCATCGGCCAGCCAGCGCCGCGCGCCGTCGTCCAAGTCCAGCGCGATGCCACGCCCGGCCAGCCGACGTTCCAGACGCGCCAGCTGGATCTCCACGATCCCAGCCATGTCGCCGCGGGCCAGACGGTCGAAGATCACCGTCTCGTCCAGCCGGTTCAGGAACTCCGGCCGGAAATGCGCGCGGACGGCATCCATCACATCGCGCCGCGCGCCCGAGGGATCGGCCCCGTCCGGCATCTGCGACAGCGCCTGAGAGCCGAGGTTGGACGTCAGCACGATCAGCGTCTGCTTGAAGTCGACCTTGCGCCCCTGCCCGTCCGTCAGAACGCCGTCGTCCAGCACCTGCAACAGCACGTTGAAGACGTCGGGGTGCGCCTTCTCGACCTCGTCGAAAAGGACGACCTGATAGGGCCGCCGGCGGACCGCCTCGGTCAGCACGCCGCCCTCGTCGTAGCCGACATATCCGGGCGGGGCGCCGATCAGGCGGGACACGGCGTGCTTCTCCATGAATTCGCTCATGTCGACGCGGACCATGGCGTTGTCGTCGTCGAAGAGGAACTCGGCCACCGCCTTGGTCAGCTCGGTCTTGCCCACGCCCGTCGGCCCGAGGAAGAGGAAGCTGCCCAAGGGCCGCCCCTCGTCGTTCAGACCCGCCCGCGCGCGGCGCACCGCGTTGGCGACCGCGCGTACGGCGGCATCCTGGCCGATGACCCGTTTGTGCAGACCCTCCTCCATCCGCAGCAGGCGGTCGCGTTCACCCTCCAGCATCCGCGTGGTAGGGATGCCGGTCCAGCGCTCGACCACCTGTGCGATCTGCTCGGGGCGCACGGCTTCTTCGACCATCATGGCGTCGGCGTTCTGCTCGGCCTCCGACAGCGACTTCTCCAGCCCGGGGATGACGCCGTAGGACAGCTCACCGGCCTTGGCGAGGTTGCCCTGCCGTTTGGCGATCTCCAAATCCGCCCGCGCCCGGTCCAGCCGCTCCTTGAGGTCGCGCGCGCCCTCCAGTTTGTCCCGCTCGGCCTGCCACTGCGCTGTCATGGCCTCGGACTGCTCCTGCAAATCGGCCAGTTCGCGTTCGATCCGGTCCAGCCGGTCCTTCGAGGCGGCGTCGTCCTCCTTGCGCAGCGCCTCGACCTCGATCTGCTTTTGCAGGATGTCGCGGTCCAGCGCGTCCAGCTCCTCGGGCTTGCTGTCGACCTCCATGCGCAGCCGGCTGGCCGCCTCGTCCATGAGATCGATGGCCTTGTCGGGCAGGAACCGGTCGGTGATGTAGCGGTGGCTCAGCGTCGCCGCCGCGACAAGCGCGCTGTCGGAGATCCGCACGCCGTGGTGCAGCTCGTACTTCTCCTTGATGCCGCGCAGGATGCTGACGGTGTCCGTCACCGTCGGCTCCTCGACCAGCACCGGCTGGAAACGGCGGGCCAGCGCCGCGTCCTTCTCGACGTGCTTGCGATACTCGTCCAGCGTCGTGGCGCCGACGCAGTGCAGCTCGCCCCGCGCCAGCGCGGGCTTCAGCAGGTTGGACGCGTCCATCGCACCCTCGCCCTTACCGGCGCCGACCAGCGTGTGCATCTCGTCGATGAAGAGCACGATCTCGCCCGCGGCGGCAGTCACCTCGGACAGGACGGCCTTCAGCCGCTCCTCGAATTCGCCGCGGTACTTCGCACCGGCGATGAGCGATCCCATGTCGAGCGCCAGAAGCCGCTTGTCGCGCAGCGATTCGGGCACGTCCCCGTTCACGATGCGCAAGGCAAGGCCCTCGGCGATGGCGGTCTTGCCGACGCCCGGCTCGCCGATCAGGACCGGATTGTTCTTGGTCCGGCGGCTGAGGACCTGCATCGTGCGCCGGATTTCCTCGTCGCGCCCGATGATGGGGTCGATCCGCCCCTCGCGCGCCCGCTCCGTCAGGTCCATGCTGTATTTCTTCAGAGCTTCATAGCCGTTCTCGGCCGTGGCGCTGTCGGCGGTCCGACCCTTGCGGACGTCGTTGATGGCCGAGTTCAGCGCCTGCGCCGTGACCGACCCGGCGTCGAGCGCATCCTTGGCCTTCGATTTCACCATCGTCAGCGCCATCAACAGGCGTTCCACCGGGACGAAGCTGTCACCGGCCTTCCTTGCCAGCGCCTCGGCCTCGGCCATGACCTTGCCCGTGGCCGGGTCCAGGTAGGTCTGCCCGGCGTCGCCGGTGACGCGCGGCAGCTTGCCCAGCGCGAGATCCAGCGATTCGACGACGCGCGCGGGGGTGCCCCCTGCGGCGGCGATGAGGTTCGAGGCAAGGCCCTGGTCGTCGTCCATAAGCGCCTTGAGCAGATGCTCGGGCGCCAGCCTCTGGTGGAATTCGCGCATGGCGATGGTTTGTGCGGCCTGAACGAAGCCGCGCGACCGTTCGGTGAACCTGTCCAAGTTCATGGTCCGTCTCCTGCAAAGCGCCCTGTCGCGCGGCGCCCGCATTCGGCGCGCCGTGGCTTGGGCCTGATGGGCACCAGATGGGCGCGGCAGGGACCCGCTTCAAGTCGGACCTCAGGTGCGCCGTGGGCGAACGAAAGAAGATCTTAAGCATCCCGGTGCTAGGACGCTCGTTGGAACGCTATCGGCAGGGCCCGGGAATGAAAGACAGTATCGACGCGGGGACCGATGCCCGCCGGGTCCTGCTGGTCGAGGACAGTTCGGTCACCAAGGACCTGGTCGAGCTTGTCCTAACGCAGGCGGGCCACCGTGTCACCAGCGTGGGCGACGGCGGGG
Source organism: uncultured Alphaproteobacteria bacterium (assembly GCA_963722905.1). Classification (GTDB taxonomy): domain Bacteria; phylum Pseudomonadota; class Alphaproteobacteria; order Rhodobacterales; family Rhodobacteraceae; genus CAVROT01. The sequence goes on along the minus strand of CAVROT010000016.1, from coordinate 135,708 downwards.
CCGCCCTCGAGGCGCTGCTGCGCGAATCCTTCGACGTCGTTCTGACGGATTTTCACCTGCCCGACATCACCGGGCTTGAGGTGGTGCAGCGCTTCGTGGCCGTGCTCGGCGATCGGCCCCGCCCGGTCTTCGTCGCCATAACGGGCGATACGCGGGGGCTGCTCGCCGACCGCGAGAACTGCGAGGTTTTCGACCGCGTGGTGCCCAAGCCGCTGGACATCGACCTCGTCTGCGATCTCGTGGCCGAGCCTGCACCGGCTCGGCAATCGAGGGCCGTCGCGGCAGTCCCGGCTGGGCGCGCCACGGCCGACGGACTGGGACTGGCCCTCATGGAGTGGCCACCGGGGCCCGGTCCTGCGCCGGCGCCGGGCCTCGCGGGGATCGACGCGATCCTCGTGCGCGAGGCCCGAAACCTCACCGGGCTGTGGCAGACGCGCGGCGCCAACCTTTTGCCCGTCCTGGACGAAACGGGAAAACTGGGCGCTTCGGCCGATGTCGACATGACGGCGGTGGCGTTCCAGGACATCGACCGCGGCCGGCAACTGGTCGATCTGTTCCACGACCGCAAGTCCGAGCTTCATCCCGATCTGCTGCGCAGCGACGACCCGGCCGACCGGCTGCTGACACGCGTGCACGTATCCGGCGGCACGCTGACCGCCAGACGGTCGCACCGTCATGACGGCCTCGTCGCCTGGAACACGATCTGCGACCCCGACGGAGTCCCCGCCCTGATCGACAGGCTCGTCGCCGACGGCCTCGTGCAGGCCGCATTCTTCGAACGCGTCCACGTCTGTCCATCCTGTCGGTCGGCCCGCACCATCGTCCGCGAGGAATGTCCGTCCTGCCGGTCGGCCGAGCTGACCGAGGAAAGCTACCTTCACCACTTCCGCTGCGCGACTCAGGGCCCCGAAAGCGACTTTGTCGTCGGCGACGAACTGATCTGCCCCAAATGCCGCCGTCACCTGCTGCACTTCGGCCGTGACTACGACCGTCCGGGCGTCTCGACCCGGTGCGAATCCTGTCGGGCCACGACGACCGAGCCACAGATCGCCTTCGTCTGCACGCATTGCGGCGACCGGACGCCGGGCGAGGCGATGCCGACGCAGGACGTCCACTCCACGAGCCTGACCGAGGCCGGGAAGACCTACCTTCGCAACGGCGCCACCTTCCTCGGACCCGGGCGCCGCGCGCTCAGGTTCGGCGACTTCCCACTGGACCTGGTGATCGCACTGAATCAGGCCGCGGCCGCCTACAATGCGTCGCAAGTACCGTTCACGCTGGCCTCGATATCCTACGAGGGGCTGGGAGAGGTGCGCAGCACGCACGGCGCAAGGCATGCGCGGGACAGTCGCCGCCTCTGGCTGGAATCGCTCAAGCAGGCGCTCGGGGACAAGGCCATCATCGCCCGCGGCGATGCCGGCGACTTCGCCCTGCTCCCCAATGTCGCCGCCGATGACGCACGGTCGATGATCGACCGGGCAGTCGAACTGGCCGACCGGGCGACGCGCGACGACGTCGGGGCCGCCGTGCGGCTTTTCGGACCCGAGGATATCGCGGCATGAACCTCGCGCTCGACTACATCCTGTCGCAGAGCTTCGACAGCCTCCTGATCCTGTTCTGGTTCGTCGCGATCTTCGAGATACCGCGCTACCTTATCCTCTTCGGCTTCACCGCTTTCCTTCCCGCCAGCCGCCTTGCGGACGACGACGCCACCCTCGGCACGGTCAGCGCAGTCGTCGTCGGCCACTCCGAGGAAACGAAGGTCGAAAGATGCGTGCGCGCCCTGCATGAGCAGAGCCGCCCGCCAAACGAGATCGTCGTGATGAGCGACGGATCGACCGACGGGATGGCCCGGTGCATCGCCGACCTCAGGCGGCGCGGGCTAATTGCATCGGCCCACGCGACCGAGCTTCGCGCCGGCAAGGCTGCGGGCCTCAACATGGGTGCATCGCTCGCGCGCGGCGATGTCATCGTCCTTGTGGACTGCGATTGCACCTTCGACCGTCACGCCATCCGCAACATCCTGCGCCCGTTGGCGGACCCGTCCGTCGGCGCCGTGGCGGGTTCGGTTCTGGTGCGCAACGCCCACGAGACGCTGCTGACGTCCTTTCAGGCCATCGAATACATGATCACCATCTCCCTCGGAAAGCAGGCCATGGACCGTCTGGGCCTGGTGTCGTGCATATCAGGCGCGTTCGGCGCTTTCAGGCGTTCGGCGTTCGACGCGGTGGGCGGCCATGATGCCGGCGGCGGCGAGGATCTGGATCTGACGCTCAGCCTCCGCGCCGCGGGCTGGGGCGTACGCTTCGCCAGCGACGCCGTCTGCTATACCGATGTTCCGTCGACGTTCGGAAAACTGGTTGCTCAGCGGCTCCGGTGGGAACGGGACACGATCCGGTTACGCTACCGCAAACATGTCGCCGTGACGAACCCCTTCTCGCCCCGCTTCTCGTGGAACGAACTCGCACACGAAACCGAGTTCCTTCTCTTCAACGTGGTCGCGGCCGTCGCTCTGCCCATCTACCTCGCGTGGCTCGTCGTAACCTACGGTCCGTTGGCGATCACGGTCTTGCTGGGAGCCCAGCTTGCGCTGATCCTGCTCGATCTCGTCGTCTTCCTGCTAGCCGCCAGCGTCACGCCGCATGTCCGCGCCCTGTCCCTCGTGCCCTTCATGACCGGGTTCGGTCTTTATTACGGCGTTTTCATGCGGGTCCTGCGATTGGCCGCATATGCCGACGAATGGATATTCCGCACCTCCTACAGGGACAGCTTCGTCCCGCAAAAGGTCCAGAAGGTAAGGGGCTGACCGTGAAAAGGCTCAAGAAACGTAGCCGGGTGGACGCCGCGGCCGTCGAGATGCCGCGCCGGCGACAGCGGGGCAACTGGGACCGGACGATCTACCTCGGGATCCTCGCTGCGTTCATCGCGGGCCTGGCCAACTACGTGGCCGGGGACCGTCTCTTCCTGCGCGCCGACGGGCTCGTCCTTCAGGACCGCAGCGTCATCGGCGCGACGTCGCTCGTGCGCGTCACCCAGGTCGCCGTTCGGCCGGGACAGTCCGTCCGTGAAGGAGACTTGCTGGTCCGGGCGGAGTCGCTGGACACGGTCGCCCGCCTGGCCGAGCTCTCCATGCGGGAGGCCGAGCTGGTCGAGAGGGGGGCCCGCCTGCGCTCCGAACTCGCCTTGGCGCGCGCCCTGCATCCCCGCGCCAAGGATCGGCTGGCCGAGCTGAACGACCGCGCCGCGATGCTGGAAGCGCTCGACACGTCGCGCCTCGTGACCGCCGCGAGGAAAGACGAAAGCGCTGATGCGCTCCACCGCGCCGACATGGAGGCGGCAACGCTCCAGGCCCGCAGCGAGGGCCTCGCAGCGGAACTGACCGCGCTTGACGCCAGCCGCGCCCAGGCGGCCCGCGCCGTGAGACAGCTCGAAACGCGTTATCGTGACGGGATTCACCGTTCGGCCGCCGATGGCGTGGTCGGGGACAAGGTGCCTGCGCCGGGCGAGGTCCTCAACCCCGGTGATCCGGTGGTGACGGTCTACTGGGGCTTGCCCTACGTGCTGGCGTACCTGCCCCCACAATACGTCTTCGGCATCTCGGTCGGAGATGCCGTCACCGTCCGCGCAGGACGCCGCGCGCTTCCCGGGCACATACAGTCCATCCTCCCGATGTCGGCGGCCGTACCGGACGAGTTCAGGAATGCCTTCCAGGTCCGCGAGACACGGCAACTCGCGCGTATCGCCATCGATCAGAGCGCGACGTTGCCGGCGACATCCACCGTTCGGATCACGCAGCCGTGGAACGTGACGCCCATCCGCGAGGCAGCCGAATCGCTTCGCGATGGGATGTCCGGGCTACTGACCGCGATCGGTCACGCGGCCGGCGAGCTATGGGCGGGAATCGCCGAGAACATCGACCTCGCCGCCATGGATCCGGGCTGATCGTCGGATGACCACTGCCCCGCCGACGCCGCCCGGTCGCGGCACGTGGCTTCGATGGCGGCGTCCAGTCGGTCGCGACAGTCTCGCGGCGTTCTCCATTCCTTAAGTACTTCCAGGATAAAGGTATTCGGAACGCTAGGCAGATCAGGCAGGATAAGCGGTATGTGGCAAAATCTGGTCGTCAATCTCTCGGTGATATCGGGTGCCATCCTCATATGGCAGCTCGTCGCCGACAGATTCGTCAGTCTTTCCTCGCGGCAAAGCGAGCTGACGACCGGAGTGGTCCTTGGCCTGGCGGGCTGCCTGTCGATGGCGGTCGCAGAGCCGCTGATCCCCGGCTTCATATTCGACATGCGCGGCGCGATGGTGTCCTGTGCAGCCTATTTCGGTGGCCCCATCGGCGCCGTGGCCGCCGTCATTCTGACCGGGGGCTGGCGGATGCAGCTGGGCGGAGGGGGCGTCGCCGCGGGGGTACTCTCGATTGTCAGCGTGGCGCTTGCGGCGCTGGTCTTTCGCGCCGTGCACGGCAGCAGACCCCCGGGCCCGCGGTCGCTGGCGGCGCTGTCGCTGGTGGTCGCATTCGCGTACTGTGCCGGTTACGTCCTGGTGCCGAAAGAGAGCTTCCTCGCCATAGTCAAGCTGTCGGTCGTCCCGCTGACCACGCTCACGTTCGCGACCACCTGGCTTCTCGCGATGCTTATCCGGCGCGAGATGCATCGGGTCGAACTGATCCGGACCAACAACATCTACCGCCAGATGGTCGAACTCCTTCCCGACGCGCTGAACGCCAAGGATACCGACGGGCGCTTCATCGCCGTAAACCCTGCCACGGCTCGCCTTCACGGGGTGAAGGAACCCGATGACCTTCTCGGCACGTCCGACAGGGACTTCTACGATGGCTCGGACGCATACGAATTCGCCAGGGTCGAGCGTGCGGCCATCGAAAGCGGCAAAGTTCAGACCGTCGAACAGGAGATAAACATCTCGGGCCGTACGACGTGGGTAGCCACTCAGAAGGTCCCGATCACGGGGCCACAGGGTGAAGTCCTCGGCGTGATCACGCACAACCGCGACATAACCCATCATCGTCAGTTACTTAAGATGAAGAACGAATTCGTCTCCATGGTCAGCCACGAGCTGCGGACACCCTTGACGTCGGTGAGGGGATCGCTGGGCTTGCTGACGGCCGTTCTGGGCGACGAGATTCCCAACAAGGCGCGCGGCCTGCTTGCCATCGCGCAGCGCAACAGCGAACGGCTGGTGCGGCTTATCAACGACATCCTCGACGTTGAAAAGGTCGAGGGGGGATCTCTGGATTTCGATCTGCGTCCGATTAGGGTCGCCCCGCTGATACGGGATATGTTGCCGTCGTACTCGAACTACATGCCGGACCTCGAGGTCTCGATCGAATTCGAGGACCGGGCGACGGATGCGGTGGCTGTGATCGACCCTGCAAGATTCGAGCAAGTTCTATCGAATCTTATTTCCAACGCGATCAAGTTTTCAAAGAGCGGCGATGTGGTAAGGATCATTCTCGATCGCTCGGGCGGGCAGATCACGATCAGTGTCGTCGATAGAGGCCTGGGCATACCAGATGAGTTCCAGTCCCGCATATTCTCGCGGTTCGAGCAGGTCGACGCATCGGATTCGCGGCAGCGCGGCGGAACCGGACTAGGCCTCCACATCGCCAAGGTCATCGTCGAGAAGATGGATGGGTCGGTTCGGTTCGTTTCGCATCAGGGCGAGGGAACGACGTTCTCTATCGACCTGCCCGACCGGACCGCGCGAAACGCCTCATCGGACCGGGATGTCGGTATCCACGATGCCGCGATCACGCAGGATACAGGCAACCGCCCCAAGCGGATCCTCTATATCGAGGACGACGCGAGCCTCGGCGAAATTCTGAAAGGAATGTTTTCCGCGGACGTCTTCGTCGAACACGTCGCATCACTTGAGGACGGACGCAGAGCCATCGGGAGTCGGGCCTACGATCTATTGCTGATCGACGACGAACTTCCAGACGGCTCGGGGCTTACCCTGATCGACGAGGTCGACCCGGACACGCCCATCGTCGTCTTCACGGCCAGGGAGGTCGTGGTACCCCGCCGCGCAAACGTCCGCCATCGCTTCGTAAAGACCCGGATCAGCGAGAAAGACGTGGTCGCCCTGATCTACCGGATCCTCGACGGGTCGCTCGTGTCATTGCCCAAGGCCAGCTGAGCCCGGCACATACGACAGACGCCGCCGACCGATTCTATCAAGAGGAGCCCCATAGTATGCGAATCGCCTACGTAGAGGATGAGCCCGATATCCGCGAGCTGGCCAAGATGGCACTAGAGATGGTCGGTGGGATGGACGTCGACGCCCACGATTGCGGCGCGACAGCATTGGCATGCATCCCGCATGCCCCGCGTCCAGACGTCCTACTTTTGGACGTCATGATGCCGGACATGGATGGCCCGACGTTGCTGGGGCATCTGTGGACCATGTCCGAACTGTCGGACGTCCCGGCGATCTTCATGACGGCTAAATCCCTGCCGTCGGAGATCGCACAACTCTACAGAACCGGCGCCATTGCAGTCATACCGAAGCCGTTCGACCCGATGACATTGGCGGATACGATAAGGCAGTCACTGACAAACCATTCCGCACGCCGTGGATCCGGCGCGGCAATGGCGTCTTAAGAGTGCGAACGCCGGCTGGCCGGACAACCAATTCCCTACGGTCGCCGCATTCGAGACGGTGCCGTACTCCTCTTGCCCGGCGGAACGCGGCCCGACCGCCCGATGTCAGCCCAGGACCCGCCGGAAACCGGCCAAACAGCCAAAACCTGCCAGCAATAGAGGCAGCGATGCGGGAAGGGGAACCGGCGCGAGGTCGCTGACGATGACCACGTCGACGGGCGACAGGAAACCGTCGTCGACATCGACGGCCGAGAAAGTGAAGATCGCCGTCGCGGTGGCGCCAAACAGCCCGGCATCCGTGCCGCTTAACATGGCGAAGACGGCGGTCACGACACGGGAGTCGCTGCCTCCGGGGAAGAGATCCACCGACACGACGCTCGTACTGCTCAATCGGGGGTCGGGACCAAAATCGGACACCAGTAGGCTTGCCGCGACGACGCCGCTCTCGAACCGGCCGGAAACGGCGACGTCGATATCGTCGGTTCCGGTGTCCAGAAAGTCGGCCAGCACATTCGCCGGGCCAAGATCATCGAGGAACACGTCGCCGCTGCCCCGATAGACCGTCGTCGCGGCCTGCACGGGTATGGGCGCCATGACGACGGCGACTGCACATACGATCTGCGTGATGTTCATTCGTGGTACTCCCTTGTTCCAGTCGATTGGGGATCAGCCCGTCAGCAGCTCATCTCCGGCAAAGCTTACGGCGTTTATATCGTCGACGCCGACGAGGAAGATGGCGTCGCGGTCCTGGTCCAGCTGGATCCGCAGCGTCCGGCCGGCCGAGGACGACGACAGAACCGCGGCGCCCGCCAGATCCAGAACGTCCACGTCGACGTCGAAGTCGAGAATGCGCAGCCCGTCGCGCGCCCCTGCCGTGTTAGTGAAGACGAAACGATCCGAACCACCCCCGCCGAACAGCACGTCCAGCCGCCCACCGCGGCCGTCGATGACCTCGTCCGCATCGGTGCCGTTCAGCCTGTCGTTGCCGGCGGTGCCCGCCAGCAGGAGCGGGCGGTCGTCGACCAGATCCAGCCCGACGACGACCGGATCGTGGTCCGACCCGCGCGCCGGGCTGGCACCGTCGAAGAGGCCCTGATCGGTCGGGCGCAACTGGTTCGTGAACGTGCCGTCGAGATTGTAGTCGAAGAACACCGGCGTATCGGAGTTCACGTTCCACGTCGTGGCCCCTGTCACCTGCGCCGTCAGGGCTTCATTCGCGAGGGCATAGTCGAGGGTGCCGATCTGCCCGGAAAAGCGATAGGAATAGACATCGTCGCCTTCGTAAAGCCGGGCCAGATCGGTATAGCCGGCATCCTCCAGCGTGGTGATCGGGGTCTCGCGGGCATAACTGTTGAGATCGCCCAGGATCATGACATCGGCGTCGCCCGATCCGGTCGGATCGGTGTCCAGCCATTCCGCCAGCAGGCGGGCCGTCTCGGTCCGGGTGGCGTTGTTGTTGCCCGCGCCGTCGCCCTGGTCCTCGTCCTCGGGTGCGCCGGTCAGCGACCCTTTGGACTTGAAGTGGTTGACGCTCGCGGTGAAGACGCCGCCCGATTCTGAGATCCTCGAAGGTCTGCGCCAGGGCCGCGCGGTTGTAGGCGTCGCCGGATGTCGCGTCGCCCAAGGGATCCAGGAACGCGGCCGTGTCGAGGATGGCGGCGTCGCCGATCAGAGCCGTGGTTGTCTGATCGTAGACGAAGGCCACCGCGATGGCGTCGTCGCCGACGAACGCGCGCCCCGGATCGACCAGTGCATAGCGCTCGAACCCGAAGCTGGCATTCACCCCGTCGACTAGGTCGAGAAGGGCGAAGCTGTCGCCGGCGAAATCGTTCTCGATCTCGATCAGGCCGATCACGTCGGCGTCGAGGCCCCGCAGCGTCGCAACCAGCTTGTCCGTCTGGCGCTCCAGCTCGGCCAGGCTATCTGCGCCGCGCGGATCCATTCCGTTGTCGATCTGCCCGTCGATTGTGGTGAAGTAGTTGAGGACGTTCAGCGCGGCGACGGTGTAGTTGCCGCCGACTTCGGCGGGCAACGCGGGTTCGGGGTTGGTCGCCGGGTCCAGGGCGAACGCCTCGGCTCCGGGCAGGCGCAGTCGGTATTCGCCGAACGAGAATTCGACGATGGCCGTCAGGTCCGTGACGGACTGCCCCATGCGCGATGCGGCGGCGTCGGTGAACGGCGTGCCGTCGGGCTGCAGGATCGGGTCGCCGTCCTGACGACGCCCGCCGATCCCGTCCTCGATCAGTATGGTGCGGTCGGCGACCTCGGCCAGATAGGCGGCGTTCCCGGCGGCGTCGGGCGCGTTCTGCTAAGTGAACTGATAGACGGGACCGTCGGTCGACAGGGTGGCGGCGCCGAACGCCTCGTAATCGAAGCTTTCCGAGAAGGTGAGCGGTTCGGGCACCCTTATCAGCATCCCCTCGAACGCTTCCCTGCCGAAGGTATCGGGCAGCATCGTCTCCACCGCAAGCGACAGCGGATCGGCGGCGGCCGCGCGCTCGATGCGGATCTCGTCCACCTCTATCGCGGTCTGGCCGAACCTCTCGACCACCGTCCCGAGGACCCGCACGAGGTCGCCCTCGGAGACGTCGGTACGGGTATCGCCGCCCTCGTAGGCGAAGAGCCCCTCGGAGGTCGCAGCGTCGTCGTCGCGGTCCGCGCCCTGTTCCATCAGGAAGAACCCGTCGAGGCTGCGCATCTCGTCCGCATCGCCAGACTGGAAGTCGGCGGTCACGATCGCCTCCACGACGACGCGGGCGCCGACCAGCGGGCTCGTGTCGCCTGCCCCCTGGATCGCGCTGATGACGGTGGGTGCATCGTCGACGGTCACGTTGCCGCCGCCCCCGTCGCCGCCACCGTCATCATCGCCAGTGCCGGCGGTGGGCGTGTTCGGCGGGCTGTCGTTGAAGAAGTTCAGGATCCGGAAATCCGCGGCCGTATCGGTGTCGACGCCGTCGACGATGCGGCCCACCCCGGCGGGCAGGAACGATCCGTCCGGCCCGACGACGGGCGCGCCGAAGAACGTCGTGGCCGCGTCGTCGGCATTGTCGACGTTGGCTACCGCGTCGCGCACGACCTCGCCGCCGGCGACGAAGGTTCCGGTCAGGCTGGCCGTCTCGACGAGTGCATATGTGGCCGAGCTTTTCTCGATCGACGCGGTGAATGCGGCATTCGGAGTGACGCCGTAGGTCAACCGAGCCGTCTCGTTGGCGATCAGGTAGAAGCCGTTGAGGCCGATAACCGCGTCATCGGCGAAGTCGTAGCGGAACTCGATCTCGCCGGTGGACGTGCCGGGGTCGCTTTCGACCGAGACGAAGCTGAGGCCGGCCAGGGACGCGCCCGCCGGGCCGAACAGCTCCACGTATTCCGAATCGGTCGACGTGGTGCTGGCGAGCACCTCGTTTATGACGATGGCCGGCAGGGGTGCGTCGGCCGTGTCGCCCGCGACCAGGATATTGTCCAGGCCGAACTCGTCGCGCGACCCGGCGCCGGATGTATCGTCGCCCGTCCATTGCAGAAAGATCTCGGCGCCGGCGGCGAGGTCCGGCAGGGCGACCGTCACCGTTTGCGACATCAGCCCCAGCATGTCGGCGGGGCCGCCGCTGGTGAACGCGTCCAGCGCGGCATAGGTGGACCCGTCCAGCGACACCGACAGGTCGAAGCTGTTGGCACGCGGCTGGTCGTTCTGCACCAGACGGTCGAATGACAGCATCACGTCCGTCAGCGCGGCATCCCCTGCGTCCAGCCGGATCGTCAGGTCGCCGGGCGTGAAGTCGCTGCCCGAGGGCTGGATCAACAGGCCGCTGTCGCCTGCGCCGCGCATGACGGCATAAAGGCCGCCCGTGGTCACGCCGCCCGACGTCGTACCGCGCGCCGCGTCGGCGTCCGGGTCGCCGAAGCCGCTGACCGTCCACACATCCGAATCGAGCTGTCCCGCCAGCGGGTCCGATGCGATGCCGGTGCCCTTGAACGCATTGAAATCTTCCGAAAATATCGTGCGGCGCATGAGAGGTCCGATCTTGTTTGGGGCACGTTGGTGCGCAGGCCGGAAGGGCGTCGGATCGCAATGGCGCGTTTCTCGGCAGTGGTTTGCCGGTATTGTGAGGGGTCCGTTAACCGGTTGGCAAGCCTCAGTCGGTATACCGCCGATAGTATGACGGTCTCGCGACCTTGCCTGCCCCGGGAGTGCCCGCCGATAGCGCGTTTGCTATGTTTCGGTTGCGTCAGCCGATTGCGGCCGCCGCGCCGACCCTGGTCGCGAGGTCGGCCATCGCGGCGGTGGCGTCCATGTCCCAATCGGCGGCGAGGGACCGGAACAGCGTTGCCTGGCTGGCATGGACGGGGGGGCCGGCGAGGACCCTCAGATGATTGGCGCGCAGCGTCTCGCCGGTGGAAGTGATGTCCGCGATCGCCTCGGCGGTGCGGTTGCGGATCGTGCCCTCGGTGGCGCCATGGCTGTCGACCAGCATGTAGTCCGCGACGCCGTGCGCGGTCAGATGCTCGCGCACGAGGCGGTGGTACTTCGTCGCGATGCGCAGCCTGAACCCGTGGCGCGCGCGGAATTCGGCGGCCACTGCGTCGAGGTCGTCCAGCGTCTCGACGTCGACCCAGAAGGCCGGGACCGCGATGACCAGGTCGGCGCGCCCGAACCCCATCGGCGTCACCTCGGCGACCGCGCGGTGCCAGCCAGGCAGCCGTTCGCGCACCAGATCGGACCCGGTTACGCCCAGGTGGATCCGGCCGGTCGCCAGGCTGCCCGGGATCTCGGACGCCGCCATCAGCACCAGCGCGACGTCGGCGATACCGGAGACGGCGCCGGCGTACTCCCGGTCCGACCCGCTGCGCGACAGCGCGATGCCGCGCGCAGCGAACCAGTCGAACGTCTGCTCCATCAGCCGCCCCTTGGACGGCACGGCGAGACGCATCATCGCCCCGCCCCCACCGCCAGCGTGAGGCCCGGTCGAATGACGCCGCCGACGGCCGGGATCTGCCCGCCCTGCCCCAACACCCGGGTCAAGGCGTCGTATCGGCCACCGGTGGCCAGCGGCGGCAGGTCGGGCCGCCCCGGCGCCGAGAAGGCGAAGACGAAGCCGTCGTAATACTCCATGGTGCTGCGCCCATGGCTTCCCTCGAACCGCAGGGCGGCGACGTCCACCCCGAGAATATCCAGCGCGGCCAACCTCGCCGCCATGGCGGCGACGGCGCCCCCGATGGCGGGCAGGTCGGCCGCGATGGCGCGCAGCCGGGCCAGAGCCTCGGGCGCGCTCCCGTCCACGGCGAGGATGGCGTCGATGCGCGCCACGTCTTCGGCCGGGACCGGAGGTTCGGCCGCGTCCGCCCGCAGCGCGTCGAGCCGGGCCGCCACCTCGGCGCGGCTGCGCAGGCCGATGCGCGGGCCGGCCGACGCCATCGGGTCCGCAGCGTCCAGCAGGGCGGCACGGGCCGGCGCCACCGGCGACGATCCGGCGAACCGGCCCAGCAGGGCCCGGAACCGGCGCGGCCGCCACAGGTGCCGCATCAGCGCGGCGCGGCGTGGCGCACCGACCGCGAGGCCGGCCACGGCGGCGCGAAGGATACCGATGTCTCCGACCGTCGCCCGCAGGCCCAGCGGAGCCAGCTGCCGCGCGATCAGCGCGAAGACCTCCGCGTCGGCGGCCGCCGGATCGGTTCCGTCGAAAAGCTCGTATCCCGCCTGAATGTACTCGGCGGACCGGCCCGGAGCGTCTGGCTGGCGGCGGAACACCTCGCCCGCATAGGCGTAGCGCGCGGGATCGGCGCCGCCCGCCATGTGCATCTGCACGACGGGCACGGTGAAGTCCGGGCGCAGCATCCGCCCGCCATCCGGCCCGGCGCCGGGATCGAGGATGGTGAAGGCGCGCGCGCGGATGTCCTCTCCATAGAGGTCCAGCAGGGGGCCCGCTGGCTGCATGACGTCGGTCTCGACCGGCATGGCGCCCATCGCGGCGAAGGCGTCCAGCAGCCGCGCGGCTTCGGCCCGGATCGCCGCCTTGCCGGGCACGCCGGGGGCAGCCGCGCCGGACGGCAGCGGCCCCGGGGAGGGGACGGTCCCGCCGGGATTCATCGAGACAGGCGGCGCGCGATCTCGGCCACGACCTCGCTGCGCGGCACCTCGAACTGCGCGGGCTGGGCGCGCCATTCCTCGTGGCTGACCTCGGACGCCAGCCGCGCGCCGAGCGCCAGATCCTTCACCTGCACCACGCCGCGCGCGCGCTCGTCCGCACCCTCGATGATGGCGAACGGCGCGCCGCGTTGATCCGCATACTTCAGCTGGTTGCCGAAGTTCTTCGGGTTGCCGAGGTACGCCTCGGCCCGCAGACCGGCCTGCCGAAGCTCGGCCACCAGAGCCTGCGCGTCCGCCATGCGGTCGCGGTCCATGACGGTCACGACGACGGGGCCGGTCGCGCCATCTTCGGCGCCGCCCTTTGCGTCGAGAGCGGCAAGCAGGCGGTCCACGCCGATGGAGACCCCGGTCGCCGGCACGCTCTGCCCGGTGAAGCGCTTGACCAGATCGTCATAGCGTCCGCCGCCCGCGACGCTGCCGAAATCCCTGGTCACGCCCTCGTCGTCGGTGATCTGGAATGTAAGCTCTGCCTCGTAGACCGGTCCGGTGTAATATCCCAATCCACGCACGGTCGCCGGGTCGACTACGATGCGATCCGGGCCATATCCCTGTGCGGTGAGGAGGGCAGTCATTTCAGACAACTCCCCGACGCCGGCCGTTCCCATGGCGCTTTCTTCGACGATCCGAGCGAGGGTCGCAATCACAGTGGTATTGGTATCAGACGACGACGTCGCTTCACCTTCCCGGGCCTTCCCGATTCCGGCGCCACTCGCATATCGGTTACGGTGCGGATTGCGCCCCTGTATATCCGCACTATCGGGCCTCGCCATTAAAACCGTTTCCCTTGCCCCGACAAAATTCAGAATAGGCGCGATCCGGCTATCCGGCAGCCCCGCCCCCTTGGTAAAATCTCCGCTATCGTCGCGGCGGCCTTCGCCCAGCAGCGCGCGCACGCCGTCCACCCCCAGACGGTCCAGCTTGTCGATGGCGCGCAACACGATGCCGCGCTCGGCTGCGTGGGCGTCCGGCCCGGCGGGGTCGAGCAGCCCGGCGACCTCCATCACGCCGTTGAGGACCTTGCGGTTGTTGATCCGGACGACGTAATCGCCGCGGGCGATGCCGACGGCCTCCAGCACGTCGCACAGCATGGCGCAGATCTCGGCGTCGGCCGCCATGGACGCACTGCCGACGGTGTCGGCGTCGCACTGGTAGAACTGCCGGTAGCGGCCGGGACCCGGCTTCTCGTTGCGCCAGACGGGGCCCATGGCGTAGCGGCGATAGGGCGACGGCAATTCCTGCCTGTACTGCGCCGCGACGCGCGCCAGCGGCGCCGTCAGGTCGTAGCGCAGCGCCAGCCAGTCCGCCGCGCGGGCGTCGCCGGGATCGTCGGCCTCGGTCCAGGCGAATACGCCTTCGTTTGGGCGGTCGACGTCTGGCAGGAACTTGCCCAGCGCCTCGACAGTCTCGACCGCCGGCGTTTCCAGCGCGTCGAAGCCGTAGAGGTGATAGACCCGCGCGATGGTGGCCAACATATCCGCGCGGCGGGTGACCTGCGCCCCGAAGTAGTCGCGGAACCCCTTCGGAGTCGCGGCCCGGGGACGCGGCATTTTCTTGGTCTTGGCCATCGTCCCTCCGGCCCGCGCGGCAGACCTCGCACGGCAGACGGCGTGGTAGCCGATGGCCCCGCCGCCGGCAAGCCGACGTGCCGCGACGCCGTGCTCCGGCGGTGACGGCGGGCCTCTCCCACGATATGCCGGAGGAGGACTTTCGTCCTCCCCCGGCGACCGGTACTGAAAAAGTTTATGGTCCGACCTCGATGAACCAAAGATCGAAGCAGGAATGGGGAACGACGCCGGACCGAAACACAGCACTCCGAAACCGATACCCGCATGAGCGGCCACGATTCCGAAGAATCCTTCTCCCCAGTAAATCAAGCCCGGAGTGACGGGCATCGTACCAATTACGCAAGGAACACGAAACTCGTAACGCAGTTCATGGCCGAACGAACATCCCGGCTGTATCTGAACGTAAAAGCTGTCTAGCAGTCGGTACTGAGACTGCCAACCTATGCGAATGGACAGGTCATGGACCGAAGACTCCGGACTTTGGAGGAACAGCTGGCACATGCGGTGCGCGCCGCCGACGAGATGTCCGAGGTGCTGCGCCGGCAGGCCGAACGCATCGACGTGATGGAGCGGCGGATCGCGATGCTGATGGCGCAAGGCGCCGAACGTGCCGCCGCCGAAGGGGGATCCCAGCTGCTGACGGACCCGCCGCCGCCGCACTGGTAGCGGCGGGGACGGCGCTAAAGGTCCTCGATCGTCACCACGCCCGGCAGCGACTTGATCGCGTTGCGGATCTGGCGGGTCAGCGCGAAGGCGTCGCCGAGGTCGACGTCGACCTCTCCGGGCAGGCCCGGATGCGTCAGGCGCAATTCGACCGGAGCGCGGCCGGGCACCTTGGCATCGCGCCCGGCGCGGTCGAGGATGTCGGCGACAGTCCGAACCGAATCCGCGCCGTCCATCCAGACGCGCAGCCCCGGGATCCCTGCGGCGGCGACATCGTCGTCAATGGGCGCGGCCGACCGGCACAGCAGCTTCAGCTGGTCGTCCTCCAGCGTCGCTTCGACGGTGGCGACGATCCGGGCGCCCGGCTCCAGATGGTCGCGCGCCGCCTCCAGCACATCGGAGAAAACGGTCATCTCGTAAAGGCCCGTCGGGTCCGACAACTGCACGAAGGCGTAACGATTGCCGCGAGCCGACTTGCGCTCTTGCCGCGCCGACACCGCGCCGGCCATCTTGGCCACCATGGGGCCCTGCGCGGCACGGGCGGTCACGGCCTCCAGCGTCAGGACACCGCGCCGCTTGAGCGCGCCCATGACGTCGTCCAGCGGATGCCCCGACAGGTAGAAGCCCACGGCCGCATGCTCTTCGGTCAGGCGCTCCAGCGGATCCCAGTCGTCGAGGTCGGGCAGCCGCGGCTCGGGCAGGTCGTCGCCTGCATCGCCAAACAGGCTGACCTGCGCGCTGCCGGCCTGATCGTGGACGGCGGCCGAATAGGCCACCAGCGGGTCGAGCCCCGACAGCACCCGGCGCCGGTTTCCGTCCAGCCGGTCGAAGGCGCCCGCACGGGCCAGCATCTCCAGCGGACGCTTGCCCACCCGGCGAAGGTCGGCCCGCCGCGCCAGGTCGAAGAGGGTCGCGAAGGGGGTGTCGGCGCGGGCGGCGACGATAAGGCGCATCGCCTCCACGCCCACGTTCTTCAGCGCGCCCAGCGCGTAAACCAGCGCGTTGTCCTGCACGGTGAACCCGGCGCCCGACCGGTTCACGCAGGGCGGCACGACGGTGATCTTCAGGCCGCGGCGCACCTCCTCGGCATAGACCGACAGCTTGTCGGTGAGGTGGACGTCGCAGTTCATCACGCCGGCCATGAACTCGACCGGGTGGTTCGCCTTCAGCCACGCCGTCTGGTAGCTGACCACGGCATAGGCCGCCGCGTGCGACTTGTTGAAGCCGTAGTTGGCGAACTTGTCGAGGAGGTTCCAGACCTCGGTGGCCTTGGCGGCGTCCACGCCGTTCGCCTTGGCGCCGGCGAGGAACTTCGGCCTCTCGGCATCCATCGCCGCCTGGATCTTCTTGCCCATCGCGCGGCGCAGCATGTCGGCCCCGCCCAGGGAGTAGCCCGCCATCTCCTGCGCGATCTGCATGACCTGTTCCTGATAGACGATGATGCCCTGCGTCTCGTCCAGGATGTGATCGACCGTCGGGTGCAGCGTCTCGCGGGCGGAAAGGCCGTTCTTGACCTCGCAGAACTTCGGGATGTTCTCCATCGGGCCGGGCCGGTAGAGGGCGACGAGCGCGATGATGTCCTCGATGCAGTCGGGACGCATCCGCCGCAGCGCGTCCATCATGCCCGACGATTCCACCTGGAACACCGCCACCGTCCTGGCCGCGGCATAGAGGGCGTAGGATTTCGCGTCGTCCAGGGGGATGGCGGCGATGTCGTTCTCGGTCCCCGGCGCCGGATCGTAGAGGCGGGTGCCGTCGGCGGCGACATGCAGGTCGCGCCCGCCCGCGCGGATCGCGTCCAGCGCGTGCTGGATCGCCGTCAGCGTCTTCAGGCCGAGAAAGTCGAACTTGACCAGACCTGCCTGTTCGACCCACTTCATGTTGAACTGGGTGGCCGGCATGTCGGACTTGGGATCGCGGTAGAGCGGTACCAGCTCGTCCAGCGGTCGGTCGGCGATGACCACGCCCGCCGCATGGGTCGACGCGTTGCGCAGCAGCCCTTCCACCTGGGCGCCGTAGTCCAGCAGCCGCTTGACCACCTCCTCGGACTTCGCCGCCTCGCGCAGCCGCGGCTCGTCCGCCAGCGCCTTGGTGATGCTGACGGGCTTCACCCCCTCGACCGGGATCATCTTGCTGAGCCGGTCCACCTGTCCATAGGGCATCTGCAGCACCCGGCCGACGTCGCGCACGGCCGCCTTGGACAGGAGCGCGCCGAAGGTGATGATCTGCCCCACCCGGTCGCGTCCGTAGCGGTCCTGCACGTAGCGGATCACCTCCTCGCGCCGGTCCATGCAGAAGTCGATGTCGAAGTCGGGCATCGACACGCGCTCGGGGTTCAGGAACCTCTCGAACAGCAGGCTGTAGCGCAGAGGATCGAGGTCGGTGATCGTCAGCGCGTAGGCCACCAGGCTGCCCGCCCCCGATCCACGGCCCGGGCCCACGGGAATGCCCCGGTCCTTGGCCCACTTGATGAAGTCGGCGACGATCAGGAAGTAGCCGGGAAACCCCATCCCCTCGATCACGCCCAGCTCGAACTCCAGCCGCGCGTCATAGTCGGCGACGGGCGCGGCGTGCGGGACCACGGCGAGGCGCGCGGCCAGCCCGGCCTTGGACTGCCGGCGCAGCTCGTCCACCTCGTCGTCGGCGAATCGCGGCAGGATCGGATCGCGGCGGGCAACGGCAAAGGCGCAGCGCCGCGCGATTTCGACCGTGTTCTCCGCCGCCTCGGGCAGGTCGGCGAAAAGCTCGGCCATCTCGCGCGCCGACTTGAACCGATGCGCGGGCGTCAGGCGGCGGCGGTCGCCCTGCTGGTCCACGTAGGCGCCGTCGCGGATGCACATGAGCGCATCGTGCGCCTCGTACATCCCGGCATCCGGAAAGTGCACGTCGTTCGTGGCGACCAGCGGCAGGTCCATCGCGTAGGCCATCTCGACATGGGCGCGCTCGGTCGCGCGCTCGGCCGGGGCCAGCGTGCCGTCGTCGCTCGGATGGCGCTGGATCTCTACGTAAAGGCGACCGGGGTAGATCGCGGCGAGACGCGCCAGCAAGGTCTCGGCCACGGCGCGCTTGCCGGCCTGCAACAGGCGACCGACCGGGCCGTCCGGGCCGCCCGACAGGCAGATCAGCCCCGCCCCGTGCGCCGCCAGGTCTTCCGGCGTCACGGACATGGCGTCGCCGCCGCGCAGATAGAGCGCGGTGTTGAGCTTCATCAGGTTGGCGTAGCCCGCGGCGTCCTGCGCCAGCAGCACCAGCGGCGCGGGCGGCGGCGTGCCGCGCGGCGCCGTGGCGCCGAAGTCCGCCAGCGACACCTGACAGCCGACGATGGGCTGGATCCCCGCCGCCAGCGCGGAGACCGAGAACTCCAGCGCCCCGAACATGTTGTCGCTGTCGGTGACGGCGACCGCCGGCATGCCGGCCTTGCGCGCCAGGTCCGGCAGGGCCTTCAGCCGCACGGCGCCCTCCAGCAGCGAATATTCGGTGTGCACCCTGAGGTGGATGAAACTGGGGTCCGCGCTCATGCCGCGTTCCTACCCGAGCGTCGCGGCCGGGCATAGCGAGGATCGCCGGCCCGTGCGGCCGCCGCCCGGACGACAGGGCACGCCGTCCGCTCCGGGGCTGGTCAACGCCACGGCGCCGGTGGCATCGTGCCACGGCGGCAGACGGAGGGCGCGCGATGGGAAGGACCGCATGGATCGTCGCCTTTGCGGCCCTCTGGTGCGCGCCGGCCGCGGCCGAACGGCTGCCGGTGTCGCGCTGCATCAACCTCAGCCATGGCCTGGAAGCCCCGTTCGAGGGCGCCTGGGGCGACGGCATCTCACGAAGACGACCTGACGGCGGTCGCCGAGGCGGGCTTCGACACGGTGCGCCTGCCGGTGCGGTTCACCGCCGGCTACACGTCGGGGCGGATCAATCCGGTGCTGCTGGACCGGGTCGAGCAGATCGTCGCGCAGGCCACCGCGCGCGGCCTGACCGTGATCCTGGACCTCCACCACTTCGATCAGCTAATGGAGGCGCCGCACCTATACGGCGACATGTTCGTCGCCATCTGGACGCAGATCGGCGCCCATTTCGCTGGGGCGCCCGAGACCCTGATGTTCGAGCTGCTGAACGAGCCGCACGATCAGCTGGACACGCGCAAGGCGCAGGCCCTCTACGACCGCGTCGTCCCGGTCCTGCGCCGGACCCATCCCGACCGCTGGATCATCCTGGGCGGCGGGGACTACTCCTCCGCGGCCGAGGTCGCGAACCTTCCCGCGCCGGGGCACCGCATCGCCCACACGTTCCACACCTACGATCCCTTCGCCTTCACCCATCAGGGCGCCGTCTGGTCCGACCCCGTCCCGCCCGACCGCGGCCCCGTGACGCAGGAGGAGCTCGACACCGTCACGGCCCGCATCGCGAAGGCCGCGAGCGGCGAGGTCCCGATGCTGCTGGGAGAGTTCGGCGTGATCGGCGATGTGCCGGACGACCAGCGCGCGACCTGGATCGGCGCGATCCGCCGCGCGGCCGAGGCGGCCGACCTGCCCTGGTGCCACTGGGCGCTCGACGGCAACTTTCCCGCGCGGGACGCCGAGACCGGAGCGTGGAGGCCGGACATACTCGGGGCGCTGATGGACTAGGCCGGGCCGTCGGGCGCCGCGGCGTCGCGCCCCTTGCCCCCGCGCCCGATGTGCGGTCTGTTTCACGTCGGCCGATCGTCGGCCCGGGCGCCCCGGTTTCGTGCCGCATCGGACCGCCGCCCGTCGGACACCCTTCGCGGCGGACGCATCCATGACCATCCGATTTCGCCTCAACGGCACCGACGTCGCCGTCGACGACCAGCCGCCGACGCGCACCCTGCTGGACTGGCTGCGCGAGGATCGCGGCCTCACCGGCACCAAGGAGGGCTGCAACGAGGGCGATTGCGGCGCCTGCACCGTCATGGTGACGGGCCAGGACGGGCCGGCGACGCTGAACGCCTGCATCCTCTTCCTGCCGCAACTGCACGGAAAGGCCGTGCGGACGGTCGAGGGGATCGCGGGACCCGACGGCACACCTCACCCGGTCCAGTCTGCCATGGTCGATCACCACGGGTCGCAATGCGGGTTCTGCACCCCCGGCTTCGTCGTCGCGATGGCATGCGCGCACCTCCAGGGACGGACCGACCATGACGTGCAGCTGGCCGGGAACCTCTGCCGCTGCACCGGCTATGCCCCCATCGCCCGCGCCGCGAAGGCGGCCGAAGCCGCGCCCGTCCCCGGCTGGATGCGCGACACGCCGCCCGACGGGGAGCGCGACGCGAAGCCCGCCGCCGAGCCCCACGTGCGGGCGGTAGCCGGGCCCTACGCAGCGTCCGCCCAAGGGACCGACGCGGCCCCGGCCGCGCGTCGACGCGCCCCCGCCCGCTGGCACGCCTCCGCCCGCGGACCGACGGACCGGAGCTGCTCCGGCCGCCAATCCACCCTCCGACTGGGGCCGCCGCGATCCCGTTGCCGGTACTGGCGCCGACACGCCCCGCTCCCTCCCCGACTTGGGTTTGCACATATCCTCGGGGGGGGCCGCAGGCCGGGGGGCAGACGGCCCCCCTGCGCCCTACCTGCCGCGGACCGCCGACGATCTGGCGCGCTGGTATGCCGACCGCCCCGACGCCACCCTGATCGCCGGGGCAACCGATGTCGGCCTGTGGGTCACCAAGGGCCTGCGCGACCTCGGCCCCGTCGCCTTTCTGGGCGGCATAGACGAGATGCGCCGCATCGATCCCTCCCCCGGCGGCCTTAGGATAGGCGCCGGCGCAACCCTCACCGCGCTCGGTGCCGCGATGGAGCACCGCCACCCCGCCTTCGCCGACCTCATCCGCCGCTACGGATCGGTCCAGGTGCGCAACGCCGCCACCATCGGCGGCAATGTCGCCAACGGATCGCCCATCGGCGACGGGTCTCCGGCGCTGATCGCGCTCGGGGCGATCCTGCACCTACGCCGGGGCGCCGAGCGCCGCGCCATGCCGCTGGAGGACTTCTTCCTCGACTACGGCCGCCAGGACCGCCGGCCCGGCGAGTTCGTCGAGGCGATCTTCCTGCCCGACCAGCCCGACGACCTGCAGTGCTGGAAGGTGTCCAAGCGGTTCGACCAGGACATCAGCGCCGTCTGCGGCTGCTTCAACGTCGCGGTCGCCGGCGGCGTCGTCACGCAAGCGCGGGTTGCCTTCGGCGGCATGGCCGGAACGCCGCGGCGGGCGGCGGGGTGCGAGGCGGCGCTGACGGGCCGGGTGCTGGACGCGAGCGCGGTCGCGGCGGCGCAGGCGGCGCTGGCCACCGACTTCGCGCCGCTGGACGACATGCGGGCCAGCGCCGCCTACCGCATGGCCGCGGCACAGGGCATGGTGGCGCGCCTGCTGGCCGCACGGGAAGGCGTCGCGACATCCGTCCTGGCGGTGACGGCATGAGCGCCGATGGCGCCCCGCCCGGCGCGCAGCCGCCCCGAATCGTCGAGGCACCTGTCGTCGGCCGACCGCTGCCGCACGATGCCGCCGCCCTGCACGTCGCCGGCACTGCCCGCTACATCGACGACATCCCCGTTCCGGCCGACTGCCTGCACCTTGCCTTCGGTCTGTCGGACACCGCCCGGGGACGCATCGCCGCCTGCGACCTCGACGCGGTCCGCGCCGCGCCCGGCGTTGTCGACGTACTGACCGCCGGGGATCTTCCTTTCGCAAACGACGTGTCGCCGTCGGCCCACGACGAACCGTTGCTGGCGGTGGACGAAGTGCACTACGCCGGACAACCGGTATTCGCCGTCGTGGCGACCGGCCATCTGGCGGCGCGGCGGGCCGTCCGCCTCGCCACGCTGGAGATCGACCCGGCGCCGCCCGTGCTGAGCATCGATGATGCCATCGACGCAGGCGCGCGCTTCGAGGACGCGCCGCGCGTCCTCGCGCTGGGCGACGCCGCCGCGGCCATCGCCGGCGCCCCGCATCGGCTGACGGGCCGGATCGAGATCGGCGGGCAGGAGCACTTCTACCTCGAAGGGCAGGCTGCCCTGGCCCTGCCGCAAGAAGGGGGCGACATGGTCGTCCACTCCTCCACCCAGCATCCGACCGAGATCCAGCACAAGGTGGCAGAGGCGCTGGGCGTACCGATGCACGCCGTCCGGGTCGAGGTACGGCGCATGGGCGGCGGCTTCGGCGGCAAGGAGAGCCAGGGCAACGCGCTGGCCGTCGCCTGCGCGGTGGCGGCGCGACGCACGGGCCGGCCCTGCAAGATGCGCTACGACCGCGACGACGACATGATCGTGACCGGCAAGCGCCACGATTTCAGAATTGAATACGACGTGGGCTTCGACGACGACGGGCGGATCGCCGGGGTGTCGTTCGTCCAGCACGCGCGCTGCGGATGGGCGCAGGATCTTTCGCTGCCCGTGGCCGACCGCGCCATGCTCCACGCCGACAATGCCTACCGCCTGCGCAACGTGCGCATCGAGAGCCACCGCTGGCGCACGAACACACAGTCGGCGACGGCGTTCCGCGGATTCGGGGGGCCGCAGGGGATGGTCGGGATCGAGCGCGTAGTCGACCACGTGGCGCACGCGCTGGGGCGCGACCCGTTGAAGGTGCGGCGCGTCAACTTCTACGACGACGCGCCCCGTGCCGGCACCGGAGGGGGGCCGTCCGCCCCCCGCCCTGCGGACCCCCCCGAGGATATTTCCGAACCCAAGTCGGGTGGAGGGCCGGCCGTTGCCGCGCAGGATGGCGCGGCCGTGACGGACGTGGTGGAGACGCGGCCCGACGGGGTCGCCAACGCGGACATCGCAAGCCGCGGGGCCCTGCACGAGACGTCCGAGCCGGTGGGTCCGGTCGTACCGCCGCCCGCGGGTGCGCAGCTGACGCCCTACCACATGCCGGTGACGGATTTCGTGCTGAACGCGCTGGTGGAACGTCTGGCCGATACTGCGGACTACGCCGCACGGCGACGTCGGGTGGCCGAATGGAACGCCGGCAATCCCGTCCTGAAGCGCGGCATTGCGATGACGCCGGTGAAGTTCGGCATCAGCTTCACCCTGACGCATCTCAATCAGGCCGGCGCGCTGGTCCATGTGTACCAGGACGGGTCCATCGCGATGAATCACGGCGGCACCGAGATGGGTCAGGGCCTGTTTCGCAAGGTCGCGCAGGTGGCCGCCGCCCGTTTCGGCGTCGACCCGGACGCGGTGCGCATCACCGCGACCGACACGGCCAAGGTGCCCAACACCTCGGCCACCGCCGCCTCGTCGGGCTCGGACCTGAACGGCATGGCGGTGATGGCCGCCTGCGACACCATCCGCGACAGGATCGCGGTGCATCTGGCCGCGCTTCACCAGGCCGACGCGGCCACGGTCCGCTTCGCCGGTGGACAGGTGCAGGTGGGCGACGCGACGATGCCCTTCGCAGAAGCCGTGCAGCTGGCCTACCAGGGGCGCATCAGCCTGTCGGCCACGGGATACTACCGCACGCCCGGCATCGAATGGGACCGCATCGCCGGGCGCGGCCGGCCGTTCTACTATTTCGCTTACGGAGCCGCGGTGACCGAGGTCGTGATCGACACGCTCACCGGCGAGAACCGCATCCTTCGCACCGACATCCTGCACGACGCAGGGACATCGCTGAACCCGGCGCTGGACGTCGGACAGATCGAGGGCGGCTACGTCCAGGGCGCCGGCTGGCTGACCACCGAGGAGCTCGTCTGGGACGCGAAGGGGCGGCTGTCGACCCACGCGCCCGCGACCTACAAGATTCCTGCGATGTCGGACCGGCCGGACGATTTCCACGTAACGCTCTGGGATGGCGAGAACCGGGCGGAGACGGTCTATCGGTCGAAGGCGGTCGGAGAGCCGCCGCTGATGCTGGGGATCTCGGCCTTTCTGGCGCTGTCGGACGCGGTGGCAGCCTGCGGCCCCGGCTATCCCGCGCTGGACGCGCCGGCGACGCCCGAGCGGATCCTGCGCGCCGTCCGGGCGGTACGCGGCGAGACGGTGGCGTGAGCGTCGCGGCCCGGGGACGGGACGGCGCCGCCGGCGGGCGCATACCGGGAGCGGTCCGTGCCGATGCGCGGCGGGATCCCCGCACGCGGTGCCGCCCATGAGCTTCGACCGCGACGCCCTGGCCGCCGCCATCGCGACCCACGGCGCCGTCTGGCGGGTGGTCGTGGCGGCGGTCGAGGGGTCGGCCCCGCGCGAGGTCGGGGCGGCGATGCTGGTCTGGACGGGCGGCGCGGACGGCACCATCGGCGGCGGCGCGCTGGAGCACGAGGCCGCGGCGCGCGCGCACGGCTCGGTCGACAGGCTGGAACGGATTGCGCTGGGTCCCGCGCGCGGCCAGTGCTGCGGTGGGGCGGTGACGTTGCTGACCGAACGGTGGGACGCCGACAGGCTTGCCGCGGCGGGCGACCCGGTGGTCCGCGCGCCGGGCGGCGGCGACATGCCGTTGGCGGTCGCGCGCGTCCTCGACCGGGCGCGCGCCGCCGGCGCCGCGGCGGCGCCCGGCCTTGTCCAGGGCTGGATGGTCGAACCGGTGTCGCGCCCGCTCAGGCACGTCTGGATCTATGGTGCCGGCCATGTCGGCCGCGCGCTGGCCGGCGTGCTGGCGCCGCTGCCGGGGCTGGCGGTCACGTGGGCGGATACGGCGGCGGCCCGCTTTCCGAACGACTTGCCGGCGGGCGTCGTGCCGCTGGTGGCCGCCGATCCCGCGGCAGCGGTGGCGCGGGCGCCGGATAACGCCGAGCATCTGGTGCTGACCTATTCGCACGCGCTGGATCTCGCGATTTGCCATGCCATCCTGTCGCGGCCCTTCGGGGCGGCCGGCCTTATCGGATCGGCTACCAAACGGGCGCGGTTCCGGTCCCGGCTGGCGGCACTGGGCCACCTTCCCGAACCGATCGCGCGGATCGACTGCCCGATCGGCGATCCGTCCCTCGGCAAGCATCCGCAGGCCATCGCGGTGGGCGTTGCCGCTTCCATGCTGGTGCGAGGCGCCCCCGCGGCCGTCCGCGAAGCGGCGCCTGCCGCACAGGCCGCGCCGTGACGGCCCTGCTGCGGATCGACGGGCTGACGAAGGCCTACCCCGGCGTCGTTGCCAACGACGGGGTGTCCTTCGGCGTGGGCCCCGGCGAGATCCACGCTCTGCTGGGCGAGAACGGGGCGGGCAAATCGACGCTGGTCAAGATGATCTACGGACTGGTGCAGCCCGACGCTGGAACGATGGAGATCGCCGGTGCCCGGCATGCGCCGCAGGGCCCGCAGGCGGCTCGGGCGGCGGGCGTGGGCATGGTGTTCCAGCACTTTTCGCTCTTCGATGCGCTGAACGTGGCCGAGAACGTAGCGCTCGGGATGGCCGATCCCCCGGCCCGTCGCACGCTGGCGGACCGCATCCGCGAGGTGAGTACCGCCTACGGCCTGCCCCTTGACCCGCAGCGGACGGTGGGGGACCTCGGCGCCGGCGAACGCCAGCGGGTCGAGATCGTGCGCTGCCTGCTGCAGGAGCCGCGGCTGCTGATCATGGACGAGCCCACCAGCGTCCTGACCCCGGCCGAGGCGGGCCTGCTCTTCGCCACCCTGCGCAAGCTGTCGGGCGAGGGCGTGGGGGTCCTCTACATCAGCCACAAGCTGGACGAGATCCGGGCGCTCTGCGACGGGGCGACGATCCTGCGCGACGGGCGCGTGGTGGCCAGCTGCGATCCGCGGACCCGCTCGGCCCGCGAGCTGGCCGAGGCGATGGTCGGCGCGACGCTGGCCGTGCCGTCGCGCGCGACCTCGGAGGCCGGGCGCGTGCTGCTGGAACTCCGCGGCCTGTCGCTGCGGTCGGCCGATCCCTTCGGCACGTCGCTGAAGGACATCGATCTCACGGTCCGGGCGGGCGAGGTGCTGGGCATCGGCGGCGTCGCCGGGAACGGGCAGGAGGCGCTGCTGGCCGCGATCTCGGGCGAGGCGACGGTGGCGCCGGGGATGGTGCGTCTGGACGGAACCGAGGTCGGCCATCTGGGCGTCGGCGCCCGGCGGGCGGCTGCACTGCTGAGCGCGCCGGAGGAACGGCTGGGCCACGCCGCGGCGCCCGACATGAGCCTTGCCGAGAACGCGGTGCTGACAGGGCACGGCAGAGCCAGACTGTCGCGGCGCGGGATGATCGACCGGAGCGCCGCGCGCGCCTTCGCGCAGGGCGTGATAGACCGCTTCGACGTGCGCACCCCCGGCACCGGCACGGCGGCGCGCGCCCTGTCGGGCGGCAACCTGCAGAAGTTCGTCATCGGGCGCGAGGTCATGCAGGCGCCGCTGGTCCTTGTCGTGAACCAGCCGACCTGGGGCGTAGACGCGCAGGCCGCGGCCGCGATCCGTCAGGCCCTGCTGGATCTGGCGGCCGGCGGCGCCGCGGTGATCGTCATCAGCCAGGATCTGGACGAGCTGATGGAGATCTGCGACCGATTCGCCGCGCTGAACGGCGGCCGGTTGTCCAAGCCGGTGCCCGCTCGGGGCCTGACGGTCGACGCCATCGGCCTGATGCTGGGGGGGGCCGGAGGGCCGGCACCGGACGGCATGGGGACGGCTGGCGCCGGCGCGGATACGGCAATGGCTCGGAGAAGCGCATCGTGATGTGCACCCGTACCCGATGTGTGGCGTGCGGCGCCTGCGGTAGGGGCGGACCCTCCGGGGGGAGTATTTTCGACAGGACGAAGGGGTGGGATCGGCGCTTTCGCGGTTTCGCAGGCGTGGCGATGCGGGAGGTCGGGGCATGATCGCGCTGGAGCGGCGGCCGCAGCCGTCGCGCGGCTGGGCGGCGGCGGTCCCGGTCGTCGCGGTGCTGCTGACGATGGTGGCGGGAGGGCTGATGTTCGCGGCGCTGGGCAAGGACCCTGTCGCAGCGATCCGGGTGATCTTCTGGGATCCGCTGTTCGATCCGCAATACGCCGCCTATTCCCGGCCGCAGCTTTTGGTGAAGGCGGGGCCGCTGATCCTTATCGCCACCGGGCTGGCGCTGGGGTTCCGCGCGGGCGTGTGGAACATCGGGGCCGAGGGGCAGTACATCGTCGGCGCGCTGGCCGGCGCGGCGGTGGGGCTGGCCTTCTACCCCTGGGCGGGGTGGATCGTCTTCCCGCTGATGGTGCTGGCGGGGGCGGCGGGCGGCACCCTGTGGGCAATGATCCCGGCGCTGCTGCGCGTGCGCTTCGGCACCAACGAGATCCTCGTGTCGCTGCTGCTGGTCTACGTGGCCGAGAGCCTGCTGGCCTCCATGGCGACGGGCGCGCTGCGCAATCCCGACGGCAACGGGTTCCCCGGATCGCGCAATCTGGGGCAATGGGAGGGATCGGCCAACCCCGAGCTGATCGCCGGCACCGGCATGCACTGGGGCGTGGTCGCGGCCTTCGTGGCGGTGATCCTGGCCCATGTGCTGCTGACGCGGCACCTCACGGGGTTCCACATCCGCCTTATGGGCCAGGCGCCGCGCGCCGCGCGGTTCGGCGGCGTGTCGCCGGGACGCATCGTGATCCTCTGCTTTGCGATTTCCGGCGGGCTCGCGGGCCTTGCAGGCGTCTTCGAGGTGACGGGACCGGCCGGTCAGATCGGCATAGACTTCAACACCGGATACGGGTTCACCGCGATCATCGTGGCCTTTCTGGGCCGGTTGCATCCCGTGGGCATCCTGCTGGCGGGCCTCCTGATGGCGCTGACCTACATCGGGGGGGAGCTTGCGTCGTTCACGCTGGGCATCCCCATCGCCGCGATCCAGGCGTTCCAGGGGATGCTGCTGTTCTTCCTGCTGGCGGTGGACGTCCTGTCGAACTACCGCCTGCGCCTGGGACGGAGGGCCGCCGCATGAACCGCAACAACCGAACGGCCGGGCTGATAGTAGCGGCCGCCGCGTTCTTCCTGGCGCTGTTCGTGGGGGCGCTGACGGCGCCCTTCGCCATCGCCTCGGTCTCCGGGCTCTTCGCCGCAGCGGCGCGGGGCGAGGTTGCGGCAATCCCCGTGCTGGCGCTGGGGCTGGCCGTGCTGACGGCGGCGGCGACCTTCGCCGGCCAGACCTGGGCGCGGCTGGTGCTGGCCGTCGCGGCGGGGCTGGCGCTGGGGTCGCTGGCGCCGCCTATGTCCGGGGCCATGCCGTGACCGGGATCGACCCCGTCCTGCTGATCGCGTCGCTGATGGTGGCGGCGACCCCCATCGTGCTGGCCGCCCTGGGCGAGATGGTGGTCGAGAAGGCGGGCGTGCTGAACCTGGGCGTCGAGGGGATGATGATCACCGGCGCGATCTGCGGCTTTGCCGTCGCGGTCGAGACAGGCAGCCCCGTTGCCGGTTTCGTCGGCGCGGCGCTGGGCGGGACGCTGCTGGCGCTCGTCTTCGGCGTGCTGACGCAGATGCTGCTCGCCAACCAGGTGGCGACGGGGCTCGCGCTGACCCTCTTCGGGCTGGGCATGTCGGCGTTGCTGGGGCAGGGCTACATCGGGGTAAAGCCGCCGCCGACGGGCGACCTGCCGACGGGGCCGCTGGCCGACATCCCGTACATCGGCGGCATCCTCTTCCGGCACGACTGGGTGGTTTGGTTCAGCCTCGCCCTGGCCGCCGGGATCTGGTGGTTCCTCAACCGCACCCGCGCCGGGCTGACGCTGCGCGCGGTGGGGGAATCGCATGACGCGGCGCACGCGCTGGGCCTGCGGGTGGTCGCGATCCGCATGGCCGCCATCGCCTTCGGCGGCGCCTGCGCGGGGATGGGGGGCGCCTACCTGAGCCTCGTGCGGGTCCCGCAATGGACCGAGGGGATGACCGCCGGCGCCGGCTGGATCGCGCTGGCCATCGTCGTCTTCGCCTCGTGGCGGGCCGAGCGCGTTGTGCTGGGCGCCTATCTTTTCGGCGGCGTCACCGTCCTCCAGCTGAACCTGCAGGCCGCCGGCAGCGCCCTGCCGGTCGAGTACTTGTCGATGTCGCCCTACATCGTCACGATCGTCGTGCTCGTCGCCCTGTCGGCGCGTCGGGGCCGCACGGCCCGCGGCGCCCCCGCCGCATTGGGCCAGACCTTTCACGCCTCTCGCTAGGGGCACGCTCAAGGATATCCGCATGAACCGCAGAACCCTTCTCGCCTCCGCCATCGCCCTGCTGCCGGCGGCCGCCCTCGCCCAGGAGGATCCGGTCAAGGTCGGCTTCGTCTACGTCGGCCCCGTCGGCGACGGCGGCTGGACCTACGAGCACGACCAGGCCCGCCAGGCGGTCGAGGAGGAATACGGCGACAAGGTCGAGACGGTATTCCAGGAAAGCGTCCCCGAAGGAGCGGACGCCGAACGCGTCATGACCCAGATGGCGTTGAGCGGCGCCGACATCATCTTCGCCACGTCCTTCGGCTACATGGATCCGACGGTGAACGTCGCCGCCAAGTTTCCCGACGTGAAGTTCGAGCATGCGACGGGCTACAAGCGCGCCGACAACCTCGCGACCTATTCGGCCCGCTTCTACGAGGGCCGCGCCATCCAGGGCCACATCGCCGGCAAGATGACGGAAAGCGACATCATCGGCTACATCGCGTCCTTCCCCATCCCCGAGGTCATCCGCGGCATCAACTCGGCCTATATCCACGCGCGCAAGGTCAACCCCGACGTCGAGTTCCGCATCGTCTGGGCCTACACGTGGTTCGACCCCGCCAAGGAGGCGGACGCCGCCAAGGCGCTGATCGAACAGGGCGCCGACGTCGTGCTCCAGCACACCGATTCCACCGCGCCGCAGGCCGCGGCGGAGCAGGCCGGCGGCGTCGTCACCTTCGGGCAGGCGTCAGACATGGCGGAATACGCCCCGATGCCGCGCGTCAGCAGCATCATCGACGACTGGGCGCCCTACTACATCGCGCGCGTAGGCGCCGTCATGGACGGGACGTGGGAAAGCACCGACACCTGGGACGGCATCGGCCCCGGCATGGTCGGCATCGGCGAGATCAGCGATGCCGTGCCCGCCGACGTGAAGGCCGAGGCGCTGGCGATGAAGGACGCCATCGCGTCGGGCGACTACCACCCGTTCACCGGGCCGCTGAAGAAGCAGGACGGCAGCGACTGGCTGGCCGAGGGCGAGGTCGCGGACGACGCCACGCTTGCCGGCATGGATTTCTACGTCGAGGGACTGACAGGCGAAATCCCGAACTGACCGGCACGCGGCAGCATCGCCACCGGGACGTGCTGTCCGCCCCGACGGCAGGGCGGGCATCGGCGATGTGACGCGACGGCACCGATAGAGGTCCCGGAATCCGGGGAACCCTGCGCCGGGCGTACGCATTGCGCTGCCGTATCACCCGGCATCAAGGCGACGTCCGAATGGCACGATCACCGGACCCCACCGGCGCAAAGGTCTTGCGCGGACCGAACGTCGAGTCCGCCACATTGGATGTGGTGGAGGAGACGGCGCGCGTCGACATAGTCGACCGCGTCACCGGGCGGGTCACAGTCGCCGTCACCACCGGGACGTTCGACGAGAGCGTCCGCGAGACGATCGAAGGCACGACGGTCGACGTGAAGCGCGTCCGGATCGATCGCGAGATCGCACCGGGCGACGCCGTTCCTATCACGCGGCAGGAAGGCGAAATCACGATAATCCCAATCTTCGAGGAGGTCGTCGTGGTCGAGAAGCGTCTCGTCCTGCGCGAGGAAATCCACCTCGGGCAGCATGTGACGTACGAGGAAGTCGACGTGCCGGTTACCCTAAGGCGGCAGGATGCCGTCATCACGCGCAAGCCCGTCGATGACGACGGGGTCGCGGCACCTATCAAGAAGGACTGAACCATGGACACCACCGCAACCGACCGCCGCCAGATCACCGCCTTCTTCGACAGCCGGGCGGATGCCGAAGCCGCCCGGGACAGGATCACCGCCCTGGGGATCGACGGCCACGACGTCGAGATCGTCGAAGGCCAGCAGGGCACGACCGCCGGCGCCCCCGAAGAGAAGGGCTTCATGGACAAGCTCGGCGACTTCTTCATGGGCGACGACGACCGCCACAGCTATTCCGAAGGGCTGCGTCGCGGCGGTACGCTGCTGACGGTGATGACGACAGGTGCCAGTCGCGACCGGATCGTCGACATCCTGGACGACGAGGGTACGGTCGACATGGATGCGCGCGAGGAAAGCTGGCGCAGCGAAGGCTGGTCCGGCTACGACGCGGCGGCCGCCACGCCCGCGACCGGATCGACCGGCATGGGCGCGCCCGGCATGGCCGAGGCAAGCACCGCGTTCGAAGGCACGGCCCCCGTCGGCGACACGCTTGAAGTGGTGCAGGAGGACGTCCGCATCGGCAAGCGCGAGGTCGACCACGGCCGCGTCAAGGTGCGGTCCTACGTGGTCGAGGAGGACGTGAGCGAGGACGTCTTGCTGCACGACGAGGATGTCGAAGTGCACCGCACCCCCGTCGATCGCGCCGCCGGCACCGATCCGTTCCGCGACCAGACCATCGAGGCCGAGGAGCACCACGAAGAGGCCGTCGTCTCCAAGGAGGCGCGCGTGGTCGAAGAGATCAGCCTCGAAAAGACGTCCGGGTCCCACACCGAGACCGTGCACGAGACGGAGCGCCACACCGAGGTCGAGATCGACGACGAGCGTCGCGCAGGCGGCTCTGTCGACGCAGATCGCCGCGCACGGGACGACGACCGCCGCTGAACCGGGACGCCCTCTGTGGGGAACCGCGACGCGCCCGGGCCGAAAGGTCCGGGCGTTCGTTTGCCGGGCACACGGCAATGTCGGACCGGAACCGCCTGAGGTGCGGTCCCGGTGCCCGTACCTAATCGAGCACCGCCTGAACCTTTAGACTGCCGGCGGGCGGCCTGTCAGACAGGATCGCCGCAACGTCGTCCAGCGACACCCTGTGCGAAACGAGCTTCGACATTCCGGGCCCGACATCCGCAATGACCGCCAGCGCCGCGGGAATGTTCCGGTTCAGCGAATGGGTTCCGGTCAGCGTCAGCTGGCGGCGGAACACCTCGAACGGTGCCACGCCCACCCGCGCCTCCGCCGGGCAGACCCCGAAGTAGAGCCCCGTGCCTCCGTTCGCGATGTAGTCCGGCAGCGCACCGGCTACCGCGGGCACGCCAGTCGCGTCCACCGCAAGGTCGATGGTGCGGCGCAGAGGGCCGAGATCGGCCGAACCGGCAGCGATCGCACGAAAGCCGAAGCCCTCGGCCAGAGCCAGCCGGGCCTCGTCGATGTCGACCACAGCGATGTCGCGGACGCCCCGCATCCCGAGCGCCATCGCCATCAGAAGACCCATCGGTCCGGCACCGAAGATCAGCGCGGTCTCGGCATCGGGGCGGTGGATCTGATCGACGCCGTTAAGCACGCAGGCCATCGGTTCCGCCAATGCCGCCAGTCCGAATTCCAGGTCGCCTATGCCATGGACAGCCTCGGCCCGCACGACGCTCAGCCCGGCGAAACCGCCGTTCTCGGTCACGCCGTAAGCGCGCAGGTTGTCGCAGAGGTTGGTCCGGCCGCGCCGGCACGCGCGACAGTGCCCGCAGCCCATGTTGGGATCGACGGCCACGCGGTCCCCTTCCGAGACGCCGGTCACGCCGGCGCCGACCTCGACGACCACGCCGGCGTACTCGTGTCCCGGCACGACCGGAAACGCACCTTCCCCGTAATTGGCGCTGAGCACCTCGAAGTCGGTGTGGCAGAGGCCGCACGCCGCGACGCGCACGACGACCTCGCCGGGGCCGGCCGCTGGATCGGCGATCAGCGACAGCTCGACATCGTTGCGGGCACGGAACGTGATGGCCTTCATGGCGACTCCTCTTTCGTTCGACACGACCGTCGATGCGCCGCATGGGCCGCACGGCGGCAAGCATGGACCCGGCGGCGCGGCGAGGATCGCCGCCCGACCGGCCCGCCCCTCGCCGACCATTGCCGAACGGGTCGTCTGCGTGCGACGCTTGGAAGATGATATCCCTCACCGCGCCCGATGGCAGCCCCGCCTCGTCCCTGTGCTACGGCACCATGCAATTCGGCGGCGGCGCCGACGAGCGTGAGAGCGCCGCGATGTACGAGGCGTGCCGCGCGGCCGGCGTGAACTTCTTCGATACGGCCCACGCCTATACCGACGGGGCGTCCGAGACGATCCTCGGGCGCCTCGCCGCGGCCGACCGCGACGCTCTGATCGTCGCCACCAAGGCGAACTTCGCCGGCGGCGCGTCCCGCCGGAACATCCTCGACAGCTTCGACGACAGCCGGCGGCGTCTGGGGATGGAGATGGTGGACATCCTTTACCTGCACCGTTTCGATCCCGACACGCCGTTCGCCGAAAGCTTCGAGGCGCTCTCGAAACTCCAGATCGAGGGGCACATACGCTACGTCGGCGTGTCGAACTACGCCGCATGGCAGGTGGTCAAGGCGCAGCATGCCGCCGCCGCGACGGGCACGCGCATCGACATTCTCCAGCCGATGTATAACCTCGTCAAGCGCCAGGCCGAGGTCGAGATACTGCCGATGTGCCTCAGCGAGGGCATCGCGACGGCGCCCTACTCTCCCCTTGGCGGCGGGTTGCTGTCGGGCAAGTACGCGTCGGGCGGGACCGGTCGGCTGAAGACCGACGACCGCTACCGCACCCGCTACGGTCCCGAATGGATGCACGCCACCGCCGCCGAGCTGTCGGCGCTCGCCGCCGAGGTCGGGGTGGATGCCGCGACGCTGGCCGTGGCCTGGGCCGCGCGCCATCCGGGCGTCACGGCGCCCATCATCAGCGCGCGCACGCCCGAACAGCTGGCCCCGTCGCTGGCGGCAGCAGGGTTCACGATGGACGACGCGCTTTACGACCGCATGTCAGCGCTGTCGCGCACCCCGCCCCCCGCAACGGACCGGCTGGACGACGCTTGACTGGCGCCCACGCAATCAGTTCGCGCACGCCGCCAAGTTTCGATCGAGCGGCGGAATAACGTCCAGCCGGCTGCCCCACACGGCGCCGCTCCGGGCCTCTGGCGCCTTCCACCCCCGAAACCGCATTCCGTTGGCTACACGAACTGATCAGCCGGGCCTCGGGCGGGGTCGCGTCATGCCCCGGTTCCGGGCCGAAGGCGCGGCCTCTTCCTGCCGCAGCAGGCTATTGGACCAGGCGCCGACCGGCGTCCAAACTAACGGGGCACCCGCTTCCATCGACTTGTCGAAGAGCCGCCTGTGCGGCGCTGGAAATCATGAAGCGTCCAGCCCGGTCCATCCGCACAGGCCCACGCGCGGCGCATCGACTGGCACTATCCACGGTCCGATCCGGCGCTGCGACAACCGGGAACACCGCCCGGCGCCCCGCACCGTCGCCGGATCGGCGCACACCGCGCGGGTGTGCAGGATGTCACCCGCGCGGCGCGGCCGGCGCGAGCGTGCCGGCATCGAAGGGTAAGGCCCTGTCTTATCGGCCAGCTGGCAGGTCGAAGGGCAGGGCGTCGTGCAGCACCGCCGCCAGAACGGCCGCACCACCTCTATGCCGCGCGGTCCGCAGAGGCGGCGCCCGGACATGCGAACGGCACCCCCCGGTGGGAAGGGGCGCCGTTGCCCGGATCGCTCTGGGGGCTCAGGCCCTGCGGCGCGACGCCACGAAGCCGAACGCGCCCAGTGCGCTCAGCAGGATCGGCAGACCGGCCGGAAGCGGCACGACCGGCGGCAGGACCTCTTCGCCGATGCCGGCATAGCGGACGCCCGACTGCGAGAAGTTGTAGAACCCGAATCCGCCGTCGGCGAAGGGCGTGCCGCCGGCGTCGATGTCGATCTCGAGGTTCCCGTCTACGAAGACCTTCACGTTCGACGCGGTGAACTCCAGATCGAAGGTGTATTCGGTGTTGTCGGCCCACCCGGTCGTCGCGAACTGCGATCCGGGCGCGTTCGAGCGG
Source organism: uncultured Alphaproteobacteria bacterium (assembly GCA_963722905.1). Taxonomy (GTDB): domain Bacteria; phylum Pseudomonadota; class Alphaproteobacteria; order Rhodobacterales; family Rhodobacteraceae; genus CAVROT01. The sequence goes on along the minus strand of CAVROT010000016.1, from coordinate 100,881 downwards.
GTCAGAAGATCGACGATGCCGTCATGCGCCCAGGCGGGTTGACGGAAAAATCGTTGTTCGGGATGTCGCCGGTCACGCGGGAGATCGCGAGGCCCTGCTGATAGCCGTCCTGATCGCGCTGCTTCCAGTCGACCAGCAGGAAATCGGCCGCCGCATTGTCCAGATCGCCGACGTTGTAGCCCAGAACGAAGCCGAACCAGTCGTCGTCGCCGGTGGTCTGCACCTCGACGGTTCCCGAAAGGGCCGTGCCCTGCGAGGACGCAACACCGTTGGAGAAGACCGTCGGATTGCCGTTTATCGACTGCCTCACGCCGTTGTCGTCGGCTTCGAGGATCCAGTTGCCGCCGCCCTCGGCGGTCCACGAGCTCAGATCGACGGGCACAGGGGCAGCGTTGGCGGTGAGGACCATCGCCGAAACGGCGAGGCCTGAGAACGTTATCATCCCGATGGTCTTCATATCGGTCTATCCTTTTATGACTGCGGGGGCGTCCGGTGAATCTCGTCCGGTCCCGACACGGATATGTTACCCTAGGTCATGCAGCCATGCCAAACCTTTCTGACCTTTCGATGAGAAAGCCTACCGGGCTCGTCGTTGCCCCGATCAGACGTCGGCCCTGATCCTTGCGTTCGCGGCGTCGTGCGGGCTGTCGGGCAGAACCTCGGCCGGCCAAAGCGCGCGGAACATGCGCACCCTGAGCCGCGTGCCAGGCTCGGCCAGGTCGGGCCTGACGTATCCCATCGCGATAGACCGGTCCAGCGCCACCGACCAGCCGCCCGAGGTCAGCCGCCCGACGGCGCCGTTTCCGCTCCCGTCGTAAAGCGCTTCCCGCCCCCAGGGATCCGCGTCGCCGGGGCCGTCGACGGCCAGCGTGACGCAGCGTGCGCGGATGCCCCCGGAGTTCATTGCCGCCTTGCCGCGGAACTCCTTGGAGGGATCAACGAACCGGTCCAGCCCGGCCTCCGGCGGGGTCGCGTCGCGCCCCAGCTCGGACCCGAAGGCGCGGTAGCTCTTTTCCTGCCGCAGCCAGTTCTGCGCCCGCGCACCCACCGGCGTCAGGCCCAGCGGCTCGCCCGCCTCCATCAGCATGTCGAAAAGGCGGTTCTGCATCTCCATCGGGTGGTGAAGTTCCCACCCCAGCTCTCCGGTGTAGGACACGCGCACCGCGTTCACCGGCACCATCCCCAGCTCGACCCGGCGATGCGACAGCCACGGGAAGCGCTTGTTGCCCAGCGCTGTCGCGGGATCCGCGTCGCGCACGAGCCCCGCAAGCACATCGCGTGCCCGCGGACCCGACAGGGCGAAGACACCGACCTGCGCGGTAACGTCCGACAGGTACATCGGTCCGAACTCGGCCACCTTGTCGTTCACCGCACGCGCGAGCTCGTCCCCGTCGTAGGCGCGCCACGCCCCGGCCGAGATCAGCGTGAACGTGTCGTCGCCGGTGCGCAGGATGGTGAATTCGGACCGGACGGTACCGGCGTCGGTCAGCGCATAGGTCAGGTTGATGCGCCCCGGCTTCGGCAGCCGGTTGGTCGTGTACCAGTCGAGGAAGCCCGCAGCACCCGGACCGCGCAGCGTGTGCTTGGCGAAGGCCGTGGCGTCGATCAGACCGGCGGCGCCGCGCACCGCCTCCGCCTCGTCGCGCGCATGCGCCCACCAGGCACCCCTGCGGAAACTGCGGCCGTCGTGATCGTAGCCGTCGGGCGCGCCCACGGGGCCGAAGTAGTTGGGCCGCTCCCACCCGTCGACCACGCCGAACTGCGCGCCGCGCGCCTTCATGCGCTCGTAGCAGGGGGCGGTGCGCAGCGGACGGGCGGCGGGCCGCTCCTCGTCGGGGTGGTGCAGGATGAAGACGTGGGAATACGCCTCCTCGTTCTTGGCCACGGCGTAGTCGGTGGTCATCCACTGCCCGAACCGGCGCGGGTCCATCGACGCCATGTCGATCTCGGCCTCGCCCTCGACCATCATCTGCGCCAGGTAGTGCCCCGCCCCGCCCGCCGCCGTGATGCCGAAGCTGAATCCCTCGGCCAGCCACATGTTGCGCAGGCCGGGCGCCGGCCCGATCAGCGGATTGCCGTCGGGCGTGTAGCAGATCGGGCCGTTGAAGTCGTCCTTCAGGCCCACGTGCTCGGACGACGGAAGGCGGTGGATCATCGCCATGTACTCCGCCTCGATCCGGTCGAGGTCGAGCGGGAAGAGGTCGGCGCGGAACCCCGCCGGCACGCCGTGGGCGAACCGCGCGGGTGCCCCCTGCTCGTAGGGGCCAAGGATCCAGCCGCCGCGTTCCTCGCGCACGTACCACCTGGCGTCCGCGTCGCGCAGTACCGGGTGCTGCGGGTTGCCACTGCGCCAGTCCACCAGCGCCGGGTCGGGCTCGGTCACAATGTACTGATGCTCGACCGGGATCGCGGGGATGCGGATGCCCAGCAGACCGGCGGTGCGCTGCGCGTGGTTGCCGGTCGCGGTCACGACGTGCTGGGCCCGTACGACGACGGTTTCCTGTGACGAAACGAGGTTGCCACCCTGCTCGACCATCCGGGTCAGCGTGACGTTCCAGTGGTCGCCGGTCCAGGCGTAGGCGTCGACCTGCCAGCGTCGCTCGATCGTCACGCCGCGCTGGCGGGCGCCCTTGGCCATGGCCATCGTGACGTCTGCGGGGTTGATGTAGCCGTCCGTCGGATGAAGGATCGCGCCCTCCAGATCGTCGGTGCGGACCAGCGGGTAGCGGTCGGCAATCTGCGCGGGCGCCAGCCATTCGTAGGGGATGCCAATGCTGTCGGCCATCGCGGCATAGAGCATGTACTCGTCCATGCGCGCTCGGCTCTGCGCCATGCGCAGGTTGCCCACGACGGAAAAGCCGGGGTTCAGACCCGTCTCTTCCTCCAGCGTCTTGTAGAACTTGATCGAATGGTCGTGGATGTGGCTCGCGGCGTAGCTCATGTTGAAGTAGGGCAGCAGCCCGGCCGCGTGCCATGTGCTGCCGGCGGTAAGCTCGTCGCGCTCTACCAGCATCACGTCCGACCAGCCCGCCCGCGCAAGGTGGTAGGCGATCGAGGTCCCCACTGCGCCGCCACCCACGACCAGCGCCTTCACATCCGTCTTCATAGCACGTCCCCCGATTGCCGGTCCTCCATCGCGCATCCCCCGGCCCGGCCCGCGGCGCCATCCGACCTGATGTCGCGCGAAACCGACCGGAGCGCCCGCGATCGGCCTTCCCCGTCAACACCCTGTCGCGCAAGTCTCCCGCCGGAGGCTCCCACCGCCGGTTTGCCGACCGGGCAGGCCCCGATCCGCCCCTTCATCCTGTCTCAAATACTCCCCCCCGGAGGGTCCGCCACCGGCCACGAGAACTGCCGCACCGGCCCCTTCCAAGGGGCCTTCATCGCGCCTACACTATGCCCGGAGGACAATCGCCAGGATCCGGCCCATGAACGTCACCGTCCCCCCCTCCCTCGTCAACGACCCCCGCGCCGTGATCGAGGCCGACCGCGCCCATGTCTGGCACCATCTCATCCAGCACCGCCCGTTCGAGACGGTCGATCCCCGCATCATCGTCGAGGGGCGCGGGATGAAGGTCTGGGACATCACCGGCAAGGAGCATCTGGATGCCGTGTCGGGCGGCGTCTGGACGGTGAATGTCGGCTACGGGCGCGAACGGATCGCCAATGCCGTGCGCGACCAGCTGGTGAAGATGAACTTCTTCGCCGGCGCCGCGGGCTCCATCCCCGGCGCCCGCTTCGCCGGGGCCCTGATCGCGAAGATGCCCGGGATGAGCCGCGTCTACTACGCCAACTCGGGCTCGGAGGCGAACGAGAAGGCGTTCAAGATGGTCCGCCAGATCGCGCACAAGCGGCACGGCGGGCGCAAGAACAAGATCCTCTATCGCGACCGGGACTACCACGGCACCACGATCGGCTGCCTCTCGGCCGGCGGACAGGAAGAGCGCAACGCCCAGTACGGCCCCTTTGCCCCCGCCTTCGTGCCGGTGCCGCACTGCCTCGAATACCGCGCCCACGAACAGGGCCTCGGGCATCTTACCGGGGAGGCCTACGGCGCCGCCGCCGCCCAGGCGATCGAGGACGTGATCCTGCGCGAGGGGCCCGATACCGTCGGCGCCCTCTGCCTTGAGCCGGTGACGGCGGGCGGCGGCGTCATCGTCCCGCCGCCCGGCTACTGGACGCGGGTGCAGGAGATCTGCCGCAAGTACGACATCCTGCTGCACATCGACGAGGTCGTCTGCGGGATCGGTCGCACCGGCACCTGGTTCGGCTACCAGAACTACGACGTCCGGCCCGACATCGTGACGATGGCCAAGGGCGTCGCCTCGGGCTACGCCGCGATCTCGTGCTGCGTCACGACCGAGGCGGTGTTCGACCTCTTCAAGGACGACGCCGACGACCCGCTGAACTATTTCCGCGACATCTCGACCTTTGGCGGCTGCACCGCCGGACCCGCCGCGGCGTTGGAAAACATGGCCATCGTCGAGGAGGAGGGGCTGCTCGACAACACCGTGGCCATGGGTGCCCGCGTGCTGGACAACCTGCGCGCGCTGGCCGAACGGCATGCCTGCATCGGCGACGTGCGCGGCCTCGGCCTCTTCTGCGGGGCCGAGCTGGTGACTGACCGCGAAACCAGGGACCCGATGCCCGAGAAGACGGTCGGCGCCGTCGTAGCCGACTGCATGGCGCAGGGCGTCATCATCGGCGCCACCAACCGCAGCGTGCCCGGTCGCAACAACACCCTGTGCCTCTCGCCCGCGCTGATCGCCACCCCGGATGACATCGACCGCATCACGGACGCCATCGATGCCGCCCTGACGCGCGTGACGGGCTGACCCGCGCCGCCACCCGTCGGATATCGCGGGGCTCCCCCCGTGCGGTGTCCCTGACGCCGTGCCCCGCCTTGTTCCCGGATGCCACCCCGGACTAGGGTGCGGCCGATGACGCATCCCGACCTGGACCTCTCGCCCGCCCCGGGCGATCGCGTGGCCAAGACCACCTGCTACATGTGCGCCTGTCGCTGCGGCATCGACGTGCATCTCAAGGACGACGGCGACGGCACCCCCCGCGTCTCCTATATCGAGGGCAACCGCGACCACCCGGTGAACCGCGGCGTGCTCTGCGCCAAGGGGGCCGCCGGCATCATGCAGCACACCTCGCCCGCCCGGCTGCGCGCGCCCCTGCGCCGGACCGGCCCGCGCGGATCGGGCCAGTTCGAGGAAATCACCTGGGAAGAGGCGCTGGAGACGGCGCGCGCCTGGCTCGCCCCGATCCGCGCCACCGCGCCCGAGAAGCTCGCCTTCTTCACCGGCCGCGACCAGTCGCAGAGCTTCACCAGCTACTGGGCGCAGGCCTTCGGTACGCCCAACTACGCCGCTCACGGCGGCTTCTGCTCGGTCAACATGGCGGCCGCCGGGATCACCACCATCGGCGGCGCCTTCTGGGAGTTCGGCCAGCCCGACTGGGAGCGCACGGAGCTGTTCATGCTCTTCGGCGTCGCCGAGGACCACGACAGCAACCCGATCAAGATCGGTCTCTCGCGGCTCAAGGCGCGGGGCGTGCGCACCATCGGCGTCAATCCGATCCGCACCGGCTACAACGCCGTCGCCGACGACTGGATCGGCATCACGCCCGGCACCGACGGCGCCTTCATCCTGTCGCTCGTCCATTGCCTGCTGACGGCCGGCAAGATCGACCTCGACTACCTCGCCGCCTTCACCGACGCGCCCGTCCTGATCGACGCCACGCCCGGCGCGACCCTGGGCCTGCCCCTGCGCGACGAGGGCGGCAAGCCGCAGGTCATCGACCGGCGCACCGGCCGCCCCGCGCCGTTCGACGGCGCCGGCGTCCGCCCCGACCTGCGCGGCAGCATCCGGCGGGCCGGCGTCAGCCACCGCAGCGTGTTCCTGCACCTCCTCGACGCCTACATGGACCCGGCGCACGCGCCCGAACGCGCCGCGCGGATCTGCGGCGTCCCGGCCCAGCGCATCCGCACCGTCGCGGCCGAGCTGGCCCACGTCGCCTTCGACGAGGCAATCGAGGTGGCGCAACCCTGGACCGACTTCCGAGGCATCCGGCGCGAGACCATGACGGGCCGCCCCGTCTCCTTCCACGCCATGCGCGGCATCTCGGCCCATTCCAACGGCTTCCAGACCTGTCGCTCTCTGCACCTGCTGCAGATCCTGCTGGGCAGCGTCGAGACACCCGGCGGCTTCCGCATGAAGCCCCCCTATCCCAAACCCGCCACGGCCCATCCGAGACCCCACAGCGGCGTCCGGCCCGGAGAGCCGCTCGACGGACCGCACCTGGGCTTCGTCCACGGCCCCGACGACCTCTGCCTCAGGGACGACGGCAGCCCGGCCCGCATCGACAAGGCCTTCACCTGGGACAACCCGCTCAGCGCCCATGGCATGATGCACATGGTCATCTCGAACGCCCACGCCGGCGATCCCTACAGGATCGACACGCTGTTCCTCTATATGGCGAACATGGCATGGAACTCGTCGATGAACACGTCGGGAACGATGGCGATGCTGTCCGACACCGACGAGGACGGCGACTACGTCATCCCGCGCGTCATCTATTCCGACGCCTACTCGTCCGAGATGGTGGCCTATGCCGACCTCGTGCTGCCCGACACCACCTATCTCGAACGCCACGACTGCATATCGCTCCTCGACCGCCCGATCAGCGAGGCCGACGCCGTCGCCGACGCCATCCGCTGGCCGGTGATCCCGCCCGACCGGCCCGGCCACGAAGGCGTGCGCGCCTTCCAGTCGGTCCTGTGCGACCTCGGCGCGCGCCTGAACCTGCCCGGGTTCGTCGAGCCGGACGGCACGCCGAAATACGAGGACTACGCCGACTACATCCAGTCGCACGAACGCCGCCCCGGGATCGGGCCGCTGGCGGGCTGGCGGGTGGGCGAAGCCGCAGGCGAGTCCCCCCGCCAGGGCGCCCTTTCCCACGGGCGCGGCGGGCCGAACCACGCCCAGCTCGACGCCTACATCGCCAACGGCGGCTTCTGGAAGGCCGAGGTCCCGGACGAGGCCCGGTTCATGAAGCCGTGGAACATGGCCTATCAGGACTGGGCCGTCGGCATCGGCCTCTGCGACAGGCCGCAGCCCTACCTGCTGTCGCTCTGGTCCGAACCGCTGCGCCGCTTCCAGCTCGCCGCCGAGGGGCACGGCCGCCGCCAGCCGCCGGACCGCTTGCGCGCGCGGATCAAGGCCACGCTCACGCCGCTCCCCGTCTGGTATCCGCCGCTGGGCGACGGCCATGCCGACCCGGCCGCCTATCCCGTCCACGCCCTCACCCAGCGCCCCATGGCGATGTACCACGCCTGGGGGTCGCAGAACGCGTGGCTGCGCCAGATCCACGGGGTCAACCCGCTCTACGTCCCCCCGGCCCTTTGGGAAGAGCACGGGTTCGACGACGGCGACTGGGCCCGCGTGACCTCGCCCCACGGAGAGATCACGGTGCCCGTCGCCCTCATGGCCGCGCTGAATTCCCACACGGTCTGGACCTGGAACGCCGTGGGCAAGCGCCGCGGCGCCTGGGCGCTGGACGACGACGCCCCCGAGGCCACGAAGGGTTTCCTGCTGAACCACCTCATCCACGAGTTGCTGCCGTCCCGAGGCGACGGTCTGCGCTGGTCGAACTCGGACCCCGTGACCGGTCAGGCCGCGTGGTTCGACCTGCGCGTGCAGCTCGAGCGGGTGACCGAGGAGCGGACCAGCCATCCCGCCCACCCCGCGCAGGCCTCCCCCGTCGGGCGCGGCCCCCGCACCGAGCGCCGCAAGGTACCTACGTGAGGCCGGCGAACTCAGTCGCGCGGCCTTCGCACCGCGCCGCGCGCGGCCGAATGGCGAGGATCTCCGGACGCACCGTGCCGGGCGCCGCCTTCCGGTTCGCGACCGCCCCGACGCGGCCCGTGCACCGTGCGGCGCGGGGCAGCGTCGCAGTCGCCGCTGCGGGTCCGTCGCGCACGCAGACGCGCGCATGACCGCCCTTCCCGAAAAGGTCGAGCGCAAGCTGGGCCTCGTCATCGATCTGGATACTTGCGTCGGCTGCCATGCCTGCGTCATCGCCTGCAAGGGCTGGAACACCGAGAACTACGGCGCGCCCCTGGCCGACGCCGACGCCTACGGCGCCGACCCGGTCGGTTCCTTCCTCAACCGCGTCCACAGCTACGAGGTGCAGCCAGACCACGGCCCCGCGCAGCTCTACCATTTTCCGAAATCCTGCCTGCACTGCGACGACGCGCCCTGCGTCACGGTCTGCCCCACCGGCGCCTCCTACAAGCGCAGCGAGGACGGCATCGTCCTGGTGAACGAGGCCGAGTGCATCGGCTGCGGCTTGTGCGCCTGGGCCTGCCCCTACGGCGCGCGCGAACGCGATCCGGTCGAGAAGGTGATGAAGAAATGCACCCTCTGCGTCGACCGCATCTACAACGACGCATTGCCCCAGATCGACCGGACCCCGGCCTGCGTGCGCACCTGCCCGGCGGGTGCGCGCCATTTCGGCGACCTCTCGGACCCCGACAGCGCCGTGTCGCAACTGGTGGAAGAGCGCGGCGGCTTCGACCTCATGCCCGAGCAGGGGACCGCCCCGGTAAACAAGTACCTGCCCCCGCGCGAAAAGGATGCAGCCCTCGATATCCTCGCGCCTTTGCTGGCGCCCGTGGCCCAGACCCCCGCGGGCCTGCTGGGCTGGCTCGACCGGCAGCTCGACCGCCTGTGAACGCGCTCCGCGCCGCCGCCGGCCCGCACGCCGGCCGTTCCGGCGGTGCCGCCCCTCGTCCGCGTGCCGTCGCGCCGACGCGGCACCCCGCCCCGGAAGAGCCGCGCGCGGACGGGACGGACCCGGCCGGGCTTCGGTCGCTCCGGGTCCCGCCACCGCGTCCCGGGCGTCGGTCCTGCCCGGGGCCGTGCGCCGGCATGGCTGCTCCGGCCTGCCACCGGCCGCGTCGGAACGCGGCGCCCTTCCCCACGCGGCCGTCCTGCCCCCGACGGTCGCGGCGGCGTGGCGCGGCGTACGGTCCGGCGCGGCCCTTGCCCCCGGGCGACGGCGTGGCGCAGGGGCTCGCTGCCTGATGCATCCCGCGCCGTCGATCATCGCCTTTTCAGTGCTGTCGGGCCTCGGGTTCGGCCTGCTCGCCTTCCTCGGGCTCGGCATGCCGGCAGCAGAGGGCTGGGTCGCCTTCGTCTTCCACGCGATCGCTTTCGGGCTGGCCGGCGCGGGTCTTGTCGCGTCGACCTTCCACCTTGGCCGGCCCGAGCGTGCGTTGAAGGCCTTCCGAGAATGGCGCACCAGCTGGCTCAGCCGCGAGGCTTTGCTCGCCGTCGCCGCCCTGGTCGTCGCGGGCCTGCATGCCGCGCCGCTGGTCTTCCTCGATCTGCGGATCGCGCCGCTCGGGTGGCTGTCGGCCGCGCTGTGCCTCGCCACCGTCGGCGCCACCTCGATGATCTACGCCAGCCTGCGCACGGTGCCCCGATGGCACGATCCCGCGGTGCCCGCCCTCTTCCTCGCCTATAGCGTCACGGGCGGTGCGCTGCTGGCCGGGCAGGTCACGCTGGCGATCTTCCTGCTGATCGCGACGGGCGCGGCGCAGGCGTTCGCATGGGTCCGCGGAGACGCCCGGCTGGCCGCCAGCGGGACGACCACCGCGACCGCCACCGGGCTGGGCCACCTCGGCACCGTGCGCAGCTTCGAGCCGCCGCACACCGGCGGCAGCTACCTCACGCGCGAGATGGTATTCGTCGTCGCCCGCCGCCATGCGACGAAGCTGCGCGTCATCGCCGGCATCCTCGCGTTCGCGCTGCCCGTCGTCCTGTTGCTGCTGCCGTTCGGACACTGGCTGGCCGCCATGGCCGTTCTGAGCCACCTTGCCGGCGTCGTTGTCCAGCGCTGGCTGTTCTTCGCCGAGGCCGAACACGTGGTCGGTACCTATTACGGGCGCCGCTGACGCCTCTCGCCCCACCATTGAGACTTGAAACGCCCGGCATGCGGGTGCTAGGCCGGGGGCGCAGTGCGGCACCCGCGCGCGGGCGTTGTGTAATGGTAAGACCTCAGCCTTCCAAGCTGATGATGCGGGTTCGATTCCCGCCGCCCGCTCCACTCCTCCCCGCCGCCGCCCCGCTTCCGCAGACGGTCCGGGCCGCGGCATGACGGCGGCTTGTGGCGCGCGGCACCCGCGACTATCACCCCGCGAACCTTTGGGAGGGGCCGATGGCGGCTGACGACACGCGCGACCGGCCGCGATCCAGGCAGATCGGCGCCCTGCGCGCGCTCTGGCCCTTCATGGCGCCATACGGTGCGCTGATGGGCGCTGCGGGTGCGGCGCTGGTGATCACCGCCTGCGTGTCGCTGATCCTGCCGTTGGCCGTGCGCCGCGTCGTCGACGGGTTCGAGACGTCGGCGGAGGCGCTGCTCGACAGCTATTTCCTGGCCGCCTTCGCCATCGCCGCCCTCCTCGCGCTGGGGACGGGCCTGCGCTACTACCTCGTCACCCGGCTTGGCGAACGCGTGGTCGCCGACATCCGCCGCGCCGTCTTCGACCGCGTGATCGGCATGAGCCCGTCCTTCTACGAACGCATCATGACCGGCGAGGTGCTGAGCCGCATCACCACCGACACCACGCTGATCCTGTCGGTCATCGGATCGTCGGTGTCGATCGCGCTGCGCAACGTGCTGATCCTCGCGGGCGGGCTGGCGCTGCTGTTCTTCACGTCGGTAAAGCTCAGCGCGATGGTGCTCTTGATCGTGCCGGCCGTGATCATCCCGATCATCCTGCTGGGGCGCCGGCTGCGCACCCTCAGCCGCGAGAACCAGGACTGGATCGCCAACTCCTCGGGCAACGCGTCCGAGGCGCTGGGCGCCGTGCAGACGGTTCAGGCCTTCACCCATGAGGCGCGCAGCATGGCGGCCTTCGGCGCGGTGACCGAACGCAGCTTCGAGGTCGCACGCACCCGCATCGGCGTCCGCGCGGCGATGACGGTGATCGTGATCCTGCTGACCTTCACCGGTATCGTCGGCGTCCTGTGGATCGGCGCGCGCGACGTCCGGGCCGACCTCATGTCGGTGGGCGAGCTGGTGCAGTTCGTCATCTACGCCGTGATGGTCGCGGGATCGGTCGCGGCGCTGAGCGAGATCTGGGGCGAGCTACAGCGGGCCGCCGGCGCAACCGAGCGGCTGGTCGAGCTGCTGAACACCGTCGACAGCGTCAAGGACCGCGCCGATGTGCGGCAGCCGCCGGACCCAGTGCGCGGGGCCATCGACCTTGACGCGGTGACGTTCCGCTATCCCGCGCGGCCGCTCCACCGCGCGCTGGACGACGTGACGCTGCACGTCGCTCCGGGCGAGACGGTGGCGCTGGTGGGGCCGTCGGGGGCCGGCAAGACGACGGTGATCCAGCTTCTGCTGCGGTTCTACGATCCCGACGCGGGCGCGATCCGGCTGGACGGCATCGACCTGCGCCTCATGTCCCGCGCCGCGTTCCGCCGCCACATCGCGCTGGTGCCCCAGGATCCGGTGATCTTCGGCACATCGGCACGCGAGAACATTCGCTTCGGCCGCCCCGATGCCACGGATGGGGAGGTGGAGGATGCCGCCCGCGCCGCTGCCGCTCACGGCTTCCTCGACGCCCTGCCCGACGGCTACGATACGCAGGTCGGCGAACGGGGCGTCATGCTGTCGGGCGGGCAGAAGCAGCGCATCGCCATCGCCCGCGCGATCCTGCGCGACGCGCCGGTGCTGCTGCTGGACGAGGCGACCAGCGCGCTGGACGCCGAGAGCGAGCGCGCAGTGCAGGACGCGGTCGACCGTCTGTCGGCCGGGCGAACGACGCTGATTGTCGCGCACCGACTGGCGACCGTTAAGAAGGCCGACCGCATCGTCGTCCTCGACGCGGGCCGGATCGTCGCCACCGGCACCCATGACGCGCTGGTGGCCGACGGCGGGCTCTACGCCCGGCTCGCCCGCCTTCAGTTCACCGAGGGCATCGCGGCGGAGTGACCGCGCGCGGCGCTTCGCGCCCCGTCCACGCGGCGGCCTGACGCCCGGGAACCCCGGTCGATGCGCGCGGCTCGCTTGCGACAGGCGCCGTTTCCTCGCATCCTGCATTCAAATGCCCGCAAAGGGCGCACCGAGGGGGGACGCCCATGACGGGCTATGCCGGCAAGGCCGACCGCGACGCCATCGAGGCCGAGATGCCGTGGGAGGCGCGCGACCTGCCCCGCACCATGCACGGTTTCATGGCGGCCGCAGTACGCGACCATGGCGACGGTAACGCGATCTCCTTCCAGCTGACCTCGGGGCCGAAGGACGCGGCCGAGACGCTGACGTGGCGCGCGTTCCACCGCCGCAGCACGCAGGCTGCCAACGCCTTCCGCGCTCTTGGCGTGGGCGAGCGCGACGTCGTCGCCTACCTGCTGCCCAACTGTACCGAGGCGGCGGTCGCGCTGGTCGGCGGCTCGATCGCGGGGATCGTCAACCCGATCAACCCCCTGCTGGCGCCAGAACAGATCGCCGCCATCCTGCGCGAGACGGGGGCGAAGGTGCTGGTGACGCTGCGCGCGTTCCCCAAGGCCGACGTGGCGCAACGTGCGGCCGAGGCCGTGGCCCTCGCCCCAGGCGTCACCCACGTTCTGGAGGTGGACCTCAAGCGCTACCTGTCGCCGCCGAAATCCTGGATCGTCGGCGCGATCCGCCCGAAGACCACCGCCCGCCACAAGGCCAAGGTCCTGCCCTTCAACGCGACGCTGGACCGCCACCGCGCCGACGCGCTGGACTTTCCGGACAGTGCCGGGGACCGCGTCGCCGCCTACTTCCACACCGGCGGCACGACGGGCATGCCCAAGGTCGCGCAGCACAGCTACGGCGGGATGATCTACAACGGCTGGCTGGGGGACCGACTGCTCTTCTCGCCGGGCGACAACGTGATCTGTCCGCTTCCGCTGTTCCACGTCTTCGCCTGCCACGTCATCCTGATGGCCATGATCGCGTCCGGCGCGCACGTGATATTTCCCACCCCCGCCGGCTACCGGGGCGACGGCGTTTTCGACAACTTCTGGAAGCTGGTCGAACGCTGGCGCGTCACCTTCGTGATCACTGTGCCCACCGCGATCTCAGCGCTGATGCAGCGGCCGGTGGACGCCGACGTCTCGTCCATCAAGACGGCGTTCTCGGGGTCGTCGCCGCTGCCGGTGGAGCTCTACAAGCGGTTCGAGAAGGTCACCGGCGTGAACCTCATCGAGGGCTACGGACTGACCGAATGCACCTGCCTCGTGTCGGTCAACCCCATCGACGGCGTGAAGAAGATCGGCAGCATCGGGATCCCGTTCCCCTATACCGAGGTCGCCATCGTCTCGGACGGGCGCGTCTGCGACACCGACGAGGTGGGCGAGATCTGCGTGGCGAACCCCGGTGTGCTGGCGTCCGGCACATACACCGAGCCCGACAAGAACCGCGACCTCTATCACGACGGGCGGTTCCTGCGCACCGGCGACCTGGGTCGCGTGGACGCCGACGGCTATCTGTGGATCACCGGGCGCGCGAAGGACCTGATCATCCGCGGCGGTCACAACATCGATCCCGCCCTCATCGAAGAGCTGCTGGCCGGCCACGAGGCGGTCGCCATGGCCGGCGCCATCGGCCAACCGGACGCCCACGCGGGCGAGATCCCCTGCGCCTATGTCGAACTGGTGGCCGGTGCCACGATCACCGGAGAGGAACTGTGCGCCTGGGCACGCGAACGCATTCCCGAACGGGCCGCCGCCCCCCGCGTGGTCGAGGTGCTGGACGAGCTTCCGAAGACCGCCGTCGGCAAGGTGTTCAAGCCGGACCTGCGCCGCCGGGCCATCACGCGTGTCTACGACGCGGCGCTGGCCGAGGCCGGATTGTCGGCTCGGGTCGCCGAGGTGACCGAGGACCCCAAGCGCGGCCTGGTCGCGCGCCTGCACCGGACCGGCGACGCCGATCCGGGCGAGGTCGCCCGGGTCCTGGGCGCGTACACTCGGCCCTGGGAATGGCAGCAGGAGGCGCCGTCGGCCGCCGCCTGACCGCGACAGGCGACTGGCACCGTGCCGTGCCGTGCGGCGCTCCGTTCGGACGAAGGGTATAGACCACGGCGAACAAGGGGCCGACACGTCCGGGGGCGTTCGCACGGCGGAGCCGGCGTCGGAGCCACCACCAGGGCACCGGGCCATGCACGGCCCCTGGGCGGTGGGTCGGTGTAGCGGCGCCTGGAACGAACCCCATGCCGCGGAGCGCGTCCCCTCGCGCGACGCATGCGCCCCTCCGGATCGCGCTGACACGACGGTTCTGGGGAAGGCTTCTCCAGATGCATTCCCGGCCGGCGACCGCATCTACCACCCGTAGCCGTCGGTGCCCCGTCATGGGCACCCCTCCCATGCCAAAGGTCCATCCCATGCCGGAACCGCCGCTCGCCGCTACGTTTCGCCTCGGCCTGCCGATGTCCCTGTCGGCCCGGGATCACGGCGAAGGGTCGTCCGCCGCGCCCTGTGCCGGGCTTGAGGATCTCCATATCTCCGGGCTGTCGGATGACGATAGCGCGGAACTGCGCCGCGGCGGAAGGTGGGGCATTGCCCTTCCCGCGGAATCCGGCGGGTTTCCCGTCCTGCCAACCTGCCCGAAGACGCGGACAAAGTTGTCCTGAACGAAGATCAGACCTCGCGAATCGCGCGGATCAGCCAAGAGATGCGCCACGTGGCGTTGGCGGACGTCCGGTCGCCGCGGAATCCGCCCCCACGGCGGCATTCCGCGATGGCACGCCTCATCGCGGAACGCTGTCGCAGTCGGTAACGATCGCGCAATCGGTACGCCGCGACCTGCGGTTCAGGCACCTGTCCCGGCATCCAAGGACGCCGCCGCATCTCACGCAGGAGCGGCTGGCGCGCCAGTCGGTCCCGCGGGGGCATTCGGCCGATCCCTGCGAAAGCACTCCCCCAAGGGGTACAACGCGGCGCTCTGGCGCCAGCACAACGGGTCTTCCCGACACCGGCCGGGGGCAGGCGGATCGCCGGGTCCCGTGCCGGATGTCCCTGCCGCGACGGGAGCGGACACGGCGTTTCCCGGTCGCCTCGATCGCCTATCCGGTCTGCCCCCCGCGCTGGCGACAATGCGCCGTCGTTCGCACGTCCCGGACATCGGCCGATCCCACTGGACGCGCGTTTCCTGATGCTTTCGGTCATGGGGCCGTTTACACATGACGGCCCCAATCCGAAGGCCCGGACCATTCCAGCGGATCGCGTCCACCCGGCCCGACGTACGGCACGCTGAGGCCGATTGCGTCGAAGGACCCGTGCCTGATCGGCGGGCGGGGCGCTGGTTCGCTCTTTGCGACGCGGAAGGTGCGCGGCGATGACGGGACCGGGGCGGGAAGCGCGGGAGGCGGCGTTCCATGAGGTCCCGCCGGAGGATCGCGTTCCGCATGACCGCCTTTTGCGATCCGTGGGCCGGTCGCCGGCCCTGGGCGGCGGTCGCGCGCATCCGGCGGATTTTCGCAACCGCACCGGCCGCCCTCCCGGCCGGCCCCCGACCGGCGACGGGCGGCCGATCTTCCACCAGGCAGGGCATCGCGCGGCGGTGTCGCGACAGGGCGGAGGCCGCTCGCGGGGTATCGCGCCGGCATCCGCTCCGGACGGCGGCTCGGCGAGGAGGTGCAACCGAGCCCCGCCGGTCGCCGGTCCTGTCGCCTCGACCCGGCGGACCGCGTGCCGGATCGCCCGGCCTTCTGCGGGAGCCGGCACGGCGGCTTGCGCGACGGCGACCCGCCGCGCCATGCGTGCGAGACGACCGTCGCGCGGTGCATGGAGGAAGGGCGCGTCGGCGGTCAGGGGCGTGCCGTGGATGCCGGCCCGATCCACCGCCCGGAAGGGCCTCGCGCGGCAGGGCCCCGAGGGGGAAAGGGCGCGCGGACGGCCGGCACGTTCTTTCGGTCCGACTTCGCCCGGGACGCGGAGAACGACCGCCGACCCTGTCGCCCGAATCGGTCGATGCCCATGCCCCCCGCTGTCCCCGGATGAACCTGGGCCACGACCCCTGTGACGGGTATGCCGCGGGCGGTGCAGCCATTCATGACGGCGATGCGGACAGGGAGGCGTTGTCACAGAACTCGGGCCTGTTGCGTGACGCGCCCTTTCCCCGCCGATGCCCGGCCGCGCGAAATATCTTGGCGGTGCCGAGGGCGGAGAAGCGGGTCATGAGGGCGATACGGATGCGGATCCCGGCGGTCTGGCGGTCGGGGTTTCCGGCGGCGATGCGCTCGCTGAAGGCCTCGAGGCAGCGCATCCGCTGCCCGGCGGTGGTTCGCCTGCAGGCCGTGCGAGGGGCCGCCCCGACGCGGCTCCGGGCGCGGTCTGCGGGCCGGTGCCTGCGGAACGCCCGGCCGGTGCGTTTCGCGGCGCCCGGCGTCCCGTCGCGCGCCCGTGCCGCCGGGCGGTCGGCCGTCCGGGCGCGCCCGTTCCTGCGGACCGGGACGATCGGCATGGCTTGGCCGTCGGTCCCGCTCAAGCAAGCAGGCATGCACTGCCGGGCAGCGGATGGCGGCATGGCGGCATGGCGGCATGGCGGCATGGCGGCGACATGTGCCGCAGGCGTCATCGGCGGCCACCGTGCCGGTCTGCCCGTCTTTCGGGGATCCGGCCGCACGACGCAGGCAGGAGCAGGGCGGCCACCATGCCCGCGGTCGGCCGCAAGGGCAGCTCGAAGAGCGCCCCGGTCGAGAGGCAGCACCGGATGGCGGCATCGCGGATGACGGCAAGGGCGGCCCGGCCGGCCTTCGTGCGGGGCCAGCCGGGCCATCTCCCCGCCCGGACCGGCATCCGGCCGCGCCCGCGCCGCGCCATGGCCGGACCGGTTCGTCGCGCGGCAGCGGGCGGGGGAAGGCATGATCATGCCGCCCGCCTGACCGCATGCATCCGCGATACGCATCGTCAGACGTCAGGGTTCTGCAACGATGTCATTCCGGCACGAGTTCGGCGAGCTGCGCCCCCAAGGCCACCGTCAGCGTGTCGCAGAGCGCGGCCGCGTCCGGCGCGCCGTTCCCGGCGGCATTCACCTGCGCATCGACGAGGGGTGCCGCGTTGCCACTGCGCAGCGCGGCGAGAGCAGGGGATGGATCGGCGATGAAGTCCCGCGAACGATGCCGCCTGAACCGGGACGCACCGCCGGTATCGGCGAGGATGATCGTCCCCTCCCGCAACTGCCCGATGGTGCCATTCAGGGCGGGACCTTCCAGAGGGTCGTTCGTTCCCGGGATATCGGCGGGCGGCCGGGGAGCGGCCCGCATCGGCCGGATCGCGGTCAGGCCGTGCCGCTCTCGACCGCCTGCGCAAACGCATCGAGGATGGCCGCGGTCGAGGCGGCGCCCGGATCGACATGGCCCCGCGCCCGTTCTCCCAGCTTGGCCGCGCGACCCCGGGCCGCCAGCATGTCGCGCGTCGCCTCGGCGCCCCTGGCCGCCGCCAGCGCCGCGGCCCGGATGACGGCCGCCGCGTCGACGCCGTTCGCGGCGACTGCCTGCGCCGCCTCCGCGGCGGGGTCCCAGGCGTCCATCATGGTCTTCTCGCCGCGCATTGCGCCGCCGCGCGCCCGCATCCCGTCGCGCAGGCCCACGATCCAGGCGCCCAGAGCCGCCGCGTCCAGGTTCCGGCGGTCTGCCACGGCCGTCGCGGCCCCGGTCAGGGCCGACGCCCAGAGCGGGCCCGACGATGCCCCCACCGCGTTCAAAAGCGCGTCGGCCGCAGTCCGGCAGATGCGTTCCGGCGGACTTTCTTCGGGCAGCGCGCGGACGGCCTCTTCGGCGGCGTTCCAGCCCATCTCCATCGTGATGCCATGATCGCCGTCCCCGATTGCGCCGTCGAGCTTGCTCAGGGCGTCGCGCTCCTGGCGCATCCGGTCCGCGGCCGCGGCGATCATCGCGCGCAGGAGCGTCGGCGTCACCACGCCCTCGGCGATCAGTTCGGGACCCGGCCCGGCTGACGGGGCGGGCGTGGCCGCGGCCCGAACCCGCCTTGGCGCGCGCGGGGCGGCGGCGGCGGCCGACATGCCGACCGTCAGCGCCGGCGTCCGGCAGGGATGTTCGAGCAACCGCAACAGATCGTCGTCGAGCGCCATCACCGTGAGGGACGCGCCGGCCATTTCCAGCGAGGTCGCGTACTCCCCGACCCAGCGATGCCTGACCTCGGCTCCCGCGTCGGCCAGCCTGGCGGCAACGCGGCGCCAAAGGATCAGCAGTTCCAGCTGCGACGTCGCCCCCAGGCCGTTCAGCAGAGCCGCCACCGGGTGTCCGTCCGTCATGTCCAATTCGCCGAGGATGGGCTCCAGAAGCCGGTCGGCCACGGCATCGGCCGGCTCCAGCGGCAGGCGCGCGACACCAGGCTCGCCGTGCAGGCCCATCCCGACCTCCATCTGGCCCTCCGGCACCTCGAAGTTCGGCACCGCCGTCTGGGGCATGGAGCATGCCGAGAGGGCCACGCCCATCGACCGTGTCGCGCGGTTGGCCGCCTGCGCGGCGGCGACCACGCCCTCCAGGTCACGGCCGGCATCCGCCGCCGCGCCCGCGATCTTGAAGACGAAGAAATCCCCTGCGATGCCGCGTCGCTCGTTCGTCCGCTCCGCAGGGGCCGAGGCCACGTCGTCGGTTACGGCGACGCAGCGGCAGGGCGTCCCTTCCGCCTCCATCTGCTCGCGGGCCATGTCGAAGTTCATCACGTCGCCGGTGTAGTTGCCGAACAGCATGACCACCCCCGCCCCGCCGTCGGCCGCGCGCGCGGCATCCACGATCTGGGCGGGGCTGGGCGAGGCGAAGACGTTGCCGATGGCGGCAGCATCGGCGAGGCCCCGCCCGACGTAGCCCGCGAAGGCCGGCTCGTGCCCCGATCCGCCGCCGATGACGATGCCGACCTTGCCGTCGCGAGGGCCGTCGCGGGCCACCAGGGCCCGGCCGGTCGGGCCCTCGACGGCCAGCAGGTCGGGCCATGCCGCGACGAAACCCTCGATCAGTTCGGGGATGATGGCCTCGGGGGAGTTGATGAGCTTGCGGGTCATGTTCGCGATCCGTGTTTGGCGTGCGTCATTCGCGCCGAAGGACGCGGCGCGAAAGGCTGTCGAAGGAGATGGCGAGCACGACGATCAGACCGCTCACGACGCTCTGCCAGTAGGGCGAGACGCCGGTCAGGACGATGACGTTCTCGATGACGGCGATGATGGCGGCGCCGAGGATCGCCCCGAAAAGCGTGCCGACGCCCCCCGTGGTGGCGACCCCGCCTATCACGGCTGCGGCGATGGGGCCCAGCACCCAGGACGCCCCGATAGACGGCTGCGCCGTCCCGAGCCGTGCGACCATCAGGACGCCGGCCAACGCCGCCAGTGCGCCCGCGCCGGTGAAGACCAGCACGCGCACGCGGTCCACCGGAATGCCCAGCATCTTGGCGGCGTCGGCATTGTTGCCGATGGCGTAGATGAACCGCCCGAATGGCAGCCGCAGCGTCACGAAGACGGCAACGGCCAGCAGGACCATCGCGATCATGAAGGGCACCGGGACGCCGAACGCGTCGCCGCGCCCCATCCACTGGATATCGCGCGGTATGCCAGTGATCGCCACGCCGCGGGTCAGCACGAGGATCGCGCCGCCGAAGATGCCCGCCGTACCGATGGTCAGCACCAGACTGTGCAGGCGAAGCGTCGTCACCAGAAGGCCGTTCGTCATTCCCAAAAGCGCGCCCAGAAGGATCGCGAGGATGATCGCCGCCCAAGGCGGAAACCCCGCCTGGACCATCAGCATTCCCGAGATCACGCCCGCGAGGCCGCCGATGGTTCCCAGCGACAGGTCGAGCTCTCCCAGCAGCATCAGCGAAGCCTGCCCTATGGTGATGAGCGCGACGAAGGCCAGTCCCCGCGACACGACCGTCAGGTTGTAGCCCGTAAGGAAATAAGGCGAGATCAATGCCGAGACCACGCAGATCACCACCAGAACGGCGGCGACCCCGACAACCTGGTTCCGCATGATCCCGCCAAGCGGCGAGGGCCGCGCCGTGCCGTTTCGGGCCGCGTCAGACATGTGCAGCCTCCTTTCCGAAAATGGCCGCGACGATCCGCTCCCTCGGCGCTCGGGACGCATCGAAGGTCTGGACGACGCGCCCGGCATGCATCGCGACGATCCGCGTGGAACAGGCCATGAGCTCCTCCATCTCGGACGAGACGAGGACGATGCCGACGCCGTCGTCGGCGAGGGTGCGCATGATACGGTAAATCTCGGTCTTGGTGCGGACGTCGATGCCCTTCGTGGGCTCGTCGAAGATCAGGACGCGCGGCCTGGTCGCCATGGCGCGGCCGATGATCGCCTTTTGCTGATTGCCGCCCGACAGGAGGCTGATGCGCTTCTCGATGCTGTCGGTGCGGATATCGTAGGCATCGCGGATGCGCTCGACCTCCCGGCGCTCGCGCGCGGCGGAAATCCCCAGAGGCGAGCGGGTCAGGTCGAGGATCGACAGACCGACGTTCTCGCGCACCGACAGCTGCGGGAAGATGCCGTGATGCTTGCGTTCCTCCGACAGGTAGAGGAGGCCGGAGCGCACCGAGGCGGACGTATCGCCGAGGCGCCAGGCCGCGCCGTCGAGCCGGACGTGGCCGCCCGTGGCCGGCCGAAATCCGAAGATCGTCTGCATGACCTCCGAGCGGCCGGCGCCGACCAGCCCGGCGAAGCCGAGGATCTCGCCCGCCCTGAGGTCGAACGACACGTCTTGAAACATGTGCCCCGACAGCGCTTCGACCTCCAGCAGGACGGACCCGGCGGGACGCGACGCCGTATCCCGAACGGTCCGCCCGTTGATGTCGGACCCCGACATCGCCCGGATCAGACCGGCCGTATCCGTGTCGGCCAGCAGACCGGTCTCGATCATCTGGCCGTTGCGCAGGACTGTGTAGTCGTCTCCGATCTCGAATATTTCGTCCATCTTGTGCGAGATGAATACGACCGCGACGCCTCGCGCCGTCAGGTCGCGGACGACCTTGAACACCCGCTCGACCTCGACCGGGGTAAGCGACGAGGTCGGCTCGTCCAGGATCAGCACCCGCATGTCGTCGTCTCGGCAGGCGCGCGCGACCTGCAGGAGCTGTTGGTCGGGCACGGAGATCCGGCGCACCAGATCCGCGGGATGCGCCCCGATCCCGAAGCTCTGCAACCATGGCAGCGCCTCGGCGGCAAGCGCGGCGGGCCGGGCGAGGCGCCGCCCTTCAAGCGGGAGCAGAAGGTTCTCGGCGACCGACATGTGTGGAAAGAGGTTCAACTCCTGCGGCACGTAGGCGACAAGGTCGAACAGCGCCCGCCGCCCGAACGGATCCTGCCCGTCAATTTCGATCCGGCCTTGCGTGGGCCGGTCGAGCCCGGTCAGGAGCTTGACCAGCGTCGACTTGCCGGCGCCGTTCTCGCCGGCCAGCACATGCACGCGGCCGGCCTCGATGCCGATGCCGACATCGTCGAGGGCCCGCACGGCCTGAAAGTCGCGACCAAGGCCGTATGTCTGAAGGATGGCCATGCGAAGCCTCCGAACGGTGGATGTCGGTGTCGCGAGGCCGACGCCCTTGGCGCCGGCCCCGCGAACCGCGTCAGATGTCGTCAGCCGTCAGGAAGGCGTTGCCGGTGTCGATGAAGAGGGGCACCGGCATGTCGTTCGCCTGCGCCCACAGCATCATGACCGAGTACCAGCCCTGCAGCTGCGGCTGCGATGCGCTGGAACTGTCGGCCACGCCATCGGTGATCAGGTCGAGCATCTCCTGAAGGTTGTCGAGCCCGACAAGCACGACCTCGCCCACCTTGCCCGCCTCGATGATCGCCTGGCCGATGCCCACGGGGCCGGCTGCATTGGTGGCGACCCAGCCGTCGAGGTCGGGATTGGCCTGCATGATCGACGCGGCCTGCGACTGCGCCTGCTGGATGTCGTCCATGTCGATGCCTTCGGCGACGACCTCGATGCCGTCGTGCTCGGCAAAGACCTCGCGGTGGCATTCGGCCCGGATCGCATGGTTCGGGGCCGTCGGCACGCCCTGCATGATCGCGACCTTGCCCTCGCCATCGAGGATCTCGACCAGGCGCCGCGCGGCCATCTTGGCCTGTTCGCAGAAGTCGGAGCCGATATAGGTGATCTCCATCCCCTCGGGCGGGATGGAATCGAAGATCACCAGCGGAATGTCCCGGGCCTTGGCGTCCTCGAGGGCGGCACGGTTGGCCTCCGGGTCGAGGAGATCGATCGCGATCCCATCGGGCTGGGTGGCGATCGCGCTCTCCACGATCTGGTTCTGCTGAACCACGTCGGCCGATGTCGGCGCGGAATAGACGATCTCGATGTCCGAGCCGATCTGCGCCTCCAGAGCGGTGGCCGCAGCCTGCGCCCCCTCGTTCACGAGATCGAACCAGGGGTGCACCACCTTCGGCACGATGACGAAGCGATAGCTCTCCTGCTGTGCGAGCGCAGGCGCGCCGAGCGCGAGGCTCACGGCCATGGCCGTGATGGCGGGTCTGATGTATGTCATGGGTTCCTCCCTAAGTTACCCGTTTGGTTAGTTTCTTGAGGCGGTCTGCCGTCTTTCGGCGTGATGCCTGGCATCGAGGGCGTCGACAGCCGCGACGTTCGCGGCGGAGCGTCCCTGCGGATCGAACGAGGCGCGCAAGTAGGTGTCGCAGATGGCCTTGGCCAACTCGATCCCGACGACACGCGCGCCAAGCGTCAGGACCTGCGCGTTGTTCGACAACGCGGCGCGTTCGGCGGAATAGGTATCGTGGCACTGCGCCGCGCGGATGCCCGGCACCTTGTTGGCGGACATGGCGACGCCGATGCCGGTGCCGCAGACCAGGATCGCGCGGTCGTGGCGCCCGTCGAGGACGCCTGACGCAACGCGTTCGGCGAGGTCCGCATAGAACTCCTCCGGCGACGCCGGGGCATCGCTGAGATCGTCGGCCCGCAGGCCGCCTTGGGCGTTCAGATACTCGGCCAGCTGTCGGGCCATCGCCCGCCCGGCCCCGTCGCCGGAAACTGCGATTCTCACGTTCCTTCCTCCTGCAGGCCGTTCTGCCCGATGCTCGCCCGATCGAGTGCGTCCGAGCAGATCCGTCCAAGTTCGAGGAAACCCTCGACGCTCCAGGCCGCGCGGCCGACGAACAAGCCGTCCACGCCGACGCAGGCGACGAGCTCGCGGGCGTTTCCGGCGTCGACCCCGCCGCCGTAGAGGCAGGGGACGGTCCGGCCGAGACGGTCGCCCACGCGCGACTTGATGATCCGGTGGCCGGCCTCCACCTGGTCGGGCGTGGCGGGCCGACCCTGCGCTCCGATAGCCCAGACCGGCTCGTAAGCCAGAAGGAGCGGCGGATCGCCTCGATCGGATGCCCCCGCGTCCGGCAGACCGTCCAGCGCGGCGTCCACCTGACGACACAGGGTCTGCTCGGCGTGTCCGGCAGCGCGCTCCTGGGCGGTCTCGCCTATGCATACCAGCGGAAGAAGCCCATGGCGCCGTGCGGCGGTCACCTTCGAACGCACGGATCCGTCGGTCTCGCCGAAATTCTGCCGTCGCTCGCTATGCCCGATCTCGACCAGCGAGACGCCGCAGTCTGCCAGCATCGGGCCGGAGATCTCGCCCGTCCAGGCGCCGTTATCGTCCCAGTGGAGGTTCTGGGCGCCCACCCGGATCGGGCTGCCGTCGAGAGCGCGCACGACGTCGCGCAGCACGGTGAAGGGCGGCAGAAGAAACCGCTGCAACCTGTCCGCCACCGGGGCCGCGGCCTGCACTGCCTCTGCATAGTGCAGCGCCTCGGCCAGAAGACAGTTCATCTTCCACCCCGCGCCGAGCCAGAACGCCGACGACACGCTCACCGACCGAGCCTGGCGATCTTGGGGGCGGCGCCGTCGGCGTCGCCGGCCAGGACCAGGCGACACTGACCGACCTCCATGGCCTCGACCGTTCCCTCGGGCGGCAGAGAGGTCGAGATGAGAGCGTCGAACTCGCCGATCTGGGCGCAAAGCGACAGGGCGGTGCGCCCGAACTTGCTTGGATCGGCCATCAGGACCGCCTTGTCGGATGCAGCCAGCATGGCCCGCTTGAGCTGGACCATCTCCAGCTCCTGGTGAAAGAGCGTCCCGTCCTTGATCGCCGAACTCGACAGAAGGGCCATGTCGGCGCGCAGCTCGGCCAAAGCGCGCACGGCCATCGGCCCGGCAAACGCCTCGTAACGCGGTGCGAAACTGCCACCGATCTGGATCACGCGGATCTCGGGCGCATGGGCGGCGAGCACGATCGTCGCCGGAAGGCTCGACGTAATCACGGTCAAGGGCGCGTGGGCGGGCAGGAACTCGGCGACGGCCATCGCGGTCGATCCGTCGTCCAGCATGATCGTCATGTCGGTTTCGATCAGCTCGACGGCGGCGGCCGCGATGCGCGCTTTCTCGGATCGGTTGGACTGTTCGCGAAAGCGATAGCTGCTCTCGGACCGCGCTGTGGCGACCAGCGTCGCACCGCCGCGGATTTTCCGCAGCAACCCCGCCTCGTCCATCGCGTCGAGGTCGCGTCGGATCGTCATGTGCGACACGCCGCACATCATCGCAAGTGTCTCGAGGTCGGCGGTATGAGCGTTCAGCAGATGCTGCATGATGACTTCTTGCCGCGCGTTCGGACGCATGCTGGCTCCCCTTCCCTGATCGACAGATCACAGCTTATCCCACACCGCAACATATTCTGTGAAGCTGGATGTTATATTTCGCAGACTTTGGCGTACGATGTCACATCGACCGAGCTTTGGCCCGGCCGCCTTGTCGCCGGAGGCAAGCCACGACTTGTGATCCGTCGCGGCAATGGGGCGGGGCCTGACCTGCCGGATCCCCGGGCGTTCGACCCGTGGCAGATCCGCGCCTCCGCGTTCGGATCGCAGCGGGCAGGAACGTCGATCGGGCGGCAGGGCCGCTAGTGTCCAGGCCCGTCGCCCCGATACGTAGGGGCTGCATCCGCGTATGCGGCTCCCTCGGCTCACGAAGCCCTGACCCTGCCGGACGTACGCCGCAGGCGTGCCGCCGACTGACCCGCGACCCTGCCGGACGGTCCATGAGAACCGTTCGGCAGTCCGGTGCGACGCACCTTCACGGTAACGCCGGTGGCGGTCGGTCCCCTGAACCGACGGCCAGCAGGGGCGACCCGGCTCCGATGATCCCGTCGCGTGCAACAGCGCCATCGATCGGCGCCATGGGGTTCGGGATCGCAGGCTGCGGTCGCCGGCACTGCGACGCTTTCGCCGGTTGTCCCGCTGGTTCAGCACCTTAGTTCCCTTGCTCATGACCCGCGCTCAACAGATCGCCTTGAACAGCGAATGACGGAAGCCAAGGCCCTCCGGCTCGATGACCTGACCGTGCGATATGGCGAAACGGCCGCGCTGCATGGCATCGGCCTGGACGTCGCGGCGGGGGCTTTCGTTTCGGTCCTTGGGCCATCGGGCTGCGGCAAGTCCACGCTGCTGCGCGCCATCGCGGGGCTGGAGCCTGTGTCCGGCGGGGCGGTGGTCGTCGGCGGCCGGGACGTGGCGCCGCTGCGCCCGGCGCAGCGCGGCGTGGCCTTCGTGTTCCAGTCCTACGCGCTCTACCCGCACATGACCTGCCGGGAGAACCTGGCAGCACCGCTGGCCATGACCGAGCTTTCGGCGCCGGGGCGGGCGCCGTTGCTGTGGCGCCTTGTCCCCGGCGCAGGGGCCACGCGCGCGCGGATCGACGACCGTGTGGCGGCGACGGCGGACCTTCTCGGGATCGGTGCCTACCTAGACCGCCGCCCCGACGCGTTGTCGGGCGGACAGCGCCAGCGCGTGGCGCTCGGCCGCGCCCTTGTCCGCGAGCCCGACCTGTTCCTGCTGGACGAGCCGCTGGCCAATCTCGACGCGGCCCTGCGCCTGTCCACCCGGGCCGAGCTGCGCGCCCTCCAGCGCCGGATCGGGGCGACGACCCTTTTCGTGACCCATGATCAGGCCGAGGCGATGGCCATCTCCGACCGGGTCGTCGTGATGTTCGACGGCCGCATCGCGCAGGTCGGCACGCCGGACGAACTCTACCGCCGTCCCGCCTCGCTGGCGGTCGCGCGCTTCCTGTCGCAACCGCATCTCAACGAGCTGCCCGCGGAGGCCCTGCGGGCCGCCATCGGCACCGCCACGCGCGACCAGCCCATCGCCGTCGGCGGCGTGCCGCTTTCGCAGGCGCGGGGCACCGTCGCCATCCGCCCCGAGCATTCCGAGATCCGCGCCGCTGCCCGTCCGGGCCTGCCGGGCCTGCCGGTCACCGTCGAGACCGCCGAGCATGGCGGCCTCGACAGCCATCTCTTCCTGCGCAGCGCGGACGGGCGGCGGCTGGTCGTGCGCCTGCCGTCCGAGCGCCTGCCGGACTGGCCCGCCGGCACCGGGGGCGTCTTCGGCTTCCGGCTCGACGCGGCCTACCTGTTCGACGGGCCGGAAGGCCCCGGCCGCGCCGCAGCGCGGGCCGCCGCATGACCGCGATAACGGCCGAGGCGCGACACCGGCGCCGCTTCGGCGCGCTGCTGGCTAGTCCGGCCGCGGCGTTGCTTTTGCTGCTGGTCATCGGCCCGTCATTCGCGGCACTCGGCCTCTCCGTGACGGACTACCGTCTGGGGATGCCGGGCGCCGACTGGGTGGGGGCCCGGAACTATGTCCGACTGGGCGCGGATCCGGGCCTCAAGGGCAGCATCGCCAACACGTTGGCCTTCGTCGCCGTGGTGGCACCCGTCTCGGTCCTGGGCGGGCTGTGGGTCGCGGTTCTGGTGGCGGGGCTTGGTCGGTGGCGCGGCGCGATGCAGACCGTGTTCTTCCTGCCCGTGACCGCGACGCTGGTCGCGATGGCCACGGCCTGGGAGGTGGTGCTGCATCCCACCTTCGGCATGGCCAACGCCCTGCTGGAGATATTCGGGCTGCCAACGCAGCGCTTCCTCTCGGATCCGGACCTCGCGCTCTGGACGCTGGCAGCGATCGCGGTGTGGAAGATGCTGGGCTACAACGTGCTGCTGTTCCTTGCCGGGATGGCGAGCATCGACCGCCAGCTCTACGAGGCCGCGGCCCTCGACGGTGCCGAAGCGGGCTGGCGCCGCTTCGCGCTGGTCACCTGGCCGACGCTGGCGCCGGTGACGCTGTTCGTGACGGTCATCACGCTGATCCGCGCCCTGGGCGAGTTCGAGCTAGTCGCCGTGCTGACGAACGGCGGGCCGGACGGCGCGACGGAGATGATCCTCTTCACCCTCTATCAGGAGGCGTTCCGCTTCTTCGACATCGGCGCGGCCTCGGCGCTGGCCGTCGTGTTCCTGCTTGCGGTCATGGTCCTGTCGGTCGCGCAGGTCGCCCTGGCCGAGCGGCGCCGGTGAGCCGCGCTCTGGCTCTCGCGGCGCTGACGCTGGTGGCGGCGGTGACGCTCGCGCCCTTCGCGGTCATGATCGCGACCTCTCTGGCGGGGCCGGCGCAGATCTACGCGGGCGGCCTGCTGCCCGTCCCCGACCGGGGGGCCGCCGCCGACAACTACCGGACCGCCTGGACCGGCGTTCCGATGCTGCGCTACCTTCTGAACGGCGCCGTCGTCTGCGGCGCGATCCTGGCCCTTCAGATCACCGTCGCGGCGCCGGCGGGCTATGCGCTGGCCAAGCTGCCGTTCCGGGGCCGGCCCGTGATGATGGCCGCGATCCTGCTGGCGCTGATGATCCCGATGCAGGTGCCCGCCATCCCTCTCTTCGTGGCCGTCGCGAAGGCGGGCCTCCTCAACAGCTACACCGCGCTGATCTTTCCCTTCGTCATCTCCGCCTTCGCGCTGTTCCTCTTCCGGCAGTTCTTTCTGTCCTATCCCGACGAGGTGCTGGAGGCCGCGCGCCTCGATGGCTTCTCGGAACTCGCCATCGTCTGGCGGCTGATGCTGCCTGCGGCAAGGCCCGCCGTGGCGGCCTTCGCCACGATCTCCGTCATCAACCACTGGAACGACCTCTACTGGCCGCTCGTGGTGATCACCGACACCGCGATGATGACCCCGCCCGTCGGCATCCTCGCCTTCCGTTCGACCGCCGAGTCCTCGGGCGACGTGGGCGCGCTGATGGCGGGCGGGGTGATCGTCACCGCGCCGCTCGTGCTGGCGTTCCTGTTCCTCCAACGCAGCCTGATCCGCGGCCTCGCCGCCTCTGCACGCACCTGACCTGCAACCAAGGAGACGCTTCATGCGCCACATTCTCACCGCTACCCTGATCGCCGGCGCCGCGCCGGCCCTCGCGCAAACGGAGGTTACCGTCCTGCACGCCTGGGCCCACCATGCCGAGTGGCAACAACAGCTGGCCGACGACTTCATGGCCCAGAACCCCGACGTCCGCATCGTCATGCAGGCGCCGTCCGCCGATTACGACGAGGGCCTCGTCAGCGTCATCCGGCAAGACATGGCGGGCACCGCGCCCGACCTGTTCCTGGTCGGCTCCCACCTGCTGGCCGAGGTCGCCGCACGCGACCTTGCTCAGCCGATGGACGACCTGACCGAGGGCCTGGACCTGGCGTCGATGGGCTATACCGAGGCCGCGCTGGGACTGACGAAGGTCGACGGCGTGCAGGTCGGCCTGCCCTGGACCTCCTCCACCCCGGTGATGTTCTACAATGCCGAACTCGTCCGGGAGGCAGGCGGCGACCCCGAAAGCATGCCCACCACCTGGGAGGACACCATCGCGCTGGCGCGCGACATCGAGGCCCTGGGCGACGACATCGAGGGCATCTACTTCCCGCCCGGCGACGACGACTGGATGGTCCAGAGCCTGCTTGCCTCCGCAGGGCTCGCCCCCATCGAGGACGGCACACTGGCCTTCGAGACCGAGCTTGGCCGCGAGGCATTCGCGCTTTACGAGCGGTTCCACGACGAGGCCGGTCAGGAGGCGATCCCGAACGCGGCCGCGCGGCAGATGATGTATGCCGGCAAGCTGGGGCTCTACTTCAACTCCACGGCGGCGGTCCGTTCCTTCTCCAGCGAGATCGAGGACAGGTTCGCGTGGGGCACCGCCCCCATGCCCGTCCTCGTCGAGGGCGGCGGCGTCGCCTCCGGGGGTATGGCCGCCGTGATCCTGGCCGAGGATCCGGCGGTCCGTCAGGCCGCGATGGACTATGTACTCTACGCGACGGGCCCGGAGGGTCAGTCGACTATCGTGCGGAACACGGGCTACATGCCGGTCAACACCGGCGCCGGGGCGCTTCTGGCCGACTTCTACGCCGAGAATCCGGCCTGGCGCACCTCGGCCACTCAGATGGATCGCTCTTTGCCCTGGTTCGCCTGGCCTGGCGAGAACGGCATCCGCATCAGCCAGGAGGTCGTGGACGCGCTGGGCGCGGTGGCGAACGACCGGCAGTCCTCTGACGAGGCCGCAGACCGGCTGACCGCCGAGATCGGACGCCTGATCGACTAGCCGCCCGTCCCGGCCGGGAGATCGATGCTCTCCCGGCCGGGGTGGTTCGCCGTTCGCAGCGTCCTGTCGGGGCCGCCCGGAACGCGCGTCATCGTGGGATGTGGCCTGCGGCCGATCTCCCGAAACAAGACCCACGTCGTTCCAGGATCATACCCGCGGGACATGTGCGATGCGGCGACAGCGCGAAAGGCCGCCACCGGACCGACTGCTTCCCGCGATCCGGCGGCAGCCATGTGCCTCTGAGGGTGATCCGACACGGAGACCGATCCTTCCGGACACCGTTCCCGCCCCAAGCCGCGCGTGGGCCCTTGCCGCCCGGTCCAGCGGCAGCACAGGCCCGACTTGCGGCTCGATGTCGCCTTTACCATGAAGATCGAGCACAGCGCGCAGGGCCTCTGAGATGCGGCGGCAGTGGCTGAAGGGCGTTCGGGATGCCGCCGATCCGTGCCCCCGGTCCCGCGGTGACACGCATCCACGGGGAAGCCGCGATGTTCCGGCGCACGGCCGAACGCCGGGTCCCGATCCCCGAGCGCACCTGCGTAGCCATGGGCCACGACCGTGCCCCTGCGCGTGGCCGCCATGCGCGACCGAAGCGGATGGCCGCCCCCCGAGGCGGTCGAACACCGCGTCCGCCCTACCCTTTGCGGCCATCGCCCCGACGACGTCCTTGCGGCGATAGTCGATCGGGATACCGACGCAAAGCCGCACGAGATCGTGCTCAGCGACCGAGGCGATCGCGATGACACACCGTTCGAGCCGGCCCGACAGATCGGGCAGCGACGTCCATACGGCGCCGCCGTGCACCGGCGCTGTCCGATACGCGCGGACCCTTCCGACCCATCGCAGCATCCGATTGGCCGTGACATGGTTCAGGACCGCCGCAGCGGCGGCGACCGGATCGGCGCCCCCGGGACGCTGGGCAACCTGGCACGGGTCGAACGCGACGTGCCCGCGAAAGCGCCGACCGACGAAGGGCCCGCGACGGTATGCCCGACCGGGAAGCCCCGCGATTTTCGATCCGACGTCCCTCGCCGTTCCGGCGAAGTCATAGCCCGGCACGAACGGGAAGGGCGGCGTACCGGCATAGAGGCCGTTCCGCATTTTCGTGTCGGCAAAGGCGACGCCGGTTCCGGCCACGCCGACCGAGATCTCCATCACCGAGGGTACGGGAGTTTCCTGCTTGCAGACGCGCATCGGTTAGCCCCGTGGTTCGTAGACGCCTCTTTCCCTAATCTTGAGGCAAGGAGGCGATGATGGGCAGCAGCGGGTTCAGCGAGGGGCGCGTCGATCTCGCCGTCGGGTTCTCCCAGACCTTGCCGGTCCGCCCCGAGGGAGCCCCATTCCTGACCGAGACCCTCTATGTGAAAGAACACGTTCTGGCCGCCCGTACGGGACATCCGATCTACGAGGGCCTCACGCCTGCCACCTATGCGGACGCGCCGCACCTCCTGATCGCGCCGGAAGGCGTAGCGCGGGGCACGGTGGACATGACGCTCGACGGGCCGGGGCTGCGCCGGACGGTCCGGGCCACCGTGCCGCAGTTCTTCCCGGCCCTGTCGGTCCTCGCGGGCTCGGACCTCGTCGCCACCCTCTCGCGCCGTATCGCGCTGACCTGCTGCTGGCGCTTCGGAATGCGGTACGCGCCGCTGCTCTACGCAAGCCCGTCCTTCGCCGTGCGCGCCGTCCGGCACCGCCGGGACGCCGGCAGACCGGTCCATGCCTGGCCATTGGACGTGCTGCGCGCGCAGGCTTCCGCATGCCATAGGGAGCTTCCCCGACCCTGAACCGGTTCACAGTGGACGACGCGTTTCTTCCGGGACTTTCCGTCGGACCCCGATGCGGGCGCGTTCCATAAGGATCGTCCCGGAAGCATACCATGAGAGACGTTCGGCGCCGCCTGGCCTGTCGCGCAAGCGGCGCGCCGTGGTGGTGGATGACCCTGGCGGCCGTCCGATGTCCGTACCGGACCGCCCGTCGCCCGTCGCCCGCCATTCGGCCATGGCGGCGCCATTGAAACTGTCGCCGGCGTCGGTGATGTCGACCGCGTCCCGGACGGGCACCGTCGGTATCCCGGTCTCCCGGCCGCCATCGTCCGCCAGCACCGGTTCTGAGCCGACCTAGACCGCGACGGCCCGATCGTACCGGACCCGCCGACCGCGCGCGACGGTAGCCGAGGTCGACACGTCGCCGAAGGCCGCCACCGAAAACGCTGAAGACAGGCACGATCACATCGGTTCAGGCGTCGTGCGACCGTGTTTCCGGTGGCGTCGCGCGCCCATGATTCAAGCCCGCGACGACGCCTTCGATCTCGGCGAGGCCCTTGAGCCGACCCACCGCCGGATATCCGGGCTGACCGCCCCGGCCTGCATCGTCCAGCAGGTCCTGACCGTGATCGGGCCGCCAGGGGATCTCGACGTCTGCACGCCCCTCTGCACGGCGGCGGGCCTCTTCGTCGAGGATGGCGGAGATCAGGGCAGGCATGTCCGTCGCGCCGCCCAGATGCGCCGCCTCGTGGAAGCTGCCGAGGTCGTCGTCGCGGGCGATGTTGCGCAGGTGCACGAAATGCACCTTCGGTCCAAGGACCCGCATCATCGCGACCAGGTCGTTGTCGGCCCGCGGACCCAGCGCGCCGGAGCAGAGCGTGACGCCGTTGGCCGGACTGGGGACCGCTGCGGCGAGCGCCTCGTAGTCGGCCAGCGTAGAGACGATCCGCGGAAGGCCAAGCAGCGGCCACGGCGGATCGTCCGGGTGACAGCAGAGGCTCAGACCCAGACGCTCCGCCGTGGGGACGACCTCCGCCAGGAAGTCGGCGAGATGCGTCCGGAGCCTTGCGTCGGGCACCCCTTCGTATGCGGCGAGATGGGCGCGAAGGTCGTCGAGGGACATGCCAGGTTGTCCCCCGGGCAGGCCGAAGACGAGATTTTCGGCAAGACGGGTGCGATCAGCGTCCGTCATCGCCGCATGGGCACGCGCGGCCGCGTCGCGCAGGGGTTCGGGCGTGTCCCGCACGGCGCCGGGACGGCCGAGCACGTGGATGTCGAAGGCGGCGAAGGCGGCCGCGTCGAAACGCATCGCCGTGCCGCCGTGCGGCAAGCGCCAGGCAAGATCGGTGCGGGTCCAGTCGAGGACCGGCATGAAGTTGTAGCAGACGATCCGGACGCCCGCGCGGGCGAGCGCCCCGAGGCTCTGGCGGTACGCGTCGAGATGCGCGCGCCATTCGCCGGTCTGCGTCTTGATCGCCTCCGAGACGGGCAGGCTCTCGACCACCTCCCAGCGCAGGGGCGATGCGGTTCCGTCGCTGCGGGTGCCTATCTCGGCTTGGCGGAGGGCTATCTCGGCCTCGGTCCAGACCGCGCCCGGCGGGACGTGATGCAGCGCCGTGACGACACCCCGTGCGCCCGCCTGCTCGACCCAGTCGATAGGGACCGTGTCCGCCGGACCGAACCAGCGCCACGTGGCCCTCATGTCAGCAGGTCCATCGCGGACCGGCCCGCGGCGCGGCCCGTGCGAAGCCGCTCGGCATCGGGATCGTCGGGGACGTCGCCGGCGGCGAAGGTGGCGTCGAGCCAGCGTTCCCATTCCGCCAGCGCCATGCGGCAGGCAGGCGTGTCGCCGCCGTCGCGGATCGTTCCCAGCAGGCGGATCGGCAACTTCCGCGAGCCGTCCATTGCGATCTGGTCGAGGCGGTGGGCAAGGTGGGGGTTCTCGAACCGCGCGACGAGGGCGTCGGCATAGGCGGGTGCTGCGTCGCGGACCGACGCGGGCAGTGTCGCGGCAGCCTCGTCCATCACCGCGCGGGCAAGAGCGCGGAGCCTTCGATCGGCGATCGCCTCGTGGACGTAGGTGTGGCCCGCATTCCGGCCGGCATAGGCCAGAGTGGAATGGGCTCCGTTGAGCATCCGCAGCTTCCGCAGCTCGTGCGGGCCGACGTCGGCGACGACCTGCGCGCCGCCCGCGGCGAAGTCGGGGACGGGGCCGGCGAAGGCGTCCTCGATCACCCACTCGCTGAAGGTTTCGGTGCCGACCGGCGCGCCGTGGGGAAGACCCCGGTCCTGCATCCGCCGGGTCAGGGAGTTGTCCGAGGCGGGGGTGATGCGGTCGACCATGGTGGAGGGGAAGGCGTGGACGCCGAGGTCGATATCCAGGTCCGCCGCGTCGATCAGATGGGCCAGGACGGCGCGCAGCTTCGCGCCGTTCTCCGGCAGGTTGTCGCAGGACATCAGCGTCAGCGGGGCCACCCGCCGCGCCAGACCGGCGACGACGTGGCCGGGCATGGTCGCGGGAGGACGGCCTTGCTTCAATGCCGCGGCGTCGGCGGCAAGCGCGGCCGCGTCCGGGGTTCCGTCGGCACGCAGGAGATACCCCTTCTCGGTCACGGTGAGCGTCAGCAGCGCCGTCTCGGGGCGGGCGATCAGGACGGCGGGGGCGGACGGGTCCTCGGGCGCGACGGCGACGCTTTCGATCAGGTCCAGCACCTCGGCCTTGCGACCATCCGCGTCGGCGATCTCCAGCGCATAGCGGTAGCCGTCCCCGGACAGCGCGTCACGCACCGAGGCGGAACGCAGCGATACGCCGTCGATCCGCCAGTCGGACCCGGTCGCGGCGTTGGCCTGCGCGATATGCCAGGCCTGATGGGCGCGGTGGAAAGCGCCGGTTCCCAGATGCACGATCCTCACAGCTTGTACGCCTCCCGGGCCGCGCCCACCGTGAGCCATTCCGCCACCCGCAACGCGTCCTGCGATCCGAACCGCCCCGCCGCCACCTGCGCGTCGAGATGGTCCGCCACCGCGCGGCGCCACATGTCGTGGCGAGCCGGGATCGACAGCAACGCGCGGGTATCGTCGTTGAACCCGGCAAGGTTCCAGTAGCCCGCCGTCTCGACCACGCGATCCAGGTACCGGGCTATGCCGTTGGGGCTGTCGTGGAACCACCAGGGCGGCCCGATGCGCAGGGCGGGCCAATGCCCGGCCATCGGCGCCAGCTCGCGCGAATAGACGCTCTCGTCCAGGGTGAAGGCGATGATGGTCAGGCCCGGCACCGTCCCGACGCGGTTCAGCAGACCGTCGGCGCCCCGGACCCAGTCTTGCGCAAGAGGAATGTCGGCACCTGTGTCGGGGCCGAAACGGGCATGCAGCGCGCGGTTGGTGCTGCGCTGCGCGCCGGCATGGATCTGCATGGTCAGGCCGTCGTCGACGGACATCTGCGCCATTTCGATCAGCATGTGGTTGTGCAGCCGCCGCCTTGTGGCCTCGTCCGCACGCCCGTCGCGGCAGGAGTCGAGCGCGGTCTGCGCGGCGCCATCGTCAAGCCATTCCGTCGCCAGATGGTCGATGGCGTGGTCGGTCGCGGTGGCGCCATGGGCCTTGAAGTGGGCGCGTCGGGCGCAAAGGGCGGCGCGGTAGCCTGCGAGCGTGCCGGTGTCCTCGCCGGTCAGGGCGCCTAGCCGGCCCAGCTTGTCGGCCCAGCCCGCCGCCATCGGGTCGATCACCGCGTCGGGCCGGAAGGTCGGGACGAGGCGGGTCGGATGGCCCGCTCCGGCGAAGGCGGCGTGGGGGGCGAGGTCGGCCAGAGCGTCGTCCGTCGTGGCGATCAGCTCCAGCCGGAAACGGCTCAGAAGCGCGCGGGGCCGGAAGTCCGGTCTGGCCAGCGCAGCGTCGATCCGGTCGTAGATCGTGTCGGCTGTGTCGGGGCCGAGCGGTTCGGCGATGCCGAACACCTCGCGCAGGGTGTGTTCCAGCCAGCCGCGGGAGGGCGTACCCAGAAACAGGTGCCAGTTGTCGGCCAGGCGACGGAAGATGGCGCGGGGGTCGCGGTCCGGGGTCGCCACGCCGACCCCGAGGTCCTCCAGCGGCATGCCCCGCGAATGGAGCATGCGGAAGACGTAGTGATCCGGCACGATGAGCAGCTCGGCCGGATCGGCGAAGGGCCGGTCCTGCGAGAACCACTCGGGAACCGTATGACCGTGAGGCGAGATCAGGGGCAGATCGCGGATCGCGTCGTAGAGCATGGTCAGTATCCCAGAAGGCGCGGCAGGCCGAGGCTGATGGCGGGGACGTAGGTCGTCAGCATCAGCGCGGCGAAAATGGCGAGGTAGAAGGGCCAGATCGTGGGGATCACGCTTTCGATGCGGACCTTGGCGATGGCGCACCCCACGAACAGGCACCCCCCCACAGGCGGCGTCGTCAGGCCCAGTCCGAGATTCATCATCAGGATCATCCCGAACTGTACCGGATCGACCCCGATCGCCGTGGCCACCGGAAGGAAGATCGGCGTGCAGATCAGGATCAGCGCGCCCATGTCCATGAACATGCCCAGCGCCAGCAGCGACAGGTTGATCAGCAGCAGCAGCACCAGCTTGTTGTCCGACAGGGCCTGCATTCCCTCCAGGATCATCGTCGGCACCTGATAGAGGGTGATGAAGTAGCTGAACGCCTGAGCGGTGCCGACCAGGATCATCACCATGGCCGTCGTGCGGATCGCCTGCGTGACCGAGGCGCGGAACCCCTCCCACGTCAGCGAGCGGTAGAAGAAGACCGTGACGGCAAGCGCATAGATCACGCCGATGGCGGCACTTTCGGTGACGGTGAAGATGCCCGAGACGACGCCACCGATGATGACCACGGCGGTAAAGAACCCCGGAAGCGCCGCGCCCATTGCAAAGACCACGGCGCGCCAGCCGGGGAAGACGCCAGTGGGATAGCCGCGCCTGACGGCGACGACATAGGCCGCGACCGACAGGCAGAGGCACAGCAGGATGCCGGGGACGACACCGGCGACGAACAGCGACGTGATCGAGATGCCGCCCCCCGCCGCCAGCGCGTAGAGGATCATGTTGTGCGACGGCGGGATCAGCACGCCCGCGATCGACGAGGTGACGGTGACGTTGACGGAATAGTCGTCGTCATAGCCGCGTTCGCGCATCATCGGGATCATGACCGAGCCCAGCGCCGACGTGTCGGCCACCGCCGAGCCCGAAATGCCGCCGAACAGCATCGAGGTCAGCACGTTGACGACGCCCAGACCGCCCTTGACCTGGCCCACGAGCGTCTCTGCCGCGCGCACGAGGCGCAGGGCGATACCGCCGCGCATCATGATCTCTCCGGCGAAGATGAAGAAGGGGATCGCCAGCAGCGAGAACACGTTGATGCCCGCGACCATGCGCTGGAAGACGATCAACTCGGGGATGCCGGCGTAGCTGGCGGTCGCCAGCGCCGCGATGCCCAGGGCGAATGCGATGGGAATGCCAGCGATGACGCAGACGGCGAATATCCCCATGAGGACGGCCAGACCCATCAGATGTCCTTCCCGCGCAGCGGGTCAGGTCCGGCCGCATGCGTCACGATGGCATCTGGCCCGATGGCATCGGGATCACCGTGGCGCAGCAGGATCCAGATCCGTTCCACCATGAAGGCGACGATCAGGATGCCGGTCAGGATCAGCGGCGCGTATTGCAGCCCCTGCGGCAGCCCGATCAGCGGAATCGCCCGCCCCCAGGTGCCCACCACCAGCGGCCAGGATCCGAAGATCATCGCAATGCCGAACACCCCGATCACGACCGAATTCACCACCTTGAGCCGGAGCCGCGCCCGCGGGGGCAGAAGGTCGCTGACATAGTCGATCCCGAGGTGGAAATTCTCGCGCAATCCGACGGCGGCCATCGGTAGCGCCACGACCAGGATCAACAGAAGCGCCGCCTTCTCGGTCCATGTCGGGGTATCGTTGAGGACGTAGCGCCCCCAGACCTGCCAGCCCGTGAATGCCACCAGCAGGACCAGAGCGACCGAACTGAAGGCGACCACCGCACGCGACAGGTGATCGAAGGGTTTCCAGAGCATCGGCGCTCCTGACATGGCTAACGAAATTTGTGGCGGGACCGGCGTCATGGGCCCCGCCACGGCGACCTCTTGCGGGTCAGTCGGTTTGCTGGATCCGCTCGAGCAGGTCGGCGACCACCGGGTCGGACGCGAACTCCTCATAGACCGGGGCCATCTTGTCCGAGAAGGTCGCGGTGTCGACGCCCTCGACGATGGTGGCGCCGCCTGCCTCGACGATCTCGCGCGATTTCGTCTCGCGCTCGGCCCAGAGCTCTCGCTGGTAGATAGCGGCCTCCTGCGCGGCCTCGCGGACGATGGCCTGATCTTCCTCGCTGAAGCGGTCCCAGGTGGTCTTGGCGAAGATGATGCCCTCGGGGACGATCGTGTGGTTGTCGATGATGTAGTAGGGCGCCACCTCGAAATGCCCGGTCGACTCGTAGCTGGGCCAGTTGTTCTCGGCCCCGTCCACGACGCCCGACTGGATCGAGGTATAGACCTCGCCAAAGGGCAGGGGCGTGGCGTTCGCGCCCAGCGCCTCGACCATGGCGACGTTGATGTCGGAGTTCTGCACCCGGAACTTCTTGCCCGCGATGTCCTCGACCGAATTGAGCGGAGAATTGGCATAGAAGCTGCGGCTGCCCGAGGCGAACCAGGACAGGGGCACCATGTTGGCCTCGCCCATGGCGGCGGCGATATCTTCGCCGATCGGACCTTCCATCACGCGGTACTGATGCTCGGGGTCCTTGAAGACATAAGGCAGGGAAGCGACGCCCAGCTCTTTCACGGTGTTGACCATGGGCGCGGTCGAGAACACGCCGTAGTCCAGCGCGCCGAACTGCAGCTGCTCGGTCGCGAACTCGCCCTCGCCCAGCGTGGCGCCGTGGTAGTTCTGCATCTGGATGCGGCCGTCGGTCCGTTCCTCGACCATCTCGACGAAGCGGTCGAGCGCGATGGACACGGGATAGTCGGGCACGTGGGTGTTCCAGCCACGCAGCTCCTGCGCTTGTACGGCGATCGCGGTGCTGGCCAACATTGCGGCGGCCAGGGTCAATCTGTTCATGGTCTTCCTCCCTTTTGTGTCAGTGGCCGCCTGGGGGCGGCAGGTCCACCGCCCTGCCCTCGCGGGCGGAGACGGCGATCGCGTCGACGACGCGGTGCACCGGCAGCGCGGCGCGCGCCGGAATGGCGGGATCGCGGCCCTCGCGAACCGCGCATGCGAAATCGTCCATGACGGCGAGGTGCCAGTCCGGCACGAACGCCATCGGATCGGCACCCGAGCCGGCGCCGCCCCCGTGGCCCGCGGTCTCGACCCGCCCGTCGCGGTAGAGGACCTCCAGCCGTCCGGAGGTCAGGCGGAGCGTCGCGCCGTCGCAGACCAGCTCGACCGTCTCAGGCGCGCCGGGGAAGGCGGCCGTCGTCGCCATCACCAGACCGACCGCGCCGGTGTCGAAGGTCAGGCCCGCGACGGCGCTGTCCTCGGCCTCGAGGTCATGCAGCGCGCAGAACGCCGCCCCCTGCACGCGCGCGACGGACCCGCCGGTCAGCCACAGACCCATGTCCAGCGCATGGATCGCCTGCGTCAGCAAAACGCCACCGCCGTCGCGGGCATAGCTGCCCCGGCCCGGCGCACGATAGTAGGACGGATCACGCCACCAAGGCACGTCGACGCGCAGCAGGCGGACGCTGCCCAGCGTCCCGCCATCCAGAAGGTCGCGCGCGGCGCGGCTGGCCGGGCGCATCCGGTGCTGAAGGACGATCCCGTGCGGGACATCGCCCATTCGCGCGATCAGATCCTCCGCCGCCGCCGTCGTGCGTTCCAGCGGCTTTTCGGAAAGAACCGGTATCCCGGCCCTGGCACAGGATGCCGTAAGCTCCTTTCGCGCATCCGGCGGGGTCGCAAGGATCACGGCGTCCGGGCGCGTCGCCAACAGGGCATCGATCGTTCCGACGGCATCGACGCCATATGCATCGGCGATCTGGCTTCGCGACGCCTCGGATCGGGCGAGCACCGTGTCGATGCGCAGTCGCCCGCCCGAAGCCGCCGCTGCCCGGTGAAGGATGTCGGACACCATCCCGGCCCCGACCAGGCCATAGCGAAACGCCGTCATGACCTGTCCGAACCGACGTCGGGTGCCGAACCGAGAGCGCAGGAAGTTTGACGCATCATGTCGTCCCCTCCAAGATTGGTCCGTCCAATTATCCCATTACTGGCTGAAGGGCGATCCTTAGGCAAGAAAAAACAGGAAATCGCGCATTTGCGTCCGGTCTGGCTGCGTGATAAAAAAACTGGCCGGACCGATGGAGAGCCCATGGAAAAGGGTCAGCCCGGTACGGGCCATCGACTATATCGTCAGGTCGCGGGTCGACTGGCAGCGATCATCGCGGACGAAGGCGTCCCCGTCGGTGCCCGCCTGCCGGCCGAACGCGATCTGGCCAGCCGGCTGGGCGTCGCCCGGTCGACCCTGCGCGAGGCATTGATCGCACTGGAGATCGAAGGTCGGGTCGACATCCGGACCGGGTCGGGCATCTATGTGACCGACGCTCCTCGCGGCCTGCTCGGTGACCTGGGCGCGGGCCCGCTCGAATTGCTGGATGCGCGCGAACTCATCGAGGGCGAGATCGCGGCACGTGCGGCGGTCTCGGTCGATTCCGCGAGATTGATCGCCATCGAGGCGAGCATCGAAGCCATGGCCGCCGCGCAGGGCCGCGCTACCCATCGGGACGCGGACCGGGCCTTCCATGTCGCTCTGGCCGAGGCCACCCGGATCGAGCCGCTCGTTCGGATCGTCGACGATCTGTGGTCGCAGATGTTCAGCCCGCTCTTCGACCGGATGGGGGCGTTGACCGGCCTGTTCGGCGATCCGGACGACACGGCCCTCGGACATCACCGGGCGATCCTGGACGCACTCGTGGCGCGGGATGCGGACCTGTCGCGCAAGCGGATGCAGGCGCACCTCGTCGACGTCCGCCGGATCCTTCTCCGAAGCCCGATCATCAAGGGATGACGGTTCGACATGGCCGGCCGCAACGTGCGACGAATGGCACTTGCCTGCGCGACCCATCGGCCCGGCCGGACGATGAAGTCGCATTGTGATCTTCCCCCGGTCTGGTGGACGCCCTGATAGGGTCGAGGAGACCCGGAGAGGAGTGTCTTATGACGGAACGAAAGCGGCGAGTGTTCCCGGATGCGTTCAAGCGTGAGGCGGTGGAGCGGGTCCGGACGAGCGGGATGACGATCATCGCGGTGGCCGAGGAGCTGGGGCTGCATGAGACGGTGCTGCGGCGGTGGATCGCGCGGTTCGGCGGAAGCTCGACGATGGCTCCGGCACGGCGGTCGTCTGCGGCTGTGCCCATGACGCTGTCCCCGGCCGACCTGGCAGCCGAAAACGCGCGGCTCAAGCGCGAGCTGCACCGCGTCGAGACTGAGCGCGACATCCTAAAAAAGGCCGCGCTCATCTTCGGCGGGGCCAACCGGTGATCTTCCGGTTCGTGGATGAGCATCGCAACGTCTGGCCGGTGAGAATGATGTGCCGCGTGATGGGGGTATCCGCGAGCGGCTACTACGCTTGGCGCACTCGACCGGAGAGCTGTCGGGCTCGCGAGAACCGTGGGCCTCTTGCGGAGATCCACAACGTCCATGCCGAGAGCGGCGGCATCTATGGTTCGCCCCGCGTTCATGCCGTGCTGCGCAGCCTCGGCCAGAGAATAGGGCGCAACCGCGTCGCGCGGCTCATGCGCGCGGCGGGCCTGCGTGGCTTGGCCGCCT
This sequence comes from uncultured Alphaproteobacteria bacterium, assembly GCA_963722905.1. GTDB lineage: Bacteria > Pseudomonadota > Alphaproteobacteria > Rhodobacterales > Rhodobacteraceae > CAVROT01. Next base: position 59,835 of record CAVROT010000016.1, on the reverse strand, counting down.
TGCCTCGCCGCGTGCGCACGACGGACAGTCGCCATTCCTATCCGCCCCTCGGCAAAACGGTCCCCTGGACCGTTTTCTGATCCTCACGGCCCCCGAACAGGATCGGCCGGAACTTCACGGCCTCCGCGCCCAACCAGGTCTGGCTGGCGGACCTGACCTACATCCCGACCGGCGAGGGCCGGCTCTACCTTGCAGCGCTGATCGACATGCACACCCGCAAGGTCGTGGGCCGGGCGATGCGCAAGACACTGCGCGCGGGGATCGCCGTGGACGCGTTGCGCATGGCCATCGAGCGCCAGCGCCCCGCCCCTGGGCTGATCCAACACTCGGATCGCGGCGTCCAATACGCGGCCGACGCGTATCGCCAAGTCCTTGCGGCCGCTGGCATTACGCCCTCGATGAGCCGCCGCGGCAATTGTCTCGACAATGCCCCGATGGAGAGCTTCTTTCACACCCTCAAAGTCGAGCGCGTCCACCACCGCGTCTACGCGACCCACGACGAGGCGCGCAGGGACTTGTTCGGATACATCGAGGGCTTCTACAGGTCGTGTCCCGGGGCGTGGTGTAGCTGAGGCGGTCATCGGGTTTCTCGGTAGGGTCGGGTTGCGAACGCCAACCTGAACCGAGGGATGACCCCGATGACCAAACCCATGATGAACCTGCGCGAGCTGGTGGAGAAGAGCGGTGACGCGGATCTTCTGCGCGAGATGATCGGTTTCGCCGCCGAGCGACTGATGGAGCTCGAAGTTGGCGGCCAGACGGGTGCCGCTTATGGCGAGAAGAGCCCTGATCGTCAGGCGCAGAGGAACGGCTACCGGGACCGGGACTGGCAGACGCGCGCCGGGAACGTGGAACTGCGCATCCCGAAGCTGCGCACGGGCAGCTACTTTCCGTCGTTCCTGGAGCCCCGCCGGGCCACCGAGAAGGCGTTGACGGCCGTGATCCAGGAAGCCTACGTTCATGGCGTCTCGACGCGCGCCATGGACGATCTCGTGCAGGCCATGGGCGGAACAGGCATCTCCAAGAGCCAGGTCAGCCGGCTGTGCGAGGAGATCGATGATCGGGTCGACGCTTTCCTGACGAGGCCGATCGAAGGCGAATGGCCCTACCTCTGGATCGACGCGACCTACCTGAAGGTGCGCCAAGGCGGCCGGATCGTCAGCGTCGCGGTCACCATTGCGGTCGGCGTGAACACCGACGGTCGTCGCGAGGTGCTCGGGATGGCCACCGGCCCCTCGGAGGCCGAGACGTTCTGGACCGACTTTCTCCGCGATCTCGTGCGCCGAGGCCTGACGGGCGTGAAGCTGGTGATCAGCGATGCGCACGAAGGCATCAAGGCCGCCACAGCCCGCGTCCTGTCCACCACGTGGCAGCGCTGCCGGGTACATTTCCAAAGGAACGCCCTGGCCCATGCCGGCAAGAGCAGCCGGCGCGTGGTCTCCGCCTTCATCGCCACCGCGTTCGCCCAGCCGGACCATGCCGCGGCCAGCACGCAGTGGCGCCTCGTGGCCGACCAGATGCGGGGCAAGCTGCCCAGGCTCGCGGCCCTCATGGACGGCGCCCAGGAGGACGTCCTTGCCTACATGACCTTTCCTCAGCAGCATCGGGCCAAGCTGCACTCGACGAATCCGATCGAGCGTCTGAACGGCGAGATCAAGCGGCGCACCGATGTCGTCGGTATCTTCCCGAACGAGGCTTCGATCCGTCGCCTCGTCGGCGCGATCCTGATGGAACAGACCGAGGAATGGACCGTGCAGCGCTCCCGCTACATGACGCTGGAAACCTTGGCGCCAGTCTGCGACGATCCCATCGTCAGCCTGCCTGCCGCGCAGGTCGGTTGACCAGCTCGGCCCGCCGACATCCGTCAGGCCTGCCATGAGCTACACCACATGGTGGGACACGATTGGCGCAGTCGGGTGCGTCTGACGTGACCCCTTGTTTCACCTCCACGTGCCGCTGGAATCCAGACCAAAGCGAAGGGACTGGATATGAAGCGAAGCAGGTTCAGCGAAGAGCAGATCATCGGTATCTTGCGAGAGAACGACGCCGGGGCGACGGTCGCGGATCTTTGCCGCAGGCACGGAATGTCGTCCATTGCCCGGCAGGCGATTGCGAAGGAATCCGCCGAGAGGGGGCGACGTTTTACGCCTGGAAGGTGAAGTATGGCGGTATGGACGTGTCTGACGCGCGCCGCCTGAAGGCTCTGGAAGACGAGAACGCAAAGCTGAAGCGGCTTTATGCGGATGCGATGCTCGACAGGCCCGAGGAGAGCAAATCGATTTGGGGGATCGATTTGCCGAGGGCCGGGTTGACGGATCTGCTGTCAAAAAAGTGACGACGATGCGGACATTTCCGCCATTGGTCTGAGGACAATGGACGCATGCGCCACGCGGAACGCGGTCTCACATTTGAGGACGAGCCTCGATGTGAGCGAGCGGCGGGCGTGTGCCATGATCGCCGTGGATCGGAGCTCGATCCGCTATCGCGGCAGCAGGCCCGATGACGCGGACCTGCGGGCGCGGCTGCGGGAGCTGGCCGATCAACGGCGACGGTTCGGATACCGTCGCCTGCACGTCCTTCTGCGCCAGGAAGGTCATACCGTGAACTGCAAGAAGACCCAGTGGCTCTATCGCGAGGAAGGGCTCACGGTTCGGCGACGGAAGTCCCGCCGACGGATTGCGGTGGCGTCGCCATCGTCTCTCGGACCGATGGCGCGACGATGGCAACCACCGATCCCGCTGCCGACGGGTCCGAACAGCCGCTGGTCTTTGGATTTCGTCCACGACCAGCTCGCCAACGGCCGACGGTTCCGGGTTCTGAACGTGATCGACGACGTGACGAAAGAATGCCTGGCCGCCATTCCGGATACCTCGATCTCGGGCAAGCGCGTGGTGCGCGAGATGAGGGCCATCATTGAACGGCGCGGTCGGCCCGGCGCAATTATCAGCGACAACGGAACGGAGTTCACGTCTGTCGCCGTGTTAGCCTTCACACAGGAGTTGAAGCTTGACTGGCACTACATCGCACCCGGGAACCAAGCACAGAACGCCATGGCTGAAAGCTTTCAGGGCCGGATGCGAGACGAATGCCTGAATGAGCACCTGTTCTTCTCGATGGGTCACGCTCGTGCGGTGATCGCTGCTTTGCGCGCCGACTACAACACCGCGCGGCGGCACTCGTCGCTCAGATACATGACCCCGGCCGCCTACGCGGCCTCCCTAAAACCGCAATGGCCATCAACGCTACACTCGACTGATGGCTCCGCGCCGATGGCCATTGCCCACGTCGCGCAAACGCGCAAACCTCACCTCACGATTCCGGCAGATCGTGGATGAGCGACGGGGATCACGTCACCGGCCGCACGCCCAGGTAGGAACTTTATAGTATGCGGAACGATCGTTTTGGGGTCGAAGTCGGCCTTTCCGCGTTCCGCCACATAGCGGACTTCCGAGGCCTTGCGCAGTGAGGAAACTGCGGTCGGCCGTTTGACCGCCGGCGGATCAGCCACAACACGCCGGGCAGGCGGTTTGGTCTGTATTCAGACCGACTGCTTCGGCCATAGACACCAGGATTTAACAAACATGAACTGTCTTATCGGTGTTTTAACGACCAGCAGCAGAATTCCTATCGAGAGAAGGCACCAGATTGCGGCCACTTCATTGGGGTTGCTGGTCAACAGCATGGACAGCTGCGGTCCGATCAAGAAGTGATACACTGTAAACTTCCAGGATCCGTAGACAAAAGGCAGCAAGATTCCGGTGAAAAAATAGGTGGGATACAGACTCAGGAAAGAGGCCCATGAATCAACGGTTATGAAGTTCAGCATACCATTGGTCGGTACGTCCCACGCGATATGCCAGTCTCCCGATACTGAGCATAGCTGTTCACCACACAGTCCGCGCCCAAGTTGACATGACCCCGCCCATTCAAACGGATAGAGTTGTAAGAGCATTATGACTGTAGAGAAGAAACACACCGTATAAACTGGCCATTGTATTTTTTGACGCACAGCGCTCGGTATGAAATACATCGACAGAAGGTTGATGAAGAAGGGTTGAAATGCGATGTGCAGATAGCTGAGAAGAGTAGCGATCTGATTCGACGGCAGTGAGCATTGATCTATCACTGAATATGTGAAGGCCTGTAGAAGCTCCATCAACGAGAAATAACCCAAGGCCACCCATAACGGTGCTGGTTCCTTCTTGTAAGCTGCGTAAGCAGTTGTTCCCAAGCCAACGAATGCCAGTGCAGCCGAGGCTTCACCGCTCCAGCACATAGAATCGCTCTCCTGATAAGCAGCTTTGCTGACTAACGACTATGTAACTGGAACGCCGGCTGGCCTTGGCTGTCATAGGGATTCGGTTGAAATCGGTCGTTGTACATACCGCGAATGACAAAGCTGTGCCTGCCATCCGACATGGGCCTCCTTCGATGCGGGGCCGCAACCCAGGCTCATGGCTACGACGGTGCGGGCGTCGACGTCCTCACGCCTCCCGCGGATATCGTTTCGCGGACGCTCTACTGGCGCCGTGGGCCCAGGATCGGCCTGATCGCGGCCATGCTGCGCGCGTGACGGAGACGGTTCTTCGACGCGTTGACGGGCGATGGACCGGGCGACCGGTTCGGGACTCCCGCCGGCTGGTCGGTGAAAGAGGATACCCGGGGCTGACCTTTCCGCGCGTCGTCGGCCAGCCGGAGGGCATCGACGCCGCGCAAGACGAATTCGCGGCCTAGCATGACCGGCTGCGCCGGCAGGTCGCCTCGCGGATCCAGGACGAGGTTCACCGGTCCCCGGAGGACGCGACCACGATCGCCGTCATCGCGTTGTTCGAGTGTGCCGCGGCGCTTTGTGCGCGCGAGGCGGCCGATGTCGTTTGCGCCGCAGCGGTCGATGCGGCCAAGGCCCTGCTCCGGGCGGAGACGGTCCAGTGACCCGACCGACCGACGCGCGGATGGCGGTGACCGACGACGTGCTGCCGGGCGGGCGCGACCTGCCGCACACGGTCCGCATCGCGCATGGCATCCACCGCCCGGCCACCGGGGACTGCGACGAACCCGTCGTCCCCGTACACGGCACGCCCTCTACCTCGGTCATCCGGCGCGAGATCGTCCCGCTCCTCGTCGCGGCGGGCCACATCCTTCACGCGTCCGACCTGTCGAGGTAAGGCGCGTCGGAGCGGCCGAAACCGGAGGCCGCAGACGGCTTCGTCACCGGGCAGGTCGATATCGTCCTCGGTCCCGTGGATCGCTGGAGCCCCGCGGATGACCACGTCCCCGCGCACGATGCAGGCGGGGCGGTCGCGCAACGGATCGGCGTGCTGCACCGTAATCGGGTGCGGTCGCTCACGGTGCCCGACGCCCGCCCTTCCGACTCTTGCCTATCGGAACCGACGGGCAAGCGGATGGAGGGCCGACCTGAGACGCTGGTCGTCGCGCCGCCCGACGCGGACCGGGCGCATCTGGCCAAATCGCCTCTCCCGACGGTCGGGGAGAGGGACACGATGAAGCTGGGGCCGCTCGATCCATACCGCGTCATCATCGCCGGCCGGGATTCCTCCAGCATCGGGCGCTGCCCTGCGACCATCGCCAGACGGGCGAATCGACGGACCGCGTGCACGAGCCGGGCGAAGTGCCGGTCACGGTGATCTGGGGTGCAGCGGCACGGTTGGCAGGAGGTACGTCCGGCGCACAAGCGCGCCCGCGCGATGCCTGGGGTGCAGCCGGTCCCGATGACCGATTCCGGGCACCTGGTCATGGAGGATGCGCTGCAAGCCGTAGCTGACGCGCACCTTGCACATCCTCGAACTGACCCCCTACCCCGTCGATCGCCGTTCGTTCGTGGAAGGCCGCGACGTCGGCCCGGGTCATGGCGGCGACCAGGCCCGGCAGGTGCGGCAATCCGGTTACGGGCACGTTTGCCTGTTCGAACGAACGAGCCGAGGTCGCGGGCGACCGGCAGGCGCGGCGGCGCGGCGACCGGGCGGGAGCGGACACGGATCTCCCTGCGTCGGCGCATCCTGCGCCGATCCGCCGGAAACCCGTATCGCGGGGACGATCCACGCGCTACGGTCACGCCGGCGGATGCAATCCTTCAGGCTGTCCCGAACGGATGACGGCACGACGAGGCTCTAGATGACGGACCGCCTCACCCAGGATCCCCACCACTTCGACGGGCCCGGCCGCGAGAAGGTGCTCGAGGTTGCCATCGGCCAGGAAGTCCGCGCGCATCGCCGGCGGATGAGGCTGACGGTCGCGGACCTCGCCCAGGCGACGGGTCTGTCCATCGGGATGCTCTCCAAGATCGAGAACGGCCATACGTCCCCGTCGCTGTCGACGCTACGGTCGCTGTCGGACGCGCTGTCGGTGCCCCTGACGGGGTTCTTCCGCCGCTTCGAGGAAACGCGCTATGCCGCGCACACGCCGGCCGGAACGGGCGTCCCGATCGAGCGCGAGGGCACGCGCGCCAACCATCAGTACAACCTGCTCGGCCATATCGGGACGAACGCCTCGGGCGTCATCGTCGAACCCTATCTCATCACGTTGACGGACATCTCGGATGTGTTCCCGACATTCCGCCACGGCGGGATCGAGACGATCTACATGCTCGAGGGCGAGGTCGCCTACCGCCACGGAACCGAAGTCTATCACCTGCGACCGGGCGATACGCTGTTCTTTGACGCGGACGCGCCGCACGGACCGGAGGACCTGATCCTGCTGCCGGCGAAATACCTGTCGGTGATTGCGTATCCCCGGACAACCGGCCCGTCCTGATTTTCATGTTGTGAAATAAACATTCTTGCTGGGCAAGCCGGGACTGGATATCGAAGAGGCATCGAAGGCGTCGGAGACCAGAGTATGTGCGGCATCGTGGGCCTGTTCCTGAAGGATCGTTCGCTTGAGCCCAAGCTCGGCGCCATGCTCACCGACATGCTCGTGACGATGACGGATCGCGGCCCGGATTCCGCGGGGATCGCGATCTACAACGGCGGCACCGAGGGCAAGGCCAAGCTGACGGTGCAATCGGACGCGCCGGGGCGTGACTTTGCCGGCCTGGACGAAGCGCTGGCCGGACGGCTGGGCGCCGAGGTCGCGATGGCCGTGAAGGATAGCCATGCCATCCTGGTCTTCCCCCAGACCGTCGCCGACGCCGTCCTTGCCGCCCTGCGGGAGCTTCGACCGTCGGTGAGGCTGATGGGCCGGGGTCGGTCGCTGGAGATCTACAAGGAGGTCGGGCTTCCCAGACAGGTCGCGGCCCGGTTCGACCTCGCGTCCATGTCGGGCAGCCATGGCATCGGACATACCCGCATGGCCACCGAGTTGGCCGTCACCACCATGGGCGCGCATCCGTTCAACACCGGGGACGACCAATGCCTGGTGCACAACGGGTCGCTGTCGAACCACAATGCGCTGCGCCGAAAACTGCGCCGCGCGGGTATCCGCATCGAGACCGACAACGACACCGAGGTCGGCGCGGCCTACCTGACATGGAAGATGCGCGACGGAGCCACGTTGGGCGAGGCGCTGCGTTCAGCGCTCGACGACCTTGACGGGTTCTTCACCTTCGTCGTGGGCACGCGCGACGGGTTCGGCGTCGTTCGGGACCCCATCGCCTGCAAGCCCGCCGTCATGGCCGAAACGGACCGCTATGTGGCCTTCGGATCGGAATACCGCGCCCTGGTGGACCTGCCCGGCATCGAAACGGCACGCGTCTGGGAGCCCGAGCCCGCGACCGTGTATTTCTGGTCGCGCGACTCCGTGTCCGCGCAAGCAGTGGCGGCCGCCTGATGCAGACCTACGATCTGAGGTCCGACGGCCTGCGCGGCCTGAACGCCGCGCTGCAGTCCCAGACGAAGGATACCAACCAGACCAGCTGGGACGTGCTCAATCCGAACGGCGCGCATGCCATCGCCGTAGGGCTCGACGCGCCGATCGAGGTGAACGTGCGCGGGCATGCGGGTTATTACTGCGGCGGCATGAACAAGCAGGCCACGGTCCGGATCCACGGCTCGGCGGGTCCCGGGGTGGCCGAGAACATGATGTCGGGCACGGTGGTCATCGACGGCGATGCCAGCCAGTACGCCGGCGCCACGGGCAACGGCGGGACGCTCGTCATCAGAGGCAACGCCTCGTCGCGCTGCGGCATCTCGATGAAGGGGATCGACATCGTCGTCCACGGCTCGGTCGGGCACATGTCGGCCTTCATGGCGCAATCGGGGAACCTCGTCATCTGCGGGGACGCGGGGGACGCGCTGGGCGATTCGATCTACGAGGCGCGGCTGTTCGTTCGCGGCACCGTCAAGTCCCTCGGCGCCGACTGCATCGAGAAAGAGATGCGGCCCGAGCATCTGGCCATGCTGGCCGATCTGCTCGGGCGTGGCGGCTGCGACGCGGCCCCCGAAGAGTTCCGGCGCTACGGATCGGCGCGCAAGCTCTACAACTTCGACATCGACAACGCCTACTGAAGAGGGCCCCATGAAGGACGACATCGCCGCGAACGGCGCCCCCCGCACGGTCCCGGTCCAGTCCGACACCTGGTCGCAGAAGACGAACGCCGAGATCCGGCGGGCGGCGGCCACCGGGATCTACGACATCCGCGGCGGCGGCGCGAAGCGGAAGCTCCCGCATTTCGACGATCTGCTGTTTCTCGGCGCCTCGATGTCCCGATACCCGCTGGAAGGGTACCGCGAACGCTGCGACACCTCCGTCACGCTGGGCACCCGCTTTGCCGGGACACCCATCGAGCTGAAGATTCCGGTGACGATCGCGGGCATGTCCTTCGGCGCCCTCTCCGGACCGGCGAAAGAGGCGCTGGGCCGGGGCGCGACCCTGGCGGGGACGTCGACGACCACAGGCGACGGCGGCATGACGCCCGAGGAGCGGGGCCATTCCCGCACGCTCGTCTATCAGTACCTCCCATCGCGCTACGGTATGAACCCCGACGACCTGCGCCGCGCCGACGCGATCGAGATCGTCGTGGGCCAGGGCGCCAAGCCCGGCGGAGGCGGCATGTTGCTGGGCCAGAAGATCAGTGACCGCGTGGCGCAGATGCGCAACCTGCCCAAGGGGATCGACCAGCGCAGCGCCTGCCGGCATCCCGACTGGACGGGCCCCGACGATCTGGAGATCAAGATACTGGAGCTGCGCGAGATCACCGGCTGGCAGAAACCGATCTACGTCAAGATCGGCGGCGCGCGGCCCTATTTCGACACGACCCTCGCGGTGAAGGCCGGGGCCGACGTGGTGGTCCTCGACGGGATGCAGGGCGGGACGGCCGCGACACAGGACGTGTTCATCGAACATGTGGGCCAGCCCATCCTGGCCTGCATCCCGGAGGCTGTCCGGGCGCTGCAGGATCTCGACATGCACCGGGAGGTGCAGCTTGTCGTGTCGGGCGGCATCCGGCACGGGGCGGACGTGGCCAAGTGCATGGCGCTGGGTGCGGACGCCGTGGCGATCGGGACCGGCGCGCTGATCGCGCTGGGCGACAACGACCCGCGCTGGGAGGCGGAGTACAACGCCATGGGCACCACCGCCGGAGCCTATGACGACTGGCACGAAGGAAACGACCCCGCCGGCATCACCACCCAGGACCCCGAACTGGCGGCCCGGTTCGACCCCGTCGAGGGCGGCCGGCGGCTGAACAACTACCTCAAGGTGATGGCTCTGGAAGCACAGACCATCGCGCGCGCCTGCGGCAAGAGCCACCTCCACAACCTGGAACCCGAGGATCTCTGCGCCCTGACCATGGAAGCCGCCGCGATGGCGAAGGTCCCGCTGGCCGGGACCGACTGGTATCCGGGCAAACCGGGCACATCCTTCTGAAGATGACAACGGGGCGCGGGGCCGGATAGGTCCGTATCCCAGAGAGCAGAACCGAACGGGGATATATATGACAACCGATCTCGCCGAGTTCGCCGAGCGCAACGACGTCCGGTATTTCATGATCTCCTTCACGGACCTGTTCGGCGGACAGCGCGCCAAGCTGGTTCCGGCACAGGCCATCGCCGCCATGCAGAAGGACGGCGCGGGCTTCGCCGGCTTCGCCACCTGGCTGGATCTGACCCCGGCCCATCCGGACATGCTGGCCGTGCCGGACCCGTCCAGCGTGATCCGGCTTCCCTGGAAGCCGGAGGTCGCCTGGGTGGCCGCGAACTGCGTCATGGAGGGCAAGGACGTCGCCCAGGCCCCGCGCAACGTGCTGCGCCGTCTCGTCGAAGAGGCCGCCGCCGAAGGCCTTCACGTCAAGACCGGGATCGAGGCCGAATTCTTTCTGCTCACCCCCGACGGCGACCGCATAAGCGACGACTACGATACCGCGACGAAACCCTGCTACGACCAGCAGGCCATCATGCGCCGCTACGATGTGGTGCGCGAAATCTGTGACCATATGCTGGATCTCGGGTGGGGACCCTATCAGAACGACCACGAGGACGCGAACGGGCAGTTCGAGATGAACTGGGAGTTCGACGACGTCCTGCAAACGGCCGACAAGCACAGTTTCTTCAAGTTCATGACCAGGTCCGTGGCCGAGGCGCACGGCCTTCGCGCGACCTTCATGCCCAAGCCGATCGAGGGGCTGACCGGCAACGGGTGTCACATCCATGTGTCGGTCTGGGACGCGCCGGGCGAGGCCGCGACATCGAACGTTTTCGCCGCGGAGCCGGACGGCTCCAGCCAGACCGCCGAGCTGGGCCTGTCGGACAAGGGGCGCGCCTTTCTGGGCGGGATCATGGCGCACGCCCCGGCGCTGGCCGCGATCACCAATCCGACCGTCAACAGCTACAAGCGCATCAACGCGCCGCGCACGCTGTCCGGCGCGACCTGGGCGCCCAACACCGTTACCTGGACCGGCAACAACCGCACGCACATGGTCCGCGTCCCCGCGCCGGGCCGGTTCGAACTGCGCCTTCCGGACGGCGCCGCGAACCCCTACCTGCTGCAGGCGGTCGTGATCGCCGCCGGTCTGTCGGGCATCCGGTCCGGCGCGGATCCGGGCAAGCGGTCCGACATCGACATGTATGCCGAAGGACACAAGGCCATCGACGCGGTCAAGCTGCCGCTGAACATGCTCGACGCACTGCGCACCTACGAAAGCGACCGGATACTCGCGGAGGCGATGGGGAGTGCCTTCTCCACGTCCTACGTCAAGATGAAGATGCAGGAGTGGAACAGCTTCACCGCGCATTTCTCGCAGTGGGAGAAGGCCAACACACTGGATATCTGACGCGCGGCCGTCCTGTCCCGGTCGGACGCGCCGGCGGACGTCGCCTCGCGGATCGGCGCGACGCGTCTTCATTCCGGATGAACGGGCAGTCCGCAGTGGTCGCGCAGCAGTGCCGTGACGCCGGCCTCCGGACGAGAACACCGTTCGCGCTGACGCTGTCCGGAGCGCGCGTCCAGGGGGCGCCGGCTCCGGCTCGATGTCCGGATGTCTTCGAAAGCCTCTGCCCTCGCCCGTGCCCAGACGGTTCACTGCCTTGGGGACAGGGGAGGTTCCGATATCTAAGCCGGCCGTATTTCGAACTCTCGGCAATCGTCGAAGCAGGACAGCCCACACAGACTTCCAGATGTCGGCGCCGGTTGTCGGGCCCCGTCCCCGGGGCGCGACGCTCAGATCTCGCCGCGCAGAAGCTGGTCCATGGTGATGGACGGCTGCGCGCAGCCCGCCTCGCCCACGATGCGCGCGGGCACGCCGGCCACGGTCTTCATCGGCGGAACGTCGGCCAGCACCACCGAACCGGCGGCGATGCGCGAGCAGTGTCCGACGGTGATGTTGCCCAGCACCTTGGCACCGGCGCCGATCAGCACGCCGTTGCCGATCTTGGGGTGGCGGTCGTCGTCCTGCTTGCCGGTGCCGCCCAACGTGACCGAGTGCAGCATCGACACGTTGTCGCCGACGACCGCCGTCTCGCCGATGACGATGGAATGGGCGTGGTCGATCATGATGCCGCGCCCGATCCGCGCCGCGGGGTGGATGTCGATGCCGAAGACCTCGCTCACCCGCATCTGCACGAAATAGGCCATGTCGCGACGCCCCTGCGTCCACAGCCAGTGGCCGATGCGGTAGGCCTGAAGCGCCTGGTAGCCCTTGAAGAACAGCAGCGGCTGGATCAGCCGGTGGCACGCGGCGTCGCGGTCCAGCACGGCCACCAGGTCGGCACGGGCCGCGTCGCCGATGGTCCTGTCGGCAGCGAAGGCGCGGTCCGCGATCTCGCGCAGGATCTGCTCGGACATCTCGGCCGACGACAGCTTGAGCGCGATGCGGTAGCTCAGCGCGCGCTCAAGCGTCGGATGGTGCAGGACCGAGGCGTGGACGAGGCCGCCCAGCAGCGGCTCGGCCCTTACGGCATCCGCTGCCTCCCGGGCGATACGGGTCCAGACGGGGTCGAGGTCGGCGACGCTGGGGTTCGTGTCGGCCATGGCGATGATCTCCGGATGGGACCTTCCATAGATCGCACGATGGCCCCCCAATTCAATCCCGACGGCCGATCTGGGTCAACGCAATCGCCAGACACGCCCGGAATGCGGCGTCGCTCAGCGGCGGCTCGCGCAAATGGGGGCGGCGCAGAGCGGCGGCCGACAGGGTGCCGTCGCCCCAGCGCGGATGCACGCGCCCGGTGGCGCGGCGGTGCGCGTCGGCCGCCGCCGCCTCGGCCAGCATCCGGGCCATCAGCCATGACCGGCGCGGCGGAGCCACGGCCAGGCAGGCACGCGCCGCGGCCGCCACGTCCGAGAGGCGCGGCGCCCGGATGTCAGACGCCTCGGTGCAGGTCACACCGACACCGCGACCGTGGCGAAGGGGCCGGGGCCGAAGCGGTCCGACAGCTGCGCGACCTCCACCGCGTAGGGCGCCGTCACGCCGTCCGCCGCGCGCATGGCGTCGGTGTAGGCATAGCGCGGCGTCGTCACCGTCGCCTCCCGCACCACCGTCCCGGCCTGCACGATGCGCACCAGGTAGGCTTCCTGCGCCTCGCCCAGCGGAACGGTGGGGCCGGCCCAGCTGTCGCCGTCGACGCGGGTGCGCCGGACCCAGCTCAGGTCCGTGACACCGTCGCCGCGCGCGGCATCGAGATGCGCCGGCGCATAGGGCCGCAGCCCGATCCCGTCGAAGGCGCGCAGGGCCGTGACATGGACCGGATCGTCGACGGGCCGCGACACCGGCCCGATGCGGTAGTGCCGCGCCACTCCGCGCGAGGACGCCGGCAGGTCCATCTGCCTCACGGCCGCATCCAGCAGCACCACCCGGCTGCCCGCGGGCCAGACCGCCGGCATCACGGCATCGGTGCCCAGCTGACCGCGCAACCGGGTCGCAATCTCCCACGTGCGCGGCGCGACGAGCGACGCATCCGCGAACTGGAACACCTCCCACAGGTCGTCGTCGCCGCTGCCGATGGCCATTGCGTTGGCGCCGGCCAGAAGCTCGGTCCGCGAGACCGAGGCGAGCGTGCCTGACACCAACTTGACCCGCAGGGGCGCACCAGCGTCGGTCTGGCCGGAGGGCGCCGCCGCCATATCGGTCTGTGTGACGCCGACCGTGGCGGGCGCGGTCAGAACCATGTTGCGGCGGAACCCCGCATCTGTGGCCGAGGACCAGACGGCGACGGGACCGGGCCAGGGCCGCGCCGTCACCGCGACATGCGGCGCATGCGGCAGCTCGCCTCCGGTGAGCAGCGGCAGATCGAGGAAGGTCGCCAGCACCGGCACCGGCGCTACGTAGACGCCCGGCCGGTCCGGCGTGTCCACGCTGTCGGACGGCTGGTAGATCTCGGGTTCGATCCGCTGCGCCTCTATGGTCTGCATCCCGGCCTGCGACACATGGTCGATGCGGTAGAGCCCGTCCTTCACCCGCACCGTGTCGCCGGCCCCGAGGTCCAGCCGCGACGGCGGCAGCGCGAATCTCAGCCGGTCGCGGGCGACCCGCGCCTCCGACAGCCACCGCTCGGCGATGCCGCGCGCCTCGGTCCCGGTCAGCAGAAGCGGAAACTCGGACTGCGCGACGCCGAAGCTGCGGTCGTCGGGAAAGACCGCCTCGGCCGAGGCGACGTCGAAATCGCCGCCCGCCGCGACGTAGTTCAGCCGGAGCCGGCCCACGCGCTGCGCCTCGGGGCTGCGCAGAGCCTCGATGTCGCCCTCGATGTCGGCGTCCACCGCGACGGCATCGGCCTTTACGCTGCCTGTCTGGCGCCCGTCGCGGCGGCGGAAGACCAGCGTACCCTCCCTTTCGATCGCGTCGAACCCGTAAGCCAGCATCAGCGGCTGCAGCGCCGACCGCGCGTCCGCCACGTCGCCCAGCGCATAACCGCGCACGACATCATAGAGCCGCGACGTATCGATGCGCGTCACACCCGCATCGGCGCAGATCTCCTCGACCACGGACGACAGCGCCCGGTTGGTGATCCGGCCCGTGATCCAGTGCCCGCGCGGATGGTTGGCGGCGTCCGTCCAAAGCGCGTCGTTGCCCGGGAAGAACGGATAGGGGCGCGCGTCCCACGCCCAGACATGGGTGCGGGCAACGTCCAGCATGGGCGCGCCGTAGACCGGCGACACCGGGTTGTTGGCGCCGTCATCCCAGTATTCGAAGATGGCGCGCAGGTACTGGTGCTGCATCGCGTCGTCGCGGCGGCCGTTGGAATAGACCGGCAGGAAGGACTCCGACGACTTGGGGTCGAGAAACTTGTTGGGCTGGTTTGCGCCCTTGTCGATGGCCGCGCAGCCGATCTCGGTGAACCAGATCGGCTTGGACCAGGGCCGCCACGCGGTAGGAGTGGCGGACCGCACGCCGCCTTGCCGTTCGTGATGGGGCCGCCCCCACCACGACTTGAGGTCCTTGTAACGGAAGACCCACGCCTCGCCATGCGCGCCGTCGGTGATCGGCGTCCTGTCCTGCGCGTCCCGCGCAGCGTCGTCGGCATAGTACCAGTCGTAGCCCTCGCCACCCGCGACGTTCGCCTTCAGATAGTCGAGGTCATGCGTCGACCCCCATGCGGCATCGGTGTGATCGGGTCCGTCCCGCCAGTCGGCGAGCGGCATGTAGTTGTCGATGCCCACGAAATCGATGGCGGGATCCGCCCAGAGCGGGTCGAGGTGGAAGAAGACGTCGCCCGAGCCGTCCTGCGGGTGGTAGCCGAAGTATTCCGACCAGTCGGCGGCATAGCCGATCTTCACGTCCGGCCCGAGGATGGCGCGGCAGTCGGCGGCCAGCGCGCGGAACGCTTCCACCGCCGGGAAACCGCCCGCACCGCGGATCCACGTCAGGCCCCGCATCTCGGACCCGATGCAGAAGGAATCCACACCGCCCGCAGCGGCGCACAGGTGCGCATAGTGCAGGATGAACCGCCGGTAGCCGAAATCGGCGGGACCGGTATGGGCCACGCCGTCCCCGGTCACGGCGAAGTCTCCCGGCGCGGCGGTGCCGAAGAACGCCGCGACCTCGGCGTCGGCGGCCGCGGTGCCGTCGGGCGATCCGGGCGTGCCGGGCGCGGCCGACAGGGTGATGCGGCCCCGCCACGGCAACGGCGGCTGATCTGCGGCGCCGGTGTAGGGGTCGGTCCGGCCGTTGGCGGCCAGCTGCTCCATCAGCACGAAAGGGTAGAACATCACCGCCTGCCCGGCGTCGCGCATGGCGACGATCGCCTCGCGCACCGACAGGTCCGTCGGGGTGCCGCCGTAGATCACCGCGTCGTCGATGCGCGGGACCTCCTGCGCCTCCGCGCGGCTGATCCCGGACACGGACCAGGGCATCCCCTGCCCGTCGAACTGGCGCTGCTCGACCTTGGGCACGACGCGGCAGTCGCCACAGCGCAGGTCGTCGCCGAACCACGACACGATCAGCGACACCGCGCCGCAATTGGGCGCCTCCGCCGTCAGGGCCGACAGCGATGCGGCGAAGTCGGTCCCGCCCAGCGGCGTGTTGACGTTCACCGACGCGCCCTCGCCCGGACCCGTCGAAAGATGCACCGGCGTGGTCGCGAGGGCATACTCGCCCGTCCCCGGCATCATCGCCACGGCGCGCACACCATGGGCCACGTCGATGCCAGCCTGCGCCTCGGGCGCCGGGCGCGTCACCTCGAACGAGAATTGCGGCACCCGGTTGCCGAAGCGCCCCAGGTCCAGGTCCTCGATCACCACGTAGGCCAGCCCGCGATAGGCGGGCGCGTCGCCCTCGACGGCGGCGATGCGCGGATCGGGCAGCTGGTCGGGCCGCCCGTCATAGACGCGCATCGTGATGCTGTCGCGCGGCACCTCTGCCCCGTCGGCCCAGATCCGGCCGACCCGGCCGATCACGCCTTCGCACAGACCCACGGCCAGGCTGACGGAATAGCTGAACGACGTCACCTCGGGCTGCGACGGGGCGCCCTTGCCGCCGCCGCTGGTCTGCGACGCCTCCTGGAACCGCGATGCCCAGATCACCTGGCCCGCGATCCGCATGCGTCCGTGGATGCGTGCGATGGCCGCGCCCTCGCCGGCGCCGGTGATGCGGAACCGGTCGACGCGGCCCGTCTCGACCGGCTCGCTGCCGCCGCCCAGCACCGACTGGTCGATGACACGGCCCAGCGTCGCGCCCATCGCGCGTCCGATCACGACCGAGCTCAGGCCCAGCACGCCGCCGCCCAGCGACGCTCCGGCCGCCGCCCCCACCGCCGACAGAACGATCGTCGCCATCACGTATCTCCTTGCGGGAATTGGAACCGCGCCACGACGCGGCGCCGCCAGGGCGCGCTCAGCGGGCTCTCGACCACGCCGTGCCCCGAATAGGCGTGGATGAACGTCGCTGCGGCGCCCGTGCGCCCGACGATGCCCAAGTGCTTGGCGACGCTGCCGTCGCGCATCCGGAACAGCAGTACGTCGCCCGGGGCGAGGTCGCCTGCCGGACGCTCCCGCAGATGACGTGCAGCCGCCTGCCACAGACGCTCCTCGCGCTGCGGCTCGGACCAGTCGGCGGTATAGGGCGGCACCGAGGCGGGCTCGGCGCCGTTCATGTCGCGCCAGACGCCCCGGACCAGGCCCAGGCAATCCGCCCCGGCACCGCGCACCGACGCCTGATGGACGTAGGGCGTGCCGATCCAGCCGCGCGCGATCTCGGCCGCGCTCACGACAGGCTCCCCCCGTCGTTGACGTCGCCCGACCGCGGGTAGGCCATCAGCCAGTCCTCGCCGGGCAGATGCGGAAAGCCGCGGAAGTTCACCGCGTTGCCGAACTTGGCGCCGCAGGTCGCGAACCGCTTGTCGCAGCCGGCTTCCAGCCGGACGAAGTCGCCGGCAGCGATGCCGCCACGCAGCGCCTCCCAGATCTCGACGGTCCGGCCGGTGGCGTCCGCGCGGTCGTTCTTGACCACGGCCACCTGCCCCGCAGACGCCCCGCTCAGCACGCGCAACGTCCCCCGCTCGAACCAGCGATCCTCGAAATCGCCCAAAAGGGCGAAGCGGAACACCTTGTCGCGCGCCGCGGTCTCCACGTCCGCCGCGGCGAAGTAGCCGGGCGCCCCCAGGTCCACGCGGCAGTCCGCATCCCCCAGTATCGCCGGGCAGGGCGCCTGATAGACCCGGCCCTGCGGCTGGTTCAGCGCCTCGGCGAGGCCCCGCAGCTCGGCCCGGAACGCGCCGCCGCTGCGCACGATCTCGCCCAGCGTGCCGCGGAACTGCACCACGCGCTGCCCCGGGTCGGCCCAGTTCACCAGCGAGGCCGTCACCTCGGCGCCGTCGTAGAGCCCGGCCACGATGTCGGCCTCGCGCACGCCGTCGCCGCTCAGCACGCCCACGGCTTCCGAGTTGTCGACGGCAAGACCCGTGGTCTGCTCGAACGCGCGGGCGCTCAGCCCGTCCTCGGGCGCGAACCGCTGCCCGTCGAACGTAACGGCGACGTCGTGATCGGTGAAGCCCAGCACCGTGCCGTCATGCCGGCGGACACGCCAGCAGCGACACAGCGTCGTGGCACCCGTGGCCAGATGCGCGGCCAGCGCCTCGCCCAGCGCCATCAGACCCGGACCTCGACGACCGGCACGTCGGGCACCTCGCCCGCGTTGAACGTCGCGGCCGAAACCTGGATCAGATCGGTGTCGAACCGCACCGGCACGTCGAACTCGAACCCCGCCGTGACCCGTGCGCCGTTCGCCGGAGCGCCGGCCAGCGTCACCACGCCCGTCGCGTCGTCCACGCTGAAATCTGTGCCCGACATCAGCGCCGCGCCGGCGACCGCGACGACGACGGAACCCGGTACCGGCTTCGTCACCGGACGGACGTAGGACCACCCGCCCGACGCATAGGTCCGCGACAGCTGGAACGTCCGGGTCTCGCCGTCGCCGGTGCCGATGCGTTGGTCCTCGTGCGACAGGGCCCGCGATCCGGGGGCCGACCGGAAATCCGCCCAGTCCTTCCAGCGGAACCCGTGCAGCCGCCCGCGACGCGCCTCGAAGAAGGCGATCACCGTGTCGAGGTCCTCCATCGACCGCAGGCCCAGCCCCGCGTCGTAGCGCCGGCGCGAATGGGCCCAGGGCGCGTTGCGCTCCTCGAACCCGTTGGCCAGCGTCACGATCTGGGTGCGCCGCTCGGGCCCGCCGACCGAACCGAAGCTCAGCGCGGCGGGAAATCTCACGTCGTGAAAGACCATTGCGTCCCCTCCCTCTCGATTGCAGGTGCCGGCGCCGCGCGGGCCGCCTAGCGGTTGCGCTGTCCGCGCGACAGCGCGCGGCCCATCTGCGCCGCGATCTGGCTCTGGCTGCGGCGGAACCCCTCGACGTCGGGCGTCGTCACGTTCACCGTGACGTTGACGGGCTGGCCGCCGCCGCCCGCCCGCACGCCCAACCGGCCGTCGGCGCCGCGGCTCAGCGGCATGATCGCCTCCGGTCCCGCCTCGCCCATCAGCCCGGTGCCGCCGCGCATCGGGAACGTCGTCGGCCCCGACACCACGCCGCCGTTGGCGAAGGGCATCACCCGCCCCTGGGCGAAGGACCCGCCCTTGGCGAAGGGCAACAGCGAGCCCACGAGCCCCTGCACCCCGTTCGACAGTGCGCCACCCAGACCCTTGGCCACCGGGTTCACGGCCGAGTTGTAGGCCGCCCCCACCATCGAGCTTGCCACGCCCTTCAGCGCGTCCGACAGCTTGGCGCCGTCGAAGACCAGCCCCTCGAACGCGCCCCTGAGGCCCCGCGACATGCTGCGGCTCAGGGATCCGACCTCGCGGCCGGTGTCCGACACGGTCGCCTGCATCCGCCGCATCTCGGCGTCGAAGGCCGCCGTGACGGCCTTGGCGTCGCCCAGGGTCGTCTCCAGCGCCACGACCTGCTCGTCCAGGTCCTCGATCCGTTCGCCCGTCATCGTGCGTCCTCCCTGTCGTCGCCCGGATGGTCCGGGAATGCCGCGGTCAGTTCGGCCATCCGGTCGCGTCCCAGAGGCGCGGGGCCGCCCGGGCCCAGCAGCAGCGCCAGCTCGGCCGGGGTCAGCGCCCAGAACGCGGCCGGGCTCAGCCCCCGGCCGACGATCCCCGCACGCATCAGCGCCGGCCAGTCGAAGCCGCCGCGTTTCATGGCGCCGCGAACGCCCGCGCCAGCAGCATGCCCGCCGCCTGCGCCGCCGCGACCGGCCCACCTTCCGTGCCCGGACCTACCTCGGCCCGGATCTCGCACGTCAGCAGATCGTCCCGTGCGCCGCGCCACCCGCCGCCGCGCAGTCCCGCCACCAGCAGGGCCAGCACGTCGCGGGACGAGAAGCGGCCCGTCTCGAACCGCTCGACCAGCTCCACCAGGGTGCCGACCTCCAGCGCCGCCTCCAGTTCGGCCAGCGCGCCCAGCGTCAGCCGGGCGACGTGCCTATCCCCGTCAATCAGCAGCGCGACCTCGCCGGCCCACGGATTGCCCATCAGAGCGCCGTGAACGTCAGCGCACCGGCCGACGACAGGGTCAGCTCGTAGGTCGCCTCGCCGTCGTGGGCGCCGGCGTACTCGATCCCGGCGATCTGGAACGGTCCCTCGACGATGCCGAAGTCGGGGATGACCACCCGGAACGCGGGTGTCTCGCCGTCGAAGAAGATGCGACGCGCCCGTTCGTCCGTGGCGCTGTCCTTGAACACGCCCGATCCGCTGATCGCGGCGCTGCGCACGCCGGCGCCCGCCAGCAGTTCGCGCCAGCCGCCCTGGCTCTCCAGCGTCGTCACATCGACGCTTTCGGCGTTGAAGGACAGCCGCGTGGCGCGCAGCCCCGCGACGGTCTCGAAGACGCCCGCACCCGTCAGGTCGAGCTTGATCAGAAGGTCCTTGCCGTTCTGTGCCGCCATGTCCGTCACTCCCACCGCATGTGTTTTCAGTTGTCCTCGACCTGGGCGCGAAACCGCAGGTCGATCCGCCTCTGGTCGCCGCTGCCGATCCGCCGGGCGCGGGCCCGCACGAACCACAGCCCCACGATCCGCCCCCGCGTCAGCGCCGGCACCGGCCCCAGCAGCGCGTCCGAGATCGCGGCCGCCGCGTCCTTGGCGGCCAGGAACCCGGCGCCGTCGGTGACCACGCCGACGATCACCTCGTGCAGCGCGCCGCCCCCGTCCTTGGTGGACCGGTCGCGCACGTCCTCGTCGCCCAGCACCACGTGCAGCGACGGCAGGGGGCCGGGCGGCACCGCGTCGTAGATCGCACCGCCCACCAGCACGGTCAGCGCCGCATCCCCGCTCAGCACCCGGTAGATCCCCGCCTGGAGCGCCGCGGCCATCGCATAGCTCATGCCGCCACCTCCTCGTCCGCGAAAACGGTCAGGTACCGCGCCTCGGGACCGGCCTCGGTCACGGCGCGGACGTGGAAGATCCGGGCGCCGTCACGCAGACGCTGGCCCGCCACTGGCCGGGACGGCGCGCCCTGAGGTGCCGCGCGAACGGTGATGCGGTATCCCACGCGCGACACCGTCAGGCCCGGCCCGGCAGTCTCGCGTCCGGTACGCGGCGCCACCTCGGCCCAGAGCGTGCCCAGCGCCTGCCAGGTCTGCACATAGCCGCCCGCGCCATCGCCTGTCCGCTGCGCCGCCTCCAGAACCAGGGGCCGGGTCAGTTGCGGCGCCTTCACGACAGCACCCGCCCGAAGAGGCGCAGGTTGCGCCGCGGCGCCAGCAGCGCGGCCACCCGCGGCGGCAGCCCACCCCGGCCCGCGGCAGCCTCGCCCGACCGGTCCTCGTAGATGTCCGCGGCCAGCATCAGTACCGCCTGCGCGATGTCGGCCGGAACGTCTTCCCAGACGCCGCCGAAGCCTGCGGTGAATTCGATCTCGGCCCGCCCGCCTACGGGGATCTGCGGCAGCACGAAGCCGGTGGCGACCAGCGCCGGCCGGTGCACGTCGCGCTCCAGCACATAGCGGCTGGGCACGGTCAGCTCCTCGGTCCCGAAACGGTCGACGATGGCCACCCGCGTGATCGCGCTGACCGGCGCCAGCGGCAGCGACTGCCGTCCAAGGTCGCGCCAGGCCGACACGGTCCACGAGAACCCCCGCGCCAGTACCGCCTTGTCGCAATGCGCCTCGACCGCCGCCAGCGCGCTGCGCAGGCAGGGCTCCAGCACCGGATCCTGCGCCGCGTCGTCCGAAAATCCCCGTCCGAGGCGCAGATGGTCGCGGAACGCCTCCAGCGGCAGTATCTCCGCCGGTACCTGCGTCTGCTCGACTAGAAACATGATGATCCCTCCAAACTCGCGGCCCCGGTGCCGCAGCCCCGCCACGGCCCGCCGCGGGGCCGTCGCCAGGTCGATGAGCGCACGCCCCCACCACCGCCCGAACGGAGGGTCCGCAGCTAGACGATGCGAATGCCGGCGGCGTGCGCCCATCCGGCGGAGGGCGCGTGTGCCCCCCACCGATCCTGCCCTGCGACCTTAGGAGACCGAGAACTTCAGCAGCTTGATCGCGGCGAAGTCGCTGACGTCGCCGCCCACGCGCTTGGTCGCGTAGAAGAGGACGTAGGGCTTGGCGCTGAACGGATCGCGCAGGATGCGCAGGTCCGGACGTTCGGCCACGGTGTAGCCCGAGCCGAAGTCGCCGAACGCGATCGAGTGGCTGTCGGTGCCGATGTCGTCCATGTCCTCGGCGATCAGCACGGGATATCCCATCAGGCGCGCGGGCTCTCCGGCGGCCAGGCTGTCGCTCCACAGGAACCGCGCGTCGCCATCCTTCAGCTTGCGCACCCGCCCTGCGGTCTTCGAGTTCATCACGAAGGTCGCATTGGCGCGGTAGCGGGCGTCCAGCGCGTAGACCAGGTCCACGATGGCGTCCGCGCCGCCGAAGCCGCCGTTTTCGCCCGTCGCGACATAGCCGAGGCTGCCCCAGGCCCAGGCCGAATTCTCGACTGTCGGGTGGCTCAGGATGCCCTTGGGCTTGTCGACCCCGTCGCCCTTGATGAACGCGCGCGCTTCCGAGCGGGCGAACTTGTCGGCGATGCGCGACGCCAGCCACCCCTCGATGTCGAAGGCCGCGTCGTCCAGCAGGCGCTGGCTGGCCTTGGGCATCGCGCTCAGCTCGTGCAGCGGGATGACGATGCGGTCGATGACGGGGGTGCCCGTCTCGGTCCGCGGATCGATCTCGCCGGCCCATTCGGCACCGATGTCGGTCGTGTCGACCAGCACGTCGAAGGACGTCGCCTCGACGTTCACGACGTTGGCGATCCGGCGGATCGACGCGGTCGAGAAGAGGACCGTGCGGACGGTTTCGCTGGTCTGCGGATCCACCAGGAACCCGCCCTCGCTGTTCACCACGGTGTTCAGCGACTTGCCGTCCAGCGCCAGGCCGCGCAGGGCATCGTCATCGCCCGACCGGACATAGGCCGCGAAGGCCTTTTGGTGGGGCGCCCCGGTCTCGGCCGAGGCGGCCAGCGCGGGACGTCCCGCAATGCGCGATTTACGATCAAGCATGGTCATCCGCTCTTCCTGTTTTTGCATCTTTTCCTCCAGTTCGCCCTGCAGGCTCTTCAGGTCGCGCACGAAGCCCACCATAGCGGCGCTCAGCTCCTGCGCGGGGTCGTCCGCCGCGTCGGTCCCGTGTTCCGCCGCGGCCTTCGTCTCGTCCGGCCGCTCCGCCTCCGGCCCCGTCGCCGTCACGTTCTCGTCGTCCATGTCTCGCGCCTCCTTCTGCTCGTTGCGCCGCTCGACCGCGCTCATGCCCGGCCCAGCGCGCGCCGCGCCGCGCCGATGGCCGCCGTCATCTCGCGCATCGCATGTTCCGATCCGCGGCGCGCCGCGCCCTTGCCGCCCAGCCGGGCCTCGCTCAGCATCGGGAACGTCACCAGCGACACCTCCCACAGGTCCAGTTCGGTCAGGATACGGCCGCCGTCGTCGCCCTTGCGGGCGCGCTTTGTGCGGTAACCGATGGACAGACCGTCGATGGCGCCCGCACCGATCAGGGCGATGGCCTCGCGGCCCCGCTCCACGTCGGTCAGGATGCGGCCCTTGACCCGCAGGCCCCGTGCGTCCTCGGCCACCTCGTCCCAGACGCCGATGGGCTGCGCAGGGTCGTGCTGCCACAGCATCTTGACCCGCCCGCCGCGCGCCGCCAGCGCCTCCAGCGACCGGACGTAGGCGCCCCGCTCGACCGTGTCGCCGCCGTGGTCGCCGATGCCGAACAGCGACGCATAGCCCTCGATCACCGATCCGTCGGTGACCTTCACGTCCTCGCCCAGCGCACAGAACTTGCGTTCCAGGCCGCTTTCGATGGCACCCATGCCGACACCTCCCCTTTGCGCCCGCAGGCGCCCCTCCGGCGCATCCGCCGGTCCGTTGCGTGATCGAGAAATCAGGCCGCCTATTCCGCCGCCGGCAGCCCCAGCATCGCGCGCTTCTCCGCATCGCTGAGGAACCCCGCGTTCGTCACCCGCGCCCATTGCGCGTCGCGCTCGGCCGCCAGCGCGGGCACCGCGTCGAGGTCGGGCTTCAGCTCGCAAACCTCGCCGGTGAAACCGCAGAGCCAATGCGCCAGAGCCCCCGCGACCTTGCCCACCATCGGCAGGACGGTCAGGCGGTAGAACGCCCGGTGCGCCTCGGCGTAGTTCGCGTATGTGGCGTCGCCGGGGATCCCCAGCAGCATCGGCGGCACGCCGAAAGCCAGCGCGATCTCGCGCGCGGCGGCCTCCTTGGTCTGGCGGAACTCCATGTCGGACGGGCTGAAGCCCATCGGCTTCCAGTCCAGCCCGCCCTCCAGCAGCATCGGTCGTCCCGCGTTGCGGGCGCCCTGGTGATGCGCCTCCATCTCGCCCAGCAGACGGTCGTATTGCGCGCCGGTCAGCGTGCCGTCGCCGCCCTGGTAGACGATGGCGCCCGACGGCCGCGCGGCGTTGTCCAGCAGCGCCTTCGACCAGCGCGAGGCCGCGTTGTGCACGTCCAGCGCGGCGGCCGCGGCGCTCAGCGGCGACAGGCCGTAATGATCGTCCTGCGGATGGAAGCTCTTGACGTGGCAGATCGGCGACGCGCCCTCGGTGACGGCGAACCGGTGCTTGGCCCCGCCGACGGCGTATTCGTAGGCCACCGGCCAGCCGTCGGCGCCGGGGACAAGGTTCATCCGGTCCGACCGCAGCACGTGCAGCTCGACCGGCAGCGCCAGGTCGTCGCCGTCCGCACCCACCGCCTCGACGTAACCGTTGCCCGTCAGCAGAAGCTGACCGTAGAGCGCCTCCAGCAGTTCCGCCCGTCCCTGCGCCGCGTTGGGTCGCCAGATCAGATCCAGCAGCGGATGCGTCTCGTAGCGCTGTCCGGCGTCCTGCAGCACCAGCGGCAGCGCCGCCGATGCCTCTGCAATCAGCTTGACGCAGCGAAATCCCACGGGGTTGCCCGCAAAGCCGGTCCGCGCCAGCGACGACACGTCCCGCGGGCTCCATGCCACCCGACCCGACGTACCGTAGGCCACGACGCGGCCCGTCGCACTGGCCTTCGCCTCGGCCGGACCTGCGTCCGCCGTCGTCGTCCCGGGCGCCGTCGCCCCGGCGCCCTTGAGAAACTCGAACATGCGCCACTCCCCTGCCTTCGAAGGTCCCGCGACCGCCCCGCCGTCCGGCGATCGCCCCGTTCCTCGTCTTGAGAGCACCATGACGCGGCGGGGTTTCCGTCCCCCCACCAGACCGCGCGCCGTCCCGCACCGGCGCGCAACACCCCGTCCGGCAGCCGCGGCACGACCGCCCGGTGCTGGACCGGGCCCGCGCGACGGTGCTATTGCGCCCCTTGGAAACAGGGGGATCGCGCATGGCCACCGGCACAGACATCCGTACGTGGTTCGAGGGCCGCTGGCACGACGGCGACGTCCCGGTCATGCGCGCCGCCGATCACGGCGCCTGGCTGGGCTCGGGCGTCTTCGACGGCGCGCGCGCGGTCGATGGCCTCGTGCCAGACCTCGCCGCGCATTGCGCCCGCGCCAACCGCTCGGCCACCGCCATGGGCCTGAACCCAACCGTCTCCACCGACAAGATGGTGGCGATCACGCACGAAGGCCTCGCCGCCTACCCGCGCCAGACGGCCGTCTACATCCGCCCGATGTACTGGGCGCGCACCGGCGACGTCACCGCCATCGTCCCCGATGCCGACGACGTGGCCTTCTGCCTCTGCCTCGAGGCCATCCCGATGCCGTCACCGGACGCCCCGGCGACCCTTACCACCACCCGCTTCCGCCGCCCCGTGATCGAGGACGCCGTCGTCGGTGCCAAGGCCGGCTGCCTCTATCCCAACAACGCACGCATGATCGCCGAGGCGCGGTCCAGGGGATTCACCAACGCTCTGGTCGCCGACGCGATGGGCAACGTCGCCGAAAGCGCAACGTCCAACGTCTTCATCGTCAGGGACGGCGCCGTCCTGACCCCCATCCCCAACGGCACCTTCCTCGCCGGGATCACCCGCGCGCGCACCATCGCGAACCTCGCCGCCGACGGCCTGCCCGTGACCCAGACGGTGCTGACCTTCGACGACGTGCGCGAGGCCGACGAGGTGTTCCTGACCGGCAACATGGCCAAGGTCACGCCCGTCACCGCCTTCGACGACCGGCACTATCAGGTCGGCCCGGTCGCCCGCCGGGCGCGCGACCTCTACTGGGAATGGGCCCGCGCGGACGCCGCGAAGGCGGGGGGCGGCCGGGCCGCCTGATGCGCCGCTGGCTGCATCGCGGGCTGATCGTCCTGCCGCTCCGGCTCAGCATCGCGGGGACGGCGGCGATCCTGCGCACGTCGCCCTTCGCAGCGCCTCTGGTCGAACGCGGCGCGGCCGACCTCGCCCGGACGCTCGAACGCGGCATGGCGCGCACCGTGACGCCCGACTGGCTGGAGACGCGTCTGACCGCCGCTCTGGCCGCCGAGGACCTCGACCGCGCCGACATGCTGGTCGAGACGGGCGCGGATCACGGCATTGCACCGACGCGATCGCAACAGGCCCGGATCGACGCCCTGCGCGCCCGGACGGGCGGCGCATGGGCGCAGGCCGGACGCTGCGGCGCATGCATGCTGGACGCCACGCAGTGCGACAGCGTCGCCCGGATCGGCCTCTGCCTCATCCCGTTCGAATTGACGCCCGCCGGCGACGTGAACGCCTTGAGACGCGCCGGCGTGGCCTACGCGACGGGCCGCGGGGTCGACCGGATCGATGCCGCTCTGGCCGGCGTCGGGCTTGCCGCGACCGCCGCGATCCTGCCCACCGCCGGCCTGTCGGCGACGGCCAAGGCGGGCGCCACCGCGCTCCGCGTGGCCCGCAGGGCGGGAACGCTCACCCCCGCCTTCGCGGATGATATCTCGGGCCTGTTGCGCGCATCGCGGGTCGGGGGAGACGCCTCCGCCACCCGCCGGCTGACCGCTTCCGCCACCGACCTCGCACGGATCGCGCGTGCCACCTCCCCCGCCGCCGCGGTGGACCTCATGCGCCATGTCGACACCGCCGCGGATGCCCGACTCATGGCGACGCTGGCCGAGGCAGCAGGCCCGCGCACGCCCCGCATCGTCGACGCGCTGGGCAAGCGGCGCGCCTTCGCATCCCTCCTGCGCCTCACCGACCGCGCCGTAGCGGCGCTGCTGATGATCTACGCCACCGCGCTTCAGATCCTGCTTGCAGCAGCCAACCTCGCCGGATCGTGGATGATGCGCGCCCTCCGCACCCTGACGGCAAGCCCCGGCTGACACCGCCCGCAGACCGCCCGGACCCCAGAACCGGCACCTCCCGCATTGCCAGTCGGCGCCGCGTCCGTCATCACTGCGTTCCGGACCGGGAAGGCGGAGGCCGCGATGCGCAAGTTCCTCGTTCTGCTCGACGACAGCCGCGAATGCCTCAACGCCATGCGCTTCGCCGCCATGCGCGCCGCGCGCACCGGCGGCGGGGTCGACATCCTGTCCGTCATCCCGCCAGAGGAGTTCAACCACTGGATCGGCGTGGGCGAGATCATGCGCGAGGAGGCCCGTACCCGGATCCACGCGCATTTCGAAGTCTTCGCCAAGTGGATGCGCGACCGCCAGGGCGTCGATCCCCGCCTCGTCATCCGCGAGGGCGAACCGCTGCCCGAGATCCTGGCGCACATCCGTGAGGACGCCGCCATCGGTGTCCTCGTCCTGGGCGCCAGCGCCGAGAAGGGCGGCCCGGGCCCGCTGGTCGCCGCCCTCACCCGCAGCGCCGGCAGCCTGCCCATCCCGCTGACCATCGTGCCCGGAGAGCTCAGCAAGGAGCGGCTCGAGGCCGTGACGTGACCGCGCCCTGGCCACCCGACGTCACGCTGCAATGCGATCACGCGGGCGTGGAGCCGCTGCGCCCGGACCACGCGGCCGACCTCGCACGCGCCGTCGGCGACCTCCACCTGATCTGGTACACTCCCGTGCCGGCGCCGGACGACATGGCGGCGACCATAGACGCCCGCCTCGCGATGCGCGACGCCGGCACCATGCTGCCCTTCGCCGTGCTGGACCCTGATGGCCGTGCCGTCGGCATGACCAGCTATTGCAACGTCGATCCCGCGACGCCCAGGGTCGAGATCGGCTATACGTGGCTCTCGGCGCAGGTGCAGCGCGGCCCGCTGAACACCGCCGTCAAGCGGATGATGCTGGCCCACGCCTTCGACGCGCTGGGCTGCATCGCGGTCGAGTTCCGCACCCACTACCTCAACGCCCAGAGCCGCCGCGCCATCGAACGGCTGGGCGCGCGGCTGGACGGCATCCTGCGCCATCACAAGGTCATGCCGGACGGATCCCTGCGTGACACCGCCGTCTATTCCGTCACCGCCCCCGAATGGCCCGCAGTGCGCGCCAACCTAGACTGGCAGATCGCCCGCCCGCGCTAGGCACCGGGCGACCGCGCGTCGTTGACAGACGCGGGGCCGGCGCCCATATCTGATCCCCAGCCGATGGAGGCCCAGATGTTCATCCAGACCGAATCCACCCCCAACCCGGCGACGCTCAAGTTCCTGCCGGGACAGACGGTCCTTGACGTGGGTACAGCCGATTTCCCGGCCCCCGACACGGCCGGGAAATCTCCCCTCGCCAGCCGCATCTTCGCGGTCGACGGCGTGACGGGCGTGTTCCTCGGCATCGACTTCGTGACCGTCACCAAGGCCGATGCGGTCGAATGGGACCATATCAAGCCCGCCGTTCTGGGCGCGGTGATGGAGCATTTCCAGTCCGGCCAGCCCACCATGGACGACGACGTGAAGCCGTCCGACGGCCACGCTGCACACGACGGACCGGATTCCGGCATCGTCGACCAGATCAAGGAACTTCTGGACACCCGCGTGCGCCCCGCCGTCGCGCAGGACGGCGGCGACATCACGTTCCACGGGTTCGAGCGCGGGGTGGTCTACCTGCACATGCAGGGTGCCTGCGCCGGCTGCCCCTCTTCGACCCTCACGCTGAAGATGGGCATCGAAAACCTCCTGCGCCACTACATCCCCGAAGTGACCGAAGTGCGCCCCGTCGCCGCCTGATCGGGATGGACGGCAAGATCCTTGCCGAGGACGTCGACACGCCCGGCCGGACGACCCGTGGCGATAGGGTCCGATACGGGGCCGTGCGCGACACAAGCCTCCGCGCGCATCAGGCCGAACGACCGGGTCCTGCCCCTGCCGAGCAGCGCACGAGGGTTCTCCCGACGCTGCCAAACGATCTCTCCCCCGGCGGCACGATATGCGCCTGGCGGGTGAAGGCCATGCCGCTGGATTTCAAGGCCAGGGGCCCCGTCGCCCGCGCCTCCTTTCGACCGCCGCGGTTTCACCGAACGGCATGACCGTCACGATCCTGGCCTTCGACACCTCCGGGCCCCATTGTGCCGCGGCGGTCCTCCACATCGGCAATCAGTCCGTGGCCAGGTCCGAACCGCTGGTGCGCGGTCAGGGCGAACGACTGTTCGGCCTGCTGGAGGAGGTCATGGCGGATGCCCGGATCGCATGGCCGGATCTCGGCGCCATCGCGGTCGGCATCGGGCCGGGCAATTTTACCGGCGTGCGCATCTCCGTCGCGGCGGCACGCGGCCTCGCCCTGTCGCTGGGCATTCCCGCCATCGGCATCACCACGTTCGAGGCCGTGGCCCTTGACGAACCGGACCCTTGCTGGGTCGTCATCGACGCCCGGCGGGGCGAGGTCTATGCCCAGCGCATGGGCCGCGATCCCGGCGCGCCGCAGCTCATGCCCGACGATGCGGCCGATACGCTGGACGCGCCCGTCCTCCTTGCCGACAAGGTCGATCCCGCAAACATCGTCGCCCGGATGTCGCGTATCGCCGCCACCCGCATCGGCACCCCGCAGCCCCGGCCCGCCCCGCTCTATGTCCGCCCGCCCGACGCCGTGCCCGCCCCGCCGCGATGACGCCGCGCAGGATGGCCGCCATCCACGACGCGGCCATGCAGGTGCCGCGACCGTGGAGCGAGGCCGAGTTCGCCGCGCTGCTGACCGACCCCGGCACGCTGGTTGCAACCGCCGGCGCGTCCTTCGCGCTGGGCCGCGTCGTTCTGAACGAGGCCGAGCTTCTCACCCTCGCCACCGATCCCGGACACCGGCGCCGCGGCCTCGCGCGGACGGCACTCATGCGGTTCCACGCCGCCGTCGCGACCGCCGGGGCACGGCGCGTCATTCTCGAGGTTGCGCAGACCAACGCGCCCGCCCGCGCCCTCTACGCCGCAGCCGGATACGTCCAGACGGGCCAGCGGCCCCGCTACTACGCCTTTCCCGGAGCTGCGCCTGTCGATGCGCTTGTCCTGACCCTGTCCCTCGGACCTGCGTCCGGAATGACGCCCGAATAGCAGGCAGATGCCGTCCCGGGCGGCGCGTCATCCCGATTCCGGCCTTGACCGCCACCGGCCCCTGCGGCCTTATTCGGCGACGTTCCGCAAGGAACCACCCGATGCCCGGGCGCCGGGCCCGACCCGCCCCGCCCGACGCGCGCAACAGGAGACCGACATGACATATCTCACCAAGATGCTGGCCACGGCCGCCGCCACCGCGCTGACCGCCACGGCCGCCCTGGCCGAACCGGGGCTGATCATCGACCTCGGCGGCAAGTTCGACAAGTCGTTCAACGAATCCGCCTACAACGGCGCCCAGCGCTGGGTCGAGGAGACGGGCGGCGACTACATGGAGACCGAACTTGCGTCCGAGGCGCAGCGCGAGCAGACGATGCGCCGCATGGCCGAACGCGGCGCCAACCCGGTGGTCGTGCTGGGCTTCGCCAACGCCTCGACGCTGGAAAAGGTCGCGCCGGACTATCCCGACACGTCCTTCGCCATCGTCGACATGGTCGTCGACCAGCCCAACGTCCAGTCCATCGTCTTCTCCGAGGAAGAGGGCAGCTACCTCGTCGGCATGATGGCCGCGATGGCGTCCAAGACCGGGACCGTCAGCTTCGTGGGCGGCATGGACGTGCCGCTCATCCGCAAGTTCGCCTGCGGATACGCCCAGGGCGCCAAGGCGGCGAACCCCGACGTGAACATCGTCCAGAACATGACCGGCACCACGCCCGCCGCCTGGAACGACCCGGTGAAGGGCGGCGAGCTGACGCGCGCCCAGATCAGCCAGGGGTCCGACGTGGTCTTCGCCGCGGCGGGCGGCACCGGCGTCGGCGTGCTCCAGACGGCCGCGGACGAGGGGATCCTCGCCATCGGCGTGGACAGCAACCAGAACTACCTGCACCCGGGCTCGATCCTGACGTCGATGACCAAGCGCGTGGACAACGCCGTCTACGACACCTTCAAGGCCTTCGACGAGGGCACGTTCGAGGCGGGCGTCCAGATCAAGGACCTGGCCTCCGAGGGCGTCGGCTACGCCATGGACGAGAACAACGCCGACCTCGTCACAGACGAGATGAAGGCCGCCGTGGACGAGGCCGCCGCCCAGATCGAGTCGGGCGAACTGGAAGTGCACGACTACACCTCCGACGACAGCTGCCCGGTCTGAGCTGGACGCACGACCAGGGACCGCGGAGCGTTCTCCGCGGTCCGCACCTCGGTATCGGACCCGCGATGAGCACACGTCTCGCCATAACCTCTACCACGCTGGCTTTGCTTGCGGGGGGCAACGCTTTTGCAGAGGTGCTCACCTTCGCGGCAGACGACGGGGTGGTCATCGTCCGTTCGTACGACCAATTCGATCACGCGATAGTTGAGTTTATCGGCGAAGCCGGAGCACTTTACCAATGCGTCGCAATGGGTCCCTCGGGCACCCCCATCGCCACGGCATCTGCGATGGCCGACCTCGGTCAGATCATCCTTCCGGGGATCGAGGCTTCTACGGTAGCAGCGGTCGCATGCCGAAAGGTGCGCTAGCGTGGACGATCCAGTCCCCGCCATCGAACTGCACGGCATTTCCAAGGCGTTCGGACCGGTGCAAGCGAACAAGGACATCTCGCTCCGCATCATGCCGGGCACCATCCACGGCATCATCGGCGAGAACGGGGCCGGGAAGTCGACCCTCATGTCGATCCTCTACGGCTTCTACAAGGCCGACGCCGGCTCCATCCACATCGCGGGGCGCGAGACGCAGATCCCCGACAGCCAGGCCGCCATCGCCGCTGGCATCGGCATGGTCTTCCAGCACTTCAAGCTGGTCGAGAACTTCACCGTGCTCGAGAACGTCGTGCTGGGGGCCGAGGATGGCGCGCTCCTGCGTCCGTCGCTGGCCAAGGCCCGCAAGCTTCTGGTCCAGCTCGCCCGCGACTACGAGCTGAACGTGGAGCCTGACGCCCTCATCCAGGACATCGGCGTCGGCATGCAGCAGCGGGTCGAAATCCTCAAGGCGCTCTATCGGCAGGCCGACATCCTGATCCTGGACGAACCCACCGGCGTGCTGACCCCCGCCGAGGCCGACCACCTCTTCCGCATCCTCGAAGGGCTGCGCGCACAGGGCAAGACCATCGTCCTCATCACCCACAAGCTGCGCGAGATCATGGAGATCACCGACACCGTCAGCGTCATGCGGCGCGGCGAGATGACGGCGACCGTGAAGACGTCCGAGACCTCCCCGGCCGAACTCGCGGCCCTCATGGTCGGGCGCGACGTGCTGCTGCGCGTCGACAAGGCCCCGCCGCAGGTCGGCCGCGACGTGCTTGAGGTCGAGGACCTGCGCGTCGTCGACGGCAAGGGGGTGGAGCGTCTGCGCGGCGTCTCCCTCCATGTCCGTGCTGGCGAGATCCTCGGGATCGCCGGCGTCGCCGGCAATGGCCAGTCCGAGCTGCTGGAGGTGCTGGGCGGCATGCGCACCGCCGCCTCCGGGACCGTCCGTCTGCTGGGCGAGGCGCTGGACCTCACGGGCACCAAATCGGACGCCCGCACGCGGCGGCGGCGCGGCATCGCCCACGTGCCAGAGGACCGCCAGCAGGAGGGCCTGATCATGGACTTCCACGCGTGGGAGAACGCCGGCTTCGGCTATCACGACGACGCCGCCTTCAACCGCGGCCTGCTGATGGACAACGACGCCCTGCGCCGCGATGCCGAGGCCAAGATCGAACGCTACGACGTGCGCCCGGCCGATTGCTGGCAGACCGCCAAGAACTTTTCCGGCGGCAACCAGCAGAAGATCGTCATCGCGCGCGAGCTGGAACGCAATCCCGAGTTGCTGCTCGTCGGGCAGCCCACACGCGGCGTCGACATCGGCGCCATCGAGTTCATCCACCAGCAGATCGTCGCCCTGCGCGACGCCGGCAAGGCCGTGCTCCTGGTCAGCGTCGAGCTGGAAGAGATCCTGTCGCTCTCGGACCGCATCGCCGTCATGTTCGACGGCCGCATCATGGGCGAACGCCTTCCCGCCGACACGTCCGAGCGCGAACTGGGCCTCCTGATGGCCGGCATCACCGACACCGCCGCCCCCCACGACGCCGCCGAGGTCGAGGCCAACCTGGCGCGCGCGGGGGGATCGACGGCGTGAGGGTCCGTTGCCAATACAGCCGGCGCTTCCTATCTTCCTCGGTATGCAAATGGAGCATTGCCGATGACGACCGCCGAACTGGAGCTCCAGAACGAACGGCTCAGGGTCGAGTTGGAGGGCATCCGTCTGCAAAACGAGAAGACGCGCGCCGAGATCGACGGCAGGATGACGGCCGAAATCGCAAAACTGATTGCCGAGACCTCGAAGCTGAACAGCGAAAACCGCTGGTACCCCGCCGTCGTCGCATCGGGCGCGACGCTCGCTTTGGTGGCCGTGATCGGCACGGTCCTGAGGTACCTCGCCGGCACCTGAT
Organism: uncultured Alphaproteobacteria bacterium; assembly: GCA_963722905.1. GTDB lineage: Bacteria > Pseudomonadota > Alphaproteobacteria > Rhodobacterales > Rhodobacteraceae > CAVROT01. The sequence goes on along the minus strand of CAVROT010000016.1, from coordinate 26,218 downwards.
CGCCTCGCGCCGGTCAGACCGGATGACGGTCCGATGACCCGCCTCCCCCCCTGGGCGGACGTCGTCCTGATCCCGCTCATAAACCTGGCGCTCGCGCTCTTCGTGTCGGGCCTGGTGCTGCTGGCCGTCGGGCAGAACCCCATCACCGCCCTGACCATCATGGTCGAGGGCGCCGTCGGATCGACCTACGGCTGGGGCTACACGCTCTTCTACGCCACCAACTTCATCTTCACCGGCCTCGCCGTCGCGGTCGCGTTCCACGCCCGGCTCTTCAACATCGGGGGAGAGGGGCAGGCCCAGCTGGGCGCGCTGGGCGTGGCGCTGGTCTGCCTGTCGGTGCCGTGGCCGCACTGGATCCTCGCCCTGCCGGCCGCGATGCTGGGCGGCGCGCTCTTCGGTGCCGGCTGGGCGGCGATCCCGGCCTACCTCCAGGCCCGGCGCGGCAGCCACATCGTCATCACGACGATCATGTTCAACTACATCGCCTACGCCCTGCTCGTGTACCTTCTGGTCTCCACCCTGAAGGCCCCCGGCATGGCGCCCGAGACCGCCCGCTTCCCCGAGGGCGCGTTCCTGCCCACCGCCCGCGACGTGCTGGCCGTGATCGGCGTGCCCTTCAGCCGCACGCCGCTCAATGTCGCCTTCGTCGTGGCTCTGATCGCCGGCTGGGCGGTCTGGCTGCTGATCTGGCGCACCCGGCTGGGCTACGAGATCCGCGCCTACGGCCATTCCGAGAGCGCCGCCGTCTACGCCGGCATCTCGCCCTTCCGCATCACGATGATCGCCATGCTGATCTCGGGCGCGCTGGCCGGGCTGATGGCGGTCAACGCGGTGATGGGCGAACAGCAGCGCCTGCTGCAGGACAACGTACTGGGCGCGGGCTTCGTCGGGATCGCCGTGGCGCTGATGGGCCGCAGCCACCCGGTCGGCGTGGTGCTGGCCGCGGTCCTCTTCGGCGCGCTCTACCAGGGCGGCGCCGAGCTGGAGTTCGAGACCAGCGTCCCGCGCGAGATGATCGTCGTGATCCAGGCGCTGGTGATCCTCTTCACCGGCGCGCTGGACGGCATGGTGCGGGGGCCGCTCACCGGCCTCTTTTTGCGCTTCGGCCGGCGCGACCCGCATCCCGTCACCCCGGCGGAGTAGCGGCATGGACATCCTGACCATCGTCCAGATCCTCGACAGCACGGTGCGGCTGGCCACGCCGCTCCTGCTGGCCTGCCTCGCGGGACTGTTCTCGGAGCGGGCGGGCGTCTTCGACATCGGGCTGGAGGGCAAGATGCTGGTCGCCGCCTTCTTCAGCGCGGCCGTCGCGGCGACGACCGGATCGGTCTGGCTGGGCCTCTGCGCGGGCATCGTGGCCAGCCTGGCCTTCGCGCTGATCCACGGCGTCGCCTCCATCACCTTCCGGGGCGACCAACTGATCTCCGGCGTGGCGATCAACTTCCTGGCCGCCGGGATGACCGTGCTGATCGCGCAGGACTGGTTCGCCCAGGGCGGCCGCACGCCCAGCCTCAGCGGCGGGGCGCGGTTCGACAACCTCGAATGGCCCGGCGCCGTCGCGATGCGCGACGCCTACCGCGCGGCGCGGGCGGGGGGCGAGGATCCCAGCGGCCTCTCGTCGGTCTACTGGAACCTCGTCTCGGGCCACACCATCCTGGTCTACGTCGCCATCCTGGCCGTGCCGCTGTCGTGGTGGGTGCTGTTTCGCACGCGGTTCGGCCTGCGCCTGCGCGCGGTGGGCGAGAACCCCGGCGCCGTCGATACCGCCGGGGTCAGCGTCGTGAGGCTGCGCTATTCGGCCGTCCTGATCGCGGGTCTGCTCTGCGGCCTCGCGGGCGCCTATCTTGCCACCGGTCTCGCCGCCGGCTTCGTCAAGGACATGACGGCGGGGCGCGGGTTCATCGCGCTGGCCGCGCTGATCTTCGCCAAGTGGCGGCCGTGGTACTGCCTGAGCGCCTGCCTCCTCTTCGGCCTGCTGGAGGCGGTGGGAAACCGTTTCCAGAACATCGACGTGGCCGGCATCCCGATCCCCTCGCAGTTCATGCAGGCCCTGCCCTACATCCTGACCGTCGTGATCCTGGCAGGCTTCGTCGGCCGCGCCACCCCGCCGCGCGCCGGCGGCGAACCCTACGTGAAGGAGCGCTGAGCTGGATACCCTGACCGATGCCGCGCGCGACCTGGTCGCAAGGGTCCGCGGCCGCGCCGGTGACGCGCCGGTGCGGGTGGGCCTTATCCTCGGGTCGGGCCTCGCCGGGCTGGCCGACGCGGTGACGGGTACCGCCATCGACTACGCCGATCTGCCCGGCTTTCCACACGCCGGGGTCTCCGGCCACGTGCCGAAGCTGACCGTCGGCGATCTGGAGGGGGTGCGTGTCGCCGTGCTGGGCGGGCGGTCGCACTACTACGAATCCGGTCGCGCCGACGCCATGCGCCTGCCGCTGGAGGTGCTCAGGGGCCTCGGCGCCGACACGCTGCTGGCCACGAACGCCGCCGGATCGCTGCGCCCCGACATGCCCACCGGCAGCATCATGGCGCTGAACGACCATATCAACTTTTCCGGCCTCAATCCCCTTATCGGAGAGCCGTCGGATGCCCGTTTCGTCCCCATGGGCGACGCCTACGACCCCGCCCTCCGCGCGGCGCTGATGGCGGCGGCCCACACGGCGGGCGAGACGCTACACAGCGGCGTCTACGCCTGGTACTCCGGCCCCTCGTTCGAGACTCCGGCCGAGATTCGGGCGATCCGCACTCTGGGCGCCGACGCCGTGGGCATGTCGACGGTGCCCGAGGTCATCCTCGCGCGCTTCCTCGGGCTGCGGGTCGCCGCCATCTCGACCATCACCAACATGGCTGCCGGGATGAGCGACGAGGCCATCAGCCACGACCATACCAAGGCGATGGCCCCCCTGGGCGCGGCCAAGCTGGAGCGGGTCCTGCGCGCATTCCTCAAGGCGATGGGCACCGGTTGATCCGAAGGCCGGACGACGCCCGCCGCTGGCCCGCGCGCATCACCGGGGGTTTATTCAAACGGCCCACTGGCGCCCCGGAGCGAGCGATGGTTTGACGGCACCAGGGCCGCCCGGAGTGCCGCCGCATGCAGATCTACCTGCCCATCGCCGAGGTCTCGGTCAACGCGCTGGTCCTTCTGGGCCTGGGCGGGCTGGTGGGCGTCCTGTCGGGCATGTTCGGGGTCGGCGGCGGCTTCCTGATGACGCCGCTCCTCTTCATGATCGGCATACCGCCCGCCGTCGCCGTCGCGACCGAGGCCAACCAGATCGTCGCCTCGTCCTTCTCGGGCGTGCTGGCGCATCTGCGGCGGCGTACCGTGGATCTGCGCATGGGGTGCGTCCTGCTGATGGGCGGTCTGGTCGGCGCCGCGCTGGGGGTGCAGATATTCAACCTCCTGCGCGCCTCGGGCCAGGTCGATCTGCTGGTCAAGCTCTGCTACGTCGTCTTCCTCGGCGTGATCGGCGCGCTGATGTTCGTGGAATCCCTCAACGCCATCCGCAAGACGCGGCGCGGCGTCCCGCCGCAGCGGCGCCGCCACGGCTGGGTCCACGCGCTGCCGCTGAAGATGAAGTTCCGCGCCTCGGGGCTCTACATCTCGGTCATCCCGCCGCTGGTGATCGGGCTCTGTGTGGGTGTGCTGGCCGCGATCATGGGCGTCGGCGGCGGGTTCATCATGGTGCCCGCCATGATCTACCTGCTGGGCATGCCCACGAAGGTCGTCGTCGGTACGTCGCTCTTCCAGATCATCTTCGTGACCGCCTTCACCACCCTGCTGCACGCCACGACGAACTACACGGTCGACATGCTGCTGGCCGTCCTGCTGCTGGTGGGCGGCGTCGTCGGCGCGCAGATCGGCGCGCGGATCGGCACCCGGCTCAAGGCCGAGCAGTTGCGCATCCTCCTCGCCGGCATGGTGCTGCTGGTCTGCGGCAACCTCGCGGCCGGCCTGCTGATCCGGCCCGACGAGCTCTACTCCCTCGGCCCGGGTGGCGGGCATTGATCCGCGTCCTCGCCCTTTTCCTCGGTCTCCTCCTGCCGGCGGCCGCGCCGTCGCAGACAGCCGACACCGCTGCCCGCGGCGCACCCGCACAGGACGTCGGCGTCGTGGCCAGGCTCAGCCAGACCCGCATCGCGATCGGCACCAGCTTCACGGGCAGCGAGATCCTGATCTACGGCGCCATGAAGCGGCTGGCTCCGCTGGCCGATCCGCCGCTGGCCGTCATCGTGACCGTCGCGGGGCCGCTCCAGCCCGTCACCGTGCGGCGCAAGGATCGCTGGGGCGGCATCTGGGTGAACCGCGCCGCCGTCGACGTGGACGCCGCCCCCAGCTTCTACGCCGTGGCCACCAGCGGACCGATCCCCGAGGTCCTGAGCGAAACGTCGGACCTGCGCCACCGCATCACCATACCCCGCGCCATAAGGTCCGTCGGCGCGCCGCCCGAGATCGCGGACGCCACCACGTTCACCGATGCGCTGATCCGCATCCGCGAGGCGGCGGACCTCTATCAGACCCGACCCTCCACCGTGCGGATAGAGGATGAGACGCTGTTCTCGACCGACATTGCCCTGCCCGCCAACCTGGTCGAGGGCAACTACACCGCCCGCGTCTTCCTGACCCGCGACGGTCGCGTCGAGGCGACGTTCGAGACGGTCATCTTCGTCCAGAAGGTCGGGCTGGAGCGGTTCCTCTACGTCCTCGCGCACGAGCAACCGTTGCTCTACGGCCTGATGTCGCTGGCGATCGCCATCGCCGCGGGATGGGGGGCCTCCGCGGCGTTCCGTTATCTGCAGGGGTGAATTGCGCTGGCAGCAACGGATCACCCGTCCGCGGTTTCCCCCTCGGCGGTATGCTCCAGCGTCAGGGGGGCGGCGGCGGCCAGATCCTCCACGCCCAGCGGTTCGGTCGGGCGGGCAAGGGCCGCGCGGACGCACCAGTGCAGACGCTCCTCGGCGCGGGTGATCGCGACATAGGCCAGACGCTTCCACAGGGCGACGCCGCCCTCGGTCCGGCCCATGCGCGCCGCCACCATCAGGTCGGGCGCGAAGACCTGCACGTCGGGCCACTGAGACCCCTGCGCCTTGTGGATCGTGACCGCAGCGCCGTGCAGGAACGTCGCCCCCATGCCGGCCGCGAAGGGGATGAACGGCTCGTCCTCGCCCGGCGCCTCGATCTTGACGATGGACGCGGCACTCAACTGCGGCTCGGGCGCGCCGATGACGTGCAGGCGAGAGAAGCCGGGGCGGCGGCCCGGCCCCAGCCAGATGACCTGTGCGCCCTTGATGAGGCCGCGCGCCTCGAGGTCGATGCGCTTCTTGCGATGCTTCAACGGAAGCTCCAGCCCGTCGCAGATCAGCGGCTCGCCGGGGAGGAGCGCATCCGGCGGCGCACCGTAGGCGGCGCGAAATGCCGCGATGAGGCGGACCCGCGTGGCATTGCGCCAGACCAGCACCGGCGACCGGGCCATGCGCGCCGCCTCCACCCGCTGCGCGACGACGACGCGTTCGTCGCGCGCCGCCGCCTCGCGCACCATGTCCTCGAACGTCGCGAAATCGAGGTCGGGATCGCCCAGCGCGTGGGCCAGGTCCAGTATGGGGCTGCCCGCCGCCTGGCGGTGGACGCGGTGCAGCGTCAGGACACGGGCGGGCGGCAGCCCCTCGAACACCATCCGGCCGTCGCCTTTCACCGGGGGCAGCTGGGCAGGATCGCCGAAGAGAATGAGCGTCGGGAAAATCTCGGCCAGATCCTCCAGCTGGCGCCCGTCCAGCATCGAGGATTCGTCGACGAACCCGATGTCCAGCGGGTCCTCGCGGCGCTTCCATCCGGTGATGAAGTCCGATCCGCGCAAGCCCGCCGTGGCCAAGGCGCCGGGCACCGACGCGTGCTGGACGTAGAACTCGGCCGCCCGGTCCAGCGCCGCCTCGCTCATCCCCTCGACTGTCGGACGGTCGCCGTTGCCGGCCAGCCATTCGGCGATCTTCTCGTATTCCGGGTCGTAGATCGGGGTGTAGAGGATGCGGTGGATCGTCGTCGCAGGCACGCCGCGCCCGCGCAGGACGCTCGCGGCCTTGTTCGTTGGCGCCAGGATCGCGAGTGTGCGCCGGTCCTTGCGGCGGCGCCCCTCATAGTCGCCCGACACGATGTCGACGCCTGCGGCGGTCAGTGCGCGGTAGAGCTGCGCCAGCAGCAGGGTCTTTCCCGACCCCGCCTTGCCGATCACGGCCAGGACGCGCCCCTCGCCTTCGGCGGACGGCGTCGTCGTGCCGGCCGCGATGTCGACGCCGGCCGCCCGCAGCGCCGCTTCGACGCTGGCGCGGGCGCTGGCCTGGTCGTCGGAAAGGACGGGATCTGGCGGGGCGGGCGGCATCGCCCGACCCTAGCCGGGCGCCCCGTCCTTGCCCAGCGCCACTCAGGCGGCCAGGGCCACCTCCACGGCGCCGAAGCTGCGGCGGAACCAGTGCTCGGCGACCGTGGCCGTCACGCCGGCCCGCTCCAGCAGGGCGTCGCGTATCTCGGGCGTGAAGGTCCACTCGCCGGCGCAGATACCGTCCGCGCGGCCCAGGACGCGCGGCACCCAGCCCGAGCGGCGGTAGACCCGCAACATGCAGGCGTCGAACACGCCGACCGACTGGCCCAGGCCCAGCCGCAGGCCCATGTCCGCCGCCGCCGCCAGCAACACGGCCGTCACCTGCCCGCCCTCGCCCGGGGCGAGGCAGAAGCGCGTGCATTCCCAGGTTCCCGGGTCCGGACGGTAGTCGCCCTCGATATGGGCGAAATGCTCGGACAGCATCGTGCGCCCGGTGCTGGGCAGGAACCGCATGGAGCCGCCATGCGTGCCGTCCGGCCGCTCCCAGATGACATAGAGGGGATTGAGCGGATCGTACTGATCGCGCTCGCCGCCGTCGGCATGTACGGTCACGTCCCATTTCAGCCGGCCGGCGAACTGGGCGGCCCGGTCGGCGAACATCGTCGCGGCAAGCTTCGGGAATTCATGCAATGCATCGGCGTATATGTATCTGATCATCGATCCGCTCCGTCTTTCTGACGGTTCGGTGATGCCTCGGTATTGGTTAATGGCTGGTAGGGTTACCGCACGGTTGCGGAACGAAATAGGAACAACTTGAACGATCTATTGGCGCGATCCGCCACGGGGCGAGCGAAAAGCATATGAAAATCAGAGCCTGACAGCCCTCAGACGACGACGAGGCCCATCGTGAGCGCGCGCGCGACCGCATGGGTCGTGTTGGATGCGCCGAGCTTGAACCTTGCGCCCTCGACATAGACGCGCAGCGTGTGCTCGGAAATGGCCAGCGCCTCGGCCGCCTGGGCGCGGTTCATGCCGGCGGCCAGCATCGTCAGCGCGTCGATCTCGCGCGGACTCAGACGCTGGCCCGGCGTGAGGTCGCTGCCCCGCTCGATCTCCAGCGCCTTCTGATTGATGTAATGCGCCATGAGGATCACGTTCGACATGTGCCGGTTGGTATATTTCTCCCACTCGGCATCGCTGCAACTCTGGTTCACCGTAAAGAGAGCGAACTGACCGTTGGGGCCGCGGATCGGCACCGAGTAGCCCTGATTGCCGACCCCGTGGGCCATCGAGTCCTCCAGGAACGCGCGCGCCGCCCGGGAAGACCAGTCCAGTTCCTTCCAGTTCACCGGACGGAAGCGCCGGAAACACCCGAGGACCACGGGATCCACCCGCGCATAGTCCAGTTCGACGTAGCGATCGACCCAGGCCTGATCGTAGGTCAGCACCGCATACTGTCCGCCCACGCCGTTGACAGAGTGGTAGATAAGATGTTCGACCCTGAAGAGGTCGCGAAGGGCGACGATCGCTTCGGTAAGTTCGTCAAGAGTGGTGGCGGATTGCACCTGCCTGACCGAGGCTTCCAGCTTGCCGTCCCTCGTCGTCACGCGCGTACTCCACCCGTATCGGACCGGCACCGAGTTCGTACGCGGCGACATCTCGCGCGCGGTCCAACTCGGCCGACAGGGCCGACATCTCGTTTCTGCTGGCGAAGACTGACAAATCGGTCAATACGTCGAGTATCCAGTCGTTCGCCATGACAGACCTTCCGGTGAAGTTGTAAACGAATCCTTAACACAAGGATAGCATGTGCTCGAAATTTCCAGATACCCGCGAATTTCAACTCCCCCGATCCCGCGAGGCAGGACGGCGGCAAGGGGTTGGCGACGTTGCACCGGAAAAATCGTATTATCCACCCGCGGGAAACAGTGGCCCGGGCGCCACGTGACGCAGCGGCAGGGCCGGATGAATGGCGCGCCGGCCGATCGCCTGACGCCTGTCACGGCGCCATCGGCCGATCTCGGCCAGCCCCGCCGTCGCCGTCTGGCGGCAATGCGGCGGCGTAGAACGCGACCAGGTCCGGGGCCCTGGTCGTCACGGCCCCGCCGTCCAGCCGCACCATTCCGCGCAGCGCCATCCGCCGGAGCCCGGCCGCGACGAAGTCGCCCTCGGGCAGGCAGAGGGGCGCGCCGCCCACCTGCAGCTCCGCCATCCTCGCTGCAACGCAGGACCGCAGCCCGGCCACGTCGCCGGATCCTCCGATCCGCCGCAGCGCGTCCGCGATCAGGGGGATCGGCAGGACCGGAATGCCGCCGGCGATCCGCGACATGAGGACCTGCGCCACCTCCTCGGCCGTGGCGCCGGGGCCCATGCTCCGCAGCGACAGCGGCACCCCGTAGGCGACCGCGGCGATGCCGAAGCGCCGCACCTGCCGCGTGACCCGGCGCCAGGCCCAGCGCGACACGAAGGCGGTGCCGGTCAGAAACGACCCGCGGAACCGCCGCCGGCCATCGGCACCCGCCTCGATCAGGATACGGTCCTCCAGAACCTGATCGTAGCCCAGCGACACCGGCACGAAGACGACATCGCGCTCGGCCGCGGGGTCGAAGTCGTCCACGATGTACGACAGCAGCCCCAGCCGCGCCGGCGCGGTACGCCCGTCCAGCGACAGGCCGCCTTCGGGAAAGATCGCCTGGGTGACCCCGGCCCGCGTCGCCATCTGCACGTAGCGCGCAAGCACCTTCCGGTAGAGCGCATCGCGCGACCGGCGGCGGATGAAATAGGCGCCCATCGCGCGCACCAGAACGCTCAGCGGCCAGATCCGGGCCCACTCGCCAACGGCATAGCTCAGCGCCGACCGCTCGGCCGAGAGCCACGTCACCAGGACGTAATCCATGTTGCTGCGATGGTTCATCACGAAGACCACCGTGTCCTCCGGGGCCGGCCGCGCATCCAGGCCGGGGGACACCAACCGCACGTCGAAGAGGAACGTCGACAGCCAACGCGCTGCCCGGATCGCGACCGAGAAGTAGGCCGTGGCGCTGAAGGCCGGCACGATCTCGCGCGCATAGCGCCGGGCACGGTCGAAGGCGACGTCCTCCCGCACCCCGGTCAGCCGCGCATGCTCGGTCACGGCGGCGACGACGCCGGGATCGTAGATCAGCCGCTGGATGGTGTCGTGCCGGCGCGCGAGCTTGAACGGGTGGATCGGCCGCTCCAGCCGGTCGTTCAGCCGTGCCACGACATGCTCCATCCGGCGGCGCAGGAACCACCTCACCGGTGGAATGAAGACGTGGCTCAACGCAGTGACGGCCGCGAACAATACGATCGTCACCAGCAGCCAGAGGGGAATCTCGACCGTATCGAACATGCGCGCGACCCTGACACTCGCGAGGCGGCCCGACAATCCATATAGCAGAGCGATCCTCCCGGACGATCCATCTCCGCGAATGGGAAGGAGCCAAAGTCTTTAAATCCGGTCGCCCTGGGTCTGACGATTGGGGTTGCGAATTCCTTGCAACGGATTAAATGAAGGTCGTGATAACGGGCATTTGGGACACGAACGATATGGCAAACGACCTGGAGACCATGGACCGGAAAGAGCTGGAAAAGCTTCGATCCGATGTAGACAAAGCGATCGATTCGCTGGAAAGCCGCCGCAAGTCCGAGGCGCGCAAAGCGGCCGAGGATCTCGCCAAATCGCATGGCTATTCGCTGGACGATCTGGTCACGAAGGAGAAGGGCGCCCGCAAGTCGGCCCCGAAATACCGGAACCCCGAGGATCCGCGACAGACCTGGACAGGCCGTGGCCGCCAGCCGGGCTGGATCAAGGACGCCATCGCCAGCGGACGCCCGATGCAGGACTTCGCGATTTAGGGTCGCGTCGCACTCTATGAGGCGCGCAGTCGGCGCGACGCGGCATGACGCCACGTCGCGCCGCGTCTGATTCACGCAACCGCCAAATCAACCTGCTCAGACCGTGGACCGGGCGGATAACGGCGCATTGCCCTCTTGCGTAGTGAAAACTTCGCATGCATTGGATTGGCAACTGGTCACGCCTATCGTTCGGCAGGTCGACTCTCACGGGTGTTGTCCACTCCGTACTCGCCTGCAACTACACTTGCGCAAGACCGTGACAAACCAACCCGTGACGCAGCATTGGCGGCGGACCCCTGATCTCTCACCGATTGGCCGCGTCGACTGCGCCGAATGGCGGAGGGTCGACGACATCGGATAGGGGCGGTCCGATCCGGCCGCTCCGACGCAGGCCGGCTGGACGTAGCGAGGGATCGCCCTGCGGGGTACGGTATCGGATGATGCCGTATCGGGCATCGGGCGGCCGATACGCAGTGCGTTGCACCACCGCGGCAGCAGGACTATGCGAGGCCATTCCATGCGGCGCGGATCCCCCATTGCCACCACCCCTCACCGCCCTTCTGACCCGGCTCGCGATGCTGCGGCGGTCGGCGCCGGATTCACGCAACGACGGGCTGGCGCCGTTCCGCCATCCGGCGTTTCGACGCCTGTGGCTGGCATCGCTGGCGACGAATCTGGGCGGGCTGATACAGGCGGTCGGCGCTGCCTGGATGATGACGACGATGGACGCGTCTCCGGCCATGGTGGCCCTCGTACAGGGCTCGATCACGCTGCCGATCATGCTCTTCTCGCTGCTGGCCGGGGTGCTGGCCGACGGGTTCGACCGTCGGCGCGTCATGCTCTTTGCACAATGCTTCATGCTGGTGGTGTCGGTCGCCCTCACCGTCTGCGCGCTGCTGGGCGTGCTGACCCCCTGGACGCTGCTGTCCTTCACCTTCCTCATCGGGTGCGGCACGGCCCTGCACAACCCGTCCTGGCAGGCGTCCATCGGCGACATCGTCCCGCGCGACGACGTGCCGGCGGCCGTCACGCTGAACGGCATGGGGTTCAACCTGATGCGCAGCATCGGACCGGCCGTGGGCGGTGCCATCGTCGCCGTCGCCGGAGCTGCGGTCGCCTTCGCGCTGAACGCAGTCAGCTACCTCGCCATCATCTTCGCGCTGTGGCGCTGGCCGGGCGTGGGCCGGTCCGGCGACGACCCGCGCGAGCCCTTCGGGTCTGCCCTGTCGGCCGGCCTGCGATATGTCGCGATGTCGCCGGCTCTGATCCGGGTCATCGTCCGGGGGTTCCTCTTCGGAGGTGCGGCCGTGGCGGTGCTGGCCCTGCTGCCGCTGGTCGCGCGCGACCTGCTGGGGGGCGGCGCGCTGACCTACGGTCTCCTGCTGGGCGCGTTCGGCGCGGGCGCGGTGGGCGGCGCTCTGTCCGCCTCAAGGCTGCGCGCCCGGATGACCGGCGAACGACTGGCCGAGATGGGGTTCCTCGGCCTTGCCGTCTGCGCCATGGGGATCGCCGTCAGCCCCTCGCCCTGGCTCACCGGCGCCGTGCTGCTGCTGGGCGGGGCGTCCTGGGTCACCGACATGGCGCTTTTCAACGCGACGCTTCAACTCAGCACGCCGCGCTGGGTCGTCGGCCGGGCCATCGCGCTCTACCAGACCGGAGTGTTCGGCGGTATGGCGCTGGGAAGCTGGATCTGGGGGCAACTCGCCGAGGCGGCGGGTCTGCCGGTCACCTTCTTCGCCGTTGCGGTCCTGCTGGCGCTGGGCGCGATGGCCGGGCGCATCATCCCGCTGCCGGAGTACCGCCGGCTCGACCTTCAGCCGCTCGACCGCTTTCGAGAGCCGCCGCTCAAGATCGACGTGACGGACCGCAGCGGACCCATCATGGTCATCGTGACCTGGCATATCGCCGAGCCCGACGTTCCGGCCTTCCTGGCTCTGATGGCCGAACGTCGTCGCATCCGGCGGCGCGACGGCGCACAGGCCTGGGTGATCCTGCGCGACCTGGAGGATCCCGACGTCTGGGCCGAAAGCTACCACGTCCCCACATGGGCCGACTACCGGCGCCACAATCAGCGCCGCACCCGCGACGACGCACGGGTCTACGACGAACTCGTGGCGCTGAACCGCGACGGCGCGGCCCCCGTGGTCCAGCGGATGATCGAACGCCATGCGGTGCCGCGACACGCAGACATGCCCCGCCGGATCGTTCCGCATGGGACCGGCGGCGTCTGAGCCATACCGCAAGGCGGCCCGCCGACACCGCGCCGGGTGACAGCGGTGGAAGCCCGGCTTCGGACAGGTGGACAAGCGCTGCCGCTGGCCGCCTCAGTTGCGACTCATTATCATTCAACTTGACAACATGCGAACGCGTCGCAATATCGCTTCGCTGATCTATACCTCGCCATGGACCCGTCATGACCCGTACCCCCGCCGCGGCGGCACTCGCCGTCGTAGCCGTTCTCGTGACGCTCATCGCCGCCCTGCCGGCGCGGGCGCAGGACCGACTGAAGGTCGTCACCACCTTCACCGTCCTCGCCGACATGGCGCGCAACGTCGCCGGGGACGCGGCCGATGTCGTGTCCATCACCAGGCCGGGGGCAGAGATCCACGGCTACCAGCCCACCCCGCGCGACCTGGTGGGCGCGTCGGGCGCCGACCTGATCCTGTGGAACGGCCTGGGGCTGGAGCGGTGGTTCGAACAGTTCCTGTCCAACCTCGGTCCCATCCCCTCGGCCACGCTGTCGGACGGGATCGACCCGATCGCGCTGGGTGACGACAGCGCGGGGCTTGCCATGAACCCGCATGCCTGGATGGGGTTCGAGACCGCGCTGGTCTACGTCGACAACATCGAGGCCGCGCTGTCGGAAGCCGACCCCGGGAATGCCCGCACCTACGCCGCCAATGCCGACGCCTACCGCGCCCGGATCGGCGAGACCGCCGGACCGCTGAAAGCCCGGCTCGCCGCCCTGCCCGAGGACCGCCGCTGGCTGGTCAGCTGCGAAGGCGCGTTCGGCTACCTCGCCCGCGATCTGGGGCTGCGCGAATTGTATCTCTGGCCGATCAACGCCGACAGGATCGGCACGCCGCAGCAGGTCCGCCGCGTCATCGACACCGTACGCGAACACGACATCCCCGCGGTCTTCTGCGAAAGCACGGTCAATCAGTCCCCTGCCCAGCAGGTCGCGCGGGAAACGGGAACGGCCTATGGCGGCATGCTCTACGTCGACAGCCTCAGCGACCCGGACGGGCCTGTGCCGTCCTACCTGGACCTGCTGCGGGTCACGGTCGAAACCATCGCCGACGGGCTGGAGGGCGGCGGCGCATGACCGCCCCCGACGCGGGCGCGGACATGCCCGCAATGGCGGATCCCGGCGGCGGCATCGACGCGCGCGACGTCTGGGTCACCTACCGCAACGGCACGACAGCGCTGCACGACGCGACCTTCGCCATCCCGCGCGGTACAGTGACCGCCCTTGTCGGCGTGAACGGCGCGGGCAAGTCCACCCTTTTCAAGGCCATCATGGGCTTCGTACCCACCGCCCGGGGCGAGATCCGGCTGCTGGGCCGCACCGTGAAGGAGGCTCTGCGCGAAAACCTCGTCGCCTACGTCCCGCAGTCCGAAGAGGTGGACTGGGCCTTCCCCGTCCTTGTCGAGGACGTGGTGATGATGGGCCGCTACGGCCACATGGGGTTCCTGCGCCGCGCGCGCCCCGCCGACCGTGCTGCGGTCGATACCGCACTGGCCCGCGTCGGCATGTCCGACTACCGCCACCGCCAGATCGGAGAGCTGTCGGGCGGCCAGCGCAAGCGCGTGTTCCTGGCCCGCGCCCTCGCGCAGGACGGCCGCGTCATCCTGCTGGACGAGCCCTTCACCGGGGTCGACGTGAAGACCGAGGAACAGATCGTGGGGCTCCTGCGCGAACTTCGCGACGAGGGGCGGGTGATGCTGGTGTCGACCCATAACCTCGGCTCTGTACCCGATTTCTGCGACCGGACTATCCTGGTCAAGGGAACGGTGCTCGCCCATGGGCCGACCGACACCGTCTTCACACGCGACAATCTGGAGCGCGCGTTCGGCGGTGTCCTGCGGCACTTTACGCTCAGCGGGGCAGAGCTGCACGACGACGACGACCCGCGCGAAGTGCGCATCATTACCGACGACGAACGCCCCTTCGTCCACTACGGCCAGCGCCGCGACCCGAAGGCGCGGCCGACCGACAGCACGAACGCGACAGCCGATGACGCCGGGCGACCGGACGATCCGTCTGGGGCACAGGACGCCGAGACACCGGCCGACCGGACGCATCCGTGATCGACCTGCTGCTCCAGCCCTTCGGCTACGGCTACATGCTGAACGCCATGTGGGTCTCCGCGCTGGTGGGCGGGGTCTGCGCGTTCCTGTCGTGCTATCTGATGCTGAAGGGCTGGTCGTTGATCGGCGACGCGCTCAGCCATTCCGTCGTCCCCGGCGTCGCGGGCGCCTACATGCTGGGCCTGCCCTTCGCGCTGGGCGCCTTCGTCGCGGGCGGTCTGGCGGCCGGGGCCATGCTGTTCCTCACCGGACGGTCCGGACTGAAGACCGACGTGATCATCGGCATCATCTTCACCGCGTTCTTCGGGTTGGGGTTGTTCATGATCTCGCTCGATCCGGTCGCGATCGACATCCAGACCATCGTCATGGGCAACATCCTGGCCATCACGCCGGGCGATACCGTGCAGCTGGCCGCCATCGGCCTGGTTTCGGCCGTGGTCCTGACGTTGAAGTGGAAGGATCTGATGGTGACCTTCTTCGACGAGAATCACGCCCGCTCCATCGGGCTACACCCTGACCTGCTGCGCGCGGTCTTCTTCACGTTGCTGTCGGCATCGGTCGTGGCGGCGATGATGACGGTCGGCGCGTTCCTGGTGATCGCCATGGTCGTGACGCCGGGCGCCACGGCCTACCTGCTTTCGGATCGGTTCGAGCGGATGATCCTGTTGGCGGTGGCCATCGGCGCGCTGACCTCATTCGCCGGCGCCTATCTCAGCTACTTCCTCGACGGGGCCACCGGCGGAGTGATCGTGACGCTGCAGACCTCGATCTTCCTCGCGGCCTTCGCACTGGCGCCCCGGCACGGGCTGCTGGCCGCGCGCGCGCGCACCCGCGCGTCGCTGGCCCGGCTGCCGGCGCCGGCCGCGTCCTCGTCCTCGTCGGGGGCCCGCCGATGATCGACGTGCTCCTCCAACCCTTCACGTTCCCCTTCATGCGCAATGCGTTCTGGATCGCGGTGCTGATCGCGCCGCCCACGGCGATGCTGTCGTGCTTCCTGGTGCTCAAGGGTTGGGCGCTGATGGGCGACGCGGTCAGCCACGCGACGCTCCCCGGCATCGTCCTGGCCTGGGTGCTGGGGCTGCCGCTGGTCGTGGGCGCCTTCGCCGCCGGGATGACCTGCGCGCTGCTGACGGGCTGGCTGTCGGACAACAGCCGCGTGAAGGAAGACACCGTCATGGGCGTCGTCTTTTCTGGCATGTTCGGCGTCGGGATCGTGATCTACGCCTCGATCACCACCGACCAGCACCTCGACCATGTCCTCTTTGGCAACATGCTGGGCATCGGCCGCGCGGATCTCTGGACCGCCGGGATCGTCGGCGCGGCGGTCGCGGGCGGTATCGCCCTGAAATGGCGGGACCTCCTGCTGCATGCCTTCGATCCCGCGCAGGCGCGGGCGTCGGGGCTGCGCACGGGCCTGCTGCACTACGGCCTGCTGACCGCGCTGTCTCTCTGCATCGTGGCCACGCTGACCTCGGTCGGGCTGATCCTGGCAGTGGCACTGCTGATCACTCCGGGGGCCGTCGCCTTTCTGTCGGTGCGCCGCTTCGGGCAGATGCTGGCCGTCGCCGTTGCCGTGTGCCTCTTCTCGATGCTGGCCGGCGTCTACGCCAGCTTCTTCATCGACAGCGCCCCCGCGCCGACCGTGGTCCTGATCCTGACCGCTCTTTTCGTCGCGGCCTTTGCCCGGCGTCTCATGGTCACGCGGGCCGCCTCGCGCCACACCGGCCACGATGCCGCGACGGTATCGGCACTGCATGGCGCACCGAGGCCCTAGCCGCCCCGTCTGTCCCCTGCGGCGTCGTACGGCAGAGACCCTTCGGCACCGGAGGGGGAACCGCGAGATGCCGCCCCCGATACGGGCCAGCCTGCGACAGCCCGCCACCGGATGGACAGCACGAGTGGCACGCTGCAGTCGCCCGCCCGGGTCATCGTGCGATCGTCACGGTGAAAGGGCCGGCGCCGATGCTCATGCCGGACATGCCCCCGGAGACGTAGTCCACGACCAGCCGCAGGGACCGGAAGCGGAACGGCGACAGATGGCCTGGCCCGGCCGTGACCCTATAGTCCACCTCGCAGCGGACGCTCGCGGACGACGCCGTCCTGGCGGTCGTGGAGACGCGCAGCACGCGCCGCCCGTCATAGAAGGAATAGGGCGCGGGGCAGTCGCGCCCGCCGGCCAGGCGTCCGAAAGCGCTGACGGGATCGAGGACTCCGGCCGGGACGCGCCCGGGGTCCGACAGGTCCGTCGCCTCGTCCTGCGGCGCCACGACGACCTCGGTTGCGCGCCCCTCCGCGAAGGCGACATCGATTCGCCGGCGCTTGCGCAGCGATTCGGAGCTGCCTGTGTAGCCGACGGCGCCGGAGCCGGCGACAGCCTGCGCGGACGCGGTGAACGTGCCGTTGGCGACACCCAGCGGAGTGTTGTCGAGGACAGACCGAAGGGTGCCTCCCGCCGCTCCGTCCGGCGCCGCGTCGTAGACGAGCGTGCCGATCCTCGTACCGCCCAGCCTGACATCGAAGGTTTGTGCCGAAGCGAAGCCGGGGCCCAAGGCAAGCCCGGACCACAGGGCCATGGCCGCGCAGAACGCCGGGCTGCGTCGGGGATGCTCGCCATGCGAGACCGGGCGGCAGGCTGTCGCGGTCGCGCCGCGCGACGCCGCAACGTCAGGGACGCCCCGCGCCGGGCCCGGCGGCCCGACGGACCGCTGCCGCAGCGCTGGGCCGCATGTGGCGGGGGACGGGCGACCTGCGACCGAGGGCGGCACGGACCTGCCCGTCCGCTGCGTCATGCCGTTGCGGCCATCCGCCGGAACGTCGGGCTCCCCGCGACCAGATCATCGTAGGTGCCCGACGCCGAGACCCGGCCATGCTCCATCAGGAAGATCACGTCGCAGTTGCGCACAGTGCTGAGGCGGTGCGCGATCAGGACAACGGTCTTGTCGTGCCTGATCTCCTGCACCGCTTCCATGACGATGCTCTCGGTTATGTTGTCGAGAGCCGACGTGGCCTCGTCGAGGATCAGGAAGGACGGGTCGTGGTAGAGCGCGCGCGCGATACCGATCCGCTGGCGCTGCCCGCCCGACAGGCGGACGCCGCGTTCCCCGACGCGGGTCTGGTAGCCGTCCGGGAGTTCGTCGATGACGAAGTCGTGCAGGGCGGCGACTTTGGCCGAACGGATCACCGCGTCCATGTCGATGGCGTCGGGGGCAATGCCGAACGCGATGTTGGCTGCAAGCGTGCTGTCGGTGAGGTAGATCGTCTGCGGCACATAGCCCAGCGACCGCTGCCATTCCCGGATGTTCGCGGGTCCCAGAACCGTCCCGTCCACGCGGATCTCTCCGCCGTCCGGCGTCAGGAGCCCCAGGATGACGTCGATCAGCGTCGTCTTGCCCGCGCCCGTGCTTCCGACGATCCCGATGGCCGTGTTCGCCTCGATCCTCAGACTGGCGCCTGACAGCGCCTGCCGGCTGGCCGCCTGGTAGCTGTAGTCGACGCCGTCGAGCTCAAGAGCCTGGCGCATGTCCAGCCGGTCAGCGGCCTTGGGAAGCTGCGTGAACGCCATCTCGGGGCCGTTCACGGCCAGGTATTCGTGGTGGATGTAGTCGAGGGACGACCGACCGGACCGGATGGTCGACAGGCCGGCGAAAAGGCGCTGCATCGCCGGCAGCATCCGCATGACGGAAAAGGCGAAGATACCCAGCGTCGGGACAATGGCGGCCAGATTACCGTCCTGCCTGAAGAGCAGTGTCAGAACCACGCCCAGGAGGACGGCGAACGTCAGCCCCTCCAGGGCGAATCGCGGCAACTCGGCCATCATGCGACTGGCAGCCGTCGCGCGGGCCCGGCCGAAGGAGATACCGTCGAACCGTCTTGCATAGGAATCCTCTAGCCCGGCAAGCTTGATCTCCTTCAGTCCGCCGGCGGCCTCGCCGATCAGGCGAAAGCGTTCGCGGTTGGCCTTCAGGATGCGTGCGCCCAACCGCAGGAGCGGATTCCGCAGGCTCAACCATATGATCCCGTAGGCGCCGCCGATGATCGCGATGGACCCCAGAGCCATGTAGGGATCGACGCCCAGAAGGAAAACGAGGATCGTCACCACCAGGATGGCGTCGCCCACCAGCCGCAGGGCAGGCAGGGTGACCCGGTTGACCACCTGCTCGATCTCGCCCAGCACGTTCTTGCTGATTTCGGTCGTGTTGCGCATCAGGAACCATGCGTAGGGCTGGTGCAGGTAGGCCCGCAGCAGGCGGTTGGACAGCCGGTAGCCCTGAATCGTCGAGAACCGCAGGATCGAGTAGGCGCTGCCCGCCTTGATCGCCAGCCCGGCCACCGTGACGACGAGCACGCCGAACGCCATTGCGATCTGGAAGGACGCCATCGACTCGGACCCGAGCCACGCATAGAGCGCGGAGATACGGGCGTTGCTCTCGACCATCTCGGGTTGCGCCAGCAGGGCCAGGAGGAACAGGAACGCCGAAAGGCCCAGGATCTCGGCAAAGGCCGACAGGACCAGCAACCCCATGAGATAGAGCGCAAAACGCCGCTCGGCGGACGTGAAGAGGTCCCACAGCTTTCGATAGACAGCGATCATTCCGCATTCCTTCTGCGCCGCAGCATCCCCGTATACCCGTTCGGAACCGCAACCAAGGGGGTTCGACCATCCGCCGGCGACGGGTCATTGGGATGGTGAATAATGCGGGCCATGCACATTCGATCACTGTCGCCCCACACGGTTAAGAAATCGTCAGTGCCTAGCGTGTATTCCTTGCATCGGGCGCCACCGATCCATCTAGGCGCGCTCACCGCATCGTCGCTTGCGCATCGCGCGTTGCAGGCGGATCAAGGCGCCGACGACAGGCCGCGACCATCGAAGGGGAGAGCAGCGTGACCGCGACCCAGCCGAACCCGAACCCGACCCTATCAAGTCGCGGCGTGCGGCGACGGCGGCAAGTCCGGCGCTGCCTTGCCGTCGTTCTGGCCGCCCTTGGCGCGCTCACGACAGCCGCGATGGCCGACGCGACGCGTGAAACGGCCTCTTTTCGCGTGACGGACACAGCCGTGACCGAGCCGCTGATGCCCTTCACCGCGACGGTTGTCGGGATGGGGAACGGCCGGGGCCTTACCCGCGGCGGCACCTCGTTCGAACCCGTGGAGTACCGCACCCGGTTCCTTGTCACCCAGGACGCACCGGACCGCGCCATCGCTTCCCGGTCGACCCTGTCGCATTTTTCGACCCTGCGCAGCGGCGCGCTCGACGGCGCCGAGATCGAGGTCCTGAGGATCGAGGACGGCGCCTATGGCCGCGTGCGGATGGGAATCGTCCCGCCGGGCGGTTTCCAGGTTGCCGGGTGGAGCAACGTACTCAAGCGCAAGATGGTGCCGGCCACGCGCACGCACCAGATTGTGGCATGGCCCGGCTGGGAACGCCCCGACGTGCCCGTCTGGTTCGGCGTCCGGGCCGTGGATTCGCGTGGACGGGTGTCGGCCATGTCGGATCCCGTCGCCGCCCATGTTCCGGCGAAGGTCGGCCAGAAAGGTCCGGAACAGCCGCTGTTGGACCGCCCCAAGCGGGCGAAGGGTAAGGACGGCGAGACGGTCGGACCGCCGTCCGGCCTGCGGGTCACGCCTGCGGGGGACGGCCTTGTCAGGCTGGACTGGGACGCGGCCGAGGGTGACGTCGCGGGATATGTCCTGCACGAATCCGAATCCGACCCCGCAACCCATCGCGGCGCCTATGTCCGGATTGCCGGGGATGGACCGGGCCTAAAACGCGGCGATCTCGTCATCCTGCGCAAGACATTCTATGAGACGTCCCGCGCCAAGGTGCACACCAACCGGGTCTGGAACGCGCGCGAAAACCAACTGACGCGGATCACCCGACTGGGCGGATTCTCGGATGAACCCGAGGGCGGCCTGTGGGAGCTTCGACGCCACCCGCCCGAAACCCCGGTCGAAAACGGCGGAGAAACCTACATGTCGATCCGGTTCGATCGGCAAAGCGATGCCAGGATGGTCAGCTATAACCATTCGGGAACCGGCCAGGACTGGTACGACGTTCTCGACCCCGGACGCACCTACAAGATCGAGATGTGGATCCGGGGCGAGGCGTCACGGGCCGTGGGCGTTGAGTTCGAGGGGTTCTACAAGACCCGGCGGGAGAACTCGATCGGTCCCTTCTCCTTTCCCGTGACGCCCGAATGGACGCGTCACAGCTATGAATTCACTGCGCCCCGGCTGGACGAGGGGGACCGACCGAACGCCATCGTCCTCACCCTCAACGGCTTCGGTCACGTGGATCTCGACAATCTGCGGATCTACCGGGCCGACGTGCCCTACGGGTCGCCGCTGCCCGAGGATATCGAACGTCTGAAGGCATCGGGAATGTCGGCCCTGCGGACCCACCAGCTCATCAAGACCGGCGAGACGACCTACAGTATGGAGCGCATTGCGCGCGGGACCCTGCCAGGGGTCCTCGACATCACCCGCGCCGTCGGCATGGTGCCCTGGCTCCAGCTCGAACCGCACCTGTCGCGCGAGGAATGGCTGGGCCTCGTCGAGTACCTCGCAGCCCCCTATGGCGATGGCGACACCCCTGAAACCAAACCCTGGGCTGCGCTGCGGGCCGCGGATGGCCAGGTCGAACCGTGGGCCGACCTCTTCGACGAGATCTATTTCGAGGTCGGGAACGAGACGTGGAACAGGCTTTTCGAGCCGTGGACCTTCCAGCCCACCATCGACACCGGAACAGGCAAGAAGGTCTCGGCCGGAAAGGCTTACGGCCTCTACCACCAGTACGTCATGGACATCATGGCCGAGAGCCCCTGGTGGCCGCGGATCGAGGACAAGATGACGTCGGTGATCGGCGGGTGGAACGGCCAGCGCTTCGGCACCGAGGCGGCCGCTGTCGCACCGTCGGCGGACTACCTGACGATCGCGGCCTACAACGGCGGATGGGACGAGAACGGCAAGCGGCTTGCGCCGGACCCTCCCAGCTTCGCGTCGATACTGTCGCACGTCACGCAAAGGGGCATACCCGCGGCCCTCGATATACAGAGGGACGCTGACCGCCTTGGCCAGCGCCGCGGCCGCCCCCTCCTGACCGGCACCTACGAAGCGGGCCCGGGCTATCGCCTCGACGGGCTGAACAACGCGAAAGTGTCCGAGGAAGAAGCCGCCGGCCAGGAAAGGATCCAGAAAAGCCATGCAGCCGCAACGGCGACGCTGGACACGTTCCTCGGCCAGGCGCGTCTGGGCTTCAGCATGCAGAACTTCTTTCTCTACAGTGACGGAAGATACTGGAGCTCCCATGCGAAATGGTATCGCGGTGGCCAGAACTACCCGTCCTGGGACCTGCTGGCACTGTTCAACAACCATGCCCTCGGCGAGATGCTGGAGGTCGAGACCATCGAGGTGCCGCGCCGGGATCTGGCGGAGGTCAGAAAGCGGATCGCCGTGGACGACGCACCGCTCGTCGGGGCCTATGCCACCCGCGACGACGACCGGCTGGCCGTAATCGTGACGTCCCGCCGCGTGCCGGACTATCCCGTCTCGGGCGACGATGGACGTACCGCGGTCGAGATCGACCTGCCCATCGACGGCGCCGCCGACCTGACCCTTTACCGGCTGAGCGGGCGCTACGATGCGCACAATGTCTCCGAGCAGCAGGTCGCCCCGGTGACCGAGTACCTTCCGGTACCCGACGACCCCGCGCGCCTGGCGATTCCGTCGCTGGAGCCGGGGCAGACGCTGATCTACGTCTACTCCGGGGTCACGTCCTGACCGGCAGGCAGGCAATCGGGCCGCCTCCGGGCCTGGCCCCGCCGCGCGAGGGCCGGAGGGATCGTCAGGGCGCCTTGTACTCGATGATGCGCGCGGTGCCGCCGCGCGCGCGGTTTCGCCTGTAGCGCAGCAGACCGACAAGCTGGGGCCATTTCGCCGCCTGAGACGCGACTGCCCATAGAAATGCGTGCGGCCACGGGTCTGCATGGCTGCGGCGGCGGCGAACGGCGATCCGGACGGCCATCGCGGGGTAGATCGCCAGAAGCGCCGGCACCGCCCAGGGCGACAGGGTCGCGCCCGCCAGCAGGATCACGGCCGGTACGATGACCGCCCACAACCAGATGCGCCACACGGCACGGCGGTTGTATGCCTCCGGCCCGGCACCGTAACGCGCGGCGCCCTCGGCATAGGCCCAGCCGCTGCGGATCATCCGGCGCCACCATTGCGATGCCTTGGTCATCGCAGCGTCGTGACGTGTCATCTCGGCGTCCAGACGCCAGATCTCCCACCCCGCTTGCCGCAGCCGAAGGCAGAGGTCCGGCTCCTCCCCCGCGATCAGCGCCGGATCGAACCCGCCCGACGCCTCCAACGCCTCCATGCGGTAAATCGCATCGCCGCCGCAGGCCGCGGCCTGTCCCGGCGGGGTGTTCCACTCCATGTCGCA
The DNA here is from genome assembly GCA_963722905.1 of uncultured Alphaproteobacteria bacterium. GTDB lineage: Bacteria > Pseudomonadota > Alphaproteobacteria > Rhodobacterales > Rhodobacteraceae > CAVROT01. The sequence continues at coordinate 3,274 of CAVROT010000016.1, read as the reverse complement.
CAACCGGTTGTAGATCGATGCGCCGGGCCGATCCTCTCGCCTCCGACCGCAGGCCGCGGCCGCGCGCGGGCGACCGTCGAGGAAGGCCGACGCGACGTCGATCCACCCGGGATCGAGCAGGCAGTCGCCGTCGATGAACTGCACCAGATCGAACCGGCCTGACTTCGACAGCCGCGCCAGCCCCACGTTGCGGGCGCGGGCAGCCGTGAAGGGAGTATTGGTATCGAGTTCCTCCACCATCGCGCCCTCGGCCCGCGCGGCCGCAACGCTGCCGTCGGTCGAGCCGCTGTCGACATAGACCGTCGCCGCCACGTGCGGCCGGACGGACCTCAGCGCCTCCAGCAGGCGCGCGCCTTCGTTGCGCCCGATGACCACGGCACCGACAGGGGGCACGCCCGCCTTCCGGGACGTCGGGCCGGTCATGCCCGTGCGAACGGATAGCAGAGATCCAGGGCGGGATGCCCCGGAAACAGCGCCGAAAGCTCAGCCCGGTCCGCCAGGAACCGCTGCTCCAGCCGCCGCACGAGCTCGGGCGGCAGCTCGGGGCGTTCGGCCATCCGGCGCGCCGCCTTCACGCGATCCCGCAGCGCCTGGGGCACCAAAGCGCGCCGCAGCGCCGCGGCCACCCGGTTGTCGACGAGAAGACCGTGCAGGGGCAGCCTTCGGATCCGCTCGTCCGAGGCATTGGCCCGCGCGCTGGCCTCGTGCCATTCGACCGGGCCCTTCAGCCCGACGAAGCGGGCGACCTCGGACAGCACCCCCGTCGGGCCGGCCTTCATCTGCTCCAGCGAGGTCAGCATCACGGCACCAACTCCGAACCGGTCGACGAACGGCGCGATCTGGCGGCCGTAAAGACCGTACTCGACCAGCTCGGGGTGACGGTCGAACGCCTGCGTCGCGGTGCCGGTCATGTCGCCCCTCGACCAGCCGTGGATGTAGTGCGACACGGCACGCGCAACCGGGTCGCGGATCATGTAGATCAGGCGCGGCGTCCCAGTCAGCGCGGCCATCCGTTCGACCGTGTCTGGATGGGTCGGGCGCTTGGTATAGTGCGTGCTGGCCTCGCCGGCGATGTCGCCCGGACCGGCGCCGCCGAACAGGTCGGCGTACCAGTCAGGACCCCGCGCGTGCACCTCGTCGTCGGAGAAGTAATTCGGCTCCTTCGGCGTCGTCATGAAGATGCCGGGCTGCGCCGCCAGCTGCTCGTGCAGCGTGGTGGTGCCGCATTTCATCGCGCCCACGATGATGAAGTCCGGGCCCCGGCGCACGGTCATGCGCGCCGCACGTCCGCGGCGCGATCCGTGTCGATGTCGCGGGCGCGCGACGGATCGGGCGTCACCGGCGGGCGGGGCGAGGGGCGCAGCGGATCGGCGAAGCCCGTCCATATGTCGCGCCATTCGCCCGCGACCGGCGGATGCGGTCGTCCGGCCAGGCCGCGCAGCACAGCGATCCCGCGTCCCAGATGCCATGCGAGGTTGGCCGCCAGCAGCCCCGCGCGCCCGTGCTGCTGATAGAGATAGCGGCTGCGCGAGGCGTAGTGATAGCGCGGCAGCCGGGCCCGCGCCGCTGTCAGCGATTTCACCGGGCCGCTGCCGCCCCGGTAGTGGACGGCGACCGCGTCCGCCACGTAGGCGATGTCCCATCCTGCGCGGCGTGCGCGGCTGCAATATTCGACATCCTCGTAGTAGAGGAAATATCCCTCGTCCATCGGCCCGATCTCGTCGACCATGGCGCCGCGCAGGGCGATGCAGGCGAAGCTGGCCCATTCGATCTGGCCGGGTGCCGGCGGCATGCGCAGGGGCACCTCGCGTCGCGACAGCAGGCGCGTCACCGGCCCCGTCGCGGCGGCGCGGATCAATTCGCTGGAGGGGCCGTGGGCGCGAAAGCAGCTGATCTGCTGGGTGCCGTCCTCGTACTCGATCCGCGCGGCGAATAGTCCGGCCCCGGGGTGTGACCGGACGGCCCGGGCCAGCGCCGCAAGGAACCCGGGCCGCAGGACGGCGTCGGAATTCAGGACGAGCGTGACGTCGGCCGGCGCGGCCGCCATCCCGATGTTGTGCCCGCCCGAGAACCCGGTGTTCTCGGCAGACCGGACCAGCCGGACCGACGCCGCGTCGCCCGGTGTCTGCGCGGCCAGCCAGTCCTCCAGCTTATCGGCCGACCCGTCGCCCGAACCGTTGTCGATAACGACCACGGCGACGGTCGGGGCGTTCGACGCCTCGGCCTCACGCAGATGTGCCGCATCGTCCAGAACCGAGCGCACGCAGGCGATAGTCAGGTCTGCCGTGCGGTAGTTGATGATGGAAACCGTTATCCGCATCCGCGCCCTCGCCCTGCCGTCGGCGCCACCTGCCAGATATGGCGGTGCTTGTCGATTCACCCCAAGCACGAGCCGGTAACGGCCAAACGATCCTGCCGGCACCCGGAACCGGGACCGCGTCACATACCGGCAGAACCATACCGGCCCGGCGTCAGGCCCGCGTCAAACGGGATCATGTCTGCGTGGCTACAGTCGGGCACGTACGCGACGTTCCCGAGGCACCGCCCGCCGGCGCCGTTGGAACAGGTCGGCGCGGACCGCCTAGACCGTCCGTTCGACGAGCATCTGCTTGATCTCGGATATGGCCTGCGCGGGGTTCAGGCCCTTGGGGCAGGTGCGCGCGCAGTTCATGATCGTGTGGCAACGATAGAGCTTGAACGGATCCTCCAGATCGTCCAGCCGCGCGCCCGTGGCCTCGTCACGGCTGTCGACGATCCAGCGATGCGCCTGCAGCAGCGCGGCCGGCCCCAGGAACCGGTCGGCGTTCCACCAGTAGGACGGGCAGGCGGTCGAGCAGCAGGCGCACATGATGCATTCGTAGCGCCCGTCCAGCTTGGCGCGGTCGGCCTCGGACTGTTTCCATTCCTTCTGCGGCGCGTTCGTCGTCGTCTCGAGCCATGGCATGACCGATGCATGCTGGGCGTAGAAATGCGTGAGGTCGGGCACCAGATCCTTGACCACCGGCATGTGCGGCAGCGGGTAGATCTTCACGTCGCCCGACACCTCGTCGATGCCGTGGATGCAGGCCAGCGTGTTGATCCCGCCGATGTTCATCGCGCACGACCCGCAGATCCCCTCGCGGCACGACCGGCGGAAGGTCAGCGTCGGGTCGATCTCGGACTTGATCTTGATGAGGGCGTCCAGGACCATCGGGCCGCAGGTGTCCAGGTCGACGAAATAGGTGTCGACCCTGGGGTTCTCGTCGTCGTCGGGGCTCCACCGATAGATCTGGAA
>CAVROT010000015.1:0-264701 GCA_963722905.1 uncultured Alphaproteobacteria bacterium | reverse complement strand
CATCCCAGTTTATTTTTTTAACGCTTTTAACGGTTTGGCAACTTTGCCCTGGTTTCTCGCCCCCCAAGATATCCCCCACTTGCTCTCGCCGTCTGTGTTTCATCACAGATGAGTTCGTCGGGCCGGATTACGCGACACGGCAGTCCGGTAGGCAGCGGGACGGCTCTCGGCTATGCCAATCCCTCTTCGTAGTCAGGGCGTCGGCCGAACTCGCTGTACTTTCAGCATCATCGACCAGAATTTTCGGTTCGCCCGTGGTTCGTTCGCGCCTCGGGAAGAACGATCCCTGGACTGCCCTCGTGCTCCGCCCTTCCCCGCCGGGGTTGCGGGTGCAACTTCTTCTCGTCTGCAGCACAGGACCCGGCGAGCGCGGCTGTCGCGGCGTGCTGGCCTCTGGCCCGGAAGTCGAACGGATGGCCGGCATACGGGTGTTCTTTCAGCGTCGCCTCGGCCCGCGCGACATGCGTCGCAAACCCTCGCCGCATGTCTGTCGTCCCCGCCGCCAGACACCTTTGCGCCGCCGCAGATACGGAGATCACGAGGCCGGCTGCGACAGGGTCCGCACGAGGCGCGCCAGCGCACCGGGATTACAGGTCCCTCGATCCGCAGGCGGTGCCCGCCAACGCGATCTCCATCACACCAGTCCGCGTGGATCGCACCGGCATCTGCCCCTTCGCATCTGGCGCAGTGCGCGACACGGTGCCCGCCGTGCAGGGCCCGCTCGAACCTCCCGCATCGTCGATCGCCTCCGCCGGCAGAAGCATCGGGAGCGCGGAAGGCGCAGGATCTGAGGCGTCGTCTTCATCGGTGGCGCCGCCTTATCGGGTGCGAACCGCGCGTCGCGCCAGGTGCACATCGGATTCGCGTTCACGTCGTAGCGACGCGTCACCTGGCTCACCGACACCTCCAGCAGAGATGCCTGCCGGCAAATCGACCGCCACTCGCCATCGCCACAGACGCACCGACAGCGCGGGCGCTTCTCCGGACTGGCCCGCCGGGTCCACCACGCGCGCGTCTTCAACGAAGGCGGCGCCTCTGCCCGGGTCGGGGCGGTCGCGAGGGTCCCGTCCCCTGTGGCGCTCGACGCAGCGCGGACTGTCCACCGTGCTTGCCGTGCAGCTTCCCTCGCGGATCGCGCCGGGCCGGAAAGACCCGGCCCCGCGCTGCGAGGCGCCGGCTGATGCCACACTGCCCGCCGATCGTGAGTTCCTCCCGACCGGGGTGCGCTGGTCGTCAAGCCCCGCCCCGGCCCGCGAGAATGTCGGCAGGTCGGTACATCGCCGGGCCGGGTCGCGAAGCTCGCGCGTGTATTCCGATGCTAATGGTTGATTACGGCGGATGGCCAAATCCACCACTCCGTGAAGACGACAAGGAGGTTCGCCTGACGGTCGGCATTGGCGCGGAAGCGCTCTTCGGCCTGCCGTCTGCACCTGAGCACGGGGCGATCCCTTCGCCGTGCCTGCACTGTCCGTTGGCCACCTTCGTGCGATGCGTGGGCCGCAGAATTCGGCGGCGAGGTCCCGCCGGGCGACGGGGGACGATGAATGACCACCTCCGAGATGCCCACCCATACGCGCTTCTTCGACGTCGCGCAGCATGCCGGCACCCGTCTCGCTCAGGGCGTGGTCGTGGCGGTCGCCCTTGCAGCGGTTGCCGCGTGTTGCGCTGCGGTCCCGGGACGGCTCCCCTGGCTCATGCTGCCGCTTCCGCCGGAAAGCGTCGGACCGGGCGATGTCGGACCCTGGGTCCAAGGCATGCTCACGGCCTTGCTGGTCGCGTCGTCCCTCCTCGTTCCGGGCAGCGTCCGCGTCCTGCAACTCGAGATATCGCACCGCAGGTTCCGCGCGACTATGGATGACGTCGCGCGGGCGTTCTATGCCGCCTATGCCGCCGACCGATGCGGCGCGCTCCGGTTCCTTGACGAGTTCGATGCGGTCCGCGAGCGGCTCGGCTTCCTGCGCGACCACCCCGATCCGCGGGAACTCGATCCCGAAGTCCTCGAGCTTGCCGTCCGGATGAGCCATGTCGGCCGCGACCTTGCGCGGATCTATTCTGTCGAGAAGGTCGATGAGGCACGCGAGACGCTGACGCGGCGTGGCGACCGGGCCGCGCGCCTCGAGGCGGAGATCGATCGTGCCTCCCGCGCCCTGACGTCCATTCGAGGCCGTCTGGAGGAAGTCCCGGCCCGAAAAGACCGCACGACCGAGGGGTTGGCGGCGTTGCGTGCCGAGGTCGAGGCTCTGCTGACAGGTCTCTGTTCAGTCGCGCCTCCGCCGACGCGGGAAGACCGTTCCTCGACCGGAGGAGCAACGGGGCAGAGCATGACGATCATCGCCGCCGCGTGAAGCCGCAAGCGCGGGCGTTTCGGTCCGTCTGCGCCCGAGGACGATCGCCATGCAACGTACGCGGGGTAGGCGATGCCGATCCGGCGCACCGTCTCGAAGAGCGCCGGAGCGGCGGCAGGGAGGGCTGCCAGCCCCAGGGCCGCGAGGATCGCATGTGCGAGGTAGCCCAGCGTGACCCCGCTCACCGCGTGCCGGACACCCGACGGCCCACGCGACGGGCTCTGCGCGATGCAGAGCAGCATGTCCGGCCCTGGGATGGCCACGAGGGGCAGGACGGCGAGGGCGAACCAGAAGAGCTGCTCGGTCATGAGGTCAGGATCCTCCGATGGGTGATCGGCCTCGCCGGGCTTCGGATGGGGGCACCCTATCGGTCGATGCGCCGCCTCGACAGGCGTCGGCGTTTCATGTCGGCTGGCATCCGGTGTCACCCGATCGACAGGACGGCGAACCCGCATCCCTTCGAGACCCGGTCGGCGGTCGAGCCCCCGAGCAGCCACCCGACGGGGCCGGGCGGATGCTGTCCCAGCACCACGAGGTCCGCTCCCTGCGTCCTCGCCACATCGCAGAGCGCCGCCGTGGGATTGCCGCTGCACACGACACGCCCGGCCACCGGCATCCCGAGCCTGGCGGCGATCCCGGGCGCGACGTGGAGACAGGCGTTCGCGTCGCCCGGCACCTCGAGCGGCATCGGGTTCGAGACGCCCTCGATCCTCGCGTCGTCCTCGAATTCCTTGTCGCTCCTGTGCTGCGTGCCGATCGCGATGAAGCTCGGCTTCGCCCCGAGCGACCGGGCGAGCTGCGCCGCACGTTCGGCGGCGCGACAGGAAATCCCGGAGCCGTCGACCCAGGCCAGGACGTGTCCGAACGGCGCGACCCCGGTGTCGCCTGTGGCGCCGCTCATGCCACGCTCCAGGCCTGGAACAGCAGGCCGCTGGCGAGCGATCCGGTCAGGGCAAGCGCAATGTAGAGGGCGAAGACCGGACGCCGGGCCAGCGCCCAGACGGCGATGGCCGCGGGCAGCGACGTGACCCCGCCCGCGACGAGGAAGGCAAGGCCTGCGCCTGGCGCCATGCCCTGCTCGACCAGCCCCGACACCAGTGGCAGCGCGGCGTAACCGTTGAGGTAGGCGGGCACGCCCACCACCGTTGCGATGGCGATGGACCCCACACCGTCGCCGCCGACGGCGGTCGCGACCCACTCGGGCGGCACGAAGGCGATCATCAGGCTTTCGAGGATGAAGGCGAGGGTGAGCCACTTGAAGAGGAAGAGGCTGGTCTTGAGGCTTTCGCGAACGAACCTTGCCCGGCGCACGTCCTCGCGCCAGAACGCCCAGGCTACGGGCTTCGGATCGCGCACCGACCGCGCCCCGCAGCCGCCGTTCCCGACACCTTCGCGCAGGGGCTCGGCGAAAGCTCCGCCGCGGGTTAGCGCCAGCGTGACGTAGCCGCCGAAGAGGCCGATTCCGATCGCCGCCATCGTCTTGGCAATGGCGAACTCCCAGCCGAGGACGCCGGCGGTCAGCGCGAACATCGACGGGTCGATGACCGGGGAGGCGAGCCAGAACGCCATCACTGCGGCGAGCGGCACGCCCATGACGAGAAGCGCCGCGATCAGCGGGATCACCCCACAGGAGCAGAACGGCGAAAGTCCGCCCAGGGCGGCGGCGAAGGCGATCATCAGGACCGGCGAGCCGGTGAAAGCTTTCGCGATCAGCCCGTCTGCCCCGGTGGCCCCCGCATAGGCTGCCAGACCGATGGAGAGGATCAGATAGGGCGCGGTCTGGAACAGCGCGCGGCCGGTGAAGGCGACGGTCTCTCGACCCTGCGCCGGATCGAGTGCCACCACGACGGCGAGGATCAGCGCCGAGGCCAGCCAGACGCGATGGTCCTGCCAGGTCTTCGAGACGACGCCCCGCAGCGCATCGGTGCGCTTTGGAAGGGCGGCGGGGTCCACGGTAGAAACATGTTCCATATCGTATATCCTAGCTTTGTAGTTTCATTGAAGCGGAAGAAGCGCGCGTGCCGGTCACTGAAGCTGCCCCCGAATTGACCGGACAGGATCTCCCACTTCCCTAAGGGGTAGGAGTACTGTTCTCATCATGACTGGTCACATCCCACGGTCCGAGATCCTGACCGAGCCGCAGCGCCGCCGCCGATGGTCGCCGTCCGAGAAGCTGGCGATGGTCGAGGCGACCTACGAGCCGGGCGTCACGGTGAGCCTGGTGGCGCGCCTTAACGGCATCCAGCCCAACCAGCTCTTCGCCTGGCGCAAGCTCGCGACGCAGGGCGCGCTCACGGCGACGAGCGCCCGTGAGGAGGTCGTGGCGGCCTCGGAGTACCGCGCGGTGCAGAGCCAGGTGCGCGAACTGCAGCGTCTGCTCGGCAAGAAGACGATGGAGGCGGAGATCCTGCGCGAGGCACTAGATGTCGCCGCCCCCAAAAAGCGTCCCTTGCGCATGCTGTCGTGGCCCGCGGGAGGTTTGCGATGAGCAGCGTATGCGAGACGCTGGGCGTGGCACGGTCGAACGTCGCGGCGCAGGCCAGGCGCAGCATCGACGTATCCCCCGCTCGAAGAGGACGCCCGCCAGCGCCCGACGCGGACCTCGTCGCCCGGACCCTGGCCGTGATCGGCGAACTGCCGACCTACGGCTACCGGCGGGTGCATGCCATCCTGCGGCGCCAGGCCCGGGCTGCCGGGTTGCCGGCGCCCAACCACAAGCGCGTCTATCGCGTCATGCGCGAGCATGGCCTTCTCCTCCAGCGCCACTCCGGCAAGGAGGAGGCCCGTCGCCATGACGGGCGGGTCGCGGTGGAGCGCTCGAACCTTCGCTGGTGCTCGGACGGCTTCGAGATCGGTTGCGATGACGGAGGAAAGGTCCGGGTCGCCTTCGCGCTCGACTGCTGCGACCGCGAGGCCTTGGGCTTCGTCGCCACGACGGAGGGCATCAAGGGCTGCGACGTCCAGGACCTAATGATCGCCGCGGTCGAGGCCCGCTTCGGCCGGGTGAACCGCCTGCCGCACATCATCGAATGGCTGAGCGACAACGGGTCGGGCTACATCGCCGCCGAGACCAAGGCGCTTGCTCGGGAGATCGGACTGGAGCCGCGGACCACGCCCGTTCGCAGCCCGCAGTCCAACGGCATGGCCGAGGCATTCGTGAAAACCATGAAGCGCGACTACGTTCGCGTCTCGCCACTGCCCGACGCCTGCACCGTCATCAGTCAGCTTCCCGGCTGGTTCGAGCACTACAACACCGTTCACCCGCATCGCTCGCTCGGCTACAGATCGCCACGCGAGTTCATCGCCGATCAAATCCCAACCTGATCCTGTCCGGTCATTCGGGGGCAACAACAGTCACGCTGCCGCCTCCGGGACGAGGGCCACGCCGGTGCAGCATTCGGACGTCAGGAACCGGGTGGTGCGCTCCACGGCCGCGAGGTCCGCGAAATTGAGAACGGTGCGCCCCTGCCGTTCCTGCCCGACCAGCCCGGCCTGTACGAGAATCCGAAGGTGATGCGCCAGCGTCGAGGCCGGCTGCCCGGTGTGCGAGGCGATGTCCCCGACGCTCAATCCCTCATCTCCGGCCCGCACGAGAAGCCGGAAGACATCGAGGCGGGCTTCGTGGCCAAGGGCGGCGAGCGCCTGCGCATGGGCAAAGAGATCGGTCATGACGTTAACATAACTACATTGCTAGGTATGTCAACCACCAACCGGATGCAGACCTCGTACACCCGCTATTAGGAGGCCGCAACGCGGGACAAAGTGAGCTTTCGCTGCGGTTGGCATGAACGTTCGTTCTATCGGCCATAGAGGCTTTTGAAAAAGGCGCTGTTTTCCTTGGTTCGGAGGGGTCGGTGTGATTCACTTCCTCCAGGCTGACGGGGGACGGATCATGATGGGACGGCAGGTCGATCAGGGGGCGCTGTTCTACGAGGTCCGGCTGGAGGACCGAGTGCCGGCCGGGCACCTGCTCCGGCGGATCGACGCGGTTCTCGACCTGTCGTTCGTCCACGAGGTGATGGCCCCGTACTACGCCCGCGGCGGGCGGCCCTCGGTCGATCCCGAGCTGCTGCTTCGGATGCTGCTGGTGGGCTATCTCTATGGCGTCCGATCCGAGCGGCGGCTGTGCGAGGAGGTCGATCTGAACCTCGCCTTCCGGTGGTTCTGCCGGCTTGGGCTGGATGGGCGGGTACCCGACCACAGCACGTTCACCAAGAACCGGCACGGGCGCTTCCGCGACAGCGGCATCATGCGCGAGCTGTTCGAGCGCGTCGTGGCGCAGTGTTTCGCCATCGGACTGGCCGACACGTCGGTGGTAGCGGTGGACGGCACGCACGTCACGGCGAACGCGAGCAAGGACCGAACCGTGCCGACGGACGCCGACCTGCCCCGCGCCGGCAAGGACGCGACGCGGGCGGTCCGGGACTACCTGGCTGATCTCGACGAGGCCGCTCCGGACTTGGCCGGCACGGTGCGCCAGGCGCCAACGGCGATCTCGCTGACCGATCCTTCGTCGGCGGTGAGCACGAAGCACGGCAAGAGGGTCTTCGCTTACGGGCTGAACGCGATGATCGATACCGCCTCGGGGGTCGTCCTTGACGTCGAGGCCGCGCCCGCACGCACGGCGGACGAGCCTGAGGCGGCGCGCAGGATGGTCGAGCGAACGAAGCAGAGGCACGGCAGGACGCCGGAGATCCTGACGGCCGATGCAGCCTACGGGGCCGGCAACTTCCTCACCTGGGCCGAGGGCCACGATATCGAGCCGCACATCCCGATGGCTGAGCGCAAGGAAGACAAGGAGGAACGCTTTCCGAAGAAAGTGTTTGCCTACGACGAGGCGCGAGACCTCTACATCTGCCCGGCCGGTAAGCTTCTCGATCGTTCGAAGAAGATGAAGGGGACGGGCCCCGAGGCGTGGAGCAACGGGCTTGGCATGAGCTACAGCGCGAAGGTGCGCGATTGCCGGCCCTGCGAGATGAAGCCGCGCTGCTGTCCCAAGACCGAGGTGCGACGGTTACGCCGGTCGATCTTCGAGCCTGCCCGCGATCGGGCCCGTCTGCGCGCCGAGACACCGGCCTTCGCGCAGAACGCCCGCCTGAGGATGCGCGTCGAACGCCTCTTCGCCTGCATCAAGCACAACGATGGGTTCACCCGTGTCCGCCTCCGAGGAAGACGCGGCGCTGGCGAACAGTTCGCCCTCGCCGCCACCGTCCAGAACCTGAAGATCATGGCGAAGGGCATGACAGGGAGACCGGCCAACGCCTGATCCGCAGCCGACAAGGAATGCCACCGCCCCGCGGATCAACCGAGCCAACGCACCGGACGGGTCGAACTCATCGTGCCACCGTCATTCGCGGACTTCTTCAACAGCCTCCCATACTCGTGGAACGCATTGCTCCTAGGAACTATGCATCTCCGGCTTGGTACGGCTCTATCTCCGCAACAGCTTTGCTACGAAACAATCCCAAGAGAATGCGGCCGAACCGCCGGGAGGGCGTCCACCCCATCGCTTACGTCGCCGCCACCCTGAAGAGAATTCAATCCGCGCATCGCAGCGCTTCATACTCGGCCTGGACACGCCATTCTTCGAAGCCAGCAGAGACTTCTGAGGCTGGAAGATCGGCCACAATCTGGTCGGCCTGCTTGCTCAACGCGGCTTGGTCGCCTTGATACTCAGTCATCTGCAGAATAAAATCACGGGTCTCACCCGATTGCTTCAAGTTGCGATAGACCTCTCGTCCGAGGACAGTCGGAGCAAGATGCCCGTTGCCGGGATGCTGTCTGATGAAACCCAAGTCGATGTTTGCGTAGCCGAAGCAATTTTTAATGTGCCAGCCATGCGAATGGTCATCAACGGGACATTGCCGCACCAGTGGCCCTTCGCTCTCATGCTGGGGAAATGGCTCTCGTGGATCAACTTCTGTCCAGTCGTACCATTCTGAACCAGTCTGCACCAAATGAGGCACACGCAGGTAATGGTCCAGATACGCTTCACGTTCGGAGACCGTCAGGGTGCCAACTACTTCCCTTGCCGCCAGTTCTTCAAACTCTGCATTCGTGCTGTCAATTCGCGCCGCTATGTCTGGCGCAAGTTGCCGAATAAGCTCCAGTTCCTCGCTGGGCGTCATGCAGGCGGTATGTGACGCCCACCATTCGGGGAACAAATCGAAGAACCGCTGTTCGGCCCGGTCCTGCCGCTCGATGTAGATCGCCGAAGTAAACGCGACGGTGGAAACTAGAACTGAAACTGCCGCCAGAATAATGAGAAGACGTTTCATAATTAAACCTCCGACTTACAAATAGCTTCTTCGGGTTGGGTGTCTGTTGGCAGATAATTCGGTACAGGGCGATTTGATCTGTGATGGAGGACTTGGCTCGTTTCGATTTCAGTCTACGCCGCAATCTGGCTGTGCAACAAGCGGCGTTGCTCGATGATCTGTCGTCTAATCTCCTTTTGTCATTTAGGCTTCAGGTAAGCAGGTGGCTTCTGATTTGGGTGTTGGTTTTTCCTCCGGCTGCGCACGCACAGTATCGCACAACAGATTATCCGATTCAACAGGATCGGCTCCCCGCTTTCGAGCGGGGTTCGGCGGCGAGCCTAGATTCAAATGAAACACCCGAAGCGGCCGTTCATTCGTCCCGCAGCATTCGTCCAGGAGGGCTCGGTCCGGCCGTCCGTCGCGCAACTCGCCAACGGCTGAGTCGAGACGATCTGCCGTTCCTTGCGACGTGTCCGAACATGCGCATCGTGGGACGAGGCGGGCGTTCGTCGAACGCAGGTATCGGCTACGAAAGACGCATCCGGATCTCCTTTACGAGCGCCTCCGGCTCGTAGAGCGACGGGAGGGTCTCGTAGCGACCGTCGCGTTCCAGCAGAAAGGTCGGAAAGGCGGCGATGCCGATCGCGCGACCTTCGGCGAAGGCGGCCTCTGCCAGGGCGGGATCGTGAAGGTCCGGCAGCGTCACGCCCGGTGCATGCGCCCCGAGGAGCGGTGCGTAGGCGCTAGCGTCGTTCGGATCCATGCCTTCGGCATAATGCGCCTCGGTGACTGCGTGTGCGAAGGCAACCGCAGCGTCCGGGCGCTCCCGCTGCACAGCATGCACCGCCACCGCCGGTGGGCCCGATGCGGCAATGGCATCCGGCCGGCGCATCCAACCGTAGAACGCCTCCGAGGGCGCGCGACCCGTCACCGCCTCGAGCCGACCGGCAGCGGCGCGCACGTAGCTCTCCATTTCGAAAGCCGGGCCAACGCGCGGGCCCACCACCAGGCCCGCCATCGCAAGTCGTACAGGCAGCAGTCTTGCAACCGCGCGCACGGCGGGCGCGGCACCGTAACACCAGCCGCAGATCGGATCGTAGCCATAGACGAAAGTCGTCATGCCTTTTGCCCCATGTCTGCGGACACGAAGGGCGCGCGGCCGATCACCTCCGCGTCGTCCAGCGCGGCGATCATCGCGAGCGCGAGATCCTGCCGGTCGATCCACGTGGCCGCCGGACGGTCGAAGTCGAAGCGCCAATTCCCCGTGACCCGGCCTTCGGTCAGGCGGGGCGGGCGCAGCGCAGTCCAGCGCGAAGTGCTCGCCACCAGCATGTCTGCCTCCCGCTGCCGGTCCGCGCGCAACCGTCCGACCACGAATCGCATGACGGCACCGATGGCGCGGCCGCCCAGACCCTTGCGGTCCTCCTCCCGATCCACGCCGGCCCCGGCGACGGTCAGATAGCGCACCCGGGGATCGGCGCGCAGCACCGCCTCGGCGGCCCGCGAACAGACCGGGTCGGAGTTGGCGGAGGCGAGACAGGAAAGAGTCGCGTCCGCCTCCTGCACCGCATTCGTGAAGGCCGCGTCACCAAAGGCGCCGGTGAGGCTTCTATCGACGCGATCCGCCGCACGGCGGCCGAAGGCGGTGGTCCGATGGGCCGCCGCGGCGGCCGCCGCGAGCACGTGCCGGCCGGTTCGTCCGGTCGCGCCCAGTATCAGAAGGTGCATGACGGGTCTCCGTCTCCCAGGGGTTACGCCGCACTTGCGCGGATGCCAGAAACCTTGGACCATGCGGCACGTCGCGCAAGTACGCACTAAAGGGATACCGCCCATGCCCGACCCTCGGCAGAGCGATCGACCCGGTGACCATTCGAGGGATCCAGCGGATTGCCCCGTCGACCGCACGCTCCGCCTCCTGGGCGGCAGATGGCGGCTCTTGGTCCTCTTCAACCTCGGTGCCGGTTCCGTTCGCTGGGGCCAGCTGCGTCGGAAGCTGACCCCGATCACGCCACGCGTTCTGACTGCGACCCTTCGGTCGCTGGAAGCGGACGGGCTCGTCTGGCGTCATTCGGAAGGCACGTCCCACCAGTGGTCGCTACGGCTCACGGCACGGCCTGCACGGACCCTGTGTCGGCGGGCCGAGCTGGTCAACCGACCTGCGCGGCAGGCAGGCTGACGATGGGATCGTCGCAGACTGGCGCCAAGGTTTCCAGCGTCATGTAGCGGGAGCGCTGCACGGTCCATTCCTCGGTCTGTTCCATCAGGATCGCGCCGACGAGGCGACGGATCGAAGCCTCGTTCGGGAAGATACCGACGACATCGGTGCGCCGCTTGATCTCGCCGTTCAGACGCTCGATCGGATTCGTCGAGTGCAGCTTGGCCCGATGCTGCTGAGGAAAGGTCATGTAGGCAAGGACGTCCTCCTGGGCGCCGTCCATGAGGGCCGCGAGCCTGGGCAGCTTGCCCCGCATCTGGTCGGCCACGAGGCGCCACTGCGTGCTGGCCGCGGCATGGTCCGGCTGGGCGAACGCGGTGGCGATGAAGGCGGAGACCACGCGCCGGCTGCTCTTGCCGGCATGGGCCAGGGCGTTCCTTTGGAAATGTACCCGGCAGCGCTGCCACGTGGTGGACAGGACGCGGGCTGTGGCGGCCTTGATGCCTTCGTGCGCATCGCTGATCACCAGCTTCGCTGGCCGGACGATGGAGCCAGGCACGAAAGCCCGAACGCGAGACCTCCGTCACCTCGCAAAGCCAACTGACCGGCCAGATGCGGCGGTGCCTGGCAACGAAGGCGAACGTCATGTCGCCTCCCGCGCGAAAGAAGCGTTCGCCATTGCGCTCGAACCAATGGCGCGCACGGCTCACCTGTCCTGAGGATGTCGCGCTCCGCCCGGAGCCGGGCGACCTCCTTCCCCAGCGCTGCACTCTCGGCCAGACCAGCTCCCGTCTGCCCGTTCCGGGGACAGGCCGCAGCAGGCGCTGCCGCCGGTTCCCACATCCAACGGCGCAGAACGCCTTCTGCCAATTCCGGATCCCGACAAGCTCGGGCGACCGACACGCCCCGCTCCGTCACCAGCCTCACGGCCTCGATCCTGAACGCGCGGCCGAACTTCCGTCCCGTCATACCCGCTCTCCGGTTCCATGGTCACGATCCTATCTTCGTGTCCACAGAACCGGCAGCAGCCCGAATTAGTGTTCTCCCGTGTCAGATTCTCGATGTTCGCGATGTATCCGATCAATGCGTCCCCACTGAAAGCGGCGCCGCCCTGTATGGCATCAAAAGTCCCTATCCATCGGATGAGCCTCCTCCGCACTGATCGGGGTTAGCGGAGGGTGGTGTTTGAAACGTGGGGACGCTGCCTTCGATCGGGCGTCGGACTGCAATTCTCCTTGATTGTTGCGTAGCGCCGAATCACCCGGTCATATGTCGGATCATGTACGCCGCGTTCCGCAGGCCTTCGGCGCACGAGATCGCAGAAATCGGCCAGAACGTCTCGGGGCCCTACGAGCTGCGCCGACAGTGGCTTCGCCGCCAAGTTCACCGCGCGCTACGACCGTCGCGTGTTCATCGCCCATGCGACCGCAATGGTGAGCCGCGAGGGTGTCGCCTCTCGGAACCTGGATCGCCCGGGGGTTGGACGCCTTCGGGCCGCGCTGTCGCTTCGCAGGAAAGGTCGCCGTCGAGTCATCGAGGTGGCGCCACGCCGTCGATCGGCCTCGTCCGCGAAAGCGTCGACCCGATCATGCGGTCCTGACTTCAGGATCAGTACGATGGCGATGAAGATCGCCAAGCTGACGGTGATCGCATGGGACGCACGTCGCCGTTCGGCAGGACCGGCAGGATACCAGACGACCAGTTGATCGCACCGTGGAGCGCGATGGCGGGCAGGACGCTGAAGCCGGTGTTCACCGGGACCCGGGCGAAGATGACGGACAGGGCCACGGTGCTGGCGAGGAACGGCCAGACCGGCAGGGCGGCCTGCACCGTGCCCTCCATCCAGAAGAGCGGCGGGTGCCAGATCGGCGTTGCTGCACAAGTCTGACGGCGGGCGTTCACATCGTGGATCCATACGGTTGGACAAGCGACATGAGCAAGCCATCGCCTGCCCGCTGCCGCACCGCGAACCGGTCCAGCTACACGACCTCCCTGAAGGAGCGTGGCTCGCTGCTGCTCCGGTTGGACGGGCGGATGACCTGGCTTGCGCCGCATGGCGGCAGCCCCGGTCGGCGCGCGGTGGTCTGCGATGCGGCGATCCGGTTTTGCCTGACGATCAAGGGTCTGTTCGAGCTGCCGTTGCGGCAGACGACCGGCAGGGTGGCCAGCCTGCTGAAGATGGCGGGCCTGGACCGGGCTGTGCCGGATCATGCGACCCTGTGCAGACGGCAGGAGACGCTCGCCGTCCAGATCCCCTACCGGCGCGCCGATGGCCCCCTGGACCTGCTCGTCCCCTCGCGTGCATCGCTGCGCGATACCCTGCCGGGCGAGGGATAGCACCGGAACCGGGTTTCCTGGCGATGGCGAGCGGCAGGCCAGCAGGCACGGTATTCAGGCTCGACGCCAATCATCGCCCGGCAGTCGAGACGCAGGTTCGATGAGAGGGGGCTCAAGGTCCATCTGGCCATGGACACGGCCACGTCCGACATCCGGGCGGTGGAGTTCACCCCCGGCAGCGACGATGACAGCCCGGTGCCGCCGGAACTGCTCGGCCAGATCCCCGGGGGCGAAGAGATCGGCACGGTGACCGCCCCCTCTCGGCAGATTGCATCGCAATCGCCTGCCGGGCAATGGACGGTGCCTGCGACACCCGCCGCTGCCACACCGCCATCCGCTGCCCGGCAGGGCATGTTCACATGCACGGGAGGGATCGACCGGCAGGCCACCGCGATCATCCCGATCCGAAGGAACGGCCGACCCTGGAAAGAGGACTGCCCGGCGGCCCGAGCCCGGAACGAAACCCTGCGCGCCACCCGATACTATGGCAGGGCGTTCCGGACGCGCTGGACCGGATACCGCGCCCGTAGCAGGATCGGGGCGAGAATGCGCTGGCTCAAGGCCTTCGGTGAACGCGTCGCAGCGAGAGACCCCGTTCCTGCGCCTGACGATCAGGGCTCTTCTCGCCATCAGCGGCACCCGTCTGGCCGGTTCATCATGGGTTTGGTCATCGGGGTCATCCCTCGGTTCAGGTTGGCGTTCGCAACCCGACCCTACCGAGAAACCCGATGACCGCCTCAGCTACACCACGCCCCGGGACACGACCGAACGCGTCGCAGCGAGAGACCCCGACCGCCAGACCGCAGAAACCCGGATCCGCGTCGCCCTCATGAACCGCTTCGACGCCCTCGGCACCGCCGGGATCGTCCGCGTGGCCTGACCTCGGCGGGAAAAGGGGAAATCCTGCCTCAGGCGGGAGCTGCGCAACAACGACCCTTCGATTGCATCGATACGTTCTCAAATCCACCACGCAGGCACGCGAGGAACGGAATGCTGTCACCCGTCAAGCTCGAACGGCAGCAGAAACTGAGACCCAAAAGCGTATAAGAAGCGCGGGGCTATTCAGACCGCCGCGCGGCCAGCGACACATTCGGGCCGATTCCGCCAGGACACCCGCTGGTTTTCGGCTGCGTGTTCAGGCGATTGTGGCGATCTGGCGTGGATGCACGAGGTCGGCCTGCCTCGTCACACTGTGGCGGGCATCGGCGGCCTTGGCGTCGCTGGCTAACGGAGGTTCCGGGCGGTGGCGGCGAGGGTGAATTCGTCCTCGACGCCATAGGGGCCACGCAGTCGGAGACGTCCCGGCCCGGGATGCGTTTGAGACGTGCGAACAGTATCTCGACCTGTCTGCGGCGCCTCTGTGCGGCAAGGTCGAGCTCGGATGCCGTGCATTGCCGTGCGAAGCCCCTGACGATCTCGTATTCCTCGCGGCGGATGGTGCGGGTCTCCGGGTTCGGACGACACCTGGCTGTCGACGGGCAAATGGTGCGATCGGCGTTCAGCGTGCAATTCTTGCGTGACCACCAGCCCGGCGCGTTCCGGGCGGGGTCCGAACAGCTCCGCCACATGTGCAGCATCTCCTTGCCTTGGCGACAGGGTCGGCGGTCGTTCTCCGCGTCCCGGGCGAAGTCGGACCGAAAGAACGTGCCGGCCGTCCGCGCGCCCTTTCCCCCTCGGGGCCCTGCCGCGCGAGGCCCTTCCGGGCGGTGGATCGGGCCGGCATCCACGGCACGCCCCTGACCGCCGACGCGCCCTTCTTCCATGCACCGCGCGACGGTCGTCTCGCACGCATGGCGCGGCGGGTCGCCGTCGCGCAAGCCGCCGTGCCGGCTCCCGCAGAAGGCCGGGCGATCCGGCACGCGGTCCGCCGGGTCGAGGCGACAGGACCGGCGACCGGCGGGGCTCGGTTGCACCTCCTCGCCGAGCCGCCGTCCGGAGCGGATGCCGGCGCGATACCCCGCGAGCGGCCTCCGCCCTGTCGCGACACCGCCGCGCGATGCCCTGCCTGGTGGAAGATCGGCCGCCCGTCGCCGGTCGGGGGCCGGCCGGGAGGGCGGCCGGTGCGGTTGCGAAAATCCGCCGGATGCGCGCGACCGCCGCCCAGGGCCGGCGACCGGCCCACGGATCGCAAAAGGCGGTCATGCGGAACGCGATCCTCCGGCGGGACCTCATGGAACGCCGCCTCCCGCGCTTCCCGCCCCGGTCCCGTCATCGCCGCTCACCTTCCGCGTCGCAAAGAGCGAACCAGCGCCCCGCCCGCCGATCAGGCACGGGTCCTTCGACGCAATGGACTGGGAGCGGACGGTGCGCCGGCGTATCCGAGGCCGGCGCCCGACGCGGACCCCGTCATCAGCGCCCTCCGGCCGTCGAGCCGGAAGGAAGGCGTGCGCGGCGGCCTCGCGACGGCACCCGCCGCCCGAGCGCCGGCACCGGTCCGTCGTGCCGGGACCCAACTATCGCGGGCGGGTGACCCGGCCCATCGGCGCCCCGCCGGTCCCGGGAGCGCGCCCGTTCAGGCGCAACCGGGTCCATGCGTTCGATGCATAAGGCCATCCGCCGGGTGTCGACGCGACGACGGGAGGCATTTCGCAGCTTGGGCGAAACAACCGGCAGACCGCAGCCCTGAGCCCCCTGTACGCCGACGGGCCACCCCGCTACGGCGGCACGCGATACCGTCGGGACGACCGGTCGGGGACACAGCTATCGAGGTAGCGGAGAAAGCCGCATGTCGTCCGTCGACGCGAGCGCCCTCGGGAGTGTCTCCGGCGATGACGATACTGCCGGGCCGACCCGTGTCGGTACGGGAGGCGGCCCCCGGGCTGCCGACCCGGGCCACGGTCGGCGGGACGGTCCGATCAGGGATCCGGACCCCGTACCCTGGGTGCAGTAACGCCGACGACGACGACCGGAGCAAGCGCCGCCTCGGCCAGCGGGAACGGTCCGCCCGCGCAATGGCGCAAGGCGGCCGGCGGATCGCATGGACCGGCTCAGTCATTCCCGCCGTCGGCCGTGTCCGGGCCCCAGGCCGGCGCCGCCGTCGCCGGTGCGTAGGTGCCGAAGGACCATTCGTGGCCCTCGGGGTCCGTCGCGCGCCAACGGCGGGTGCCGAATTCGGTATCCTCCGGGGGGTAGACCTCGGACGCGCCCGCCGCGACAGCGCGGGCGTGGTGTGCGTCGACGTCCTCCACCACCAGATAGAGGCCGGGCGATCCGCGGGCTGCGTCGCCGGTGCCCATCATGACGACGCCGTTGCCATGCGCCATCTCGGCATGGGCGAGGCTGCCGTCGGGGCCGTCGTAAGCCTGCACGACCCTCAGACCGAAGGCCGCCTCTAGAAACGCCATGGCCGCCCGCGGGTCGCGGTAACTGAGATAGGGGACGATGGAGGGCGCGTTCGACATGGCGGTTCCTTTCCGGTGAGTTCAGTATCCGTTCCAGCGGAATGCGCCATCCTGCCCGAGGGGCGCATGGGGGTTCCAGGCGATTTCCCACACATGGCCGTCGGGATCGCGGAAACAGCCCACGTGACCGCCCCGGAATATGTCCGACGCCGCCCGGATCACGTCGGCCCCCGCGGCGCGGGCCGCCTCCAGCGCCGGTGACACGTCGGCCCGGGTGCGGACGTTGCACGACAGGGTCATCGCGCCGTGGCCCAGGACGTCCGCGTCCAGTCCCATATCCTCGGCCAGGCGTGCCAGCGGGTAGAGGCCGAGCGTGCCGCCGATGAGGTCGTAAGCCACGACGCCGTCCGCCGCCGGGGCCCTCACCCAGCCGAGCGCATCATAGAACGCGGCCGCCCGTTCGATGTCGGCGACGCCAAGGGTGATAAGCGAGACGCGCTGGTCCACGTCCGCTACCGGTGTGCCGCCGGCGACGGAGCGGCGGCGCGACCGCGCCGGCCCGGCTCGTACCGCCGGCATGCGCGGTTGTCGGTCTGCGCCGCATCGCCCGTGCGCCCTGCGCCGTTGCCATCGACGCCGCTGGCCTGGGCTGCGTCGCCGAACGCTTGTCCGGCCTCAGGCGCGGCGGATCCTCCGTGGTCTCCCATTTCTTCCCTCCCCAGCATGCCACCTGCCGTAACGACGCCGCAGCGGCCTGCCGCGACCGGCGGGCAGACGTGTATGCGCGTCAGTGGGGCCATCCGACCGCGCCCCATCCGGCCCGACGGCCGGTTGCCGCATCGTGGCGCGACCGCCGGTGACGGACAAGCCCGCGGCGCCCTCCCAGGTGGTCGGGGCTCTTTGCAGTCGTCGGGTTCACCACAGGATCGGGCCCGTAGATACGGCCCGGGCGACGCCTGAGGACTTTCCACGCTGACGCATCCTCGGTCCCGGCCTCTTTAGCAGATCGTAGGGCAATGCGATGGGCTGTGTCGAAGGAGAAAGGCGAGGAAAGGCATGACGACGGTTGCGCAGTCGAGTTTCATCGGGGCACCGATCGTATTTTCCTGCCCGAAGTATCGGCCGGGCCGTACGAACCGGTCCCGGCTTTTTGCGACAAGATGCCATGCAAGCACGTTCCGCACGAGGCTCCGCCTCAGCTGGCGGAAGCCGGGCGAAATCTCGGGCTACCCCTTTTCGAAGTCTGCGCCGGTCCGCCGCTCTGCGCCTCGTGACCGGCCAGGCCGCGACACTGGCGCGATCGCCGCGCGATGCGATGATGGCGACGCCCTGCGGCCAACCGCTCTGCCCGCGATCATCCGGGCCGGGCGCCGTGTTCGAGATATTGCCACACCTTGGCAGCCCCTTGGCCGGAACGTCTGCCGGTCGCATTTCGGTGCGCATCCTCCGTTCGCCAGGGGGGGAGCGCGGCGAAGCCTTGCGTTACCGACCGGCGACGACCGGGACCGCACCGCCCGCGATTGGCTACCGACGCTCACCGCCAGACATGGACCGCGCAATCGCGGCATGACGGCCGCGCTGGCTTCGAAATGTGCTCGACCTGCCCATTCGGCGCCATGAAAAACCCATGATTACCAGTGAACCTCTTTCCCGGATCGAATCGTGTCTACATGTGCTGGGGTCGAGCCGGCGGGCCGAACTGCGGAACTGCAGGTTCAATCCGTCGGAATGCCGGGCGCGCGGATCGTTAGCGGATTCTTAACGGTTCGGTGCGCAATCCCGGGGAACGATTTGATCGCGCCGCGGTCGGCGGTCACTGCGTCCCATTCCGACAGGCCGGTCGGGCCGTACATATGGATCGGTCGACGGCCGAGCGGTCCGCAGTATGCCTCATCGGGCGTCGGAGTTGCTTTTTCTGGTTTTCGCGTTTTTGCACGGAGTTTCTTGATGGCCCAGGACGTCGGCCCCCTTTGCACCAGACGCCTCCGCAAGGCGCGACGGACGGCCTGTGCGCTGGCTGCGGTGGGACTCGCGGCGGCAGGCCCGGCGACGGCTCTGTCGGTTCCGGCGCAGCTGGCCTTCGCCCAGGCGCCGATGACGGGCGCCTGCGTGTCGCCCGCGACGCTGGATTGGATCTGGCCGGTTGACGACCGTGAGGGCGTGATCGTGACCGGCGTCGGCAAGATCGGCATGCCTGCCGACTGCGACTACGACATCTGCGCCCGGCCGCTGACCCCGCTCCAGGTCGCCAACCGACTGGACCGCCCCGCCAGCCGTTCGGAGTGGGATACCATCTATGCCACATACGCCGAATATTGCCGCAAGGAGGCGACGCCGCTCGACGGTACGGCCACCGCCGCGGTCAGTCCCGCGGAGGTCATCGAGGATATCCGCAGCAACGACGTCTTCGTGTCGCTTCCGGGTGGCGGTGAGACGTCCCGCACGTTCACGCCGCCGGCGCGGCGCGGGGGTGGCGGCCTAGGCGGTGGCGGCGGCGGGGGAGGTTTCGGCGGCGGTGGCGGCGGCGGCACGACCGGTGTATCGGAACCCGCAGCGCAGTCCGGCGTGCGGACCTTCCTGGGTGGCACCGATCTGCTCACGCCGCAGCTGGGCGGGCCGACCGACGATCCGACAAACGGGCCGAACCGCGGGTCCCGGACCCAGCCTCAGCCCCAGCGGCTTGTCGAGCGCTTGCCGCCCGAGACCGTCGCGCCGGTCCCGTTGCCCGGCGGTCTGGCCCTCCTGCTGGGCGCCATCGGGGTCATGGCGCTGCGTCGTCGGACCTGAGGCGGCCCCGACCCTTCCCGGACGCACGTCGACCGTTCGAGGACGGCGTCACCGCCCCGGAAGGGGACAGGCCGCCGTCGATGACGCCCCTAGTTCAGAGCCATGTCGGTGATGTCGTGGGTCCAGGCGGCATCGCCGGGGTCGGCGGTGATGACGGGATCCGACCCGCCGGACAAAAGCGACTGGACCGTCCGCCGGTAGTCGGCCTGATCCAGCGTCCCGTCCGACCCCGCCGTCAGCTTGGCCACCTCGCCCATCATGCGCTTCTGGTGTTCTTCGGTCTGTGCACCCGTCTCGTCGTTCTCCAGTACGATGCCGGCGGCCTCGTCGGGGTTCCTTTCGGCGTATTTCCAGCCCTCCATCGAGGCGCGAACGAACTTCGCCAGCGTCTCGCGGAATGCCGGATCCTCCAGCCGGTCCTCCAGTACGTAAAGCCCGTCCTCCAGCGTCGCCACGCCCTGGTCCTCGTATTTGAACGTCACCAGGTCCTCGGGCGTCAGACCGGCATCGATCACCTGCCAGTACTCGTTGTAGGTCATGGTCGAGATGCAATCGGCCTGCTTTTGCAGCAGCGGATCCACGTTGAACCCCTGCTTGAGCACCTCGACGCCCGTGTCGGACCCGTCAGTGGCGATGCCCAGCTGTGACATCCACGACAGGAAGGGATATTCGTTGCCGAAGAACCAGACGCCCAGCGTGCGGCCTGGCAGATCTTCGGGCGTCTCGATCCCGGTCTCCTTGAGACAGGTGAGCATCATGCCCGACGACTTGAAGGGCTGCGCGATGTTGACCAGCGGCAGCCCCTTCTCGCGCGCGGCAAGGGCCGCGGGCATCCACTCCACCACGACGTCGGCGCCGCCGCCCGCCAGCACCTGCGTCGGCGCGATGTCGGGACCGCCGGGCTTGATCGTGACGTTCAGCCCCTCGTCCTCGTAGAACCCCTTTTCCTGCGCGACGTAGTAGCCGGCGAACTGCGCCTGCGTCACCCACTTGAGCTGCAGCGTCAGGTCCTGCGCCGGCGCGGCCGTCGCGCCCAGCAATGCCGCCGCGCCCGACATCCAGGCCAGTGTCCGTGTCGTCGTCATGTCGATCTCCCCTTCATCATGAATACTCACCGTCGCTGCGACGGGTGCCAGAATGTCAGACGTGCCCCGGCCCATGCGACAAGGCCGAAGAACGCCGACCCGGCGACGGCTGCCACGACAATCTCGGCCCACACCATGTCGAGCGCAAGCCGCCCCACCTCGGTCGAGATGCGAAACCCCATTCCGCGCGTCGGAGAGCCGAAGAATTCGGCAACGATGGCGCCGATCAGGGCCAGGGTCGTCGCGATCTTCAGCCCGTTGAAGATCATCGGCAGCGCCGCGGGCAGCCGCAGCCGCCACAGCGCCTGCGCGTAGGAGGCGCCCCAGGTCCGCATCAGGTCGCGCTGCATCGCATCGCCGGCCGAAAGCCCCGCCACCGTGTTCACCAGCACCGGAAAGAACACCATCACCACCACGACCGCCGCCTTCGACTGCCAGTCGAATCCGAACCACATCACCAGGATCGGCGCGGTGCCGACGATGGGCAGGGCGGCGACGAAACTTCCGACCGGCAAAAGCCCCCGCCGAAGAAACTCCGAACGGTCGATGGCGATCCCCGTCGCCACCGCCGCGCCGCACCCGATGGCCCAGCCGGTCAGCGCGCCCTTGAGGAACGTCTGGACGAAGTCCTCCCACAGGATACCGCCCGATGCCGCCATGCGCGCCGCGATGGCCGAGGGCGGCGGCAGGATGACCCCCGGCACATCGAACAGGCGCACCCCCATCTCCCACAGCACCAGCAGCGTGGCGCCGAAAATGACGGGGACGGCCGCGCGCCGCAGCGCCGCGCCCTGCCCGACCGCCTGGCCGCCCCTCGACCCCGCGCGCGCCAGCCAGGCATTGCCGGCCCAGGCACCGAACCAGACCGCCAGCATCGCGCCCAGCCGCATGTCCCACAGCGTCCCCGCCACCACGAGGGCGACGGCGACCGCCGGCCACGAACGCCCCGGCGACAAGCCGCGCAGACTACTCACGACCGCCCCCGTCTTGGGTTCCGAAATATCCTCGGGGGTAGGTCCGGCACGGACCGTGGGGGGCAGACGGCCCCCCGGCGACGCCCGCCCGGCTCACCGGCCCATCCGCCTCAGCGCCGCCGCCTGCGCCAGCCCGACGAGGCCCACCAGCGCCGAGGCGCAGACCGCCGCCATCACCAGCGCCGCCCAGATCTGCACCGTCTGCCCGTAGTAGGACCCGCTCAGCAGCCGCGCGCCCAGCCCGCGCACGGCGCCGGTCGGCAGCTCTCCGACGATGGCGCCCACCAGCGCCGCCGCGATGCCGACCTTCAGAGCGGCGAAGAGATAGGGCCGCGACGAGGGCAGGCGCAGCGTCCAGAGCACCTGCGCGCGGCTGGCCCCGTAGGTGCGCAGAAGATCCAGTTGCGACGCCTCGGGGCTGCGCAGACCGGCCACCATGCCGACCACGACGGGAAAGAAGGACAGGTAGGCGCTGATGATGGCCTTTGGGATCAGCCCCTGCACGCCCATGGAGTTCATGACGACGATGATCATCGGCGCGATGGCGAGGATCGGGATGGTCTGGCTGGCGATGGCCCAGGGCATGACGCTGAGGTCCATCGCCCGGTTCGACACGATGCCGACCGCGAGAGCGATCCCCAGCGCGGTGCCGATCCCGAACCCCGCGATCGTCGCGCTGAGCGTCACCCAGGCGTGGTAGACCAGACTGCGCTTGGATGTCACCGGAAGGGTGAAGACGCTGTCCCACAACTCGGCGCCCACCTGATGCGGCGCGGGCAAAACGGGACGGTCCTGCGACCACGTGTCGGCGATCAGCTCGGCCGCGCCGATGCTGCGATCCGCCCGCGCGGCCTGGTCGTAGGTCCACTGCGCGTTCATCCAGACCGCCGCGAGGTACCACATCACGAGGATCGCCGCGCAGACCGCCAGCACCGGCCCGACGCGCCCGCCCGACGCCCGCACCCACATGCCGACCCGGCCCGAGCGTCCGATGCCCGCCCCTGGCGCCGCGATGGGCGCGTCCCGCGTCATGGTTCCCGAAGCCGCCGGATCGCGGTCCATGCGAAAGCCACGTTGGCCGCCGCCGCAGCCACGAAGACGAGGTCCAGCCAGATTGGTTTGACATCGAAGAGGCCCAGCCGCGACAGGACCGCGCTGCCGCCCAGCAGGATCGCGATGAATGCGGACGATCCCAGCGACAACCACGCCACGCGGCGGGTCTCGGGCGGGCGGCCCCGGCGGGAGGCGTTGAAGAGGCGCTGCAGGCCGGTCATTCGCCCATCCCCTGCCGCAGCGCCTCGCGCACCCGGTGTGCGACGTCGAGGAAGGCGGTGGTGTCGCGGATGTCCAGCGGGCGGTCCGCCGGCAGCGGGCTGTCGATCACCTCGGCGATGCGGCCGGGGCGCGGGCTCATGACGACGATGCGGGTCGACAGGTACACCGCCTCGGGGATCGAATGGGTGACGAAGAGGACGGTCTTGCCCGTCCGCCGCCAGAGGTCCAGCAGCTCTTCGTTCAGCCGGTCGCGCACGATCTCGTCCAGCGCGCCGAAGGGTTCGTCCATCAGCAGGATGTCGGCGTCGAAGGCCAGAGCGCGGGCGATCGAGGCGCGCTGCTGCATCCCGCCCGAGAGCTGCCAGGGGTAGCGATTGGCGAACTTCTCCAGTTCCACGAGGGCGAGGACATCGCGCATCCGCCGCTCCCGCTCGGCCTTCGGGTATCCCATGATCTCCAGCGGCAACGTGACGTTGCGCCCGATGGTCCGCCAAGGATAGAGCCCCGCCGCCTGGAACACGTACCCATAGGCCCGCGCCCGCCGCGCCTCGTCCGGGCTCATCCCGTTGACGGTAAGGGTGCCGGATGTGGGCGTCTCCAACGCGGCGACGCAGCGCAGGAACGTGGTCTTGCCGCATCCCGAGGGGCCGATGAAGGAGACGAACTCGCCCTGCGTCGACGTCGAGGGTGACGTCCGACAGCGCATGGATCGGCCCGTCCGGGGTGGGGAAGGTGAGGTCGAGGGAATGGGCGGAGACGGTGGTCATTAATTGCCGGATCGACGGGCCAGGTTGCCGCTTACGCACGGCGCGGTATGCTAAACAGGCCGCTCGCATTATTCAGCGCAACCGCGAAATCGAGTGATACCTATACATCCCGAGAAGAACTCGTCAGGCCAGCGTCGCGCCTGCACGTTGTTGGTAGTTCCCGTCACCAGGCGAACAGCAGGTCCGCGTGCCGATATCAGCGTGATGGACGAATGTCAGGGCGAAGTGCAGTCGATAGCTTCTGTCGCCGCCCCGCATGGAAGTCATCGTCCGTCAGATCGTCCACCGTGATCGTTCGCTGAGAAGCGCCTTTTGCGCGCCTTCCTTCTGCACCCAAGCGGTTCGCGTCGCCTTCGCCCAGATGAACAGTGAACGTTCGCCCGCCGCGAGAAGCTGGCTCAGGAACGGCGGAATTCGCCTCAGGCGACTTGACCATAGAATGGCGTCGCTTGCTGACGGTCGTCGACCCTGCCCAGGTAGATGTGCAAGTAGTGAAGGCCCGGTAGAGGAGCGCCTCCGGCGTCGTTCCTCCGAAGCAGCGTGCAGATGCGTCTGATGGGCCTTCACCAACTCTCCGATGGCCCTAACAACGTGACGGGAATCTGGCGCGACTCGCTGCGCACCAGCCGAGCCGCTTGAGAGAATAAAAAGCCTAAGACTGTCATGACGCATCGTGGTCTTCTATCGCCGGAAACGAAAATGCCCTGCGAATGAACCACCCAGGATCGAAGAGACCGATTTTCGCCGCTGGCGGATGCTGTCGCGTTTGAGCTTCCCCATCTACATAAGCCAGCTAAACCCCCGCCGGAATATTCCGCGCATCCCGCTCCACCTTCCGCGGCGAGTTCAGCGACTTCCACTTGACCAGCGCCGTCGAAGCGCTCGGCGAACGGCGGGCGCCGCACGAACCGTCCCCGCCCCGGCCGCGGCTGCGAGTTCTGGCCATGCGCCCAGATCACCTCGCCGCGCGACAGGGTGAACCTCGGCGCGGCGGTCAGTTCCATGCCCTCGAACACGTTGTAGTCGATGATCGACTTCTGGCTGGCGACCGACACGGTCCGCGTGATCGACGGGTCCCAGACCACCACGTCTGCGTCGCCGCCGACCGTGATCGCGCCCTTCGTCGGGTAGATGTTGAGGATCTTCGCGATGTTGGTGGTGGTCACCGCGACGAACTCCTCGGGGGTCAGGCGGCCCGTGTCGACGCCCTTCGTCCAGAGCATCGCCATCCGCTCCTCGAGGCCGCCGGTACCGTTGGGGATGCGTGTGAAGTCGTCCACGCCCATCCGCTTCTGCTCGTCGGAGAACGCCGCATGGTCGGTGGCGACGACGTGGAGCGAACCGCTCGCCAGCCCTGCCCAGAGGCTGTCCTGGTGCTTCTTGTCCCGGAAGGGCGGGGACATCACCCGCCGCGCCGCGTACTGCCAGTCCTGTCGAAGTACTCGAACTCGTCGAGCGTGAGGTGCTGGATCAGCGGCTCGCCGTAGACGCGCATGCCCTTCTGCCGGGCGCGGCGGATGGCCTCGTGCGCCTGTTCGCAGGAGACGTGCACGATGTAGAGCGGCGTCCGCCGCGGCGTCGGCGATCATGATGGCGCGGTTCGCCGCCTCGCCCTCGACCTCGGGCGGGCGCGAATAGGCGTGACCCTCGGGGCCGGTGACGCCGAGGCCCAGATACTTCTCCTGCAACGCCGCCACGACGTCGCCGTTCTCCGCATGGACCAGCGGCAGGGCGCCCAGTTCGGCGCAACGGGTGAAGGAGGCGAACATCTCGTCGTCCTCCACCATCAGCGCGCCCTTGTAGGCCATGAAGTGCTTGAACGTGTTGATGCCGCGGTCCTTCACCACGGCCTCCATCTCTTCCCAGATCGCCCGGGACCAGCCGGTGATCGCCATGTGGTAGGAGATGTCGGTGCAGATCCGGTCCTTCGACTTGGCGTCCCAGTCGTCGACCGCGGCCAGGAGCCCGTCCTCTCCCGGCAGCACGAAGTCGACCAGCATCGTCGTACCGCCAGCGGCGGCGGCGAAGGTGCCGGATTCGAAGGTCTCGGCGGCGGTCGTGCCCATGAACGGCATTTCGAGGTGGGTGTGCGGGTCGATGCCGCCCGGAATGACGTAGGCGTCCGTGGCGTCGATGGTCTCGTCGCCGGTCAGGCCATCGCCGATGGCGGCGATG
Source organism: uncultured Alphaproteobacteria bacterium (assembly GCA_963722905.1). GTDB lineage: Bacteria > Pseudomonadota > Alphaproteobacteria > Rhodobacterales > Rhodobacteraceae > CAVROT01. The sequence continues at coordinate 239,200 of CAVROT010000015.1, read as the reverse complement.
GTCTCGCCCTCGATCAACACGTCCGCCTTCCACTGGCGGTCGGCGGTGACGACGGTTCCGTTCCTGATGACCGTGCTCATGGCGCGCCCCTGTTCCTCATGTCCTCGTGTCGAAGTGGCCCGGCCCGGGAGCCGCCCGCGATGGATCGCCAGCGGTCAGGCGTCGCAGACCGGTTGGCCCGCCGCGTCCATCAGCGCGATGCCCGACGGCGGCTCTGTCACCTCCAGCGCGACGCCGTAGCAGCCGTTGCCGTCACGGATCAGGAAGCGGGGGTCGATGCCCGACGGCAGCGCCGCCAGCGCCTGTGGCGAGATATTGCGCAGCAGGCCGGTTTCGTCCGTGGCGTTGGGCATCTCGCAGCCGGCCAGCGCCGCCATGGCGAGGCCTGCGAGGGCCGGCAGTGATGGTCTCATGTCGCGGTCTCCTGATCGGATATGACGGCCGTCTCCACGACGGCATGCAGCAGGACATCGGCGCCAGCCGCGGCCCAGTCCTGGGTGATCTCCTCGGCCTCGTTGTGGCTCAGCCCATCGACGCAGGGGCACATGACCATGGCCGTGGGCGCCACGCGGGCGATCCAGCAGGCGTCGTGGCCGGCGCCGGAGACGATGTCCATGTGCGCATGGCCCAGCCTTTCGGCCGCGCGGCGCAGGGCGTCGCAGCAGCCCTGATCGAAGGCGACCGGATCGAAGCCACCGACCTCTTCCAGCGCGACCTCCAGCCCGGCGGCGTCGCAGATGCGGCGAGCCTCGGCCGCGAGCTGCGCGCGCATGTCGGCGATGACGCCCTTGTCGGGCGAACGCAGGTCGATGGTGAAGACCGCGCGCCCGGGGATGACGTTGCGCGAGTTCGGGAAGACCTCGATATGCCCCGCCGCCCCCACGGCATGCGGCGCGTGCGACAGCGCGATCCCCTCGACCGCGTCGATGATGCGCGCCATGGCGAGGCCCGCGTCGCGGCGCATGGGCATCGGCGTCGATCCGGTATGGCTGTCGCGGCCGGTGACGGTGATCTGCGTCCAGCTCAGCCCCTGGCCGTGCGTGACGATGCCGACGGACTTGCCCGCGGCCTCGAGGATCGGGCCCTGCTCGATGTGCAGCTCGAAGAAGGCGTGCATCTTGCGGGCACCGGGCATCTCGTCGCCGCGCCAGCCGATGCGGTCCAGCTCGTCGCCGAAGGTCGCGCCGCTGGCGTCCGTGCGGGCGTCGGCCCAGTCTTCGGTATGGATGCCGGCGAAGACGCCGGAGGCCAGCATCGCGGGGGCAAACCGCGTACCCTCCTCGTTGGTGAAGTTGGTGACGACGATGGGGTGGCGGGTACGGATCCCGAGGTCGTTCAGCGTGCGCACGATCTCGAGCCCGCCGAGGACACCCAGCACGCCGTCGTACTTGCCCCCCGTGGGCTGGGTGTCGAGATGGCTGCCGACGTAGACCGGCAGGGCCTCGGGGTCGGTGCCGGGCCGCATGGCGAACATGTTGCCCATGCGATCCAGCCCCATGGTGCATCCCGCGTCCTCGGCCCAGCTCTGGAACAGGGCGCGCCCCTCGGCATCGGCGTCGGTCAACGTCTGGCGGTTGTTGCCTCCGGCGACGCCGGGGCCGACGCGTGCCATCTCCATGAGGGAGGACCACAGTCTGGCGCCGTCGATCTTCATGTTCCCGCCGGTAGCGGCCATCGCGAACCTCCTGATGCACGGTCCCCGAGCGGACGGACACAAGCGCGCGGGCGGACATCCCGGGGGACCGGCGGCCGCCCGCGCGGCCGAACCGAAGCTAGGACAGCCGCCAAGGGGCGTCAATCGCCGCGGATTGTCGGAATTACGGCGATAAGGGTTAGGCCTTCGTCAACTTTCGTATGCGAATCCTTGTTCGTCGAACTCGAAAGGGAGTGGAGGACATGATTACGACGATCAGCGGATTTCCGACGCTGCTGACGACGCCGGCACTGTCGCAAGGTGGTGCGGCGGCCCGGCGGACAGAGCCCTATATACCGGCAGCGCCCCTGTCTCACGGTGCCCCGGGCGAGGCGGCATCGAACCCGCGCATCCCGACGGGGCCGCGGCCCACCTTCGCCGCAACGCCGCTGGAACGGTTGCAGGCCCAGCGCGGATCGGTCGAGGTGCCCGAACGTCCCTTGCCGTCCCGCCCCGCAACCGAGGCCGGCACCGAAACGGCGGCCGCTGCCGGCGAGGCGCGGATCCCGGGAGACGACGTCGCGACCCCGGCGGCTCCGGGTCTGGACGCGGTTCAGGACACGCCCGCGAAGGTCCCGCTCCGCGACGTCGACCTGCGGCGCTGACCACGGCACGGCGATCCCCGGGTTGCCGCCCGCGATCACCCGCCGGCGGCGGCTGCCGGATTGTTCGGATGAGTCGTCCAGTTGGCCGGCGTATCGGTCACGACACGGCCGGTCCGGGCGTCCACCATGCCGGCCTCCAGCCTTTCCATGGTGATGCAGTCCTCCACGGGGCAGACGTTGACGCAGAGGTTGCAGGCCACGCACTCCGCATCGATCACCTCGAACACCCGTCCGGGCAGCATGGCGATGGCCTGATGCGACGTGTCCTCGCACGCGGCATAGCAACGGCCGCACTTGATGCAGGACGCCGGGTCGATCCGCGCCTTGGTGACGTACTCAAGGTTCAAATGCTGCCAGTCGGTCACGTTCGGGACCGCGCGGCCGACCAGGTCGTCAAGTGACGCGTACCCCTTCGCCTCCATCCAGGACGACAGGCCGGTCGCCATCTCTTCGACGATCCTGAAGCCGTAGGTCATTGCCGCCGTGCAGACCTGCACCGATCCGGCACCCAGCGCCATGAACTCGGCGGCATCGCGCCATGTGGTGATGCCGCCGATGCCGCTGATGGGCAGGCCGCGGGTCTGCGCATCCCGGGCGATCTCGGCCACCATGTTCAGGGCGATCGGCTTCACCGCCGGGCCGCAATAGCCGCCATGCGATCCCTTGCCGTCGATCTTGGGCTCGGGGCACATGTCGTCGAGGTCGACGGCGGTAATCGAGTTGATCGTGTTGATCAGGCTCACCGCATCGGCTCCGCCCGCATGGGCGGCGCGGGCCGGCATGCGGATGTCGGCGATGTTCGGCGTCAGCTTCACCAGCACCGGCATCCGGGTGTGCGCCTTGCACCAGCGCGTCACCATCTCGATGTACTCGGGCACCTGCCCCACGGCGCTGCCCATGCCGCGTTCGGACATGCCGTGCGGGCAGCCGAAATTCAGCTCGACCGCGTCGGCGCCCGTCGCCTCGACGCGTGGCAGGATCTCCTTCCACGCCCATTCCTCGCAAGGGACCATCAGCGAAACGATCATGGCGCGGTCGGGCCAATCCCGCTTGACCGCCGCGATCTCGCGCAGGTTCACCTCCAGCGGACGGTCGGTGATGAGCTCGATGTTGTTCAGGCCCAGCACCTGCCGGTCGGCGCCGTGGACGACGCCGTAGCGTGGGCCGTTGACGTTCACGACATGCGGATCGAGGCCCAGCGTCTTCCACACGACGCCGCCCCAGCCGGCGGCAAAAGCGCGGCGGACGTTGTATTCCTTGTCGGTCGGCGGCGCCGAGGCCAGCCAGAACGGGTTGGGAGAGCGGATGCCCGCGAAGTTCGTGGTCAGGTCGGCCATTGGGTGTCCTCCTCAGGCCGGGTCACGGCCCGGCTGCGCCACCGGTTGCCCGAGGGCTCCGGCCATTGCGGCGTGGATGTCCATCGCGGCGTCGCGGCCCTGCGCCACTGCCGTCACTGTCAGGTCGTCGCCCGCCGCCGCGCAGTCGCCGCCGGCCCAGACGCCGGGCCGCGAGGTACGGCCGGCGCCGGTGACGGCGATGCGGCCCCGGTCGAGGTCCAGCGCCGCGGGCGCGCCAGCCATGCCCTGCCCGATGGCCTTGAAGACCTGATCGGCGGGCAGGCGGAACGTCTCGCCGGTGGGTTCGGGACCGTCCGCACCGTCGCGGACATAGGCGAACTCCACTTCGCGCGCGGCACCGTTACCGTGGATCGCGACGGGCTGCGCGTCGGTGACGATCCGCACCCCGCGCGACGCCGCCGTGTCCAGCTCGTGGTCCGAGGCCGACATCCGGTCGCGGCCGCGTCGGTAGGCGATGGTCACGTTGCCGGCCCCCAGCAGACGCGCCTGTACCGCCGCGTCGACCGCCGTCATGCCGCCGCCGATCACCACGACGTCGCGACCCACCGGCAGGGTCGCCATGTCGTCCGCCTGGCGCAGCGCGGCGATGAAGTCGACGGCGTCGTGTACTCCGGACCGGTCCTCGCCAGGCGCACCCAGCGCCTTGACGCCGCCAAGGCCGACGGCGAGGAATACGGCGTCATGCGCATAGGCGAGGTCGTCCAGAGTCACGTCGCGCCCCATGGCGGAGCCCAGCCGCATCTCGATCCCGCCGATCGACAGCAGCCAGTCCACTTCATCCTGCGCGAAGCCGCCGGGCGTCTTGTAGCTCGCGATGCCGAATTCGTTCAGGCCGCCGGGCTTCGCGCGGGCGTCGTGGATCGTCACCGCGTGGCCCAGCATCGACAGCCGGTGCGCGCAGGCCAGGCCCGCCGGCCCCGCACCTACCACCGCGACGCTCCGTCCCGTCGGCGCGGCGCGGACGTAGGGATGCGCAGGCTCGGCCATCACCGCATCCGTCGCGTGGCGCTGAAGCCTGCCGATCTGCACCGGCGCGCCCTCGGCAGCCTCGCGCACGCAGGCTTCTTCGCACAAGGTCTCGGTCGGGCAGACGCGCGCGCACATGCCCCCCAGTATGTTCTGGTCGAAGATCGTGCGCCCCGCGGCCCCGACCGCACCGGTGGCGATCTGGCGGATGAAGAGCGGGATGTCGATCTCGGTCGGGCAGGCCGCGATGCAGGGCGCATCGTAGCAGAAATAACAGCGGTCGGCCGCGACGGCCGCCTCGTGCGGGCCGAGCGGCGGGTAGAGATCCGAGAAGTTGCGTACGTAGTCCCCGGCGCGCAGGCGGCCCGCATGGATGCCCGGCGTCATCGTGTCGTTGCCCATCGTGTCCTCCGCTGGCGTCCGTGTCGTCGCGTCCGGCGCACAGGATCGACGCAGAGCCGTCCATTGGCAACCGCGAATGACACGGCCGCCACGCCCGGACCCGGGCAGACCGTCAACGGCTTTCCTCGCCAGAATCACTGGCCTATACGCTATGGGAACAGGCGCGGGCAGAACCGCCGGTCGCAACGGTCGAGGACGGCATGACAGACAACCCTACGGATACCGACGTCGCGTTCATCCGGGCCCTTGCCGAACTGCTCAACGAGAACGATCTGACCGAACTGCGCGTGAAGCGGGACTATGCCGAGGACGACAGCCTCGACGTGCGAGTCGTCCGCGCGGCGCCGGCGCACGCGGCCGCTGCCGCCCCAACCCATGCCCCCGCCCCGGCCACGGCGCTGCCGGCACCGCAGGCGCCGTCCGCCACGCCAGCGGCGGCCCCGCCGGACGATCCCGCCAGCCATCCGGGCGCCGTCACCTCGCCGATGGTCGGCACCGCCTACCTGTCGGCCGAGCCCGGCGGCACGGCATTCGTCAAGACCGGAGACCCGGTCAGCGAAGGGCAGACGCTGCTGATCATCGAGGCGATGAAGACGATGAACCATATTCCCGCCCCCCACTCCGGCACCGTCCGCCGTGTCCTCATCGAGGACGGCGCACCGGTCGAGTTCGGCGCCCCCCTGATGATCGTCGAATAGGCCGGCGCGCATGTTCGACAAGATTCTCATCGCGAACCGGGGCGAGATCGCTCTGCGCGTCATCCGGGCCGCCAGAGAGATGGGCATTGCCTCGGTCGCCGTGCATTCGACCGCCGACGCCGACGCCATGCACGTGCGCATGGCCGACGAAAGCGTCTGCATCGGCCCGCCCTCCGCGTCGCAGAGCTATCTGAGCGTCCCAGGCATCATCTCGGCCTGCGAGATCACCGGCGCGCAGGCGATCCATCCCGGCTACGGCTTTCTCAGCGAGAACGCCGCCTTCGTGCAGATCGTCGAGGATCACAATCTCACCTTCATCGGACCGACGGCCGCACATATCCGCACGATGGGCGACAAGATCACCGCCAAGGAGACGATGCGTGCGTTGGGCGTTCCGTGCGTCCCGGGATCGAAGGGCGGCGTGCCCGATCTGGAAACGGCGCACCGGCTGGGCGAGGAAATCGGATTTCCCCTGATCGTCAAGGCGACGGCGGGCGGAGGGGGGCGCGGCATGAAGCTGGCGCGCACCCCGGGCGACCTGCAGAGCGCCTTCCACACCGCGCGGGCCGAGGGTCTGGCCGCTTTCGGCAACGACGAGGTCTATCTTGAAAAGTATCTCGCGACGCCCCGCCATATCGAGGTGCAGGTCTTCGGCGACGGGCGCGGCGGCGCCGTGCATCTGGGCGAACGGGACTGTTCGCTCCAGCGCCGCCACCAGAAGGTGCTCGAGGAGGCGCCCGGTCCGACCATCACCCCTGAAGAGCGGGCGCGCATCGGCCGGACCTGCGCCGACGCGATCGCCAAGATCGGCTATGCCGGCGCCGGGACGATCGAGTTCCTATACGAGGACGGCGCGTTCTACTTCATCGAGATGAACACGCGCCTCCAGGTCGAGCACCCGGTGACCGAGGCGGTCTACGGCGTCGATCTGGTGCGCGAGCAGATCCGCGTGGCGGCGGGGCTGCCGATGGATTTCGCGCAGGCCGACCTCAAGCCGCACGGCCATGCCATCGAGGTACGCATCAACGCCGAGAAACTGCCGCAGTTCTCGCCCTCGCCCGGACGGATAACTCAGTATCACGCGCCGGGCGGGCTTGGCGTGCGGATGGACAGCGCGCTCTATGACGGCTACCGGATCCCGCCCTATTACGACAGCCTTATCGGCAAGCTGATCGTGCACGGCCGCGACCGCGACGAGGCGCTGGCCCGGCTGGACCGCGCGCTGGGAGAGCTGATCGTGGACGGGGTGGACACGACGCTACCGCTCTTTCGCGCTCTGTTGCAGGACCCGGACGTCCGGCGTGGCACCTACGACATCCACTGGCTGGAGCGGTGGCTCGAGACGAACCTGGCCTGACGGACGACGGGCCCATGGCGTCCCCGGCGCAGACGTTGTCGCCCGACATCCTGTTGCGCGCCTATGCCTCGGGCATCTTTCCGATGGCCGAGGCCCGTGACGACCCCGAGATCTTCTGGCTGGACCCAAGACGGCGCGGGATCCTGCCGCTGGACGGGTTTCATACCTCCCGCTCGCTGCGCCGCCGGCTCAGGCGCGGCGGCCACGAGGTGACGGTCAACAGCGATTTCGACGGGGTGCTGGATGGCTGCGCCGAACGCGACGAGACATGGATCAACGACACCATCGCTTCGCTGTGCCGGTCGCTTCACCGTAGCGGTCACGCCCATTCGCTGGAGGTGCGGGCGGGCGGCGCACTGGTGGGAGGTGTCTACGGCATCGCGATCGGGGCGGCGTTTTTCGGCGAAAGCATGTTCTCGCGGCGGGCGGACGGGTCGAAGATCGCGCTTTTCTATCTGGTGGACCGACTGCGACAGGGGGGGTTCACCCTTTTCGACACGCAGTTCCTCACGCCTCATCTGGCGTCGCTGGGCGGCGTGGAGGTGTCGCGCGCCGCCTACCGCGCCTTGCTGGGTCAGGCCCTTCAGAAGCGCGCCGACTTCACCGGACCGCCCCAGATGCCACCGCTGGATCAGGCGATGCAGCGCATGACCCACACGTCGTAGCGCGCGTGGTCGAGGGCGCTCAGCGCCGGAGACGATGCGATCATCCAGCCCGCGAAGGCCGGGGCGTCCACCCCGGCGTTGCGGATGACGACATAGGCATAGGCATCGCCGGCGGGGTTGTTCGCCGGGTAGCGGCAGTCGCCCAGCGTCACCTGCAACCGCCCCAGGGCCAGAGTTTCGCCGACGCGGATTTCCATATCGAGGACCTCGCCCCCCAACTTGTCGAGGCTGCGCAGGACGGCGCCCGTAGCTTCGGCGGTGCCCCCGGGCGTCGTATCCTGCGCGGACGCCGGCATCCCCGACACCGCCGCCCACAGTGCCAGGGTCACCGCCGGCTTCATTCGGGCGACCAGGCCTCGTAGTCCTTGCGGACCTCCGGCGTCGCGCGGCGCAGCGATCCGGCCGGCGCATAGGCGCCGGGCGTGCCGGTGAGGTTGGGGATGTGCGGCTGCTCCCACTGTTGATGGATCAGCGGCCGGACCACCGGCGTCTCGTCCCAGGTGTGGTGCAGCCAGCCGTGCCATTCGGGCGCGATGCGGCTGGCCTCCGCCTCGCCGTTGAAGATCACCCAGCGGCGCGACTTGTCCGCATTGGTGTAGTAGATGTTGCCGATCTCGTCCCGCCCGACCTCTGTGCCCTTGCGCCAGGTCCAGAGCTGCGTGTTCAGCGTCTGCCCGTTCCACCAGGTAAAGACGCGCAGAACCTTTTCGAGTATGGCCATGTCGTCCCCCGGTGCAGGCTGCGCAGCATATGCCCCGCGCGGGGCGGGAGGTCCAGTGCGTTACGTGGTTCGGTCCGCTCGGGTCGCGGGAGGCACCCGTGCGGTCACTTCGATCTCGATGCGGAACTTCGGATCGATGAGGCGCGCCGACAGCATCGTCGCCGCCGGAGGGTGGTCGCCGAACGCTTCACGCAGCAGCGGCCAGCACGGTTCGAAATCCCCCGGATCGGGAAATATGTAGGTGACGCGAAGGACATCGCTGAACCCGCTACCCGCCTGCGCCAATGCCGCACCTATGACAGTCAACGCCGAACGGCACTGTTCCACGACGCCTTCCGGAACGTCAGGGCCGGCGGCCACCGTGCCGGAGACATGCACGAGACCATCGCAGACCACGGCCCGGCTATAGCCGATCCGTGCTTCGTAGACGCCGCCCGAGGATATGCGCCGGATCATCGCCAGCGTCCGTCAGCCCGCGCTGGCGGATTCCTTCTTGGGATCGGCATGGATCATCAGCGGCGAAGCGTCCGAGTTGACGGCCTCGTCGTTGACGACGACCTCGTGGACCGAGCTCTGGCCGGGCAGGTCGAACATCGTGTCGAGCAGGATGTCCTCCATGATCGACCGCAGGCCCCGCGCGCCGGTCTTGCGGGCGATGGCGCGCTTGGCGATGGAGGCCAGCGCGTCCTCGGTGAAGGTCAGGGCGGTGTCCTCGAGCTCGAACAGGCGCTGGTACTGCTTGACCAGGGCGTTCTTGGGCTGTGTGAGGATGGTGACAAGCGCGTCCTCGTCAAGGTCGGTCAGCGTGGCGATGACGGGCAGTCGGCCGACGAACTCGGGGATGAGGCCGAACTTGAGCAGGTCCTCGGGTTCGAGCGCGCCCAGCTGCTCGCCCACGCCGCGGCTGTCGTTGTCGCGGACCTCGGCGCCGAAGCCGATGCCCGAGCCCTTGCCGCGCTGCGCGATGATCTTCTCCAGACCGGCGAAGGCGCCGCCGCAGATGAAGAGGATGTTGGTGGTGTCGACCTGCAGGAACTCCTGCTGGGGGTGCTTGCGCCCGCCCTGAGGCGGCACCGAGGCGACGGTGCCCTCCATGATCTTCAGCAGCGCCTGCTGCACGCCCTCGCCCGACACGTCGCGGGTGATCGACGGGTTGTCGGACTTGCGGGTGATCTTGTCGACCTCGTCGATGTAGACGATGCCGCGCTGCGCGCGCTCGACGTTGTATTCCGAGGCCTGGAGCAGCTTGAGGATGATGTTCTCGACGTCCTCGCCGACGTAGCCCGCCTCCGTCAGGGTGGTCGCGTCGGCCATGGTGAAGGGGACGTCGAGGATGCGTGCCAGCGTCTGCGCCAGCAGCGTCTTGCCGCAGCCGGTGGGTCCGATCAGCAGGATGTTCGACTTCGCCAGCTCGATGTCGGACTTCCCGGCGTGGTTCAGCCGCTTGTAGTGGTTGTGCACCGCGACGGAAAGCACGCGCTTGGCATGCATCTGTCCGATCACGTAGTCGTCCAGCACGTCGCAGATCTCGCGCGGGGTGGGCACGCCATCGCCCGACTTGAGCCCCGCCGTCTTCGTCTCTTCGCGGATGATGTCCATGCAGAGCTCGACGCATTCGTCGCAGATGAACACGGTCGGCCCGGCGATCAGCTTGCGGACTTCGTGCTGGGACTTGCCGCAGAATGAGCAGTAGAGCGTGTTCTTGCCGTCGCCGGAATTCGTCGCCATCTCAGATCCTCCCGGGCGTGTCACCCGACTTTTCCGGCCCCCTTGGACCGGTGTCACATCGTGCCGCGCATCGCCCCGACGGGCGGTCCGCATCCGTGTCTGCGGCCCGGACCAGGCCCTTGCCCGGTGACCGGCCTCAGCCTAGGACAGCGGGTTTGGGGGCACAACGTCAAAAGCCCGCCCGCCGTCCCGGCCCCGCGTCCGCGGGATCAGTCAGTCGCCGTCTTCCTTGGGCCGGTTCTCAACGATCTCGTCGATATGGCCCCACTCCTTGGCCTCTGGCGGCATCATCCACTTGTCGCGGTCCAGCGCCTGCTGCACCGTTTCGTAGCTTTGCCCGGTATGCTTGACGTAGAGGTGATAGAGACGCTCGCGCGTCTGTTCGATCGACTTGGCCGAGATCAGGATGTCGGCCGCGGTGCCCTGCATGCCGCCCGACGGCTGGTGGACCATGATCTCGGCATTGGGCAGCGCGAAGCGCATCCCCTTCTCGCCGCCCACCGCGATCACCGACCCCATGGAGGCCGCGAGCCCGCACACCAGCGTCGAGACCTTGGGACGGATGTACTGCATCGTGTCGTAGATCGACATCCCCGCCACCACGCTGCCGCCGGGGCAGTTGATGTACATGCTGATGTCCTTCTTCGGGTTCTCCGCCTCCAGATGCAGGAGCTGCGCGACGATCAGATGGCTCATCCCGTCATGGATCGGGCCGTTGATGAAAACGATCCGCTCCTTCAGCAGGCGCGAGAATATGTCGTAGGCGCGTTCGCCGCGGCTGGTCTGTTCGACCACCATGGGGACAAGGTTCATCTGGTGGGGCATCGGATCATGCATGGTCTGCCTCGGCTTTCGGTCGTGTGTGGCGTTGTTCGGGACGTCTGGCGCGGCCCCCTGGGACGTGGTCCGCGCACGGGATCGTCCGTTTCTAGTTGTGGGCCCATGGGGCCGCAAGGGCGGCGACCCGGGCGGGCGGCCGGTCCGATGGCCCGCCAGTCATGGACCACCGTTATGAACGAAAGGTTTACGTCGGGCGGGTCCTGCACGATTGACACACGCAGTAAGTGCGCACTAACGGTAAGTCATGGGTTACGAAGATGCAATGGCCGCGCTCGCGGATCCGACGCGGCGCGCCCTGGTCGAGGCGCTGCGCGGCGGCGCGATGCCGGTCTGCGACCTTGCGCGCCACGTCCCCGTCAGCCGCCCGGCGGTGTCGCAGCACCTGCGCGTTCTCGGCGCCGCGGGCCTGGTCGTGGCCACGCCCGACGGCGCGCGCCGCCTCTACGCGATCTCGCCGCACGGTCTGGCCGAGCTTCGGCGCTGGCTCGATACCCTGTGGGAGGACGCGTTGAGGGACATGGAGCGCGCGGCCGTCACCCACGGACCCACACCATCCGAAAGGAAGACGACATGACGCAGGCGCCGACGGCCCCGATCGAGAGGACGGTCCGCATCCCGCTGGAGCGCGCCGCGGCATTCACTCTTCTCGCGGGCAGGATCGGCGCCTGGTGGCCCGGTGCCCGCCGGCAGGAAGGGTGCCCCGACACGGCCGCCGCATGGCGGCTGGACGGCCGGACCGGTGGGCATCTGTGGCGCGAGGACGATGCGGGGGAGGTCCCCGTCGCCGAGGTGGCGGCATGGGAGGACGGCCGGCGAATCGTCCTCGACCTGCACGGTGACGCGCCGTGCGGCCGGGTCCAGATCCTGTTCATGGATGCCGACGACGGGACATCGGTCACCGTGAACCATGCCGGATGGGCACCGGTCCTCGATCCCGGCGTGCCCCTGACGGACGCGACAGGGGTCGGGTTCGATCATCCGTGGGAGCGTCGGCCCGGAACCCGTGAGGCATGTGCGCAGACCCGGCTCGCCGCCTGAGCCGGCGCGCCCCTGCCCCGCCCGTTGCCATCGCGCCACGGCCATAGCGGTCGAGGGCCGGGGATCGCCGGGCGTGTCGGTGTCGTTCGTGGCAGCGTCAGCCGTTCGTCGAGCAGTCCGGAGCGCGCATCGAACGGGCGGCCCCCGGTGCGGCATCGGCCGGCGCGGTATCGGCCGCCGGCAGGTGGCGGCAGAACGGACCTTCGACGGAACCGCCGGTCAGACGTTCAGCGTCGCCCGGACGGCGCGGCGCCAGCCCTCGTAGCGGCGGTCCCGCTCGTCGTCCTGCATGGCCGGGGCGAACTGTCGGTCCAGCGCCCAGCGTTCGGCAAAACCGGCCTGGTCGGGATAGAGCCCGGCCCGCATGCCCGCCAGCCAGGCGGCTCCCAGCGCCGTCGTCTCCAGCACCCTGGGCCGGTCGACCGGCGCGCCGATGATGTCGCTGAGGAACTGCATGGCCCAGTCGCTGGCGCTCATCCCGCCGTCGACCCGCAGGGTCGCGATCTCGGCCTTCCCGGCATCGCCCTCCGCCCAGTCGGCGCGCATCGCGTCCAGAAGGTCGCGGGTCTGGAACCCTACCGATTCCAGCGCGGCGCGCGCCAGTTCCGCCGGGCCGGAATTGCGCGTCAGCCCGTAGATGGCGCCCCGGCACTCTGCGTTCCAGTAGGGCGCGCCGAGACCGGTGAAGGCGGGGACGAGGATCACCTCCTGGCCGGGATCGGCGCGTTCGGCCAAGGGCTGCGTTTCGGCGGCGGTGCGGATGATCTGCAGTCCGTCGCGCAGCCATTGCACGACGGCGCCCGCGATGAAGATCGACCCCTCCAGCGCATAGGTCGGCACGCCGTCCAGTTGGTAGGCCACGGTCGTCAGCAGGCGGTGGCCGGAAGTCACGGGCCGCGCCCCGGTGTTCAGCAGCGCGAAACACCCCGTCCCGTAGGTCGACTTCAGCATGCCGGGGGCAAAGCAGGCCTGCCCCACCGTCGCCGCCTGCTGGTCGCCCGCAACGCCCAGGATCGGAATTTCGCGCCCGAAGAGGTCGGCGCGGGTCGTGCCGAAGTCGGCCGCGCAGTCCATCACCTCCGGCAGCATCTCCATGGGGATGTCGAGAAGGCCGGCGATGGAGGTCGACCAGCGGCCCTTGTGGATATCGTAGAGCATGGTGCGGCAGGCATTGGTCGCGTCGGTCACGTGCCGCGCCCCGCCCGTCAGCTTCCAGATCAGATAGCTGTCCACGGTGCCGAACAGCAGTTCGCCCGCCCGGGCCCGGTCGCGCGCGCCGTCGACGTGATCGAGGATCCACTTCAGCTTGGTGGCCGAGAAGTAGGGGTCGAGGAGAAGCCCGGTGCGTGCGGTCACCATGTCCTCGTGCCCGGCGCCCCTCAGGTCGTCGCAGATGGAGGCCGTGCGCCGGTCCTGCCAGACGATGGCGTTGTGGATCGGCTTGCCGGTGTCGCGGTCCCAGACCACGACCGTCTCGCGCTGATTGGTGATGCCGATGGCGGCGATGGCCGAGGCGTCGATGCCGGCCTTCTCGATGGCGGCGCGGCATGTTCCGGCGGTCGTGGACCACAGGTCGGACGGGTCGTGCTCGACCCAGCCGCTGGCGGGGTAATGCTGTGGAAACTCCTCCTGCGCCTGGGCAACGACTGTCATGTCGGCGTCGAAGACGATCGCGCGGCTGGACGTGGTGCCTTGGTCGATGGCGAGGATATGGGTCATACGCGTTCCTTCTCAATTCCCGAGCTGGCTGAACCGGGCATGCGCCGGCCGGGCGTCTGCCAGCCTGCCTTTTGGAGGCCGGGTGGCCGGGGCCGGCCTCACCCCCAGGCGTTGCGCTGCGGCTCGCCGGGCAGGCAGAACAGTATCAGCAGGATCACCCATCCGATCACGGGTACGAGCACGAGGAGCATCCACCAGCCAGTCCGCCCGGTATCGTGCAAACGGCGGATGCCCACCGCAAGCGACGGGATCAGAGTGGCCAGCGACCAGACGATCCCGAGGGGCCCGGTATCCATCGCGTTGCCGCCGAAGATCGCGGCGTCCGCAGAGCCGACAAGAAGCCCGGCGATGACGAGAGCCAGCGACAGCCACCAGAATTCGGCCCGGTTCGACCTGCCGCGGAATTCGGCGTAGCGCGTCCAGCCCTGTCGCACGCAGGCCACGAAGGTCGTGTCCCCCCGCCGCGCCGGGCCACCGTCCCCCTGCGCCACGACACCCGCGGCCATGTGGCCACCCAGCGGCGGCGGCGGGCGCGACTGAGCGCCCAGCACCGGCAGTTCATCCCGGGCCGGGCGCCACCTGGACATCCCTTCGCGCCAGACCAGGGTGTCGGGTCCAACCTCACCGCTCTCGATCAGGTCGTCGAACACCGTCTGGTCGACGGGGCCGCGCTCGGCACCGTCCTCGGCATAGTACCATCGCGGGTCGAGCATCGGGTCTCCGTGGGCCATTACGCGGGGGAGGGTCGGGCAGATTGCCGCCCGACGCAAGGCCGGGCTACTCGGCCGCGGCGCGCGATGCGGGGCGTGCGGACGCCATCCAGACGTCCAGAGCGGCGATCTGATCGTCTCCCATGCGCAGGCCCTGCTTGGTGCGCCGCCAGACCGCATCCTCTGCGGTGCGGGCGTACTCGCGCTCCATCATCCAGCGGATCTCGGCTTCGGTCAGCGTGGCGCCGAAGTCGCGGCCCATGTCCTCCAGCGACGTGGCTTCGCCCAGGATGTGGCGGGCATCGGTCCCGTAGGCGCGGATCAGCCGGCGGGCGTGGTAGTCGGTGAGGAAGGGAAAGTCGGCCTGCAGCCCCTCGATCAGGCGGCCGACGCCGGACACGGCGAAGTCGCCGCCCGGCATGGCGACGCCGGCGGTCCAGTCGGAACTCATCGCGGGATAGAACGGGCGCAGCTTGGCCAGCGCCTGTTCGGCCAGCTTGCGGTAGGTGGTGATCTTGCCGCCGAACACGTTCAGCAGCGGCGGCTCGCTGCCCGGGCCGCCGTCCGTCGCCGGGCCGGCGTCCAGCGACAGCACGTAGTCGCGGGTCGCCGCCGTCGCCGATTTCGCCCCGTCGTCGTAGAGGGGGCGGACGCCGGAATAGGTCCAGACTACGTCGTCGCGCGTCACCGGCTTCTTGAAGTATTTCGAGGCAAAGGCGCAGAGGTAGTCCGCCTCCTCGTCGGTGCAGCGGGCAGTCTTGGGATCGTCCTGATGGTCCTTGTCGGTGGTGCCGATCAGGGTGAAGTCGGTCTCGTAGGGGATCGCGAAGACGATGCGTCCGTCCTCGCCCTGGAAGAAATAGGCCTTGCCGTGGTCGAAGAGGCTGCGGGTCACGATGTGGCTGCCGCGCACAAGACGTACGCCCTCGGTCGAATTGATGCGGACGGTGTTGCGGATCACGTCGCCCACCCATGGGCCGCCCGCGTTCACGAGGCCACGCGCCGTCACGATCTCCTGCGCGCCGGTGTCGTCCTCGACCGTGACGTGCCAGAGGCCCTCGCTCCGATGCGCGCTGACCACCTTGGTTCGGGTCAGGACACGCGCGCCGCGATCCTCGGCGTCGCGGGCGTTCAGCACGACGAGGCGCGCATCCTCGACCCAGCAATCGGAATATTCATAGGCCTTCTTGAACTTGTCGACGATGGGCGCGCCCTCTGGAGTGCGGCGCAGGTCGAGCGTCCGCGTCGCCGGCAGGATCTTGCGCCCCCCGAGGCTGTCGTAGAGAAAGAGGCCGAAGCGGATCAGCCAGTCGGGGCGACGCCCCTTCATCCATGGCATCGTCCGTGTGAGCAGGCGCGAGGTCGGCGTGTCGCCCTCGAACCGCATGTCGGGGCTGACCGGCAGGACGAACCGCATGGGCCAGCTGATGTGCGGCATGGCGCGCAGCAGGACCTCGCGCTCGACCAGGGCCTTCTTCACCAGCCCCACCTCGAAGAACTCGAGGTAGCGCAGCCCGCCGTGGAAGAGTTTTGTGGACGCGCTGGACGTCGCCTGGGCCAGATCCCCCATCTCGGCCAGAACCACGCTCAGCCCGCGGCCCTGGGCGTCGCGGGCGATGCCGGTGCCGTTGATGCCACCCCCGATGACGAAGAGGTCGCAGGGGGCGGGTGCAGGGGCGGACGGCATGGCGGTCTCCTTGAACTGGTCCACTCACAGCATAGGGCATCCGTCGCGTAATATCAGGGGGCGGTTTGCGTCAGTCGGGTGTCAGGGCGCCATGGGGCCGGTCATCCCCGCGGGCGTCCGGGCGAGTGGCGGGCACGGGAGCCTCCGGCGGGAGTATTTTGGACAGGATGAAGGGTGCCCGACACCACATGGGCAGATAACTGGTGTCGCATGACACTGCACGCAGGATCGAGACCAGTGGCAGGGAAAGTCGCGGCGTAGGTTTCCGGCGACGGAGGGAAGGGACGTCGAGGGGCGCAGGCCATGGCGGGAACGACGCGGGGCGCGACCCGGCCCGAACCGGGTTGCCCGGCTGACGCGGCGGGCCGGCATCGAAGGGCAGATCGGCTACGGGCGCCGACCCGGCAAATATCGCGGCAGGTCTTCGGTCGTCATCGACAATACCTTGGACCGGCAGTTCGATCCAAATGCTCCGGACCGTGTCCGGGACGAGACCTTGTTCGCCATCGGTTCATCGACAATGGTCGAGTGAGATCGAATACATTCGGAGTGCAAGAGGGCTTCGCCAATCTCGCGGTGGTCGTCGACTTCATCTCGCGCCGCGTGGTGGGCTGGTCCATGCAGAGCCACCAGACGACCGGCGTCGTCGTACAAGCGCTCCTCATGGCGGCCCTGTCGGAGAATGCCGAAGGCCGAGGTGCTGATCCGTTCGCCCTCCCGGGTCATCGCAGCGGGATACCCTGCCGGGCGAGAGAGCGAGTTCGATGGTTCACCCGCATGGACTGGCCGGCGTTCCTGCGGGTTCGCTACCGCAAACATGCCACGGGCCGCCGCGGAAACTACCATCCTTTTCGCTCATGCCTCGCATAGACTGCCGGGCACTGGACAATGGCGTGGTCAAAAGCTTCTTCGACCTGCGCAAGCGCGAACGGATCAGAGGTTGTCTGTCTTTGACCCGACAGCGGACTGCCCGGCCCCCGCGGGGGCGTACCGGTGCTTTATAGGAAAGCCGTGGTTCTTCGCTGTGCGCCCCCGCCGCCAGTGCACAGCAAGCAGAGGAAAAGATGGATGTCAGAGAAGCTGGCAGGGGTTGGGGGACTCGAACCCACGACCCTCGGTTTTGGAGACCGATGCTCTACCAACTGAGCTAAACCCCTCCAGCAGCGTCCCTGTTACGCTTGGGCGAATAGGCGGTCAAGTTGCAGCGATGCGCCGGGCGGTCTCGCCCGGGCGAAGCGGACGGGATCGGGCCGCCATCCGCCTCGCGGGCGGGCAGGCCCGCGTGCTGAGCTTCGGAATGGGTGCGACGCCCGGCCCGGTCCCGGGCGGTTGATGCGGGCGTGCAGGGCGTCTACCTGTTGCGCGGACCCCGGACAGAGGCGCGCATGAGCCGCAAGATCACCCCCAGACGACCCGTTTTCGCCGAGGTGCGGGAGAGTGATGCCACCCCGGCCCCGCCGCGCGGCGGGATGATCGACACCGCACCGCGCGGGGCGCGCCGGGCGGTATCGTTGTGGCTCATGGCGCTCTTCGCGCTGGTCGTGGTCATGATCGCGGTGGGCGGCCTTACGCGGCTCACCGACAGTGGCCTCGCGATCACCGAATGGGCGCCTGTGACCGGGGCCATCCCTCCGCTGAACGCCGCCGACTGGCAGGCGGCCCTCGACGCCTACAGGCAGATCCCGGAGTACCAGCTGCAGAACCGCGGAATGACGCTGGCCGAGTTCCAGACGATCTACTGGTGGGAATGGGGCCACCGGCAGCTTGGCCGGGTGATCGGTCTCGTCTGGGCGTTGGGCTTCGTGGGCTTCCTGGCCCTGCGCCGCATCCCGCGCGGGTGGACGGCCCGGCTGCTGGGGCTGGGCGCGCTGGGCGGGCTTCAGGGGTTCGTCGGGTGGTGGATGGTGTCCTCGGGGCTTGAGGGCACGATGCTGGACGTCGCGTCCTACCGGCTGGCGGTGCACCTGGGGCTGGCCTTCGTCATTCTGGGCCTCATCGCCTGGTACGTGATGTCGCTGCGCCGGACCGAGGCGGAACTGATGCAGGCCCGCCGGCGGCGCGATCCAGCCATGACGCGCTGGGGCACCGGGCTGGCTGCGCTGGCTTTCGTCCAGATCCTCGGCGGCGCACTGGTGGCGGGGATCGATGCCGGGCGGGCCTATCCGGACTGGCCGCTGATGGCTGGCGGGTTCCTTCCGCCAGAGCCCTTCGCGCTGACGCCGTGGTGGCGCAACTTCTTCGAGGATGCGGGCCTCGTGCAGTTCGACCACCGGATGCTGGGCTATGCGCTCTTCGCCGCCGGGATCGTCGCTCTGCTGCGGGCGCGGCGCGCCGCCAACCGGCGTATCCGGGCGGCGTTCCACGGCGTCGCGGGCATGATGGTGGTTCAGGTCGCACTGGGCATCGGGGCGGTCATGACCATGGCGCAGTGGCACGTGGCGATCACCCATCAGTTCGGTGCCGTCGTGCTGTGGGTGCTGATCCTGCGCGCCCGCCACGTCGCGGCCTATCCGCCGGCGCAGTCGCTCCGGACCGCCGCCCCGCGCGGCCGGGGGACCACGGCATGAGCGCCTATGCCGACCTCATGGCCTTCCAGCGCGAGACGGAGGCGCTGTCGCAGGTCGCCACCCGCCTCGGGTGGGACCGCGACACCGTCATGCCGCCCGGCGCCGCCGACCAGCGCGGCGAGGAGATGGCGGCGATCGAGACCGTGCTTCACGCCCGCCGCACCGATCCCCGCATCGGGGACTGGCTGGCTCGGGCGCAGGCCGAGGATGATATCGCCGCGGCGCAGCTGCGCCATATCACCCGCAGTTGGGAGCGGACGCGCCGCGTCCCCGCCGCCCTGGCCGCGCGCATCGCGCGCGTGACCAGCGTGGCGCAGGGACGCTGGGCCGCCGCCCGCGCGACCGAGGATGCCGTTGCCTTCGTTCCTGTGTTGTCAGAGGTCGTGACGCTGACCCGCGAGGCCGCCCATGCGCTGGCGGATGGCGGCGATCCCTACGATGCGCTCCTCGACGAATACGAGCCCGGCGCCACCGCGGCACAGCTGACCGCGATGTTCGGCGCCCTGCGCCCGCGTCTCATCGCCCTGCGCGACGCGGCGCTGGGCGCCCAGCGGCAGCCCGCGCCGCTGAGCGGCGATTTCGACGTCGTAGCGCAGGCCGAGCTCAGCCGCGAGGTGGCCGTCGCCTTCGGCTACGATCTTGCCCGCGGACGCATCGACCGGGCCGTGCATCCCTTCAGCGCGGGGTCGGGCGACGACGTACGGATTACCATGCGCACCGTCGCCGACGATCCCTTCAACTGCATATATTCGACGATGCACGAGGTCGGGCACGGCGCCTACGAGCAGAACATCGACGCCGCCCATGCGCTGACGCCATTGGGGCAAGGCGTGTCGATGGGGGTCCACGAAAGCCAGAGCCGCATCTACGAGAACCAGCTGGGCCGCGGCCGGGCCTTCACCGGCTGGCTGCATGGCCGGATGACGACGACCTTCGGCGATCTGGGAATGGACGCGGACGGGTTCTACGGCACCGTGAACCGCCTGAACCGGGGCTTCATCCGCACCGAGGCGGACGAGGTCCAGTACAACCTCCACGTCCTTCTGCGCTACGACCTGGAACGTGCGCTCATCACCGGTACGTTGGAGGCAGCGGAACTGGAGGAAGCGTGGAACGCTCGCTTCGCCGACGATTTCGGCTATCCCGTTGACCGGCCGTCGAACGGGGTGTTGCAGGACGTTCACTGGTCGGCGGGACTCTTCGGCTATTTCCCGACCTACACGCTGGGCAACGTCTACGCCGGCTGCCTCCACGCGGCCCTGCGCCGGGACCTGCCCGATCTGGACGCCGCGCTGTCGCGGGGCGACGCGTCGCCGGCGACCGGGTGGCTGGGCGCGAACGTCCAAAGACACGGTGGGCTGTACACGCCGCGCGACCTCATCGCGCGGGCCAGCGGCAGCGCGCCGGACGAGGAACCGTTGCTAAACTATCTGGAGGCGAAGTTCGGGGCAATCTACAGACTCTGACGGCGCCGGGGATCACGGACAAAGGTGTCGTAGCACCTTCGGCAGCTGTTCGGGCAGATCCTCTGCGATCAAGCCGGGGCCGAACGCCAGAGCGCATTCGACATGCAGCCATGCCGCGTCCCCGGCCGCCGATGTCGGCAGCCATCCCCGCGCCAGAAGGCCAGTGACGAACCCCGCCAGAACATCACCCGATCCTGCGGTGGCCAGCCAAGGCGCCTTGCGCTCATAGGCGGCAGCGTTGATCGCGGCAGTGCCATCGGGGGCTGCGATCACCGTGTCCGGGCCCTTGAAGACCACCGTGCATCCGGCCCGCGCGGCGGCCGCGCGCGCGGCGTCGAGCTTGGAGAAGGCCGGCCCGGTCGTGGCGGGCGCGTCCAGCCGATCTGCGATATCGGGAAAGAGACGCGCGAATTCGCCGGCATGGGGGGTGAGGACGCACATGTCATGGAGCAACGCGAAGAGATCGGCGTCCGATGCCAGCAAGGTCAGAGCATCGCCGTCCAGCACGAGGCCGCGCGCCGTCCGGTCAGGCCCCTCGGCGGTGGCCCCGAGCGCCGCGCGGACCAGCCCCGCGTCCCGCGCTCCGGTACCGAGGCCCGGCCCGACGCAGAGGGCCTTCACCCGCGCATCCTCCAGCATTCCGGTCAGGGCATCCCCATCCCGCACCGCCCGCAGCATGATCGCATCGAGCCGCGCCGCGTTCTCGATCAGCGCGGCGGGCGGACATCCCACCGTCACCAGCCCCGCCCCGATGCGCAGCGCGCCTCGTGCCGCCAGCCGCGCCGCCCCGCCCCGCCCGACGTCGCCAGACAGGATCATGGCATGGCCGTGATCGAACTTGTGGCCGCCGGTCGCGGCCTTGTCGATTATCGTCCCGGCCCTGTCGACGAGGACGGCGCGGTCGCCATGCGTCGCTGCCGGCAGGAGCACCGTCCGCCTGAAGGCAGGCCGGTTCCCGGGTGTCGCGACCCTGCCACCTCTCGGCGCCCTGATCATCGCCACATCGCCGACGATGGCCCCGGGTTCCGGATCCTCCAGGCCGATGTCAACGACAGAGACCCGACCGCAAAGGTTGGGAAATTCTCCTGTCGCGTGGCCGACCTTGCGGCGGTGGAACGTCACGCAGAGTTCGATTGTGGTCCACGCAGCGGCACCGGGGGCCAGATAACGGCCACTGTCGCAGCAGACGCCGGACAGGCAATCCAGCGACACGAATCCGAGGGACGTCGACAGGGCCATCATGCGCGCCCGCATCAGAGGTCCGGCCAAGTCCCGGCTCAGGGGGCGCGCGAGACCGGTCCCGAAGAGGGCGTCCACGACGACACCCTTGCAGGGCGGCCCGAAACTCGGGGTACCCGGTTCACTCTGCATGACAGCAGCCAGCGGATGGACCGCTCCGATCTCCTTCCACCGCTGGCAGTTCGCCCGGGCATCGTGCGGCAGATTGTCGGGTTCGCCGCAACAATACACCTCCACCGCCCACCCCCGGGCATGCAGCATGCGCGCGACGACGAAGCCGTCGCCGCCGTTGTTGCCCGGACCGCAGAGGACGACGGCGCGATGCGGGCCGCTGTCGGTGCCCGGCGCGTTCAGGGACGGCCACATGGCAAGGATCGCCGCGACGGCGCCCGCGCCGGCCCGCTCCATCAGCTCCAGTCCGGTCACGGCGCCGCTGTCGATCGCGTCCCTCTCGATGGCGCGCATCTGTGCGGCGGTCAGGAGTTCCAGCACTTGAACCTCGTTTTCCCGGCGCCCAATCCCAAGGCATTGCGCCCAATAAAGCGGCGACGTCCGAGCCGCCGGCGGAGCAGCTGCCGCCCCGCCCCGCCCGCCCGATTGTTCCCCGCGTCGCGGCATGGTCTGAAACACGGCACCGGAAAGGGAGGCGTTGCCGCCATGAAGAAGATCGAGGCGATCATCAAGCCGTTCAAGCTGGACGAGGTCAAGGAGGCGCTGCAGGAGATCGGCGTCCAGGGTCTCAGCGTGCTGGAGGTCAAGGGATTCGGACGCCAGAAGGGTCATACCGAGCTTTACCGCGGGGCCGAGTACGTGGTGGATTTTCTGCCCAAGGTGAAGATCGAGGTCGTGCTGGACGACGGCCAGGTCGACGCCGCCATCGCGGCCATCATTCAGGCCGCCAAGACCGACAAGATCGGCGACGGGAAGATCTTTGTCATGCCGGTCGAACAGGCGATCCGCATTCGCACGGGCGAGCACGGCGTCGATGCGATCTGATCCGCCGATACCGCGATCCACCGTGCCCAGTAACGAAGGAAAGAGACACAGATGACCACCGATACGATGCTCTCCACAATGAAGGACGAGGATGTCGAATATGTCGACATCCGCTTCACGGACCCGCGCGGCAAGCTCCAGCACGTGACCGTCATGGCCGACCAGGTCGACGCCGACTTCATCGAGGAAGGCTTCATGTTCGACGGCTCGTCCATCGCCGGATGGAAGAGCATCGACCAGTCCGACATGAAGCTGATGCCGGACCCGACCTCGGCCTACCTGGACCCGTTCTACGCCGAAAAGACGCTGGCGGTGCACTGCACCGTGGTCGAGCCCGACACGATGGAGCGCTACGACCGCGATCCGCGCGGCACCGCCCAGAACGCCGAGGCCTACCTCAAGTCCACCGGCATCGGCGACACCGCCTACATGGGCCCCGAGGCCGAGTTCTTCCTCTTCGACAACGTCCGCTTCGCCGTCCAGATGAACAAGGTGTCCTACGAGGTCGACGCGAACGACGCGTCGTGGAACTCGGACACCGAGTACGAGATGGGCAACATGGGCCACCGCCCGGGCATCAAGGGCGGGTATTTCCCCGTGAACCCGACGGACGACGCGCAGGACATCCGGTCCGAGATGCTGTCGACGATGAAGCGCATGGGCATGAAGGTGGACAAGCACCACCACGAGGTCGCGTCCTGCCAGCACGAACTGGGACTGATCTTCGACAGCCTCACCAAGCAGGCCGATGAGCTGCAGAAGTACAAATACGTCATCCACAACGTGGCCCACGCCTACGGCAAGTCGGCAACGTTCATGCCCAAGCCCATCGCGGGCGACAACGGCACCGGCATGCACGTGAACATGTCGATCTGGAAGGATGGCGCGCCGCTCTTTGGCGGTGACAAGTACGCCGACCTCAGCGACGAGGCGCTGTTCTACATCGGCGGCATCCTCAAGCACGCCAAGGCGCTCAACGCGTTCACCAACCCCGCGACAAACAGCTACAAGCGCCTGATCCCCGGTTTCGAGGCGCCGGTGCTGCGGGCCTATTCCGCGCGCAACCGCTCGGGCTGCGTCCGCATCCCGTGGGCCGAGTCGCCCAAGGCCAAGCGCGTCGAGGCGCGGTTCCCGGACCCGTCGGCGAACCCCTACCTCTGCTTTTCCGCGCTGTTGATGGCCGGGCTGGACGGGATCGAGAACCGCATCCATCCGGGCGAGGCGATGGACAAGGACCTCTACGACCTGCCGCCCGAAGAGCTGGCCGACATCCCCACCGTCTGCGCCAGCCTGCGCGAGGCGATGGACGAGCTGGAGAAGGACCACGACTTCCTGCTCAAGGGCGACGTCTTCACCGCCTCGCAGATCGAAGGTTACATGGATCTCGAAGTGGGAAGAGATCTACGCCTACGAGCACACCCCCCACCCGATCGAGTTCAAGATGTACTACGGCTGCTGACCGCAACGCCGGATTTGCGACACGACCGGGCGGGCGTCATCCCTGGCGCCCGCCCGGATTTTTGTGGGACCCGCGAAGCGCGTTAGCGAAAGCTTATTCGATTCGGTGCTAACCCTTCGGTTCACGCAAGTGGGGGGCCCGCATGAGCGAGATGAGACCGATACGCTCCTACCCGGTGCCGGCGAACGAACATGCGCGGTGCGGGGTTCTGGACACTCTGGACCTGGGCGCGCGGCGCAGCGATCCATTCTTCGATCATGTGACCGCCCTGGCCCGCCGGATCATGGGAAAGCCGATCGCGTTTCTTTCCCTGATCAGCAGGGAGGACCAGACCTTCCTTGCCATCGACGGCTACGACCTCGACGGGACGCCGCGCGAGCTTTCGCTTTGCGCCTTCACCGTCGCGAAAAAAAAGACCATCGTCATTCCCGACACCACCCTGGACGCACGCTCGGCCCGGCATCCGATCGTCGTCAACGCGCCGCATCTGAGGTTCTCTGCGTCGGCACCCATCATCCTGAGCTCGGGGTTCTGTATGGGAACGCTTTGCGTCGTCGATGTTGCCCCGGGCGACATGCCATCCGATGATGAGGTCGCACAGCTGGAACATCTCGCCGGCATGGTGGCACGGTTCTACGAGCTGCCCGCAGAGCCGGACCCCGTACAGGCCGCACGCCTGCGCGATATCGGGCAGGAGGCGCAGGACGAGTTCCTGTCGCTCGTCAGTCACGAGCTCCGCACGCCCTTGAACGGCATCCTGGGCCTTGCCGACCTCATCGTGCCCGCCGACGCGGAACAGGTCGAACTGCTGGAGGCGCTTGTCGCATCGGGCCGGCATCTCAACGACGTCGTCGACAGCATCCTCGCCTTCACCGACCTGCGCAGCGGCGACATGACACCAAAGGAGGGTGTGGTCGATCTGGGCCAGATCGTCGCCGGGGTCCTGCGCACGTTCGAGAAGCTTGCCCAGATCTCCGGCAAGACCCTTCACGTGGCCCTTGTCGCCGAAGCCCCGATCATTCGCGGCGATGCCGCCCGGCTGGAGCTTGCTCTTGCCTGCCTGCTGTCCAATTTCATCGCCCACGGCGGACCCTCCGGCGCGATCTCGGTCCTGCGCCAGGCCAATGGCGAGCTCGACATCGACGTTTCGGACGATGGCCACGGCATCGCGCCGGACCGTCAGGCGGCGGTCTGGCGGGCCTTCGCGGTGGGGGCCAAACCCAGCGAACGCGCCGCCGACGGCATCGGCCTCGGTCTGCCGCTGGCCAATCGCATTGTCGAGATGCACGGCGGAGAGCTGGACTTGATCATAGGCGAGGGTGCCATGTCGGCCCGGATCCGTATCCCCGTCTACCGCAACGTCGAAGCCCTTGGTCCCTGTCGTCCTACGCGCGACGCGAAGATGCTCGCACCGCGCCCCTCGGAGCGTCGCAAGGGTAAGGCGGTCCCGATCGATTAGGCCCGCACCGGGTCGGTCGGGCCGAGGCTCGGGACCGTTCGGATCGTCCGATGGCAAGGGGGGCGGGGTCGCGTGCTCTCTGGCCGTGGCGGCGATGGACCTGCCGTGCCACCGATCCGGCCGCCTCCCCCCGGTGTCCCACGTCATCGACGCGATGCGACCGCTGACGTGACGGCCCTCCTGCCCGCCGTCGAACCGCGCCGGCGATCCTTCACGACAGGGCGACGCGCGACCGGCCGGCGGCCGACATTCCAGTCCGTCGAACTGCGCAGACCCGACGTCGCAGTCGGTCGCAAGCCTTGTCCGATACCGGCCCATGCCAACGCCAGCGACGCTTTGCGACGTTCCAGAATGTCGCTGGCGCGTGCGAACCGGGTCGTGGGCGTCCTACTCTCGGTCTGTTCGGACGACGAGAGAGATCGCAAGATGACCCGGCACTTCCGCGACACACGCAAGATCGATCCCGGCAAGGCAGAGGTGCGGAAATTCGACCCGACGCGCGGCGCGATGCTGGACGACAACACGCCCAACGACGCCGACCGGATCGAGATCGGGCCGACTGCGCTCGCCTATGCCGAATGGGAGGCGGCGGGCCTGGTCCTGCCCGACCTCCAGGCGATGCGCCGCTTCCGCTGGGAGAGGCTGACCCGTCACGTCGTCGAACGCGACTACGGCGGGCTGCTGATGTTCGACCCGCTCAACATCCGCTACGCGACCGACACGACCAACATGCAGCTCTGGAACGCGCACAATCCGTTCCGCGCGGTCCTGCTCTGCGCCGACGGGCACATGGTGATCTGGGACTACAAGAGCTCGCCCTTCCTGAGCGACTTCAACCCTCTGGTGGCCGAACGGCGCTCGGGCGCGTCCATGTACTACTTCGCCAACGGCGACCGGGTCGAGGATGCCGCCAGCGCGTTCGTCGGCGACGTGGACGAGATCATGCGCGCCCATGCCGCCGGCAACCGCCGGCTGGCGGTCGACAAGATCATGGTGCCCGGGTACCGCGCCCTCACCGCCGCCGGGTACGAAGTGATGGAGGGCGAGGAGGTGACCGAACGGGCCCGCTCGGTGAAGGGCCCCGACGAGATACGCGCCATGCGCTGCGCCAGCCACGCCTGCGAGGCGGCCGTGGCCGCCATGCATGCCGCCGCCGCGCCCGGCATGTCCGAGGACGAGATCTGGGCCGTCCTGCATGCCGAGAACATCCGCCGCGGCGGCGAATGGATCGAAACGCGGCTGCTGGCCACCGGCCCGCGCACGAACCCGTGGTTCCAGGAATGCGGCCCGCGCGTGTTGCAACAGAACGAGATACTGGCCTTCGACACCGATCTCGTCGGCAGCTACGGCATCTGCGTCGACATCAGCCGAACCTGGTGGTTCGGCCCCAACGGGCCCCGCGCCGACATGATCGACGCGATGAACCACGGGATCGAGCATGTGCGCCACAACACGGCCCTGCTGCGCCCCGGCGTTCGCATCGAGGACATCGTCGCCGCCGGACACCGATTGGACGAAAAATACCAAAAGCAGAAGTACGGCTGCATGATGCACGGGGTGGGCCTGTGCGACGAGTGGCCCCTCGTCGCCTATCCCGACCAGATGGTGCGGGGCGCCTTCGATCACGTTCTAGAGCCGGGCATGGTCCTGTGCGTCGAGGCGCTGGTCAGCCCCGAGGGCGGCGATTTCTCGATCAAGCTGGAGGATCAGGTGCTCATCACCGAGGATGGGCACGAGAACCTCACCCGCTATCCCTTCGATGCCGCGCTGTTGGGGGCCTGACGGCGGCGGCACCGCACCCGGCACGGCCACTTCGAAGCGATGACGCCACGCGCTGAGTCAATCCGGACAGAGGGATGCGATCACCCCCCACGCGCGTCCGCCTCGGCAACGTCCTGTCTCGCGACGATCGAGGTATGGATGGCGAAAAGCACGGCGTCCTCGGACAGCCGCAGGACGGTCTGGCGTTCGGACCGGAGATAAGCCCAGTCGGCCTGATGCTGCGGTTTTGGCGCGCCCTCCGGCATGGGGTTGTGCAACCGCGCCTTCTGATGACGCAGCAGGTTCGCGCGCCACATCGGTCGCCCCGTCCTTGCGCCATCGAAAAGACGCTGTACCCGGCGCGCGATGTCGGCGTCGTATTCGGGCACCGGCGCGTGGATGCCAACCAAGGGCCGTCCGATTTTCTGCGTCAGGGTCCAGCTGGAGGGAAAGCACAGCACCGCTGCCACCAACACATGCACGCCGTCCCGCCGCTCCATGACGCAGAGATCCTCGGCGACGATGCGGCCCAGAACCTCCAGCTCCGGTCCTCGGGTATCGACGCGGCAACCGTCGGGGCGGACGACCGCATCGCCGGCGACGGTGAAACGGGGGTCCGCTGCCAACGTATGCATGACCGTATCGCGCAGCGCCGCTATGGCCGGCTCGGCCCCCGGGACCGTGGCGATGACGGCGGCGGGGCGGTCGGCGATCAGTCGCCCGCGCAGCGCCATCTGGCCGGCATAGGCGCTGTCGACGGTCAGCCAAGGGCCCTCGACCGGCGCCAGCCTGGGCAGCGGCTGACGCGCCTGCGCCAGCTGCGCCGCCGGAATGGCAGGCTGAAGTGGCTGCGTACCGTCCATCCGTCCCCCCTTTCCTACGATGCCATTTGACGCGCGGTCGGCAAGTCTGTTGAATGGTTGCGCGAACTTGGCGCCCACCGCACGGCGCCGCGACCATTCGACGGGCAAGGCAAAAAATGCCCGCGGACCATCCCTGGGAGGATACGACTTGACCAGACTTCTCGCCACCACCGCCTTCGCGCTGACCGCCATGTCGGGCGGGGCCTTCGCCGCCGCGCACGAGGTCGGCGCCTGCCTGATCACCAAGACCGACATCAACCCATTCTTCGTCAAGATGAAGGAGGGCGCCACCGCCGCCGCCGAGGAGAACGGCATCTCGCTCAAGTCCTACGCCGGCACGGTCGACGGCGACCACGAGTCGCAGGTCAACGCGATCGAGACCTGCATCGCCGACGGAGCCAAGGGCATCCTGATCACCGCATCCGACACCGCGGCCATCGTCGACTCCGTCCAGAAGGCGCGCGACGCCGGGATCCTCGTCATCGCGCTCGACACGCCGCTGGAGCCCATCGATGCCGCCGATGCGACCTTCGCGACCGACAATTTCGAGGCGGGCCGCCTGATCGGCGCCTGGGCGGCGGCAACGATGGACGACCCCGAGAACGCCAAGATCGCCATGCTGGACCTCAACGAGAGCCAGCCGTCGGTGGGCGTGCTGCGCGACCAGGGCTTCCTGACCGGCTTCGGCGTCGACGTGATGGACGACACCAAGTGGGGGGACGAAGAGGATCCCCGCATCGTCGGCAACGAGGTGACGCAGGGCAACGAGGAGGGCGGACGCACCGCGATGGAGAACCTGCTGCTGCTCGATCCCGACATCAACGTCGTCTACACCATCAACGAACCGGCCGCGGCCGGCGCCTACGAGGCGCTCAAGGCGATGGGCCGCGACGGCGAGGTCCTGATCGTCAGCGTCGATGGCGGCTGCCCCGGTGTACAGAACGTGGCCGACGGTGTCATCGGCGCTACGTCGCAACAATACCCGCTGCTCATGGCGTCCCTGGGGATCGAGGCCATCGCGCAGTTCGCCGAGGACGGCACCGTGCCGCAGCCGACCGAGGGGCTGGAGTTCTTCAACACCGGCGTCAACCTCGTCACCGATGCGCCGGTAGACGGCGTCGCATCGATCACGGTCGCCGAAGGGCAGGACCGCTGCTGGGGCTGAGCCCTGCCTCGCGGGCGGGCTGACGCGTCCGCCCTTCGCCGGACGGTCGGGCAACGGGCCCGCCGTCCGGCCCAGGACGTCCGGTCGGCGCAGGCCCGGCCCCGCACCGACCCGGAGGACCGCGCGCATGGCCAACCAGACCGCGAACGACCCCACCGCCGCCACGCCGGAGTTCGAACGTCCGCGTCGAAGCGCGCTGGGCCACGTCCAGCATGCGCTGCACGTCAATCCGACGCTCGTCCCCATCGTCATATTGCTGCTGTCGCTCGCGGTCTTCGCGGTGGCGACGGACGGGCGCCTGCTGTCGGGCCTCGCCATCAAGATCACGTTGGAGCAGACGGCCATCGTCGGCATCCTGGCCTGCGCGCAGACGCTGGTGATCCTGACCGCCGGCATCGATCTGTCGGTCGGGGCCGTCATGGTCTTGGGTTACGTCGCGATGGGCCATCTGGGCGTGACCTACGGCCTTCCCGCCCCGCTGGCGATCCTCGGCGGCCTTGCCGTGACCATGGGCCTCGGGACCGTGTCGGGCCTGCTTGTGACACGGGTCCGCCTCCCCCCCTTCATTGTCACGCTGGGGATGTGGCAGATCGTGCTGGCGACCGTGTTCCTCTACACCGGGTCGCAGTCCATCCGCAGCCAGGACATCGACGCGACCGCGCCGCTGCTCAAGATCTTCGGCGAACGCGTCACCGCGGGCGACTGGACGCTCCGCCTCATGGGGGCGCCGGTGATCTATGCAGTCGTGCTGATGGTCGCGATCTTCGCCGTGTTCTGGTACATCCTCGCCCACACCGCCTGGGGCCGCCACGTCTATGCCGTAGGCGACGACAAGGAAGCGGCCGAGCTGGCGGGCGTCGAGGCCGACCGCACGATCCTGACCGTCTACATCACCGCCGGCGCCATCGCCGGTATCGCCGCCTGGGCCGCCATCGGGCGCGTCGGCTCCATCTCGCCCTCGTCCTTCGCCGAGGCCAACCTCGACAGCATCGCCGCCGTGGTGATCGGCGGCACCTCGCTCTTCGGCGGGCGCGGCACCATCCTCGGGACGCTTTTCGGGGCGCTGACGGTCGGCGTGTTCTCGACCGGGCTGAAGCTTGCGGGGGCGGACCCTCAATGGGTCCTCTTCGCCAGCGGCTGCCTCATCATCCTGGCCGTGGCGCTGGACCAGTGGATCCGGAGGATCAGCGCATGACCCCCGCCCTGTCGGGCTCCGGCCTGGTCAAGAGGTACGGCCGCGTCACCGCCATGGACGGCTGCGACTTCGAACTGTTGCCGGGCGAGATATTGGCCGTCATCGGCGACAACGGTGCGGGCAAGTCCACCCTCATCAAGGCCCTCAGCGGCGCCATGCAGCCCGACAGGGGCGAGGTCCGCCTGATGGGCGAGAAGGTCGCCTTCGCCTCGCCCCTCGACGCGCGGCGCGCGGGGATCGAGCCGGTGTACCAGACCCTCGCCATGTCGCCGGCGCTCAGCATCGCGGACAACATGTTCATGGGCCGCGAGATCCGAAAGCCCGGGTTCGCCGGCCGCTGGCTGCGCAAGCTCGACCGCAGCGCGATGGAGCGGATCGCGCGCGAGAAGCTGAACGACCTCGGCCTGATGACGATCCAGAACATCAATCAGCCGGTCGAGACATTGTCTGGCGGCCAGCGGCAGGGCGTGGCCGTCGCCCGCGCCGCCGCCTTCGGCAGCAAGGTCATCATCCTCGACGAACCCACCGCGGCGCTGGGCGTGAAGGAAAGCAACAAGGTCCTCGACCTCATCCGCGACGTGCGCTCGCGCGGGATCCCCATCGTCCTCATCTCGCATAACATGCCGCACGTGTTCGAGGTTGCGGACCGCATCCACATCCACCGGCTGGGCCGGCGACTGGCGGTAATCCGGCCGGGCGACCACACGATGTCGGATGCGGTGGCCTTCATGACCGGCGCCGCCACGCCGCCCGGCCTGGCCGCGTGACGCCCGCCCTCGACGCGGCGCTGGCCCTGCCGGACGGGCGGCGCCACCTCGTCGCCGTCGCGGGCGCGCCGGCCTCGGGCAAGTCCACCCTTGCCGCAACCATGGCCGACGATCTGACCCGGAAGGGCCGCGCTGCCTGCGTCCTGCCGATGGACGGCTTCCACCTCGACAACCGCATCCTCGACGCGCGCGGGTTGCGACAGCGCAAGGGCGCGCCCGAGACCTTCGACCTGCGGGGCTTCGCGGCGCTGCTGCGCGACCTCGCCGCGGGGGGGAAGCGGTCCATCCCGTCTTCGACCGCCAGCGCGACATCGCCATAGCCGGGGCCGGCGTCGTCCCCGCGGATGTCGACATGGTGGTGGTCGAGGGGAACTACCTCCTGTTCGACGCGCCGGGCTGGCGCGACCTGTCGCCGTTCTGGTCGCTGCGCATCCGTCTCGACGTGCCCGAGGACGTGCTTGCAGCCCGCCTGCACGACCGCTGGCTGACGCACGGGCTTGACCCTTCGGCCGCCCGCTCCCGGGCCGAGGGCAATGACCTGCCCAATGCCCGCGCCGTCATCGCGAAAGCCCTGCCCGCCGACGTCACGCTGGCGGACTGAGGCGGCGGGCGTTCACGCCGCGACCGGGAAGACGTGGCACCGCTCGCGACGGATCATTAGCCACAGCGGCGTTCCGGGCCGGGGCAGGAAGACCGACGGCACGGTCGCGATCATGTTCGACCCGTCGGCCTCCAGCCGGAACTCCACCAGGCTCTCCTTGCCGATGAAGCGCGCGCGCACCACCACCGCGCGGGCCGGCGTCCCGTCGACGGACGTGGGGCTGGGGCCGCGGCCGGCGCGGTCGAAGTCGATCCGCACATGCTGGGGGCGGATCACGATCTCGACCTCGGTGCCGTCGGCGACGCCGGGGGCCAGGAACTGCCCGAACGGCGTGTCGGTCAGCGCGCCCTGGACGCGGCCGCGGATCACGTTGATGTCCGAAAAGAACGCGGCCGCCTCGCGGTCCACGGGCGCGTTGTAGACGTTGTAGGGCGCGCCGGCCTGGACGATGCGCCCGCCCCGCATCAGCGCGATGCGGTCGGCCATGCGCATCGCCTCCTCGGGCTCGTGCGTGACCAGCAGCACGGCCGTCCCCTCCTCCTTCAGCACCGCCAGCGTCTCGTCCCGGATGCCGTCGCGCAGGCGGTTGTCGAGGCCCGAGAACGGCTCGTCCATCAGCATCACGCGCGGGCGCGGCGCGATGGCCCGCGCCAGGGCGACGCGCTGCTGCTCGCCGCCCGACAGCTCGTGCGGGAAGCGGTCGACATGGCGCGACAGGCTCACCCGCTCCAGCAATGCGACGGCGCGCGCCCTCCGGTCCCGCCGGGGCCCGCGCAGGCCGAAGGCGACGTTTTCGGCCACGCTGAGATGCGGGAACAGCGCGAAATCCTGGAACATAAGCCCGATGGACCGGTCCTCGGGCGGCACATGGACGTCGGCGTCGCACAGCACCCGACCGTCGACCGCCACCCGCCCCGCGTCCGGCCGGTCCACCCCCGCGACGATGCGAAGGGTCGTCGACTTGCCACAGCCCGACGGACCGAGGAGGCAGGTGACCTGCCCCTCTGCCACGTCGAGGCTGAGGTCCGACACGACCGCGCGGCCGTCGAAGGCGCGCATCAGGCCGGAGATTTCCAGCCGCGGCGGCATGGGCTGTGTCGGCGGCACGCGATCCTCGGTCCCTGGTTTCCGACGAAAAACATCGGGAACCCGGAGGACCTATCAGCGCGCCCCGCCTGCATCAACCCGGGCACCGCCGGCGGACCGCCCCCGCACGGCGCCACCCGCGCGGCACCCAGCGGACCTTGCCGGGCGCCGCTCGTTCATCCTGTCGGAAATACTCCCCCCGGAGGGTCCGACATCGGCCAGGGTCCTACATGGTCAGGTTCGTCGCGCCGCCGTCCAGCAGGATGCTCTGGCCCACCATGAACCCCGCATGAACCGAACAGACAAAAGCGCAGGCCGCTCCGAACTCTTCCGCCGTGCCGTAGCGCCGTGCCGGGATGGTCGCCGCGCGGGCGGCACGCGCTTCGTCGAGCGTGATGCCTTCGGCCCTCATCACGCCGGTGTCCAGCGACACGGCGCGGTCGGTGTCGTGGATGCCGGGCAGCAGGTTGTTGATCGTCACCCCGTGCGGCGCCACCTGCCGCGCGGTACCGGCGACGTAGCCGGTCAGCCCGGTGCGCGCCGCGTTCGACAGGCCCAGCGCCGGGATGGGCGCGCGGACCGATTGCGACGTGATGTTGACGACCCGGCCCCAGCCCCGGTCGATCATCCCGGGCAGGCACCCCTTCATCAGCGCGATGGGCGTCAGCATGTTGGCGTCCAGCGCCGCGATGAAATCCTCGCGGTCCCAGTCGGACCAGACGCCCGGCGGCGGGCCGCCCGCGTTGGTGACGAGGATGTCCGCGGAACCTGCGGCCTCCAGCACCGCCGCCTGCCCCTCGGGCGTGGTCACGTCGCACGCCACGGCGTCGACCTCCACGCCGAAATCGTCGCGGATCGCCTGCGCCGCCGCCTCCAGCGCCTCGGTCCCGCGCGCGTTCATCACCAGATGGACGCCCGCCCCCGCCAGCGCCCGTGCGCACCCGAGGCCCAGCCCCTTCGACGACGCCGTGACCAGCGCCCGCCGTCCCTCGATTCCCAGATCCATCATCGTCCTTCCCTCCTGACCGGCCTTTCGCACCGGCCTAGAACGCGGCGCGCCGCATCGCAATTCCCCGTGCCGCCGGGCGGCCGTGCGGGTCCGCCCGATTGCGCCGCCCCACGCCCGCGCCTATATCGCCACGATGCCAGACGCCTCCGTCCTTCGCGCGCACAACGCCGCCCCGCTGCCGCCCGAGATCGCGCGCCGGCGCACCTTCGCCATCATCAGCCACCCCGACGCGGGCAAGACCACCCTGACCGAGAAGTTCCTGCTCTTCGGCGGCGCGATCCAGATGGCCGGCCAGGTCCGCGCCAAGGGCGAGGCGCGGCGCACGCGGTCGGACTTCATGCAGATGGAGAAGGATCGCGGCATCTCGGTCAGCGCGTCCGCGATGTCCTTCGATTTCGGCGACTACCGCTTCAACCTTGTCGACACCCCCGGCCATAGCGACTTCTCCGAGGATACCTACCGCACGCTTACCGCCGTGGACGCCGCGATCATGGTCATCGACGGCGCCAAGGGGGTCGAGAGCCAGACCCGCAAGCTGTTCGAGGTCTGCCGCCTGCGCGACCTTCCGATCCTGACCTTTTGCAACAAGATGGACCGCGACAGCCGCGACACGTTCGAGATCATCGACGAGATTCAGGAAAACCTTGCCATCGACGTGACGCCCGCGTCCTGGCCCATCGGTCAGGGCCGCGATTTCCTGGGCTGCTACGACATGCTGAACGACCGGCTGGAGCTGATGGACCGCGCCGACCGCAACCGCGTCGCCGACAGCATCCACGTCGACGGGCTGGACGATCCCGCGCTGGCCGACCACGTGCCCGCCGGCCTGCTGGCCACCCTGCGCGACGAGGTCGAGATGGCGCGCGGCCTCCTGCCGCCCTTCGACGCGCAGGCGTTCCTGGACGGTACGCTGACGCCCATCTGGTTCGGCAGCGCGATCAACTCGTTCGGTGTGAAGGAGCTGATGCAGGGCATCGGCACCTATGGCCCCGAGCCGCAGCCGCAGGCCGCCGAGCCGCGCCAGATCGCCCCGGACGAGACCGCCGTGACCGGCTTCGTCTTCAAGGTGCAGGCCAACATGGACCCCAAGCACCGCGACCGCGTCGCCTTCGTGCGCCTCGCCTCGGGGCACTTTTTGCGCGGGATGAAGCTGACGCATGTCCGCTCGAAAAAGCCGATGGCCATCGCGAACCCGGTGCTCTTCCTCGCGTCGGACCGCGAGTTGGCCGAAGAAGCCTGGGCCGGCGACATCATCGGCATCCCCAACCACGGCCAGTTGCGCATCGGCGACACCCTGACCGAGGGCGAGGTGCTGCGCGCGTCCGGCATTCCGTCCTTCGCGCCGGAGCTTCTGCAGAACTGCCGCGCGGGCGACCCGATGAAGGCCAAGCATCTCGACAAGGCGCTGTCGCAGTTCGCCGAGGAGGGCGCCGCCAAGGTGTTCCGTCCCATGCTGGGCGCCGGCTTCATCGTCGGCGTCGTCGGCCAGCTTCAGTTCGAGGTGCTGGCAAGCCGGATCGAGCTGGAATACGGCCTGCCCGTCCGGTTCGAGCCGTCGCAGTTCGTCTCGGCCCGCTGGCTGGAGGGTCCGGCCAAGGCGGTGGATGCGCTGGTTCAGGCCAACAAGGGGCACATCGCCCACGATACCGACGGCGATCTCGTCTATCTCACCCGCCTGCAATGGGACATCGACCGGATCGAGCGCGACCATCCCGACGTGACGCTGACCGCGACCAAGGCGATGATGGCCTGATCGCCCGGCCGCGACATCGCAGGTCGCGGACCGGCAATCGAATCGGCGCGGTTCCGGATGACACCTTACGTCAGGAGGACCTGCCCATGACCCACCCCCTGCTGTCCGACACGGACGTCGAGACGTTCCGCCGTGACGGCGTCGTCCTGATCCGGGGATTATTCGCCGACCACGTGGACGCCATCCGCGACGGGATCGATGCCAACATGGCCGCGCCCGGCCCCTACGCCGCCGAGAACCTGAAGGCCGGCGAGGGCGGGCGGTTCTTCGACGACTACTGCAACTGGACCCGCATCCCGCAGTTCGAGGCCGCCATCCGCGACAGCCCGGCCGCCGCCGTCGCGGCCGAGCTGATGGGGTCCGCCCAAGTGCAGGTCTTCCACGACCATGTGCTGGTGAAGGAGCCCGGGACCTCCAAGCCGACGCCGTGGCACCAGGATGCGCCCTACTACTTCGTCGACGGGCGGCAGACCGTCAGCTTCTGGTCGCCGATGGACCCGGTGCGCGCGGCGTCGCTGCGCTGCGTCGCGGGGTCCCACGACTGGCCGAAACCCGTCCTGCCGACGCGCTGGCTGGCCGACGACGACTTCTACCCCGACCGCGACGCCTACATGCCGGTGCCCGATCCCGATGCCGAAGGCATGGACGTCCGCGAATGGGCGATGGAGCCCGGCGACGCCGTCGCCTTTGCCTATGGCACGCTGCATGGCGCCCGCGGCAACGACAGCGGCACCCGCCGGCGCGCCTTTTCCCTGCGGCTGGTAGGCGACGACGCGCGCTACGTCGCGCGCCCCGGCCCCACCTCGCCCCCTTTTCCCGGCCACGGGATGCAGCCCGGCGACAGGCTGCGCGACGACTGGTTCCCTGTCATCTGGTCGGACGATGACCCGGTCCGCGCCAGCGGATAGCACAGAGCGCAGCCGCGTGGGCGACGTTACGGCAAGGTCGCCCGCTACCACCGGCAGGCCGGCGACCGCGCCGTAGCAATACGTCGCAGGCTCCGGCGACGGTTGCCACCCGGGGCGAGCGCGCAGCGGGACGATGGCCGAGTCGCGACAGCGGGCCAGCAACCGGATGCAACCCCAGGACGATCAGCCAAAAGCCACTTACAGCTTGTCTTAACGTCAATAATAGTTAACCAGTTTCGACGTCAGCGTATTCTCGCGGGCGTATTCTTAACGAGCGGAGATTGACGACATGTCATCACTGAAACTGTCCTTGCTTGGCGGGGCGGCCATACTTGCGCTGGGGGCGTCTCCGTCCTCTGCGTCCTTCGTCGGGGTATTTCACGAGAACCTTTCAAGCGGGAACAACGTCCTATTCGTCTTCGGCGCCGAGGGCACCAACGGCAGGATCCGCGGCAACGACGGGCTGGACCTGTCGTTCACGATCGACAACACCGGCGTATTCGAACAGAACTTCGGTCTGCGCGGGCGTGAGCTGACGACCTCGGGCGCCGTGTCGAACCTGTCCTTCTCGGTTTCCTCGGACGATCCGATCAGCGGCCTCGCACTGAACCGCGCGACCGCGACGACCGACATGACGACGCTTCTGGACGAAGGCAGCCTTGGCACGCGCTACCGCGTTCTCACGACACCGGGCGTCTTCGGCAGCGGATCGCAGATGTCGGTCACCGCCACCGCGGACAACACGCTGGTCACCGTGACCTCGCCCATCTCCATCGACGGCAACGCCGCCGACACGCCGTTCCAGATCACCCTGAACAAGGGCGAAAGCGTCTTCTACGAGTCGGGCAGCGGCAGGGACCTGTCGGGGTCCACAATCTCGGCCTCGGCACCCGTCGCGGTATTTGCCGGCGCCGAGTGTACCCAGGTGCCGGTCGGTCTTCCCGCCTGCGACCATCTGATCAGCCAGCAGTTCAGCGTCGACGACTTTGACACCCGGTTCAAGATCGCCTCGAACTTCGGCGGCGGCGCGGACGGCGACCTGGTCCGCGTGATCGCCGACACCGACGGGACCGAGGTCTTCCTGAACGGCGAGTCGAAGGGCATCATCGACGCCGGCGGCGTTCTGGAGCTTCCCAACGTCACATCCGGCATCGTCACCGCGTCGCAGCCCGTGAGCGTGGGGCAGTTCGTGCGCGGCCAGGAAGGCACGCGCGATGTCGGCGATCCGGCCTTCGCGATCATCCCCAGCATCGATCAGGAGCTGAAGGAGTACGCCTACGCGACGCCGACCGGGACCGACGCCTTCAACGTCAATTATCTGAACATCGCCATTGACGACATGATCGCCGCTTCGCTGATGCTGAACGGGGCGTCGGTGGATACCAGCGGGTTCTCGATGCTGGACGGGCTTCTCTTCGGCAACGTCCCGATTGAGGTCGGATTCGGCACGATCTCGGCGTCTGACAGCTTCCTCGCCACCATCTCGGGGTTTAGCAACGCCGACAGCTATTTCACCCCGATCGCAACCGCGTTCTCGGCCGGGGTTTCGCCACCGCCGCCCCCACCGCCCCCACCGTCCGTCGTGCCGCTGCCTGCCGCGGGCTGGCTGCTGGTGGCCGGGATCGCCGGCCTTGGCGCGTTCCGTCGCAAGCGCGGCTGACGCGTCTGCGAAAAGTCTGCACAAGGATGCACAGGACTGGATGGCCCCGCCCCCGTGCGGGGCCATTTCGTATTGGTACCAGCCCCCGCCGCCCCAGGGCTGCAAGGCGGACCCCGTACGAGTTGACCGATGTGCGCTTCTGCCCTAATGCACGGGCAGCCGGGAGGCATCCGCGCAAGCGGCCGGCCATCCGGGCCGCCTCCCTCCGACCGAACGGACCGCAGACAGGTCCGCACCAGTGCTTGGACCTGAATGCTCAAATTTTCCGATCTCAATCTGGATCCCAAGATCCTGTCCGCCATCGCGGATGCCGGCTACGAGACGCCGACGCCCATACAAGCGGGCGCCATTCCCGCCGCGCTGGACGGGCGCGATGTGCTGGGCATCGCCCAGACCGGCACCGGCAAGACGGCGGGCTTCGTGCTGCCCATGATCAACATGCTGGCGCGCGGCCGGGCCAAGGCGCGGATGCCGCGCAGCCTCGTGCTTGCCCCCACGCGCGAGCTGGCCGCCCAGGTGGCCGAGAATTTCGACACCTACGCCAAGAACGTGAAGCTTACCAAGGCGCTGCTCATCGGCGGCGTATCGTTCAAGGAGCAGGACAAGCTGATCGACCGCGGCGTCGACGTGCTGATCGCAACGCCCGGCCGGCTGCTGGACCATGTGGAGCGCGGCAAGCTGCTGCTGACCGACGTCAAGATCATGGTCGTGGACGAAGCCGACCGGATGCTCGACATGGGCTTCATTCCCGATATCGAGCGTATCTTCGGCCTCGTCCCCTTCACTCGCCAGACGCTGTTCTTCTCGGCCACCATGGCGCCCGAGATCGAGCGGATCACCAATACGTTCCTCAGCAATCCCGAGAAGATCGAGGTCGCCCGCCAGGCCACCGCGTCCGAGACGATCGAGCAGGGCGTGGTCATGTTCCGCGCCACCCGCAAGGACCGCCAGTCGGTGGAGAAGCGCACGTTGCTGAAGGCGCTTATCGACGGCGAGGGCGAGCGCTGCACCAACGCCATCATCTTCTGCAACCGCAAGACCGAGGTCGACGCCGTGGCCAAGGCGCTGTCGAAGGACGGCTACGACGCCGCCCCCATCCACGGCGACCTGGAGCAGTCGCAGCGAACGCGGACGCTGGACGGGTTCCGCGCGGGCGACCTTCGGTTCCTCATCGCGTCCGACGTGGCGGCGCGCGGGCTGGACGTGCCCGCGGTCAGCCACGTCTTCAACTTCGACGTGCCGACCCATTCCGAGGACTACGTCCACCGCATCGGCCGGACGGGCCGCGCCGGCCGCGACGGCAAGGCGATGATGATCTGCGGACCCGCCGACGAAAAGAACCTCGACGCAATCGAGGCGCTGACCGGCCGGCCGATCCCGCGCCTGCCGAACCCGCTGGGCATGCCGCCCGATCCCGACGCGGCCCCTGCCGCGGAGTCTGAGGTTAGGACGGCGCCGGCTGCGGCCCCGTCCGGCGACGCGCCGGAGACGGATGCGAAACCGAAGCGGAGTCGCAGTCGCAGCCGTTCCCGCTCGAGGGCGGAGGATGCCGCGACGGTGTCGGTGTCCGACGCCGCTCCGGCCGTGGACGATGCGCCGCAGGCTGCTCCGGTGACTTCCCCCGAGCCGGAAGTGCCCAAAGCGGCGAAGGAGGTGGAGGCCGACCCGTCCGCCCGGGCCGAGCGAGAGCCGCGCCCGCGCCGCGAGAGAGGTGGACGCGACCGGGGCGGCCGCGACATGCGCCAGAGCGGCGGGGAGGGCCGATCAGATCAGATCGTCGGTCTGGGCGATCACCTTCCCGGTTTCATAGAGAAATCCTTCGAAGAACGGATGGCGCGCTGAGCCGCCGGCTGCCGATCCCCGGCGCCCGCACCGCGCTGACCCTGGCGGCGATGGCGGCCGCTGCCGGCGCTGCGTCCGCGCAGGACAGCCAGTGCGGCACCACCGTCAATGCGACCGAGATCGTCATCCATCCCGACGACTACGGCGCCCAGGCGACACGGCGCGAACGGCTGACGCGCTGGCCCGGCAAGGCGCTGAGCGGCCTGATCGGTGGCCTGCCCGATTGCGACAGCGCGACGGTCATCGCGTATCTGGCCCAGACGACGGCGGCGCGGGACGTCGACGGCTATTGCCTGGCCGAGGACGACGCGACCGGGTTCCTGCTGGTGCCGGGCGAACGCACCTACCGGGGCGTCTGCCGCAGGACGACATGCGAACGCGTGAACACCGTGCGCGACGGGGCCATATCGGGTGCCGGTGCCGTCGCGCGCACGGCCGGACGCATCGCCGTCGGCGCGCCGGACGGCCCGGCGGAGGCGGCCGCGACCGCCGTGGCGCACGGATCGGGCGCGGCGATGGTGACCGGTACGGCCGGAAACCTGGCCACCGCTCTCGGAAGCGCTGGCGGCGCTCTCGTAACAGCCCTCGGCGCGCCCGTCGTGGCCGCTGCGGCCGCGGTGACGGTCGTGGCCGTCGGCGGAACCGTCTACATCTGCCGCTGACCCGATATCCGCAACCGGCGAAAGTCGCAGCCGGACCCTAACCCAGCTTGCTCAGCAATGCCGCCTCGATGGCCGCGGGGACGAAGGCACCGACGTCGCCGCCGAGGCGGGCGATCTCCTTGACCAATCTGGAGGCGATGGCCTGGTGGCGGGCCTCGGCCATCAGGAACACCGTCTCCACGGTGTCGTCGAGGACGCGGTTCATGCCGACCATCTGGTATTCGTATTCAAAATCGGCGACGGCGCGCAGGCCGCGGACGATGATGCCGGCGCCCACGTCACGGGCCGCGTCGATCAGCAGGTTCGAAAACGGGTGGGTGACGATCGTGACGCCGGTGTCGGCCGCGACGCCCGCGCATTCCGCCTCGACCATGGCGACCCGTTCGTCCAGCGAGAACAGCGGCGCCTTGTCCTCGTTCACGGCGACGCCGATGACCAGCTTATCGGCCAGCGCGCAGGCCCGGCGGATGATGTCGAGATGCCCCAGCGTGATCGGATCGAACGTTCCGGGATAAAGTGCGGTGCGCATCGGATGTCTCCGGGTCTCGGAATGGTCTGTCGTTCGGATCGGGACCTATCGGGCGGGCGCCGGCGTCAGGCGCACGAACCGGACCATGCCGTACGGGGGTCGGCCCCGGGCGAAATGGCAGCGGACCCTGCCCGGCGCGCGATGTGCCACGCGGACCCGCCCTCGCGGGCCGGCACGGTGTCAGTGGCCCATCACCATGTCCTGCAATGCGTCGCGTTCGGCCGCAAGTTCGGCCAGCCGCGCCTTGACCACGTCGCCGATGGAGATGAGGCCGGTCATCGCGCCGTCCTCCATGACGGGCATGTGGCGGAACCGGCCCTCGGTCATCTTGCCCAGAACCGCGTCGGCCTCGTCGTCGCGGCTGCAGCCGACGACGTCGCGCGTCATCAGCGCCTCGACGGGATCGTCCATGCAGGACGCGCCGCGCCGCCCCAGTTCGCGCACGATGTCGCGCTCCGACAGGATCCCCATCGGCGTGCGTCCGTCGCGTGACACCATCAGCGCGCCGATCCGACGCTCCGACAGCATGCGCGCCGCCTCGGAGACGGTGGCGTCCGGGGCGATGCCGACGACGCCTTCCTCGGACTTCCCGCCGATGATCCGATGCACCTTCATCGCCCGCTCTCCCCTTCGCATGTCTCAAGCCGCAGCGTGGCGGCCGGGCGACCGGCGTGTCAAGCGGCATGGGCGGAGGATTGCGGCTTCACCCCCGCGCGGCCCGGGTCTATCGTTCGGGTTCCGCTACTGAGGGGATGCAGATGCGAGAAATCGGCCACTACATCGACGGCGCCCGAGTGCCAGGGGCGCGCGACCGCACTGCCGACGTCTACGATCCCTCCACCGGAGAGGTGCAGGCCCGGGTTGCCCTGGCCTCGGCTGACGAGGTCGCCGCCGCGATCCGGTCCGCCGCCGCCGCGCAGCCCGGCTGGGCTGCCACCAACCCGCAACGCCGTGCCCGTGTGCTGATGGAGTTCGTGCGCCTGCTGAACCGCGACATGGACGCACTGGCCGAGGCATTGAGCCGCGAGCACGGCAAGACGCATCTGGATGCCAAGGGCGACGTCCAGCGCGGGCTGGAGGTGGTCGAGTTCTGCATCGGCGCGCCGCACCTGCTGAAGGGCGACTACACCGACGGCGCCGGCCCCGGGATCGACATGTATTCCATGCGCCAGCCGCTGGGCGTCGCGGCAGGCATCACGCCCTTCAACTTCCCCGCCATGATCCCGCTGTGGAAGATGGCGCCGGCGCTGGCCTGCGGCAATGCCTTCATCCTCAAGCCCAGCGAGCGCGACCCCACGGTCCCGCTGATGCTGGCCGAACTGCTGACCGAGGCGGGCCTGCCGGCCGGTGTGCTGCAGGTGATCAACGGCGACAAGGTTGCGGTCGACGCGATCCTCGACGACGCGACGGTGCAGGCCGTCGGCTTCGTCGGCTCGACGCCCGTCGCCGAATACATCTACGCGCGGGGCTGCGCGGCGGGAAAGCGCGTGCAGTGCTTCGGCGGCGCCAAGAACCACATGATCGTCATGCCGGACGCCGACATGGACCTGGCCGCCGACGCTCTGGTGGGTGCGGGCTACGGCGCCGCCGGCGAACGCTGCATGGCGATCTCGGTCGCCGTCCCCGTAGGCGAACAGACGGCTGACCGGCTTGTCGAAAAGCTGGTGCCGCGCATCGAGAAGCTGCAGGTCGGCCCCTGGTCGGACGAGGGCGCCGACTACGGCCCGGTCGTGACCGCCGCCGCGAAGGCCAACATCGAACGTCTGGTGCAGTCCGGCCTCGACGCAGGCGCCGATCTGGCGGTAGACGGGCGCGGCATGACCGCGCCGCAGGGCTATGACGGCGGGTTCTGGGTGGGGCCGCACCTCTTCGACCGCGTGACGCCCGAGATGGAGATCTACCGCAAGGAGATATTCGGCCCCGTCCTGTCCGTCGTGCGCGCCGCCTCCTACGACGAGGCGCTGGGTCTGGCGATGGACCACGAATACGGCAACGGCACCGCGATCTTCACCCGCGACGGCGACGCCGCGCGCGACTTCGCCGCCCGCGTGAACGTCGGCATGGTGGGCATCAACGTGCCGATCCCCGTGCCGCTGGCCTACCACACCTTCGGCGGCTGGAAGAAGTCGGTCTTCGGCGACCTCAACCAGCATGGCCCCGACGCGTTCCGGTTCTACACCCGGACCAAGACGGTCACGGCGCGATGGCCCTCGGGCATCAAGGAGGGCGGCGAGTTCAACTTCCGGGCGATGGAATGACAGCGCGCAGGCATGTTCCGCCGGCCCACGCCGAGATGACATGAAGGGCGCGGCGCGGCGTCCGCTTGCCCCGCGCGGCAGGCGGGTCCGGTCGCCTCGGGCCGGTCGCGCGTATTGAGCATGGCCGGTGTGGAAGGCCATGCGCCGGCGCCCGTGGACGGCAACGGCGGGATGCCCCGCGTCTGCATCGCGTGCGAGCAGTACCACCGCCCCGGCCAGACCTTCGTCAACCGCCACATCCGGCACATGTTCGGTGGTAATACGGTCGTCTACGCGAACCGGACCAACGGCTCCGACCCCTATGGCAAGGCAGTGTTCGACGCCCGCGCCGCCCGTCGTCGCGGCATTGCCCGGCTGGCGCTTCCGGTGTCGATCCTGCGGGCCAAGCGGCGCTACGGCACCTCCCGCGTTCCCCTCGGCGCGGCGCGACGGGCCTTCGCGGCGTTCCTGCGCGACCGAAGGGTGGACGTCGTGCTGGCCGAGTTCGGGACCGACGCGCAGGCCGTCTACGAGACGGCGCTGGACGCCGGGCTGCCTTGCTTCACCTATTTCCGTGGGTCCGACGCCAGCCATTCGCTGGGCATGCCGCGCCGCGTCGCGGCCTACCGCGAGATGGTGCCGCGGCTCTCCGGCGTCTTTGCTGTCAGCCAATTCCTTCTCGACAACCTCGCGGCGCACGGGATCGTGCATCCGAACGCCCATGTCATCCCGTCCGGTGTCGACGTCCGCCGCTTCGTGCCGGGCGACAAGGTGCCGGGCAGCTTCCTTGCCGTGGGCCGCATGGTGGAAAAGAAAGCGCCCCTGCTCGCGCTGCGTGCCTTCGCCGCGGCGACCCAAGGGACCGTCGCGACGCTGCGCTTCATCGGCGACGGTCCCGATCTGGAGCCCGCACGCCGTCTGGCAGCCGAACTTGGCGTCGCCGACCGGGTGACATTCGACGGCGCACAGCCGCACGACGCGGTGCGTGCCGCGCTGGCGACGGCGCAGGTGTTCCTGCAGCATTCGATCACCGGCAAGGGCGGCAACACCGAGGGTCTGCCGACGTCGATACAGGAGGCGATGGCGTCGGGCTGCATCGTCATCGCGACCCGGCACGCCGGCATTCCCGAGGCGGTGGAGGAGGGCGTCACGGGCTGGCTCTGCGACGAACGCGACGTCGCCGCGATGACGGGGCACATCCGTCACGTCCTCTCGGCCGATACCGCCACGATGGCCGCGGCATCACGTGACGCCGCAGCCGCGCGGTTCGATAACGATATCCTGCTCGCCCGGGCCGAAGCGGTCATGCGCGCCGCGCTGTAGCCTTGCTGCGCATCGCCCACCCCCGGCCGCCCCGGTGTCTGGCAGGTCGGCTGTGATCCGAACCGGCCAAGCGCCGCCATGCCGGCGACAGGGCGCGTACGCTGCCGATATAAAACATATTCGATTCAAGGATATGCACTGCTTGCCCCGCGCCAGGCGACACTATAGACAGCGGACGGGGACGCTCCCTTA
The DNA here is from genome assembly GCA_963722905.1 of uncultured Alphaproteobacteria bacterium. Lineage (GTDB taxonomy): Bacteria > Pseudomonadota > Alphaproteobacteria > Rhodobacterales > Rhodobacteraceae > CAVROT01. Next base: position 194,274 of record CAVROT010000015.1, on the reverse strand, counting down.
GCTCAACTGGATAGAGCAGTCGACTTCTAATCGACAGGTTGAGGGTTCGAGTCCTTCAGGGAGCGCCATTCCCGCGTCAGGTCGTTCGCAACGTCTCTATCGTGCGGATCGGATGGCACGCGGATCGTCCGTCGGGCCGGGCCGATCCACCTGGCCCACATCCGCACACCATCGACCCGGTTTTGCCGAAGACGCCCCCGGCGCATCGAAGCGCAGCCGGCGGCGGCCTGCTCGTACAGACGGGGGCCGAGGGCTACGGCGATCTCAGCTCAGGCGGCTGACCACCACCGTCACCTCGGGCTTGCGGCCGATCTGCTGGTTGGCGGTGTTGCGCGCGGCACGGCGCAGGGCCTCGTCCAGCTTGGTGTCGTCGGTCAGGACGCTTTCATCTGCGCGGGCGATGGCCTTGGCCAGATCGGCCTCCAGCACCTCGGCCAGCGGCGTGCCGTCGCGCGTCGTCTCCGGGACGCCCATGAGCTCGACCCAGGGGTCCCCCAGCGGCGCGTCGTCCTCGTCCATGATGACCGTGACGACGATGTGCCCGTTGAGCGCCATGCGGATCCGGTCTCGGACGACGCCGTCCAGGGCGCCGATCTGCACGGTCCCGTCCAGATAGGTGCGACCCGTCTCGACGTAATCCACGATCTTGGGATCGTTGCCGGACAGCGCGACGCAGGCGCCATTCGGGGCCAGCACCGCCATCCGGCCCAGACCCTTGGCCACCTTCACGTGCTCGCGCAGATGACGGTGCTCGCCATGCATCGGGATGACGATCTGCGGATCGACGATGCGATGCATCTCCTCGATGTCGGGGCGGTTTGCATGGCCGCTGACATGGTACATCCCGTCGTTGTCGTCGATCACGTCGACACCCAGTTCGGAGAACGCGTTCATCACCTTGATGACCCCGCGCTCGTTCCCGGGGATCGTCTTGGACGAGAAGAGGAACGTGTCCCCGTCGTCCATGCTGAGGCCCAGGTACTTGCCCCGCGCCAGCTGTGCCGAGGCCGCCCGGCGTTCGCCCTGCGATCCGGTGACGATCAGCATCAGGCTTTCGCGCGGGACCTCGCGTGCATCCTCGGGTCCGATGGTGGCAGGAAAATCCTTCAGCACGCCCGCCTGCACCGACGCGTCGACCATGCGCCGCATCGCGCGCCCCAGAAGGCAGACCGACCGGCCGGCGGCGACGCCGGCCTCGGCCAGCGTCTTGACCCGGGCGACGTTGCTGGCGAACGTGGTCGCGACGACCATGCCCTCCTGTTCGCCGATCAGCCGGGTGATGGGGTCCTTCAGCACCGCCTCGGACCGCCCCGGGCGGCTGGAAAAGACATTGGTGCTGTCGCAGACCAGCGCGCGGACACCCGGGCGCGCGACCTCGGCCCAGAGCGCGGGATCGAAGGGTTCGCCCACGCCCGGCGTCTCGTCGATCTTGAAGTCGCCTGTGTGCAGCACGCGGCCCTCGGGGCAGTCGATCACCAGCGCCGACGCTTCGGGGATCGAATGGGAGACCGGCAGGAAGCCGACGGCGAAGGGGCCGGCCTGCACCGTCTCGGGCCAGGCGCCGGTCACGCGGCATTCGTCGGGCGACACGCCCTGCTCTTCCATCTTGCGCATGGCGTGGCCGGCGGTGAAACGGCGCGCGTAGACCGGCGCGCGCAGGCGGTGCCACAGGTGCCCGACGGCGCCGACATGGTCCTCGTGCGCGTGCGTGATGAAGATGCCGTCGATCCGGTCGCGCCGCTTCTCGAGCCAGTCGACATCGGCGAAGATCAGATCGACGCCGGGGCTGCCGTCCATGTCGGGGAAGGCGACGCCCAGGTCCACGACGATCAGGCGCTCCTTGTCCGGTGCGCCGTATCCGTAGACATAGCAGTTCATGCCGATCTCCCCCGCGCCGCCGAGGGGGAGGTAGATCAGTCGTTCGTTGGTCATGTGGCGACCGCGTCCTTGTTGTAGCGATGGATCACGGTCAGGCCGTGCATCGTCAGATTTTCCTCGTAGACGTCGAACAACGCCTCGCTTTGCTGGAACAATGGCGCCAGCCCGCCTGTGCTCACGACCTTCATGGGCCGGTCCCGTTCCGCGGTGACGCGCGCGCAGATCTCTCGGATCAGGCCGACGTAGCCCCAGAAGATGCCCGACTGCATGCAGGCCACGGTATTGGTTCCGACCACGCGCTGTGGCCGCGATATGTCCACGTGCGGCAGGGCCGCCGCCGCCTGGTGCAGCGCCTCCAGCGACAGGTTCACGCCGGGCGCTATCACGCCGCCCACATAGGCGCCATCGTCATCGACGACGTCGAAGGTGGTGGCGGTGCCGAAATCGACCACGATCAGGTTGCCGCCGTGCAGGTCGTGCCCCGCCACCGTGTTGACCAGCCGGTCCGGCCCGACGGCGGTGCCCGGGTCGACCCGCACCTCGACCGGCAGGCGGCATTCGGGCTTGCCCACGACAAGGGGGCGGCAGTCGAAGTAGCGGTCCGAGAGGACGCGCAGGTTGAACACCACGCGGGGCACGGTCGATGACACGATGACCTGCGTGATCGCCACGTCGATGGCGTGCAGGCCCATCAGCGTGCGCAGCCAGACGTAGTACTGGTCGGCCGTGCGCTGCCGATCGGTGGCGGTGCGCCATGTGGCGAGAAACCTCGACCCGTCCCAGATCGCGAAGACGGTGTTGGTGTTTCCGCAGTCGATGGCGAGGAGCATGGCGCGCCCGGCCTAGAAGTAGACGTCGGCTGCCGGTATCTCGCGCCGACCGTCGGGGGTTTCCAGGACCAGCCGGCCGGCCTCGTCCACCGTCTCGAAGCGGCCGGTGATCTCTTCCTTGCCGGTGCGCGCGGTGATGACCTCGCCCAGCCGGGCGGCGCTGCGCAGCCATTTCTCGCGGATGGGGGCAAAGCCCAGACGGTCGAGGATGGCTTCCTCCGTCGCGTAGTGTCCGGCGAGGTGCCCCAGGAAGGTCAGCGGATCGGGTCCGTCCTGAAGGGCCACGGGAGGGAAGGACGCACCCGGCATGTCGGGGGCCGCGGCGAGGTTCACACCGACGCCGATGGCCAGCCAGTCCACCGCGTCGCCGGTCGAGGCGGATTCCAGCAGGATGCCCGCGACCTTGCCGCCGTCCAGAAGCACGTCGTTGGGCCATTTCGTGGACAGACGCGTGCGGTCCACCGACAGGGCCAGCGTCTCGAAGAGGGCATTCGCCGCGAGGAAGGACCGCAGCGCCGCCCAGCCCGCGACGCCGCCCGGCCGCATCAGAAGCGTGGCGGCCAGGTTGCCCGGCAGCGTCGCCCAGGCCGCGCCGCGACGGCCGTGTCCGCCGGTCTGCTCGCGCGCGACGATCCACGTCGGCCGCCCCAGCTCGGGTGCGAGGCGGATCGCCTCGGCCATGGTGCTGTCGACGCTGTCCAGGACGATGCGGTCGTACCGCTCGGGCCAGGTCTCGGACCCGTCGGTGCCTTCGCCGGGTTCGCCTGGCGGCGTCAGGTCAATCGACAAGCGTGGCCGCCGCGGCCGCCGCGGCCCCCTCGATTCCGAAGAGATTGACGAGACCCAGCACCATGATCAGCGCGCTGCCGACCAGCATCGTGTAGAGCATGGGCGACGCCCCCGTCTCCAGCGTCTCGTCGTCGGGTCCGAAATACATCAGGTAGACGATACGCAGATAGTAGAAGGCCGCGATGGCCGACGCCACGGCCGACAGCGCGACCACCCAGGTCAGGCCTGCGTCGACGCCCGCCTGCCAGACCCCCAGCTTGGCGAAGAACCCAAGGAAAGGCGGCACGCCCGCCATCGAGAACATCAGCACGAGGACCGCCAGTGCGCGCACCGGTTCGCGCGCGGCGTAGTTCGACAGGGACGAGATCTCGGTCACCGGCACGCCGTCGCGTTCCATCGACAGGATGAAGGCGAAGGTCCCGACGTTCATGGTGACGTAGATCGCCATGTATATCAGCATCGCCTGGACGCCCATCGCCGTGCCCGCCGCCAGCCCGATCAGCGCGTAGCCCATGTGCGCGATCGAGGAATAGGCCATCAGCCGCTTGATGTTGTTCTGGCCGATTGCGGCAACCGCGCCCAGGAACATCGACGCGATGGACAGCAGCACCAGCACCTGCTGCCAGTCGCCCGCCACGCCGCCGAACGCATCGAAGAGGACCCGCGCGAAGAGCGCCATTGCCGCGACCTTGGGCGCGGTGGCCAGGAAGGCCGTCACCGGCGTCGGCGCGCCCTCGTAGACGTCGGGCGTCCACATGTGGAAGGGCGCCGCGCTGACCTTGAACGCAAGGCCTGCGGCGATGAAGACCAGCCCGAAGAGCAGCCCGAGAGGTGCCGATCCGATGCCCACCGCCAGGATGATGCCGGAGAACAGCGTCGTGCCGGCGAAGCCATAGGTCAGCGACGCGCCGTAAAGAAGCAGGCCCGACGACAGCGCGCCGAGGACGAAGTATTTCAACCCTGCCTCGGTCGACTTCACGCTGTCGCGGCGGATGGAGGCCACGACGTAGAGGGCCAGCGACTGCAGCTCCAGCCCCATGTAGAGCGACATAAGATCCCCGGCCGAGACCATGACCATCATGCCCACGACGCTGAGCGACAGCAGCACGGGATATTCGAACCGCAGGAGTCCCCGACGTTCCATGTACTCGCGTGACATCAGCAGGACGGCTGCGGCGCTGAGCAGGATCGTGACCTTGGCGAACCGCGCGAATCCGTCCGACACGAACATGCCGCGGAAGGCGATCCGCGTCCCCTCCCCGGTCAGGCCGATCCATGCGGCAAGCAGGACGAAGATACCCGCCGTCGCATAGAGCAGGACCGGCGCCATGCGATCCTTCCCGCCGTAGACACCGACCATCAATGCCAGCATCGCGAAGACGGCGAGCGCGACCTCGGGGGCGAGAACGGCGATGTCGGCCTGAACGGGGGTCATCGGCACATCCTCAATTTGCAGCCAGCGCGGGCCCGGCGGCATCGACCAACGCGGTGTCGTAGCCCGACAGCATCGCCGTCACCGAAGGGCCGATCACGTCCAGCACCAGTGCCGGGTAGATGCCCAGGAGCAGCGTCATGACGATGAGCGGCGCGAAGATCCACCGCTCGCGCGTCGTCATGTCGGTGATCGAACGCAGGCTCTCCTTGATCAGGTCGCCCAAGGCCACCCGGCGGTAGAGCCACAGCGCATAGGCCGCCGACAGGATCACCCCGGTCGTTGCGACGAGAGCGACCCAGGTGTTGGCCTGGAACAGGCCCATGAGGGCGAGGAACTCGCCCACGAAACCGCTGGTGCCGGGCAGGCCCACGTTGGCCATGGTGAAGAACAGGAACACCGCCGCATAGACCGGCATCCGGTTCACCAGCCCGCCGTAGGCGTCGATCTCGCGCGTGTGCATCCGGTCGTAGATGACGCCGACGCACAGGAACAGCGCGCCAGAGACGAAGCCGTGGCTGATCATCTGGAAGATCGCGCCGTCCACCCCCTGCTGGTTGGCGGCGAAGATCCCGGCGGTGACATAGCCCATGTGCGCCACCGACGAATAGGCGATGAGCTTCTTCATGTCGGTCTGCGCCAGCGCTACCAGCGAGGTGTAGACGATGGCAATGGCGCTCAGCCACAGCACCGTCGGTGCCAGAAGGTCGGAGGCCACGGGAAACATCGGCAGGCTGAACCGCAGGAATCCGTAGCCGCCCATCTTCAGCAGGATCGCGGCCAGCACGACCGATCCGGCGGTGGGCGCCTGCACGTGGGCGTCGGGCAACCACGTATGGACCGGCCACATCGGCATCTTCACCGCGAAGGATGCGAAGAAGGCCAGCCACAGGAGGGTCTGCAGCCCGCCGGGTATGCCGATCCCCAGGACCGTGATCGTCTGGGACGAGAACGTATGCGCCAGCAGGGTCGGGATGTCGGTGGACCCGGCGTCGACGAACATCGCGATCATCGCAACCAGCATCAGGACCGAGCCGAGGAAGGTGTAGAGGAAGAACTTGAACGCCGCGTAGATCCGCTGCGCGCCGCCCCAGATGCCGATGATGAGGAACATCGGGATCAGCCCCGCCTCGAAGAAGAGGTAGAAGAGCACGAGGTCCAGCGCCATGAAGACGCCCAGCATCAGCGTCTCGAGCATCAGGAAGGCGATCATGTAGTCCTTGACCCGGTCGGTCACGTGCCAGCACGACAGCACGACGAGCGGCATCAGGAAGGTCGTCAGTGCGACGAACAGCACCGAGATCCCGTCGACCCCCATCGCGTAGCGCAGGCCGAACAGCCATTCGCGGTCCTCGACGAACTGGAACCCGGTGTCGGCGGGATCGAACCCGGCCAGCATGATCAGCGACAAAAGGAACGACGCCGTCGTCGCGATCAGGGCCAGCCACTTGGCGTTGCGCTGCGCGTCCGCGTCGTCGCCGCGCAGCAGCAGCGCCAGGATGACGGCGGCGACCATCGGCACGAAGCATATGATGCTCAGCAGGCTGTCCATCAGCGCGCACCCCCGAAGAGGGTCATCAGGGTAATCAGCGCGGCGATGCCCAGGACCATCGCGAAAGCGTAGTGGAAGAGGTAGCCGGACTGCGCCCGCCCGGCGAGGCGCGCGAAGAAGGGCACGATCCCCATGGCAAGGCCGTTGATGCCGCCGTCGATGATCCGCCCGTCGCCGCGCCGCCACAGGAACCCGCCCAGCATCCGCGTCGGCCGCACGATGACGACCTGATAGACCTCGTCGAAGTACCACTTGTTCAGCAGGAACCGGTAGAGCGGCGCGTTGTTGCGGGCGAAGTCGCCCGGCGCCGACGGATAGCGGACATACATCAGCCACGCCGCGCCGAAACCCAGAACCATCGCCACGAAGGGCGACACCTTCACCCAGACCGGCGCGTGGTGGGCCTCGTCCATGACGTGGTTTGAGGGCGCGGTGTAGAGCGCGCCGGCACCCGGCGGCGGACCGGCCGAGACGTCGACGGGGGAACGGTCCTCGGCCGTTTCGGTCGCCACAGCTGTCTCGGTCGCCACGGCCGTTTCTGTTTGGTCCCCGGCCGGAGCGGCATCTGGCGTCACGTCCTCGGTCAGGGCGGCTGCGGCGTCGCCGACATCGCCCTCGGCCAGCTCGCCGACCGCCGCACCGATGCCTTCGCCGTGATCCTCCGACGCTTCGGCTTGGTCATCGGCGCCGGCCGCGTGATGCTCGGGCACGCCGAAGAACCGGTTCACCTGCGCGTGGTCGCCGAAGAAGCTGCCGAACCACACCATGCCAGAGAATACCGCCCCCAGTGCCAGAACGCCCAGCGGGATCGTCATGATGCGCGGGCTCTCGTGCGCGTTCTCGTAGGTATGACGGTCGCCGCGCGGCCCGCCGAAGAAGGTCAGGAACATCAGCCGCCACGAATAGAACGACGTGAAGAGCGCCGAGATCACCAGCAGCCAGAAGGCATAGGTGCCCACGCCGGACTGCGCGCCCCAAGCGCTCTCGATCACCGCGTCCTTTGACAGGAAGCCGGCGAACCCGATATGGGTCAGCGGGATGCCGACGCCGGTGATGGCCAGCGTGCCGATCATCATGGCCCAGAAGGTCAGCGGCATCTTGTGGCGCAGCCCGCCGTAGTTCCGCATGTCCTGTTCGTGGTGCATCCCGTGGATCACCGATCCGGCACCGAGGAACAGCATCGCCTTGAAGAAGGCGTGCGTGAAGAGATGGAACATCGCCGCCGAATAGACGCCCACGCCAGCGGCCACGAACATGTAGCCCAGCTGCGAGCAGGTCGAATAGGCGATCACGCGCTTGATGTCGGTCTGCACCAGCCCGACGGTCGCCGCGAAGAATGCCGTGGAGGCGCCGACGACGGTGACGAAGGCGGTGGCGGCGGGCGCGAACTCCATCAGCGGCGACATGCGGCAGACCAGGAACACACCCGCCGTCACCATGGTCGCCGCGTGGATCAGCGCCGACACCGGCGTCGGCCCCTCCATCGCGTCCGGCAGCCAGGTGTGCAGGAACAGCTGCGCCGACTTGCCCGCCGCGCCGATAAAGAGCAGCACGCAGATCACCTCGACCGCGGGCCAGTCCTGCCACAGGAAGGTCAGGTTGGCGGTCGCGATGGTCGGCGCAGCCTCGAATATGGTCTGAAGCTGGATCGAATCCACCGTGCGGTAGATGGCGAAGATCGCCAGCAGGAAGGCGAAGTCCCCCACCCTGTTCACGACGAAGGCCTTGATGGCAGCCGCGTTGGCGCTTGGCTTGCGGAAGTAGAACCCGATCAGCAGGTAGGACGCGACGCCGACCCCCTCCCATCCGAAGAAGAGCTGCAACAGGTTGTCGGCCGTCACCAGCATCAGCATCGCGAAGGTGAAGAACGACAGGTAGGCGAAGAAGCGTGGGCGATAGCTCTCGCCCTCGCGGAAGTTGTGGTCGTGCGCCATGTAGCCGAACGAGTAGACGTGGACGAGCGCGCTGACGGTCGTGATGACCACCAGCATGATCGCCGTCAGCCGGTCCAGACGGATCGCCCAGTCGGTGCTGAGGCTGCCCGATTCGATGAAGCGCAGGATCTGGATGCGCTCGGTCTCGGGGCCGAGCGTGAGGAACACGACCCAGGACAGCACGGCGGCCAGGATCAGCAGGCCCGTCGCCGTCCACTGCGCCGCATGCTCGCCCAGCATCCGCCAGCCGAAGCCGCAGATCAGCGCGCCGATGAGCGGGGCGAAGAGGATGATGGTGGTCACGGCCTCAGCCCTTCATCACGTTGACGTCTTCGACGTCGATGGTGCCCCGGTTCCGGAAGAAGCAGACCAGGATGGCCAGGCCGATCGCTGCCTCGGCGGCCGCGACCGTAAGCACGAAGAGGGTGAAGACCTGTCCGACCATGTCGCCCAGGAAGGCCGAGAAGGCGACGAAGTTGATGTTCACCGCCAACAGCATCAGCTCGATGCTCATCAGGATGATGATGACGTTCTTGCGGTTCACGAACAGGCCGAAGATGCCGATGACGAAGAGCAGCGCGGCGACGGTCAGATAATGGGTCAGTCCGATCATGCCGGCTCCTCGGGGAACGTCACGGTCGGCGGGTGCCGCCGGCCAAACTCGGTCGGCCTCAGCCGATCAGGGTGTAGCCGCCGAAGAGGACGATCAGCACGACGACGATTATGATGATGGTATTGGTGGACATCGGGGTTCTCCCATGGGTCGGCAGGCGTCAGAGCCCCTGCCCCGGCTTCACGTCCTTAAGCTCCATCGCCGTGGCCGGATCGCGGTACATCTGCGCCAGGACGTTCTGGCGCTTGATGCCCGCGCGGTGGCGAAGCGTCAGCACGATGGCCCCTATCATCGCCACCAGCAGGATCAAGCCGGCAAGCTGGAACAGCAGGATGTAATCGTCGTAGACGATCTGCCCCAGGATATGCGTATTCGCGTAGTTCGCGTAGTCGGCGGGCACCACGGCGCGCAGCTCTGGCGCCAGCGACGACGCCTCCCAGACGCCGAACGCGATGCCCAGCTGCATCAGGACGACGATGCCGGTCAGCAGCGCGACGGGCACGTAGCGCGACATCTCGGCCTTCAGCTCGGCGAAGTCGACGTCCAGCATCATGACGACGAAGAGGAACAGCACGGCCACGGCACCCACGTAGACGATGATCAGCAGCATCGCCACGAACTCGGCCCCCAGCATGACGAAGAGCCCGGCCGAGGACAGGAACGCCAGGATCAGCCACAGCACCGAATGGACCGGATTGCGCGCGATGACGGTCAGGAGGCCCGAGGCGACGACCGTGACGGCAAAGAGATAGAAGGCGAAGACGGTCATTCTATGCCGTCCCTGATATCGAGCCTGCGCTCCACACGATCCATCCTGTCGCGCCGAGTCGCTATACCGGAGTCCTGCACGAGCTGGTCCTGCATGAAGCCGCTCTGGTGGGACTTCATGCCACGCATCTCAAGGCGCATATCCTCCATTGCCGTCTCCAGCCGAGCCGTGCGTTCATCGATCCGCCGCAGATAGCGCACCATCAGGCTGTCGGGTTCCTCGGTCATGCCGTCCCCCTAACGATAGGGCGCGTCGATCTCAAGGTTGCGCGCGATCTCGGCCTCCCAGCGCAGGCCGTTGTCCAGAAGCTTGGCCTTGTCGTAGTAGAGCTCTTCGCGCGTCTCGGTGGCGTATTCGATGTTCGGCCCCTCGACGATGGCGTCGACCGGGCATGCCTCCTGGCAGAAACCGCAGTAGATGCATTTGGTCATGTCGATGTCGTAGCGGGTGGTCCGCCGGCTGCCGTCGCTGCGCGGCTCGGCGTCGATGGTGATGGCCTGCGCGGGGCAGACCGCCTCGCAAAGCTTGCAGGCAATGCACCGCTCCTCGCCGTTGGGATAGCGGCGCAGCGCGTGCTCGCCCCGGAACCGCGGGCTGAGCGGGCCGCGCTCGTGCGGGTAGTTCAGCGTCGGCTTGGGCTTGAAGAAGTACTTCAACCCCAGCCCCAGCCCCTTGAACATGTCGAACAGCAGGAAGTACTTGCCCGCGCGGACATAGTCGATCTGGGTCATGTGTCTGTCCCCAACTTCTCTTCGATGTGCTCCACCGGCTCGTCGATGGCATGGATGTAGCCTCCGAGCGCGATCAGGATTCCCGCGTACCCGTCGACCTTCACAGTCAACTCGTCAATTTTATCGCCCAGACCGTCGATGTTGCCACTGACCGTCCGCAAGTCCTCTCGGATCGGGCGCAACTGCTCAAGCAACAGGTTCGTCGATTCATCCGCCATGGGTCACACCCCCACTGCCCAGCGGGCGTAGGCGCCGCCGAAAAGGCCGAAATGGGCGAAGAACGCGACCAGCACGACCCAGGCCAGCGACATCGGCAGGAACACCTTCCAGCCGATCCGCATCAGCTGGTCGTAGCGGAAGCGCGGCACCACCGCCTTGACCATGGCGAACATGAAGAACACCAGCATCATCTTTCCGACCATCCACAGGATGCCGTCGGGCAGGAACGGCACCGGCGACAGCCATCCGCCGAAGAAGAGCACCGTCATCAGTGCGCACAGGAACACGATGGCCATGTACTCGCCGATCATGAACAGCAGGAACGGCGTGCTGGAATACTCCACCTGATAGCCCGCGACCAGTTCGGATTCGGCTTCCGGAAGGTCGAAAGGCGGGCGGTTCGTCTCCGCCAGCGCGCTGATGAAAAAGAGGAACACCATCGGAAAGTGCGGCAGCCAGTACCAGTTCAGCAGCCCAAGGTCGCCGTCCTGCGCCAGCACGATCACGCTGAGGTTCAGCGACCCCGTCGACAGGATCACGCCGACGAGGATGAGGCCGATCGAGACCTCGTAGCTGATCATCTGCGCCGCCGACCGGAGCGAGCCGAGGAACGGATATTTCGAGTTGGACGCCCAGCCGCCCATGATGACCCCGTAGACCTCCAGCGACGATATCGCGAACACGTAGAGGATCGCGACGTTGAGATCAGCCAGCACCCAGCCGGGGTTGAACGGGATCACGGCCCACAGGATCAGCGGCAGGGTGAACGCGGCCAGCGGCGCGAGAAAATAGACCGGGCGGTCGGCACCGGCCGGCACGACGATCTCCTTGGCGGCGTATTTGATGAAATCGGCAAAGGACTGCATCAGCCCGAATACGCCGACCACGTTGGGTCCGCGCCGCAGCTGCACCGCCGCCCAGACCTTGCGGTCGGCATAGAGCAGAAAGGCGAGGCTGATCAGCAGCATCACGGTCAGCAGCAGGCACTGCAGCAGGATCAGCAGCAGCGACCCGGCGGTGGTGGTGAAAAATTCGCCCATCTGTCCTCGCGATCCCTCGGCGCTGCCGGTTCGCCTGCATCAACTTGTCGGCCAGCGGCCCGCGCGGCCGTCGGCGTTTCCTTACCCGCATCGGCCGGGCGATGGCCAGCCTCGCGACAGGTGCGCCGCCAGTGGGGTCGCGACGCGGCTCATTCTGCCGCGACGGGCGGCGCCTCGCGCTCGGCCTTGCGGCGCCTGGCCCCGGCGCTGAGCTCGGCCATCAGGGTACTTGCGCGCGCGACAGGGTTGGTCAGGTAGCGGTCGACGACGGCCGAGCGCATCGGCCGGTCCGAAACCTCGCCAGGGTCGAGCGCCCTCCACGCGTTCACCGGCACGTCGCCGACCGCGCCCAGATGCGGCACCTCTGCCACCAGCGCGCGGCGCAGCGCGGCAAGGCTGTCGTAGGGTAGCGCCGCCCCAAGCTCGGCCGACAGCGCGCGCAGGATCGCCCAGTTCTCCTTGGCCTCGCCCGGGGCGAAGGACGCGCGCAGCGCAAGCTGGGGCCGTCCTTCGGTGTTGACGAAAAGGCCCTGCTCTTCGGTCCAGGCGGCGCCCGGAAGGATCACGTCTGCGCGGTGCGCGCCCCGGTCGCCGTGGCTGCCCTGGTAGACGACGAACGCGCCCTCGCCGATGTCGCCCTCGTCGGCGCCCAGGTTGTAGACCACGTCGGCCCCCTCCAGTGCTGCCGGCACGCCGCCATCGGTGGTTGCGCCCACGTCCATGGCGCCCACGCGCCCCGCCGCGGTGTGCAGCACCAGCAGGCCCGAGTCCGATACCTCGGCCATGCGCATCGCCTGCGCCAGAACCGCCGCACCATCGGGCCGGCAGAGCGCTCCCTGCCCCACGATGACCAGCGTCGGCTTGTCCCGCGTGTCGTCCGATACGCCGCGATCCGCCATGTCGACCAGCGCCTGCACCCCGTCGCCCGCGTGGTGGTAGTCGTAGGTCAGGTCCACCGCCTTTCCCACCAGGCCGATGTCGGCACCGCGCAGCCACGCCTTGCGCAGACGGGCGTTCAGCACCGGCGCCTCGGCCCGCGGGTCGGTGCCGACAAGCAGGATCATCTGCGCGTCGTCGATATCCTCGATGGCGGCCGTCCCGACATAGCCCGAACGGTTGCCGGCAGGCAGCTGCGCGCCATCGGTCCGGCATTCGACCTTGCCGCCCAGCCCCTCGACCAGCTGGCGCAGAGCGAAGGCAGCCTCGACCGGGACAAGATCGCCGATCAGCCCCGCGACGCGCGCGCCCTTCATGGCGGCCGCAGCGGCGCCCAGCGCCTCTGGCCACGTGGCCGGGCGCAGCTTGCCGTCCACGCGGATATAGGGCTTGTCCAGCCGCTGCCGGCGCAGGCCGTCCCAGACGAAGCGCGACTTGTCCGACAGCCACTCCTCGTTGATGCCGTCGTGGTTGCGCGGCAGGATCCGCATCACCTCGCGGCCCTTGCAGTCCACCCGGATGTTGCTGCCCAGCGCGTCCATGACGTCGATCGTCTCGGTCTTGCTCAGCTCCCACGGCCGCGCGGTGAAGGCATAGGGTTTCGACGTCAGCGCCCCGACGGGGCAGAGGTCGATGATGTTGCCCTGCATCTCGCTGTCGAGCGTGGCGCCCAGGTACGACGTGATCTCGCTGTCCTCGCCGCGGCCCGTCTGGCCCAGTTCGGGGATGCCGGCGACCTCGGTGATGAAGCGCACGCAGCGGGTGCACGAGATGCAGCGCGTCATCTGCGTGCCGACCAGAGGCCCGAGGTCCAGATTGGTGCTGGCGCGCTTGGGCTCGCGGTAGCGGCTGAAATCGACGCCGTAGGCCATCGCCTGGTCCTGGAGGTCGCATTCGCCACCCTGGTCGCAGATCGGGCAGTCCAGCGGGTGGTTGATGAGCAGGAACTCCATCACCCCCTCGCGCGCCTTCTTGACCATCGGGCTGTTGGTGCGGATCTCGGGCGGCGCACCGTCCTTGCCGGGGCGCATGTCGCGCACCTGCATCGCGCAGGAGGCGGCGGGCTTGGGCGGGCCGCCCACGACCTCGACCAGGCACATCCGGCAGTTGCCCGCGATGCTGAGACGCTCGTGATAGCAGAAGCGGGGGATCTCGACCCCTGCCTGCTCGCAGGCCTGGATCAGGGTAAGCGCCGGATCGACCTCGATCTCGGTGCCGTCGATGACGAGTTTGCGCAGGTCGGACATGGCGTGGCCTCGCTGGTCTGGCAGTGTTCTGGCGCGTCAGGTCCCCAAATGGACGCTGGGCGCGGCGATGTCCACGCGCCCTGCCCCCGCAATATGCCGCATCGTCCCATGCGGGTTGCTCCGGTCAGTCGCAGCGGCCCTCGAAGAGCCAGCCGTCCAGCCTCTGGGGCGCATAGCGGCTGTACGTGCTGATCGTAACGGGGCCGGTCGCGACGCCGGACCTCTGACAGAAGTCGGCGGCGGGCCCGCTCACGTAGCGCAGCGCATCCGCGTAGTTGAGGATATTGGGCAGCACGACGAACTGGAACCGCTCGGGCGTCGACCCGCGGGCCAGGATCACCGCCTCCGGGCTGTAGGGCCAGCCGTCGAAAGGTGGCAGGTCCAGCGCGGCGGCGGGTCCGGCACCGCCCGCGATGGCGGCGAAGCAGACGACGACCCGAGCGGCGGTGCCGGCGGCGGCGCGGACGATCCCGCAGGTCATCGGCGCCGCAGCAGCCGGCCGGCGGCGCTGTTCCTGGCGATCTCCTCGCGCCCCACGGCGCAGTAGCCTTCGGCCCGGCCGGGCACGGCGCCACGCGCGGCGAGGTCCGCGCGGATGCGGGCGCGCAGACGCTCCTTGGCGGCCTTGTTGTCCTGGAGCATGTCGATGTCCCCCTCGGTGTAACCCGCCTCCATGGCGTAGCTCTTGAGCGATTGCAGATAGCCGATTGCCCGGATCAGGCGCGGCGAGATGTCGGGGCAGTTGCGCCGCACCTCGTCGGCCAGCCCGATGGCATAGAAGCCGGTCAGCACTGTCCGGTCCTCGTGAAGCGGCGGCAGGGCCGCGGCCGGACCCGCCATGGCCAGGACCAGCGTGGCGGCAAGAAGGCCCGGGCGGCGCGTCACCGGCGCACCAGGAAGGCCGCGATGCCCGAGCGGCGGCGCAGCTCGGCCCGGCCGGCGTCGCATCCCGCCGTGGCGGCGTCCCCGTCGAAGCCGTTGGCCAGCGCGTATTCGGTCAGCTTGCCCGACAACCAGTCCACCGGCGGATTGTCGACGAGGTACTGCACCTCGGTCCCGGTCATCCCGCCGCGGGTCAGCGACCGGGTCAGGCTCTCCACCGCCTCCGCCTCGGCGGCGTCAGAGAATCCGATATCGGGGCAGAGCTCGGCGATCATGCGGGCGGTGTTCGCCTCGCGTACCGCATCGAGAAACTCCGCCGGATAGGCCGTCTGCGCCGCCGCCGGAGCGGACATCGCGGCGAACGCCAACGCGGCCATGCGCAGCGCCGCCCTCATCGCGCCGTGCACCGACCGGCGAAGCGCAGCCGGTTGCCGTCGGATACCGCCAGCCATTCGCCGCCCGCATCGGTCCGCCAGACCGCGTCCGACCCGCCGTACCTCCGCATGCAATGACGCGTCGCCGGGAACCGCACCGATTCGCGCACCGCGTCGATGCCGGCGCCGCGGCTAGCGACGGCGACGGTGAAGGCCCGGCCCTCTCCACGGCTGAGCCGCGCGTTGTAGGGCAGATCCACCATCGACGCCCCGCCGGTGCGCAGACGCTGGATCGACCCGCACGAGGCGGTGGCCACGACGAGGGCGCTCGCGACCAGCCAGCGCAGCAGTCGTGCCGTCACGTCCGGCCCCCATCGGCATCCTCGGCCTGACGGCGCTTCAGCTCGGCCTGCAATTCGCCCCGCATCGCGGCGATCCGCCGCTCGATCGCCGGGATCGCGACGTAGGAGATCAGCGGTACCGTCACGATGGTCGACGCGAAGACCCTCAAGAAGGTCGGCATGTCCCATTTGGCCCATTGCAGGGCGTAGCTGACCAGACAGACGGTCGGATAGACGGCCAGCCAGACCCCGACGTTCCGAACCACCTGTTCCCATGGCTTCATGCGTCGTGCCCCCTGTGGCGCGTCGATGGGTCTCCTGTCCCCGGGGTTCCGCACGCGGCCCCGTCGCGGCAACCCGGCACGGTACGGGAAAGCCCGTCATTCGGCCAACACCCCGGCGCAGCGCGCGGTGCGCCAGCGGTCCGAGCCCTTCGGCCAGTCCCAGCCGAACGCCTCCGGTCCGTCGCCGTCCCGCCGCCGCAGCGCCAGCCACTTCAGTGCCTCGTCCAGGGTCGGGCGGTGGCCATCGGGGACCCACCACATGACGAAGTGCATCTCGCTCAGCACCTCGAACCATTCCTTCCGGCGCTCGTAGAACTGCCGGTGGACCGTATCCCAGACGAACCGCCGCAAGCTCTCTGCGTCCTCCCACACGGTGAGGTTGGAGACGTGGCGCGGATCGCCGTCGATCGCGGCCTCGGTGTTGCCGGTCCCCGGCTCACCCGAGCCCGACGCCATCCAGACGAAACCGGGCATCCGCCGCCCAAGGCCGTTGATCCGGTCGAGCGCGCCCATGAACTCGGCCACGCGCGAATCGTCGGTATCGGCCACTAGCCGACCGACGTTCAGCTGCGCGAGATGGCTCATTCCGCCGCCACCGTCACGGAACGGCGCCGCTTGTGGGCGATCCGCTCCTCGATCTCGGGACGGAAGTGGCGGATCAGGCCCTGGATCGGCCATGCGGCGGCGTCGCCCAGCGCGCAGATGGTGTGTCCCTCGACCTGTTTGGTGACGTCGAGAAGCATGTCGATCTCGGCCACCTCGGCCTCGCCCCGCACCAGCCGGTCCATGACCCGCATCATCCAGCCCGCGCCTTCGCGGCAGGGCGTGCATTGGCCGCAGCTCTCGTGCTTGTAGAAGGCGCTCAGCCGCCAGATCGCCTTGATGATGTCGGTGCTCTGGTCCATCACGATGACCGCCGCCGTACCCAAGCCCGACTTCTGCTCGCGCAGCCAGTCGAAGTCCATGATCGCGCCCTCGCGCATCGCCGACGCGGGCAGCATGGGTACCGAGGACCCGCCGGGGATCACCGCCTTGAGGTTGTCCCAGCCGCCGCGGATGCCGCCGCAGTGGGTGTCGATCAGTTCGTCGAAGGGGATGCTCATCGCCTCCTCCACGACGCAGGGCCGGTTCACGTGTCCGCTGATCGCGAAGAGCTTGGTGCCGGTGTTGTTGGGCCGGCCGAAGCCGGCGAACCATTCCGGGCCCCGCCGCAGGATCGTCGGCACCACCGCGATGCTCTCGACGTTGTTGACCGTCGTGGGGCAGCCGTAGAGCCCCGCGCCCGCCGGGAACGGCGGCTTCATGCGCGGCATCCCCTTCTTGCCTTCGAGGCTTTCCAGCAGAGCCGTCTCCTCGCCGCAGATGTAGGCCCCGGCGCCATGGACGAGGTAGAGGTCGAAGTCCCAGCCGGACCCGGCGGCGTCGCGGCCAAGCAGCCCGTCATCGTAGGCGGCGTCGATGGCGGCCTGCAGCGCCTCGCGCTCGCGGATGTATTCGCCGCGGATGTAGATGTAGCAGGCATGCGCATTCATCGCGAAGGACGCGATCAGGCAGCCCTCGATCAGCGTGTGGGGGTCGTGGCGCATGATCTCGCGATCCTTGCACGTCCCCGGTTCGCTCTCGTCCGCGTTGACCACCAGGTAGGACGGGCGACCGTCGCTCTCCTTGGGCATGAACGACCACTTGAGGCCCGTCGGGAACCCCGCGCCGCCGCGCCCGCGCAGACCGCTCTCCTTCATCTGGGCGACGATCCAGTCGCGGCCCTTGCCGATCAGGTCCGCCGTGCCGTCCCAGTGCCCGCGCTTCTTGACGGCTGCCAGTGACCGGTCGTGCATGCCGTAGATGTTGGTGAAGATGCGGTCGGCGTCGTCCAGCATGTCGGCTCCTCGCGGCGTGGGGGCGGTGTGGGGCGGCGTCAGCGGTCGGCGTCGCCCCCGGCCCGCGCCCTCCAGATAGTCCACGTCTCGACAAGTGACCAGAAGAACGCGGCGAGTGCGACAAGGTAGAACAGCAGCTCGTAGCGCGGGGCGAGGCCCAGCCAGCCCGGCAGGACGGGTGCGAGGAACGCCAGCAGCCCGCCCGCCGCGATGACCAGCGCGGCGATACGTCCCCGCCGCGCCAGACGTGCGTCGCGGTCGCTCACGGGCACTCGACGTCAGTCGGCATCGTGCCTGTCGGGCCGGCCCGAGAACTCGGTCTCGCCGCCATCGCGCAGGATGCGGGCCTGGTCGACCCAGCCGTCGCGCGACACGCGGCCGTTGAACCCTTCGAGGTGGCCGTCGACCCAGGCGACCTCCTGCGGGTTCCAGCCGGCGATCTGGTCGAAGTGGTAGAACCCCAGGCCGTGCAGCATCTCCTGCATGCGCGGGCCGATCCCCTTGATCCGCATCAGGTCGTCGGGCTGCCCGTCGCGGGGGGCGTCCAGCGACGCCGGACGCGTGCCTTCGTCGTCCAGACCGCTGCCGTCGCCCGGCAGGTCGGTCATCGGGGCGGCGACCGGGGCCGGGCCGGTGGCGGCGGGCGACATCATCGGCTGCGCGGCCGGCTCGGCCCCCGATCCGCCGGGCAGCAGCGGGTCGCGCGCGGCGTCGGCCGGCGGCGGGGCGCGGTCGGGCACGGGCCGCAGATCGGCCGAAGACGATCCGGACGAGCTGGACGAGCCGGATGGGCCTTCGGACGTGCCGTAGGCGCCCGTCGTCCCCGACGGCGTGGGCGCGCTACCCGCCGCAGGGGAATGCCCGGCATGGGCGCCGGCGTAGTGCGACCGGTAGTCGGGCGTGCTGCCCTCGGTCGGGGCGGTTCCGGCGCGGCGCACCGCATCCGCGGGCGTCGCGGGCGGGATGGGTTGCTGGCCCGCGCGCCGGACGTGATCGGCCCGGTCCGAAGCGGTCGGCGCCTGTCCGGCGCGGTGGGCGGCGTCATAGCGGTCCTGCGCCGACGGCGCCTTGCCGGCACGGCGCGCCGCTTCGGCCGGGATCGTGCCGCCGCGGCCCTGCCCCCCGTTGAACCCGATGTAGAGCACCACCGCCACCGCGATGGCCACGAACGCCGCCAGGAACAGCGCGGCCGAGAATCCGGCCCCGCCCGCCAGCATCATCGCCAGAAACGCGACCGCGCCGATGCCGCAGGCAAGGCCGACCGACAGCGGCAGCGCGCCCGAACTTTGCTTTTCCATCCCGTTCCACTCCCTCTTCCGGCAGGTTTCTCCTGCCACTCGCCGCGATTCTAGCGCGATTTTGCGGGCCTGTCTCCCCCGCCATGACCCCGGCCGGCGCGGACGGGGCGGGGTCGCGCACGACCTTATGGTGCCGGACGCCGAGGTCGCCGCGCGGCGAGGATCCCCGGCGCCGGGGTCCCGGCTCCGCCGCCCCGGTCGCGGTGCCTCGGGCGCGGTGCTTCGGGCGCGGTGCCCTGGGCGCGGTGCCCTGGGCGCGGTGCAGGTCCGCCCCTTGCGCTGCGCGTCCCGCCGGTCCGTCGGCCGAGGTGTTTGCAAGGCATCTGCGCCCCGGCGATAGTGCGATTGCACCTGGGGGAGGATCGCGGCGATGGGATGGATGCGGGACGAGGACGGGCTGGAGCGCCGCGCGGCGAATCACGTGCCCCTCACGCCGCTGTCGCATCTTGCGCGGGCGGCGACCGTCTTCGCCGCGCAGGAGGCGCTGGTCGACGGCGCGCGGCGGTGGAGCTACGCCGACTACGCCGCCGACGTCACGCGGCTGGCCTCGGGGCTGGCGGCGCGCGGCATTGCGCCGGGCGACGTGGTGGCGACGCTGATGCCCAACGTCGCGGCGCAGATCATCGCCCATTTCGCCGTGCCCGCCGCCGGGGCGGTACTCAACACCGTCAACATCCGCCTCGACGCGGGCACCGTCGCCTACATCCTCGACCACGGCGGCGCGGTCGCCCTGATCGTCGACAGCCAGTTCCTGCCGCTGGCCGAGGCGGCCGTCGCCCGCATGGAGGGCGCGGCACCCCTGCTGATCGAGGCGGGGGACGCCGCCGCGGGCCATCCCGCCAGCGGGCGCCACGCGACGCTGGAGGACGTGATGGCGCCGGGCGATCCCCGCTGGCCCTGGATCGTGCCCGCCGACGAGTGGGAGAGCCTGGCGCTGAACTACACCTCCGGCACGACCGGGCGGCCCAAGGGCGTCGTCTACCACCACCGCGGCGCCTACCTGATGACCATGGGCACCGTGGTCAGCTGGCGCATGGTGCTGCGGCCGCGCCTGCTGACCATCGTGCCGATGTTCCACTGCAACGGCTGGAACCACGCCTGGATGCTGCCGCTTCTGGGCGGCACCGCCATCTGCTGCCGCGACGTGACGGCGGGTGCGATCTACGACGCTGTGGCGGATGAGGGCGTGACGCATTTCGGCGGCGCGCCCATCGTCCTGTCGCTGCTGGTGAACGCCGAGGACGCCGCGCGCCGCGCCTTCGACCAGCGGGTCGAGGTCTTCACCGCCGGCGCGCCGCCCGCCCCGGCCACCCTGTCCGGCATGGCGGCACTGGGGTTCCACCTTACCCATGTCTACGGCCTGACCGAGACCTACGGCCACGTGACGGAATGTCTGTGGGATCCCGCCTGGGACGCCCTGACCGGGCCCGAACGGGCGACGCTGCGGGCACGGCAGGGCGTCGCCATGCCGATGATGGAGGCGGTGGAGGTGCTGGAAGACGGCGGCGCGCCCGTGCCGCCGGACGGGCGCACGCAGGGCCAGATCGTCATGCGCGGCAACTGCGTCATGAAGGGCTACCTCAAGAACCCCGAGGCGACGGACGCGGCGCTGGAGGGCGGCTGGTTCCGCTCTGGCGACATCGCCGTGCGAGAGGCGAACGGGCACGTGCGCATCGTGGACCGCGCCAAGGACATCATCATCTCGGGCGGCGAGAACGTAAGCTCGGTCGAGGTCGAGGGCGTGCTGATGGACCACCCCGGCGTCGTCCTCTGCGCCGTCGTGGCCCGGCCCGACGACCGATGGGGCGAAGTGCCCTGCGCCTTCGTCGAGGCCCGCCCGGGGGCCGAGCCGGCGTCCGAGGATCTGATCGCCTTCGCGCGGGGCCGCCTGCCGGGCTTCGCCGTGCCCAAGTCGGTGATCTTCGGACCGCTGCCCAAGACGGCGACGGGCAAGATCCGGAAGTTCGAGCTTCGCGACCGGGCCGCCCGTATGGGCGCGCCGGACACGCAGCCGGACGCGACGGCCTAGGCCCGGGCACGCACCCCTGATCCGCCACGTTGCGGCGCGGCGGACGCCCGCCTATCGTCGCGGCCCGAGGGGGACGTGCGGCACATGACGGCACTCGACGGGTACGCGCGGCTGGAGGCGCCGGGGATCTGGCGCGGCCACCCCCACGACCAGCGCCGCGACGTGACCGTGACGCTGGGCAAGGCGACGCTGTCGATCCTGGACCGCGCCGACGTGGCTCTGGCGCACTGGTCGCTGGCGGCCGTCGTGCGGCGCAACCCCGGCCGCACGCCGGCCGCCTACACGCCTGGCGAGGATGCGTCCGAAGAGCTCGAGATCGACGACGAGACGATGATCGACGCCATCGAGACGGTGCGCCGCGCCATCGAACGGCGCCGACCGCGCGAGGGGCGCCTGCGCTTCGGCCTGGCGCTGGCCCTGACGGCGGGTGTCGCGTTGGCGGGCGTCCTGTGGCTGCCGGACCTCCTGGTGCGTCATACCGCGTCTGTGGTGCCCGCCGCGCTGCGCACCGCCATCGGCGACCGGTTGCTGTTCGAGATATCCCGCGTCTCGGGCGCGCCCTGCGACGATCTCGCTGGCCGGTTGGCGCTGTCGACGCTGACGCGCCGCCTGCTGGGGCCGGGCGGCGGACCGCTGGTCGTGCTTCCGGACGGCATCGAACGCAGCGCCTCGCTGCCCGGCGGGACGATCCTGCTGGCCCGGGGTCTGGTCGAGGACCATGAGGGCCCCGAGCCTCTGGCCGGCTTCGTTCTGGCCGAGGCGCAGCATGCCGCGCAGGACGATCCCATGGCCCGCCTGCTGCGCCATTCCGGCACGGTGGCGACGGTCGGGCTGCTGACGCGCGGAACGCTGGCCCAGCGCCGGCTGACCGACTATGCCCGGTCGATATCCGCTCAAGCCGCGCCGCCCGTGGACACCGCCGCGCTGCTGGCCCGGTTCGAGGCGGCGCGCGTGCCCTCCACCCCCTACGCGCGGGCGCTCGACTTCTCGGGCGAAGACGTGCTGCCGCTGATCGAGGGCGATCCCGTGCCCGAGGACGCCGCCCTGCCGATCATCCCGGACGGCCGGTGGGTGGCGCTGCAGGGAATCTGCGGCGGCTGACGCGGCGGGCCATCCCGGCCCGGCCGGCAGCGTGCCCTACTTGGTGCCGAACATCCGGTCGCCGGCATCGCCGAGGCCCGGCACGATGTAGCCCACCTCGTTGAGCCTTTCGTCCAGCGCCGCAGTGACGATGGGGACGTCCGGGTGCGCCTCCTTCATGCGTGCCACGCCCTCGGGCGCGGCCAGCAGGCACAAGAACCGCAGGTCGCGCGCGCCCGCCGTCTTGAGCTTGTCGATGGCCGCGACCGAGGAATTGCCGGTCGCCAGCATCGGGTCGACGGCGATCACCAGACGCTCGTCAAGCTCGGTCGGCACCTTGAAGTAGTACTCCACCGGCTTCAGCGTCGCCTCGTCGCGGTAGAGCCCGACGAAGCCGACCCGCGCCGACGGGATGAGTTCGAGCATCCCGTCCAGCAGCCCGTTGCCGGCACGAAGAATGCTGACGAGCGCCAGCTTGCGCCCCGCGAGCACCGGCGCGTCCATCGCCGTCAGCGGCGTGTCGATCCGGCGCGTGGTCATCGGCAGGTCGCGCGTCACCTCATAGGCCAGCAGCTGGCTGATCTCGCGCAGAAGCTGGCGAAAGAGCGCGGTGGGCGCATCGCGGTCCCGCATCAGGGTCAGCTTGTGCTGCACCAGCGGGTGCGTCACGACCGTCAGGTGATCAGGCATTCCGGGCTCCTTTCGCGGGACGTTTTCGCGCCGGACGGGTCGGTGGCATACGTCCTGCCATAGACCGCCGCGGGCCGGCGCAGGACAGCCGTCCGCGGGCCGGCGTCCGATAGCTCAGGATCGGGGCCCGGCGGGGGCGCCGTCACCCGGCGATCCGCTTGCGCAGCGCCGCGCGGGTGGCGTCGTCGCAGAAGGCGGCGTCGGCGGCGGTCGTCGCGATGTCGCGGAAGACGCCGTCGTCCCAGTCGAAGGCATCTGCCAACCGGTCGTATTCGCGCGTCATGTCGGTGTGGAAGAACGGCGGGTCGTCGGTGCTGACCGTCACCGCCACGCCACGCTCGCGCAGGCGGTGGATCGGATGCGCCCGCCAGTCGGGATAGAGCCCCAGCGCCACGTTCGACCCCGGGCAGACCTCCAGCACGGTGCCATCCTCGGCCAACCGGTCGACCAGGGCCAGGTCCTCGATCGCGCGCACGCCGTGGCCGATGCGGCTCACCCCCAGCGCCAGCGCGTCGCGCACGCTGTCCGGCCCGCCCCATTCGCCGGCATGTGCGGTGAGGCCGAGGCCCGCCTCGCGCGCCGCATCGAAGGACCAGGCGAAATCCTGCGGCGCGCCGACGCCCTCGTCGCCCGCAAGGCCGAAGCCGGTGATCCAGTCGCCCGCCGTCTCGGCCGCGCAACGTGCCGTCTGGCGCGCCTTGTCCGGTCCGAAGTGGCGGATGCAGGTGACGATGCCGCGCATGACGATCCCGTCGGACCTCTGCGCCGCGTCGGCGGCCTCCTGCATGGCCGCCACGTAGTCGCGCCAGGCCGAAAGGTCGCGACCGCCGCAGAAGTCCGGCGACAGAAACGCCTCGGTGTAGACGACGCCCTGCGCGGCGCTCTGCGCCAGCACTTCCGTAGTCAGGCGGGCATAGTCCTCGGGCGTGGTCAGCACGGACGTCGCGGCCTCGTAGACGCGCAGGAAATCGACGAACCCGTCGTAGCGGTAGTGCCCGTTCGGCATCGAAGATGCCGGAGATGTCGATATGCTTCCCGGCCGCCAGCCCGCGGATGAAGGCGGGCGGCGCCGCGCCCTCAAGGTGCAGGTGCAGTTCCACCTTGGGCAGGTCGCGGTGCGTCACAGGAAACTCCGTCCGGGGCCGATGGGCGGCAGGTCCAGCCAGTCGGCCACGGTCGCGGCCACGTCGGCGAAGGACCGCAGTCCGATTTCTCGGGGCCGGTCTAGGGGCGGACCCGGGCCGAAGGCAAGCACCGGCACCCGTTCGCGCGTATGGTCGTTGCCATGCCAGGTGGGATCGTTGCCGTGGTCGGCCGTCAGGATCATCAGGTCGCCCGGCCGCATCGCGGTCCGCAGACGCGGCAGGGCGGCATCGAACCATTCCAGATGCGCCGCGTACCCCGCGACGTCGCGGCGGTGGCCGTAGAGGCTGTCGAACTCCACGAAGTTGGCGAATGTCAGCGATCCAGCGCCGGCCGAGGCGAGGCGGTCCACCAGCGCCTCAAGCAAGTCGGCATCCGTGCCCTTGTCGACGGTATCGATGCCCTGCATCGAGAAGATGTCGCCGATCTTACCGACCGCGTGCACCTGTCCGCCGTGCGACTGCACGTGGTCGCAGATCGTCGCGCCGGGGGGCGCCACCGCATAGTCCGTTCGGTTGGCGGTGCGCACGAAGGCGCCGTCGGTGCCCGCGAATGGCCGCGCGATCACCCGGCCGACCTTCATCGCGTGCAGCTCGGGCGCGATGTCGCGGCAAAGGGCCAGCAGACGGTCCAGCCCGAACGCGTCCTCGTGCGCGGCGATCTGGAAGACGCTGTCGGCGGAGGTGTAGCAGATGGGCCACCCGGTCTCGACATGGCGCTGGCCGAGTTCGTCCACGATGGCGGTGCCGGAGGCGTGGCAGTTCCCGAGAATGCCGTCGGTCCCGGCCAGTTGCGCGACGCGGTCGGTCAGGTCGGACGGGAAGGCGGGGCGCGTCCGGGGGAAAT
The DNA here is from genome assembly GCA_963722905.1 of uncultured Alphaproteobacteria bacterium. Lineage (GTDB taxonomy): Bacteria > Pseudomonadota > Alphaproteobacteria > Rhodobacterales > Rhodobacteraceae > CAVROT01. Next base: position 169,460 of record CAVROT010000015.1, on the reverse strand, counting down.
AGTGCCAGTCCCACGGGACGGGCACGCCCGCCAGTTCCCAATGGCCGGACGGCGTGTCCTTGCCCCGCGACACCTCGGTCGCCGCGCCCCAGAACCCGGTAGGCGCCGCGACGAGGCCGGGCGTGGCGTCGCCCGAGGCCAGCCGCACCGCCGCGCCGAGGCCGGCCGCGTCGAGGTTCGGCAGCGCCAGCGGGCCCCGGCGGCCCGCGACGGCGTCGCCCCGCGCGCAGGCCTGCGCGACATGGGCCAGCGTGTTGGCGCCCGCGTCGCCGCCCCGGGCCGGATCGCCGTAGTCGGCCGCGTCGGGCGCCCCGCCGCAGCCGACCGAGTCCAGGACCACCAGAATGGCCCGCCGGCCGTTCATCGCGCCGCTGCCGCCACGTCTCCCGGGCCGATGCGCGACAGGACCGACGGCCCGGGACACGGCGCCGCGCCGATGCGGATCGCGCCGCGCAGGGCCCGGGCGGCGGCATCGGCGGCAGCGTCGTCGCGGGCGTGTACCATCGCCAGCGGCGCGCCGGCCGCGACCGCCGCGCCCAGGCGCGCGATGCGGCTGAAGCCCACCGAGGGGTCGATCGCATCGCCGCCGCGCATCCGCCCGCCGCCCAGCCGCACGACGGCCTCGCCCAGCGCCGTCCCGTCGATGGCGGCGATGTGGCCGGCGCGCTCTGCCGCAACGGCGCGAACCACCGGGGCCACGGGCAGCTCCGCGCGCCATGAGGCGGCGATGTCGGGCAGCCCGCCCATTGCGGCGATCATGGTTGAGAACCTCTCCGCCGCGGTGCCGTCGGCGATGGCGGCACGGACCCGCGCCGCGCCGTCGGCCTCGGACGCCGCGATCCCGCCCAGTGCCAGCAGCGCGCCGCCGAGGTTGCACACGAGGTCCGCCAGCGCACCCTCTTCGCGGCCGCCCGTCAACACGTCCATCGCGGCCGCCACCTCGACCGCATTGCCGATGGCGGTGGCGACCGGCTGGTCCATTGAGGTGACGAGCGCGGCGGTGCGGCAGCCGGCGGCGTTGGCCGCCCCGACGAGGGCGCGGGCCAGAGCCGCAGCATCCTCCGGCGTCGCCATGAAGGCGCCGGATCCTGCCTTCACGTCCAGCACCAGCGCGTCCACCCCCGCCGCCAGCTTCTTGGACAGGATGGACGCGGTGATGAGATCGATGCTGTCCACCGTTCCGGTGACGTCGCGCACGGCATAGAGCCGCCGGTCCGCCGGGGCCAGATCGCCGCCGGCGCCGACGATGGCACAGCCGGCATCGCGCACGAGCGCGCGAAACCGATCCTCGGGCAGGTCGGTCGCGACGCCCGGGATCGCTTCGAGCTTGTCCAGCGTGCCGCCGGTATGACCCAGGCCGCGGCCCGAGATCATGGGCACGTAGGCGCCAGCGGCCGCAAGCGCCGGCGCCAGCACCAGCGACACGCAATCGCCGACGCCGCCGGTCGAATGCTTGTCCAGCACCGGGCCGGGCAGATCCCATTCCAGCCGCCGGCCGCTGTCGCGCATCCCCTCCGTCAGCGCCGTACGGCCCGCGTCGCCCAGTCCCGTGTGGCAGACGCCCATCGCGAACGCTCCGGCCTGCGCGTCGGTGACGGTGCCGTCGGCCAGACCGCGCGCGAACCATGCGAGAGCTTCCGGTTCCGGCAGGCGCCCGTGGCGCAGGCCGCCCAAAATCGACCGGGCGTCCAGCGCCCTAGCCCCCGGCATCCGCCATATGCGACGCCCCGAAGGCGCCCGGCAGAAGCTCGGCGACGGTGACCGTCCGCGTGGCGCCCGACGTGGTCGCCATGGTCACGCGCACGTCGCCGCCGGCGAACTCGGCCAGCTTCTGGCGGCATCCACCGCAGGGGGGCACCGGATCGGGGCTGTCGGCGATGACGGCGACCTCGGCGATGCGGGTATCGCCCGCCGCGATCATCGCGGCGATGGCGCCCGCCTCGGCGCAGGTACCCTCGGGATAGGCGACGTTCTCGACATTGCAGCCCAGGTGGATGGCGCCGCCTTCCGCCCGGATCGCGGCGCCGACATAAAAACCGGAATAGGGCGCATGGGCGCGCGCCCGCACGGCTGCGGCGGCGGCGACAAGGTCGGGGGCGGCGGGATGTTCGGCTGTCATGGCCTTCAGCCTGCGCCCCGCCCCGCCGGTTGGCAAGCGGAACCCGGCCCGGCGTCGGCGCATTGGCCGGGCAGACCGAAGCAGGAGCATCCTCCCATGGCAGACGACGTCTTTCCCGACAAGAAGAACGACCCGATGGCCGCGGCGACCTCGCCCATGGCGGGCGTGGTCAGCGGCGATCCGCAGGGCGCCGACGAACCGATGACGGACAAACAATCGGCCGAGCTGCGCCAACTCTGCGACGCCAAGGGCGAACCGTTCGACGGCAATCTCACGGCCGCGCAGGCGTCAGAGAGAATCGAGGCTCTGAAAGCCATGTAGGATCGGCACCGGCGACGGACGGTCGCCGGAACCGGATCGGGCGTGGAACATTGGGCGAACGAAGGAGCTTCGACATGACAGACGACATCACCGAGACGCCCAAGCAGGATGCCCCCGGAAACGCGGACAAGCCGGTGGACCAGTGGGTCACCGGCGACGAGCCGATGACCGGCGCCCAGGCGTCCTACCTGAAGACGCTGAGCGAGGAGGCCGGCGAGGAATTCGATCCCGACCTTTCCAAGGCGGATGCATCGCTTCGGATCGACGCGTTGCAGGCGAAAACAGGGCGCGGCGCCTGATCGGCGAGCGCCACGGGCGGCCGCGGAACCCTATCGTCATCGCAGGGCGATTTGCGGCGACGCACATCAACACCGACTGACGCAGCTTCCCCCGCTGCGGCCGATCGCGTATCCCCGGCGGAAAACCCCGGGGAGCGACCGCGATGAGCAGCGACAGGGCCGAGATATTGCGGCAAGAGGCGCTGGCCTACCACCGCTACCCAAAACCCGGCAAGCTCGAGGTCCGCGCGACCAAGCCGCTGGCCAACGGCCGCGACCTGGCCCGTGCATACTCTCCCGGCGTCGCCGAGGCCTGTCTGGAGATACGGCGCGATCCCGACACCGCCCGCGACTACACCGCGCGCGGCAACCTCGTCGCGGTCGTGACCAATGGCACGGCCGTGCTCGGTCTGGGCAACATCGGCGCGCTCGCCTCCAAGCCGGTGATGGAGGGCAAGGCCGTCCTCTTCAAGAAGTTCGCCAACATCGACTGCTTCGACATCGAGCTGAACGAGGCCGATCCCGAGCGTCTGGCCGACATCGTTTGCGCGCTGGAGCCCACGTTCGGCGCCATCAACCTCGAGGACATCAAGGCGCCCGATTGCTTCGTGGTCGAACGGCTCTGTCGCGAGCGGATGAACATCCCCGTCTTTCACGACGACCAGCATGGCACCGCCATCGTGGTGGGTGCGGCCGCCACGAACGCCCTGCGCGTCGCGGGCAAGCGGTTCGAGGACATCCGCGTCGTCAGCACCGGCGGCGGAGCGGCGGGGATCGCCTGCCTCGACATGCTGGTCAAACTGGGCGTCCGACGCGAGAACATCTGGCTGTGCGACATCGTGGGGCTGGTCCACGAGGGGCGCGAGGCCGACATGTCCCCGCAGAAGGCCGCCTATGCGCAGCCGGGCGGCCCGCGGAAACTCGGCGACGTGATCGACGGGGCCGACCTGTTCCTGGGGCTGAGCGGCCCCGGCGTTCTGACGCCCGAGATGGTGTCGCGCATGGCCGCCGACCCGATCATCTTCGCCCTCGCCAACCCCTCGCCCGAGATCGATCCCGACGCGGCGCGGGCGGTGGCGCCCGGCGCGCTGATCGCCACCGGGCGGTCGGACTTTCCCAACCAGGTCAACAACGTCCTGTGCTTTCCCTTCATCTTCCGCGGCGCGCTGGACGTCGGCGCGACCGAGATCAACGACGCCATGAAGATCGCCTGCATCGAGGGGATCGCGGCCCTCGCGCGCGCCACCACCAGCGCCGAGGCGGCCGCCGCCTACCAAGGCGAACAGATGACCTTCGGCCCCGACTACCTGATCCCAAAACCCTTCGATCCGCGCCTGATGGGCGTGGTGGCCAGCGCCGTCGCCCGCGCCGCGATGGAGACGGGCGTGGCCCTGCGCCCCATCGCGGATCTGGACGCCTACAAGACCGGGCTGGACGGATCGGTCTTCAAGTCCGCCCTCATCATGCGGCCGGTATTCCAGGCGGCCGCCACCGCCAGCCGCCGCATCGTCTTCGCCGAGGGCGAGGACGAACGGGTCCTGCGCGCCGCCAACGCCATGCTGGAAGAGACGACCGACAAGCCGATCCTGATCGGCCGACCCGAGGTCATCGCCGTGCGCGCCGAACGCGCCGGCCTCGCCATCCGGCCCCGCACCGACTTCGAGATCGTGGACCCCGAGGACGACCCGCGCTACCGCGACTACTGGACCACCTACCACCAGATCATGCAGCGCCGGGGCGTGACGCCCGACCTCGCCCGCGCGATCATGCGGACCAACACCACCGCCATCGGCGCCGTCATGGTCTACCGCGAGGAGGCCGAATCGCTCATCTGCGGAACATTCGGGCAGTATCTGTGGCACCTCAACTATATCCAGCAGGTGCTGGGCACCGAACGGCTGCATCCCATCGCCGCGCTGTCGCTGATGATCCTCGAGGACGGCCCCCTCTTCATCGCCGACACCCACGTCAACCCGTCGCCGACGCCCCAGCAGATCGCCGACACGGTGGTCGGCGCCGCCCGCCACGTCCGCCGGTTCGGGCTGGAGCCGAAGATCGCACTCTGCTCGCACTCGCAGTTCGGCAACTACGACTGCGATACCGGCGTCAGGATGCGGGCCGCGCTGGACATCCTCGACGCCGAACCGCGCGACTTCGTCTACGAGGGCGAGATGCACGCCGATTCGGCGCTGGATGCGGGCCTGCGCGAACGGATCTTCCCCCATTCGCGGCTGGAGGGGGCGGCGAACACGCTGGTCTTCGCCAACACCGACGCCGCATCGGGCGTGCGCAACATCCTCAAGATAAAGGCGGCGGGCCTCGAGGTCGGGCCGGTCCTGATGGGGATGGGCAACCGCGCGCACATCGTCACCGCCTCGATCACCGCGCGGGGCCTGCTGAACATGAGCGCGCTCGCCGGTACGCCGGTCGATACCTATGGTTGACCGCTGCCCCGGCCGCAGGGCGGGATTCCGCGGTTGCACCACGGTCGACACCTGCGGCCGACCGCCGCCCCGGCCCCGCGTGGTGCAATCCCGCGCCGTCGGACCCGCGACCGCCTGCCAATGTTGCCGCGGGGCCTTCGGGCCTACTTCTTGCCGGCCGTCGCCTTTGGCCGTTTGATGTCCATCACGGTCTCGACCGGCGCGGCCTTCGGATGCGGCTTGGCCGCCTTCATCTTCTTCTTCGGATTCTTGTCGCCCATGGCAACGTGACCTTTGCTGAGGCGGGCGGGGCGGAATGCCATGGCCCGTCGGATCACGGTGGCACGCCCAGCCGGCCGGCGGTCGTTCCTTTTCGACATGGGCGTCGGTTCCGACCCATGCCGTCGGCTTGATCCGCGCCGCGCGGACGTGGATACCTGCCGGACCTGACCGCTGGGGGCGCCGATGTCGAGATACGATGAAACCTACGACGCCTGGCGCGCCGATCCCGACGGATGGTGGATGGCGCAGGCCGCGGCCATCGAATGGGAGCGTCCGCCCTCTTGCGCGCAGCAGGGGCCCAACGACGATCCGCGCTGGTTCGCCGATGCGCCTGGTCAACACCTGCCACAACGCGGTGGACCGGCACGTCGCTGCGGGCCACGGCGACCGGGTCGCGCTGATCCACGACAGCGCCGCCACCGGCACCGTCGCCCGAATGACCTACGGCGAACTGCAGGACGCCTGCGCGCGGCTGGCGGGTGCGCTGGCGGCGCAGGGCGTCGGATCGGGCGACCGGGTGGTCATCTACATGCCGATGATCCCGCAGGCGGTCGTCGCGATGCTGGCCTGCGCGCGGATCGGCGCCGTCCACTGCGTCGTCTTCGGCGGGTTCGCCGCGTCCGAGCTGGCCAAGCGGATCGACCACGTGCGGCCCGTGGCCATCGTCGCCGCCTCCTGCGGGATCGAGCCGGGGCGCGTCATCCCCTACATGCCGCTGGTGAACGCGGCGCTGGACCTCGCCGCCGTGCCTCCCGCGACCGTCATCGTCTACCAACGCGACCAGTGCCGCGCCGGCCTGACGGCGGGGCGCGACCACGACTGGCACGACGTGCAGCGCGGCGTCGCCCCGTCCGGCTGCGTGCCGGTGCCGGGCGACCATCCGGCCTACATCCTCCACACCTCGGGCACGACGGGCGCGCCCAAGGGCGTGGTGCGGCCTACCGCCGGCCATCTGGTCGCGCTCAACTGGACGATGAAGGCGGTCTACGGCGTCGATCCGGGGCAGGTGTTCTGGGCCGCCTCGGACGTCGGCTGGGTCGTCGGGCACAGCTACATCTGCTACGCGCCGCTGATCCACGGGAACACCTCCGTGCTCTTCGAAGGCAAGCCGGTGGGCATGCCCGACGCCGGCACCTACTGGCGCGTCATCCGCGACCACGGCGTCACCTCGTTCTTCACCGCGCCCACGGCCATCCGCGCGATCAAGCGCGAGGACCCGGCCGGCGCACTGGTGGGCGACTACGACCTCTCCAGCCTCCGGACGCTCTACCTCGCCGGCGAACGGGCCGATCCCGACACCGTCAACTGGGCCGCGCGGCACCTGAAGGTGCCGGTGATCGACCACTGGTGGCAGACCGAGACGGGCTGGCCCATCGCCGCGAACCCGGCCGGGATCGAACGGCTGGACGTCCCCGTCGGCAGCCCGGGCCGGCCCATGCCCGGCTACGACGTGCAGGCCCTGGACGAGGGCGGGGCGACCTGCCCGCCCGGAACGCTGGGCGCCGTCGCGATCCGACTGCCGCTGCCGCCCGGATGCCTGCCGACGCTCTGGGAGGCCGACGACCGGTTCCGTCGCAGCTATCTCTCGACCTTCCCCGGCTGGTACGAGACGGGCGACGCCGGGGCGCTGGATGCGGACGGAAACCTCTGGATCATGGCGCGCACCGACGACGTCATCAACGTCGCGGGCCACCGCCTGAGCACCGGCGCGATGGAAGAGGTTCTGTCCGACCACCCCGACGTCGCCGAATGCGCCGTGATCGGCGTGGCGGACGAGGTGAAGGGGCACGTGCCGATGGGGCTGGTCTGCCTCAACCGCGGGTGCGACCGTCCGGCCGCGGACATCGCCGCGGACTGCGTGGCGATGATGCGCGATCGCATCGGCGCAGTGGCGGCGTTCCGGCTGGTCGCGGTGGTTGAACGGCTGCCGAAGACGCGGTCGGGCAAGACCCTGCGCGCGACGATGGCGGCCATCGCCGACGGCGAGGACGTGCCGCCGCCGGCCACCATAGACGATCCCGCCATACTGGACGAGGTCCGCGCCGCCATGGGCGCTCTGGGCTATCCAAGAGGCTGACGGAACGGCCGGCGCGGTGCGGCTTCAGCGGCAGTAGGCGCCCGACCGGTAGCGCGCGGTGTCGAAGTGGAAATGGTCCGCATGGTAGCGGTTGGCGTCCGGTCCCAGCACCGTCCCGAAGGGGCCGCAGGCCGCCGCGTGCATCCGCCGCAGGACCGGACCCTGACGCCGGTCCCGCCAGCCCTTGAGCACAGAAATCTCGGATCCGTTCACCAGGGTGATCGCGGCCACGTCCACCGCGCGGCCCCTGGCGTGCTCGGACAGCTTGGCCCCGCGCTGGTTGTTGCGCGGCCGGCAGGCGTAATGGGCAACCACCCGCAGGCCGGCCACGCCGCCGCCCATCCGCCCGACGGCCGGCACGACGCCCCGCTCGACCCAGCCCTTGAGGGCCTTGGCGGTAGTGCAGTCCATCGTCGCGGCCTGGCTGAGCGGCACACCCGCCACCGCGGCCACGCGCACCGGCGCCTCGACCCCGCAGCCACGCAGCCGGCCTGCGATGGCGGCGATCTCGGCGCCCTGGATGTCGGGGTCGCCGCACAGGGCACCGCGGCGCAGCACCTTGCGCCCCTGCGACAGCGCGACGGTCCGGGCGACACGCCGTGTGTCGGGACGGGCCACGACAGCCGGCCGTGTCCGGGGCCGCAGCGAACGCGCCACGCCCGCAACGGCCGGCGACGGCACCGTGGCGAAAAGCCCGGCGACGCTGGCCGTCCGCGCCGCTTCCCCTGCCGCCGCCGGGGCGCGCAGGAGGCCGGCCTGTCCTGCAACGTCGGGCAGGCGGGGCACGGCTGGGGCCGGCGCGGAGGCCACGGCGCCGACGCTTCGGACCTCGGGGCGCGGCGAGACGATCGGCGCCTCGGCCCGAAGGGCGACCGGCGCCAGTGACGCCAGCGCGACGGCGACGACAGCCACGACCCCGGCCACCGGCCTCACCGGCCGCCCCGGCCGAAGTCAGGCGCGCCGGTGTCCTGCCCCGCCTCGATGATGCCGCGCCGGATGGCCCGCGTCCGGGTGAAGTAGTCGTGCAGGTGGTCGCCGTCGCCGGTGCGGATGGCCCGCTGAAGCGCGAACAGCTCCTCGGTGAATCGGCCGAGGATTTCCAGCGTGGCGGCGCGGTTATGCAGGAACACGTCGCGCCACATCGTCGGGTCGCTGGCCGCGATGCGGGTGAAGTCGCGAAACCCCGCGGCGGAATAGCGGATGACCTCGCTGTCGGTGACGCGGCCCAGATCGTCGGCCACGCCCACCATGGTATAGGCGATGAGATGCGGCGCATGGCTGGTCACAGCCAGCACAAGGTCATGGTGGTCGGCGTCCATGATCGCGACCTGCGACCCCATCGCCTCCCACAGCCGGCGCAGGCGGTCGGCGGCGTCCCGGTCGGTGCCCGCGTCCTCGATCAGCAGGCACCAGCGATGATCGAAGAGGGTGGCGAAGCCCGCGTCGGGGCCGGAATGCTCGGTTCCCGCCAGCGGATGCCCGGGGACGAAATGGACGCCGGCGGGAATGTGGGGCGCTACGTCCGCGATGACGGCGGCCTTCACTGAGCCCACGTCGGTCACGGTGGCGCCGGGTTTAAGGTGCGGCGCGATCTCGGCCGCGACGGCCCCCATGACGCCGACGGGTACCGCCAGCACGACCAGGTCGGCGCCCGCCACCGCGTCGGCGGCGGTGGCGACGACGCGGTCGCAGAGGCCCCGGACCGCGGCCCGGTCGCGCGTGGCGGCGGTGCGCGCGGTGCCCACGACCTCACCGGCGAGGCCGCCGCGCGCCATGGCAAGACCCATGGAGCCCGCGATCAGCCCAAGGCCGATCAGCGCCACCCGCCCGTAGATGGGATCGGCCGCGGCAGGTGCCTCGGCCGTTCGGCGGGGCCCGGCAACGGCGTCGATCCGGGGCGTTTTCGCGGCGTCCCGCAAGCGGTCCGCCGGGGTTGATGCGGTCGTCTCCGTCACCCCGGTCCGCCCTTCAGCCCCGAGATGCAATGCACGACGCGCCGGCACGACGCCTCGTCGCCCACGGTTATCCGCAGGCAATGCGGCAGCCCGTAGCCGCCGACCTTGCGCACCAGCAGCCCGTCGGCGCGCAGCCGGGCCTCGCAGGCGTCGGCCTCTGCGGGGCTGTCGAACCGGGCCAGCACGAAATTGGCCGTCGAGGTATCGGAGGGCACCCCAAGCTCGGCCAGCGCCTTGGCCAGCCAGCTCCGCATGCGGGCGTTCTCGGTGCGCGAGCGTTCCACGAACTCGGTGTCGCGCACCGCAGCAGTCGCCGCATCGATCTGCGCGATCCCGAGGTTGAAGGGCCCCCGCACGCGGTTCAGCACGTCGATCACATGCGCCGGCCCGTAGGCCCAGCCCACACGCAGCCCGCCCAATCCGTAGATTTTCGAGAAGGTGCGCGTCATCACCACGTTCTCGCGCTTTTCCACCAGCCGCGCGCCGGCATCGTAGCCTTCGACATATTCGGCATAGGCCCCGTCCAGCACCAGCAGCACGTGCGCGGGCAGATCTGCCGCCAGGCGACCGACCTCGTTGGCGCCCAACATCGTGCCGGTGGGGTTGGCCGGGTTGGCGAGGTAGACCAGCCGCGTGCGGAACGACACCGCATCCAGGATCGCGTCCACGTCGACCTTGCGCTCGTGCTCGGGCACCTCGACCGGGGTGGCGCCCGTGGTCAGCGCGTAGGTGCGATACATCGAGAACCCGTGCTGGGTATGGATCACCTCGGTCCCGGGACCGGTATAGGCCTGCGACAGAAGCGCCAGCAGCTCGCCGCTGCCTGCACCGCAGACGATCCGGTCCGGGTCGAGCTTGTAGGCCTCGGCGATGGCGCGGCGCAGCTCGCCGTGGTCGCCGGGCGGATAGCGGTGCAGCAGGTGCGCGGTGCGGCGCAGCGCCTCGCGTGCGCTTTCGGGGGGGCCCAGCGGGTTCTCGTTCGAGCTGAGCTTGACCACGTCGGCCACGCCGTCCGCCCCGGAAGCGCCGCCGACATAGGGCGCGATCTCGAGTATCCCGGCGCGCGGCTCGATATGGTGGTCCATCGTTCCCCCTTCGGTCCGCGCCGTTCTAGCCGAGGGGTCGCGGCGGGGCCACCCGCAGAATCGCCCTGCCGACAAGGCGGGCACTGACGGGACATGGCAAGGCGGCCGACGGCGCGTGGCAGGTGCGGATGCCGGGCATGGGGCCGGCACCCGGCCCCCGCAACGCGCCCCTGCGGCACGACCGGCAGCGTGCACGGGCGGCGTCATCGGCGCCATGAACCAAAGGAGCAACGTTCAGCGCGCGCCGGTGGCACAACGTGCGCCGCGCGCCGGTGGCACAACAGGCCCCGCGCGCCGGTGGCACAACAGGCCCCGCGCGCCGGTGGCGCGACAGGCCCCGCGCGCCGGTGGCGCGACAGGCCCCGCGCGCCGGTGGCGCGACAGGCCCCGCAACTTTAGGGCGCGGCACACGGCATTGTCACCGAGGCGGTGCGCCGCCGCGATGGGGAACGCTTGCCGGCGACGACCCGTTGCCGGAGATTGGCTACCGATCCGCCCCCGGGGCCGTGCCGCATGATCCGACCGCTTGCCATCCTGCTGCTGCTCGCCGCCTGCGCGCGCCCCCTGACGCCGGCCGAGCGCGCGTTCGCAGACACGGTGCACGGGCCGGCCCTGAATGCCGCGGCGGTGCGCGTCCATCGCGGCGCGCTGATCGGCGGCATCACGCAGGTCCGCCCGCCCCGCCCCGCTCTCGCGTGCCGCGAGCGCATCCGGCCCGAAGAGACGGGGCCGGTCCGCGTGTCGACCGCCGCCTTCGTCCTCGGCAATCGGATGTTCACCGCGACCGACTGGTGGCGCCCCGATTTTCTGGACGGCTACCCCAGGGATCTGCCGCTGGACCAGGCGATGCTGCTGGCGCACGAGCTGACCCATGTGTGGCAATGGCAGCGACGCGGCCTGACCGGCTACCACCCGCTGCGCGCGGCGGCCGAGCATCGTCCGGGCGGCGATCCCTACCTCTTCGATCCGGCCGAGGCGCGCGCCTTCCTGGACTACGGGTTCGAGCAGCAGGGCGCGCTGGTCGAGGAGTTCGTCTGCTGCCGCGCTCTGGACCCCGACGGCACCCGCACCGCGCGGCTGCACGCGATCCTCGCGCCGGTGTTTCCGGGACTGGCGCTGCGCAGCGCGGCCGGTGTCGTCCGGCCGCCCTATCCCGGCATTCCGACGACGGGGATCTGCGCCTGACCGTCCCTGCCGCGTAAAGCCTCCGTCATCGGGGCGTCACGCGCATGACACGATGGCGCGGTATCGGATGGCATGCCGGCGCAGCGGTCTCCCCGGGCTTTTGCATCGGTTCGGCGTCCTATTGCGGGCGTTCACGTTTCTGGCCGCGGGCCGTGCCATCGGCACGGCCCGCAATTCCGCAAGGCGCCGCAATTCCGTAATGCCACGCGATTCCGTAAGGCCCCGCGATTTCGTCGGGCCCCGCGATTTCGTCAGGTATCGACGGCTCCGTCCACCGGATGGACCAGGTCGGCGCCGGACGCGCGGCTGGAGTTTACCGCGTGCCCGACCCGGTGCATCGACAGTCCGCCTTCAGGAGCCGGAACCATCAGGCGGGCGGCGCCCTGCCCCGCCTCGCCCAGCCAGAGCGGCCAGTCCTTCGGGGCCAGTGCAAGCGGCATGCGGTGGTGGATGCGCCCCGTCCCGGCGTTTGCAGCCGTGGTGACGATGGCGCATGTCGGCGCGCCATCCGCGCCCCAGCCCTGCCAGAGCCCGGCGAAGGCCAGCGGCGTTTCGTCCGCAGAGCGGATGTACCAGGGCAGCCGGTTGCCTTCGGCGTCCCTGGTCCACTCGTAGTAGCCCGTGGCGGGAAGCAGGCAGCGACGCTCGCGGGCCGCGGCGCGAAAGGCAGGCTTCTCGGCCAGCGTCTCGGCCCGGGCGTTGATGATCAGCGGTCCGTCGTTCGCCGCCCTCGCCCAGTGCGGCACGAAGCCCCAGCGCATCGACACGAGGTGCCGCGCCCCGTCGCGCGACCGGACGGCCGAGATCTGCTGGGTCGGGCAGACGTTCCAGTTCGGCACGTGCGGCAGGTCGTTGGCGGGCGCGGCCTCGAAAAGCCGCGCCATCGCCTCGTGCGGGAGGGTCATCACGTATCGGCCGCACATCGTCCCGCCCCCGGTGATCGCCGGGCCAGGCGCCCAACCGGCGCCCGGCCCGGCAGCCTCAGTTCACGACCGTGATGCGGCCGTCGGTATAGGGCTCGTAGGGGCCCTGCGCGGCCAGGAACTCGGCCGTCACATCGGCAAGGTCCGGCCCGAAGTCATAGGCGTTCGCCGCGTCGATGAACATGTCGTAGCCGTCGCCACCGTTGCGGACGTAGTTGTTGGAGACAACGCCGTAGGTCGCCGCCTCGTCCAGCGGCGCTCCGCCGACCATGACGTCGCTCACCCGCTCGCCCGCCGGTTGGGACGCGTCGAAGGCGAACGTCATGCCGGCCACCTGCGGGAAGCGTCCGGCACCCTCCTCGATCTGGCTCACGCCGTTCTCGAGCGCCGCCTTCAGCACCGCGCCCGTCACCTCGAACGTCGACAACGTGTTCTGGAACGGCAGCACCGTCAGCACCTCGCCCATGGTGACCTCGCCCGCGTCGATGCTGGCGCGGATGCCGCCGCCGTTCTGGATCGCGACCTCGACGCCCTGGTCCTTCGTGCGGGCCAGCATGGCGTCGGCGATCAGGTTGCCCATGGCGCATTCACGGGCACGGCAGTCCTCGCGCACGCCGACGATCTCGCTTCCCGTTTCGGCCACGACGCGATTGCGGATCTCGTTGAGCGGCTCCGCCGCCTCGGCGACCCGCGCGACCACGTCGGCGTTCTCGGTCACGGAGGCGTCGATGATTATAGGCGCGCCGGTGGCCGAGGTAACGACACCGTCATCGTCGAAGGTGACGTTCAGCTCGCCCAGGTACTTGCCGTAGGCATAGGCCTGGACGATGGCCGTGTCGCCGACCATCGTCGGATACGGTCCCTCGGCGCCCTCCATGTCGCCCAGCAGCGTGTTGGAGTGGCCGCCCACGATCACGTCGACGCCGGTGGTGTTCTCGGCCACCGACTGGTCGACGCGATAGGACGAATGGCTGAGCACGACGATCTTGTTCACGCCGTCGGCGGTCAGGCGATCCACCTCGGCCTGCACGGCCGGCGCGGGATCCGAGAAGGTCACGTTCGGCCCGGGCGACGCCAGCTCGTCGGTGTCCTGCGGGGTGAGGCCGATCAGGCCGATCCGCTCGCCGCCCACCTCGATCACGGTCGATTTCTCGATCACGTCGGCCAGAAGCGGCTCGCCCGAGACGTCGGCGTTGGACATCAGGATCGGGAACTCGATCGTCTGGGCGAAGGACTGAAGCACCTCGGGGCCGTCGTCGAACTCGTGGTTGCCCACAGTCATGCCGTCGTAGCCCAGCGCGTTCATCATCTCGGCCGCGAGCTTGCCCTTGTACTGGGTGTAGAAGAGCGACCCCTGGAACTGGTCGCCCCCGTCAACGAGGATCGGGTTCTCGGCACGCGCCTTCGCGTCTTCGATGGCGGTGACGAGCCGCGCCCAGCCGCCGAAGCATTCGCCGGCGGCGTTGTCCTCGGGCGCGCAGGGGCCGTCGTACTGGCTGATGGGTTCGAATCGCGAATGGAAGTCGTTGGTGTGCAGGACGGTCATCTTGAACTCGGCCGCGGCCGAGCCGGCCGTGAGCGCAAGGGCGGCAGCGGAAAGAAGCAGGTGTCTGGGCATCGTGGCCTCCTGGAGGGGGTGATTCCGATACGGCAGCGTGCGGGCGCCTGCCGCCGCTGTCAAAGCGCACCCATACACCCGCGGCGGGTGGAACGCGACCGGTTGACCGGCGCCCGCCGGACGGGCACATGGCCGCGATGCTGGCCTACAAGATATTCCGCGCCGCCGAATGGCAGGTCCTCTGCGCCGACGGCAAGACGGACGGCGCACCCGTGGACCGCGCGGACGGCTATATCCACATGTCGACCGCCGCCCAGGTACGGGAAACGCTGGCGCGCCATTTCGCGGGCGAGGCCGGGCTGGTCCTCGTCGCCGTCGACATCGACGCCGCCGGCGACGCGATCCGGTGGGAGAGGTCGCGCGGCGGCGCGGACTTCCCCCACCTCTACCGCGCGATGACGATGGACGACGTGACGTGGCACCGGCCGATCGCGCTGGAGGACGGGCGGCACGTCCTGCCGGACGGATTGGCGTGACCCCGCTGGAGCGGATCGCGCTGACTGCCCTGCACCGGATGGATCCCGAACGCGCCCACGGGCTCAGCCTGCGGGCGATGCGGTTGGGTCTGGTGCCTGCGCCGGGGCCGGTCACCTCGCCGCGTCTGGCTACGTCGCTGGCGGGTCTGAGACTGCCCAACCCGGTCGGGCTGGCGGCAGGATACGACAAGAACGCCGTCGCCGTGGGGCCGCTTTCGCGCAGCGGGTTCGGCTGGATGGAGGTCGGCGCCGCCACGCCGCACGCCCAGCCCGGCAACCCCCGGCCGCGGCTCTTTCGCGACGGCGGACGCCGGGCGGTGGTGAACCGGTTCGGCTTCAACAACGACGGGGTGGCGGCCATCGCCGACCGTCTGGCGGGCACGCCGCGCGCGGTGCCGGTGGGGCTGAACCTCGGGGCGAACAAGGACAGCGCCGACCGGGCGGGGGATTACGTCGCGGTGCTGCACCGTGCCGCCGGCGCGGTGGACTTCGCGACGGTCAATGTGTCCTCGCCCAACACCGCGGGGTTGCGCGACCTTCAGGCCGCGGACGCCTTGGTGCCTCTGCTGGGCGCCGTGACGGCGGCGCGGGACGGGCTGGCGCGCCGGATACCGCTGTTCCTGAAGGTCGCGCCGGATCTCTGCGACGCGGCGCTGTGCGAGATCGCGCAGATCGCGGCGGCGTCCGGGATCGACGCCATCGTCGCCACCAACACGACGGCCACGCCCGAAGGCGGCCTGTCGGGTCAGCCCCTGTTCGAGATGTCCACCCACGCCCTGGCGGTGCTTGCGCGCGCGGCCGACGGACGGGTGCCCCTCGTCGGCGTCGGCGGCGTGGGTTCGGCCGTGCAGGCCATGGCGAAGATCCGGGCGGGAGCGTCCGCCGTGCAGCTCTATTCCGCGCTGGTCTGGGGTGGCCTGTCGCTGGCCGGAGAGATCGCGCACGGCCTCGACGCGCTGCTGGCCGAGGCCGGTTTCGCGTCCGTGGCGGATGCCGTCGGCACGGGCCTGTCGGACTGGTCCTAGAGGCGGCCTTCGCGACGCGGCACACCTCCGCCCGCCACGCAGATCAGGTGAAGACGAAGTCGGCGGCGTCGATTTCTGCAGGCGACGTCGCCTGGATGCGTATCTCGTGCCCCTCGTAGAGAAGGACCGTCCCGTTTCCCGCCACGGCGAGGCTCAGCGCGGCGAACCCGCCGTCGACGCCGTGAAGGCGGATGGTGTCGGCGCCGTCGTCGAAGCCGGCGACGACGTCGACCTCGCCGGCACGGAAGGCGTTGAAGACAAAGACGTCGGCGCCGCCTCCGCCCACCAGCAGATCGTCGCCGTCGCCGCCGTTCAGCGTGTCGGCACCGCTGCCCCCCTTCAGCACATCGTCGCCCGCGCCGCCGCCAAGAAAATCGTCGCCCGCCTCGCCGAAGGCCGTGTCGTCGCCCGCGCCGGCACCGATCACGTCGTCCCCGGCCCCGCCGCGCAGCCTGTCGCCGCCGCCGCCGCCGCCAAGGACGTCGTCGCCCGCCCCGCCCTGCACCGTATCGGCGCCAAAGGACCCCGCCAGCGTATCGTCGCCGCCGCCGCCAACGACCAGATCGGTGCCGTAGCCGCCCGACATCGCGTCCTTCCCCGCGCCCCCGTCGAGGATGTCGGCACCGGTGCCGCCGCCCATCACGTCGTTGCCGTCGCCGCCGCCGAGGTCGTCGTTCCCGTCGCCGCCGCCCAATGAATCGTTCCCCTGCCCTCCGCGCAGAACGTCGTTGCCGGCCGCCGCGGCGATGTCGTCGTGCCCGTCGCCGCCGTTCAGTCGGTCGTCGCCGTCGCGACCCAGCAGCGCGTCGTCGCCGACGCCGCCCGAGACCGTGTCGTTCCCGGTGCCACCGTCCAGCCTGTCGCGTCCGGCCCCGCCGTCCAGACGGTCGTCGCCCAGGCCGCCCAGCAACGTATCGTCGCCCGTCCCCCCGGACAGAATGTCGCCCGCTGCCGTGCCCGTCAGTAGCGAACCGGCGTCCGTGCCCGTTGGAACATCGCCGGCGGACAGGGCAATCGGCACATCGCCGGCGGACAGGGCAATCGGCACATCGCCGGGGTCCGAGACGGCCGGACTGTCGCCGGTGTCCGGGCCGCCCGAAAGGACGACGGGACCGCCGGCCGGGTCGAAGCTGTAGATCACGCTCAGCATTCCCGCGTTGGCGTTCGTGAATGTGTCGTCGCTGGCGAGGGAGACACCGACGCCATCGGTGAAGGTGGTCGAAGCGGCCGTGTAGGGCAGATCGACGGTGCCGGACCCGATGAAGGCGCCCGTGGACGATACCGGCACGACGCCGCTGGTCGCCGCCCCCTCCAGCGACAGGGGCGTCTTGCCGCCATGCGGCACGTCGACCGGGCCCGATGCCGGCGACATCGCGACGGTGGGGGGATTGTCGACGACGCTGGTCCGTGCCTCGTCAAGGACGAGGATGTATTCCGACATCACGCTTCCCTGGACCGGCTGGACCGAACCGGTATCGGCGATGAGGATCCCCGACGTCTCGAACCCGGTATCGAGCACGAGATCGACGCCCAGCAACGTCCCCAAGGCCGGATCGAATTGCGCGATCTGGAAGATACCGTTGAAAAACCCTCCGTTCGTCGCCTCGCCGGCGAAACCGTCGGTCACCGTCATCTGCATCGCGCCACCCCGTACACCGCCACCCGTCCGCGCCGCTCCTAGACGAGGGGGGTTAAGGAACCGACGACACGGGGCCGGATCGGCGCGGAATACGCAGTGTTTCCGTGTGAAAAAGGAGAGGGGGCGGCCTTCAGCCGCGCCCCGCCCTCTGCAACGCGCACCACGGGTGCCAGCCCGCCGGCAGCCATCGCCACAGCACCGCCGCCACCAGCCCGACCAGCAGGATCGCAAAGACGGTGTCCGACAGGAAATGCCGGCCCGTGGCGACGCGAAGGGCCGCGGCGATACCCCCTGCACAGGCGACGGCGGCCACGATCGGCCGGCGGCGAGGCGCCGGGATCGCCGGCGCCAGCAGCAGCACCGCAATGGCCATCGCCGCCGCCCCGGCGCCCTCACCCGAGACGAAGGAGCAGTTCGAGGCGCACTGATCGGCGATCTGGACCGGCGGGGTAAAGGTCCGCGTGCCCCCGAACTGGACGATATCGGCAGGCCGCGCACGACCCCACCAGGACTTCAGAACGCCGTTCACCAGCAGCCCCGGAGCCAGGAGGTAGAGGCCCGCGATCACCGCCCAGACGCGGGCCGGGACCGCCGGCCGCCGCCGCGCGAGCGCCAGCGGCATCGCCGCCAGCGCCGCAAGAAACAGCGCGATGGAGGCCCAGCGGATGGCGACCCTGACGGCCTCCAACAGGCCGGAGCGCGCCAGCTGGAACCCGTCGTCCCAGAACAGCGCCGAGGCCCACAGGTCGATGCCCGGCCACGCGGCGAATACGAGATGGGTCAGCGCGAGGAGCGCCGACAGGCGCAGCGCCGGATCAGCGCGCGGGATCGAGGGCATCGCGGCAGGCTTCGGTCACGAGGTAGGCGACGATCTCGCGCCCTGCATAGGCGCCGCCCGAGGTGTCGAACCGGGCCACCGGATCCAGCATGCTGTCCCCGCACCGCGTCTCGCCGGGGCGGGCGACCCACAACACGTCCCCCCGGTCGGCACCCGTCAGCGGGAATGTCTGGGCATAGTAGTGCGGCGCGCGGCCGGCGGTCGGGACGGCCCGGAGGCCTTGCCGCGCCGCGCGGCCGGTATGGAACAGGTCGGCGAGGATGTCGCGGTGCCCCGCCACGACGGTCGCCGCGCCCGCCGCGTCCGCTGCCGCCAGCACCGCGCGCGACAGGTCGGCCCGGCCGAGGTAGCGCGACAGCGCGGGATCGTCGGCACTTCCGATCAAGCGCGGAAAGACGGCCGACAGCGGCAGCGCGACGCAGATCGCGGCGTTGACCGCGACAGACGTGCGCAGCCACCGCGGATAGCGCAGCGCCAGCCATGGCACCACCGCCACGATGCCCGCGAAATAGGCCGCCACCGCCCAGTTGGCATAGGCGCGCGACAGTCCGGCCTGCAGCGCGATCGCCGCCACGATCGGCATAGACATCCACAGCAGGCCGCGCCGGAGCGCACCGCCGGGGCGGACGGCCGCGATCAGCAACGCGCCGAACATCACCGGACCGAAGACGGCGAATTGCGACCCGACAAAGCCCAGCCCCCGCGCGGGATCGAAGGCGGCCCCATCGCGCACCCACTGAACGTTGTCGGCGGTGTGGCTGACGGTGGCGAGGTCGTGGCCCAGGTTCCACGCCACGTTGGGCGCCACGACTGCCGCGAAGACGCCAAGGACCAGCGCCGCCCGGCTCCACCGCACGCGCAGCGCGGGCACCATGAGAGCGGCCAGCCCCGCCCCGGCCAGGAAATAGCCGCCGGCGTACTTGGCCATGAAGGCCAGCCCGATGGCGGCGCCGCATGCGGCCGCGTCCCGCAACGCCGACGTCCGGCAGAGCCTCAGCCACATCCACAGCGCCAGCGCGTAGAACGGCGCCATGACCGTGTCGGTCGAGATGAGAAGGCTGCCGAGCGCCACCATCGGCAGCGTCGCATAGGCAGCGGCAGTCCAGAGCGCCGCGGTGTCGGCGGCACCCTGCGATGACCGGGCCGAACCGGGCGCATCCGGACGTGCCGGGTGCGCGCCGATGCCCTGCCGCACCCCCTCGTGCGCCGCAGCGCCCAGCAGGAGGGCGGCGGCGGCATGCAGCAGCGCGCCGGGCATCCTTATCCAGAACGCGTCGTCGCTGCCGGCCAGCTCCGTCACCGCGCGCAGCGTCCAGCCGATCAGCGGCGGCTTGGAGTAATAGCCCCAGTCGAGGTTCTGCCCCCACAGCCAGTACTGCGCCTCGTCGACGAAGAGGTCGGTGCCGTCCTGTGTCAGCAGCGCCAGACGCAGCGCGGTGATGGTCCCGACGACAAGGGCGGCGGCGGCGATCCAGTGGCGCCGTGCCGTCACGTCGCCGGCGGCCGGACTAGACGTCATCGGTCCGGCCGCGCCGCTCGACGTGGATCAGCCACAGGTTCCGGGCATAGATGAATATGCCCAGGCTCTGTCCCAGGATGAACACCGGATCCGCCCGGTGGACGGCATAGGCGAACAGGATCACCCCGCCGCCGATGGAAAAGTACCAGAACGCCACCGGCACGTAGGATCTGCGCGCACGTTCCGAAGCGATCCACTGGACCAGGAACCGGCCCATGAACATTAACTGGCCGAAGACGCCGAAGACGACCCACCAGAACTCGACCCAGCCATCGACGTTGAGGAAGCCGAACACGCCCGACATGCCGTCAGGCCCGCGCCGCGTGCCGTGTCGGGTCCGGCTCGGCGGTGTGCGCAGCGCCCGGACGGCCAGGTCCGATCCCGTCCGGCTGCGCGTGGCGGGCCGGTGGACCCTGCACAGGGCCGGCGCCGGTGGCCGTCAGGTCCGACGCCGGCGCCGCGCGTTCGGTCGCCGTCACCGACTTGCGGCGCCGGATCAGCCACAGCATGCCCAGCAGGTCGACCGCCCCCACCAGCCCGCGCTGGAGGTTGGAATAGTGCGACGTGCCCCCCATCCGTTCGCGGTGGCCGACGTCGACCAACCTGATCCGCCAGCCCGCCCGCGCGAAGAGAGCCGGCAGAAAGCGGTGCATGTGGTCGAAATACGGCAGCGCCAGATAGTCGTCGCGGCGGAACGCCTTCAACCCGCAGCCCGTGTCGCGGGTGCCGTCGCGCAGCAGGCGTCGCCGCACGGCGTTGGCGATCCGGGATGCGGCGCGCTTGGACCACGTGTCCTTGCGCCCCTGCCGCTGCCCGGCAACGAGGCCCAGGCCCGGATCGGCCCCGGGCGCGATCAGCGGTCCGATGACGCGGGGCAGGTCCTCGGGCGGGTTCTGGCCGTCGCCGTCCATCGTCGCCACGATGCGCCCGCGCGCCGCGGTGACGCCCGAATGGATCGCCGCCGACTGCCCGCCGCTGCGACGGTGCGACAGCAGCCGCACCCGGTCGCTCAGCGCCATGCGGCCGCGCACGACGTCGGCGGTGCCGTCCGTCGCCCCGTCGTCGACGACGACGATCTCGAAGGCACCGAAGGGCGCACAGGCGACGAGCGTCGCGTCGATGAGCCGGCCGATGTTGGGGGCCTCGTTCCGGGCGGGGATGACGATGGACACCAGTGTCACTGCGACGGCCTCCTGCGCGTTCCGGGAGCGTGTGCCGCAGCTTATAGGCCGGCCCCGGAAGCATGGGAACCCGGCGGGCGCCACCGCGCCGCCTGGCCCCACCGGCGCGGTCCGTGCCACCGCGCCGGCCATCCGGCGCGCGCCGCCACCCCCCTTGCAACGGCTTGATCTCCCGGCCCGCCGGGCTGCATCCTGCGCAGAATGGCCCGCATCCTGCCCGATCTGCGCCTCGAAGCCGCCCATGCCGCCGACGCGCCCGTCGCCGGGGTGGACGAGGCGGGTCGCGGACCGCTGGCGGGTCCGGTCGTCGCGGCGGCCGTGATCCTGGGGCCTGGCGACCTTCCGCCGCGGCTGGACGACAGCAAACGGCTGAGCGCGGCGCGGCGCTCCGCCCTCGATCGGATGTTGCGCGACACCGCGTCCGTAGGGGTCGGTATCGCCGACGTGGACGAGATCGAGCGGCTGAACATCCTGCAGGCGTCGCACCTGGCCATGTGCCGGGCCATATCCGCGCTGCCGTTGCGGCCCGGCCTGGTGCTGGTGGACGGCACATCGCTGCCCCCCGCGCTGGACCTGCCCGGTCGCGCCGTGACCGGGGGAGACCGCATCTCGGCGTCTATCGCGGCCGCATCGGTGGTCGCGAAGGTCTTTCGCGATCGCCTGATGGCGGATCTGGCGCGGCGTCATCCGGGCTACGGATGGGAGACGAACATGGGGTACGGAACGCGCGCCCATCTTTCGGCTCTGCGAGATCTCGGTCCCACCCCACACCATAGACGAACCTTCGCCCCGGTACACCGCATCTTGTAACGAGCGGTTTGGGCAACGCGCTGAAATACAAAGCGTTTGACGCCGAATCGGTAGAGCGTCATCCTGTGGACAATTCAGTGGACCTTTATGGGGCAGCGCATGACGACGCAACCAGACGGCGCGGCCGACCTGCCGCTCGACACCATCCTGCCGGGCGATTGCGCCCAGACGATGGAGGGCCTGCCAGCGGCATCGGTCGACCTGATCTTCGCCGACCCGCCCTACAATCTGCAGCTGAAGGGCGACCTGCACCGCCCCGACAACAGCCGCGTCGACGCCGTCGACGACGACTGGGACCGTTTTGCGAGCTTCGCCGACTACGATGCCTTCACCCGTCGCTGGCTCGCCGCCGCGCGGCGTCTTCTCAAGCCCGACGGGGCCCTCTGGGTGATCGGCAGCTATCACAACATCTTCCGCGTCGGCGCGGCATTGCAGGACGAGGGCTTCTGGATCCTCAACGACGTGATATGGCGCAAATCGAACCCGATGCCGAACTTTCGCGGCAAGCGGCTGACCAATGCGCACGAGACCATGATCTGGGCCGCACGCAGCGAGGGGTCGAGGGCGACGTTCAACTACGATGCCCTCAAGGCGCTCAACGAGGGCATCCAGATGCGCAGCGACTGGGTGCTGCCGATCTGCGGCGGGCACGAACGGCTGCGCGACGCGGGCGGTGCCAAGGCGCATCCGACGCAAAAGCCCGAGGCGCTTTTGCACCGGGTGATCGTGGGCGCCAGCAATCCGGGCGACGTGGTGTTGGACCCGTTCTTCGGCACCGGTACGACGGGGGCCGTCGCGCGGGCGCTGGGGCGGCGCTGGATCGGCATCGAGCGCGACGCCGGCTACCGCCGGATCGCCGCCGACCGCATCGCCCGCGTGCGCCCCTACGACGCGGAAGCCCTGCGAACCGCGGTGACCAGGCGGGCCGAAGCGCGGGTCCCCTTCGGCCAGCTGGTCGAGCGCGGGATGCTGCGACCTGGCGAAATGCTGGTATCGCCCCGCGGCACGCTGGCCAAGGTGCGCGTGGACGGTACGCTCATCACCGGCGAGGTGCGCGGTTCGATCCACCAGGTCGGCGCCGCTCTGGAAGGTGCGCCCAGCTGCAACGGCTGGACCTACTGGTCGTTCCGGCGCGACGGCACCGACGTCCCCATCGACGTGCTGCGCCAGCAGATCAGGGCCGAGGGCAGCGCGGCCATCTGATCCGGCGGCAACTTCGGTCCGCGCGGGCTGCCGCATCCTCGCCGGCTAGGGCACCTGTCCGTCCAGCACCGCGACCGCCGCCGAGTGGACCTTGCGCATGAGTGTCGGCAACGTTCCGGGGTCGAGAGCGGCGAAAGCGCCGCGCGTGGCGACCGGGCTGCCCGGGACGGTCGCGGCCATGACGCTCAGGATCAGGTGGAAATGGGTAAACGTGTGCCGGACCTCGCCGGCAGAGCGCCAATCGGCCGGGACCGGCGGCTCGCCGACATGGCGGGCGCCGGCGCTGTCCCCGACCCCGGCGGCATCCGGTGTCCCGGCCTCGGGCGCGGAGGCATCGCTTGCCACCCAGTCCGTGCCGGGCCAGCCCAGCATCCCTCCCAGCAGTCCCGTCGGCGCGCGGCGCTCCAGCAGCCAGGCGCCGTCGGTGCGCCGCGCGACGTAGACGGTGCCTTTCCGCACCGGCCTGGCCGCTTTCGGCAGGCGCCGGG
This sequence comes from uncultured Alphaproteobacteria bacterium, assembly GCA_963722905.1. Classification (GTDB taxonomy): domain Bacteria; phylum Pseudomonadota; class Alphaproteobacteria; order Rhodobacterales; family Rhodobacteraceae; genus CAVROT01. Next base: position 146,015 of record CAVROT010000015.1, on the reverse strand, counting down.
GCAGGTCGGCGGCGACGCCGGCGGCGCGGGCGGCGCAATGCGCCGTGAGGGGGCAGATGCCGCAGGCGGGATTGCGCGGTGTGCAGACCGTGGCACCCAGGTCCATGACGGCCTGGGCGTGGTCGCCCGGCCGGTCGCGCGGCGTCAGCGACGCTGCATGCCCGGTCAGCGCCAACTTGGACCTCGGCAGGGGGGCCTCCACCGCGAAGAGGCGCGCCATCACCCGCTCCACGTTGCCGTCCACCACGGTCTCGGGGCGGTCGAACGCGATGGCGGCGACGGCGGCTGCGGTATAGGGGCCGATCCCCGGCAGGCGCATCAGGGCGTCCCGGTCCGGGGGGAACCGCCCGTGCGGGTCCTGTGCCACCACACGGGCGCAGGCCAGAAGGTTGCGCGCCCGGGCATAGTAACCGAGGCCCGCCCATTCGCCCATCACGTCGGCATCGTCCGCGGCGGCAAGGTCCTCGACCCGCGGCCAGCGGGCCGTGAAACGCAGATGGTACGCGCGCACCGCGGCCACGGTAGTCTGCTGCAACATGACCTCGCTCAGCCAGACAGCGTAGGGATCGGGCCGCTGCCCCGCCCGCCGCGCCGCCGGCCCGACCCGCCACGGCATCTCGCGCGCGTGGACATCGTACCACGCCAGCAGGTCGGCGCCGATGGCGCGCAGGGTGGCATCGCCGGGACCTGTCGCGGCCAAGAGGACGGGCGCAGCGGCGCCGGACGGCGCGGCGGCAGGCGTGGCGCCCCCGTCCGCCACGGCTGCGGGCCGGCCCGTCGTCGCACCCGGAGGCGGCGTCGCGTCACGCAAGTTTTATGCCTCCCGTCCGCTTTGCCACTGGCGCCCACGCGCCGCCCTCGGGGATAAGGTCTGAGATGACCGAGCGACAGACCCCATACAAGGCCAGAGGCGGCAAGGGCTTCCACATGGCCTCGACCCTCCTGCAAAAGCGGATCCGTACCGTTGGCGAGGCGCGCGGCTTCGCAGTGTCGCGCTTGCTGACCCGCTGGGCCGAGATCGTCGGAGAGGACGTGGCCCGCATCGCCAGGCCCGTCGACATCCGCTACGGGCGCGGCGGCCTCGGCGCGACGCTGACGGTGCTGACCACGGGCGCCGGCGCGCCGCTGGTCGACATGAGCCGCGAACGCATCCGCACGCGGGTCAACGCCTGCTACGGGCACGCCGCCATCGCGCGCGTCCGCGTCACCCAGACCGCCGCCACGGGCTTTGCCGAGGGGGCCGTCGCCTTCGGACCGGCGCCGGTGGCCGCCCCGCCACAGCCGGACCCCGACCTGCGGGCGGCGGCCGAGCACCGCACCGCCGGCGTGGGCGACCCCGGTCTGCGCGACGCACTGGCCGCACTCGGCACCCATGTCCTTGCGTCCGGCACCGCCCGCGCCGCGCCGCGTCGCTGACCTCAGTTCCGAAAAGGCCCCAGATCATGGATCGCAGACAGTTCGCCCAATTCTCCGCAGCCGCCCTGACGCTGTCCGCCCTGCCGGCGGCCGCGCAGGACGCCGCCGCACCGCAGATCGCCGAGATGGCGCTGGGCGATGCGGACGCGCCGGTGGAGGTCATCGAATACGCATCGTTCACCTGCCCGCATTGCGCGGCCTTCCACGCCGGCCCGTTCCAGCAGCTGAAGACGGACTACATCGACACCGGGAAGGTACGCTTCGTTTACCGCGAGGTCTATTTCGACCGCCCCGGCCTCTGGGCATCCATGGTCGCGCGCTGCGGCGGGCCCATGCGGTTCTTCGGGATCGCCGAGGAGATCTACGACCGCCAGCGCGACTGGACCGATGGCGAGCCCGCCGAGATCGCCGAGAACCTGCGCCGCATCGGACGCACCGCGGGCCTGTCCGACGCAGACCTGAACGCCTGCCTTACCGACGCCGCGACCGCCGAGGCCCTCGTCGCGGACTACGAGGCGAACGCGGCGCGCGACGGCATCCGCTCTACCCCGTCGTTCCTCATCGACGGCGAGCTGAACCAGAACATGAGCTACGACGATTTCGCGGCCAAGCTGGACGCGGCGCTGGGCAGCTAAAGGCGGCGCCGTCGCACCGGGCCGGTCGTCGGCCGCGAGGGGTCCGGCGATCCGGTATCGGCGGCCGGGTCCCTCCTACCCGGACGCCGATACGCGCAAACGCCTGCCCGCGGGCACCGCGTCGACGCGCACCCGTGGATAGGCGACAGGGGCACGGCTGTCAGACGGCAGGCGGGCCCGCCCCGGCCAGAAGGCGGTCCAGGGCATCGTCGATCGGTCCCCAATCCTCCATATCCAACCGGACCGGCAGCGTCAGGACGGTGCCGCGCATGTCGGTCGGCAGACGCACTGCGTCCTTCTCGGTCGTCACGAGCTGTGCGCCCAGCGCCGCCGCCTCGCGCGCCAGTCGCGCCATGAGGGCGGGCGTCAGCGGCTGGTGATCGTCCAGCCCGCGCGCGCCGGCGATGTCCGCGCCGAGGCCCCGCAGCGTGTCGAAGAACTTCTGGGGACGGCCGATCCCCGCGAAGGCGAAGACGCGCAACCCCGCCCAGTCCATCCCGGTCGCAAGCGGCGCCAGATGCGCGCGCAGGGTCGGGGGGCGGACCCGGGGGCCCCAGCCGGCGGCGAACCGGGCCTGCGCCGCAGTGTCGCCGACGGCAACGACCAGATCGGCCCGGGCCAGGCCGGTCGTCACGTCCTCGCGCAGCGGCCCTGCCGGCAGGACGCGGCCGTTGCCGAAGCCGCGCGCCGAATCCACTACGACGATGGACAGATCTTTCGCAAGCAACGGGTTCTGGTGGCCGTCGTCCATGAGCACGATGTCGGCGCCCGTGGCCGCCAGACGTCCCGCAGCCGCCCGGTCGCGCCCGATGGCGACGGGCGCGAAGGCGGCCAACAGCAGCGCCTCGTCCCCCACTTCGGCGGGGCCGTGACGCGCCGGGTCGACCCGCAGCGGTCCGGTCAGGCGCCCCCCGTGCCCGCGCAGGACGATCCCGGCCGCCACGCCGCGGGCGGCCAGCCGCTGCGCCAGCGCGATGGTCAGCGGCGTCTTGCCAGTCCCGCCGACGTCGAGATTTCCGATGCAGACCACCGGGACCGGGAGCCGCAGCGGCGTTCCGCGCCGCAGCCGCCGGGCCGTGCCGGCGGCATAGAGCGACGCAAGCGGCGAAAGGAGCCGTGCGGGCAATCCCGGTTGCCGAGGCGGCGAGAACCAGAAGTCCGGGGCGCGCATCAGATCGACGGGCAGAGGCCGGGCCGACCGCCGACCCCGATCCCGATCCCGATCCCGACCCGGGCACGGTCGATCATCGATCCACCGCGTCGAGCAGCGCCTCCAGCCGGGCGCGGACGGCGTCGGTCGCCTCGGCACCCTCGGTGGTCGATTGCCAGCCGGCATTGGCCATTTCGGCGACACGGTCGGGGGCCAGCAGCCCTTCGACCGCGGCGCCAAGGTCGGCGGGTTCCGCCACGCGCAAAGCCGCGCCCGCCGCTTCCAGACGGCCGAGCATCGCGGCATGCACACCTCCGAAGGGGCCGCAGAGGATCGCCGATCCAAGCGCCGCCGGCGCCAGTGGCGACGGGCCGTCGACCGATGTCTCCAGCGTCGCGGCCAGGACGGTGATCGGGGACAGGCGATACCAAAGGCCAGCCTCCTCGTCGCCGTCGGCCAGCAGGACCTGATGCGCCTCGCCCGGATCCTCGCCCAGCTCTCGCTGCGCCACCGGCCAGCCGGCCCTCTTCATGGCGGCGTGCAGGTCCCCGGACGGCGTGCCGCGCGCCGGTACCACGATCGCCAGAAGGCGATGGGACAGGTGGCTGGCCGCTGTCTGCGCGCTCAGGATCGCCTCCAGCGTCTTCGACGTGACACCATCCGCCAGCCAGACGGGCCGCGAGGCGAGGCAGGCGCGCAACCTGTCGCATTCGGTCAAGTCGCAGGCGGGCGGCGGCGGCGCGATTCGGATCCGTCCGGACGGCATCGCCGCGATGCCCGCGCGGCCCAAAGCTCGAGCGGCCTCGGCGTCCTGCGGCAGGACGAAGTCGAACCGGCGCAACGGGGCGCGGGGCGTCTGGCGTCGCACCGATACCTCGGCGACATCGACGGCGCCCGCACCGATCCCCCTGTTCAGGGCAAGGTCCAGAAGGGCTGGATAGACCGCGGGCCCGGCGCAGAGGATCGCATCGGGGCGCCAATGGTCGAGGAACCGGCGTCCGACCTCTGGCGTGTCGACCGGCAGTGGCATCGCCGCGACCTGCACGCCCGGTGTCGCACCGGGCGGGAGGTCGGTCCATGCGGAAGACCGGTCGGCGGTGCCGCTCTTCGGGGCGGCGGCGGCGGGTGTCGTCCGCGCGTCGCCGAACCGTGTGACCAGGACGGACAGATCGCCCCGGTCTGCGGCGATACCCGTGACCAGCCGGACGGCCTCGGCCCCGGCCTCTTCGGTGCGGGCGCTGCCCGGGTCGTGCGACAGGTGCAGCCAGACCAGAAGGCCCGACGGACGTGCCGGCATGTCGTAGGCCAACCGCTGCCGCCCGTCGGCGCCCACCCGTCGGGCCGATACGGCATCGAGCGCCGCCGACAGACGCGCCCCGAGCGAGATCGAACTCATCGCGGTGGCGATGCCGCGAAGGCGTCGCGGCCGCGCGGCGCCCGGCATTGCGCAAGCAGACAGGTGCCGCGGTCCGGACCGGCGCAGCAACTCTCGATATCGGTCAGGCTTTTCTTGCCTGTGTCACGGCCGCCCGGCCACGACGCGACATCGGCCACCCACGCCGCGGTGCGCCGTGCGGGTTCCGTCAGTGGCCGAGTTCCTCGGTGGCCGAGGCTGCGGCCTCTTCGTCGCGCAGGCGGTGGATATGGGCGATGAAATAACGCATGTGGGCATTATCCACGGTGCGCTGCGCCTCGGCCTTCCAGGCGACGTAGGCGCTGGCGTAGTCGGGGAAGAGGCCGACGATGTGGATGTCCTCGACCGACTTGAACGCGTTGCGGGTGGGGTCGATCAGCTCGCCTCCGAAGACGAGGTGCAGGCGCTGGGTCATGGGCTTCTCCGCTGGGTGGGCCGCAGGGTATGGCATCGGGCTGCGGGGTCAAGCGGCGCCGAAACCGCCCGGGGCTCGGGCCAGCCGGTCGCGGATCGCGCCGGCCAGCGCGGGGTTGGCGGCGATCACACCGTTCGACCGGCGACCGCGCGTGTTGAACGACAGCGGCGCGCCGGTCCGGTCGGTCGCCGTGCCGCCCGCCTCGGCCACCAGAAGGGCGCCGGCCGCGATGTCCCAGTCCCACGACGGGTGCAGCGTCAGCATCGCGTCGAACCGGCCCTCGGACACCAGCGCCATGCGATAGGCCATCGAGGACCGGAAGTGCCGCGTCAGGCCGGACGTGCCATTCGTCCAGTTCCCGGCGTCGAAGGCGGAGCGCGAGGCGAGCACCGTCGCGCCCGACGCCGCTGCGCGGGGCGCCGTGCGCATTGGGGCGCCGTCGCGGCGCGCGCCCTGCCCCGCCGCGGCGGCATAGGTCGTTCCGCGCGCCGGCAGGTGCACGACGGCGGCGACGGGCGCCCCGCCCTGCACCACCGCCAGGGCGATGGACCAATCGCGTCCGCCAGCGAGGAAGGCGCGGGTGCCGTCGATGGGATCGACGATCAGGCAGCGCGGCGCCCGCATGCGCGCCGGATCGTCGGGCGACTCCTCGCTCAGCCAGCCGTCGTCAGGACGCGCGGCTGTCAGGACGCGCCGGAGAAGGGCGTTCACCTCAAGGTCCGCAGCGCTGACCGGCGAGCCGTCGGGCTTAAGCGTTACTTCGGGATCGCGCCGCCAGTGCGCCATGGCGAGGTCGCCCGCCTGCCGCGCGGCCCCGAGGAGGAGGGCGAGGTCGGCCGCATGCTCCCCGGCGGGCCAGGACGGACCGTCGCCCTTCGGAACCGGCGGCAAGGCGGGCGCATCTCGGTCGCCCGGGCACGCGCCCGTGTCACCCCGGTCCGACGCGTGCGACCGAGGTCCGGCACGGGCGATGCGCGGCCGGAGCGATGCGGCGGCGCATCCCTGGCCGACCGCCGGCCTATTCGCCCGCAATCGTCAGCCCCTCGACCAGCAGGGACGGCACGCGGCGGCTGAGGTGCGGACGCGAATCGTTGGCGGCGACGAGGCTCAGCAGCATCTCCGGCAGGCTGCCCGCGACGGTGCATTCGTTGACCGCATACGCAGGCGCGCCGTTCTCGATCCATATTCCCGATGCGCCCCGAGAATAGTCGCCGGTGTTGGGGTTCACGGTGCTGCCGATCAGCGAGGTGATCCACAGCCCCGTGCCCATCTGCGCCATCAGCTCTTCGGGCGTCGCTGTCCCGTCGCCAAGCGTCAGGTTGGTGACCGAGGGCGACGGCGGCATGGAGGTGCCGCGCGATGCGTTTGCGGTGCTGGGCAGGCCCAGCTTGCGCCCCGTGGCGAGATCCAGCGTCCAGCCCTGCAGCACGCCATTGCTGACGACGGCGCGCCGCGCCGTCGCCAGCCCCTCGGCGTCGAAGACACGGCTGCCCGAAACGCGGGGGCGGTGCGGATCCTCGATCAGGTCCATGCCAACGGGCAGCACGGCCTCGCCCAGACGGTCGCGCAGCCACGAGGCGCCGCGCACGATGGCGCCGCCGCTGGCCGCCGCGACCAGATGGCCGATCAGCGATGCGGACACCCGTTCGTCGTAGAGGACCGGATAGGCCCCGGTGCGCGGCCGGCGCGCGCCGCGGCGGGCGAGCGTGCGCATCGCGGCGCGGCGGCCGACCTCTTCGGGCGAGGGCAGGTCCGACTGGCGCACCCGCTGCTCGCCGCACCAGTCCCGCTCCATCCCGGTGCCCTCGCCGGTGATCGCCACGACCGAAACGCTGCGGTCGGTGCGGGCGTAGCCGGCCGAGAACCCGTTCGTCGCGGCAAGGTGCACGGCACGGCGCCCGTAGGCCGCCGAGGCGTCCGAGACCTGAGCGATGCCCTCGACCTCGAGCGCGGCCGCCTCGGCGCGGCGGGCGGCCTCCTGCAGTTCGGCCGGGCCGGGCTCCGGCGCGGGATCGTCCATCTCCAGCGCCGCCGCATCGGTCTGCCGGGCCAGGTCGTTTCCATCGGCAAGGCCGACGGTCGGATCCTCTGGCGCGGCGCGGGCCATCGCGACCGCCCGCTCGGCCATGGCCGCGATGGCGCCGTCGTCCACGACCGATGACGACACGCAGGCCTGCCGGTGACCGATCATGACGCGCAGGCCGACCTCGACGCCCTCCGACCGCTCGGCATGTTCGAGCCCGCCGCGCGCCACGTCGATGCCGATTGACGTACCGTCGATTGCAATGGCGTCGGCCGCGTCGGCGCCCGCACCGGTCGCGGCGCGCAGCAGCGTATCGGTCAGCCGCGACAGGCGGTCGGTGGCGTCGTGATCAGGCATCTCGGGCTCCGGTTGGGATGCTTCGCAGGTAGGCCCAGCCCCGGCCGGTCGCAAGGGCGCACCGCCAGAGCCGCCGCCGCCCGGTCGAGAATATCCCGGCCGTCTGCCGGCCCGTCGCAAGGGCGCGCCGCCGGCACCGGGGTTCGGCGACGGCCGGATCGGGACCGCGCTGGCGGTGTCACACCCCCGGGGCGGGATGCCGGCGCGCGGCCGCCGGGCCGTCAGCGGATGCGCTGGCCATTCACGGAAATACCGCCGCCAGAGGAGAATTCGACCCGGCTGGTCACCGCGTCCTCTCCCGGTACGGGCGCGGCGAAGAAGCCCAGCATCATCCGCGCACCGGCTGCCTGGTCCGCCCCGACGACCCCCAGACGCACCAGCGCGTCGATCAGCGCGGTCGCCCCTTCCAGCCGCAGGTCTATCTCTCCGGTGCCCGACTGCAGCCCGCCGGGGGTCAGTTCGGTACCCTCGGGAAACGCGATCGCGCCCGACCCCGACAGGCGCGCGCCCGCGGCGCCAAGCTCGAGCGCACGCAACTCGACCGTGTCGAAGGCCAGCGCCCCCGCCTCGCCCGAGGGCCGGGCCATGCCGCCGATATCCAGCACGAAGCGGGCGGGATCGCGCGGCAGCACTCCCTGAGGGTCCATGGCCGTCCAGATGGCGTCGCCCGGCATCAATCCGTCGAGGACGATGCGGACCGAGGCGGGTACCGCGGTATCGGTCGGCGCAACCCCCGCCGATGCCGTCAGCTGCGCGGTGTCCAGCGTCGCCTCCACGCCGGGTTCGGGTATCCGCGTACCGCCCATCGTCAGCGACAGGTCGTCGCCCCGGATGCCGTAATCGAGGATTCCGCCCGACAGGGACACGTTGACCTCCCCCCCGCCCGAGCCGGTGGTCATCTCGAAGAGGTCGCTCTCGTCCCTGAAAGCCAGGGCGAGGCCGCCGCCGCCATGCGTCGTGCGGCTGGTCAGGCCGGCGTCGCCCGGCAGCGTCTCGGGTGCGGTCACGGTTGCGAGGTTCGGCGTGCCACGGGTCGCGCTCTCGATCCCGCGCCAGGCGCCCTTGACCGACAGGCGGCCGGCGGCGGTGTCGGCTGCGGGATCGGCCGGCGTGTCGCGGTCGAACGAGACGGTCACCTCCCCGGCGGCAAAACTCTGCTCGGTCTCGCCCTCGGGTCCGCCATCGCCCGGCGCCCAGGCGCCGACCACCGAGGTGGCGGCGATGCGGGCGGCCAGACCCATGGCGACGCCGTCCTCGGTCGCGTCCCTGACGTCGGCGCTCACGGCGTCGGCCGCGACGTCATAGGCGATGGCACCCGGATCGCCCGTCGCCGTCGCCGTCACGGCGTCGAGGCCGTAGTCGAGGGCCAGCTCGACGACGCCGCCCTCGGCGCGCATGACGCGGATCGCCGATGTCAGAGCGTCCGGAAGCTCGACCGCGACACCTCCCCCGGGGCGCGGCCGCAAGACGATGGCGTCGATGTCGTAGCTGACCTCGGCGCCCGCGCCGCTGTCCGCCGTGACGCGCACGCCCTCCAGCGTCAGCGTGCCGTCCGGCGCCGTCCCTTCGGAGACGGCGGTGACGGACGTGCCGGGGGGCCCCGACGGGCCCTGCCACGCGGCCCAGACGTCGGACGGTACGATATCGGCCCAGGCGGGCGCCGTCCCCGACGCCAGCAGGACGGCGAGGGCGGGCAGCGTGGCAGTTGTGCTTGGCATCGTTAGCCTCATTGCATGCAATTCGCTGGCGGATGGCCGGCCGGGCGGTGCGCAGCCGCGTATTCCGGGGTTCATATCACGGGGCGGGGGTGGTGGGCGAGGGCGCGACTGGGCAGAATGGTCGCAGACACGAACGGAGACCCGATATGCCAGAAAACGACACCGCCACCGCCGGCCGGACCGGCCCGAGGAATTTGACCGGCAGGGTCGTCGTCGTCACCGGCGCCAGCCGCGGCATCGGCGCCGAGGCGGCCCGCGCCTTCGCCGCCGCGGGCGCCAGCGTGGCACTGCTGGCGCGCAGCGAAGACGCGGTGGCGGCGCTCGCCGGCGAGATCGGGTCTGCCGCATTGGCCATCCCCTGCGACGTGTCGCGCTACTGGGAGGTCGCGGCGGCCATCGACGCCACGGTCCGTACCTTCGGGCGGCTCGACGTGCTGGTGAACAACGCCGGCGCGATCGATCCCATCGCCCGCCTCTCGGACATCGATCCGGACGCCTGGGGGCAGGTGATCGATGTCAATCTCAAGGGCGTCTTCAACGGGATGCGGGCGGCATTGCCCGTCATGACGGCGGCGGGGGGCGGCACGATCCTCACCGTGTCGTCCGGGGCGGCGCACGGGCCGGTCGAGGGGTGGTCGCACTATTGCGCATCCAAGGCGGGCGCGGCGATGCTGACCCGCTGCGCCGACCACGAGGGGCGCGACGCCGGCATCCGCGCCATGGGGCTGTCGCCCGGCACTGTCGCGACCCAGATGCAGCGCGAGATCAAGGCGTCGGGCATCAACCCCGTCAGCCGGCTGGAGTGGTCCGACCACATCCCGCCGGACTGGCCGGCGCGGGCGCTCGTCTGGATGTGCGGCCCGGACGCCGATGACTGGATGGGCCGCGAAATCTCGCTGCGCGACGCCGAGATCCGACAGAGGATCGGGCTCGGATAAGGCGCCGTCAGCATCGCCCCGCGACGATGGCGCGCCTTGCTGCTTACCCTTTGGTTGGAACCGGCGGGCTTCGGCGAACCGGCGGGCATCGAGGGGGGCGCGCGGGCTCATCGGACTGCCGGATCTCGGAGGACGAGCAGACTGTGAGAGACCAGTGGACCCTGTTCGACCCCCGGACCGACGCGACCGGAAACCGGGCCTCGGACCGATGACCGCGGTCCCTTGCCCATCCGCCCTGCCCGTCGGGGCCAAGCTCTCGTCCGGTGCGCGGCGTACCGTCCCACCGCGATCCCGCGCGGTGGCGTTCGACGCCCGCGGGCGCGATCCGCGACGCGTCCCCGCCATCCGGACCGCGACCGAGGGCCAAAACCGGGTCGCCGTCGTCCCGGCGGGACGGAAGCAATGAGCGCGACGGTTCCGGTCGAGGTCGTGGATGCCCTCGTGATCGGTTCGGGTCCCGGCGGGCTGATGGCGGCCGAGTTGCTGGCCGCCGCCGGACGTCGCGTGACGGTCGCCGAGGCCAAGCCCTCGGCCGGCCGAAAATTCCTGATGGCCGGCCGGTCGGGGCTGAACCTGACGCATGACGGGCCGCCGGACGCCATCGCGGCCGCCTATGGCAAGGGCGCCGGGCCGGTGCCCGCGATGACCGCCGCCTACGGGCCGCGCGATGTGCGCGCCTGGGCCGAGGCACTGGGCCAGCCTGTCTTCGCCGGATCGACCGGGCGCGTCTTTCCGCAGGCGATGAAGGCGTCGCCATTGTTGCGCGCGTGGCTCGCCGCCCTCTCTGCCGGCGGCGCGCAGGTCCGAACGCGCTGGCGCTGGACGGGTCTGCAAACCGGCGACGGGGAGGACCGGGACGGTCGCGGCCCACCGCCGCGGTTCGCCTTCGATACGCCGCGGGGCATGGCGATGCTGGCGCCGCGGGTCTGCGTGCTGGCGCTGGGCGGGGCCAGCTGGGCGCGGCTGGGCTCGGACGGTGCGTGGGTGTCGCGGCTGGCCGCGGCGGGCGTCGACATCGCCCCTTTCCTGCCTGCCAACGCCGGCCTGTCGATCCGCTGGTCGGACCGCATGGCGCCGCATCTGGGCGCGCCGGTCAAGGGGATCGCGCTGGATGTGCACCCGCCCGCGGCGCAGGGCGGCGACGCCCGGCGCCACCGCGGCGAGATCGCGATCTCGGACCGCGGGCTGGAGGGGGGCGGCGTCTATGCCGTGTCGCGGGCGGTGCGCGAGGGGTGGTCGCTGACGCTGGACCTCGCTCCCGACCTCACCGTTGCTACCCTGGCAGAACGGCTACGCGCGCAACCCGCCCGTGCCAGCACCGCCAACAGGCTGCGCCGTGGGCTGCGGATGTCGCCGGCCAAGATCGCGCTGCTGCAGGCGCTGGCCCGGCCGCTCCCCCAGGGCGACGCGCTGGCAGCGCTGCTGAAGTCGGTACCGGTCCGGCACGACGGCCTGCGTCCGCTGGACGAGGCGATCTCCTCGGCTGGCGGCGTCCGGTGGGGCGCCGTCGATGCGGGGCTGATGCTGCGCGCCCTGCCCGGCGTCTTCGTCGCGGGCGAGATGCTGGACTGGGAGGCGCCGACCGGCGGCTACCTCATCACCGCCTGCCTCGCCACGGGCCGGCACGCCGGACGTGCCGCTGCCGGATGGCCGCCCCCGACCCGCTCCCCCGGTCCCGCCGCGCCGGACGCGGAACGCCGGCGACCCCCTGCCCGGACCGGAGGTTGAGGCCGGCCGGTAAGCCCTCCGGCGTCGGTGCCGTCAGGTCCCGAGACCCGGCCGTCCGGCGACTATGAGGAAAGGTCGAAGTCCGTCGGACCGGTTGCGGCCATGCGCCTTGTCCGGTTCTGCCCTCGGCGGAGGAGTCCACGGTAGCGCAATGATGGTCGGGCGCAGGAACCTTGGTCCGACCCTTGCCCACCGGCAAACGGATCGTCGCACGGCATCCCGGCCGATGGCCCTGACGCCCGATATCCCCATGGTGTCGGTGCGGACGCCCGTGTCTAGCCGGCGGCGCGGACATCCTGGACAATGTAGGGTCCGGCGGGACGGATCGCGCGTGCCAAGAGGTCGGCGAAGGCGGATCGGCCCATCCCGGATTTGGCCACCGCGTCGACGCATGACGTCTCGAAGTCCCTCGCCTGGTGATCGGTGAAGGCGAAGCCGATGACGTAGGCGTGGGGCACCGTCGTGCGGTACCAGCTTGCGTGCCCGGGCACGTCGTCCGTCGGCGCGCAGGCCAGTAGGATGACGTCGGGATCGGTCGCGGTGACTGCGTTCACGCCGCGCATCCCCTCACGCGAGGTGTAGACGACGTCGGCTACGTCGTATCTCTCGACGATAGCCGCCAGCGCGGCACGAACCTCAGGGTCGTCGGCGGCGATATGAACAATTCTGCGCATGCGGTCCGTCCCCCTCGGGGTCCGATCTACAGGCAACGACCTTAGATTGAGTTAAGGCCACGTCCCGACCGTCCTGCGGCAGACGGTGCCCCGGCCGACCCGTCCCCTGCGTGCGATCCGGCATCAGTCCGGAGTGGTAGTCCGTCAGGCGAGCCAGGCCTGCCAGCCGTAAACCCTTTCCCGGATCGCCACTGTGCCGATGCGTTCGTCGCGCACCTCCAGCATCCGGGCGCCCGAGCGTTCGTAGAAGGCGCAGGCGCGTTCGTTGCCCTCGACCAGCAAGGCGGTGAACGGGTGCGCGCCCGCCGCCGCATCCAGCAGCGCCCGGCCGGTGCCCGCCCCCTGCGCCCGCCGCAGCAGATAGAGCGCGTAGAGTTCCTCGGGCCAGCCCGTCAGGCCCGGAGAGCGCTGCGGCCCCATCTGAACGAAGCCCACGTCGCCCGCGACCAGGATGCGCGTGGTCCCGGCGTCCAGCGCCAGGCGCCATTGCGCCTGCCGGATCTGCGGCGTCCGCCGGGCGATCTCGGACGCCGGAAGCAGGCCGCAATAGGTCTCGGCCCAGGCCGCGACATGAAGGCGGGCGAGCAGCCGGTCGTCGGCCATGACGGCGGGACGGATGTGCACATGCGGTGCCATTGCCGTCAGCATGCTTCGGTCGGCGGCAAAGGTGAAGGTGGTAATGGAGACCAACAGCCCGCTCCGACGGGAATGCCCCGGGCCGGGCGCGCGGCGCTCGGGGCCCGACCCGTGGCCGGCCGCATGACGGGGGACCGGAAGGGACGTCGGTCTTCCCTGCACGCCGGCGGCCCCCCCGAAGGTCGCCGGTTCGCCGACCAGGGAACGAACGCCGATCGAACGACCGGGTAGCACCCCGGGCCGCCGCGCCTTACTGATGGCACATCATGGAGTTCGCCCGGATATATCGCGACCGGATCAGGTCGGGCGGCCTTTCGGAGGACCCCGCGCAACTTGCCGTCGCGGCCGAGTTCGAGCGGTTGCGCGAGGCCATCCACGCCCGGCCGGCCCGGTCGGGCCTCTTTTCCCGCCACAAGCCCGCGCCCGACGCCTCCGGCCTCTACCTCTGGGGCGGCGTGGGGCGGGGCAAGTCCATGCTGATGGACCTCTTCTTCGACACGCTGGAGATCGAGGGCAAGCGGCGCGTCCACTTCCACGCCTTCATGCAGGAGGTCCACGCCGGCATCGGCCGCGCCCGCAAGCGCGGCGTGGACGACGCCATCGCGCCCGTCGCCGCCGACATCGCGTCGGGGCTGCGGCTGCTATGCTTCGACGAGATGCAGATCGGCGACATCACCGACGCGATGATCGTGGGGCGGCTGTTCGAGCGTCTGTTCGCAGCCGGCGTCGTCGTCGTGGCGACGTCGAACCGGCCACCGCGCGATCTCTACAAGGACGGGCTGAACCGCCAGCTCTTCGTGCCCTTCATCGCCCTCCTTGAGGCCCGCATGAAGGTGGTCGAGCTGGCCTCGCCCCGCGACTGGCGGCAACAGCGGCTGGCGGGGCGCGACGTCTTCTTCACCCCGGCAGGGCCCAAGGCACAGGCGGCCCTAGACGCCATCTGGTCCGACCTCACGGGCGGCGCGCCGCACCCGCTGACCCTCCGCGTCGCCGGACGCGAGACGGTGATCGAACGCTTCTCCGACGGCGTCGCGCGCGCCGGGTTCTGGGAGCTGTGCGGACGGCCGCTGGGCGCCGCCGACTATCTGGACCTCGCCGGCCGCATCCGCATGCTGATCCTGGAGAACGTGCCGATCCTGGGGTCCGAGAACTATAACGAGGCGCGCCGCTTCGTCACGCTGGTCGACGCGCTCTACGAGGCACGGGTGCGGCTGGCCATGTCGGCCGCCGACACGCCCGAGAACCTCTATATCGAAGGCACCGGGTCGTTCGAGTTCGCACGCACGGCCTCGCGCCTGCGCGAGATGGAAGGCGCGCGCTGGGGCGGCTGACGCGATCCGGTGCCGCAGTCCCGTCGCGACCGCTTCGCCCGCATGGCGCCGGTGACAACCGGCGCGCTGGCGGACGGCGGATGGCGGTCGATCCCGAATGAGATGCAGCGGTGCGGCGGTCAGCCATTCTCGCGCAGGACGTGCCCCGCCAGATAGAGCGACCCGCACACGAGGATCGGCGCGCCTGGATCGTCGGAGGCGATACGCGCGATGGCCGAGCCGACATCGGACGCCGTGCGGGCGGGGATGCCCGCGACGTCTGCGGCGGCGGCCGTCTCGTCCGCAGCCAGGGTCGCCGTCTCGCCCGGGACGGCCACGGCGGTCAGCGACCTCACGGCGTCCGCCATGGGGCGGAGGTAGCCGGCAACGTCCTTGGTCCGCAGCATCCCGCAGACCAGGTGCGGCCGCACCCCCATCTCGCGCAGCGTCTCGGACAGAACCACGCCGGCGCCCGGGTTGTGGCCGCCGTCGAGCCAGAGCGGTGCGTCGCCGGCCGCGCGCACCAGCGGTCCCGTCCGCAGGCGCTGCATCCGCGCGGGCCATCTGGCGCGGGCGAGCGCCGCCTCGCACGCCGCCCCGTCGGCCCCAAGGTGTCGCAGCGCAGCCAGCGCCGCTCCGGCGTTCGCGATCTGGTGGACGCCGCGCAGCACCGGCAGCGGCAGGTCCAGCAATCCCGCGCCGTCCTGATAGACCAGCCGGCCACGCTCCTGGGCGACGTGCCAGTGCTGGCCGTGCGCCAGAAGCGGCGCACCCAGCCTGCGGGCGCGGTCCTCGATCACCTCCATCGCCGCATCCGTCTGGGGGCCGACCACGCAGGTCACGCCGCGCTTGAGGATGCCGGCCTTTTCGGCGGCGATCTGTGGCAGCGTGTCGCCGAGGAACGACTGGTGATCCAGCGAGATCGGGGTGATGACGGTCAGTTCCGGCCGGGCGACCACGTTCGTCGCGTCCAGCCGCCCGCCAAGGCCGACCTCCAGCAGGGTCCAGTCTGCGGGGGTCCGGGCAAAGCCCAGAAGGGCGGCGCATGTGGTGATCTCGAAATAGGTGATCGGTGCGCCGGCGTTGGCGGCCTCGCATTCGGCCAGAAGGGCGGCCAGCGCGGCCTCGCCCACCTCGTCGCCGGCGATGACGATGCGTTCGTGGAACCGCACCAGATGCGGCGAGGTGTAGACGTGGCAGGCGTCGCCGCGCGACTCCAGCCCGGCGCGCAGCATCGCCGTGGTCGACCCCTTGCCGTTCGTCCCGGCCACATGGACGACAGGCGGCAGCGCCTCATGGGGGTCACCCAGCTGGTGCAGCAGGCGCCAGACCCGGTCGAGCACGAGGTCGATCACCTTGGGGTGCAGCGCCATCATGCGGGCCAGAAGCGCGTCGGAGCCCGCGGTCGCCCCGCCGATCTGCGGCGATTGCGCCGCCCCGCGGCCGGCGTCGGGCGGCGTCATCGGCTTCACCGCAGACGCCGCGGCCATGGTGCCGCGAACACCCGCAACCGCGACCGGACGCCGGTCATCCGCCGCCGGTCGGCACGAATGCCGCTGCCGTCCCCGATGCCCCCGCCGTCGCCGTCGCCGTCGCCGTCGCGCTTGCCGGTTTGTCTGCCGGACGTGGCGCCGTTCCCGCATCCGGCGCGGCGGGCGGCGGCAGGTCGCCGGTCACGGCCGGCGGCATCCCCATCAGCATGCGGACGATCGCGATAAGCTCGTCGCGCAGATCGCGGCGGTGCGTCACTCGGTCGAGCATTCCGTGTTCCAGCAGGTACTCGGCCCGCTGGAACCCCTCGGGCAGCTTCTCGCGGATCGTCTGCTCGATCACGCGCGGCCCGGCAAAGCAGATCAGCGCGCCCGGCTCGGCGATCTGGACGTCGCCCAGCATGGCGTAGCTGGCAGTCACGCCGCCTGTCGTGGGGTGGGTCAGCACGACGATGTAGGGCAGCCCGGCCTCGTGCAGCATCTCGACCGCGACGGTGGTGCGCGGCATCTGCATGAGCGACAGGATCCCCTCCTGCATGCGCGCGCCGCCCGCGGCCGAGAACAGGATCAGGGGGCGGCGCGTGTCCACCGCTTTCTGCGCGGCGGCAAGGATCGCGTTGCCGACATACATGCCCATGGATCCCGCCATGAAGCTGAAATCCTGCGCCGCCGCCACGATGGGGGTGCGTCCGATCTCGCCGGTGGCGACCAGCATCGCCTCACGCTCGCCGCTGGCCTTCTGGGCGGCGCGCAGCCGTTCGGGATAGCGCTTCTGATCGCGGAACTGCAGCGGATCGCCGATAGGCGCCTCGACCTTCACCTCATTGAAGACGCCACCGTC
This sequence comes from uncultured Alphaproteobacteria bacterium, assembly GCA_963722905.1. GTDB lineage: Bacteria > Pseudomonadota > Alphaproteobacteria > Rhodobacterales > Rhodobacteraceae > CAVROT01. The sequence continues at coordinate 129,270 of CAVROT010000015.1, read as the reverse complement.
GAAAAGCGCGGCGAAGCGCGCGCGCGGCCGCATCATCATGTGATGGTCGCAGCTGGTGCAGACGTTCAGATTGTCCGACAGCTCGCGGTGGAACAGCATGGTCCCGCATTCGTCGCACTTGGTCCACAGGTTCTCCGGGACCTCGCGGCGCGAGAAGAGCGAGTTGATCGTCGGACGGACGTAGTTCGAAATCCAGTTCATCGGCCGACCCTTGTCGAGATCCGGCGATGCGACCCGGACCGATGGCCGAGGTAAGGCCCAGACCCGGGAAATGCAACGCGGGGCCGGGTCATGCCACGCCGGCGCCGCCGCCGCGCCGGGCGAGAACCAGCCGGATCGCGCCCCAGCCGGCCAGCAGCGACGCAAGCTCCAGCGGCATCGCGGCCAGCAGCGCGCCGCCGTCGCCCGCGCCCCAGGGCAGCACGTAGAGGGCCAGACCGGTGATCGTGTCCTTGGGCGCCAGCAGCGCAATGGCGGCCACGTTGTTGGCAAAGTGCATCCCCCAGGCCGCGCCCAGCGATCCGGTGACGCGGGTGAGGTCGGTGGCCAGCAGACCGAACAAGAAGGCCCAGCCGACGAGGGCCCAGGCGACGGCCGTCGGCGCAGCGGCGTCGAAGTGCCCCGCGGCGAACAGAGCCGACGGCAGCCCGGCCCAGAGAACGGGGCTCGCGAAGCGGGCGGCCATCTGCTGGGTCAGGTAGCCGCGGAACAGTACCTCCTCGGCGCCGGTCTGGAGCGCCACGCCCGCGATGGTCAGCGGCAACAGCGCCGCCCAGGTGGCGGGGGCGAGGTTCGGCACGGGGCCGCCGGGCGGCACCATCAGCAGGCCGGCGGCGTAGACCGCCAGCAGAACCGCCGCCGCGACGGCGAAATGGCGCAGCGCGCGTCCCGCCGGCCCCAGCAGGCTGGCCGCGCCGCGCCTGTGCAGCAGCCGCGCCGCCAGGACGGGGCCGGCGGCCATGCCGGCAAAAGTCGCCAGCAGGACCAGCGTGGCCAGCGGCGTCGATGGCCGGGCGACGCGGGGAAACCACGCCGCCATCCGCGCCGCACCCTCGAGCGCGATGCCGACCCCGACGAGGGCGGCGATCCAGCCGATGTACACCGCGCCGCACAGCACCAGCCCCGCCGCCAGCCGCCACAGCTGCGGCCGCGCCCGGGCCGGCGCAACGTAGGACTGGAACGGCGTCATCGACATAGCGACCTCTCGACCGATAGCGGGGGGCGCACGTGGTGCCCGTCGCGACGGTGTGACCTGCTGCGGCGACCCGCGCAACGCGGTGCAGCGGCGCGCCTGGGGGAAAGCGCCCGCCCCGCCCTTCGCATGGTGACCGAACGGCCGGATGCGATCGGCCCGCGCGCCGGAACCGGCGAATGGGCGGCCGCGATGCGGCACTCCCGTTGCCGCCGAGGTCTCCGGCCAATCCGCGTGGACGCCGCGCCGGACCGCTCACGCGATCTCCGACCCGTAAAACGATGACGTGCCGGGACGGTCGTCGCCGCGCCGCTCGGGACGGCGGGCGGGTCAGTCGTCGGTGCCGGGATAGATGCCGATTACCCGGCTGTCGAAATCCATGACGCTTCCCGTCACCACGCCCGAGCGCGGGCCCAGCAGGAACGCCACCTGCCGGGCCACGTCCTGCGGCTGGACCATCGCGCCGAACGGCAGGCGCGCGGCTACCGCGGCCTGCCAGCCCTCGGCGCGACCGTGGTGGCGGCGCTGGGTCGCGTCCTCGCCCGGCGTGTCCATCCAGCCGACGTTCACCGCGTTCACCCGAATGCCGTGCGGGGCCAGCGTGTGCGCGGCGTTGCGCGTCACATGGCCCAGAGCCGCCTTCGCCGCCCCGTAGGGCGCCAGATTCGGCAGGCCGCCATGTGCTATGATCGACCCTATGTTGACGGCGGCGCCGCCGTGCCCCGCCGCGATGGCCGCGCGTGCGAACCCCTGAAGCGCGAAGAACGGCCCCTTCAGCGTCGGGTTCACGATCGCGTCCCAATGCTCGGGCGTGGTGTCGAGGATGCCGCCGCGGTCGGTGTTCGCGGCGCCGTTGACCAGCACGGTGAGCCCGCCAGCGGCCTCGAGCGCCGCGGCGACCATCCGGGCGACCGCGTCGGTATCGCCCATCTCCACCGCCACGAAATGCGCCGAGACGCCGCCCGCGCAGAGGGCCGCGGCAACCTCGCGCCCCAGCGCCTCCTGCCGGTCGGCCAGCACGATGTGGCGGCAGCCTTCGGCCACCAGACGTTCGGCGATGGCAAGACCCAGACCCTGCGCCGCACCCGTCACCAGCGCGCGGGTGTCCGCATGCGGCAGATCGGGCGCCGCACCCGCGTCGTCGGTTCGGGTGTCCGTCATCGCCGTGTCTCCTCGGGAGCGGGGGCCGGGGGCCGTGGATCGGCAGCGCCCCCGAGAGTCACGCCGGCAGCGCCGCGCTCGTCCCGGCCCGTTGACCGGGCGGCCGAAAGCCAGCCCAGCCCGGCATCGGTATCGCGTCCGCGTGGCTTGTACTCGGCGCCCAGCGGCAGGGACCAGCCCAGTTCGGCAAGATGCCGGTAGATGTGGGCATAGGACAGCTCGCCTGCGTCGGGCTCGCCCCGGTCGGGGACGGCCGCGATCTGGACATGGCCGATATGGGCGAGGTGGCGCGCCAGACGCCGGCTCACGTCACCCTCCATGATCTGGATGTGGTAGCAGTCGAACATGATCTTCAGCGCCGGCGCGCCCAGCGTCTCCACGATATGCGCCGCCTGGTCCGACCCGGTCAGGAAATAGCCCGGAGCGTCGTGATGGTTCAGCGGCTCGATCAGGATGCCGATCCCGCCCGCCCGGGCGCAGGCATGGCCGAGGGCGTCCAGATAGGCCACCTCGGCTTCGGCTCCGGTCGCAAGGCCCGCCATGACATGGACGTTGCGCGCTCCGATCTCGCCCGCGTAGCCAAGCGCCCGGTCGATGGCGTCGCGGGCCGCGGCACCGCCGCCCGGAATGGCCGACAGACCGTTCGTGTCGCCCCGCACGGTGTTGATGCCCAACATCGGCAGGCCCGTCTCCTCCAGCGCTCCGCGCACCTGCGCGGCGGGAACGTCGTAGGGCCAGTGCGCCTCGACCGCGTCGAAACCGGCCTCGGCCGCGCGGCGGATCGCGTCGGGCAGCGGGAGTTCGGTCCAGAGAAAGCCGAGGTTCGCCGAGAACGTCGTCATATGTGGCCCTTCGATAGGGGCGTGGCCCGAGCAGGCCGTGGCTCGCCGCCGATGCGCCAATTGAAACGGTGGGAGGGCATACCGGCGGGGCCGTCAGGGGCACCGCCGCCTTCGCAATACGCCGTCCAGGATCGCCAATCCGTCCCGGCAGTGGCGAGGACGGGCGCGCGGCGGCGGCGGCACGGCATCAGTCCTCCCACTCCACGCCGAACTTGCGTACCAGACCCGAGATCTGCGCCGCGTCCAGCATCGCCGCAGACAGCCCGCGCGTGAGCATGGCGAGCTTCGCCGTCTCCTCCAGCTCCTCCATGGCATAGCACGCCGCCTCGACGTCGCGGCCGGCCACGACGGGGCCGTGATGCGCCAGCACGACGGCGCTGCGCTTGCCCGCGAGGCCGCGGATCGCGTCACCGGTGGCCGGGTCGCCCGGCATGAAATACGGCAGCAGCGCCACGCGGCCCAGCTTCATGATCCCGTAGGCGGTGAGCGGCGGCAGCATGTCATCGGGGTCGATGTCGGGCATCAGCGACAGCGCCACCGCGTGGGTCGAGTGCAGGTGCACGACCGCGCCGGTCGCGCGGGTGTCGTAGAAGGCGGCGTGCAGCGGCACCTCCTTGGTCGGCGGATCGCCCCCGACCAACCGGTTGCCGTCCATCACCGACAGGCGCGCGGGGTCCAGCCGGCCAAAGCAGCTGCCGGTCGGCGTCACCAGCAGCCGCCCGTCCGCCATCCGGGCCGAGATATTGCCCGAGGATCCCATCGTAAGCCCCCGGTCGAACATGGATTTCGCCAGGATACATATATCCTCGCGCAACGTCGCATCGGCACTCATGGCAGCGCTGCCAGCGCATCGGCAAAGAAACCGGCGGCGCCGAAATTGCCTGACTTCAGCGCCAGCGCGATGGCGTGGCCACCGCTCTGCGCTGCGGTCCATGGCACGCCCGGCGCGATCTCGGCGCCGACGGTCAGGCGGTCGACGCCCAGCGCGGTGGTGACGGCGCCGGACGTCTCTCCCCCCGCGACGACGAAGCGGCGCCGGCCCGCGTCCCGCGCCGCCACGGCCAGCCTGCCCAGCGCGTCCTCGACCGCCTCGCCGGCCTTCGCGGGGCCGAGGGCCGCCTGCGCCGCCCGGACGGCGCCCGGTGCGGCAGTCGCATAGAAGAGGACGGGCGCATCGGGGGACCGGGTCTTCAGCCACTCCAGCGCGTCCTGCAGCCCGCCCCTGTCCAGCGCCAGCGGGTCCACGTGAAAGCCCACGCCATCCTGAAGAAATTGCGCGACCTGCTTCCGCGTCATCTCCGAACAGCTGCCCGACAGCACGACGGCGCCCGGTCCGACCGAGGGCATACCGGCCTCGGGGCGCCCGATCTCCAGCGTGCCCGCCTCGGCGTAGAGCGCCGGCAGCGACATCGCGACGGCACTCCCGCCGGTGATGAGCGGCATGTCGCGACAGGCAAGCGCCACGGTCTGCAGGTCGTCGTCCGTGATTGCGTCGACCACCACATGCGCGATCCCGTCGGCCTGCAGCGCCTCCAGCCGGCGGCGCAACGCGTCCGCACCCGCGGCGACGGTCGCACGGTCCGCAAGGCCTACCGGCCGGGCGACCTGCGGCGCCAGCAGGCGTGTCAGGTCGGCGTCGCGCATCGGCGTCAGCGGGTGGTCGCGCATGGGGCTCTCGTCCAGCGGCTGGCGTCCGACGAACAGCCGACCCATGTAGACCGTGCGCCCGTTCTCGGGGAATGACGGGCAATAGATCGTCTGCCGTGCGCCCAGATCGCCCATCAGCGCCTCGGCCACGGGGCCGATGTTCCCCTTCGCGGTGCTGTCGAAGGTCGAACAGTACTTCCACATCGTGCGCGGCGCCCCGGCGGCCCGCAACCAGCGCAGGGCGGCGCGCGCCTGCGTCACGGCCTGGGCCGCAGGGACGGTGCGGATCTTCAGCGCGATCACCTCGAACGGCGCGACGTCGGCAGGATCGGGATCGCCGTCCGGCACGCCGATGCGCAGGTTCACGCGTGCGCCCGACCGGGCCAGCAAACCGGCCAGGTCCGTGGCGCCGGTGAAATCGTCGGCGATGGCGCCCAGTACGACGGTCATGAGCGCTCTCCCGTGGCTGCCCGGACGCTACCGGCGGCGCGACCTGCGGTCAAACGCCCGGGCGCATGGCGCGGCGTCCGGGCGCCATCGAGGGTATGCAGCGGCGCATGGAATCCACCGCACCGAACCGGCCCCGCGGCGGGATCGCGCCCGCAGAATGCTAGAGCCGGTCATCGGGAAGCGCGTCCAGCAGGCGGCGCTCGCTCAGCCAGGGGTTCAGGCTCAACGCACGTTCCAGCACGGCCCGGCCCTCCGACGTCCGGTCCATCCCGAACAGGGTGAGTGCTTTGCCTGACAGCGCCGCGACATGGTTGGGCGACCGATCCAGCGCGGCGTCGAGATCGCGCAGAGCGGACGCATAGTCCTCGCGAAGGAAGGCCACGAAGGCGCGCTGGTTGTAGCCCTCGGCGTAGTCGGGACAATAGGTTACGAGGGCATCGAATGCCGCCGTCGCCGCATCGAAGTCGAAGGCCTCGCGCCGTCGCATGCCGTCGTCCAGCATCGTCTGCGCCAGCCGGTCGGGCGCGTCGGCCCAGATCGCCCACATCTCGCGGGAGATGGGGCGTGCGGCGCTTTCGGACGTCGCGTTGCGGGCCTGCGTGAACAGCGCCGCCAGCTCGTCGCTGCGGTCCGGCGCCGGAGGGCAGGTATCCGCCCAGGACGGAGGGGCCGAAAGGGCGCAAAGGAAGAGGGCGAGGGCGCACAGTCTCATGAAGCGGATGATGCGCCGGGTCTCCGTTCTGTCAAGTCCGGCAAGCAGGATACCCCGCCGGAGCCATGCCGCGCACGCACCGCGTCTCCCGCCGCAACCGTCCGGCGGGCGGGCGGGCGACGAGGCGGGACCGAAGGCTCGATACCGCGACGGGACAGGCCCGCGACATTTCGCGCGCCGCAGGTCGGCGCAGCCCTCTGCGCCGCAGTCTTCAAAGGCTGCCCGACCCACCGCGCGCCCGCGGCTTGACCGCCCCGCGGGCGGCGGGCATCCCTGCGCGATGTTCCCGATCCGCGACCATAATCCATCGCAGTCGATCCCCTGGGTCACCTACGCCCTGATCGCGGCCAACGTCGCGGTCTTCCTGGCCATGCTGCCCCTCTCGGCGGACCCGCGTGCGCTGGGGGCCATATATGCAGACTATGCGCTTGTGCCGGCGCGTCAGGCGCCCTGGACCTACGTGACCTCACAGTTCCTGCACGGGGGCTTCATGCATCTCGCGGGGAACATGCTGTTCCTTTGGGTCTTCGGCGACAACATGGAGGACGAGATGGGCGCCCTGCCCTATCTCGGCTTTTACCTCGGCGGCGGGGTCGCGGCAGGTCTGGCGCAGGTGCTGTCGGACCCCGGCTCGACGGTGCCGATGGTGGGCGCATCGGGCGCCATCGCGGCCGTGATGGGCGGCTATCTGCTGCTCTTTCCGCGGGCGCGTGTCGACGTGCTGGTGATCCTCGTCGTCATCTTCCGCATCGTCCCGCTTCCGGCGTGGAGCGTCCTGGGCCTGTGGTTCGCGATCCAGCTCTTTTCGGGCGCGAGCACGCCCACGACAGGTGGCGGCGTCGCCTACTGGGCGCACGCGGGCGGCTTTGCGGCAGGTGTCGCCCTGACGCTGCCGTTGTTCCTGCGCCGCGGCGGGCCGGCATTCTGGCGCCGGACCCATGGCCACCCGCCCCACCCCGAGGCCAGATACCGCTCGCGGCGCACCTCGATCCCCCGCACCGGCACCCGTCGCTGACGCCCCCCCATCGACAGTGCGGGCGCCCTGTGCGGACAGCCATGGACGCGCATTCGACGCAGGGAGGCCAGACCCCGCGCGCACAGCCCTCCCCGAACGTCGCACCGGCCGGGTCGCAATCCACGGAGGGACGCCCGCCCTTCATCCTGTCGAAAATACTCCCCCCGGAGGGTCCGCCATCGGCAGCCGGGCACCGGCGTCAGGCGTCGCGCAGGACACCCGCGAACGTGTCGAATATCGCGGCATTGGCGGTCAGGACGGTACCTCCCGACAGCAGGTCGGCATTGCGGTCGATAGGCTCCACCAGCCCGCCAGCCTCGCGCACCAGGACAAGCCCCGCGGCCATGTCCCACGGCTTCAGCCCCCGCTCCCAGAACCCGTCGAAGCGTCCGGCTGCAACGTAGGCCAGATCCAGCGCCGCCGCGCCCCAGCGGCGCACGCCCGCCGTCGCAGGAAGCACCCGGCCCAGATCGCGCAGCGTCGCCGGCAGCTCGGGCCGGCCACCGAAGGGCAGGCCGGTGGCGAATATGCATTCGATCAGCCGCGACCGCCCCGAGACCCGCATCCGGCGCTCGTTCATCCAGGCGCCGGCGCCCTTCTCGGCCACGAACATCTCGTCCTTGGCCGGATCGTAGACGACGCCGGCCACCACCTCGCCCTTGTGCTCCAGCGCGATGCTGACCGCCCAGTGCGGCAGGCCGTGCAGGTAGTTCGTCGTCCCGTCCAGCGGATCGACGATCCAGCGGCGTGTGGGGTCCTTGCCTTCGACGGGCGGGCTCTCCTCGCCGGTCCAGCCGTAGTTCGGGCGCGCTTCGGTCAGCATGTCGCGGATGATCTTCTCGGCCGCGATGTCGGCGCGGCTGACGAAATCGCCCGCCCCCTTGGACGACACCTGAAGGTTCTCGACCTCTCGGAAATCCTTGACCAGCGACCGTGCGGCGGCGCGCGCGGCCTTCGTCATCACGTTCAGATTGGCGCTGCCCTGCATCCCGCTCCCCGTCGTCGCAAGCGCCCGCACCTAGCCCCTGCGCGGCCCGATGCCAAGGCCCGGTCGGGGCGCGGCCGGCGCCGACGACGGATCGCCGGACGGCCGCCGCCGCCGCGATACGGAAGCGGCGGCGTCGCGCGCCTGACGGACACAGGACCGCACCGCCGCACCTTCCGGCACCGATCGGACCTCCCGGCCGGCCGTCCGGCTCAGTAGTTCTGCGGGAACATCGCGCGCATCGCGACCTCGTCGTTCTCCGTCTTGAAGTCGAACCTCGTCATCAGCGCGCGGGCCCGCGGCACCGCCTCGCGCGCCTCGACCCGGTCGAACCAGGCCTTCACGTTCGGATAGGGGTCCAGCCCGCCCTCGCCCAGCGGGATGTGGGCGAAGGCCACCCAGCCCCAGGCGGCGATGTCGGCCACGCCGTACTCCGCCCCGCCCAGCCATTCGCTGTTGCCCAGGCGTTCGTCCAGGACCTTGTAGTGGCGCACGATTTCCTTGCCGTAGCGGTTGGCGGAATAGGCCTCGTCCGGCTTCACGCGGCTGAAATGGACGGCCTGACCCGAGAAGGGGGACAGACCCGTCGCGACGAAGAAGAGCCAGCTCAGCTCCTCGGCCACGGCCCTGTCGCCGGTGGCGAGGAACCGTCCGTGCTTCTGCGCGAGGTAGAGGCAGATGGCGTTGCTGTCGAAGACGACGGCGCCGTCGTCGTCGATCGCCGGAAGCTTGGCGTTCGGGTTGATCTTGAGGAACGCGGCCTCGTGCTGTTCGCCCTTGCGGGTGTCGACGGGCACGGTGTCGTAGTCCAGCCCCAGCTCCTCCAGCATCAGGGCGACCTTCATCGGGTTGGGCGTGGTGTGGAAGTAGAACGTCAGCATGGGGATCCTCCGGGATTGCTGTCCGGCGGCAGGGGACCGACACGTGCGGTCCCGGTCAACCGCCCGCCGCGCACAGGCCACGTGCGTCGCCGCCCCGATCGCCCGGAGCAACCCATCGCCCTGCGGGCTAGGCCCGCTGCCGCTTCACGGGTTCGGTCCGGGCGAGACGCATGAGGTGGGCCATGTGAGGTGCGGTGGTCTGGTCGGCGCGCGTCGCGGCGTAGAGCCGCCGCGTCACGCCGCCTGCGGTCAGAGGCCGGGTCACATAGTCGGTCCGGTAGCGCAGGTCGCGCACCACCCAGTCGGGCAGCACGGCCACGCCGCGCCCCGATGCGACCAGAAGCAGGATCACCGCCGTCAGCTCGACCTGGCGAAGCGACCGCGGCTCCACCCCGGCGGGCGTCAGCAGCTGGGTGAAGACGTCCAGCCGTTCGCGCGGCACCGGATAGGCGATGAGATCGACATCGCGAAAGTCCTCGGCCACGACGTGATCGTGCGTCGCCAACGGATGATCGGCCGCCGCCACGAAGACCGGCGCGTAGTCGAAGAGCGCGGTGAAATCGACGCCCTCCATGGGTTCGGGGTCGCTGGTGACGACGAGGTCGACCTCTTCGCGCGCCAGGGCCGGCAGCGCGTCGAAGGCAAGGCCCGCGCGGATGTCGACGTCGACGTCGGGCCAGGCCCGGCGGAACTGGTCGAGCACCGGGAACAGCCATTCGAAGCAGGCGTGGCACTCGATGGCGATGTGCAGACGCGCGGCGCGCCCGCTGCGCAGGCCCGAGAACTCGGTTTCCAGCGCGGCGATCTCGGGCAGGACGCGCTGCGCCGCGCGCAGCAGCCGCATACCCGCCGCGGACAGGCGCAGCGGCTTGGCGCGGCGCACGAAGAGGGGCACGCCCGCCTGCGTCTCCAGCCCCTTGATCTGATGGCTCAGCGCCGACTGGGTGGTGTTCAGCCGCTCGGCCGCGCGGGCCACGCCGCCGGCCTCGTGGATGGCGGCGATGGTGCGCAGGTGACGCAGCTCGATATGCATGACGACGGCCCTACCTGTGCGAACCTCATGAACATCGTGAGGATTATGAATTTGTCTCACGCGGATCGTCGTGGGACAAGACGGGCAGCAGAAATCGCGGACGGAACCGAACCGCGCCAGCGCCCAGGGAGAGACCGGAATGACACCCCACGCACCGCGCCTTTCGTTCGAGTTCTTTCCGCCGAAATCCCTGGCGGGATCGTTCCGCCTATGGGACGCCGCCCGGACGCTGGCCCCTCTGGCGCCGCAGTTCGTCTCGGTCACTTACGGCGCCGGCGGCAGCACACGGGAACGCACGCACGAGGCGGTCACGGCCATAGGCGGCGCGTTCGGCCTGCCCGTGGCGGCGCACCTGACCTGCGTGAATGCCAGCCGTGATGAAACGCTCGGGATCGCCCGCGCCTGTGCCGATGCCGGGATCCGTCAGATCGTGGCACTGCGCGGCGATGCGCCGGACGGCGGCGGATTCGTCCCCCACCCCGAAGGTTTCGCGGATTCCTGCGAACTGATCGCGGCCTTGGCCAAGACCGGCGATTTTCAGATCCGGGTCGGGGCGTATCCCGACCGACACCCCGATGCGACCTCTGACAGTGCCGACGTCGACTGGCTGAAGCGCAAGATCGACGCAGGTGCCGGATCGGCCATCACGCAGTTCTTCTTCGAGGCCGAGACGTTCCTGCGATTCCGTGACCGCTGTGCCGCGGCCGGCATCACCGCGCCGATCATTCCGGGGATCCTCCCCATCGAGAACTGGTCCGGTGTCGTGAAGTTCGCCGCCCGCTGTGGCACCGCCATCCCGCCACAGCTTGCCGCAGCCTTCGAGACGGCCGAGCGCGACGGTCGTTCAGAACTGCTGGCAACCGCCATCTGCGCCGAGCTCTGCACCGAGCTGCTGGAAGAGGGTGTCGAAGATCTGCACTTCTACACGCTCAACAAACCCACGCTGACCCGCGACGTGGTGCGTGCCTTGGGCGTTCCGGCAGAGGTCGATCTTCGCAAGGTCGCCTGAGCCCGGGGACCGGCCCGGATGCGTCCGAGCCGGTCTCCCGTGCCTATTCCGCGGCGATGGGTGCGGGTTCGGCCGCGCCGTTCAGCGCCGCCCAGACCCTCTGGGGGGTGAACGGCATGTCGATCTGGTGCACACCGCGATCCCAGACGGCATCCAGCACCGCGTTGCTGACGGCGGCCAGCGCGCCCACGGTCCCCGCCTCGCCGCACCCCTTCATGCCCAGCGCGTTCGCCGTCGACGGCACCGGTTCGCTGGCGAAGATCACGTTGGGCACGTTGTCGGCGCGCGGCATCCCGTAATCCATGAACGTCGCCGTCAGCAACTGACCTTCGGCGTCATAGGCCACATGCTCGAAGATCGCCTGCCCGATGCCCTGCGCCACCCCGCCATGCACCTGACCTTCGGCCAGCATCGGGTTGATCAGGTTGCCGAAATCGTCGACGACCGAGTACTTCACCACTTCGACGACGCCGGTGTCGGGATCGATCTCGACCTCGGCGACATGGGCGCCGTTCGGATAGCTGCGGCCCGGCAGCTTGGAGGTGCCGGCAAAGGTCAGCAGATCCGCGCGGCCAGCGGCGCGGGCGCGTTCGGCAAGGTCCAGCATGGAGGGCGTGTCGTTGGACCCCTGCACGCGGAACCGTTCGTCGTCGAACGTCACGTCGTCCGCGTCCACCCCCGCCTCGTCGGCAAGGAAGGCGCCGAACCTGGCGATCATCTCGCCGGCCAGCGCCAGCGTGGCGTTGTTCTGCGTGGTGACCGAACGGGATCCGCCGGTGCCGCCGCCATGCGCGATCCGGTCGCTGTCGCCCTGAACCACCGTGATCAGGTCGGCCGGTATACCCGTCTGATCGCTGAGAAACTTCGCGAAGACCGTCTCGTGCCCCTGACCGTTGGACTGCGTGCCGACATAGATCGACGCCGTCCCGTCCTCGTGCAGCTCGACCTTCACGTCCTCGCTGGGCGAACCCAGGATGCTCTCGATGTAGTAGCACAGTCCCTGACCGCGCAGCTTGCCCTCGGCCTCGGACCTGGCGCGCCGCTGGTCGAAGCCCGAGCGGTCGGAAAAGCCTTCGGCGCGCGACAGGACGCGGGCGAACTCGCCGACGTCGTAGGTCTCGCCCGTCGCCGACTTGTAGGGAAATTTCTCGGGCGCGATGAAGTTGCGGCGCCTCAGCTCCCACGGGTCGACGCCCAGCTCGCGTGCGGCATAGCCCATCATGCGCTCCAGAGCGAAGATGGCTTCGGGGCGGCCGGCGCCGCGATAGGCGTCCGTCTGCGTGGTGTTGGTGAAGATGCCGCGGCACCGCATCCAGGCGGCCTGCACGTCATAGGTGCCCATCAGGACCTTGGCGAAGAGCATCGTCTGGATGCCCTGCCCGAACTGGCTGACGTAGGCCCCCATGTTGCAGATGGAATCGACCCGGTAGCCAAGGATCCGGTGGTCGGCGTCGAAGGCCAGTTCCGCGTGGTTGACCAGATCCCGCCCCGCATTGTCGCTGAGCATCCCCTCGGTCCGTTCGCTGATCCAGCGCACCGGCCGGCCCAGCGCGCGGGCGGCCGCCGCGACGGCGACGTATTCGGGATGCGTCGCGGCCTTGAGGCCGAAGCCTCCGCCGACGTCGGGGTTGGTCACCCGGACGTTCTCGGGGTCGAGCCGCAGGTGATGGACGAGGTCGTCCTTGAACGACCACACGCCTTGCCCGTTCACGCAAAGATGGATGCGCGACCCGTCCCATTCGGCCCAGGCGCCACGGCCCTCCATCGCGTTCACGATGACCCGGTTGTCGTCCATCCGCAGCTTGACGACGCGCGCGGCCCTGGCAAAGGCGGCGTCCGTGGCGGCCTTGTCGCCGGCCTCGTAGTCGAGGCAGACGTTGTCGGGAGTGTCGTCGTGCACGGGATGTCCGCCCGGCTCGACCGCCACGTGGACGGGCAGGTCGGAATAGTCGAACCCGATGGCCTCGCCTGCGTCGCGCGCCTGTTCCAGCGTGTCGGCCACCACCATCGCGACGGGCTCGCCGACGAAGCGGACGCGGCCGCGGGCGAGGAACGGACGCACGGGCGCCGCCGCCTTGCTGCCGTCGGCATTGTCGATGACGGTGTAGGTCATGGCGAGGTCGCAGCCCGCCGCTTCCATGTCGGCCGCGGTCATCACCGCGTGGACGCCCGGCATCTCGCGCGCGTCGGCGACGTCCAGAGCGTCGATCTCGGCATGGGCGACGGGCGAGCGGAGGAACCACGCGTGCAGCGCGCCCGCGGGTGCGATATCGTCCACGTAGCGTCCGCCTCCGGTGAGGAAGCGCACGTCCTCGACCCGCCGTGTCGATTGCGATTTGCCGAACTTTTCCATACCGCGCCCCCTGCGATCCCGTGCAGGCGACAGATACGCGGCGCGGGCGCGGTGTCCACCCCCGCGGCCTGTCGCGCCCCGCGGCAAAGGCGCCGGCCGGTCAGCCCAGCGTCTGGACCGTCGCCACGTCGATGGTGCCGAACCCGTTGAACCGGGTGACGGTGACGGTCGAATAAGCGCCAAGCCCGTGGAAGATCACGTGATCGTCCTCGGCGATGTCGCCGGGCAGCGGCAGGAGGCCCGGCAACCGGTCCACCGAATCGCAGGTCGGGCCGAAGACGACGCGACCCTGCAGCGCTCCGGTGCGAAGGCGGCCCTCGGGGTCGCGCACCTCGGTGCGGTCGATGATGCCGATCAGCGGCAGCTCGGCCAGTCCGCCATAGACACCGTCGTCGAGGAAGACGTGGCCGGCATCCGGCACGCCGTCGTCGCGCACGGCGCGCACCTGGGTGCAAAGGGACATGCACTCGGCCACGAGTCCGCGTCCGGGCTCGCACACCAGAGCGGGGCGCGCGTCATCGCCGAAGGCCTCGCCGGTGACGCGGTCGATCAGCGCGAAGATGGGCGCGATCTCGGGGTTCAGCTCGGCCAGGCGGTGCGCGGGGAACCCTCCGCCGACGTTCAGCCGGGCGATCCGCACGCCGGCGTCCTCAGCGATCAACGCGGCGGCGCGGATGTAGGCATCCCATGCCATCGGATCGGTGCACTGGGTTCCGGGGTGGAATGTCAGCGACGGCATGAACCCGGCGGCGGCCGCGCGCGCCAGCAGGACGGCGGCCGCATCGGCCGTGGCACCGAACTTGGCGCCGAAGTCATAGGCCGCGCCGCCCACGGGCAGCTTGAACCGCACGGCGATCTCGCTGTCCGCCGGCACCTGCTCGATCAGCTTGTCCAGTTCCGAGCCGCTGTCGACCGAGAACGACCGGACCCCCAGGGCCACCGCGCGCGCGATCTCGCGGCGCGACCGGACGGGGTTGTTGTAGTGCATCGCGGCCTCGGGGGCGGTGCGCGCGATCAGCTCGATCTCGGGGATCGAGGCGACATCGAAGCCGGAGACGCCGGCCGCGGCAAGGTTGGCGATGACCGCCTCATCGGGGTTCGACTTCACCGCGAAGGTGACCATGCCCGGAAAGCCCGCGACATATCGGCGCGCGGTCGCCTGCAGCACCGCGGGGGAAAAGAACAGCACCGGCGCCTCGGGCGCATGGGCCCGGATGAACTCCTCGGGAGTGTTCCAGATCGCTTCGCTCAGCCCCATGGTTCCGTCTCCAAATCCATCGCGGGACCGCAGGGTGCCCCGGCAACTCATGGGTCCCGACGACCCGTTTCATGGCGCCCATATGCGGCGGTGTTCCGTCGGCGAAAAGAAGCGAAGCGTACGGATCCGTCGTCGTATTGACAGTAATAGCCGGCACATCGACAAGAAGAGCATGGACGAACTCGATCAGCGGATCCTCGCGGCGCTCGCCGCCGACAGCTCGATCTCGACCGCGCGCCTGGGGCGCCGGTTCAAGACGGCGCGTTCGACCATACAGGCGCGGATCGAACGGCTGGAGCGGACCGGCGTCATCGCGGGCTACACGGTCAAGCTGGGACAGGCGGCCGCCGTGCGGCGGGTCCGGGCGACCGTTCTGGTGGCGGTCCTGTCGCGCGCAACGGCCGGCGTCGTTGCCGCCCTGCGGGCGCAGGCAGCGGTCGAGATCATCCATACCACCGCCGGCACCCACAGCCTGATCGTGCAGGTTGCCGGCGACACGACCCAGACGCTGGACGACGCGCTGGACGCCATCGGCGCCATCGACGGCGTCACCGCGACCGAGACGCACATCCACCTCGCCACGCGACTGGACCGGGCGATGTGATCGGCGTCGCCCGCGCCATGCCGGGCGAATGGCGGTCCCGGCGGCGCCTCAGCCGGCCGTGACGCCGACCAGCGCCCAGCCGCCCGCCGCCGATACCGCGAGCACCGCGGCGACGCTCCAGTGCCGCCGCAGGAGAAGCACGCCCGCAAGCGATGCCAGCACCACGACGCGCCAGTCCAGCGTCGCGAGGTCGGGCGTCCACAGCACAAGCGGCCCCGCCTCGCGCCGGGTGACGGTGCCGAAGGCGACATGCAGGGCGAACCACAACGCCAGATTGCCGATGACCCCGACCACGGCCGCGGTGATCCCGGCTAGTGCGGCCGACAGCCGCCGCTGCCCCGAGATCCAGTCGACATAGGGGGCGCCGGCGAAGATCCACAGAAAGCAGGGCGCGAACGTCGCCCAGAGCGTCACCGCCGCCGCCGCCAGCGCCAGCCCGGCCCCGCCCTCGCGGAACGCGGCCATGAAGCCGACGAATTGCGTTACCAGGATCAGCGGACCAGGCGTCGTCTCGGCCAGGCCCAGCCCGTCCATCATTTCGCCCGCCGAGAGCCAGCCCTGCGCCGTCACCGCATCCTGCGCCATCCAGGCCAGCACCGCGTAGGCCCCGCCGAACGTGACGACGGCCAGCTGCGCGAAGAACGCCCCGATCTCGGCCAGCAGCGGCACGCCCGTCGCCGGGCCGACCAGCGCCAGCGGCACCAGCCACACCGCCAGCCAGACAGCCACGGTCCGCGCCGTGCGACGCCATGGCACGCCCGGCGGCGCCGCTGCGCCGCCGCTGCCGGGTAGCGCCACCGCGCCCGTCAGGGCGGCGAGGGCCACGATGGCTGGGAACGGCAGCCCCAGAAAGAAGATGCCGACGAAGGCCGCGACGGCGATGGCCCAGGGCAACGGCCCTTTCAGCGCCCGCCGGGCGACGCGCAGCAGCGCCTCGACCACGATGACCAGCACCGCCGCCTTGACCCCGAGGAAAAGCGCGTCGACGGCCGGAACGCCGCCCCAGACGGCATAGCCCCAGGCCAGCGCCAGCATGACCGCCGCGCCCGGCAGCACGAAGAGCAGCCCGGCGACGAGGCCCCCCGCCACGCCGTGCAGACGCCAGCCGGCGTAGGTAGCCAGCTGCATCGCCTCGGGACCCGGCAGGAACATGCAGAACCCCAGCGCATTCAGGAACCGCCGCTCGGAAAGCCACCCCGTCTCGTCCACCAGCATCCGGTGCATGAGCCCGATCTGCGCCGCCGGCCCGCCGAAGGACAGAAGCCCGATCCACGCGAAGACCCGCGCCGCCTCCGCCCGTGACGGGTGCGGCGGATGCGATGGCGGTGCTGCGGCCACGCTCATGTTGCTGCCCTCCGCTGGGGAGCCGCCATTCTGAAATGCGCAATGTAAAGAACGCGCGACGCGGCGCGTTGAGGACTCGGCAGGGACGGCGCCATGGGTGATCCTCAAGGTGGCGCGCGTCCGCTGCCGGACGCTGCATGATCGTTGACGGTGACGGTCGTAGCGCCGGAGGGACCGGTGCGGCGTGGATGGCCCGAGGGGAAGCGCGCTGTCAACGCGGCGCTTGACTTGGAGGACGCGACACCCCATCTGCC
The DNA here is from genome assembly GCA_963722905.1 of uncultured Alphaproteobacteria bacterium. GTDB lineage: Bacteria > Pseudomonadota > Alphaproteobacteria > Rhodobacterales > Rhodobacteraceae > CAVROT01. The sequence goes on along the minus strand of CAVROT010000015.1, from coordinate 112,530 downwards.
TCCCAGCCGTTCCCTGCCGCGTGAGCAGAGGGCCGCGTGCCTCCGACCGGGGGCGGCGGCCAGTCCCGAGGGGCGGCGAAGGTTTCCCAGATCACGCGGGGAGGCGCGCGCCACGACGGCGCCGGTGCTATCCCGCTCCGGTGTCAGGCTGCGGCGCAACCCCTGCCGCCCGTGCAATTCGCCGGGCCGCCAAGACGTCGGCGCGCCCTTCCGGCCGCCGCAAAGGATATCCATGGACTTCGACATGCTGGGCCTCTCGCCCAAACTCGTGGCGCGCCTCGCCGAACAGGGCATCACCGATCCCACCCCGATCCAGACGCAGGCCATCCCGCACGCGATGAACGGCCGCGACGTCATGGGCCTTGCCCAGACCGGTACCGGCAAGACGGCGGCCTTCGGCCTGCCCCTGATCCACGCGCTGACCGGAGCGGGGACCAAGCCCGCGCCCAAGACCGCCCGCGCGCTGATCCTCGCCCCCACGCGCGAGCTGGCCAACCAGATCGCCGACAACCTGCGCGACTACGCGGGCGGCAGCCACCTGAGCGTCGCCATCGTCGTCGGCGGCATGTCGATCAACCGCCAGATCAACCGGCTGGAGCGCGGCACCGACCTTCTGGTCGCGACGCCGGGCCGCCTGATCGACCTGCTGGACCGCCGCGCCGTCCGGCTGGACGAGACGCGGTTCCTCGTCCTCGACGAGGCCGACCAGATGCTCGACATGGGCTTCATCCACGCCCTGCGGCGGATCGCACCCCTTCTGGCCAAGGACCGCCAGACGATGCTGTTCTCTGCGACGATGCCCAAGCTGATGGCAGAGATCGCATCCGCCTATCTGGTCGATCCAGTGCGCGTGCAGGTGGCCCCCCCCGGCAAGGCGGCCGACAAGGTGACGCAGGAGGTCCATTTCGTCCCGAAGGAGGGCAAGCTGGATCTGCTGACGACCATGCTGAAAAAGCACCCCGGCGACCGCGCCCTGGTCTTCGGCCGCACCAAGCACGGGTCCGAGAAGCTGATGAAGACGCTGGTCGCGCGCGGCATCAATGCCGCCTCGATCCACGGCAACAAGAGCCAGGGCCAGCGCGACCGCGCCATTGCGGGGTTCAAGGACGGCAGCATCGAGGTGCTGGTCGCCACCGACGTCGCCGCGCGGGGCATCGACATCCCGGGCGTCGAGTACGTCTACAACTACGAACTTCCCAACGTGCCCGAGAACTACGTCCACCGAATCGGCCGCACTGCGCGCGCCGGTGCCGATGGCCAGGCCGTCGCCTTCTGCGCGGCCGACGAAATGTACGACCTGCGCGACATCGAGAAGGCCATGAAGACCACGATCCCCGTAGCCTCCGGCACGCCATTCACGCCGGTCAAGCCCGAGCGTCAGGGCCGCGGCGGCGGCGGCGGACGGAGGGCTCAGGGGGGCGGTACAAGTCCCGGCGGGAGCGGGCAGAGACGCCGCGGCGGCGGCGGCGGACGGCGGCGCGCTGCCTGAGCCGTCGCGCATGCGGCAGGGTCGGATGCCTTCGGCGAGGATATCTGGAAACCCAGGTCCGACGTTCGTCCGCACGCCGATCCGGGCCGCCGCCCGGCCCGCGCCGGGCGGCCGGATCAGTGCGGTGTCGCCCTCGGCCGCAACACATGCGGCATTGCGGGGTCGTAGAGAGCGCTATCGGCGAAGCCGGTCGTGTCCCCTAGCGCGGGACCCACGAAAATCAGCGCGGTGCGCGTGATCTTCGCCTCCCTGACGCGGCCGCGGATGTCGTTCAGCGTGCCGCGGATGAACGTCTGGTCGGGCCAGCCCACGCGGTAGGCCACCACGACCGGACAATCTGCACCGTAGAACGGCACCAGACGCCGTTCGATATCGCGCAACGCCCGGATACCGAGATGGATCGCCAACGTGGCGCCGGTGGCCGCGAACCCCTCCAGGGTCTCGCCGGGCGGCATGTCCGTCGACTTCATCGATACGCGCGTCAGTACGATGGACTGCGCGATACCGGGAATTGTCAGCTCACGCCCCATCGCCGCGGCGGCGGCGGCATAGGCGGGCACGCCCGGCACGATGGCATAGTCGATTCCGTCCGCCTCCAGCCGCCTTATCTGCTCCGCGATGGCGCCGTAGAGCGACGGGTCCCCCGAATGCACCCGCGCCACATCCTCGCCGCGGCCGTGGGCCGCCATGATCGCCGCATGCGTCTCGTCCAGCGTCATCGTGGCGGTGTCGCGCACCAGCGCGCCGGCGGGTGCCCCCGCAACGACAGCTGCCGGCACCAGCGACCCCGCGTAGAGGCAGACCGGGCAGGCCGCGATGATGCGCTGCGCCTTCAACGTCAGCAATTCGGGATCCCCCGGCCCCGCGCCCACGAAATGAACCGTCATGCCGCTCCCTTCATCCTGTCTGAAATACTCCCCCCGGAGGGTCCGCCACCGACATCCGCACCCGGCCGGCCGCCGTGCCCGACGCTGCCACAGGCGCCCCTGAACATCGCGCGCGGGCGCAGCCCGCTCCGTTCGGTCACGTGACCGGCTTCGCGGCGTAGCCACGCGGCGTGTAGAGCCGCGGGCCGCAGCCCCGCGCCAGCAGGCGGGACTGGGACGACCCCACCAGCACCACCGTCAGCATGTCGACCTCTTCCGCATCCAGCGCGTCGAGCCGGCGATAGCGCAGCGCCTCGTCCGGTCGGCCCAGCGACGTGGCCAGAAGCACCGGCGTTTCAGGCGGCCGCCGCGCCAGCAGGATTTCGCGCGCAAGGCCCAGCAGGTCGCGCCGCCGGCGCGACACGGGGTTATAGAACGCCACCACGAAATCGCCCGTCGCCGCCGCCCGGACCCGTTCCAGGATGTCGGCCCGCGGGGTCAGCAGATCGGACAGCGAGATGGCGCAGAAGTCGTGCCCCAGCGGCGCTCCGGCGCGGGCGGCCGCGGCCTGCAGCGCGCTGACGCCCGGGGCCACGATGACCTCCACCCGCCGCGCGGCACCGCTGAGGTCCCCATCGCGATCCAGCAGCTCGAACACCAGCGACGCCATGGCGTAGATACCCGCGTCGCCCGAGCAGACCAGCGCCACGTCCAGCCCCGTGCCCGCCCGTTCCAGCGCGTGCCGGCACCGCTCCGTCTCGCCTCCCAGCGGAAAATCGGCGCGCGGTTTGCCGGAGGCAAGCGGGCCCAGCAGGTCGAGATAGAGACCGTAGCCCACCAGTTCGTCCGCCTCCGCCACAAGGCGCGAGGCCTCGGGCGTCCGCCACGCCGCCTGGCCGGGGCCGATCCCGACGACGCTTACCCGACCCCGGCGGCGGCCGGCTAGATCGACGATGGGCCCGGGTGCCAATGCCAGCGCGGCCGTTGCCATGGCCGACTTGCGCTTGGTGTGCCGCAGCGTGCCCGCCTCCCCCGCCCCCAGCAGGGCGGCGTTCTCGGCCACGCCATGGGTGCCCGTCTCGGCAAATACCACGTCCGAGGGGTTTTGCGTGCGCGGTGTCGCGACCTCCAGTTCCGCCGGCGAGAACAGCCGGACCGGCTGGCCCAGATGGTCGGCCAGCGCCAGCACCGCGGCTTCGTCTGCCTTTATGTCGGCGGTAAAGATGCCGCGCAGGGCCCCCGGCGCCAGCCCCGCGTCCGCCAGCAGACCGTCCACCAGCGCGATCATCTCGGCGGGCGGGCAATCGCGCGACGCCCCGACGCCCAGCGTGACGCGCCGCGGGTGGTAGACCAGCGCGGCGTCGACAGGGACCGGTCCCGTCGTGCAGGCGATCCTCACGGCATCGCCCCGCGGCAGACCGTCCAGCCAACCCGCGAGGCCGGCCGCGTCGCCCTCGACCCGCGCGCCGCCGCCCGCCAGCAGCGCCGCCATGGCCGGCCCCGCGGCGCCGGTGTCGGCCAGTATCCAGCCCTCCGGCGGGGCGTCCAGCGCGGCGCCGTCCGCCAGACCGAAGGCGAGGTCGCCCGCCGTCGTGACGGCGGCGGTCCCGCCCAGGACGGCGGCGATCCTCCGGGCCAGCGCGTTGGCGCCGCGATGCCCGCCCAGCAGCGGCACCGCGACCGATCCGTCCTCGGCCACGGCGACGACGGGCGGCTCCGCCCGCTTGTCCGTCAGAAGGGGCGCCACCGCGCGGATCAGGATGCCGCCCGCGCAGACGCCGATCACCGGCACGCCCGCCGCGAAGAGGTCGCGCACGTGGTCGGTCGTGTCGTCGAACCATGCGTCCGCGGCCCCGACCCTTCCAGCACGACCATGCAGCGGCGCACCCAGCGCATCGGCCACGGTCCGGGCGATGGCGGCGCCGGTCTGCGTCAGGCAGATCACGGCCGGGGTCACAGCCAAGGGTCCGCCCCCGCCGTCACGATCACCATCGAGAAATAGGGCGCCGCTCCCTCCGGCGCCTCCGCCAGCGGGCAGACCACCTCGTCGGTGAGCGTCGCGCGCGCAACGTAGACGGCGCGGTCGGCGACGCCCAGCGCCGCCGCGACGCGCCTGACTTTCGGCAGATGGCGCCCCACCTTCATCACCGCGACGTTCGACGCCGACCGCATCGCCTCGGCCAGCTCGGCCTCTGGGAGGGTGGCCGGCAACACGGCGAGGCGTTCGTCCCGCGCGGCCAGCGGCCGGCCGGCCCGTGCGGCGCAGGCGGTCAACGAGGTGACGCCCGGCACGACCTCGACAACGTGGCGGTCCGCGAGGCGGGCATGGAGGTACATGAAGGATCCGTAGAAGAACGGATCGCCTTCGCACAGACAGGCAACGTCCCGCCCGGCGTCCAGCTCGGCCGCGATGCGCGCGGCGCCGGCATCGTAGGCGGCCTGCGCCGGGGCGCGGTCGGTCGACATCGGCACCTCCATCGCGATCTCCGTCGTGCCGGGCGCGATCAGGTCGGCGGCGATGGCCCGCGCGAAGGACGGCGTGCCGGGCAGTGCAGGATAGGCAACGACCGGACAGGCCCTGACGATCCGCGCCGCGCGCAGCGTCACCAGCTCGGGATCGCCCGGTCCCAGTCCGACTCCGTACAGCGTGCCGCTCATCCGTTCCGTCCGGCGAGACGGCATAGAGGGACGGCTGCGACGTCGCCGTCGCCCGCCGCAGCAGGAGTCAGCGGTGCCGGGACACGCTCTATCGCGATGCCCCGATCGTCGCCGGAAACCACCACGCGCCGGCCTTCGTCCCGCGCCGGAGGGAGGCCGACTGGCGACGCCGCATGGGAATGCGCACCCCTCATCGCTTCACGAGGCTCCACTGCACCACCGGCATGGAGGGGCGCCAGCCGCGGTAGGCGCCGACCGTTTCGACCCGGTGGATCTGGAGGCGAACGAGGTCGCCGCCATGCGCCGCGTGGAGGGCGATCAGGGTCGCCTCCGACTCCAGCGTCACGGCGTTGGCGACCAGCCGGCCCAAGGGCTTCAGCGCTTCCCATGCGGCGGCGAAGACGGCGTCCGACAGGCCGCCGCCGAGGAAGATCGCGTCGGGCGGCGCCAGCCCGTCCAGCGCGTCCGGCGCCGTTCCCTCGATCAGCTCCAGTCGCGGCGTGCCCAGCGCCAGCGCGTTGGCGGCGGCCATCGCCCGGCGGTCGGCGCGGGGCTCGATCCCGATGGCGCGGGCGTAGCGGGCGGCGCGCATCCATTCGACCGCGACCGACCCACAGCCGGTGCCCACGTCCCACAGAAGCGCGCCGCGCATCGGCATCAGCTTGGCCACGGTGGCGGCGCGGACCTCGCGCTTGGTCATGGTGCCGTCGTGGGCGAAGAGATCGTCCGAAAGGCCCGGAACGCGCGGGACCAGAGCCGCGCCAGGCGCCGCGACGCACTCCACCGCGAGGGTGTTGAAGGCGGGGACGTCGTGATGCCACGTCTCGGCCGTGGCGTCGTAGCGCGCCTCGTCCGGGCCGCCCATCGCCGCCAGAACCGTCATCGGCGACCGGCCGAAACCGCGTTCGCCGAGAAAGGCGGCGATGCGGCCGGGCGTGTCGGCGCCGGTGGTCAGGATCAGCAGGCGTGCGGCGGGCTGAATGAAGGCGATCATCTGCTCGACCGGACGGCCGTGCACCGTCAGCGTCTCGACATCGGCAAGGCTCCAGCCCATGCGCGCCGCGGCCAGCTGAAAGGCCGAGAGCTGCGGGTGGTAGACGATCTCGCCCGCCGCGAAGGACGGGCCCAGGGCGCGGCCGATGCGGGCGCCGACCGAGAACCACAAGGGATCTCCGGTGGCCAGCACCACGACCCGGCGGCCGCGCAGGCCGGCCAGCGTATCGATGAGCGCGTCGAACGGGTGTGGCCAGGCGATGCGTTGCGCGGTCACGGCATTGGACAGGCGGTGGTGGCGGTCGCCGCCGACGACGATCTCGGCCGCCTCCACGACGGCGCGGGTGGCAGGCTGGAGTCCGTCCATCCCGTCCTCGCCGATGCCGACGACGTGAAGCCAGGGTTCAGACATGCGGGGGCCGGCGCGTCACGCGGCCGCCCCGGCGTGGCCCAGCGCGTTGACCGCCGCCGCCGCCATGGCCGAGCCGCCGCGGCGGCCGCGCAGCGCGACGAAGTCGCAGCCGCGCGGGTCGCGCGCCAGTTCGGCCTTGGATTCTGCCGCGCCGACGAAGCCAACGGGGAACCCAAGGATCACGGCCGGTTTCGGCCACCCGGCGTCGAGGTGCTCGAGAAGCCGAAACAGCGCCGTCGGTGCATTGCCGATCGCGACCACCGCGCCGCCGATCCGGTCCTGCCAGAGATCGACCGCCGCAGCCGAGCGGGTGGTGGCGCCAGCGGCCGCGCGTCCGGGTACGGACGGATCGTCCAACGTGCAGATGACGGAGTTGTCCGCCGGGAGGCGGCGCCGGATGATCCCGGCCGCGACCATGTTCGCGTCGCACAGGACCGGCGCGCCGTCCGCCAGCGCGCGCCGCCCCGCCTCGGCCGCGCCCGGCGAATGGCAGAGGCGATCCGCGACGTCGACCATGCCGCAGGCGTGTATCAGGCGGACAGCAAGGGCCTCCATGCCCTCGTCGAAGCGGGCGAGGTTCGCCTCGGCCCGGACGGTGGCGAACGATTGCGCGTAGATCGTGGCGGGGTCGCGTTCGTAGGGGCGCCTCACCGGACGGCGCCGGCGACGGACGGGTGGGGCGGACCCTCCGGGGGGAGTACTTTCGACAGGATGAAGGGGTCGGTCACGGACGCGTCCTTCGCGCGCTTTCCGGGCCGTGGGGGTGCTTGGCGTGTGGATAGGGGGCGTGGTGGTGATCGTGGTCGTGCACGTGGTGGTGGTGGCCGTCGTGGTGTTCGTGGCCATGCGCGTGGGGGTGCGGATGATCATGGCCGTGTGTGCGGGCATCCTGCGCCTCGAGGCGGCACAGCCCGGTGCAGAAATCGTCGCAGAGCGGGCAGTCGGCGACGTTCGATCCCGGGGCGCTGGCGCCCTGCCCCTCGACGTGGTGGTGATGGCTTTCCTGCACTGCACCGACCTCGGCCTCGAACCCCAGGACCTGGGTGCGGTACTTGCACATCTGGCAGTTTGGCGGCGGCACGCCCTCGACCTGCTCGGTCGCCCGTTCGGCGAAGGTGGCCAGAACCTGGGGGTGGGCGCCGAGGTAGCCGGCCTTGACGAAGGCGATGTCGGGGTGGTCCGCGGCGACACGGTCGGTGAAGCCGTAGATCCGGTCGATCAGCACGCCGGTGAAAAGAAAGTAGGGAAAGACCACGACGCGGCGGTAGCCCAGACGGACCACGTGGCGCAGGCACGGCTCGACCAGCGGGAAGGTGACGCCGGAATAGCCGGTCTCGCACCAGCCGAAGCCCAGACCCTCGTGCAGCATACGGGCGACCTTGGCGACATTGCCGTTCGCGTCGGGGTCGGACGCGCCCCTGCCGATGACGACGAGGCACGTCTCGGTCAGCGGTACGGGGCCTTCGGCGGCGTCCGCGGCCCGCACGGCGTCCATCACGCGGTCGGCGGCGGCGGCGATCATCTTGGGATCGACGCCCAGCTCCCTCCCGTAGGAGACGTCGATGCCGTGCGTCGCGGCGTAGGTCGACAGGACCGTGGGGATGTCGTTCTTGGCGTGCATCGCGGCGAAGAGCATGCCCGGCACCGCCAGGATCCGGTCGCACCCGGCGGCGCGCAGACGGTCGAGGCCGTCGCGGATGACCGGGTTGGCGAATTCGAGGTAGCCGTAGTCGATCGCCCAGTCGGCGGGCAGCAGCGGCGGAAGCTCGCGCGCGAGCGACGCGAACTCGTCCACGGCCGCCTGGCTGCGCGACCCGTGGCCGCAGATCATCACGCCCGTGCGAGGCCCCGCGGCCGACTGCCCGGCGTCAGGTGCGCGGCTCATGCGGTGCTGTCCTGCGGTGCCGGCGCATCCTGTGACGCGTCGCCGCGGTCCGCGTCGTCGCCGGCGCGGCGGCGGCGGCGGTCGCGGATGGCAGTCCCCAGCGCGATGGCACCCGCGATGCCGATCGCCGCGCCCGCGATCCAGTGGTCGTGGCCCGCGGCGTCCGCGATATGACCGACATGCGCCGATGCGGCCGCCGGCATCAGGGCCGCGGCGCAGGCGGCGCCCGTGGTGGCGGTTGTCGCTGATCGGATCATGGTCCGTCTCCCCGGTCGGTTCCAGGCCCCGCGGATTACGGCCGGACCGGACCCTCCGGGCCGCGCGCACGCGCCCCTGACGATGCCGCGGGTCGACCCCCTGCCTGGGTCGGTCGCCGCGCGGCCTCCGCTCCGGCCCCGCATGCGGGGCGTCGTCGCCGTCTGGTTAAGCCGTCGCCGGCCGGGGGGCAACCGCGAAGGGCGCCCGCGGGCGGGTATCCCGGCCGCGCCGCGACCCGCGCCCCGGGGGCACCGCGCCCGTCGCCCCGGGTTGCACATCGACCCACCCCCGCCCCATATGTCGCGATGCCGCTGACGGGGGATGCGATGACGACCTATCTCGAGTTCGAGAAGCCGCTGGCCGAGATCGAGGGCAAGGCCGAGGAACTGCGCGCGATGGCGCGACGGCAGGGCGGCATGGACGTCGAGAAGGAGGCCCGCGGCCTCGACCGCAAGGCGGCCGACATGCTTAAGAGCCTCTACAAGGACCTCGACCCCTGGCGGAAGTGCCAGGTGGCCCGCCACCCCGACCGGCCGCATTTCATCGACTATATCGGCGCCGTCTTCACCGACTGGGTGAACCTCGCGGGCGACCGCGTCTTCGGCGACGACCACGCCGTGCAGGGCGGGCTGGCCCGGATCGAGGACCGGCCCGTCATGGTGATCGGCCACGAGAAAGGGAACGACACCGCCAGCCGGATCGAGCGGAACTTCGGCATGGCGCGCCCCGAGGGCTATCGCAAGGCCATCCGGCTGATGCAGATGGCGGACCGGTTCGACCTGCCGGTGGTCACGCTGATCGACACGCCAGGCGCCTATCCCGGCAAGGGCGCCGAGGAACGCGGCCAGTCCGAGGCGATCGCCCGCGCAACGCAGGCCAGCCTGCGGCTGGGCGTGCCGATGGTGACGGTCATCGTGGGCGAGGGCGGGTCGGGCGGCGCTGTGGGGCTGGCGGCCGCGAACCGGGTCGCGATGCTGGAACATGCGATCTATTCCGTGATCTCGCCCGAGGGATGCGCGTCGATCCTGTGGAAGGACGCCGACAAGATGCGCGAGGCTGCCGCAGCGCTGCGCCTGACCGCCCAGGATCTGCAGGGCCTGGGCGTGATCGACCGGATCATCCGCGAGCCGCAGGGCGGCGCGCAGCGCGACCGCGAGCGCACGATGGCGAGCGTCGGCAGCGCCATCGCGACGATGCTGCGCGAGCTTGCCGGCAAGCCTCGCGACAAGCTGATCGCGGACCGCCGGGCGAAATACGTCGCGATGGGAGCCAAGGGTCTGGCCGGCTGACGGCGCCGTACCCGGTTGCCATTCCCGCAAAGATACCCCGCCGGGCCGCCCCGTGCCGGACCGCGGGGGCCGGGGTGGGCCGGGCGCCCGCGTCATGCATGGATCTCCCGGTGCTGTCGGGAGGCGCTCCGTCTCGCGCCAGGGTCCGCGTGGCCGTCGGTGGCGTTCGCAGCCGGGCATGGACGGCGAAGCGCGCAGGCGGGCGATATCGTCAGGCGGGGGCATCGCCGCGCAGGATGTATCCGGCCTCGGCCAGAAGGCGGTCCGACCCGGCCTCGACCTCCTCGGTCAGGCGGGCGCGGAACGTGTCGATGGCAAGGCCGGGCGGAATCCGGGGCAGGAACTCGACTATGGCGGTTCCGGGCCGGATCAGGATACCGCGGCGGGGCCAGAACAGCCCGACGTTCACCGCCACCGGCACGCAGGGCTGACGAAGCTGGGCGTAGAGCAGCGCCGCCCCCACCTTGTAATCGACGCGGACGCCGGGCGCGACGCGCGTTCCCTGCGGATAGATGATCAGCTGGCCGGGCTCCCGGCGACCGTCGTCGACGCGTTCCAGCATCTTGCGGACCGCGCCGCCGCGCGTGCCCCGGTCCACCGGCACGCAACCGATGGCGCGGGCGAACTGGCCCAGTATCGGGATCGCCAGTATTTCCCGCTTCATGATGAAGCGGCCGCGCGGCATCGCACCGAAGAGCAGGATGATGTCGAGGAACGACTGATGCTTGGCCGCGACCAGGACGGCGTCCTGAGGCGGCGTACCGCGGATCTCGGTGCGCAGGCCGACGATCCAGCGGGCGCTGAACCGGACCCAGCGCACCCAGGCATGGCCCATGTCGTACGTGCCGCCCCGCTTCAGCACGGCCCAGGGCAGCATCGCCAGTGCCACAAGGGCCATCGCCGCGTAGACCTGCACGACGAAGACCGCCGAGCGTATCCACTGCACCGCGATCCGCATGATGGCCTCCCCTGGCCGGTCGGCCGTTCCACGCGCGGGCCGCCCCCCGACGCGGATCGCCCGGGCCGTTCGCCGGCGGCGCAAGGACGCCGCATGCGGCGCGAACCCGCGACCGTTTTGCCTCACCGCCGCGCGGCTTTCAACGCATCGTCGTCCCCCGAGGTTTAAGTCGGCGTCCGACGCGACTAGACCGGGGGGCAGTCCCGGCCGGGCGGCAGTCGCGCACGGCACCACCAGGGAGGATCCGAATGCGGCTGACCTGCCCCAACTGTGCCGCCCGGTACGAGATCGACGGCGCGCTGATCCCCGCCCGGGGCCGCGACATGCAGTGTTCGGCCTGCGGACACACATGGTTCGAACGGGCGCAGGCGACGCAGGACGCCCCGCCGCCAACGTCGCGTGCAGTCGGCAAAGCGGCGGCGGAGGACATTGAGGCGGGCGCAGGACGCGGGACGCCAAGCTCGGCCGTCCTTCCAGGGGACGATATCGGCCAGGATACTCCGCCTCCGTCGCCCGGGCCCGCATCCGACCAGCGCCAGAACCCGGATATGGGCCCGGACCCGGACGAAAACGACGAAGCGCCGGCGCCGCGCCGCATCGCGCCCGCAGCCCAGGCGATCCTGCGCGAGGAGGCCGAGCGGGCCGAGCGGCAGCGCCGGGGCCAGCCGGTGGACGATATCCGCTTCGGACCCTCAGGCCGCGATGCCGCGCGGAACGACCTCGCGTTCGGCCCGGCCGACGACACGGACGCACCGGGCGGCGGCGCCGCGGGCGTCGCTCCCCGTCGCGGGCCCGTCGGAGAGCGGCGTGCGACCGGGGGCCGGACCGCCCGGTCGGCGGAGGCCGTCGATGCCTTCGGGCGCCCCGACAGGCTGCCGGATGCCGACGCCATCACGTCGACGCTGACACCGGCCATGCGGGACGATCCGGCCCCGGAGGGTCGCGGTCCGGCGCGGGATCGCGACACCCGAGGCGATTGGCGCGACGCCCCGGAAGACGCCGCGGACCCCCGTTTGCGCAGCTGGCGCAGCCGGCGCGGTGGCGACGGGTACGGCGACGGCAGGTCGCAGGACGCGGGTAATAGCGACTATCAGAGCGGCCGCCGCCGCCGGCGCCGGCGCCGGCAGGAGGCTCCGCGGTCGGGGTGGACAGGGCGTTTCCTGACGGCGCTTCTGCTTGTCGCGGCGTTCTGCGTGGGTGCCTACGTCTGGGAGGGCCGCATCGTCGCCGCCCTGCCGGAGGCCGAGGTCGCGATGCAGCGCTACATCGATGCCGTGGACCGCTTGCGCGATGGCGTCGAATTCTGGATCGGACGCGCGGGTGACGCCGTGCTGCGCCTGCGCGACGCCATCGACCGCTAGAACCGTCCGGCCCGCCGGTCCGATCGTCAGATGCCGAAGGACGCGAAGGGAATATAGCGGACGATATCGCCCGGGCGCACGTCGCGCGCGGGCACGTCGAGGTCGATCAGCCCCTCGGCCCAGGACAGCCCGGAGATGCGCCCCGATCCCTCGGACGCGAAGGCCTCGGCCCGGCCGTCGGGCCCGAGGCGCGCGCGCAGGTATTCGCGCCGCCCCGCCTTCTTGCGCTTGGCGAAGTTCGCCGGGACGTCGAAGCCGCGCGGCACCGGCCAGCCACCGCCCGCCAGGCGCGACAGCGCGGGGCGCGCGAAGACGGCCGCGCACACGAAGGCCGCGACGGGATTGCCGGGCAGCCCGAATACCGGCACGCCGCGCCAATGGCCCAGCGCCAGCGGCCGTCCAGGCTTCATCGCGATGCGCCACGCCGTGACGGTCCCCTCGGACCGCAGCAAGGCCGAGACGTGGTCCTCGTCGCCCGCCGACGCGCCGCCCGAGATCACGATGGCCTGCGCCGCTTCGCCCGGTCTCCCGTGCGCGGTGGCGGCATCGAGACGGTCGCGCAATGCCGCCCGGTCATCGCCGACATGCCCAAGATCGACGGCGGCATGACCCCAGCCAGCGATCATCGACAAGAGCATCGGCCGGTTCGCATCGTAGGTGCGCGCAGGGTCGGCGGTGGCGCCGGGCGGAGCCAGTTCATCGCCCGTCGACAGGACGGCGACGGAAAGGCGGACGTGGACGGCGACCCTGTCGATGCCCACGGCGGCCAGGATCGCCAGATCGGGCGCGCGCAGTCGCTGCCCGGCGTGCAGGACCGGAGCGCCGGCTTTCACGTCCTCGCCCGCCCGGCGGGTGTTGGCGCCGGGCTTCGGCGGCGCCGCGAAGCGAAGTCTGCGATCGCCCAGGGTGACGTCTTCCTGCAATATCACCGTATCGACGCCCGCCGGCAGCAAGGCGCCCGTGAGGATGCGCACGGCGCTTCCCATGGGCACGACGCCCGGATGGGGCGCCCCCGCCGCCGCGCGCCCGTCCACAAGTGGCAGCTCCACCGGCCCTGGCCCGAGGGCGCTGTGGGCGAACCCGTAGCCGTCGACGGCCGCGTTGGCCCCGGGCGGATTGGACCGCCGCGCCACGGCGCCTTGTGCCAGGATCCGCCCGGCGGCGGCGTCGAGCGCCACCGCCTCGACCCCCGCGACGGGCGCGAGCCGGGCCTCCAGCAGCGCCAGCGCGTCGTCCACCGGCGTCCACTTCACGCCCACCGGGAGCGCAAAACAGTCGTCGGGCGCATCGGATGCGCCATTTGCGACGTCGTCTTCCGAACGCCCCGGCGACCTTTCCGCAAGCTCCGCCGGCCGGGGTTCCGTGCCGGCCGGCTCCTCTTCCCGGCCGTCGCCGGCCAATGCGATCAGCCGGCGTTCGTGGCCCGCTCCGAGGATCCAGCCCTCCTCCGGTGCCTCCACGTCCATCATCCCGTGCAGTTCGTCCGCGGGCAGGCGCGACAGCGCCCGCGCCAGCAGCCGGACCTGATGCGCGTCGCGGATGCCGGGCCCGGCCGCCCGTACCGCGGGTTCGATCACGCCCGGCCAGATCTCGGCAAGCACGGCGTCCGCGTCGTGCCAATCCTCGAACGGCCAGACGGCGGCGCCCGGCATACGCCGCAGCCGCGCCACCATCGGCAAGCCCATCAGCGCCTGCCCGCCCACGGTCGGTGGGAAGGCGAGCTGCCAGCAGGTGGACGACGCCTTGGCAAGCTTGTCGCAGGCCCGGCGTTCGGGCAGGCCATGCCCGGCGCGCTGCCTCCCGCCGAAGGGGATGCCGGGATGACCGGATCGGTTCGGCTTCCCCCAGAACGGACCGATGCCCGGAAAGAGCGCGTTCAGCGTCTCGGCGACATCGTAGCGATTGTTGCGGCCTGTCGCGTCGTCCGTGATCCGGGCCTCCAGCCAGTCCCAGAGCAGCGCGGGATCGTCCGACCCGGTCACGCCGCGCGCAAATCCGGCGGGGTAGCCGAAGGGGAAGTCGAGGGCGATCAGAACACGCCTGCCGGACGCGCACGCACCGCGCATGGTCTCGGCCATCCAGGTCTCGGCGTGGGCGCGCAACGCGAAATGGACAGGATCGCGGACCTCACCGCCATCGGCGACCGCGGCCCAGATCGCGTCCTTGCCCGCGCGCTTCACGCCCTGCGCGGCCGACCAGTCCACCACGACGACGGTGTCGAATGCCCTCACAGCCCGACCTGCGCGGCGATGAACCCGGCGATGGCGGGCGTGTCGTCGAGGTCGAAGACCGGGACGCCGGCGTTCAGGGGCGCATCGGCGGCGACTGCGCGGACCGTGGGGTCGCCCGGCGCCATCGGGGGGTGGCCGGCGGCGGTGCGCCACGCCTCGACCTTGGGGTGGGTCCCGTGCTTCCACCCCTCGATCAGCACCAGGTCCACCGGGTCGAGCCGGGCGACGAGGTCGCCAAGCGCCGGCTCGGGCGCGCCGCGCAGCTCGGACATCAGCGCCCAGCGGTGGGCGGACGAGACCAGCACCTGACGCGCGCCGGCCGCCCGGTGGCGGTGGCTGTCGCGTCCGGGGGTGTCGATATCGACCTGATGATGCGCATGCTTGAGGGTCGAGACGGCCACGCCCTGCACGCCGAAATGCGCGACCAGCCGTTCGACCAGCCCGGTCTTGCCGGCGTTCTTCCAGCCGGTGACGCCGAACAGCCTCATGCCCCGGCCCAGCGTTGCGCGGCCGCCAGATCATCCGGCGCGTTGACGTTGAAGAACGGATCCGGCGTGCCGGACGGGAAAAGCGCGGTGGCCGCCCCGTGCCGGTCTGTCCACAGCACCACCTTGCGCAGGCCGTCCTCCAGCGCGGCGCGAAGATCGTCGCGCAGCGCCACGGGCCAGAGCCCGAAGGTCGGGTGGCGCCGCACCGTTCCGCCCGGCTCCGCGGTGGCTGCCAGCGCGATGGGCGCGCCAGCCTCCTCGGCCGCCAGCAGCAGGCGCGGGGCCAGGTCGCACGGCAGGAACGGCGTGTCCGCCGCGGCGCTGACGACATGGGTCGCCCCCTGCCCCGCCGCCCAGTCCATGCCGGCCAGCACCCCGGCGAGGGGGCCGGGGTGGCCCTCCACCCCGTCGGCCACCACCGTCAGGCCGAGGTCTGCGAAGCGCGCGGGGTCGCCGTT
The DNA here is from genome assembly GCA_963722905.1 of uncultured Alphaproteobacteria bacterium. Taxonomy (GTDB): domain Bacteria; phylum Pseudomonadota; class Alphaproteobacteria; order Rhodobacterales; family Rhodobacteraceae; genus CAVROT01. The sequence continues at coordinate 97,184 of CAVROT010000015.1, read as the reverse complement.
GGCGTTCAGCGCCATCGCGGCCACCTGCGGCCCCAGCCGGTCGGTCACCCGGTCGAGGATCGACCGGTCGCCCAGCATCAGCCGTCCCTTGTCCCCGCCGCCCATCCGGGTCGCCCGCCCGCCGGCCAGGATGACGCCGAGCGGCGGGATCACGCCAGCAGTCCCTCGACCAGCCGTAGCGCGACACCCGACCCGACGACGAAGACGACCGGCGCGCCGATGGCCGCGATGCGGTACCGGCGGACGGCGCGCACCAGCTCTTCGGGTGCCGCGGGACCCGCCCCGCCGATCAGCACCGCGACCCTCAGCAGTCCGAAGCCTGCGCGCCGGGCCACTCGGTCGGGGCGCAGGTCGGACGGCGACAGTGCCAGGCTTGCGCGCGACATGGCGAAGGCGCGGGGATCCTCGTCCGGCCAGTAGGGCGGGCGGCGCCCGGGCGGCACGGCGCGGACCACGCCGCAAAGGTCGGTCCACGCCTTGAGCGGCCACCAGAGCAGGCCCGCCAGCGCCGCGATGGCGAACGGCACCGCCGCGATCAGGGCGATCGTCCCGGCCGGGCTCATCCCTCGGCGCCCTTGCGGCGGTGGCGGCGGTCCTCGTCCCCGCCGGCGGGATCGGCGTCGCGCACCAGCCGGTCCTCGCCCGCAAGGCAGGTGAAGCGCCGTCCCCGCATCCGCCCGATCAGCGTGAGGCCGACCCGCTCCGCGATCTCGACCCCCCAGGCGGTGAAACCCGAACGCGAGACCAGCACCGGGATCCCCATCAGCGCCGTCTTGATCACCATTTCCGAGGTCAGCCGCCCGGTGGTGTAGAGGATCTTGTCCCCGGCCGGCACGTCCTCGGACAGCATCCAGCCGGCGATCTTGTCCACCGCGTTGTGGCGGCCGACGTCCTCCATGTAGACCAGCGGCCGGTCGCGCCGGCATAGGACCGTGCCGTGGATCGCGCCCGCCTCCAGATAGAGGCTGGGCGTGGTGTTGATGGTCGCGGCCAGCGCATAGAGCCACGAGGTTCGGACCTCGGCCGGCGGCAGGGTGAGGCCCTCCAGCCCCTCCATCATGTCGCCGAAGACGGTGCCGACCGCGCAGCCCGAGGTGCGGGTCTTGCGCGACAGCTTCTCCTCGTAGGTCGTGGTCCCGTCGGTGCGCACGATCACGACGCCGAGATCCGCGTCGTGATCGACGCCGGTCACCGTCTCGCCCGGGCCGAGCATCCCCTGATTGTGCAGGAACCCCAGCGCCAGATATTCGGGCCAGTCGCCGATGGTCATGGCGGTCACGATCTCGGCCCCGTTGAGGTAGATCGTCAGCGCCCGCTCCTCGACCACGCGGACGGGGCCGCGCGCGCCGGTCTGGTCGGTGCCCTGCACGATACGGGTCAGGTCCGCGCGGTCGGGATCGGGGGCGATGACGTAGCTGGCGTCGCTGGGGCCTGTCACGCCTTCGGTGAGGGCAGTGGGGCCCCCGCCGCCCACCGCAGTCGGCACGGCCGGCGGGTGGTTACGGCGTTTCGCGCCGAGTGCGCGTCCACCGGAGGGGGGCGGTGGCCCGCCGCCGGATACGTGCCTCCCCGAGGGAGCCTTGCCCTCGCCGGCAGGGGCGTCCTCCCGGCCGAGACCACCGGCGAGGGCGGCGCTGCCGGGGCCCGGTCCGATCGCGCTGCCGTCGCCGGGGCGACCGCCGTCGACGCCCTGTCGCCGCGGCGCATGGCCGTCGGCGACGATGCGTCGGCGCCCGTGATCCGGAGCATCGTCATTTGTCATTTGAACACGCCGCCCCGCTGCGTCAGACCCCTGGAACGACGCACAGTCTAGGACGGGAACGTGGCAGGCTCCACCGACATCGATGAGCGCCCCGCCGGGCCGCGCGGCGCCTTTCTCAGAGGAGCGGCGGCGGGGCTTCCGTTCCTGCTGGTGGCGGGGCCCTTCGCCGTCCTCTTCGGCGTCGTCGCGACCGAGGCGGGGCTCGACATCGCGGCCGTGATGGGGCTGACGTCGCTGGTGATCGCGGGGGCGTCGCAGTTCGCGGCGCTCCAGCAGATGACCGAGGGCGCGCCGATCTGGGCGGTTCTCGCTGCGGGGCTGGCTGTGAACCTGCGCATGGCGATGTATTCCGCCGCCCTCGTCCCGCACCTCGGCGCGGCACCGCTGTGGCAGCGGGCGCTGGTGGCCTACGCCAACTTCGACATGACCTATGCCGCCAGCGTGTCGGAATACGAGGCCCGGCCCGGCATGACCCTGCCCGAGAAGATGGGCTACTTCGCCGGAACCGCCGCCGTTCTGGTGCCGATCTGGCTGGGCGGGACATGGGTCGGCGCGCGCGCAGGCGCCCTGATCCCCGAAGGCTGGGCGCTGGACTTCGCGCTGCCCATCACCTTCATCGCCGTCGTGGCCCCGATGCTGAAATCCGCGGCCCATGTCGCGGCCGCGGGCATGTCGGTGGCGGTGTCGCTGCTGCTGGCCGGTTTGCCGTCCGGCACCGGGCTGCTGGTGGCGGCGGGCTGCGCCATGCTGGCGGGCGCCGCGGTCGAGACGGCGATGGAGCGGCGGAGATGAGTTATTCGACGGGGCAGATCTGGACGATCATCGGCCTTCTGGGGCTTGGCACCTTTGCGATCCGGTTCTCTTTCCTGGGCCTGATCGGCGACCGGCCGATGCCGGCATGGGTGTTGCGGATGCTGCGCTACACGCCTGTCGCGGTGCTGCCCGGAATGGTGGCGCCGCTGGTGATCTGGCCGCCCGCGACGAACGGCAGCTTCGATCCCGTCCGCGGGGCGGCGGCGCTTGCGGCGCTGGCGGTCGGTCTTGTCACGCGCAGCACGCTGGCGGCGGCCTCCGCCGGGGCGGCGACGCTGGCGGCGGGACTGGCAGTGACCGGTTAGCCGCCGTCCGCCCTCCGGGTCCGGGGGCTGTGCGCCGCCGCAACCGTGCCGGCGTGGATCGGCGGGCCGCTGCATACCGGCGAGGAGATCGATCGCACTTTCGGAACGTCTTTCGAACTGCCTTTGCATACGCGAGGCACCGGACGCTGCTTTAGCCACCCGGCCCTTTAGACGCCCGGCTCTTCAGCCACCCGGCACGACGGTCGGGCCGGCGGGGCGGGTGACGCGGATGAGGACGCCGTGATTGTCGTCGGCGTCGTCGTCGGTGACCGTTCGGGTCGCGACGCCCGGCAGGTCGGCGAAGGCCCGCATGGTCCGCTTGGGGTACCAGGCCGACGGAATGGATCCGAAGCCCGGGAGCTGCCGCAGGATGCCCGTCGTCTTGATCGAGCAGGTCGCCGGCCACGCCGGACCGGCCTGTGCGGCCAATCGCATCGCCTTGTCGGCTACCGCGCGGCTGACCGGCACGGTCTGCTTGACGATTCGGAACGTCTCGCGCGCGTGGTAATCCTCGTAGACCAGTTGGATCGTCGGGGTGAAGCCGTAGAGCAGGTCGTTCTGCTCGGGTGCTGCAGGGTGATAGAACGACCCCGCCGGATCCCAGAGCACCCGCTGGCTGCCGTCGATCAGCAGCGCGGTGTGGGCGCCGTCCTCGTTGCGGTTGTTGATGACGGTGTAGAGCGTCAGCGACGACGGCCCGTCCGACGCATAGGCGCGGCGCGCGACTTCAGCGTCCGGTGCCATGACGGACGTGCCGCAACCGGCCAGCACCATCAACGCGGCCGCCAAAGCCGCCCGGATCATCCGTTGATCAGCGCCAGCAGGATCAGCGTGACGACGACGGCGATGACGGTGCGGACGGACCACGTGACGAAGCCCGCGAACGTTTTCTCCTGCACCTCGATGTCCATCGACCCGTGCTTGTGATGCTCAGCCATCCTTTGCCGTCTCCGTGTTAGCGTTCGCGGGTGGCTTATCCGATGTCCCCGCCACTGTCACGGTCTCGGCGCCCGATGGCGACGCATCCTCGACGGCCTCCAGGTCGGCAGCCAGCCGGAACCCTATGCGCTGCGGCTCGGGGCGTTCGGCGGGCCGGGGCAACGCGCGCAGCAGGACGTTGAGCTGGCTCACGTGCTGAATAAGCTGCGTCCGCGCGCCCTGCGGATCGGTGCCGTAGAAGGTGACGATGTCCGGGTCGAAATACCCCATTCCCTGGATCCGCAGCACGCCCTGCGCCCCGCCGACGAGGCCCATCGCGACCTCGTGCTCGGCATCCAGACCCTCCTCGAACTTCCTGATGTAGAGGACGAGCCGCTGGTAGGCCCATTGCGCCGGGCTCTTCCTGGCGACGGGCGTGCCCGCGACGCCGGGCGGCAGCGGGTCGTCCTCGGCCGAGCGCCGGGCGGGGTCGGCGTGGACGGCATGGGCACGCGGCATGGCCGCGTCCTCGGCCGCCTCGGCCGTGGTGCGGATCTGGTCGCCGGTCATTTCGATCCGACGCAGAGGGCGCGGGCGGTGCCGTCGACGATGAAGCAGTCCAGCGCCGGGTGGACGGCGCGTGTGGCCGGGGCGCCATCGACGGTGACGCGGTCGTCCTCGAAGAAGTCGCCGCGCACGCTGATGGCGTTGTCCTCGAACTCGGCGATCATGCCAATGGGGTCCGCCTCCATGTAGAAGACCAGCAGGCAATCGGACGATCCCGAGACCAGCGTCGCCCCATCGAAGAGCTGGCAGACATGCCCGCCCGAAAAGGCACGGCCGGTGCCCTGCGCGCCAACCGGCGCGGCCAGCGCCGCCAGCAGCGCTGCGGTGATCCCCATGCGTGTCATTCCGTCGTCCCTCCATCCGGTCGCGTCGCCTGCCACAGCCAGGCACCGTCGTCGCGCACCGTGCGCGTGGCGCGCCCGGTGTGCCAAAGGTGCAGGCAATGCGCCAGAGCCTCGGACAGGGCGAGCCCATAGGTCCCCTCGCCGATCTCGCGCTTGAAGAGGGGGGCAAAGCACTCGGCCGCCGTATGCGGCGTTTCCAGCCATGCCTCCAGCCGCGACAGGGCGCCGTGGTGGTTCTGCGCCAGCTGGCGCATCCGCAGCGGCAGGCCGGTATAGGGCGTCTTGTGACCGGGCAGGACCAGCTGGGCGTCGGTCGCGAAGGGGGCCAGCCTGTCGCAGGCGGCCAGCCAGTCGCCCACGGGATCGGCCAGCGGCTCGGACGGGTAGACGCCCAGGTTGGGGCTGATCGAGGGCAGAAGCTGGTCGCCCCCGAGCACCAGATCGCCCGTCCGCGACCACAGCGTCGCATGCTCGGGCGCGTGGCCGTCTCCCATACGCACGTCCCATGTCCGCCCGCCGGCATTGAAGGTTCCACCGTTGACCAGACGGTTGAACCCGTTCGGCAGCGGTGCGACGCAATCGGCGAAATTGAAGGGCCGCGCGGCGCGGCGCGCGGCGTAGATGTCGGGGGCCATGCCGGCGCCGCGCCAGAAGGCCAGCGTCTCGGGCGGCGGGGCGGCCTGTTCGTCCAGCACCAGCATCCGCGCCGTCAGCCATGCCGTGCGGGTCGTGACCACCTCGGCCCCGCGGCGCGCGAACCAGCCGGCGAGGCCGATGTGGTCGGGATGGTGGTGCGTCGCGACCACCCGCCGCACCGGGCGTCCCGCCAGCGGACCGGCCAGCGCCGCCTCCCACATCGCGCGGGTACGGGCGGTGTCGAAGCCGGTGTCGACGACGGTCCACCCGTCTCCGTCGTCCAGGGCGTAGACGTTGACGTGATCCAGCGCCATCGGCAGGGGCAGCCGCAGCCACACGATCCCCGGGGCCACCTCGACCGTCTCGCCCGGTGCGGGTGCATCGAAAGGGTGGCGGATGCCTTCGGTCTCCCGGACATCTGCGGGCCCGGGCAGCGGGCCGCCGCCGTGGCTATGCGTCGAAGCGCCCTCTGCCGGCAGCCCGACACCCGACGCGGCCGGCCGGCGCACGTCGCCGCCGTCACGCATTGCGCGGAGGGTGCCGTGCCTGGCGTTCGTCGCCGGTTCGGCAGTTTCCCGCTGACCGCCCAGGCTTACGTCGGACGTCGGCGCCTTTCGCCTGCGCCGCCAGATCGAGCAGGCCACGCGCGCGATCCCCGCCCGGCATCGCCGCGAGGGGGCCGTGATGCGGAACGACCACCGCGCCGCCGCTGTTGTCCTGGCAGCTGACGCACGGGTCGCCGATCATCACGCGGCAAGTTCCTCGATATCGAGGGCATAGAGACCCGGTGCCCCCGCCCGGACATGCGCCAGAAGCCCCACGTGTTCGGGCAGCAGACGCTCGATGAAGAACGCCGCGAGCGCGGTGCGCGGCCCCTTGCCGGCGGCGATGGCCGAGGCAAGGTGGATGTGGCCGCCCAGCACGCGGGCGAACGCGCGCAGATAGGGCACCGCACCGGCGAAGCGGTCCTGCATGTCGCCCTGACCGACCAGCCATTCGGTCGATTCGCGCAGCGCCTCGGCCGCATCCCAGACGGCCTGCGCCAGTTCGGGCAGGCGGCTGCGCGCGGCCTCGGCGCCCGCCTGGACCTCCTCGATCAGACGATAGGCCGCATCGCCGCCATCGGACATCTTGCGTGCGACGAGGTCCATCGACTGGATGCCGTTCGTGCCCTCGTAGATCGCGGTGACCCGCACGTCGCGCAGGAACTGCGCCGCGCCCGTCTCTTCCACGAAGCCCATGCCGCCGTGCACCTGGATGCCGGTCTGGGCGACCTCCATGCCTATATCGGTGCCGAACGCCTTGGCGATGGGGGTGAGGAACGCGCCGCGCGCGCGCCAGTCGGCATCTTCCGTCGCCGTGCCCATGTCGATGGCGACGGCGCAGAGGAGCGCGATGCCCCGCGCCGCGTAGATGTCCGCCCGCATCGTTGTGAGCATCCGGCGCACGTCGGCATGTTCGGCAATGCTGCCGGCCCCCGCCGCGCGGCCCTGCCTGCGGTCCATCGCATAGGCCAGCGCGTGCTGGTAGGCCGCCTCGGCCACGCCGACGCCCTGCACGCCCACGCCGAGGCGCGCGTTGTTCATCATCGTGAACATCGCCGCCATGCCGCCGCTGGGGGGGCCGACCATCCAACCGGTCGCGCCGGAATACTCCATCACCGCGGTGGGCGAGCCATGCAGCCCCAGCTTGTGCTCCAGCGACACGACGCGCAGGTCGTTGGGCGTGCCGGCGTTCCCGTCAGCGTCGGGCAGGAACTTGGGCACCATGAAGAGGCTGATGCCTTTCGTGCCTTCGACGCCGTCGGGCAGGCGCGCCAGGACCAGATGGCAGACGTTAGAGGTAAAGTCGTTGTCGGCCCAGCTGATGTAGATCTTCTGGCCCGTGATGCGGTAGGTCCCGTCGTCCGCGGGTTCGGCCCGGGTGCGCAGCGCGCCCACGTCGCTGCCGGCCTGCGGCTCGGTCAGGTTCATCGTGCCGCACCATTCGCCCGACACCAGCCTGGGCAGGTAGAGCGACCGGATCTCGTCCGAGGCGTGATGCTCCAGCGCCTCGATCTGACCTTGGGTCATCAGCGGGTTCAGCTGGAGCGACAGGCAGGCGGCCGACATCATCTCGTTCACCGTCGTCGTCACGGCCATGGGCAGACCCATGCCGCCATGCTCGGGCGATGCGGACATGCCGACCCACCCGCCCTCGGCGATGGCGCGGTAGCCTTCGGCAAATCCGGGGGAGGTGCGCACCACGCCATTCTCCAGCCGCGCGGGATGCAGGTCGCCGGCGCGCTGCAGCGGTGCCAGCACCTCCTCGCACAACCGGGCGGCCTCGGTCAGGATGGCACCCGTCACGTCCGGCGTCGCCTCCGCGAAGCGCTCGGTGGCGGTGACGGCGTCCAGTCCGACCACCTTTGACAAGAGGAACTCGTAGTCGGGGGTCGGCGCGCGATAGGGCATTGAAACTCCTCGGGCAGGCGGCGCACTCTGAGGACGTCGGTAGCGCGGCCCGGTCGAATTGTCGAACTTGCGCCAAGGTGGGCGTGTCGAACCGGTCCGGCAACCGGGACGCAGCGTCACCGGACGCTCTGCGCCGCGTTCGGCGGGATGGCGCCGGCGGCGCGCAGCATCGGGCGGCCCGGTGGCCGGCCCGGGCCGGGGGGGGCGGCACCCCCGTTCGAGGGGTGTAGGCTGAGATGGCAGAGCGACTTGGCAGGGCGGCCGGCAATCGGCCCGGCCGGACAGCGCCGGGCGGAGGCGCCGCTGCCGGGCCGCATCGCGACGACAGGCCGCCCCGTCGACAGCGCGTTGGACACAGAAGTGGATACGGCGGGTCGAAGATATCGGCCGGCATGGCATCGCGCGCGCAATTCGCCGGATACCGGACGACGACCAGTCCCCCCAATACGCGCGACGCGGTCCTTTCGCGATGACGAACCGCGCGCGAGGTGCGGGCGAGACCCCGGCGGCGATCCACCGCAGAGGTCTCCCGTCCCGACGCGCCTCCGCGGCGGTCTGCAGCGGATGACGCAGCGCCTGCCCTTCGGGGACGTGACGCGCGCGGCGCGGCTGCTGGCGCAGGGCCGGCTCGTCGCCTTCGCGACCGAAACGGTCTACGGCCTTGGTGCCGACGCAACCGACGACCGTGCGGTGGCGCGGGTCTTCGAGGCGAAGGGCCGGCCGCGGTTCAACCCGCTTATCGTGCATGTCCACGACGTCGACGCGGCGCGCGACCTCGCGCACCTTTCCCGCGCGGCGCTGGATCTGGCGACAGCGTTCTGGCCGGGGCCGCTGACACTCGTGGCGCCATTGCGCGACGGCCATCCGCTGTCGCCGCTGGTCACGGCGGGCCTCGCCACCGTCGCGATCCGGGTGCCCGGGCCCGATCAGGCGCGCGACCTGCTGTCGCTGGCGCGGGTGCCCGTCGCGGCGCCGTCGGCCAACCCGTCCGGGCGCATCAGCCCGACGACGGCGGCGCATGTGCTGGCGGGGCTCGACGGCCGCATCGACGCGGTGCTGGACGGCGGGGCCTGCGCGGTCGGCGTCGAATCGACCATCCTCGGCACCGATCCCGCGCCACATCTGCTGCGCCCGGGCGGCCTGCCGCTGGAGGCCGTCGAGGCGGCGCTGGGGGGCGCCCTGCTGCCCGCGGGGCCGGGTCCGGTGTCGGCGCCGGGGCAGCTCGCCTCGCATTACGCGCCGCGTGGAACGGTGCGGCTGGACGCGGAGGCGGCGCGGCCGGGCGAGGCATTGCTGGGCTTCGGTCCGTGTATCGCCGGGGCGACGCTGAACCTGTCGCCGGCAGGCGATCTGGTCGAGGCGGCCGCCAACCTCTTCGCGCATCTCCGCCTCCTCGACGAACGGGGCGCCCTGGCCATCGCCGTGTCGCCGATCCCCCGGAACGGCCTCGGGCACGCCATCAACGACCGCCTCCGCCGCGCCGCCGAGCCGCGGGACGCCGCCCCCGGCGGCCTTGCCGGGCGCCCTGACCGCGACTAGCCTGATCGGCGGAGGACATCATAATGAACGAACGTCCGGGCGACCTGTCCACGGTCGGGTCCACGGCCGAAGGGCATGCGGGCCAGCGGCGCTACATGTCCGGCTTCGGCAACGACTTCGAGACGGAGGCGCTGCCGGGCGCCCTGCCACGGGGCCGGAACAGCCCCCAGCGCCCCGCGTACGGCCTCTACGGAGAGCAGCTGAGCGGGACGGCCTTCACCGCGCCCGGCCATGCCAACGAACGCACATGGTGCTACCGCATCCGGCCTTCGGTACGCCATGCCGGGCGCTTCGACCGCATCGACCTGCCGTACTGGAAGAGCGCACCCAACGTCGTTCCCGACGTGGCGAGCCTGGGTCAGTATCGCTGGGATCCCGTGCCCCATGCCGACGACGCGACATGGCTGACCGGAATGCGCACGATGACCACGGCGGGAGACGTGAACGTCCAGTCAGGCATGGCGGCGCATGTCTATCTGGTGACGCGGTCCATGGAGGACGCGTATTTCTATTCCGCCGACGGCGAGCTTCTTGTCGTGCCGCAGCAGGGCCGCCTGAGGTTCGCGACCGAGCTTGGCACGATCGACCTCGCGCCGCGGCAGATCGCAATCCTGCCGCGCGGCCTGGTCTACCGGGTCGAGGTGCTGGAGGGGCCGGCGCGCGGCTTCGTTTGCGAGAACTACGGTCAGAAATTCCAGTTGCCCGAACGCGGTCCCATCGGCGCCAACTGCATGGCGAACCGCCGCGACTTCGTCACCCCCACGGCCGCGTTCGAGGACCGCGACGCGCCCTCGACCGTCACCGTCAAATGGTGCGGCCAGTTCCACGAGACGCGGATCGACCACTCGCCTCTGGACGTGGTGGCCTGGCACGGCAACTACGCCCCTGTCCGTTACGACCTCGACGCCTACTGCCCGGTGGGGGCGGTCCTCTTCGACCATCCCGATCCGTCGATCTTCACCGTGCTGACCGCGCCCAGCCCCGTGCCCGGCACGGCCAACATCGACTTCGTCCTCTTCCGCGACCGCTGGTCGGTGGCCGAAGACACGTTCCGCCCGCCCTGGTACCACAAGAACGTCATGTCCGAGCTGATGGGCAACATCCTGGGCCAGTACGACGCCAAGCCGCAGGGCTTCGTGCCGGGCGGCATGAGCCTGCACAACACGATGTTGCCCCACGGCCCCGACCGGCAGGCGTTCGAGGCGGCGTCGCGCGCCGACCTCGCGCCGCAGAAGCTGGAGGACACCATGTCCTTCATGTTCGAGACCCGGTTCCCGCAGCACCTGACGCGGTTCGCGGCCCGCGAGGCGCCGCTCCAGGACGACTACGTCGACTGCTGGGCGGACCTGGAAAAGAGGTTCGACGGAACGCCCGGCGGTCGCTAGGATGCGACAATCTGTCAAGGCAGGAGGACCGACCATGTATATCGATTGCTACGCGGCGCCCGTCAGGGCCGACCGGCGCGACGACTTCGCCGCCTTCTCGGCGAAATCCGCCCAACTCTTCAAGGATAACGGCGCCACCCGGGTCGTCGACGGCTGGGCCGACGACGTGCCCGCGGGCGAGGTGACGTCGTTCCCGCGCGGGCTGAAGCTGGAGGAGGGCGAGGCCGTCGTGCTGGGCTGGGTCGAGTATCCCGACAAGGCCACGCGCGACGCCTGCATGGGCGCGGTGATGGCCGATCCGTTCATGCAGGAGGGCACCGACATGGTGATGGACGGCAAGCGCATGATCTTCGGCGGCTTCGACGCGCTGACCGACGTATGAGAGGGGGGCCGGCAAGCCGCGGCGCCGGCCGGCGCCAGGCGCCGGGCGTGCGCGGGTGAGCGGGTTCCTCGCATCGCTGGGGCCGGTGGGCTGGATTGCACTGGGATGCGCGGCCCTGGCCATCGCGCAATTCCCGCGTGCCTGGCGCGAGGCGACCCGCCGCCCCTGGAAGGACCGGACCGGAGGGGGCCGATGAGCGGCGCGGCCTGGCTGGCGATCGCCCTGGCCCTGATGGGGGTCCTGATCGCGCTCAACTACCGCGCCGTGCTGCGGATCCTCAGGATCCGCCGCGGCGGGGACGACGATGGGCGGTGACTGCGGCGCCGCGGTCATACGGCGCCGAACGGGGTGCATGTGGCGTCGGGACGGCGCGGTCGAGCGGCCGGATCGGCGTCCGGTCCCCGACGGCGGATGGCCGGAACGAGGGCCGTTACCCTGAACGACATGCGGTGCGGCGGTCAGCGGACGTGAGGAGCGTCATGCCGCGCGTCGCCGCCGATGGCAGGTACACGCACCGCGAGCTGCCGCCATGAGGGTCGCGACCCTGCGAGACGGGTCGCCCGACGGCCGGCTGGTCGTCGTGTCCGAAAATGGGGAGACCTGCCGCAGGACCAGGGCTCCGACGCTGCAGGCGGCGCTCGACGGGGCGGGGTTCGATGCGGCCGGGGCGACCGAGCCGTTCCGCCCCGAACGCTGTCTTGCGCCGCTGCCGCGCGCGTTCCAGTTCCTGGACGGATCGGCATACGTGAACCACGTCGCCCTTGTCCGGCAGTCGCGGGGCGCCCCTATGCCGGATACGTTCTGGTCCGACCCGCTGATGTATCAGGGCCATTCCGCGCCGATGGCAGCGCCGCAGGGAGACATCGTCGGCGATCCCGCCTGGGGCATCGACTTCGAGGCCGAAGTGGCGGTCGTCACACGCGCGGTGCCGCGGGAGTGTTCGGCAGACGACGCCGGTGCCCTCATCGCGCTGGTCATGCTCTGCAACGACGTGTCGCTGCGCCACCTGATCCCGGGCGAACTTGGCAAGGGCTTCGGCTTCGTCCAGTCCAAGCCGCCGTCGGCCTTCTCGCCCATGGCGGTCACGCCCGATGCGCTGCCGAATTGGGACGGCGGGCGCCTGCACGGAACGCTCTGCGTCGATCTGAACGGCACCGCCTTCGGCCGGGCGGATGCGGGGGTGGACATGACCTTCGACTTCGCGCGCCTGATCGCGCACGCCGCGCGCACGCGCGACCTGCCGGCCGGCACCGTCATCGGCTCGGGCACGGTGTCGAACCGGGACGCGGACGGCGGTCCGGGTCGCCCGGTGGCGCAGGGCGGCGCGGGCTATTCCTGCATCGCCGAGCAGCGGGTGGTCGAGACGATCCGCGACGGTGCCCCGGCGACGCCCTTCCTTGCGCCGGGCGACGCCGTGACGATCTGGATGGAGCAGGACGGCCGCGACCTCTTCGGTCGCATCGAACAGAGGGTGGCCCCATGGCCGTAGTACAGACCGCTGCGCCGACGTTGGCGCTGGACCACATCCAGCTGGCGATCCCCGAAGGGGCCGAAGAGCGGTGCCGGCCGTTCTGGCAGGGCGTCCTGGCCTTCGTCGAGATCGAAAAGCCCAAGGCGCTGCGCGGCCGCGGCGGCCTGTGGTTCGCCCGCGACGGCATCCGCGTCCATCTGGGGGTGGAGCCGGGGTTCACGCCCGCGCGCAAGGCGCACCCGGCCTTTCGCATCGCGAACCTCGACAGGGTCGCCCACGCGCTGCGGTGCATCGATCTGATCGTGACATGGGACGACGCCCTGCCCGGCACGCGTCGCCTCTTCACCGCCGACCCGGTGGGCAATCGGATCGAACTGATAGAGGCTGCGCAGTGACGCGGGGCCGGCCGCCCGGCGCCGACGCGGCTTGCGCCCGGCGCGCGCCGCCGCGAGGATCGGCCGCGACCCGAACCGGAGCCGATCCATGACCAGATCCTTCGCCTCTGCCGGCGATACCGAAGACAAGGCCGTCAGCTTCACCGAGGTGGGGCCCGGCCTCTGGGCCTTCACGGCAGAGGGCGATCCCAACACCGGCGTCGTCATCGGAGACGACAGCGTGATGATCGTCGACGCGCAGGCAACCCCTCGGCTGGCCCGGATGGTCCTGGAGAAGCTGCGCGAGGTGACGGACAAGCCCGTCAGCCACGTCGTCCTCACCCACTACCACGCCGTGCGCGTCCTTGGCGCCAGCGCCTACGGTGCACCGCAGGTCATCATGTCGGAGGCCGCCCGCGCCATGGTGGTCGAGCGCGGGCAGGAGGACTGGGACAGCGAGTTCGCCCGATTTCCACGCCTCTTTCTGGGGCACGAGGAGATCCCCGGCCTCACCTGGCCCACCACCACGGTGTCGGGCCGCATGTCGGTATACCTGGGCCGCCGCCGGGTGGACCTGTTGCAGCCTGGCCGCGCCCACACCGCGGGCGACCTCGTCGTCCACATTCCCGATGCGGCGGTGATGATGACCGGAGACATCGTCGAGTCCCGCTCGGCCTGCTATTGCGGGGACGCCTACTATCGCGACTGGCCTGCGACGCTCGAGGCGATCCGCGCCATGGCGCCCGACGCCATCGCACCCGGACGCGGCGACGCGCTGGCGACGCCGCAGGCGGTGGCCGAGGCGCTGGCGTCCACCGCCGATTTCGTGACCTCGACCTACCGCAGCGTCGCCAAGGTCGCGCTGGGCGGTGGCACCCTGGCCGAGGCGATGGCCGCCTGCCGCGACGCCTGCGACCCGAAGTTCGCCGATTTCGCGATCTACGAGCACTGCCTGCCCTTCAACGTCGCGCGCGCCTACGACGAGGCCCGCGACGTCGCCCACCCTCGCATCTGGACGGCCGAACGCGACGCGCGGATGTGGGCCGCTTTGCAGGGATGATCGGGCCGGACGACCGCCCCGTCGCCATCGTCGGCGCGGGGCCGGTGGGGCTGTCGCTGGCTGTCGACCTCGCGCAGCGGGGCCGGCGCGTCGTCCTGCTGGACCGTCGCAAGGGGACCTCGCACGGCAGCCGCGCGATCTGCTGGGCAAAGCGGACGCTGGAGATCTTCGCGCGGCTGGGCATCGCCGACCGGGTGCTGGGGCGCGGCGTGACGTGGCAGGTCGGCCGCGTCTTCCACGGCCCGCGCGAACTCTACAGCTTCGACCTGCAGCCCGAGGCCGGGCACCGGATGCCGGCCTTCGTCAACCTCCAGCAATACGAGGTCGAACGCTACCTGATGGACCGTGTCCGGGCCCTGCCGTCGATCGAGGTGCGTCAGGGGACCGACGTCCTCGACCACGAGGACCGCGGCGACCACGTGGTGCTCGATACCTCCGGCGGGCCGGTAGAGGCCGGCTACCTCGTCGCCTGCGACGGCGCCGCGAGCCCTATCCGCCGGCGCATGGGGCTGACGCTCGGGGGGCAGAGCTTTGACGACCGGTTCCTCATCGCCGACGTGTCGATGCCGCGCAGTCCCTTCCCGGATGGCCGGACAGAGAGGTGGTTCTGGTTCCGCCCGCCCTTCCATCCCGGCCAGTCGGCGCTGCTGCACCGCCAGCCCGGCGACATCTACCGTATCGACCTCCAACTGGGGCCGGACGCCGACCCCGAAGCCGAGGCGCGCGAAGAGGCCGTCGTGCCGCGCATCCGCGCGATGGTGGGCGACCTGCCCTTCGCGCTCGAATGGGTCAGCGTCTACCGGTTCCGCTGCGCCCGGCTGGCGCGGTTCGTGCACGGCCGGGTGATCTTCTGCGGCGACAGCGCGCATGTCGTGTCGCCCTTCGGCGCGCGCGGCGGCAACGGCGGCGTGCAGGACGCCGACAACCTGGGTTGGAAGCTGGCGGCGGTGCTGGACGGCACGTCGCCGCCCGCGCTGCTGGACAGCTACGACGCGGAGCGGGGACAGGCGGCCGACGAGAACATCCGCCATTCCGCCCGCGCCACCCGTTTCATGACGCCGCCGCCCGGGGCCGAGGCGGCGCTGCGCGACGCGGTGCTGGACCTTGCGGCAACGCAGCCCTTCGCCCGGGGGCTGGTGAACTCGGGGCGGCTGTCCACCCCCTGCGCGCTGTCTCAGGCCGGGTTGCAGACGCCCGGCGCGGCGCCGGTGCCCCCCGGATCGGCGCTGGTCGACGCGCCGCTGGCGGGACCGGAAGGCGACGTCTGGCTCAGCGACAGCCTGCCGCCCGGTTTCGTCCTCATCGGGGTGGACGCGGACCTGCCCCGCCTGCCCGGACTGCCGGTGCTGAGGATCGGGCGCCGCGGCGACCTGGGCGATCCGCAGAGGCTGGCCGCGGCGCGCTACGGCACCGGCCGTGCCTACCTGCTGCGCCCCGACGGCCACGTCGCGGCCGTCGTGGACCCCGCCGATCCCGCCGCCGTCGCAGCCGCCTGGGACCGCGCACGCGGCCATGCCGCATGACCGGCGCCGACGATGCTCCGGCCCGAGACGACCTCTACGCCGCCCTCGCGGACGCGCAGGCCGGCCTTGCCGACGACGCGGTCCGGGCGCTCCACCTGCGCCTGATCGTCCTGCTGGCAGGGCGGCTGGACGACCCCGCCGCCGTCCTGGATGCGATCGCCCTCGCCCGGGAGGCGGAAACCCGATAGCGACCCCACGGCGCCGATGGACCGGCGCGTCCGTGTCTGCCACGCTGCGGCATGGACACACCGGATTTCACCATCGGCATCGAAGAGGAGTACCTCCTCGTCGACGCCGAGACGATGCAGCTGACCGAGGCGCCCGAGGCGCTGATCGAGGCCGCGCAGGCCGAGCTGGGCGACCAGGCGACGCCGGAATTCCTGCGTTGCCAGATCGAGGTCGGCACGCGGGTCTGCCGCGACATCGGCGCGGCGCGCCGGGATCTCGCCCACCTGCGCCGCACCGTGGCGCGCATCGCCGCCGCGCATGGCCTGGCCCCCATCGCCGCCGGCTGCCACCCGTCGGCCGACTGGTCGAAGCAGACGACCCGCGACCGCGACCGCTACAACCAGCTGGAACGCGAGCTGGCCGGCGTCGCGCGTCGCATGCTGATCTGCGGGATGCACGTCCACGTCGGCCTGCCGGACGACGACCTGCGGATCGACCTGATGAACCAGATCAGCTACTTCATGCCGCATCTTCTGGCGCTTTCGGCGTCCTCCCCTTATTGGCAGGGCCGCGACACCGGCCTCGCCAGCTACCGAACCTCTGTCTTTGGCAACATGCCCCGCACCGGCCTGCCGCCGCGCTTCGCCCACTGGTCGGAATACGACCGGTCGGTGCGCACCATCGTGGACGCCGGCATCATCGAGGACAGCACCAAGATCTGGTGGGACCTGCGCCCCTCGCACCGCTATCCGACGCTGGAGGTGCGGATCTGCGATGTCACACCCCGGATGGAGCATACGCTGACGCTGGCCGCGCTGATCCAGTGCCTGATGCGGATGCTGTGGCGTCTGCGCACGGCGAACCAGCGCTGGCGGCTCTACGACGGCTTCCTGGTGGGCGAGAACCGCTGGCGTGCGCAGCGCTACGGCACGGCCGAGGGCCTGATCGACTTCGGCCGGGGCGAGGTCGTGCCCTTCGCCCAGCTGGTCGAGGAGATCATCGCGCTGATCGCAGAAGACGCCGAGGCGCTGGGCTGCGTCCCCGAGATCATGGCCGCACGCGACATCGTGGCGGACGGCAACGGCGCCGACCGCCAGCGCGCGGTCCTCGCCGGCGCGATGGAGGCGGGCGAGGACCGCGCCACGGCCATGGCGACCGTGACGCGCGATCTCGTCGCATCCTTCACGCAGGACCTCTGATCATCGTGAGGGACGGCACCTCAGCGAGCCGGGACGACGCCGACAGGCAACCCGAACGAAGCCCCGCCCGGTGATCGAGGAGACGCGAATGTCACCGAAGGCATCGGAAGGCTCGATGTCTCTCCGCCCACGGCGTCGCCACTCGGCGTCGTTGCAAAATCCTGACGTCTGACGGTTCGCATCGCGGATGCATGTGGTTTGGAGGGCAGCATCAGCACGCCTCCTCCGACCGCGACCGCAGGACGAACCGGTCCGGCCAAGGCGCGGCGCGGGCGCGGCTGGATGCCGATCCGGGCGGGAAGATGGCCCGGCTGGCCCCGCACGAAGGCCGGCCGGGCGCCCTTCCGTCTTCCGCGATGCAACCATGCGGTCCTGCACTCTCGACCGGGGCGCTCTTCAGGCTGTCCTTGCGGCAGACCGCGGGTATGGCGGCCGGACCGCTCCGGCTGGCGGGGCCGGTCCGTCCCCGATGTCGGCACCCCGTACCGCGGACGGCACACCCCGGCCGGCCGGACCCCCCAACCGGCGCGCCGATGGGCCGCCGAACCTGCCGGTCCCCTCCCGGGCATTGCTACGCGATACCCTCCCGGGCAGCGGGGTGATCTTCCCCCGGTCTGTTGGACTTGCTGGCAGGGTCGGGGCGCGCCGGACAGGGGTGTTCGATGGCGGAACGGAAGCGGCGCGGGTTTGCGGATGGGTTGACGACTGGAGCGGTGGGTCGTGCTCGACCGGGTGGGATGGCGATCGCCGCGGTGGCCGGCGAGCCGGGGCCGCACGGGACGGTCCTGCGGCGGTGGACCCGCGCGGTTCGCCGGCGGGGCCGCACCGGCGCCGTCCCGACGGCCGCCATCCGTCTCGGCGACGCCGTCCCCGGCCGATCCGGCGGCTGATCGTGCCCGGCGCGAGCGCGGGTCGCACCGCGCCGGGACGGAGCGGGGCATCCCGGGAAAAGGGCCGCGGCCGCCATTCGGCCTGGACCGATGGCGCACATGGCCCGCTCTTCGGCGGGGCCGGCCGGCGATCTTCCGGTTCGTCCCCTCTCGGGACGTCGCGTCGCGATGCCCTGCCGGGCAGTGGATGGGCATCGTCGCACCCGGCCGGTCAGGACGGCGTGCCGCGTGACGGAAGTGTCCGCGAGCGGCCGCCACGCCCGGCGATCCCGTCCGCAGAGCCGTCGGTCCCGCGCGGACCGCATCCTCCCGACCGGGATCCGGGACGTCCCCGCCGAGAGCGGCGGCGTCCATGGATCACCCCGCTCCCACGCGGGCGCGCTCCCGGCCGGGGCCTCCCGGGGCATCCGGCCGCGGCGTCCGATACGCGGCCGATAGGTATCGCCCGGGTCCCTGCGGCCGCTGGCATCACGCCCTCGACGGGCCGGCGCGGCAACCGCCCCGACGACGCGCCCCCTCGGGGCGGCATGCGTCGCACGCGCCTGCCGGGCGGTGGATGGAAGGCGTCCTGTCCGGGGCCGCCCTCGGACCGACGGCGGGCCGCCCCTCACCCCCTCACCCCTCACACCTCGCCCCTAACCCCTCGCTCCCCGCCTCTCGCCCATCGAGGTCGCGCGCGTCCCCCACCGTACCCACGCCACCCGCGACGCGGCACACGGGACCTGTCCGGATCCACCGAGAATTCCCACGACCCGAGGCGCCTGAATCCGGCCCCCGGCCACAGATCACCAGCCGACTGGGAGCAGATGGCGGCATGACCCAGTTCACCAGACGGGGGGGTGAGATCAGACCACGCCCGTCAGCAGTCGGTACTCCAACGGTATGGCAGAAGCCCTGGTGAAGACCATGAAACGCGGAAACGTCCGTGTCTCCGCCCTGCCAGACGCCTGAACCGTCATCGATCAGTTTCCCGGCTGGTTCGGCCACTACAACAGTGTTCACCCACATCGTTCGCCCGGGTTCAGATCACCATGCGAGGTCATCGCCGATCAAATCCCACCCTGATCCTGTCCGGTCATTCGGGGGCAACAACACCTTCCGCTCCCGTCCGATCCTCAAGATCTCGCTTGTCGCGATCGTTCTTGTCCTCTCGATCGCGCTGATTGCGGCCGAACTCTCAAGCAAGGGCACTCTCTAGATGTCAGATACGTTTGGGCGCAACGGCATCGGCACCAGCGCAGTCGGCAATAGCGTCCACTACGTTACCGGTGGGTCCATTCCGGGCCTGGCGACGACGACCTTCACAATTAATTCCGCTAGCGGATTGGCGAACTACAATCCGCACACCCTAGCCCTGATCGGCTATCAGGATCCCTTCACGGGGCAGTCGGTGACTGAGACACGCCTTATCGGCGGCCAGTTCGCACCGTCGAATGTGACGATCACCACAGGCTCAACCTATCCGGGGCCGACCATGGGACAGGTCGAGATTGTCGTGCTTGGGACCGATGCGGTTCTTGGATTGACCCCGGGCGCGCGGGCGTTCGGCACCATCGGCGAGGTCCTAAAGCGGTACGGCATCGTTAACCAGGCCGTCGATGGCGTAAACGGAACCCATCGCTTCGACGTGAGTGTCGCTGGGGATTCCTTCGTTACCCTCTCGCTCGGTTCCAACTATCCGCCGGGTTACCTAGAAGGCCTTGGTTTCTCAAAAAGCAACCTCCCCTCCCATCTCAGTGCTCAACTGGATGCAAGCGGTCGCTTGATCGGATTCGATCTCGTGGGAGAAGCCGCGACCTACTGCTTCCCCGCCTGCACCTTGATCAACACGCCCGCCGGCCCCGTCGCCATCGAGGCGATCCGCCCGGGCGACAAGGTCCTGTCGTTCGACGCCACGGCCGATGCCGGTCGCGGCGCGCTGGTGCCCGCCCGCGTGGTACGGCTGTTCTCGAACGAGACGACGGAGTGGCTGCGCCTGTCGTGGATGGAGGGCGGTGCGGTTCGCGAGTTGACCGTCACGCCCGGCCATCGCTTCCTCGATGCCGATGGCGCGTTCCAGCGCATCGATGCGATCCTGGAGGACGCGACGCCACGCATCGTGCTGTTGGACGGCGCGGTGGCGGAGGTGTCGGCTGAGCGTATCACGTGGTCGGACGCGACTGCAGACGCCTATGAGGCCGCGCTGCCGATGGCACGCGCGGTGGGCGACGGGCTCACGCACGGGGCCGCGCCGCGCGCCTGGCGGTCCCACAATTTCGAGGTCGAGCGGCTGCATACCTACGTCGCGGGCGGCGTTCGGGTGCACAACGACAGCCAGGCGACGGTCGACCTTGCAGGCAGCCTGGGGCGCACCTTCGGCACGCAGCTGGGCCAGGCGCTGGTGGCGGACGGCAGCCAGTTCGAGAAGCTGCTCGCGGGCACGGCGCTTGGGCTGGTGGCCGAGAACCTCGCCGAAGTGATCGCGGACACGGGCTACCATCTCTTTAATGGCACGCAGGTGAATTTCGGCGCGTCGCTGGCCACGTCGGCACGCCAGTTGGGGAACATCCGCCCCGAGTTCACGGCGGCTCTTTCCACCGGCGCGGTGTCGCTGATGGTGGCCGAGCTCGGCGAGGAGCTGGGGCTGGAGGGCTTCGGCGCGGACCTCTTCAATTTCACCGCCTCGACCTACGCCGGGTCGGTCGTGGAACAGGTTGCCGCGAACCTCGCCGGGAACAAGGCCGCGTTGTCGGGCGTCGACTGGACGTCGCCCTGGGGGGCCGTGGGCGGCTCGATCGGCGCGTTCTTTGGCTCGTCGCTCGCGCGCAAGGTTCTGCCGGCCGAAAACCTGGAAGGCTCGATCGGCGGTTCGCTGGGCTCAATTGTAGGCACCTCGCTTGGCCTGTCGGCGGGCAAGGCTATTGGCGGCCTCGTCGGCAACCTGCTGCTGCCAGGCGTGGGCGCGTTCTTCGGCTCGCTGCTGGGGACGTTCTTCGGCAACCTTTTTGGCGATGACCCCGATCCGCGGGCGTGGATCCACATTTTCGCCAATGAGTTCGATCAGTCGATTACCACAGGCGACTACACGTTCTGGACAATTTGGAAGTCGCTCGACGATTTCCCCAAGGAGACCACGCGTGACTTCGGACTCGCGGTGCGCGACCTGGCACAGGGCTACCTCAAGAACCTCGAAGCCCTGGAGCTGGCGAACGCCCATATTGACGACTACCGGCTGGGGTCGGATCATCGCGCGGCCACGGGCCTGCCCGAGTACCCGCTCGTCCGCATCCTCCAGAAGATGCAGATCGAGGTCGACTCGAAGGGCAAGCTCGAGTTCTTCGTCAACGGCGCGCGGGTGGCGTCTGCCGAGAAGATGGTCGACGGCGCCGTGCTCGCCTTTCTCAAGGACGCGCAGCCCATCGGCGGAGACATCCTGCTCAAGCGCGCAGTGGCGAACTCGGACGCGACCGACAGCTTCACGCTCTCGGCGCACATGGCGGCGGCCGAGGAGTACGGCCGCTACCTGGAGGACAACGCGTCGATCAACGCGCTGATCGCCGCCGAGCCCGACAGCGTCTTCGCCGCGGCATGGGCCATCAACCTCACGCAGGCCGAAGCCCTGCGCCTGGCGAAGCTCAACCAGAACGATTTCAACGGCGGGCTTGCGGGCTTCCTGCAGTCGCTGACCCTGGCAGGTCTCAGCGTGTCGCCGGGCGACGTCACCGTCTCCAAGGTGTCCGGGGGGCGGACGCAGATCGAGCTGCGCGTCGCCGATCGGGAGGCGGTTCCCGAACTCGTCCGCATCCTCGCCAACCGCGTCGAGGTGATCGAGACGGCGGGAGGCGGCGCGACGCTGCGCCTCCTCTACGACGGCAACATGAGCTCGGTTGGGTTCACGGACGTGACGGGCCGGACATCGGCAGGCACGAACAAGTATGCCGTGAACGGGGAGACGGCGGGTCGTGATCTTTTCATCGCACCCGACGACGCGTCCTACACGTTCGAGGACGTGGGCACTGGCCGCATCAAGGTGGGCCAGGCCGAAATCGAGGCCAGCGACGACATCGTCATCATGCGCGGCGGCAACGACGTCGTGCGCGGCGGCACGGGCTGGGACTGGATCGAGGGCGGCGCGGGCAACGACACGCTCCGTGGCGGGCAGGGTCATGACACGATCTTCGGCGGCGCCGGCAACGACGAGCTCTACGGCGAGCTGGGGCAGGACTACCTCGAAGGCGGTGCGGGCGCCGACCTGATCGCGGGCGGCGACTTCCAGGCCGCTGGATACACGCGCTCGGGCGCGGCCGTGCAGATCGACCTTGGCGCGGGCACCGCGGCGGGCGGCGACGCGGCGGGCGACCGGCTCGTGGAGATCGATCACCTCGTGGGATCGCGGTTCAACGACCGTCTCGTGGGCAACGCGAACTTCAACATCCTTGAGGGTGGCCCGGGCGCAGACACGCTCGACGGCGGCGCGGGCGACGACGTTGCATCCTACATTCGCGCCACCGCGGGGGTGACCGCCTCGCTCGCGCGGCCCTCGGACAACACCGGAGACGCGCGCGGCGACGTCTACCTGCGCATCGAAGGTCTGCGTGGATCGACGCTCGACGACACGTTGATCGGTGGGGCGGGCGACGACCATCTTTGGGGTGAGGCCGGCGACGACGTCCTGATCCTGGGCACAGGCCGCGACGAGGCTCTCGGCGGCTTCGGCTTCGACGTCGTGTCCTACCGCACGCTGTCTTCGGGCGTCACGCTGCGCGTGGGCGACTGGGCGAACAGCTCCCCCGAGGTCGCCAACGACCGGATCGGCGACGTGGAGGCCTACGAGGGAACGGAGCATTTCGACAAGCTTTATGGATCGACCAAGGGCGATATCCTCCTCGGACGCGGCGGCGACGACTGGGTTTACGGGCTTGCGGGCGACGACGCCTTGTTCGGCGGCGCAGGCACGGACGACCTATTTGGTCATGAGGGCGACGACGTCCTCGATGGGGGCGAAGGGAACGATTATCTTAACGGCGGCGCGGGCGCGGACCGCTTGGACGGCGGCGCAGGGACCGACCGCGCGGATTATACCAAGGCCGCCACCGCGCTGACAATCGACCTCGCGACGCCTTCCTCGAACACGGGCGAGGCGAAGGGCGACGTCTATGTCAGCATCGAGAACGTCTTGGCATCGCCCCATTCGGACCGGGTCTACGGCGACGCGGCAGCGAACAAGCTGTCGGGTTCCGGCGGCAACGATCAGCTTTGGGGGCGGGGTGGCAACGACACGCTCGACGGCGGCGATGGCAACGACAGTCTCTATGGCGGCGACGGGGACGACGTCTTGGTCGGGTTCGGCGGGGCGGATCGCCTCGACGGCGGCGGCGGGACTGATCGTGCCGATTATACGGGCGCCAGTGCCGGCATGACGGTCGACCTGGCAACCCCGTCGGCGAACACGGGCATTGCTGCGGGCGATACCTACGTGAGCATCGAGAACCTCTATGGATCGAACCACGCCGACCGGTTGTCGGGCACCGACGGCGCAAACGACATCCGCGGCTACGCAGGCAACGACGTCATCACGGGGCGCGTCGGCAACGACACGCTCTACGGCAATGACGGCAACGACACCCTTCAGGGTGGCGACGGCGACGATCTGATGATTGGCGGTGCTGGGGCCGACCGGTTCGAAGGCGGGGCGGGGTCGGACCGTGTAGATTACTCGTTCGCGGCCGCAGCCGTGACGCTCGACCTCGCGTCGCCCTCGGCAAGCACTGGCGAGGCGACCGGCGACACGTTCGTTAGCGTGGACGCGTATTACGGCACCCGCTTCGGCGACCGCCTGTTCGGCGATGCGGCGGCGAACCTCTTCTACGGCTGGGACGGAAACGACCTCGTTGCGGGACGGGGTGGCAATGACAGCCTCTATGGCCAGAACGGGGACGACACATTGGAGGGGGGCGACGGCGATGACCACCTCTTCGGAGGCTCTGGCCGCGACCGGCTGGATGGCGGCGCGGGAACCGACGGCGCATCCTACACCGACGCGAGCGCCGGCCTGACAATCGACCTTGCGACACCCTCGCTCAACACCGGCGAGGCGGCGGGCGACGTGTTGATCAGCATCGAGAACGTGTTCGGGTCGAACCACGCGGACCGCATGTTCGGCGACGCGACGGCCAACGACCTGTTCGGCATGGCGGGCAACGACGTCATGTTCGGACGGGACGGTGACGACGTCCTGCACGGTGGGGACGGCGACGACACGCTGCTCGGCGGGGTCGGCGCGGACGGCATCATGGGCGGCGCTGGCAAGGATCGGGCCGAGTACTCCGGTGCGGCGTCGGGGGTATCGGCGTATCTGACGGGATGGTCCCGCAATACCGGCGAGGCGGCGGGCGACTGGTATCAGGGGATCGAAGACCTCTTCGGGTCCAACCACGCCGACACGCTCCACGGCGACGGGAACGCCAACAGCCTGTGGGGCCACGGCGGCAACGACACCATCGCGGGGCAGGACGGTAACGACCTCCTGTCCGGACAAGCGGGCAACGACGTGATGCACGGCGGGGTGGGCAACGACAGCCTCTACGGCGGCGACGGCGACGACTGGCTTCTGGGCGGCGCTGGGGCCGACCGCCTCGACGGCGGCGCGGGCATCGACCGGGCGGAGTACTCGCAAGCAAACGCAGGGTTGACTGCCAAGCTGCTCCGCCCCTCCGAAAACACGGGCGAGGCGGCGGGCGACGTGTATCTCGGCATCGAGAACCTCATGGGCACCGGCTTCGATGACCGCCTTTCGGGCGACACCGGCACGAACACGCTCTGGGGGATGGCGGGAGCTGACCTCCTTACCGGCGAGGCGGGCAACGACTCCCTTCTTGGCGGCGAGGGCAACGACACGATCTGGGGCCATTCGGGCGACGACGCTCTTTGGGGCGAGGCGGGCGATGATGTCCTGATCGGCGGGCTCGGGGCGGACAAGCTTCACGGCGGCGATGGCGTGGACCGTGCGGAGTATTCGCAGGCGACGTCCGGCGTCATGGTCGACCTCGCTCTCCCCTCGGCGAACACCGGCGAGGCGGCGGGCGACACCTTCACGGCAATCGAAAACCTCTTCGGTTCGGCGCATGGCGACCGGCTCTGGGGCGACGTCGGTGCGAACCGCCTGACCGGGCACGGCGGTAACGACGCCCTTCAAGGCCGCGGCGGCAATGACAGCCTCTGGGGCGGCGACGGGGCGGACGAATTCCACTTCGCCCGGGACTGGGACCGCGACACGGTTCACGACTTCGTCAACGACGTGGATGAACTCTTCATCGCCCGAAGCCTCGGCGTCTCGACGGCCGCAGACGTCATGACGAAGGGACGCCAGGTCGGCGCAGACGCGGTGTTCGACTTTGGTCAGGACGATGTTCTGACAGTGAAGAACATCCAGTTGACGCTGCTTCAGGACGACATCCTCGTCTGGGCCTGATATCTCGACGGAGGCAGCCAAAGGCTACCTCCGTTTCGTCAAGTGCGCCCCTGAAGCACGGTCTCGTAGGACAGACTGTCCGTTCCGACAGGATCGGTTCCGTGCTTCGGAACGGACCCGGTAGCGGGCCCGGAGCCATATTACACAGCTGAAGCGGCCATTCATGCGGATCGCAGCATTGGTCGAAACGGGCTTATTTTGTTGAAAAACTCGTGCTTGATCGAGGGGCATCGGGCTGATTCAATTCCTGCACTGGGTGGGAGGATCGGCGATGATGGGACTAAGGCAGGAGGCGCAACCGGGGCTGTTCTACGAGTTCTCGCTCGAAGATCACGTTCCGCAGGATCACCTGCTGCGGTCCATTGACCGCTTCGTGGATCTGAGCAGCATCCGCAGCTATCTCGCCGATTTCTACAGCCATACCGGCCGGCCTTCCGTCGATCCCGAGATGCTGATCCGGATGCTGCTGGTCGGCTATTGCTTCGGCATCCGGTCAGAGCGGCGACTGTGCGAAGAGGTCCATCTGAACCTCGCATATCGCTGGTTCTGTCGCCTCGATCTGTCGGACCGGGTCCCGGATCACTCGACCTTTTCGAAGAACCGGCACGGTCGTTTTCGCGAGAGCAAGCTGCTGCGACACCTCTTCGAGACGACCGTCGCGCGGTGTATCGAAGAGGGCCTGGTCAGCGGCCAGCGCATGGCCATCGACGCCAGTCTGATCGAAGCGGATGCGAACAAGCAGAACTCGACGCCGAAGGAAGAATGGGACCCGGCGCAGGTCGATCCCGCTGATGCACCGCGGGCCGTTCGCGAGTATCTCGACACGCTGGACGAGGCCGCGTTCGGCGCGGCCAGCGAGGTCCAGCCCAAGTTCACCTCGCATTCCGACCCGGCCAGCCAGTGGACGGCGGCCCGAAAAGGACCAGCGTTCTTCAGTTATTCCGACAACTACCTGATCGATACGGACCACGGTGTGATCGTTGATGTCGAGGCAACAAGATCGATCCGGCAAGCTGAGGTCGGCTCGACCAAGACGATGCTGAAGCGCGTAAAAGAGAAGTTCGACCTCCACCCCGAGCGCCTGATCGCGGATACGGCTTATGGCTCGGGCCCGATGCTGGGCTGGCTGGTGGAGCGGAAGATCGCCCCGCACATTCCGGTCATAGACAAGGCCGGCCGCACCGATGGCACCTGGTCCCGCTCAGACTTCGAGTGGGACGCCGAGAACAACCAATATATCTGCCCGGAGGGTGAAGCGCTGAAGCAGTTCCGCCGGAACTATTCTGATCCCAAGCGAGGCCCGACCGGCGAAGGTGTCGCCAAATACCAAGCCCTGAAACACACCTGCCAAGCCTGCCCGTCCAAGCCGAAATGCTGCCCGAACGCCGACGCTCGAAAGATTGCCCGCGAGGAGCACGAAGACGCCCGGGACACCGCCCGCGCCATCCGAACAACAGAGCAATACGCGGTCTCGTCCAAGCTCCGAAAGAAGGTCGAGATGCTATTCGCCCACCTCAAGCGAATTCTTGGCCTCGGCAGGCTCCGACTACGCGGTCCATGCGGCGCGAACGACGAATTCCTCCTCGCCGCCACCGCCCAGAACCTCCGCAAACTGGCGAAGATCTTTCCCGCACCGCAGCAATCGCGCCCGGCCTGATAGGAAAGGCCCTCGCCACCTGTTCCGACGCCGATATTCTGCGCGAGCGAAAGGGTGTTTTTCCACAGAATCGGCTCAGAACTGTCGTTCGCCGCGCCGATTGCGAACGGCCGCTATGCAACGAGGTCGAGGGTTCGGATGTCCTGAAGGAGCTGCCGAAATTTAGCCTCGGGCGCTACGCACATGGTTCTATACGTGTTCAGGAAGGGCAGCCAGACGCACTCTTTCAATGCCCCGCCCCGCGGTCCCCAGAGGAATCGTGTCCCACCATGTGGTGTAGCTCATGGCAGGCCTGACGGATGTCGGCGGGCCGAGCTGGTCAACCGACCTGCGCGGCAGGCAGGCTGACGATGGGATCGTCGCAGACTGGCGCCAAGGTTTCCAGCGTCATGTAGCGGGAGCGCTGCACGGTCCATTCCTCGGTCTGTTCCATCAGGATCGCGCCGACGAGGCGACGGATCGAAGCCTCGTTCGGGAAGATACCGACGACATCGGTGCGCCGCTTGATCTCGCCGTTCAGACGCTCGATCGGATTCGTCGAGTGCAGCTTGGCCCGATGCTGCTGAGGAAAGGTCATGTAGGCAAGGACGTCCTCCTGGGCGCCGTCCATGAGGGCCGCGAGCCTGGGCAGCTTGCCCCGCATCTGGTCGGCCACGAGGCGCCACTGCGTGCTGGCCGCGGCATGGTCCGGCTGGGCGAACGCGGTGGCGATGAAGGCGGAGACCACGCGCCGGCTGCTCTTGCCGGCATGGGCCAGGGCGTTCCTTTGGAAATGTACCCGGCAGCGCTGCCACGTGGTGGACAGGACGCGGGCTGTGGCGGCCTTGATGCCTTCGTGCGCATCGCTGATCACCAGCTTCACGCCCGTCAGGCCTCGGCGCACGAGATCGC
This sequence comes from uncultured Alphaproteobacteria bacterium, assembly GCA_963722905.1. Taxonomy (GTDB): domain Bacteria; phylum Pseudomonadota; class Alphaproteobacteria; order Rhodobacterales; family Rhodobacteraceae; genus CAVROT01. The sequence continues at coordinate 69,397 of CAVROT010000015.1, read as the reverse complement.
GGAGAAAGTCGGTCCAGAACGTCTCGGCCTCCGAGGGGCCGGTGGCCATCCCGAGCACCTCGCGACGACCGTCGGTGTTCACGCCGACCGCAATGGTGACCGCGACGCTGACGATCCGGCCGCCTTGGCGCACCTTCAGGTAGGTCGCGTCGATCCAGAGGTAGGGCCATTCGCCTTCGATCGGCCTCGTCAGGAAAGCGTCGACCCGATCATCGATCTCCTCGCACAGCCGGCTGACCTGGCTCTTGGAGATGCCTGTTCCGCCCATGGCCTGCACGAGATCGTCCATGGCGCGCGTCGAGACGCCATGAACGTAGGCTTCCTGGATCACGGCCGTCAACGCCTTCTCGGTGGCCCGGCGGGGCTCCAGGAACGACGGAAAGTAGCTGCCCGTGCGCAGCTTCGGGATGCGCAGTTCCACGTTCCCGGCGCGCGTCTGCCAGTCCCGGTCCCGGTAGCCGTTCCTCTGCGCCTGACGATCAGGGCTCTTCTCGCCATAAGCGGCACCCGTCTGGCCGCCAACTTCGAGCTCCATCAGTCGCTCGGCGGCGAAACCGATCATCTCGCGCAGAAGATCCGCGTCACCGCTCTTCTCCACCAGCTCGCGCAGGTTCATCATGGGTTTGGTCATCGGGGTCATCCCTCGGTTCAGGTTGGCGTTCGCAACCCGACCCTACCGAGAAACCCGATGACCGCCTCAGCTACACCACGCCCCGGGACACGACCCCCAGAGGTGTGTCGCGCGGTTTCCGTGGGTTACGGCCCCGGCCCCTTCTTGAAGACCGAACTACCCACCCCAATGCAGCGCGCATTGCGGCTGCGGTCTGCGTTTGGCGTTTTGGCGTTTTGGCGAGCGGAGGTGTGGGGATGGGCGATCAGAGGGCGCGGAGGAGCGCGCGTTGCTGATCCCAGTCCGACGGCAGATCGTGGGTCTTGCACCATTCGGTGGTGAAGCCGAGGGGCTGCTTGCCGTCGAGGATGTCGGCGACGAGATCGGGAGCGAGGCAGGCGAGGTCGACCGTCTTCTGGATGCGCGAGGTGGAGATGCCCTCATCCGTGGCGATCTGCTTGTAGATGTCGCCGCGCTTGATCCGCTCGAGCCAGTTGTGCGCGCGGGCGATGTTGCGGATCAGGATGTCGTCCCGCGCGCCGGGGGCCCCGGCTAGGATGAGCTTCGTCTCGACCCCGCGCTTGCGCAGCCGGAAGAGATGCTCGGAGGCGAGGCAGTCCGGGTCAAGCCCGTCGGGATCGGTGCCGAGGCGGGCGGCGATGGCCGGCGGGTCGAGCATCAGGGTCAGCCGTCCCGGCGCGATGTCGATCCGGCCGACGAGCGCGAGGCGTTCGGTCTGGTCGGTCGTCGTCGCGACGGCCTGGAGGACGCGCGCGGCCTCGCCGATCTGCGCTGCGCTTGCATCGGGCCGCAGCGCGGCGGCGAATCCGGGCACCGCGAGCACGTCGCCGACGAGCTCCGCCACGCAACTCTCCAACTCCGCGGCCGGGAGACGCCAGCCATCCGGCGGCCCCTCGCCGCTCCGGGCGATCAGCCTGTGGGAAACGTAGTAGCGCCGCCGCGTACCGGCCCTCGTCTTCGCATGGGTCGGCGTGAGCCGATCCACGGTCTCGTCGCGCAGCCTGCCCGCGAGCGGCGAGCGCCCGGGCGCCGCCGCCGCGCCCCGACCCCGCGCGGCGCCGTCCTCCATCTGCGCCTGGACCGCCTCCCACCGGCCGGGCGCGACGATGGCCGGTTGCTGGCCGTCATGGACCTGCCCGCGATCTCGGATGCGCCCGGCATAGAGCGGGTTGGTCAGGATCTGGTAGAGGTGGCCGCGCGCGAGGGTGCCGTCGCCCCGCACGCGCCCGTCTTTCGTCTCGCGCCGTCCGGTGCGCAGGCCCTGCCGGTCGGCCTCCGCCTTCACCGCCCGGACGGTGCCCAGCCGCTCGTAGAGCGCGTAGAGCGTTCGCACGGTCACCGCCTCCGCCGCGTTGATCTTCGGGGTCCGCCCGTCCGCGTCGTAGCCGAGCGGGACCTGCCCGCCCATCCACAATCCCTTGCGCTTGGACGCCGCGATCTTGTCGCGGATGCGTTCGGCGGTCACTTCTCTCTCGAACTGCGCGAAGCTCAGCAGCATGTTCAGCGTCAGCCGTCCCATGCTGGTCGCGGTGTTGAAGGACTGCGTGACCGACACAAAGGACGCCCCGACCGCGTCGAGCGCGTCGACGATCTTCGAGAAGTCCGACAGCGAGCGGGTCAGCCGGTCGATCTTGTAGACCACGATCCGGTCGACCCGCCCCTCCCGGAGGTCGGCTATCAGCCGCTGGAGCGCCGGCCGCGCGAGGCTGCCACCCGAGAGCCCGCCATCGTCGTAGACATCCGGCAGCAGCACCCAGCCCTCGTGCCGCTGGGTCGCGACATAGGCCGCGCAGGCCTCGCGCTGCGCGTCGAGCGAGTTGAACGCCTGCTACAGCCCGTCCTCCGAGCTCTTGCGCGCGTATATCGCGCAGCGGGTCCGGGTCGTAGAAGCCTGGCCCATGGGCGTCCGGGTCACGGCCGCCCCCTGGCGCGGTCGGCGAGCCCGAAGAAGCGCGGCCCCGACCGCATCGTCCCGGTGATGTGCCTGGCGATGGCCGAGAGCGACCGCCATGTCCGGCCGTCTATGCGGTAGCCGCCGTCCACGACCTCGACCTGGTAGGTCCGCCCGTTCCACTCCCGCACGAGCTGCGCGCCGGGCTTCACGCGCGCACGGGTGCTCTCGGCGACGCCCTCGCCGCCCGCGATCCGGCGCAGGGCCCGGCGGGCGGCCGGCGGGAGACCGCCATCCGCCCGGCACTGGACGTCATGGGCCAGCGCCTTCCGCATGAACGCCACGGACAGGTGGGGCGGCGGAGGCGACCCGAAGGCCGCCTCCCACTCCTCCCGGACCGCGCCCCGTTCCGGATCGGCCTTACCCGGCATCGGCCGCCTCCGCCTGCGTCTTCGTGCTCGTGGCTGCCGCAGCCGGGGCAGGGAGCCTGTCCGCCTCGCCCGTCTCCGGCTGTCCGACGATCCGGTACCGCGTCGCCTTGCCCGGCCCCGTCTTCTCCGCCGCGATCTCGTAGCCCGCCTTGCGCAGCCCCGTGATCGCCGCCCGCGTCGTATGCGCCTGCCAGCCGAGCCTGGCGCCCAGCGAGGCGGCATCCGCGCCCGCCTTCGCCGAAAGCAGCCGTACCAGCCGATCCTTCTTCGTCGTCTTCGTCCTGGGGGTCTTCGTCGCCATGTCGATCTCCTTCACCTTGCGGCAGGAGCGTCATGCCCCCGCTACCGGGCAAAGCCCGGACGTCCGGACGGGAAGCGACCACCGGCGACTGCGTCGGTCGGTCCGCGCAGTACCGCTCCGGCGCGAAGCGAAGTCCAGTCGGAACTAGGCGGCGGTGGGGGACGTATGCGGATGCGGGACAGGATCGGTCGGGACACCTTCACCCGCTGTTCATTGGGCGGTGGCCGGGTCCGGAGGAGGTTCTGTCGACACACTGACCGGAAGGGGCGCGTCGACGGCGGTCATTCAGCAGGTCGACTCGTCCATGGGCGCGAGCGCAAATCTCTGCGTAGTTGCCAGCCGCTGGCTCGGGGAAGACCCCCTTCGTTCGAGATTTCATTTCGCAATTCGTGCCCACCGGTGCGTCCCTGCTGCCTGCCCCTATCGGGTGGTCCGGTTTCGGTCTTGGGGCATGACGGGCCTCGGCACCACTGCGGCGGGCGTCGGCGTGGTCGATCCTGTATTGCGTGACGTCCAATGGACGGCCTTTGGCGCTGGCGGTCGATAGCCCGGCGATGAGTGAGGCCGTGCGGTGTCGCAATGGTCCCGCCATGGCTCGATCACCACGCGGGCTTCGGCGAGGGAACAGAAGATCTCGCCGTCGGGCAGCTCGTCGCGGAGCTTCGAGTCGAAGCTCTCGCAATAGCCGTTCTCCCATGCACTGCCCGGCAGGGCATCGCATGGCGATGTCCCGAGAGGGGACCGCCCGGCTCGATGAACGCCGTCTTCGCTCCCACGGCCTCGATCCGGCCGCGAACCGCCTTGGCGACGAACTCAGGGCCGTTGTCCGACCGAACATGGCCGGGCACGCCCCGAAGGATGAACAGATCGGTCAGGACATCGATCACGGTGGTCGAGTTCAGCTTCCGGTCGATCCGGATGGCCAGGCATTCGCGGGTGAACTCGTCGATGACACCGAGCATGCGGAACGTCCTCCCGTCATGGGTCCGGCTCTCGACGAAGTCGCAGGATCCCGCTGCCCGGCAGGGCATTGCGCAGCAATGTCCCGAGAGGGGGACGTGGTTCGCACGCTCGGGCCGGAGACGGATGCAGGACCCCTCGTTCAGCCAGAGCCGGCCCTTCCCGGGTTGCTTTTGCGGCACCTTCAGCCCCTCCCGCCGCCATATCCGCTCGACACGCTTCACGTTCACCGTCCACCCGGCATCCCGGAGACGGGCCGCGATCCGGCGATAGCCGTGGCGCCCATACTGGCTGGCCAGCGCGACGATGTCCGCGGTCAGCGCCTCCTCGTCAGCCCGCCCGCGCGGTGCCTTCCGCCGGGTCGAGCGATGCTGGCCCAGCACGCGACAGGCGAAACGCTCCGAGACAGCGAACTTCTTCCTGACGTGATCGATGCAGGCCCGGCGGCGGGCGGGGCCTGGAAGTTTCCCGAGGCATTCGGCCTCGGGCCTCACCCCGAAGGATCAGCTTCTCAAGCGTCAGATCGGAGACGGCCTTGCGCAGCCGCTCGTTCTCCTTCAGCCGCTTCACCTGGTCGGTCTTCAGCCCGCCGAACTCCTTGCGCCACCGATGGTGGGTGAACTGGTTCGGCATGGCCCCCGGACAAATGGCGGGCTCATGCCTCACCCCCGATGGACCGCACCGCCTCGGCCACCGATCGGCCCTGCGATACCAGCACGTCGACCTGCCGCAGCTTCGCGACGATCTCCTCCGGCTTGTGTTTCCTACGTCCCATTCCTGCGTCCTCCATCCGGCTGGACCTGAGCCGTCACCCCGACGAGGAGGGGGCAATCGGCGGCGATCTGATAGCCGACGGCGGCGGCGCGGGCAGGACACGGATCATAGCCGGCCAGTTTACCATTCGGGGCGCATCGTGCCATCCCGGCGTTCAGGTCTACGGTAAGCCATTCGAGCGGCCCCGGCGTCGACAGACGAATGTCAAGCGCGCCCTTGGACAGCGCCGGGGGGTAGCGGGGGGGGTCGATCCAGCTCGCCTCACTCATCGAGCTGTCCTCCGTCGTGATCGAGTGCGCGGGCGTCGCCAGCGTCGCGCGCATCTCGGCACCCAGATGCACGAGCGTGACCTCGGTGCCCACCCCGAGTGCTTCCGAGACGAGCTCGAGCGCCACGGGGCGCTCGACCGCAGGGCCGACGTGGCTCGACGTCACGAAACCCGCCGAGCGACGCGGCGTCCCCGCGACAACATGTGCGCCCACCTAGAGGGGTGGGGCACCCTCGGGTACGCGCTAACCAACAAGGCGGCGACGCCTCTCGCGACGCGCCTCGTGCAGGGCCCCTCGAAGAGCGTCATCCCGATCGGCGGCGAGCTGTTGGGCGTAACGTCGACGGTGCCGCCTCAGTTTCGCAGTATCTCGAGCTGGCCGACGGCGGGGAACATCTGCAGGACACCCGGAGCGACGGCCGCCCGCATGTGCGGAATGCCGCTTCGCGCGTGCGAGAGCAAGCGGTCGAGCTCGCCGGCGCCCACGGCGATCGCGTCCTACGCGGGTCTCGGCTCGGCCCGTCGCCAGCCGCGCTGGCCGCGCGTCCCCTCCAGCGCCAAGCGCGCGGCGGAATAGCGCCGCCCGAAAAGGATCGCGGATCCCGTCAGCCCCGCGTGGCCGCGGCCCGATGCGCCTCGGCACGCAGGCTCTCCACCTCCTCCTCGGACGCCTGGCGTCCCGTGAAGGACAGCAGATAGTCCGGCACGCGCGCGAGCCGGTCCTCGAGCGGTTCGCTCAGATCGAGCGCGTAGTAGCCGATCTGCATGAAATAGAGCACGCGCGAGCGGGCGTCGGCCTCGGCCTCGTCGTAGCCGTGGCGGGCGAACATCGTGCGCAGCGCCTGCAGGCGCTCATCGTCCGCGCGGTCGAGCAGGCGGCGCACCGGGCCCGAATGGCGCGCCCATTCGCGCACTGCGAAATCGAGCCGGGGATCGAACTTCGCGGGATCGATCCAGGCGCGGAAGACATGCGCGACCGCCGCCGTGATTGTCGGCTGCGGCGCCCTCGCCAGCTCTATGATGGCGCGGGTGTTGGTGGCGTCCCAATGCGCCAGCAGCGCATCCAGAAGATCCTGCCGGGAGCCGAAATACCAGTAGAACGACGAGCGCGAGACATCGAGCCGCCGCGACAGGCGCAGCACCTTTACCGCGTCGATCCCGTTCGAGACGAGCACGTCGAGCGCCAGGCGCAGCCAGTCGTCGCGCGTGACCTTGACGTTGCCGGCGGGCGGATCGCTTGCCGCGGCACGCAGGGGCACGATTGCGCTCACGCCGCGGCCCCGGCGATGATCCCGTGCAGGAGCGACGCCACCGTGTCCGGCGCATGGCGCGCGTGGCTGACGTGGCCCAGCCCCGGCACCTCGTGAAAGACGCCGCGCCGCGCCAGGTCCGAGACCTCGCGGCACATGGCGGGCGGCGTCTGCATGTCCTGCGCGAAGGCCACGACGTGCATCGGCACCTCGCAGCGGCGCAGCGCCGCGCGGCCGTCATAGTCGAGGCAGGCCTGCCACTGAGCGATCAGATCCTCGGGCGCGCGCTCGCCGAAGCGAACGCTGTAGGCGGCCTTGACGCGGGCCCAGACTTCCGGATCGCCCAGGGCGGCGGTGGGGTAGGCGAAGGCGGCGTAGTGGCAGGTCGCCATCATGCCGTCGATGGAGCGGCCCTCGCGGCGCATGTCGATCTCGGCCTGCATCCAGTCGCGGGTGAAGCCGTCTATGTAGGCGGCCGTGCCCATGGGGATCGCCAGGCGCACGAGGTCCGGGCGCGCGCAGGCGACGGCCTGGGTCAGCAGACCGCCCATGGACAGGCCGGTCAGGATCACGGCGCCGTCGCAGGTGGCCTCGATCACCGCGGCGCAATCGGCGGCCATCTCCTCGATCGTCCAGGGCGGAGGCGGCGCCGTGGTCTCTCTCACGCCGCGCGGGTCGTAGGAGATGCAGCGATACGCCCCGAAGCGCGCCCACTGCTCGAGGTAGTACTCCGCCGGGGCGTCGCCGCCGGGGATCCATACGATATCCGGTGCGTCCCCCCGCGATGGGCCTGCCACGGCGATGCGCATGGAGACCCCGGCGGCGTCGATGCGGCGGATGCGGACGGTGTCGTCGAAGGCCATGTCGCGGCTCCCCTAGCTGACGGGCGGTGCGCCGCCATCGGCACGCCGCCTCGCGATGAAGTCGTCGAGCGCGGCGATGCGCTCCGGGTCGGTCGCGGGCGGGCGGAACTCGCGCAGGATGCGCTGCCAGACGTCGGTGGCGCGCGCGTCGGCATCGCGCGCGCCGCGTTCCTGCCAGGTCCCGAGGTTGGACCAGTCCGCGACGAGGGGTTCATAGAATGCGGTGGAGAACCGCTCCATCGTGTGGTCGCAGCCGAAGAAATGGCCCCCCGGCGCCACCTCGCGCAGCGCGTCCATGGCGATCTCGGCTTCGCCGGCGGGGGTGGGGGCGCAGAGCTCGGCGAAGACCTGCATCGCCTCGAGGTCGGTGATCATCTTCTCGAAGCTGACCGTCAGGCCGCCCTCGATCCAGCCGGCGCCGTGGATGAGGACCGTGGCGCCGGCCAGCACCACGCCCCAGGCGCCGAACTGCGTCTCGTGCGCGGCCTGGGCGTCATTCACCGGCCCGCCCGCGCCGGTGGCGCTGCGCCAGGGCAGGCCCAACAGGCGCGCCATCTGGCCCACGGCCAGGTTCGCCTTCACGTGCTCGGGCGTGCCGAAGGCCGGCGCGCCCGACTTCATGTCGACGTTGGACGTGAACGATCCGTAGAGCACCGGCGCGCCGGGGCGGGCCAGCTGCGTCAGCACGATGGCCGCCATCGCCTCGGCGTGGCTGAGCGTCACCGCGCCCGCGACCGTCACCGGCGCCATCGCGCCCATCAGGCAGAACGGCGTGACGATGGAGGCCTGCCCCGCGCGGGCGAAGTCGATCAGGCCCTGCGCCATCGGGATGTCGAGCATCCGCGGCGAGTTGGTGTTGATGATCGTGAAGCACCATGGCTCGGCGGAGAAGGCGTCCGCATCCAGCCCGCGCGCCAGGCGCATCATCTCGAAGGCGTCGGCTATCTGCGGGCTGCCGCGCGAGAAGACGAACGGCACCTTGTCCGAGAGGGTGAGCGAGGACCGCATCGTCGCGTAGTGGCGCTCGTGCGGGGGAACGTCCTGCGGCTCCACCGAGGGGGAGAGCATCTGGAGGACGTCGAAATGCTGGTTGAGGCGGGTGAAGTCGTCGAACGCCTCCAGGTCGCCGGGCCGCCGGCCCCGGACGTGGTCGTCCGCATGGGGCGCGCCCGCGCCGGGCTGGATGACGAGGCGACCCAGCTCCATGCGCAGGTCCTTGGCCCGCGATCCGGCGCGCAGGTCGAACCCCTTGGGCGCGGTGGCCAGCGCCGCCTCGACGATGTCGCGGCCCAGATGGACCATCTCGCCGTCGATGCGCGCGCCTGCGGCGGCGTAGATATCACGCGCCTCGGGCAGCAGGACCTTCATCCCCAGCTCCTCGAGCACCGTCAAGGCGGCCTCGTGCATCGCCTCGATGCGATCCTGGGTAAAGACGGGGACGGCGGGGAACGGGTTGCGCAGGTCGTGATAGTTCGTCTCCCGCGCGCCCTCCCCGGCCGAGACGGACGCGGCCCGGCCACGGCGCCCGCCGCCGCGGCGGCGCGTCTCGGCCATGGGGGCGTCGGGGGACGCGTCGGGGGGCGGGGCCTCGGTCATGGGTGCGTCGCGGACGAGGGTGCGTCCGCGCGCATCGCCCGGCCTTCGGGGTCGTAGGGCGAGGGGGGCACGATGCGCGCGCCCCGCTCCCGCCCGACCACGTGCATCGTGAGCGCCGCGCCGACCTCCGCCGCCTCCGCCGAGACCATCCCCATGGCGAGGCTGCGCCCGAGCGTGTGCCCGTAGCCGCCGGAGGTCACGAAGCCCACGCGCTTGCCGTCCTGCCAGATCGGCTCGAACCCGCTCGCGTCGGCGTCGTCCGCGTCGACCTCGAGCGTGACGATCCGGCGCGAGGGGTTCGCGCCATGGGCGGCCGCGCGGCCGGTGAACTCCTTGGACCAGTCGATCCAGCGGTCCATGCCCGTCTCGGCGGCGGTGTAGCCCTGGGTGAACTCGGCCGACCAGATACCGAAGCTCTTTTCCAGGCGCAGCGACAGGAGCGCGTTGAACCCGACCTCGCGCAGGCCGAGATCCGCGCCCGCTTTGAGCAGCGCGCGGCGCTGGGGGACGTGCTGCATCGCGTCGACGTGAATCTCATACCCAAGCTCGCCCGAGACCGAGAGCCGGCCGACATGCGCGCGGGCAAGGCCGACATCCATCTGCCCGCAGCCCATGAAGGGCAGGGTCACGCCGTGCTCCGTCACCCGCTCCAGCACCTCGCGCGACCGGGGCCCCGAGAGCGAGAACCCCACCACCCGGTCCGAGAGGTCGGCGAGGTGCACGCCCTCCTCCATGTGGTCCATGAACCAGCGCATATGCCACGCGCGCAAGTAGTAGGAGCCGGTGATCCAGTAGCGGTCCCCGCCCGGCGCCGCGCCGTCAGCGCCCGGAGTCTCGCCCCAGTTGAAGAGCGTCAGATCCCCCTTGAGCCGCCCGTCCGGCGCCAGCATCGGCGCCAGCCGCGCGCGGCCCGGCGCGGGCAGCTTGGACGCCATCATGCGGTCCAGCCATTGCGCCGCCCGCGGCCCCGTCACCTCGAAGCGGGAGAATGCGGAGATGTCGAGGAGCCCGCAGGCGCCGCGCACCGTGCGGCACTCCTCGCCCACCACCTCGTGGGCGTTGGAGCGGCGCAGCGTTGGCGCCTCCTCGAACTCGGGCGAGGGCGCGAAATAGAGCGGCACCTCGAGCCCGTAGGTCGCGCCCCACCGCGCGCCCGCGGCCGTCATCGCGTCGTGGGCGGGCGTCACCTTGGCCGGCCGGCCCGCCGGGAGCTGTTCGTTGGGATAGGTCATCACGAAACGGCGGGTGTAGAACTGGCCCGTCGTCTCGCGGATGTAGCGGCGGTTTTCGGCGAACTCGCCGTAGCGGGCCACGTCCATGCCGAACACGTCCGCCTCGGGCTCGCCGTGGATGATCCACTCGGCCAGCGACTTGCCCACCCCGCCGCCCTGTAAAAACCCCGCCATCACCGCGCAGGCGCACCAGTAGCCGGGCACGCCGCGCACCGGCCCGACCAGCGGGTTGCCGTCGGGCGAGAAGGTGAAGGCGCCGTTGACCCAGGTCTTGACGCCGACCTCCTGGAGGGCCGGGTAGCGCTCGAATCCCAGGGTCAGCTCGCGCTCGATCCGGTCGGGGTCCTCCTGCTGGAGCTCGAACCCGTATTCCCAGGGGGCGCCGTCCTGCATCCAGTGCTGATGGTCGATCTCGTATACGCCAAGCAGCAACCCCTGCTGGTCCTGGCGCATGTAGGTGAACCCCTCGAGGTCCACGACGAGCGGCAGCTCGCTGTCGCGCGCCGCGATCTCGGGGATCGTGTCGGAGATGAGGTAGTGGTGGTTGAGCGGGCTCACCGGCAGCTCGATCCCGGCCATTCGGCCCACCTGCTTGGCCCAGAGGCCCGCGGCGTTGACGACGTGCTCGCAGGTGTACTCGCCCTGCTCGGTCTCGACGCGCCAGCCGTCCGCCCGGCGGTGGAGGGCGAGGACGCGGTTGTGCTCTATTATCGTGGCCCCGCGCTTTCGTGCCGCGCCGGCATAGGCGTGCACCGTGCCCGTGGTGTCGATGTAGCCCTCGCGGTCGGCCCACATGCCGCCGAGGATCCCGTGGGGCGACATGATCGGGCAGAGCTCGGCCGCCTCCTCGGGGGTGACGAGGCGCACGTCGTCGATGCCGATGGACTGGAAGGTGCGGTAGGCCGATTGCAGCCATTCCCAGCGGTCGGGCGTGCCCGCCAGCGTCAGCCCGCCGGTCATGTGCATCCCGACGGACTGGCCCGACTCTCGCTCGACCTCCGACAGCAGGTCGATGGTGTAGGACTGGAGCTGCGCGATGTTCGGGTCGGCGTTGAGCGCGTGGAAGCCGCCCGCGGCGTGCCAAGAGCTGCCCGCGGTCAGCACGCTGCGCTCGATCAGCGCGACGTCCGTCCAGCCCTTGCGCGCCAGGTGGTAGAGGACGCTCGCCCCCACCACGCCGCCGCCGATCACGATCACCCGGTAATGCTGCATCGCCATTCCTCCGCTGCGGCCAAGCTAGCGGTGTCTGGACACGGTTGTCCATAGCCCGCGGGCGACGTCCGCCGTCCCGTCACCGAGGACTGGACAGATGTGCCCGGAGTGGTGTTAACTTCTCCCAATGACGTTAGGTCCGAGGGAGATGGAGATGACCGAGATCGCACATACGAAAGGCTGGAGGCCGTCGCGCCGTCAGGTCCTGGCCACCGGCGCCGCGGCCGGGGTCCTGGGCGCCGCGATGCCGCGCTACGCCCTGGCCCAGGACGGCCGAGTCCTGCGCATCCGGTCCTATTCCGACCTCCAGACCGTCGATCCTGCCTATCTCCTCGCCATCCCTGAGGAGGACGTGATGATGGCGATCTTCGCCCCGCTCGTCGGCCCGGTCGCCGGCGACGAATGGGGGTGGAAGCCCGTCGCGGCCTCCCGCGTGGAGCAGGTATCGGACACCGAGGTCGAGTTCGAGCTGATGGAGGGGCTGCAGTTCACCGACGGCTACGGCCCGGTGACGGCCGAGGACGTCAAGTTTTCCATCGAGCGGTTCGTCGACCCGAAGGTCGAGAGCGCCTACGCCACCGAGTGGGCGGCGCTCGACCGGGTTGAGGTTACCGGCGAGCGCACCGGCGTGATCCGTCTGACCGAGGCGTTCGCGCCGCTCTTCACCTCGACCCTGCCCACCGGCCGCTCGTGCATCCTGTCGCGGCAGGCCGTGGCAGATTCTGAGGGCCGGCTGGGCATCCCGCCGCTGGGCATGTCGGGCCCCTACCTGCTGACCGACTGGGTGCCCAAGCAGCGCACGGTGCTGACGCGCAATCCCGACTGGCCCGGAGAGCCGGGCGGCTTCGAGGAGATCCACATCATCCCCATCGAGGACCCCAGCACGGCCGAGCGCGGCTTCGAATCCGGCGATCTCGACCACACCTGGACCGCCGTCTCGTCGCTCCCGCGGCTGAAGGAGGATCCGCCCCAGGGCGCGACGGTCATCGAGAAGCCGTCGCTGGCCTTCGTCTGGATGGGCATGAACCAGGACGTGGCACCCTTCGACGACCCGATGGTGCGGCGCGCCGTGCAGCACGCGATCGACCGCGAGGCGGTGGTCGACGCCGCCTATTTCGGCGCCGCCGAGGTGTCGACCGGGGTCGTCGCGCCGGGGCTGCCGGGGCATCGCGACGGGGTCACCTACGACTACGACCCGGACCGCGCGCGCGAGCTTCTGGCCGAGGCGGGCGTCTCGGACCTCTCGATCACGCTCGACATCCTCAACCAGTCCGACCGGCTGACGGCGGCACAGGTGATCCAGGCCAACCTCGCCGACGTCGGCATCCAGGTGGAGATCAAGCAGAACGACAGCGGCACGTTCTGGACCCTTGGCTCGGAGGAGGGCGACTACTACGACGACATGCAGCTCTTCTTGCAGCGGTTCTCGTCCTTCCCCGACCCGTCCTTCCCGGTGGCTTGGTTCACGCCCGACCAGATCGGCAAGTGGAACTGGGAGCGGTGGGACAATCCCGAGTACGGCGACCTCTACGACGCGTCGCTGGTCGAGATCGACCCCGAGGCGCGTGCCGCGACGATCGAGCGGATGCAGGACCTGATGGACGAGAGCGGCTCCTACGTCTTCCTCACCCACGAGGTCGTGGGCGTCCTGCACGGTCCCGGCATCGAGCCCGCGCTCAAGCCCGACGGGGGGCCGATCCTGGCAGAGTTCCGGCCGACCTCGTGAGGAGGAGGGCCGGCGGGTGCTGATCTACGCGCTGCGCCGGCTGGCCCTCGGCGTGGTCATCGTCAGCCTCGCCATGGCGGCCCTGTTCGCGATGATCTACGTCGTGCCGGGAGATCCGGCCTCGGTCGCGCTCGGCCCCCGCGCCACGCCGGAGATGATCGAGGCGTTGCGTGCGCGCATGGGCCTCGACCAGCCGATCTGGGCGCAGTTCTGGAACTTCTACTCAGGCGCCTGGACCGGCAATCTGGGCACGGAGGTCTTGTCGAACCGCCCCGTCCTGACGGTGGTGCTGGAGCAGCTGCCGTTCACACTGGCGCTGATCGCGGGCGGGATCGTCTGGTCGGTGGCGCTTGGAATCCCGCTGGGGTGCCTCGCGGCGGTGCGCCGTGGCTCCTGGGCGGACCGGATCGTCGGCGTGATCTCGGTCGCGGTCATCGCCGTGCCGTCGTTCGTGGTGGCGATCTACGCGCTCTTGATCTTCTCGGTCTCGCTGCGCTGGCTGCCGGCGATCGGCGCGGGCGCGCCCGGGGACCTCGGCGATCAGCTCGTGCACCTGATCCTGCCGTCGCTCGCCGTGGGGTTCGGCTGGGTCGGCTACATCGCGCGGCTGGTGCGTGCCTCGATGCTCGAGGTGCTGGAATCGAGCCACGTCCGCACCGCGCGGGCCTTCGGACTGACCGAGGGGCGCATCGTCTACCGCTACGCGCTGCCGCTCGCGATCCTGCCGACGATCACGCTGCTGGGGATCGGGGTCGGCCAGATGATCTCCTCGGCCGTCTTCGCCGAGATCGTTTTCGCGCGGCCCGGCATCGGCAAGCTCGTCTACGACGCGATCCTGACCCGCAACTATCCCCTCGTGACCGGCGCCGTCCTCGTGACGACCGTGTTCTTCGTCCTGGCCAACATCGCCGCCGACCTCGCCATCGGTGCGCTGGATCCCCGTGTCCGCCGCGGCCTCTGACCCCCCGCGCCGCGCGCCGCGCGCCATGGCATTGCGCCGGGTGCTGCGCGAGCCGCTGGGCGCGTTCGGACTGGCGCTGGTGGCCGCGGCGATCTTCGGGGCGCTCTTCGCGGACGTCCTCGCCTCGGCCGATCCGACCCGCATCTCGCCGCGCGACCGCTTTCAGGCGCCGTCGTGGGAGCATCTGATGGGGACCGATCATCTTGGCCGCGACCTCTTCTCCCGCGTCCTGCACGGGGCGCGCATTGCGCTGACGGTCGCGGTCGGGGCCACGGTCGTCTCGGTCGTATCCGGCGCGGTGCTGGGGCTGATCGCGGGCTACGGTCCGCGCTGGCTCGATGCGGTGCTCGTGCTGGTCTTCGACGCGGTGAAGAGCTTTCCCACGGTGATGCTGGCGCTCGCGCTGGTGACGCTGTTCGGCCCCTCGATCACGGCCGTCGTCGTCGTCGTCATCCTGGTGAACGTGCCCGGCTACGCGCGCATCGTGCGCACGCAGACCATGGCGCTGCGCTCGGCCGAGCATATCGACGCGGCCCGCTCGATGGGGGCGTCCACGGCGCGGATCCTGCGCGTGCACGTCCTGCCCAACGTGATCGGGCCGGTGGTCATCCTGGCCTCCATGGACATCCCCGTCGTCATCGCCATCGAGGCGGGCATGTCCTTCCTCGGCCTCGGCGTGCGCCCGCCGACGCCCTCCTGGGGCGCGATCCTCAACGACGGGTTCTCCAACATCCGCGAAACGCCCTGGATCGTCGTGGCGGGCGGCGCGCCCATCGTCGTCGCCACGCTGGGGTTCACCTTCCTGGGCGAGACCCTGCGCGACGTGTTCGACCCGAGGCTCAAGGGCCGATGAGCGTCCTGTCCGTCCGGGACCTCGCGGTCGACTTCGCCACCGAGGGCGGCACGCTGCGCGCCCTGACGGGCGTCAGCTTCGACATCCCCGAGCGCGGCATCACCGGCATCGTGGGCGAATCCGGCTGCGGCAAGTCCACGCTCATCAACGCGATCCTCGGCCTCCTGGCCGACAACGGAACCGTCACCGAGGGGTCCATCGACTTCGACGGGACCGAGCTGACGGCGCAGGGGCCCAAGGCGATGCGCGCGATCCGCGGCACGCGCATATCCACGGTGTTTCAGGATCCGATGGGCGCGCTCAACCCCGTGCGCTCCATCGGCGCGCAGATGGTCGACGTGCAGTACCGCAGCGGCCGCGGCGCGGCCGCCAAGCGCGCCCGCGCCCGCGAGATGCTTGAGGCGGTGCGCATCCCCGACGCGGCCGCGCGGCTGAGCCAGTTCCCGCACGAGCTGTCGGGCGGCATGAAGCAGCGCGTCGCCATCGCCATGGCCCTGATGATGGAGCCGGACCTGCTGATCGCCGACGAGCCGACCACGGCGCTGGACGCCACGCTGGAGGTGGCGACCATCGAGCTCTTGCGGGAACTGCAGCGCGAGACGGGCGTCGCCATCATGTTTGTCTCGCACCATCTGGGCGTGATCGCCGAGCTCTGCGACGCGGTCGTGGTCATGTATGCCGGCGAGGTGGTCGAGCGCGGCCCGGTGCGCGCTATCTTCCACGATCCCCGCCACCCCTACACCGCGCGCCTGCTCGACTGCGATCCAGCGCTGGCGGGCGACGAGGACGGCCCGATGGCCACCATCCCGGGCGAGCTGCCGGACCTGCGCGCCCGCCCGCCCGGCTGCGTCTTCGCGCCCCGCTGCGCGCTGGCGCACGACCGCTGCACGCAGGCGCCGCCGCTGCACGCCGTGACGGGCGATCACCACGCCCGCTGCTGGCTGGCGGACACCCCGAGGGACCGCGGATGAGCCTGCTCGAGGTCCGGGACGTCGAGGTGGCGTTCGACGTCGGCACCCTCGCCGGGCGCCTGCGCGGCCGCCCGTCCAGCATCCTGGGCGTCGCCGGCGTCTCGTTCGAGATGGGGGAGGGCGAAACCTTCGCGCTGGTGGGCGAGAGCGGGTCGGGCAAGACCACGCTGGCCCGCGCCATCGGCGCGCTCACCCCGCACACGGCCGGTCGCATCGAGGTCGCCGGTCGCGACGTGGCGGGCGTGCGCGGGGCCGAACTGAAGGCGCTGCGGCGCGAAGTCTCGATGATGTTCCAGGATCCGGTGGGCTCGCTCTCGCCGCGCCTCACGGTCGGCGCGCTGGTGGCCGAGCCGTTCCGCATCCATGGCGCGGACGGGCGCGACTTGGCAGCCGAGGTGGATCGTCTCCTCGGACTCGTCGGGCTGCCCGCCGCCTTCGCCGCGCGCTATCCGCACCAGCTCTCCGGCGGGCAGGCCAGGCGGGTCGGCGTGGCGCGGGCCATCGCCCTCGACCCCAGGCTGGTGCTGGCGGACGAGCCGACGGCGGGCCTGGACGTCTCGGTGCAGGGCGAGGTCCTGAACCTGCTGGCTGACCTGCGCGCGCGGATGGGCCTGTCGATGCTCGTCATCACGCACAACCTGCACGTCGTGCGGCGCATCGCCGACCGGATGGCGGTCATGTACCTCGGCCGCTTCGTCGAGACGGGCCCCGCGCGCGAGGTCTTCGCAGCACCCCGCCATCCCTACACCGCAGCACTCTTGTCGGCGAACCCCGAGCCGGACCCGGACCGCGCGGCGACGCGCATCACCTTGCCGGCCGAGGTTCCCTCGCTCTTCGCGCGCCCGCCGGGGTGCGAGTTCCACACCCGCTGCCCCTGGGTGCGGGACCGCTGCCGGACGCAGATGCCTGCCATGACCGGCGAAGGAGTGCGCGCCTGGCGCTGCCACTACCCGCTCGATCCGGGCGCCACGCCTCCACCGACCGCGAAGGACCGGCCATGACCGCCATCGAGGACCACGAGACGATCTGGATCGAGATGCCCGACGGCGCCCGCCTCGCCGCGCGCCTCTGGTTGCCGGAGGGCGCGCGGGGCGCTCCGGTGCCGGCGATCCTGGAATACATCCCCTATCGCCGCCGGGACCGCACGCGTATGCGCGACGAGTCCATGCATCCGGCGCTGGCCGCGGCTGGCTACGCCTGCCTGCGCGTCGATTGCCGCGGCCATGGCGACAGCGACGGCGTGATGCGCGACGAGTACGCGCAGGCAGAACTGGACGATGGCTGCGACGTCATCGCCTGGATCGCCGCGCAGGACTGGTGCGACGGGCAGGTCGCGATGTTCGGCAAGTCCTGGGGCGCTTACAACTCGTTCCAGATCGCCGCGATGCGCCCGCCCGCGCTGAGGGCGATCGCGCCCGTCATGGGCTGCGACGACCGCTGGCGCGAGGACATCCACTTCTACGGCGGGCGGCTGGCGGGCGACAACTTCTGGTGGGGCTCGGTCATGCAGGAGCTCAACGCCCTGCCCCCCGATCCCGAGATCGTAGGCGATGAGAACTGGCGGCCGATGTGGAAGGAGCGGCTGGAGGCGATGGAGTTCTGGCCCGCCATGTGGGCCGAGCACCAGACGCACGACCACTGGCGCCACGGGTCGATCTGCGAGGATTACGACGCGATTCAAGTGCCGATCTACTTCTTCGGTGGCTGGGCGGATCTCTTCCGCGATACGCCCTTCCGCATCGCCGAGAACATGGCGGACCGTGTGAAGCTGCTGATGGGCCCCTGGGCGCATCTCTACCCGCACCAGGCCGTCCCCGGGCCGACGGTCGACTTCTTGGGCGAGCTGATCGGCTTCTTCGACCACCATCTGAAGGGCAGGCCCATGCCCGAAGAGCCGCCGTTGAGGTTCTTCATCCTCGACGCCCATCCACCCCATGGCCGCTACGAGGACCGCGCGGGCCGCTGGGTCGAAGAGGCGGCGTGGCCCTCCCCAAACGTGGCGGATCGCCAACTGTGGCTCAACGCGGGCACGCTGGGGGACGATGCGGCGGAGGGCGAGGCGATGCACGTCCGCTCGCCGCAATCCTACGGGATGGCAGGCGGGGACATGTGCGGCTTCGGTACGCCCGGCGACCTGCCCGTCGACGGGCGGATCGACGCGGGCGGCGCGCTGCTGTTCCTGTCCGAACCGATGGAGAGCGGGACCGACATCCTGGGCCAGCCCGAGCTGACGCTGGAGGCGCGGACCGATGCGCCGGGCGGGCTGGTCGCAGCACTCCTCTACGACGAGGCGCCGGACGGTGCGCAGACCCTTATCTCGCGCGGCTACGCCAACCTCGCCCATCTGGAGAGCGACACCGACCCGCGCCCCGTCACGCCGGGCGAGCCCCTGTCGATCACGGTGCCGCTGCACGGCTGCGCCTACCGCGTGCCGAAGGGGCACCGCCTCTGCCTGCACGTGGCGACCGCCTACTGGCCGGTCCTCTGGCCCGGTCCCGAGCCCCTCGGCCTGGCCATCGCGCCCGGTCGCTCGCGGCTCGCCGTCCCGATCCGCGCCGCCACGCCGGACGCCCCCGCGCCGCGCGAGATGCCGCCGCCGGCGGAGGCGCCCCCGCCGCGCACCACGCAGGTGAGCGAAGGCGCCATGGCCCGCACCATTGCCACGGATCTGGAGACGGGGCTCGTCCACCACCGCGTCTTCTTCGACGGGGGCGTTTTCGGCCCCGTGGGGTCGTCGCGTCTGGACGACACCGGGACGGTCCTGTCCTCGACCTCCGAGCGGCTGCATTCGATCCACCCCGACGACCCCCTCTCGGCGCGCGCCAGCCTGTCGCAGCGCGCCGGGTTCGAGCGCGGCGACTGGCGCGCCACCATCGAGTGCGAGGCCGAGATGACCTGCACCGCCGAGGCGTTCCGCTTCCGCGCCTCCGTCACCTGCCGCGACGGGGACGAGGTGATCCACCACGTCGAATGGGACCGCACCGTGCCGCGCAACGGACAGTGAGGGCGCGCGCATGACCCCTATCGAGCATTTGGACGCCCACCGCGACGCCCATGTCGCCGAGCTGATCGAGCTGGTCTCGATCCCGTCCGTCTCCGCCGATCCTGCGCATGCGCAGGACGTCGCGCGGGCCGCAGAGTGGGTGGCCGCGCGCTTGCGCCGGGCGGGGATGGAGCATGTGGAGCTGCTGCCCACGGCCAGCCATCCTTGCGTGATCGGCGACTGGCTCCATGCCGGACCGGACAAGCCGACGGTGCTGATCTACGGCCATTTCGACGTGCAGCCCGCGGAGCCTCTCGACCTATGGACGTCGCCGCCCTTCGCCCCCGAGATCCGGGGCGGGCGCCTCTACGGGCGCGGCGCCTCCGACGACAAGGGCGGGATGATGTGCTCGATCCTCGGGATCGAGGCGTGGCTCGCCGCGACCGGGCGGCTGCCGGTCAACGTCAAGGTGCTCTACGAAGGGCAGGAGGAGATCGGCTCGCCCGACCTGCCCCCCGCGATCGAGGCCGCGCGCAAGAGGCTTTCCGCCGACATGATCTTCTCGGCCGACGGGCTGCAATGGTCGCCCGGGCAGCCGCAGATCGTCGAGGGGCTCAAGGGTATGGTCTGCATGGAGGTGATCGTGCGCGGGCCGCGCGCCGACCAGCATTCCGGCCTGCACGGCGGGGGCATAGCCAACCCGGCTCTGGCGCTGGCGCAGCTCCTCGCGTCGATGAAGGACGCGGGCGGCACCGTCACGGTCGCGGACTTCCACGACGACGTCCTGCCCCTGACCGGCGAGGAGCGCGCCGCCATCGCCCGCGTGCCCTACGACGAGGCGGGCTACCTCGCCGAGACCGGCGCCCCCGCCGCCGTGGGCGAGCCGGGATACAGCACCTACGAGCGGCTTTGGACGCGGCCCACGCTCGACGTGAACGGGCTGACCTCCGGCCATCAGGGCGCGGGCACCAAGACCGTGCTGCCGGCCGAGGCCCGCGCCAAGATCACCTGCCGCCTCGTCGCGGACCAGTCGCCCGAGCGCGTCTTCGACGCGATCGCGGCCCATGTCGCGGCGCATGCGCCGGAGGGCGTCACGGCGGAGCTGGTGCGCACTTCCGGGCGGGCCGATCCGTTCCTCGTGCCCGCAGGCCACAACGCCAGCGCCGTAGCGGCCGAGGTACTGCGCGAACTCTACGGCACGGAGCCCTACCGCACGCGCCTCGGCGGCTCGATCCCGGTCATGACGACCCTGCGCGACGTCCTGGGGGTCCACGCGACCATGTTCGGGTTCAGCCACGGCGACGAGAACCTGCACGCCCCCGACGAGTTCTTCCGCCTCGACGTCTACCGGCGCGGGCAGGAGGCCTACGTCCGGCTGCTCGAACGCCTGGGCGCATAGTGTATGTTGATTAGCCTGTTTCATCTCGCCGGTGTTCCAAGACACCGCTGCGCCGGTTCCTTCGCTTGCGACACGCGTCTTTTATCGCGTCATCCTGCCATGCAGAATTGACTTGGGCCAGCGGATCGACGCAAAGTTCCACACCGTCACGGACCGAATGAATGTCACGCGTCGAAAGGGTCAGGGAAAAAGGAGGGAGGAAGATCGACATTGAAAACCCCCGCCCACCGGTCAGGCCACGATCCCGCATGACGTGGCGTATACGGGAGTGATAATGCCGGTATGGCCCTTCGGATCTCGATCCAGACGGCTCTGTTGCACAAATCGACTGATTGGCATGCTGCCCCTTTCCCCGGACAGACCTATCCTGCGACCTCTGTGACAGGGATGCCGAGCGCGGTGTAGCCGTTCAGGACGGCGATGCGGATCTGGAGTTCGGCGACCTGACGGTCGAAGTCTCGTGCCATGAGCCGCTGGCCCAGCAGTTTCATGCAGTGCACCTTCGTCTCGACGCGGCTTCGGCGGTGGTATCCGCTCCATCGTCGCCAGAGCGCCCGGCCGAGGTATTTGGAGGCCCGCAGCGCCTCGTTGCGTGCTGCGGCCCCTGCGGTGACGGCCTTCCACGGCTTGGCGTTCTTGCGGGGCGGGATGACCGCATGGGCGCCGCGGTCGGCGATCGCATCGTGGCATTTGCGGGTATCGTAGGCGCCGTCTGCCGTGACGCTGCCGATCTCCTGACCCTCTGGGATTTGGTCGAGAAGGTCGGGCAAGACCGGTGCATCGCCAATGTGGCTTCCGGTGATCTCGACAGCCCGGATTTCCAAGGTTTCCTCGTCAATCCCGAGATGGATCTTGCGCCAGACCCGCCTTTTGGGGCCCCCATGCTTGCGGGCGTGCCACTCACCTTCGCCCTCGACCTTGATCCCGGTGCTATCGATCAACAGGTGCAGCGGCCCCTTGGAGCCGCGATAGGGGATGTTCACGGCAAGGGTCTGCTGGCGTCGGGATAGCGTGCTGAAGTCAGGCACCGACCAGTCGAGGCCCACCAGTCGCAACAGGCTTTCGACAAACCCGGTCGTCTGTCGCAGGGCCATGCCAAACAGCACCTTCACTGTCAGGCACGACTGGATGGCGGCGTCGCTGTAGGTCCGCTGGCGGCCACGCCTGCCTGTCGGTGCGGCATCCCAAGTCATGGTGGGATCGAACCAGATGGTCAGCGAGCCCCGGCGCTTGAGCGCTTCGTTATAGGCTGGCCAGTTCCTGGTCTTGTAGCTCGGGCGTGTCGGTCTGCTCATGCATCCCAGCTACCACGCTGGATTCACAAGATGAATCCCTCACGGGATTTGTGCAACAGAGCCCATCGAAGCCGTCGAGGAAGCACTCGCGCAGCATGGCGCGCCCGAAATCTTCAATACGGATCAGGGCAGCCAGTTCACTTCAACCGACTTCATCAAGGTTCTGGCGAGCCGGGAGATCAAGATCAGCATGGATGGCAAAGGGGCGTGGCGAGACAATGTCTTCGTCGAGCGTCTCTGGCGGACCGTCAAATACGAGGAGGTCTATCTGCGGGCCTATGCCAGCGTCCCAGAGGCCCGCGCCTCTATCGGCCGCTATCTGGGCTTCTACAACACCCGACGCCCTCATTCATCGCTTGACGGCAAAACACCCGATCCGGCCTACTTTAACCAGTCGTTGCCTGAAGCGGTAGCGGCGTAACCAAGGCGGACAACCACTTAGAAATCGCCCAAAACCTGTTCAGACAAGCCGAACCACCGCTCGGAAACCCTTGGACCGTGCCACACATCCAGAACCGCCTTCAGACGCTGGGCCAGCCGCCTCGCCGTCTCATGCTTCGCCGTCCAGATGGGCGACAGGCACATGAGCACCTCGGGCTGCCCGATTCTG
Source organism: uncultured Alphaproteobacteria bacterium (assembly GCA_963722905.1). Taxonomy (GTDB): domain Bacteria; phylum Pseudomonadota; class Alphaproteobacteria; order Rhodobacterales; family Rhodobacteraceae; genus CAVROT01. The sequence goes on along the minus strand of CAVROT010000015.1, from coordinate 47,190 downwards.
TCCACCGGCATGCGCCCGATCTTGGGGAAGGCATAGTCGCGCAGTGTGTTCAGCTACTGCTCGCCGTGCTTGGCGTTCTTCCATGTGGGCAGCCGGTCGATATGCACCTGTCGCGCCAGTTCCTCGAATGTCGGTATGTCGCGCTGTGCGTTGTAGCGGGGATTGAGGCCGACCCTGGCCATGCGCCGATATTCCAGCGCCCGTTCCCGCGCTTGGTTCAAGGTAACGACATCCGCGCCGCCTAGGCCAAAGTCAGTTCGCAGCGGTGCACCAGCACGGTTCTTCTGGCCCTTGATAGTGACGCGCACGATCCAGCGCCGCGCGCCAGATGGGTCCACCACGAGATAGAGGCCGCTGCCGTCGCCGTGCCGTCCTGGTCCATGGTTCTCCACCAGCCGTTTCGTCAGCTTTCCGCCCAGCGCTGCCATAGATGCCCTACCACGTTCCATACCACGCAAGGAACGTATAGCAGGCATACCGAATGAAAGCGAACGGAACCGCCGGGGTCTTAAAGTCTCATGCCGGACGGGTGTTTAGCCCATTCGACGTCATCTGATGATACTGGGGAAAATGAGGCGTTGGCGGAGATGAAGGGATTCGAACCCTCGAGGCGGTTTCCCGCCTACTCCCTTAGCAGGGGAGCGCCTTCGACCACTCGGCCACATCTCCGACGGTGGGTCTATGGTTCGGCACTCTGGGAAACAAGGCCGAAATGGCGGAGTACGGCGGGTGGCGTGATCCGGCTGGCGCGGTGAACTGGCAAGGATGAGGTAGGGTGCCCAAGCCGGCCTGATCGGTAAGGGCAGCTTCGACGGCTCCGACTGCGATGGGCCCGCGCGAGATCGCGAAGAAGAACGGTGACGTCGTTCCTGGGAGTTCCCCGGTTCCGTGGACACATTTCGGCTGGATAGGAAGGTGGACACCTCCGAGAATGCCCATTTCGGTGAGATGACGTGCGGCAGGCCGGGCGCGTCGCGCTCTGGCAGTCCTTTGGAGGGCCCTGCGGCCCGTTCAGCGTTCAGAAGGGAGCGGGTTTCGCCGTCCTTGCCGTCAGGCAGGCAGGGTCCGGCTCTGGAGCCATCGCAGTCGGGTCATGTTGTCGGCGATGTTGGCGAGCGTGATCGCGGCCCTGGCGCGGGCAAGGCCGATGGTGCGGATCGCCAGCCCCGTCCGGGCCTTCTGCTGTGCGAAGACATGCTCGACCTTGGAGCGGACCGTCGACTTGCGGCCGTTGGCACGCGACGTCTTCTGCGGCATCGGGCGGCCGCGGGGCTTCTTGCGGTGGACTTCGCTCTTCATCCCGTTCGCCGTCAGCCAGCGCTCGTTCTCCGCCGAGCGGCAGGCACTGTCGGCCCAGACGCCGCGGGCGGTATTGGCGGTCTGGATCAGCCCCTCGCGCAGCCGGGTGCCGTCGTGCCGAGCCGCATCCGTCACGATCCGGCGGCGGATCACCCCATGCATCCGGTCGATGCCGACATGCGACTTGTAGCCGTAGAGCGGGATTGCAATGTCGACCGGCTTCGTGCCGTCGGTCCGCGCCTTGGCCTTGCTGTACTTGACCGTCCAGCGGCCGTCGGTGTCCTTCTGAGCCGCCTTCGCAGACGTCTCCGGCCAGATCTCCGAGGCCGTCTTCCCGGCCTCGATCGCCGCCTTCTCGCCATCCGTGTTCCGCTGACGCGGTGCCGCGACGAGGCTCGCGTCCACGATCTGGCCCGACCGCGGGACGAACCCCGCCTGGTTGATCGCCATGTCCATCTCGGCGAACAGGGCATTCAGCGCATCGGCCGCGATCAGCGCCTCCCGGAAGTCCCGCAGCGTGTTCGCGTCCGGCACCGTGTCCGCGATCCCCAGTCCACAAAAGCGCATCCAGCTCAGCCGGTCCCGCACCATTCGTTCTGTCGCTTCCAAGCTCAGCCCGTGCAGGCTCTGCAGGACCAGCATCCGAAACTTCAGCACCACGTCCATCGCGGGCCGCCCGCCCTTGATCCCATGCGGCCGACGCACCGCCCGCTCCAGGATCGGCCGGAACCGCTCGAACTCCACCGTCCGGTCCAGCACCTCCAGCGGATCGCCCCCCGCCGAGATCTCCGCAAACCGATCCTCCACGCTCCAGAACCCCGACTGCTTCGCCATCTCCGCCTCCCCTGTCTCAAGCAGAGCGAAGCATCTCACGCCACGGCGCGATAGAGGTTTCCGGAGGTGTCCATCTCGTAGAGGCCCGCATCAGTCAGGCAAGCGAGGATTGGCGCGCGGCCGAGCATCACCTAGGCTCCAGACCCATTGATTTCAGAGGTTTCGCGTGATTCAGGCTCCGTGAGGAGACCACATTCATGAGCAACCTGTTCTGGCTGACTGAGGTGCAGATGGTGCGCCTTCGGCCCTTCTTTCCCAAGAGCCACGGCCGCCCTCGCGTGGATGATCGGCGCGTCTTGAGCGGCATTATCTTCATCAACCGCAATGGCTTACGCTGGAGCGACGCACCGAGGGAATACGGTCCAGCCAAGACGCTGTACAACCGCTGGAAACGGTGGAGCGACATGGGGGTTTTCGCCCGGATCATGGCAGGGCTTGCCGCTGAGGGTCCCGACCACAAGACGATCATGATCGACGCGACCTACCTCAAGGCGCATCGCACGGCCTCCAGCCTGCGGTTGAAAAAGGGGGGCGTGGCAGGCTGATTGGCCGAACGAAGGGCGGTATGAACACCAAACTGCACGCCGTCACCGACGCGATCGGGCGCCCGATCCGCTTCTTTCTGACCGCCGGCCAGGTCAGCGATTACACCGGTGCCAAGGCGCTGGTGAGCAGCCTGCCGGCGGCAGATTGGCTGCTTGGTGATCGGGGATATGATGCAGACTGGCTTCGCGAAGCCTTGGAAACAAGGGAAATCAAGCCGTGCATCCCCGGCCGGAAGTCACGCGAAAGGACCATCCGCTACGACAAGCGACGCTACAAACGGCGCAACCGGATCGAGATCATGTTCGGACGCCTGAAGGACTGGCGCCGCGTGGCCACCCGTTACGACCGGTGCCCAAAGGTCTTCCTGTCCGCCATGGCGCTCGCCGCGACCGTCTTGTTCTGGCTGTAAATCAATGAGTTTGGAGCCTAGGCGAGGCGATCCGGCTGGAGGCTTCCATCCCCTACATGGAGCCGCCCTACTGGTCCTACCCGATCAGCCAGACGCTGGGCGCGGTGCGGCTTCAAGCCGGCGACGCACTTGGGGCGATCGAGGCATTCGAAGCAGCGCTTGAGACCCATCCGAACAATGCCTGGGCGCTCTGGGGTATATGGCAAGCCGAGGAAGCGCTTGCCGTCGACCAGCTGGACGAAGGTGGACACCTCCGGAAACCTCTATCGCGCCGTGGCGTGAGATGCTTCGCTCTGCTTGAGACAGGGGAGGCGGAGATGGCGAAGCAGTCGGGGTTCTGGAGCGTGGAGGATCGGTTTGCGGAGATCTCGGCGGGGGGCGATCCGCTGGAGGTGCTGGACCGGACGGTGGAGTTCGAGCGGTTCCGGCCGATCCTGGAGCGGGCGGTGCGTCGGCCGCATGGGATCAAGGGCGGGCGGCCCGCGATGGACGTGGTGCTGAAGTTTCGGATGCTGGTCCTGCAGAGCCTGCACGGGCTGAGCTTGGAAGCGACAGAACGAATGGTGCGGGACCGGCTGAGCTGGATGCGCTTTTGTGGACTGGGGATCGCGGACACGGTGCCGGACGCGAACACGCTGCGGGACTTCCGGGAGGCGCTGATCGCGGCCGATGCGCTGAATGCCCTGTTCGCCGAGATGGACATGGCGATCAACCAGGCGGGGTTCGTCCCGCGGTCGGGCCAGATCGTGGACGCGAGCCTCGTCGCGGCACCGCGTCAGCGGAACACGGATGGCGAGAAGGCGGCGATCGAGGCCGGGAAGACGGCCTCGGAGATCTGGCCGGAGACGTCTGCGAAGGCGGCTCAGAAGGACACCGACGGCCGCTGGACGGTCAAGTACAGCAAGGCCAAGGCGCGGACCGACGGCACGAAGCCGGTCGACATTGCAATCCCGCTCTACGGCTACAAGTCGCATGTCGGCATCGACCGGATGCATGGGGTGATCCGCCGCCGGATCGTGACGGATGCGGCTCGGCACGACGGCACCCGGCTGCGCGAGGGGCTGATCCAGACCGCCAATACCGCCCGCGGCGTCTGGGCCGACAGTGCCTGCCGCTCGGCGGAGAACGAGCGCTGGCTGACGGCGAACGGGATGAAGAGCGAAGTCCACCGCAAGAAGCCCCGCGGCCGCCCGATGCCGCAGAAGACGTCGCGTGCCAACGGCCGCAAGTCGACGGTCCGCTCCAAGGTCGAGCATGTCTTCGCACAGCAGAAGGCCCGGACGGGGCTGGCGATCCGCACCATCGGCCTTGCCCGCGCCAGGGCCGCGATCACGCTCGCCAACATCGCCGACAACATGACCCGACTGCGATGGCTCCAGAGCCGGACCCTGCCTGCCTGACGGCAAGGACGGCGAAACCCGCTCCCTTCTGAACGCTGAACGGGCCGCAGGGCCCTCCAAAGGACTGCCAGAGCGCGACGCGCCCGGCCTGCCGCACGTCATCTCACCGAAATGGGCATTCTCGGAGGTGTCCAGCCACTTGGGACGCCCCTCGATCGATCCCGAGCCGATCGTCCGGATGCTGCTGATCGGCTACCTCACCGGCATCCGCTCGGAGCGCCGGCCTTGCGACGAGGTTCACCTGAACCTGGCGCACCGATGGTTCTGCCGGCTCGGCCTCGACGGCCGGGTGCCCGACCATTCGACCGATCCGAAAGTACCGGCACGGCAAGTTCCGCGACAGCGACCTGCTGCGGCTGGTCTTCGAGGGCGTGGTGGAGCGCTGCCTCGAGGAGGGTCCGGTCGGCGGCGCCGGGTTCGCCGTCGACGCGAGCCTGATCCACTGCCTGGCAGGGCCTTGCGCCAGCAAGGTCCCGAGAGGGATGGCGGACGTGGACAAGCTGAACTCGAGTGCCCAGGCCAAGTGGGATGCAAGCGCCATCGACCTCCAAGAAGCACCGCGCGCGGTGAGAGAGTATCCCGAGACCCTCGACGGTGAGCGCATGAACGCCATTGGTACGAGAGAATGCGTGAACGCGTTCGGCGCGGCCAGTCCGGCCAAGCCCAAGTTCGTGTCGCACTCCGATCCCGCCAGCCAGTGGACCGCGGCCCGGAAGGGGCCGGCGGTGTTCACCTGCTCGAACAACGACCTCATCGACACCGACAACGCCGTCGTCGTGGATGTGGAGGCGACCCGGTCCATCCGGCAGGCCGAGATCGGCGCCGCGCGGACGATGATCGATCGCGTCGGGACACGCCACGGGCTGAAGGCGACGTGGGTCACGGCCCCCTCCCGGGACATCGCGTGCCGCGATGCCCTGCCGGGCAGTGGACACCGCGTACGGCGCGGCAGAGAACCTCAACTGCCTGGTGCGCAAGAGAGGGATCGTTCCCTTCATCCCGGTCTTCCATTGCCCGACAGGGCATCGCGGAGCGATGTCCCGAGAGGGGACAAGTCGACGCGGACCGACGGCACCTGGTCGATTCTGTGGAAAAACACCCTTTCGCTCGCGCAGAATATCGGCGTCGGAACAGGTGGCGAGGGCCTTTCCTATCAGGCCGGGCGCGATTGCTGCGGTGCGGGAAAGATCTTCGCCAGTTTGCGGAGGTTCTGGGCGGTGGCGGCGAGGAGGAATTCGTCGTTCGCGCCGCATGGACCGCGTAGTCGGAGCCTGCCGAGGCCAAGAATTCGCTTGAGGTGGGCGAATAGCATCTCGACCTTCTTTCGGAGCTTGGACGAGACCGCGTATTGCTCTGTTGTTCGGATGGCGCGGGCGGTGTCCCGGGCGTCTTCGTGCTCCTCGCGGGCAATCTTTCGAGCGTCGGCGTTCGGGCAGCATTTCGGCTTGGACGGGCAGGCTTGGCAGGTGTGTTTCAGGGCTTGGTATTTGGCGACACCTTCGCCGGTCGGGCCTCGCTTGGGATCAGAATAGTTCCGGCGGAACTGCTTCAGCGCTTCACCCTCCGGGCAGATATATTGGTTGTTCTCGGCGTCCCACTCGAAGTCTGAGCGGGACCAGGTGCCATCGGTGCGGCCGGCCTTGTCTATGACCGGAATGTGCGGGGCGATCTTCCGCTCCACCAGCCAGCCCAGCATCGGGCCCGAGCCATAAGCCGTATCCGCGATCAGGCGCTCGGGGTGGAGGTCGAACTTCTCTTTTACGCGCTTCAGCATCGTCTTGGTCGAGCCGACCTCAGCTTGCCGGATCGATCTTGTTGCCTCGACATCAACGATCACACCGTGGTCCGTATCGATCAGGTAGTTGTCGGAATAACTGAAGAACGCTGGTCCTTTTCGGGCCGCCGTCCACTGGCTGGCCGGGTCGGAATGCGAGGTGAACTTGGGCTGGACCTCGCTGGCCGCGCCGAACGCGGCCTCGTCCAGCGTGTCGAGATACTCGCGAACGGCCCGCGGTGCATCAGCGGGATCGACCTGCGCCGGGTCCCATTCTTCCTTCGGCGTCGAGTTCTGCTTGTTCGCATCCGCTTCGATCAGACTGGCGTCGATGGCCATGCGCTGGCCGCTGACCAGGCCCTCTTCGATACACCGCGCGACGGTCGTCTCGAAGAGGTGTCGCAGCAGCTTGCTCTCGCGAAAACGACCGTGCCGGTTCTTCGAAAAGGTCGAGTGATCCGGGACCCGGTCCGACAGATCGAGGCGACAGAACCAGCGATATGCGAGGTTCAGATGGACCTCTTCGCACAGTCGCCGCTCTGACCGGATGCCGAAGCAATAGCCGACCAGCAGCATCCGGATCAGCATCTCGGGATCGACGGAAGGCCGGCCGGTATGGCTGTAGAAATCGGCGAGATAGCTGCGGATGCTGCTCAGATCCACGAAGCGGTCAATGGACCGCAGCAGGTGATCCTGCGGAACGTGATCTTCGAGCGAGAACTCGTAGAACAGCCCCGGTTGCGCCTCCTGCCTTAGTCCCATCATCGCCGATCCTCCCACCCAGTTGGAGTGCCCCCCATTTCATCGGACAGTCCGGCTGGGGTTGAGGGCTTCGCGGAACTTGACGGGCGAGCGCATGCGGAGCGCGGAGTGAGGATGGACCGTGTTGTAGTCGGTGATCCATCCAGCGACGAGCCCGAGCACGGTCTGCGCATCGGGGAGCGGCGTGACGCGAACGTAGTCGCGTTTGAGAAGTCTTCACGAAGGACTCGCTCATGCCATTGCTTTCAGGTGACCGGACCGGCGTGAAGCAGGGAACGAGGCCGAGGGCCGTTGCGAAGTCGCGGGTGTCCTTCGCGGTGTAGCAGCTGCCATTGTCGGACAGGTACTCGATCCGGTGCGGGGCGCGGTCGGTGCCGAAGCGGCGTTCGACGCCAGCAAGCATCATGTCGCGGATGTCGGATCCGGAGATACCGGCCCCCGCCACCGCGACGTGGGCTATGATCTCACGGTCGAAGGCGTCGATGATGAAGGCGATGCGGACGCGCTCGCCATTCCAGCAGCCGATCTCCAAGGCATCCGAGCACCAGCGCAGGTTCGAGACCATGACGGCAACCTTGCCATCGTGGATGCTACCCTGGCGACGACTAGTGGATCGCTCCAGCGTCAGGCCGTGCAGGCCGAGGATACGCAGCACCCGCTTGCGATTGACCGGCTCCAACCCCGCGCTGCGCCGCTCCCGGTTCAGAAGGGCCGTGAGACGGCGATAGCCGTAGGTCGGACGCTGATCGACGAGGCGGCGGATGGCCGGGAGCAGCTCAGCATCCTCCGTCTTCCGGTAAGAGCCGCGCGGCTTGGACAGGCCAGACGCGCGCATGTGGAGCTGGGACCGGCTCACCTCCAGGACCTCCGCCACGCAACTCACGGGGAACCGTCCCTGGGCGGCGACGGCAGATGCCACGTCTGTTTTTTTGCCCGTGCCTGATCCAATGCCTCGCGCAGGATCTCGTTCTCCATGGTCTTGCGCCCGAGCATGCGCTCCAAGGCCCGCACCTTGTCCTCGAGCTTGCGGACCTCGGAGGCGCCGACCACCGGCTCGTTCGATCCCACGGCCATCGCACCCCCCTCGTCCATCAGCCGGCGCCACCGGAACAGCAGGTTCGGCGCCACGCCGTTGCGCCTGGCTACGGCGGAGACGGACTCCCCCGGCACCAGGCTCTCCTCGATGATGCGCAGCTTCTCGTGCGCCGGCCAATAACGGCGTCCGGCAAGGCCGGTGATGACCTCGACGCGGTGATGGGTTTCGTTGGGCATAAGCATGTCCCCAAGCATAGGTTTGGGCCTTCCATGATCACGCCGAACTGTCCGGTCGAAATGGGGGGCAGTCCACCAGTGCAGGAATTGAATCAGCCCGATGCCCCTCGATCAAGCACGAGTTTTTCAACAAAATAGGTCGCGGTCGGACTTCGAATGGGACGAGGAGAACGACCGCTACGTCTGCCCAGAGGGGCACGAGCTGCTGAAGTACCGGCGCAACTACTCCGATCCGACAGGAGGAGGACCGTCGGCCGGGCGGCAGAAGTACCGGGCGCTGGCGTCCGACTGCAAGGCATGCCCCTCGAAGCTCCGCTGCTGCCCGAAGGCCGCCGCGAGGTGCATCACCCGCGAGCAGCACGAAGACGTCCGGGACGTCGCCCGGGAATGTGTGGCCTCCGAGGTCTGCAAGAAGATCGCCGGGCCGAGGCGCAAGAAGGTCGAGATGCTCTTCGCGCACCTCAAGCGCATCCTCGGCCTCGGTCGCCTGCGTCCTCGAGGGCCATGTGGCGCCAAGGACGAGTTCACCCTCGCCGCCACCGCCCAGAACCTCCGGAAGCTCGCAAGGCTCAGGCCGCAGATGACCGAAATAGTGGCCGCGGCGCGAGCTGAGAGCCAATGAGGACGAAATCACCGACTTCGCCGGGCCAAGGCTCGAGACCGCAGCCGCAACGAACCCTCAGAAGAGCCCAACCGCCGCCTTCTCGGACAACTTTTTCAACGAAATAGGCTCGCAGCGGACCTCCGCCGCGCATTTCACCGAGGTCCGGTGAGCGGGACAAAGCGCGATTTCGCTGCGAATGCGCCAATGGCTGCTATGAGCGTTCGTTCGTTCGGAATCGGCCTAAGATAGCGAAGCTGCCCAACTCAAAAAGTCCTTAAAGAGAAAACGAACGCCCTTATCTGGAACAACCCAGTCGGCCTTCGACTCTTTGAACCAAAGTGAGCCTAGATCAGTCTCGCTATCCGCTAAAAGTTTTTCGAAGTACGTGAATAATTCCCGCACGGCTTGATCACCATAGCTTTGTCGAAAGTCTTCATAGATTTGGTTGCGCCCGTCTGGGGTATCGGCCCAACCAGGATGAACGACATCTAGGTCTTGATGAAATTGCAAGGTGAAGTCGTAGAATGATTTCGGCGGCGTCATGTCAGTCAATCCTTGGATAGGATGTGATAATGATAAATCCATCCGGCATCTCCGGGGAGTGCTCAATAACAGTACCCACACCTAATGTCTGCCGGAGTTGTATCGGAGATGACGCGCGCCGAGTGGTTCGGTATGCCTCAAAGCCTGTTATTAATTCAAAATCGCTTGTTATGAATGCTCTACGCAATCTCCCGCTGGCGACTTTGTTCACAACGTCTACGTTTCTCGCAAGATTGGAGTTCGTCAGCTTCTGAGCCGCCTCAAGTGAGGGGAACGTCCCGTGCCGCCAGCGATACTGGCTTACGAAAAGCATTCTCCCACGCGGCGTGCTGACCGAACCGATCAGGAAGGTTTCGCTTTTCCCCACATGCTGTTCAATAGTGTGGCCCCCGCCTGCTTCGTGGACTGAAAGGTCTTGTGGAGGAACGCTGCCGTCGAAGTCGGCTAGAGCTACGTTGCTTTGAGGGGCTGATGCAATGGGTTCCGCATAGTAACGACAGTTATGTGCTTCACCTGGATGCCCGCCCACTGGGGGATCATCCCAACGGAACACTTGGTCGTCATATCCTGCATGGCTATCTCGCACCTTGGCGTCGTCTCGTGAGCGCCAGATATATTGCTCAATCCCGAGGTCTTCCTGCCGAAGCTGGTTGATCAGACCGGCGAAGGCCCGCAAAAGGCGTTCTTCCATGGCCGTTCGAAGCGGTCGAAGCCGTTGCGGGTGATTTTGATATTCGCTAAATATGCTCTCAAGCGGCTCGTCCCATGCGTTGAGCGCTTCCGCCCTCGCATCGGACACATCGCGCAAATCGGATGCCGAAACAGTTGGCACTGTGTCAGGCGGCGTCAGCGAGTTCAGCAGCATTCGGGTGTTCTTGGAAATCTCTCGGTCGAGGCTTTCGCTAAAATCGGCCCGTAAAGTGGAATAGTTTGGGAAAGTCGATTTGAGCGATAGCCCGGCGCGGCGACCGACGATGAGACCATCGCGCCGTGCGAGAACATAATTGCCGTTCCCGCCGTGCCTGAGGAAGTCGCTGAAACTGTGTTGCATCGAACCTCCGAATACGTGTGGAACAGGTTCTATTCACAATTGGTAAAGAAAGCCTAAGATCACCGTTCGCAACGCTCTTGAGGAAAGCAACTCACTCCGCTCGCGTCAGAACCGGACATTCAAGCGCTTAGCAGCATCCGTTACTCTGGGCTCGAAGCGGTCGTTCCCGATCTCTTTCGTACGGTTTGCTCCGCCAACGTCCATTCTTGTCAGTCGCCTTGAACGATGCTATCACTTTGACAGCAACTTGGAGGGACGAAATGGGTCAGCTGGTGGTTCGAAATCTAGGAAACGACGTCGTCGATGCGCTCAAGGCGCGCGCGGCGGCGCACGGCCGCTCAGCTGAGGCCGAGCATCGGGAACTGTTGCGTCGTGCGCTCCTCCAGTCCGCCGAGACAGGCGACGACTGGTTCGAGCGCGCTCGCGCGCTCCGCGAGCGACTGCGGGAGTCGGAAGGCACGAGCACGACGGAGATCCTGCGCGCCGACCGCGACCGCGCCGACTGACGCGGGTGCCTCTCGTCGTCGATGCCTCCGTCGCAGTGAAGTGGCTCGTGAAGGAAGAGGGCTCGGATCGCGCCGAAGCACTGAAGTCCGAAAACCTGCATGCCCCCTCCCTGATCCGGATTGAGGTGTCCAACGTGCTGCGAACCTTGGCGACGTCTGGTCGCCTTGAGGATGCTGAGGCCCTCCAGGCACTCGACCTTGTCCTCGACGCTCCGGTCCGGCTCTATGAGCCGACGGACGCGCTGATCCGCGGAGCGCTCGCTTTCGCGCTGCGTCTGAAGCATCCGATCTACGACTGTCTCTACCTCGCGCTGGCCGTCGACCTCGGCACGCGTCTCGTTACAGCGGATCGACGGTTCCATCGTGCGACCGAGGGGCTGGCGGATACCGATGGCCTCGTCGTGCTGCTCGACAGGTTCGAGTGACGAGTGCTTCCGGCTCTGCCAACCGGATGCCGATAGCGGTCGTTCATGGCAGTAGGTGGAGGAGGCCGCAGGGCGGGACTGAGCTGTCCTTCGACTTCGAGATTCGAACGTCCGCTTGTCCCTTTGGGCCATACATGCGACCTTGTTGCACGAAGGTTGCCTGGGATTCACATCACGAGTCCAGCGACATAGCTGAGCGGCATGTCCAAGCCCGCGCCCATCCGCTTCCGCACCCTGAACTGGTCCGCCTACAATGCGTCGCTGCGTGAGCGCGGCTCGCTGACGGTCTGGTTCGACCCATCGACGCCGTGGCATGCGGCGCCGTCCGGCAAGCGCGGCGCACAGCCGGTCTACAGCGACGCGGCGATCCAGGCATGCCTGACGATGAAGGTCCTGTTCAGCCTGCCGCTCCGCCAGACCACGGGCTTCGTCGCGAGCCTGCTGCGGCTTGCGGGCGTCGACTGGCCGGTGCCGGACTTCTCGACGCTCTGCCGACGCCAGAAGACGCTCGCTGTGCAACTGCCTTATCAGGGCTCGGGCGGCCCGCTGCACCTTTTGGTCGACAGCACGGGCATCAAGGTCCGCGGCGAAGGCGAGTGGCACACGCGCAAGCATGGCGGGGCCAAGCGGCGCGTCTGGCGCAAAGTCCACTTGGCGGTCGACGAGGCGACGCTCGAGGTCCGGGCGGTGGAGATCACCGGCAGCGGGGTGGGCGACGCGCCCATGCTGCCAAGCTTGCTCGATCAGATCCCCGAGGGCGAGCCGATCGCGTCGGTGACCGCCGACGGCGCCTACGACACCCGCGGCTGCCGTGACGCCATCGCAAACCACGGCGCAGACGCCGTCATTCCGCCCCGTCGAAACGCCAAGCCCTGGAAGAAGGACAGCCCCGGCGCGGGGGCGAGGAACGAGGCCCTGCGCGCCATCGGACGCATCGGCCGCACGATCTGGCGCAAATGGGGCGGATACCACCGCCGAAGTCGCGTCGAGACCAAGATGAACTGCATGAAACTTCTCGGTCAGAAACTCATGGCCCGCGACTTAGACCGACAGACCGCCGAACTCCAAGTCCGCATCGCCATCCTCAACCGCTTCACCGCACTCGGCATCCCCGTCACCCAGCCCGTGAGCTGACATCAGATGGGGAAAGGGGGAGTCCAACTTTCAGCCGCTTCATGCAACAGCGCCCATACATGCGGAACAATTACAGCATCGCACTTCGAGATAGGCTGCCTGCGACGCATCGCATCGGTTCGGTGGTTTAGGCTCCAGACTCATTGATTTACAGCCAGAACAAGACGGTCGCGGCGAGCGCCATGGCGGACAGGAAGACCTTTGGGCACCGGTCGTAACGGGTGGCCACGCGGCGCCAGTCCTTCAGGCGTCCGAACATGATCTCGATCCGGTTGCGCCGTTTGTAGCGTCGCTTGTCGTAGCGGATGGTCCTTTCGCGTGACTTCCGGCCGGGGATGCACGGCTTGATTTCCCTTGTTTCCAAGGCTTCGCGAAGCCAGTCTGCATCATATCCCCGATCACCAAGCAGCCAATCTGCCGCCGGCAGGCTGCTCACCAGCGCCTTGGCACCGGTGTAATCGCTGACCTGGCCGGCGGTCAGAAAGAAGCGGATCGGGCGCCCGATCGCGTCGGTGACGGCGTGCAGTTTGGTGTTCATACCGCCCTTCGTTCGGCCAATCAGCCTGCCACGCCCCCCTTTTTCAACCGCAGGCTGGAGGCCGTGCGATGCGCCTTGAGGTAGGTCGCGTCGATCATGATCGTCTTGTGGTCGGGACCCTCAGCGGCAAGCCCTGCCATGATCCGGGCGAAAACCCCCATGTCGCTCCACCGTTTCCAGCGGTTGTACAGCGTCTTGGCTAGACCGTATTCCCTCGGTGCGTCGCTCCAGCGTAAGCCATTGCGGTTGATGAAGATAATGCCGCTCAAGACGCGCCGATCATCCACGCGAGGGCGGCAGTGGCTCTTGGGAAAGAAGGGCCGAAGGCGCACCATCTGCACCTCAGTCAGCCAGAACAGGTTGCTCATGAATGTGGTCTCCTCACGGAGCCTGAATCACGCGAAACCTCTGAAATCAATGGTTCTGGAGCCTAGAGAAATTAGTAGGTTCCGACACGATACAAGATCCATTCGCGAAAATGGCGGATCGCTGATAACGCTGTGCGGAGAAAACATGCATAGATCGCGTAGATCCTTGACGACGACCCAGCTTGCGCCATCCTTGCGAAAGAACCGGTGCCGTCTGCTGTCGCCGATATTGGCCAGCAACCCGGCGGGATAGCGGCCGGTCCGTGCAATCGAGAGTGCGGATTCGTCGATATCGGTCGCGAATATCTGCACGTTCGGACGGGCGTCCAATCCATCCAATCGCTCGCGCATCAAGATGCCGATGGAATAAACTTCTTCCCCAGTCGAGCAGCCAGGAATCCAGATGCGGATTGTGTCGTTGGCGCCGCGTCCCTTGAAAAGCTCGGGGATGACCTTGGCCTCAAGCACTTCGAACGCGTCGGGGTCGCGAAAGAACTCGGTAACATTGATCAGCAGGTCGCGAAACAGGGCCCTCACCTCATCGGGCTCCTGCCGTAGCCGCTCGACATAGGCATCCGTCGTCTGGTCGTGTGTCACCTGCATTCGGCGGGCGATCCGTCGCAGGAAAGTTCTGCTTTTATAGCCCGAGAAATCGTGGTCCGTCTGGTTGCGCAGCAGCTCGGCGGCGTTCTCTTGAGTGGTCTTCAGGTCGTCGTCTTCGTCGTCTGCCTTCTGCACAACGCGTTCGACGGTCGATCTGGTTTCGATAATCTGCCGCAGCTTTTCGGGCATATCTTCGACCGGTATGGCAAAATCGATCAATTCGGATCCGATCGCGCTTTCCGGCATATCGGGGTTTAGCGGTTTCGTGTCGTTTCCCGTCTGGGCGAAAGTGAAGCCGCCTTTTTTCCTTGATCGCCTTGACGCCCAGCGTCCCGTCGGAATCCCCGCCGGACAGAACGATACCGACGGCATTGTCGCCCTGGTCCGATGCCAGCGCCGAGAATAGGATATCGACCGGTTTACGTTCATGATGGGACGGCTGTTCTTTCCGCAGGCACAGCTTACCGTTCTTTATGGTCACCGTCACACCTTCGGGCATCACATAGATCTGCCCGGCCCCCACCGTCGTGCCGTTCTCGGCCACGTGAAACGGCAGGGCCGAATGATGGGCGAGCACCTCGTGAAGCTTGCTTGGCCGGTCGGCGCTGAGGTGGGTGACGATCACGAACGCCATGCGGCTTTCATTGCCGAGCGCCTTGAAGAACTCTTCCATCGCCTTGATCCCGCCGGCGGACGCGCCAACACCGACGATCAGGGGGGTATCAGATGTCGTTTTGTCGATAGTGACAGCCTGGTTCAGATCATGTAACGATAAAGAGTGCGACGGACGCGTCGATCACGTCGATTTTGTTATGAACGCTTACACACGGTAAGCCAATCAAGACCACCAGCGCAAGGGAGCGTGGCAAAGCGCCAGTCGATCCCAACGGTGTCAGCAACTGGATGAGGCGCTCAGCAAGGACCGCACATTGGCCTGCTGCCGGTTTCGTGGACGGCAACTTAGGCTTTCATCGCTCGCTCCTCGTATAGCATGGGACTGACATATCCGATGGTGGAGTGCCGGCGGATAGGATTGTAGGACCGCTCGATGTAGTCGAACACGTCGGCGCGGGCCTCATTGCGGGTGCGGTCAGATTCTGCCCCGGATGCTCTCGGTCCTGAGCGAGGAGAAGAAGCTCTCCATCGCCGCGTTATCCCGGACGTTCCCGGAACGGCTCATGGAACGAGTGACACCGTGATCGGCCATCAGGCGCTGGAACGCCTCGCTGGTATACTGGCTCCCCTGATCCGAATGGTGCAGCAGCTCCTTCGGTCGGCCCCTCCGCCAGATCGCCATGATCAGGGCATCTGTGACCATCTGGGCCGTCATGTCATCCTTCATTGACCAGCCAACGGCGCGGCGTGAGAGCAGATCGATGACAACCGCGACATACAGCCGGCCCTCGGCAGTCCAGATGTAGGTAAAGTCAGCGATCCATTTCTGGTTCGGACCGTCGGCCTCAAAGCTACGGTCGAGCACGTTGGGCGCAACGGTAGACCTTTCGCCGATATCCTTTGGCAACTGCCAGTTGTTGCCCCCGAATGACCGGACAGGATCAGGTTGGGATTTGATCGGCGATGAACTCGCGTGGCGATCTGTAGCCGAGCGAGCGATGCGGGTGAACGGTGTTGTAGTGCTCGAACCAGCCGGGAAGCTGACTGATGACGGTGCAGGCGTCGGGCAGTGGCGAGACGCGAACGTAGTCGCGCTTCATGGTTTTCACGAATGCCTCGGCCATGCCGTTGGACTGCGGGCTGCGAACGGGCGTGGTCCGCGGCTCCAGTCCGATCTCCCGAGCAAGCGCCTTGGTCTCGGCGGCGATGTAGCCCGACCCGTTGTCGCTCAGCCATTCGATGATGTGCGGCAGGCGGTTCACCCGGCCGAAGCGGGCCTCGACCGCGGCGATCATTAGGTCCTGGACGTCGCAGCCCTTGATGCCCTCCGTCGTGGCGACGAAGCCCAAGGCCTCGCGGTCGCAGCAGTCGAGCGCGAAGGCGACCCGGACCTTTCCTCCGTCATCGCAACCGATCTCGAAGCCGTCCGAGCACCAGCGAAGGTTCGAGCGCTCCACCGCGACCCGCCCGTCATGGCGACGGGCCTCCTCCTTGCCGGAGTGGCGCTGGAGGAGAAGGCCATGCTCGCGCATGACGCGATAGACGCGCTTGTGGTTGGGCGCCGGCAACCCGGCAGCCCGGGCCTGGCGCCGCAGGATGGCATGCACCCGCCGGTAGCCGTAGGTCGGCAGTTCGCCGATCACGGCCAGGGTCCGGGCGACGAGGTCCGCGTCGGGCGCTGGCGGGCGTCCTCTTCGAGCGGGGGATACGTCGATGCTGCGCCTGGCCTGCGCCGCGACGTTCGACCGTGCCACGCCCAGCGTCTCGCATACGCTGCTCATCGCAAACCTCCCGCGGGCCACGACAGCATGCGCAAGGGACGCTTTTTGGGGGCGGCGACATCTAGTGCCTCGCGCAGGATCTCCGCCTCCATCGTCTTCTTGCCGAGCAGACGCTGCAGTTCGCGCACCTGGCTCTGCACCGCGCGGTACTCCGAGGCCGCCACGACCTCCTCACGGGCGCTCGTCGCCGTGAGCGCGCCCTGCGTCGCGAGCTTGCGCCAGGCGAAGAGCTGGTTGGGCTGGATGCCGTTAAGGCGCGCCACCAGGCTCACCGTGACGCCCGGCTCGTAGGTCGCCTCGACCATCGCCAGCTTCTCGGACGGCGACCATCGGCGGCGGCGCTGCGGCTCGGTCAGGATCTCGGACCGTGGGATGTGACCAGTCATGATGAGAACAGTACTCCTACCCCTTAGGGAAGTGGGAGATCCTGTCCGGTCAATTCGGGGGCAGCTTCACGCCATCGACGGCCTGGTTAACGATGCCGTACCGCTTTAGGACCTCGCCGATGGTGCCGAACGCCCGCGCGCCCGGGGTCAATCCAAGAACCGCATCGGTCCCAAGCACGACAATCTCGACCTGTCCCATGGTCGGCCCCGGATAGGTTGAGCCTGTGGTGATCGTCACATTCGACGGTGCGAACTGGCCGCCGATAAGGCGTGTCTCAGTCACCGACTGCCCCGTGAAGGGATCCTGATAGCCGATCAGGGCTAGGGTGTGCGGATTGTAGTTCGCCAATCCGCTAGCGGAATTAATTGTGAAGGTCGTCGTCGCCAGGCCCGGAATGGACCCACCGGTAACGTAGTGGACGCTATTGCCGACTGCGCTGGTGCCGATGCCGTTGCGCCCAAACGTATCTGACATCTAGAGAGTGCCCTTGCTTGAGAGTTCGGCCGCAATCAGCGCGATCGAGAGGACAAGAACGATCGCGACAAGCGAGATCTTGAGGATCGGACGGGAGCGGAAGGCCGATACGATTGCGTCGATAAGTTTGCCCAGCACAATCTCCATCAGGTCGCTCCGACCTGAGGCGACAATGTGCGGCGCACCGTGAAGGCCGGGAGCATTGTGTCGGAGAAAATTTTCATTTTCAGATCCAGGCGACGGGGACGCCATGCCGCTGCAGCAGAGCTTCCCAGAGGAAGTGATAGGTGGCTTGTCCGAAGCTGAAGGGCGCCTTGGCCTCGGCGATCGTCTCGTCGAACAAATCGCCGGGGTCGACGGCCACGGTCAGGGATTTGTTGAGCGAAGAGGTCATGCGCGGCAGTCGGTACGTGCTGGAGAAATGGGCAGGGAGCTAGCGGGCATCGGCGCGATCATGCAGTGCCGACCACGTATGTCGCGACGGGCGATGCCCGGCGGTCGTTGCCATCCCAGATATCGACGCGAGCGGGCAGGAGCGTGCCGTTGGCTAGGGGCGCATAGGCGATATGGAACCGCTGCAGCAGGATCGCGGGCATGACCAGCCGCTCGATCTCGCGGATCGGCATGTCGCGCGCGGACGGGTCCTGCGTCATCAGCCAGACGATCTCGCCGAGGATCTCGGCGACGGTCTTGCCAGCGGCGGGGTCGACCTCCGCCTGTGGGGAAGGGCCACGAATGGTGGTCATAGGAACGACGGCCCCGTCCAATGGACGGAGCGCGTCGCCAAAGGGCGACAGGCGAGACATGCTCGTCCCTTTCCGATGTCGGGGGGTGCGACGGCGCCGATGATTCGCCGCCTGAGCGCGCAGATATTCCCAGGACCTGCGCCGCTCAAGAGAATCCTTGCGGAAGCATCACGATCGTTACAACAAGGGGCCATCCACCTCACCACCGTGTCGTGCCTTGTCGTCCTCGCCCCCGCGATCACGATGCTCGGGGTGAAACGGTTGCAGGTGGTATACTCTGCCGTAACGTTACGCCATCCGCCCGAACTCATACATGCTGCGCGGACGCCATCCGCCCGCACGAGAAGAAACTGCGGCGTTTGAAATGAAGGCTTGTAAGCCTCTTCAGTTGACGCCGCTTGCCCCCCGCTCCTCGAAAAGCCGTTCGAGCCCACCCACACGCGACTGATGCAGCTTCAATCTTAACTTTGCGCGCGCCGGGCCGGCGTCTGGTCGCCGCCCCCACCGCACCTCACTGGCCTGCAGGGCGAAATCGACGAGGCCGAGGGGCTCTGTTGCTGTCATGCTGCGAAGGCGTTCCAGATGGCCGCGCGCCCGCGAGGCGTCGTCGGTCATCGCCATCACCTCCAAGGCGAAGCAGTGGTAACCGATCTCGGCGGACGCCATCGATCCTGCTGAAATACGGTCGTCGGCTGCGCGCAACAGGACGTCGCGTCGGTCGGCATTGGGCGCGCAGAGGGCGCCGAGGCCGAGAAACGGGGCGCCGTTGTAGAAGCTCGCGCGCGCATCGCCGAAATGGGGCTCCAGCAAGGCGTAGGCGGCTGCAAGGTCGCCCTCGCGCAGATTGATCCACCCGCGCATCATCGCGATATCGGCAACGAAGCGCGGCTCGCAATCCGCGGCGATGAGGGCCGCGACCCGGTCGATATCGGCGCGCGCGCCATCGAGGTCGAGCGCAGTCAGGCGAAGCTCCGCTCGTACGTTGCGCGCCAGCATCTCGGCGCGCTCCGCGCCCGCCTCCAGCGCGCTCTCGACGGCGAGGTCCGCGAGCAGATGCGCACGCGGGCCCGGATCCGCGAAGAAGAGGGTGAAGGCCCTCATGAAGTCGAACTCCTGGTGGACGAGGCCCAGCCCGGCATCGGCGGCACCTGCGACTGCGCGTTCGAAATGGTCGTAGGCCGTGCGCAGACGGCCGGACAGGACGTACGCGTCCCCCAGCCCGCCATGCGCCCGGGCGATGCCCTTCGGATCGGCCGCGGCTTCTGCCGCAGCGAGGGCGCGCCGATGATAGTCCAGGCATGCGGCGGCGTCGCCGTTCACGAAGGCGCGGTTGCCACGCTGCTCGTAGACCTCGGCCCGCCCGACCCCCGCGAGCCCGACCCGGTCGGCCATCGCTTCGGCCGCGTCCAGCGCACGATCCGCCTCGTCGCCGCGCCCGAGGCGATGAAGCACGAGGGCCTCCCGCGTGCGCATCGCGACGCGTGTCGCGTCCGTGATGGCGACGGAATGGGCGGCGCGGTAATCCTCGAGCGCGCCATGAAGGTCGCCCCGCGTGCGCCGGACGCCGGCCCGGCACGAATGCAGCTCCGCCACGTCCTCGGCGGCGCCATCGACCGCGAGGCCGGCCTCGATGAAGCCGGCGGCGGCGTTCAGGCGGAGCTGCGAGATCATCGCGTTGGCGGCGGCGGTCGCGGCGCGGCAGGCCTCCGCCGCGTCGTCCGACAGCAGCGCGTGATGGACCCATCGGACCGGGTCGGCGCCGCGGTGATGCGCGGCGGCCCTGGCATGGGCGGCGCGGCGGGTCTCTTCGGGGATGGACTCGTAGATCGCTTGCCGGACGAGATCGTGCCCGAAGGCGAGGCCCGTGTCGGTCGCATGGAGGAGATCCCCGACGGGTCGCGGCGTCGGATCCTGCGGAAAGACCGACGTCGCCTCCTTCACCTCGAAACCGTGCCCTAGGATGGCGGCGTTGCGTAGCGCCGCCCGGTCCGGGGGGGCCAGTCCCTCGATCTGCTCCAGCACCAGATCGCCGATGCTCCGGGGCAGCGGTCCCGAATGCCAGCCCGACTCGACGAGGCGCAGCAGGAAGAGCGGGTGGCCCCCGGCATGCTCCAGCAGGGCCGGGGCGACCGCGCGCCCGGGTGCGGCCTCGGAGGCCAGGCGCGACGCCTCGTCGGCGGCCAGCGGTCCGAGCGCTAGGCGGACGCACCCGATGCGGGCCCGTGCCGCGAGCCTCCGTCCGAGATCGCCGCCATGCGGCCGCTCCGTCAAGATCAGCGCCACCGACCGCGCGGCGAGCCTGTCGCAGAGATCGAGCAGGAATGCCCCGATCCCGGTCGGAGCCCAATGAACGTCCTCGACCACGACGAGCAGGCCATGCGCCCCCGCGGCTCTCGCCATCGCCGCGGCGAGGAGGTCGAGCAGGCGCGTCCGGCGCACGGTTTCGTCGAGCGCGCTGAGCCGCAGCTCCGTCTCCACCGATACGACGGGCTCACGCAGCCAGGCCAGTAGGGCACGGTCCGTAGCCTCGGGTGGCGGATCGGCCGCGTCCGCGGGCAGCGCGGCCATGATATCCTGCGCGATGTGGCGCGCGCCCTGTCTTAGCGGCGCGAACCGCACCTGCACCACCCGCGCGCCGCGCGCCATCTCGGACGCGACGACGTCCTGGGTCAGGCGCGTCTTGCCGATCCCGGCCTCCCCGCAGAGGTGCACGGCGAGCCCCGTGCCGGCGGCGCGGGCGGCGCGCAGCGCGCCGTCGATCTGGGCTCGCTCCAGCGCGCGTCCGACGAAGGGGATGCGCGGCCGTGCCGCGCCGTGGCCGCGGGTCAGCGGGACCGGCCCGGCGCCGTCCGCCGTGAGGCCCAACCGGGGCGCCAGGTCGGCGGCGATGCGAACGGTGCCCGGCGCGCCCTGAGCGGCGGCGCGTCGGGCCCGGCCGACGGCCCGCGCCGGTCCGTCGGCCTCGGCAACGAGCGCAATCGAGGCCGACGCCTCCAGCGCCTCCGAGATGTCGAGGGCGGTGGCGGCCACCGCGCGCAGCGGGGCGCCGTCCCACCGAGCCGCGGCCTCCCCCGGTCCGAGCTCGACCGGGCGTCCGCCCGCGGCGACCGCCAAGTCGCGAAAGAGTTCGGAGTCGAGTTCGGCATCCGCCTCGAGCGCCAGGAGGATCAATGCCTCGGACCGCGCATCGATCGGCTCCGCCGTATCGCGCTCCGGCGTCCGCGCCGCCACGCGCGCCCCTCGAATCCGCGCCATCAGCGCGACCGTCTCCTGTTCGGGCTCGGCATCGAGATCGCGTCTCAGGGCCTTCGAGAAGGCCTCGAAGCGCGCACGGGCGGCCCCTCGCGCGCCCCGTGCAGCGTCCGACGCGATGAGCTGGCGATGCGCGTTCTCGGACAAGGGGTCGAGGGCGAGCAGACGGTGGGCCGCGGCATCGCCCTCCCGACCTCCGGCGAGCCGTGAGAGCTCTCGTCCCAGGACCGCGGCCGCGAGCGCCTCGAGCCGCGCCCGCTCGGCCGAGATCGCCGACCCGAGCGCGTCGCCCGGCGGAAGCTGCCCGTCGAGGAATGGTCCGCCATAGAGCTGCGCGGCCTTGGCATCGTGCCCGCGCGCCAGGGCGGCGGCGAAGGCATCCGCGTCCGTGGCCACCTCGTCCGCGAGGCGCAGCATCTCCCCCTCCGCCACGACGACGGGGCCGGCTGCCTTGCGGATGCGCGCGAGCGACTGGCGCAGGCTGACGCGGGCGCCATCGGCATCGGAGCGCTCCCACAGCGTGGCGGCGACGCGCGCGCGCGGCAGCGATCGCTGCCGCGCGACGGCGAGCAGGCCAAGCATCGCCTGCGCCTTGCGTGACGGCAGGGCGACGGGGTCGCCGTCCCGGCGCAGCCCGAAGCTGCCGAGGCATTCGATCCACCACGCCATCGCTGTTTCACGCTCCTTTCACGCGGGGCGTCCGCGCAGGATCACGCGATGCCTTCAGAACGGTCGCAGAGAACATGCAACCGGATCGAAGGACGCCCACCATGTCAGTCTACATCGCCCGCCTTCTCCTGACGATGCGGGGTCTGCCGGCCAGCGGACCCGTCATCACGAACCACCTCCGTCGCGACATCGGCCTACCGGAGCTCGAGGCACAAGACCGTGCCCTCGGCGGGTGGACATACCGATGACCCGCCGGAGCCACCGCCACGACCTGCCTCAGCTGCGCGGCGAGACGCTGCTGACCGATAGCGGCCTGGAGACGACGCTGATCTTCCACGAGGGCTTGGACCTGCCCGAGTTCGCGGCCTACGCGCTCTTGCAGACGTCGTCGGGCCGCGCCACTTTGCACGCCTATTTCCGGCGGCATCTCGCCGTCGCCGCCGATCACGGCGCGGGCTTCCTACTGGAGGCGCCCACCTGGCGGGCGAGTCGCGACTGGGGCGCGAAGCTGGGGCATTCGCCCGATCGCCTGGCGCAACTCAACCGCGAGGCCATCGCGATGTTGTCGGACCTGCGGGCCGAGGCGGCGGGTATCTCGCCCGTCGTGATCTCCGGCAACATCGGCCCGCGCGGCGACGGCTACGTCGCCAACACCGCGATGACCGCGGAAGCGGCGCAGGCCTACCATTCCGAGCAGGTCGATTGGCTAGCCGCGACGGCAGCGGACTTGGTGACGGCGGTCACGCTGTCGACCGTGGCCGAGGGCGTCGGCGTGATCCGCGCTGCGCAGGCGGCAGGCATCCCGGCCGTCGTCTCCTACACGACCGAGACGGACGGGCGCCTGCCCGACGGCACGCCGTTGGGCCGCGCCATCGAGGAAACGGACGGGCAGACCGACGGCGGGGCCGCCTACTTCATGGTGAACTGCGCGCACCCCGACCATTTCCGCCCCGCGCTCGAGGCCGGGAACGGCTGGCTCGCTCGGATTGGCGGCGTGCGCGCCAACGCCTCGCGCCAGAGCCACGCGGAGCTCGACGCGTCCGAAACGCTCGACGAGGGCAACCCGGCCGAGCTGGGGCGCGACTACGCTCGCCTGCGGCGGTTGCTGCCCAACCTCACCGTGCTCGGCGGCTGCTGCGGCACCGATCACCGCCATGTCGAGGCAATGGCCGATTGCTGCCTGCACCGCCACCCCGCCTGATCCCGGAGCCCGAAAGATGCACCGCCTCCTGACCTCCTGCGCCGTGCTGCTCGCCCTCTCGGGCGGGGCGGGCGCGCAGACGCTTCCGCCCCCTCTGACGGATGCCGACTTCCTCCACGACGGCGTGGCCGACCCCGCGCTGGTGGCGCTCGGACGGGACTTGTTCTTCGACCCGATCCTGTCGGGCAACCGCAACATCGCCTGCGGCACCTGCCACGATCCGCGCCACGGCTCGGGCGACGGGCTCGCCCTGGGGCTCGGCGAGGGCGGAACGGGCGAGGGCCCGGCGCGGAACTCTGGCACGGGCGTCACCGGCCGCGTGCCGCGCAACGCGCAAGCGCTGTGGAACATCGGCGCGCGCGAATACGTCTCGATGTTCCACGACGGGCGGCTGGAGCCGGACCCGGCGCACGCGTTCCCGTCGGGCTTCTGGAGCCCCGCGCGCGAACACCTGCCCGTGGGCCTGGACAGCATGCTCGCCGCGCAGGCCATGTTCCCCGTCCTGTCCCCTGTCGAGATGGCGGGCACGAAGGGGTCGAACCCCGTCGCCACCGCCGTGGCGGAGGATCGGCCCGCCGAAGCCTGGGTCCTGCTGGCCGATCGGCTGCGCGCGGTCCCGGCCTATGCCGATGCCTTTGCCGGGGCCTTCCCGGAGGTAACACGGTCGGGAGACATCACCTTTACCCATGCCGCCCGCGTACTCGCGGCGTTCCAGGCTGACGTGTTCCGCTCCGATGCCAGCCCGTTCGACGCGGCACTCGCGGCGAGCGACCTTTCGGTGCTGGACCCCTCGGCCGCGGCGGGCGGGGCGCTGTTCCACGGCAAGGCGCGCTGCGCGATGTGTCATTCCGGCCCGCTGCTCACGGATCACGGCTTCCACGCCATCGGCGTGCCGCAGATCGGGCCGGGGAAGGGGCACGGGTCGGACACGACCTATTTTTCCGCGTCCGGCTTCCCCGAACGGCTGGAGGACGAGGGGCGCTTTCGCGTGACCTTCGACCCCGAGGACCTG
The DNA here is from genome assembly GCA_963722905.1 of uncultured Alphaproteobacteria bacterium. Lineage (GTDB taxonomy): Bacteria > Pseudomonadota > Alphaproteobacteria > Rhodobacterales > Rhodobacteraceae > CAVROT01. The sequence goes on along the minus strand of CAVROT010000015.1, from coordinate 22,985 downwards.
TTCCGCTTCCGTACGCCGTCCTTGCGCAACGTCGCGCTGACCGGCCCCTGGGGCCATAGCGGCGCCTTCGCCGACCTCGAGGCCATGATCCGCCACCACCTCGACGCCGTGGCCTCGCTGGAGGATTACGTGCCGCCCTCGCTGCCGCCCCTCGGGCGCACGGTCGCGCGGCGCGGTGAAGGCTCAAAGCTGATCTTCGCGCCACTGCGCGCCGACCGGCAGCCCGCCTTCGACGCTCGCGACGACTTCGTGCAGTTAAGCCCCGCCCTGCGCGGCCGCATCGCTGATGCGGCCGAGATCGCGCCCGTCGCCCTGACGGATGCGGAAATCGGCCAGCTTATCGCCTTTCTCGACGCCCTTACCGATTCGACCGCGCGCGACCGATCGGACCTTGTCCCGCGCCGCGTGCCGTCGGGGCTCGCCCCACAACCCACCCCGTCCGCCGACGCCGTCGACGGGTGAGCCCACCGGGCCGCGACGGCCCGAGCCAAGGAGAAGACCATGACTAGATCGATACTCGCCGCCGGCGCGCTGATGCTCGCCGCCACCGGGGCACAGGCCCGCGACTGCACCGCCATCGACCTCGGCCGCATCGACGCGCTCTGCGACAACCTCGCCGAGCTCAAGGCCGAGGAGAAGGCCCGGAAGGCTGGGGCGCCGCGTCACGACGCGCCCGAGGCGATGTTGCTCGCCTTCATCTTCCACATCGACGAGGGTCTGGCGGAGCAGGACGTGTTCCTGGAGCGTGTCTCAGGATCGGGCGAGGTCTTCCGCCCTACGGGCGCCACGCGGGCCATGGATGCGCCGCTCTACGCGCCGGCCGAAGCCGTCCCGCACACGCCGCTCCAGACCGAGAACACCGGCCCCTGGGCGAAGGGCAAGCCGCTCGGAATCACGCTGGGCCAGTGGTTCGCCGCCCGCGGCGAGGGCCGCTGTACCTGCGAGGACGGCATGGGCCATGTCGACATCCGGTTCGAGAACCTCGTGCCGGACGGGCTCTACACAATGTGGCACGACTTCGCGATCTGGCCCCCGACCGAGCCGTTCATCGGCTTCTACGACACGCCCTTCGGCGCGCGCGACGGCTCGGAGAGCGCGTTCACGGCGGATGCCGAGGGCTCGGCGCATTTCGTGCGCACGATCACGCCCTGCCTGCAACTCTCGGGCGAGCAGCTGATCTCGGAGCTGGCCATCGCCTGGCATTCGGACGGGAGGGCCTACGGCTACACGCCCGGCGAGTTCTCGACCGACACGCATGTTCAGCTCTACGTCCCCCTGCCCACTCGGGCCGGGCTCTGATCCCTCGCGCGGGCGGCCGGACGCCGCCCGCGCCCCACCCCCTCGAAGGAGCCCGCCATGGGATCCCCCCTCATCCACGCCGGTTCCGCCATCCGCGTCCAAGAAGCGGCACCCGACGACGCCCCCCTCCTCGCGCGCCTCGCGGATCTCGCAGGCGAGGGTCTCCCGCGCCATCTCTGGGCCGAGATGGCAGGGCCGGGCCAAGACCCATTCGCCGTGGGCGCCGACCGCGCTCGCCGCGACGACGGCGCGTTCTCCTGGCGCAACGCGCGCGTGGCCACCTGGCACGGGGCGTCCGTGGGCGCGGTGATCGATTACGACCTCGACGATCCGTCCGTCGCCCACGCCGCTCCCGCAGCCGTCGCGCCTCTCCTCGAACTCGAGGCCTTCGCGTCCGGCACGCGCTACCTCAACGTCCTGGCCATCCTGCCGCAAGCCCGCCGCCGCGGGGCCGCGACCGCCCTCCTGGCAGACGTCTCGGACCGCACCCGCCGCGACCTGTCCCTGATCGTCGCCTCCGGCAACCGGCTGGCGCGGGGCCTCTACGTCGCCGCCGGCTTCGAGGACGTGGCCCGGCTGGCCATGGGCCCGGGCGGGCCCGAGGGCCTGACCGGCGACTGGATCCTGATGAGCCGCCCCGGCAGGCCGTCCATCGACGCGAGCGGAACGGCGACGGGGACCCGTTCGGTGGTCGCGGCATGACGGCCCGCCGCCTACAGACGCTACCAGCCGCGGTCTTCCTCCTTCTCGGCGGCTGGTGTGTGCTGGCCCCAGGCATGGTGGTGCGCCTCACGTTCCTCGACGCGGCCACCGCCGATACCGGAGCGACCCGGTTCGTAATGGGCTGCTTCGGCGCGCAGGCGGCGCTGACCGGCACGATCCTCCTGATGGCGCGGTCCACACCGACCACCTTCCTCGTGTTCGGTCTCGCCGGCTCGCTACCCTTCTTCGCCTTCAACCTGTGGTACACGCTCGTCGAGCCGGTCCTGAACGGCTGGATGTGGCTCGACGTCCTCGGCAACGTGACGATCCTCGGCTGCGGTCTGTCGGGCTGGCATCTCGCACGTCGAGAGCGCGTCGCCGCGGCCTCGGCGGCAGTTCCATGATGGATTTCACCCGCGAGATCCGCATCGCCGCCGCCCCGGACCGCGTCTGGGCCGTCCTCGACGACGTGCCGACCTGGCCGGACTGGACGCCGACGATCCGGTCCGTCCGCCCGCTGGACGGTGGCGCTCTGACGCCGGGCGCCCGCTTCGCGCTCCGCCAGCCGCTGCAGCGCGAGGCCGTCTGGACCGTGACCGCGCTCGACCCCGGCACGTCCTTCGAGTGGCGAAGCGCGCGGTTCACCGCGGTGCACTCCGTCGAACCCTGCGTCGGCGGCACGATCTGCCTTGCCGTCCTGCGTCCGGCCCACGGGGACGGCGGCCTGGCTTGGCGCCTTCTGACGCCCTTCCTGTCCGCTGCGCTCGCGGCAGAGGCAAGGGGGCTGCGTCGCGCCTGCCTTGACCCTCACGTGGCGTGAGGGCGCAGGACAGATTCGAGAATGGATGGAGGGCCCCGCGCCGGGGCGGACAAGACGATGCGACATGTAGGACGGAGAGCCGCCCCCCGGGGCCGCACGGTGAGGGTTCTCGCCCGCATCGCCGGCGTCTCGGCGCGCACGCTGCACCATCACGACGCCATCGGGCTCCTGAAGCCCGACCATCTGGGCGCGAACGGCTACCGCCACTACGGGCCGGACGAGCTCCTGCGGCTCCAGGAGATCCTGGTGCTGCGCGAGCTCGACATGGGCCTCGTGGAGATCGCCCGCGTGCTGGACCTGAACGGCTCGGACAGGGCCACGCGGCTCGCCACCCACCGGGACCGCCTCGTGGCGGATGCCGCGCACAGGGCCCGCCTAATCGCGACACTCGAACGCACGATCGAACATCTCCAAGGACGAACGAACATGACCCCGGAAGAACTCTACGACGGCATCGCCCCTGAGCGGCAGGCCGATTACGAGGCATGGCTGATCGAGCGCTACGGCGACGACATGCCTGCGCGCATCGAGAACGCCCGACGCGTCGGGGCCGCGGGCCCGGACGGCGGCGCGGGCCTCGACTCCGGCGTGATGGCCGAGCTCGCGCGGATCGAGGGTGAATTCGTCGGTGCCTTCGACGCGGGCGTCGCGCCCGGAGCTCCGGCGACGATTCCGCATCTCGAAGCGCATCGTGTTTGGGTGGCGGATCGCTGGGGCCGGGACTGCGATGCCGACGCCTATGCAGGGCTCGCCGACCTCTACCGCTCCCATGCCGACTTCATTACCCGGTACGAGGCCCTCGCGCCGGGCTTCTCCAGCTATCTGCCGGACGCCATGTACGCGCATTCGCGTCGGATATCCGGGAATGACTGAACGAGCCGTCCGTGAGCACGCCGGACCGTCCTCGCGAACGACCGAAGGACGCGACACGGTCGAGATGGAACTGCGAGCAACTGGGGCCGCGCTGCCGCTCCTGCCGGACGGGGCGAGCGCCCCCGTCCTCATGCTTCATGGCGTTCCCGACGATGAGGAGGCTCCCCGGCCCGTCGCCGCCCTTCTCGCGCGGGAGTATCGCGCGATGACGCTCGGCATGCGTCATGCCGGCGATGCACCGGAAGGCGACAGGCCGTTCGGCACGCGGCAGCAGCGCGACGACCTGATCGACGCAATCCCGCTGATCGGGGCCGGTCCAACTGGTAGCCTGGTCCTACTCCGCCCACGCGGCCTTGGCCGTCGCTGCGCGCCGTCTGGTTCTACGTCGCTCGGTCCTCCTCTACGAGCCGAGCTACCCGACCTTCATCGAGGATGCAGTCGTGGGCGGCGCGGATCACTTTCTCCCCGAAGCGGACCCTAGGCGTTTCGAGGAGGTCATACGAAGCCATCCATCGGCCCGAGGAGCAGTGAATGCAATGCGAACGAATGACAGGATCGACGGCTCAGCCCGGTCCGGTAATGCTGCGTCCGTTTCGAGATACGGATGCGAACGCGCTGCCCGCGATCTACCGCGAGGCGGTCCGTATCGCAGGCGCCCGGGATTACGGCCCCGGGCAGGTCGAGGCATGGGCTGGGCTGGTTCCTGACGCAGAGGCGTACAGGCGTCGTGCTTGTGACGGGCGGGTCGTCTGGGTCGCCTCTTTGGACGATCGACCCGTCGCCTACGCCGATCTGGAGTCCAACGGGCATCTCGACCATCTCTACTGCTCGCCCGCCGCATCGGGATGCGGGATCGGCGCGGCGCTCGCACTGACCCTCGAAGCGGTCGCGCGGAACCGTGGCATGACCGATCTGCACGTCGAAGCGAGCGAGACCGCGCGTCCGACACTCGAGCGGCTCGGCTGGAAGGTGTCGAGGCGCCGTGAGCTGTCGGTCGGCGGCGTTCCAATCCACAACCACGCGATGACCCGAGCGATACCGCCGGCGGCCCCGTCCTGCGCTCCGACCGCCCGGACGCAAGCCTTCTTCGAGACCTTTCAGGCGGCGACCGGCGCGTCGGGCCGCCATCAGGTCGCGGCTTTCGGCGACACCGAAGCGATGCAGGACGAGCTCGCGGCTCTTGCGCTGGACGGCACCAAGCGCGCCACCGCCGCGCTCCTGGGGGAATTCGCGTCAGGCGAGCCGTTCCCCTTCGTCGGGGGGCACACGGTTCTGATGGATGGAGGAAGCACCCCCCGTGCCGTCTGGCGTACGACGGAGGTCCGACTGGGACGGTTGGACAGCATCGACGAGTCCTTCGCATGGGACGAGGGCGAGGGTGAGCGCACCCGCGACGACTGGCTCGCGGGCCATCGTCGCTATTTCAATCGGATGGCGGAACGGGAAGGCTTCGACATGCACGACGGGATATCGACCGTCTTCGAACGTTTCGAGATCGTCTGGCCGGTCGAGCCGTCCCGATAAAACGGCGTTCTTGTAAGATGAATGGCTGATGTCTTGTCAGGTTGGCATGCATATGGAACTGTTTCATCAAGAAAGCAACGAACTCCGGGCTCGACCGCTCTGACGCTTCCAGTTGATATGCTTTAGGCTTCATGGCGGGAAGCCATGCGATGGAGCCAGACCTTTGATGGGCCATCGGGGGCGAGGTCCGTCGCGCGGGCATAGGCGGCCGCCGCCTCGGGGTCGCCGGCCTTCGCGAGGAGGTGGGCGCGCGTCGCCCAGAAGGGCTGTAGGCGCTCGGCGCCGTCGATCCGGTCCAGCAGGGCGAGGCCGGCGGCGGATCCGTGCCGCTCGCCCGCCGCGGCGGCGTGCGCGATGCGGGCGCCGAGGGTGGGGGCGACGTGCATCAGGCCCTCGTAGAGGCGCACGATGGCGTCCCAGTCGGTGCGGCCGGTTCGAGCACGGTCCGAATGCACCGCCTGGATCGCGGCCTCCAATTGATAGGGTCCCATCCGCCGCAACGCGCCCGCGCGGCGCAGGAGGGTCGCGCCGCGCGCGGTGCGGCGGGCGTCCCAGAGGGCGGCGTCCTGCTCGGCCAGGGGCACGAAGCGGCCCTGGGGCTGCGCGCCCCGCCGGGCGTGCGAGAGGTTGAGGAGCGCGGCGAGGCCCAGCACCTCCGGCTCTTCGGGCATCAGCTCGACGGCGATGTCGGCGAGGTAGAGGGCCTCGGTCGCCAGGTCCTCGGTCAGGTCCGGCGCCGCGTCCTGGAAGGCGATGGCGTAGGCGCCGTAGATCGCCTCCAGCACCGGGGGCAGCCGCGCGGGCAGGTTCTCGGCCTCGGGTGCTGCGAAGGCGATGCGGGCCTCCGCGATCTTGCGCTTGGCGCGCACCAGGCGCTGCGCGAGCGTGGGCCCGGCGAGGGCGAAGGCGGGCGCCATGCGCGCCGGCTCGATCCCGATCACCGTCTGGAGCATCAGGGGCGTGCGCACGTCCCGCGCGATGGCCGGATGGGCGCAGACGAACATCAGCTCGAGACGTTCGTCGGGGATGGTCTCGATGTCCATGGGATCCTCTCCGGGTTCGGGGGCGTCCGTCTCGCCCGTCTCCATCCGGTAGGCCGTGCTCTTCCAGCGGTCGCGCAGGACGTTGCGCGCGGTCGTCAGCAGCCAGGCCTCGGGGCTCGCGGGCACGCCGCGCGCCTCCCAGGCGGGAAGCGCCCGGGCGAACGCCTCCGAGAGCGCGTCCTCGGCGGCGGCGATGTCGCTCGAGCGGGCAGCGAGGCTGGCCACGAGGCGGCCATGATGGTCTCGCGCCGCCCGGTCCAGGGCGGCGCGGGGGGCGGCTTCAGGCGGGGGAGCCATGGCGTCCGGCCTCGCCCGCCGGCATCGCCGAGGGCCGGATCTCGATCTGCCCGTAGCGCGCCGAGGGACACTTCGCCGCCCAGTCCATCGCCGCGTCCAGATCGGGCGCGTCGATGACGAAGTAGCCGCCCAGCTGCTCCTTGGTGTCGGCATAGGGCCCATCCTGGACCTGCCGCGCGCCGGTCCGCATGGTCAGCATCGTCGCGCTGCCGGAGGGCGCCAGGTAGTCGGTGTCGACGAAGACGCCTGCCTCGCGCAGCTGATCGATATAGCTGCCGTAAGCCTGCAGGGCCGCGCCCATGTCGGCGTCGGTCATGTCCGCGAAGGCGCTCTCGTCGTTGTAGAGGAAGAGGGTGTAACGCATCTCGTGTCTCCTTGCCGTAGGGTCAGGCGTCAGATTGGGCGACGACGGCGAGCTTGGCGAGCCCCGCCTCGTAGGTGCCGCCCACCATCCGGTCCATGAAAAGGCCGATCACGCGGCCGACCGGGTTCATCCCGAAGGCCATGTCCATGCCCCAGGTCACGCGCGTGCCGCCTCCCTCGGGCTCCAGCAGGAAGGTCTGGGTCGGCCGGCCCATCGCGCCGAGGTCGATGTCCATCGTGACGGAGCGGTTCTCCTCCATCGCGGCGACGACCTGCGTGCCCTTGCCGTCCTTGCCCTCGAAGTCGAAGCCCGAGCCCACGCCGAAGGCGGGGCCGTGCAGCGCGATCCTCAGGTCCGGGTCGGCCTCCACGTAGGGGTTGAAGCGCTGATAGCCCTCATTGGAGGCGATGAGCCGGAACAGCGTCTCGGGGGCGGCGTCGATGACGGCGCTGCGCTTGACATGCACCGCGCCCGGCAGGGCGAGGGGCGCGGCGGCGAGGGCGGCGATCAGGGCGGCGCCGGAGGCGGCGAGGGTGGCGATGGTCATGGGTCTGTCTCCTGTCCCGTGGGGCGAAGGCGTCGGCGCCTTCACCCACCAGACGAGCGGGGCGCACGCCGATCGACACGCACGGCGTAAAAATCGTCCCCGAGGGCAGCCTCCTTCTCGTTTGCGTCCTCGTCGCCGCCCGCGATCCCGTTCCTGCGCTCGCGCCCGCGCCAGGCGAGGCGCACGATCAGCGCCAACGCCCCGATCTCGCAGGCCGCGATGAAGAGGTAGTGCGGCAGCATCGAGCCCCCGCCGATGACGAACGTCCCCGTCGCCACCGCCGCGGCGCCATGCGCCAGCCGCCCTGCCCGAGGCGACAGGACCTGCGCGAGCACCATCATCACGAGCGGGATCTGGAGGAAGACCGACCCTATCAGCATCAGCTCGGCCGACAGCCTCACGCCGTCCACCTCCCCCTCCAGAACCTGCGGCAGGATGCCGGGCACGTGAATCGACAGGATGTCGGCATAGGCGATGTTCAGCGCGACGAAGGCCCAAAGGAGGGAGATCGGCGTCCGGTCTGATCGGGGCGCGGTCATGGGGCGGTCTTTTCGGGGGCGGCGGTTCGGGAGAGCTGCGCTGCCGCGGCACGGATCGCGCCGGCATGGCTTCGCGAGGGATCGTTCGGGTCGAAGACCGCCATCGGCCGGTCGGGCGGCAGGCCGCGGCCTTCCCAGGCTCGGCCGCGCGCATCGAGATAGACCTCGTTCGACAGCTCCAGCGTCCAGCCGTTCGGCAGCCGGCGGTCGAGCACGTCCGAGAACGCCCCGCCCGTCGCCTCGCCGAACTGCACCGCGCCGCCCGGGCGGGCGCGCAGGGCCATCGCGAGGACCTCGGCCGCGCTCCCGGTGAGCTCGCTCGTGGCGATGCCGAGGGGACCGGCGAAGCGCGTGCCGGGCGCCGGCGCGATGGCGATACGAGTGGGAACCCGCGCGTCCGCGTCGGCGGCGAACTTCTCGTAGGCATGGTAGGCCGCCTCGGTGAAGCGGGCGGCGACGGCGCGTGCGTGCGCGTCCGTCCCGCCGGGATTGGCCGTGAGGTCGAGAAGGACGGCGCGGACCCCGGTGGCCCGGAACTCCGCGAGCGCCACCTCCAGCGCGCGGTCGAGCGCCGCGGCCTCGCGGTCCTCCTTCCGGGCGAAGCCGGAGAGCGACCGGATCGCCAGATAGCCGACATCGCCCTCCAGCACCCCCCAGGCGAGCCGCCCGTTCGCGCGGACCGTGCCGCGCCCGCCGAGCACGTCGCGCAAGACCCACGTGTTCCAATGCGTGTCGCGGAACCGGAAATCGGCGGGCAGCGCGCCCGAGCGTCGTCCCTCCCGGACGGCGCGGGCGATGCGGCTGCGGCCCGGGACGGCGATCCTGTCCGCGCCGTCCACCGATCCGCGAAGGGCCAGGTGGCCGTCGTCCAGCCCCGCCAGCATCCCGGCCATCAGGTCGAACAGCGCCGCCTCGGGCATCGCGGGACGGATGCGGGGCCGGGCGGTCGCGACCCGGGCGGGCCAGTCCACGCCGTGCAGGTCGAAGAAGGCGTAGTGCGCCCCCATCGCCTCCGTGAAGGCGGTAAAAACCTCGGGCGCTGTCGCCGACGTCCCGGCGACGCACCGCTCCGGGACGGCGGCGATGCGACGGGCCCGGACCATGTGCGCCTCCGCCGGTTCCGCGAACCGCATCGCGCGCCCGCCTTCCACGATCTGCGTGCGCCAACGGTGCAGGACCGGACCGGCGAAGTCGAAGGTCTCGGAGAGCACGCAGGTGGTCTCGGTCACGTCGTAGACGGCCACGCTGCGCGTTCGGATGTCGAGGATCCGGCCGTAGCCGTCCGTCCGCCACACGCCACGCAGCTCGGGCGGCGTGTCGAAGAGGCCGGCGCCGCAGCCCGAAAGGATCGCGGTGGAGAGGAGGGCGACCGCGGCCACGCGGGTCCGAGCGCGCCCCATCAGAATTGCCTGACCAGGTTAAGGCCCAGGATCGTCCGCTCGTCCGCGCCCACCAAGGGGCTTCGGGAGATCGAGTTCGGCAGCGCCTCGTGCCGGAAGAACCCGCCGATCATCGTGCCGCCGGGGAGGGGGTAGAGGATCGAGAGGTCCAGATGGGGCGTCCAGCTCGCGCCCGGCGCGTAGGCGGCGCGCAGGGCCGTCGCCTCGGAGGGCGCCACGCCGAAGAGATGGCCCGCGAGGCGGGCGTCCATGTAGCTTGCCCCGATCCGGCCCTCGACGACGGCCGTGCCGAGCGCGAAGCCGCGTCCGACGGACACCTCAGCGGCCCCGCCGTCATGCGTGCCCGACACGTCCGCCCGAAGGCCGAGGGCGAGGTCCACCAGGCCGAGATCGTGGGTCAGCGCCAGCTCGGCCGCGATCCAGTCGTCGCGGTCCAGCCCGGCGAACAGCGCGGTGTCGGGCAGGTCCGGCGCGCCCTCGTAAGTCAACGCCGCCGAGAGCGTCGTCGCCTTACCCGTCCAGAGCGCGTATTCGACGCCGCCGCCGAGGCTGACCGTCAGGTTCCCGTAGGTGGCGGCGAGGTGGGGATAGGGCAGGAGCGCGTCGTCCTCGCCGACATAGACGCCGGAGACGCCGACGAGGCCGGCCCCGTAGGTCAGCTCCACGCGGTCGCGGGTCTCCTGGGCGCCGGCGGCCTGGGGCAGCAGCAGGGCCAAGGCCAAGCCGGCGGCGGTCGGCGCGGCCCTCATCGGTCCGCCCCCTCGCAGGGCGCGATGCGCGACAGAAGGAGGGCCGCCCCGTCCGCCCCGAGCGTCTCGGAGAGGTCGACGCGCCGCGAGGTCCGCACGAACCCGTCATCGGGGTCGGTACGCAGCCAGCTGCTCGTCGCGAGGGTGGCGGGCACCGCGCCCAGGGTGCAGCCCCCGGTGATCTCGATGGCGATCACGCCCTCGCCGCCCCGGCCGGCGGCGCGCAGGGCGCGGATGCTCCCCTGCGCCTCCGCGATCCGGGCGGCCGTCGCCGTCTCGATGGTGCCGACATAGACCGTCTCGCCCGGCGCGGTCGGCGCGGGGGCGTCCGTCCCGCCGGCGCGGATGGCCAAGGGCACGGTCTCGTCCACGAGGGCGGGCGCGCCGCGGCCCTCGCCGAGAAGCGCTAGCCGCAGCGTCGCGTCGCCGTCCGCCAGGCGCAGCGCGGACGGCACGCCCACGGCCGCCGCGATGCCGCCCGGCGGCGTGTCGAGCGGATCGAGGCGGGCGGCCGCGAGGAGCCCGCCGGGAGACGCGCCGGAGCAGGCGCACAGCGACAGGATGGCCGCCGAGGCGGCCAGCGAAGAGGATCGGAGAGGCATTGGAGAACGTCCTTGCGTGATTCGCAGCTATTGATTAACGTAAAACATTAAACACACAAGATGGAACGTGACATGATCGATCCCGCTCCCACCTTCGCCGCCGCCGGGCGCCTGCGCTTGGCGATGACGGCCGTCCTCCTGTTGACGATCGCGGCGGCGGGTGCCGCGGCCCTCTCGGGCGCGGAGCCGGACCACGCCGAGATGGTGCGCGCCGTGACGGGCCGCGCGGACTGGGACGGCCCGCCGCTCCTCGTCGGGCAGCAGATCGTCCTCGCGGGGATCGGCTTCGTGCACCTGGGCGTCTGGCTCGCGCTCCTCCTGATCGCGCGGGCGATGTTCGGGCGCTTCGCGGGAGGCGATCTGGGCGGGGCCGCCGCGCGCGCGCGGACGCTGGCGCACGTGCTCTGGGGTCTGTTCGCATGGACGATCGTGGCTGGGACGCTCGCCTCGGTGGTTCTGACCTGGCACCTGCCCGAGGGCGAGCGGGCGCTCTCCCCCAGCCTCGGCTCGACGCAGGTCTCGCTGGCGCTGGCCGCCCTCGTCGCCGGCTTCGTGGCGCGCGCCTTCGCGCTCTCGGCCGACCTCTGGCAGGACCACAGGGAGGTCGTTTGAGGGATGCCGATCATCGTGCGCCTCGACGTGATGCTCGCCCGCCGCAAGACGACCTCGCGCGATCTGGCGGCCCGCATCGGCATCTCCGAGCAGAACCTGTCGCTCCTGAAGTCCGGCAAGGTCCGCGGCGTGCGCTTCGGCACGCTGGAGGCGATCTGCCGCGAGCTGGACTGCCAGCCGGGCGATCTGCTCGACTACGAGCCGGCGGAGGAATGAAGCGCCTCCTCCTCGCGCTCGCCCTGGCGGCCTGCACCCCGGCGGCGCCCGCCGCGGCGCCCCTGGTCGACGAACTCGGTCTCTCGGCCCTGTCACGCGAAATCGACGCGGGGGCGGCCGGACCCATCGCCGCCATCGTCGTATCGCAGGGCGGCGAAATCGTCTTCGAGGATCTCTTCGACGACACCTTGCCCGGCGAGCGGGTCGACATGCGCTCGGCCGGCAAGTCGATCACCGCGCTCGCCTTGGGCGCCGCGCTCGCCGACGGAGCCCTCGCCGATCTCGACGCGCCCGTCCTGTCCTTCTTCCCCGGCCGCCTGCCGCCCGCGAACGACGACCCCGCCAAACGCGCCATCACACTGCGCGATCTGGCGACGATGCGCTCGGCGCTACAGTGCGACGACTGGCGCACCACCCCCGGCACCGAGGAACGCATGCATCCCGCGCGTGACTGGACCGGGTTCGTCATCGACCTGCCCGTCGATCCGGGCTGGGACGGGCGCGGGCGCTTCGCCTACTGCACGGCGGGCGTGTTCCTCCTCGGCCAGGCGATCGAGCGGGCGGCGGGGATGCGCTTCGACCGCTACGTCCAGGCGCGGATCTTCGATCCGATCGGTGTCTCGGGCGCGACGTGGTGGGGTTCGCGTTCGGGCGAGGTCCAGGCGGGCGGGCAGCTCCGCCTCGCCGCGCGGGACGCCGAGCGCCTGGGCCGCCTCGTCATGAACCGCGGCCGATGGGAGGGGCGGCAAGTCCTGCCGGCGGCCTGGATCGACGAGATGGTCACGCCGGTCTCGGCGCTGCCCTTCGACACCGGCTACGGAATGCTGTGGTGGACGATGGACCTGCCCGCCGGGGCGGGCCGCCGCGTGCGCGCCGAGATGATGATCGGCAACGGCGGCAACGTCGTCGCCGTCCTGCCCGGGTTGGACGCCGTAGCCGTCGTTCAGGCCGAGGCTTACGGTGCCGCGCGCGCGCTCGACGCCTCATTGGGACTAATCACGCGCCACGTCCTCCCCGGCCTTGCCCGCGCCGCATCAGCAGACCGGTGATGGCAGGATGGCTCTTTGATCCATGAGCTGTCGTTGGGTCAACGCGGCTTCGGGTAATCCTGGCAGAATGAATTCAACGATGGCTGAGCATGCTTGAGTAACATGCCAGTTGGAACGAAGGCCGGTCCAAACGTGTCGTGCTACGCGTCGGCCTTGAACGTTGCGATGACGCGGGCTTTGGCCGCTTCGGGCAGAAGGGCCAAGCCGGCGGAAAGGAGGGCGTTGCGCGTCCCGTGGATGCGGGCGGTGTCGTTCGCGTCCAGGGCGTCGAGCGCGGCTTCGGCGACCTCCTCGGGCTCGGCGACCTTGACGGCTTCCAGCGACCCGCGCACCTCGCCCTGCCCCGGCCCGCCCAGATTGGTACGCGTCACGCCGGGCACGATGCCGGCCACGCGCACCCCGCTGCCTTGCGTCTCGGCCCAGAGCGCGCGGGTCGGCGACAGCACGTAGGCCTTGGTCGCGCCGTAGGCGGCCGAGTAGGGCACGGGCACCTGCCCGGCGGTGGAGGCGACGTTGAGGATGCCGCCCCGGCCCCGCGCGAGCATGTCCGGCAGGTATGCCGATGTCAGCGCCGTGAGGGCGCGGGCGTTGACGTCGACGACCGCGACCGGGTCCGGCCCGTCGGGCGCGTGGTACGGCCCCGCCGAGCCGATCCCGGCGGCGTTCACGAGCAGGTCGATCTTCAACCCGAGCCGGTCGGTCTCGGCGCGCAGGCGGTCCGCGGCATCGGGTTCGGCCAGGTCCAGCGCGACGGTCTCGACGGTCTCGACGTCCAGGGCGGACGCCGCCTTAGAGAGCCGCACCGGATCGCGGGCGACGAGGACCATGCGTGGTACGCCGCGGGCGGCCAGGGCCAGCGCGATCGCGTGGCCGATGCCGGACGAGCCGCCGGTCACGAGGGCGGTGGTGTCGGCATAGGGGAACGGGTCGGACATCGGTTTCTCCTCAGACGATGGTTTCATGATCGGTCCAGAGGCGGCGCGCTTCGGGCCAGTCGGGAGCGGCCTCGGCCGGGCCGGCCCAGACCTTCCCGGTGGCGATCTTGGGGAACGCGGCGGCGGCCTGCCGGTGGGCGGCGCTCGTGCCGTAGGCGCGCGCGGCGGCGGCGTCGCGCCAGAGCGTGACCGTGTGGGCGACGCCTTCGATGGTGCGGGCCTCGGCGTGCAGGCAGGCGGGATCGGCCTGCGCCTGCGCGAAGGACCGCATCGCGTGATAGGCGAAGAGGGGCCCGTGCAGCGGTGAGCGCAGCGTCAGGCCGGTGACGACGAGATGCCTCACCGCCCGGCCCCCATCATCCCGGCCATCACCCTGGACAGGACCCGCGTCCGCATCCGGCGTGGCAGGGCGGCGAGGCTGCCTTGAAGGACCTTATTGAGCGCCCTCGGGCGCACGGTGCCGCCGCCGGGCCCGAGGGCCGCGAGGGCGGCGCGGGCGACCTCCTCCGGCGTGGCGCCCGACGAGGTGTCCATCCCCGAGCGGGCGCCGAAACCGGTGGCGACCGGGCCGGGGGCGACGGCCAGCACGTCGACGCCGTGGTGCGCGAGCTCGGGGGCGAGGCCCTCGGCCAGGACCTGGTTCCAGGCCTTGGTGGCGGCGTAGTTGGCGCTGTCCGACACGCCTTGGAAAGCGACGATCGACGAGAACAGCATGATCCCGCCGCGTCCGCGCGGAACCATCCGTCCGGCGGCCCAATGCACCATCGCAAGCGGCGCCTTGCAGTTGACGTCGACCATGGCCAACTCGTCCGCGAGGTCGGCCTAGTGCAGCGGCCCCGTCAGCCCGTAACCCGCCGCCGCGACCAGCAATCCAATTTCGAGGTCGGCCAACCCGGCCAGCGCGTCGTCCAGGGCCGCCATGTCGCCGAGGTCGAGCGGCAGGACGCGGCACGTCCGGCCATGCTTCGCCTCGATGTCGGCCGCCAGGGCGGTCAGGCGATCCTCGCGCCGGGCCACGAGCACGAGGTCGAGGCCCGCCGCGGCGAGCCCGACCGCGATCGCCCGGCCGATGCCGTCGGAGGCTCCGGTGGCGAGGGCCCAGGGGCCATAGCGGTCGCGCAGGCCGGATGCGGTCATGGGGTCGCCTCCCGTGGGATGGGTTGCGCCGGGTCGGACGGGCGCGCGGGCCGCAGGTCGCGGCGCGCGAGTATCAAGCCCAGCCCCGCCAGCATCGCGCCCGCGACGCCGATCCAGGGCAGCCCGGCCGTGGCAGCCACGAGGCCGCCCGTCGCCGTCCCGAGACCCTGCCCAAGGAAGATCATCGACCCGTTGAGTGCGAAGGCCAACGTCATCAGCGACCCCGCACCGGCGGCCAGCCGGGCCTGCACGATGGGCGACATCGCGAAGATCGCGGCCGACCCCGCCAGCGTGGCGCCGCCCGCGACCGCGGCACCGGCGAGGCCCGAGGCCCCTGCGAGCATCCCGGCCGAATAGGTCGGCTGCGCGCAGATCGTCGCACCGAAGAGCCAGGGCAGCGGCCGCCGAACCCGGTCCGCCAGCCGCGCCCCGAGGGCTAGGCCCGCGATCGCGCCCACGCCCACCATCGCCTGCACCGCGCCGATCCCGGCCCCGCCCGCCCCCGTCAGCCGCGTCGTCACCGGTCCCACGAGGCCCGCCGCCGCGAAGGTCGCCGCGAAGGCCAGCGCCGTCACGCCCAGAAGCCCCGTCAGCGGCCAGCGCAGCACCGACCGCATCGCGCCCGGCTTCGGCCGCGGCGGCGCCGCGACGGCGGGCACGACGACCGCGACGGCGAGCATCGCCCCCGCCGACAGCGCGCAGGCCAGCCAGAAGGACGCGCGCCAGCCGAGCCAGCCGCCCACCACGCTGCCCAGCGGGATGCCCGCCAGGAACGCCAGTGCCGTGCCGCCGAACACCGCCGCGAGAGCCGTGGCCCGCCGTTCCGGCGCGACGATCGACACCGCGATGGCCGAAGCCAGCGGCAGCGTCAGCGCGCCCACCAGCCCCGCCGCAACCCGCGCGGCCATCAGCGGGGCGAACCCCCCGGCGAGGGCGGACAGCGCGTTGAGCCCCGCGAGCGCCCCCAGAACGGCGACGAGCAGCCCCTTGCGACCGAGCGCCCCCGTCGCCACCGCCAATACCGGACCGCCCACGGCGCAGGCCACCGCGAAGGCCGTCTGCAGCTGCGCCACGAGCGGCACCGGGATGGCAAGGTCGGCGGCCATGGCCTCGATCAGGCCGGCGAAGACGTAGGCCCCCGTCGAGAACGCGAAGGGCGCCGACATGAGGACCATCGGACGCGGCCATACGGTCGTATCGTCTGTCATTCGGCCGCTTCGATAAGTCGGGGATCGGATGGCGTGGCGTCCTCCAGGCCGGGCTCGGACACGGGGTGGCGGGCGCGGGCGGCCTTGGTGCCGGCATAGACGAGGCGGAATGCGGGGGGCTTGAAGTAGAAGCTGACGACGGTGCTCAGCGCCACGCCGCCGGCGACGGCCATCGCGAAGGGCGGCCAGAAGCCGCCGCCCGCCAGGATCAGCGGCAGGAAGCCCCCCACTGTGGTGATCGTGGTCGACACGATGTGGCGCGAGGAGGCCATCACCACCTCGGCCATGGCGTCCGGATCGCCCTGGCTCGCGGCTTCGTCCTCCTGGAGCGCGGTCATGATGATGAGGGCGGCATTGATGCTGACCCCGATCGAGCCGATCAGCCCGATGATGGCGTTGATCCCGAACGGATAGTCGAAGATCGCGAGCGCCAGCATCGACAGCCCGGCGGACAAGCCCGACACCATCAGCGCCACGCCGCCCAGCTGGAACGAACCGAAGGTCAGCACCACGACCGCCACCGAAAGCGTCACGATCAGGCCCAAGGGCGCGATCAGGTTGTTCAGCGTGGACGCGCGCGCGTCGCTGTCGCCGCCGACCTCCAGCCGGTAGCCCGGCGGCAGGGCGAAGCCGGCCGCGTCCATGGCGGCGCGGACGTCGATCAACGCCTCCGACGGCAGGACGCCGCGCAGGATGAAGCCCTGCACGGTGTTCATCCGCTCGCCGTTGCGGCGGGTGACGATGCCGTCGCCGGGGACGACCGCGACCTCGGCCAGCGCCGACAGGGGCGTCGCCGCGAACAGCCCCTGCCCGGCCAGCGCGGCGGCGGCGGGCGGAAGGATGGCCATGTCGCCCACCCGCGCGGGGTCGGCGCGCACCGCGTCGCCCAAGCGGACGCGCACGGGCAGCTCCTCGGTGCCCTCGATCATCGAGCCGCCGAGCGCGCCCGACAGCGCCGCCTGCATCTGCGCGGCGACCTGCCCGGGGTCGAGCCCGACCTGCCGCGCCGCGCCCTCGTCAATGGCGACCGTGAGTTTCGGCGCCCCCTCGACCAGGGAGGCGCGCGCCATGTGGACGGGCCCCTGCGCGGCGAGGATGCGGCGCAGGCGTTCCCCTTCGGTGCGAAGGACCTCCAGCTCGGGACCGACGATGCGGAACTCGATGGGGGCGGAGACGGGCGGGCCCTGCACGAGGCCGCGCACCAGCACCTGCGCCTCGGGGGCGAGCGTCGGCAGGCCGCGCTGAAGGTCGGGCAGCACGGCCTCGGTCGCCTGGGGCGAGGCCGTCCGGATCAGCGCCTGCGCATGTCGCGGCGCGCCGTCCCGGCCGCCGACGATGTTGTAGTAGAAGGCCGGCGCCGAGCGGCCGACGCTCCAGGTCACGCTCTCGATCTCCTCCATCCCGGCGAGGGCCGCGTCGAGCCGCTCGACCACCGCGGCGGTGCGGCCGATCCCGCTGCCCGGCGGCAGGTCGACGTCGATCGTGAACTGGTCGCGGTCCACGCCGGGGAAGAACTGCGCCGTCAGCATCGGCAGACAGAGGAAGCCCAGCACGGGCAGCACCATCGCCAGCGCGATGGAGCGGATCGGGGTGCGTGCCGAAAGCCGCAGGGACCGACGGAAGAGCCAGCCGAGCGGCCCCGCCGGCAGGCCGCCGCCCTTCGTCCCCTCCGGCAGGATCCAGCCCGCGACCGCGGGCGTGATCGCGACGGCGATCACGAAGGACCAGCTGAGCATGATGACGACGGCCAGCGCGATGGAGCCGAGGAAGTCGCCCGCGGGGCCGGGCAGCAGGATCATCGGCACGAAGCTGAGCGCCGTCGTCGCCGTCGAGGCGAAGAGCGGCATCGTCAGCCGGCCGACGGAGGCCGCGACCGCATCGGCCCGGCTCATCCCGGCGCGCAGGCGACGGCCGATCTCGTCCGTCATCACGATGCCCGCGTCGACCAGCAACCCGAGCGCCACGATCAGGCCCGTGACGCTCATCTGGTGGATCGGAAGGCCGATGGCGTTCATCGTCGCGATCGATGCCAGCGACACGATGGGCAGGATCAGCGCCACGATCAGCGCCGACCGCAAGCCCAACGTCACGAGAAGCACCACGACGACCAGGGCGACGCCGATGGCCATGTTCGTGCCGACCTCGGTCAGGCGCTCGGCGGTGTATGTCGACTGGTCGAAGACCAGTTCGGCCTCCAGCCCGCCGGGCAGCGCGGCGCGGAAGGCGTCGAGATCCTCGCGCAGGAAGCCGGCCCAGGCGTCGACCTGCAGGCCCGTTTCCGGCATCGCGGCGACGATCACGGCCGGCTTCCCGTCCTGGAAGGCCAGTTCGGGCGCCGGGCTGCGGGCGCCGGGCTGCGGGCGCCGCGCTCGATGCGCGCCACGTCCGCGAGGCGCAGCACGCTGCCCGACGCGCCTTCGCGCAGGACGATTTCCTTCAGGCGGGCGAGCGAACCGATCTCGCCTTCGACCTCGACGGTCAGGTCGTCGCCCGCACCGGTGACCTGTCCGGCCGAGACCTTGGCGTCCGATGCCCGGATCGCGGCCGCGACCTCCGCGGGCGTGAGCCCGAGCGCGGCGGCCCGCGGGGCGTCGAGCGTGACGGTGATCTCCTCGGCGGGGGCGCCGAACAGCTCGACCAGCTTGGTGCCCGGCACGTCGCGCAGCCGGTCGGCCAGGTCTTCGGCATAGCGGGCGGTCAGCGAGGGCGCGACGGGCGCGCCCTCGGCCGGCACCAGCGCGACGATGGCGCCGTAGGCCCCGGAATTGGCGTCGACCTCCAGCTCGGGCGAGAGCGCACCGGGCGGAAAGCGCACCTCCGCATCCGACAACTTGTCGCGGATCTCCGTCCAGATCCCGTCGAACAGATCCGGGTCCACCGTTTCGTCGAGTTCGACCTGCACCAACGAGATGCCGGAGGCGGAGGCCGAGGCGATGACGTCGATCTCGGCGATCTCGCGCAGCTCGGTCTCGATCTCGGACGTGACCAGCGCCTCGACCCGCCCCGGCTCCGCACCCGGGAAGGGGGTGGTGACGGTCGCGAAATTGTTGGTGATCGTGGAGTCTTCCTGGCGTCCGATGGAGATCAGCGAGGACAGACCCGCCGCCAGCAGCACCAGGAGCGCCAGCGTCACGGCACGCGGATTGCGGTAGCTCAGCGCGCCCATGACGCGACCTCCGCCTCGGGCGTGGCGCGCTCTTCGGCGAGGACCAGCGACTCGCCCGGCACGATCCGATGCGCGCCCTCGGGCACGTAGCGCATTCCGTCGCGGATGGTCCCCGTGACGAAGGCGCGGCCCCCTTCGGCGTGGACGACCTCGACCGCCTCGATCCCCGCCACGGGTCCGGCATCGCCCTCCTCGACCGTCACCACCTGCCACGTGCCGCGCGGGCCCTGAAGCAGCGCCGCCAGCGGCAGCCAGGCGCCCGGCGTCGGGGCGCGGGCCGTCAGTGCGAAGACGACCTCGCCGGCGGCGCGAGACGGCGGTGCCGCGCCCTCGACCTCGAAGAAGGCCGTACGCGCCCGCGTCCCCGCCTCCAGCTCGGGCGCGAGCCGGACGAGGCGCGCGGGCAGCGCGCAGTCCCCCACCAGGATGTCTGCGGCCACGCCCATCGACGGCCCGTCCGCCAACGCCGGGTCGAGCCCCGCGCGGAACAGCACCGGCCCGTCCTGCAGCAGCGTGACGACGGGCGCCGCGAAGGGGGCCACAAGCGTCGCCTTCGACAGCCGCACGTCGAGCGCGGCCACCGCGGCGTCGACCTCCGCGACCTGCGCCTCCAGCCGCACCAGCGAGAGAGACGTGTCGTCGACCGTCTGGTCCGTCGCGAAGCCCCGCTGGAGCAGGTCGGCCTGACGGGTATTAGTCCGGCGCGCCAGTTCCACCTGCGCGTCCAATGCGGCGCGCGAGGCCTGCAGACGGGCGCGCTCGGCCTCCAGGATGCGCGTGTCGAGGGTCGCGACGACGGCGCCACCTGCAACGCGATCGCCTTCGGAGACGCGTATCTCGGCGATCGTGCCGCCCTCCTCGAAACCGAGGCCGACCTCCTGCCGGGGCTCGAACTGGCCGGAGAAGCGGCGCTCGACCTCTTACTCGGCCTGCAGCGAAAGATGCGCGACAGAGACCGTCGTAGCCGGCGCCGGGGCCGGTCCGTCCTCGGCCGACGGGCGAGCCGACATGGCCGCCTGCCCGGCGACGACGCCAAACCCCGCGACGGCGATGATACCGAGCGTGATCGTCGTGCGGAACGCCGCACCAACCATGCGGCGGATCGTGGATGGGCGCTTCTCCTCGACCATGCCGGCCTCCAAGTTAGTGTTGCATACACATGTACGTGCCACTAACTCCGTCAAGGTGAGAAACGCAACCACACCCGCCGGTCCCGTCCGCAGGACGCGCACCGCCTATCATCACGGCGACCTTCGCGAGGCGTTGATCGAGGCGCTGCGCATCCTCATCGAGCGCAACGGGCCCGACGGGTTCCGCATCGCCGAGGCGTGCCGCATGGCCGGCGTCACGACGGCAGCACCCTACAAGCACTTCGCGGACCGTGACGCGATGCTGCGCGCAGTCGCCTTGGGCGGCATGGAGCGCCTCGCCGTTGCGATGCAGGCCGCAGCCGACGCTCATCCCGGCGGCGCGCCCGCGCGCGTGGTCGCACTCGGGCGATGCTACGTGACCTTCGCCCGCGCCGAGCCGGGCGTGTTCCGTCTGATGTTCGGCCTCGCCGAGCATCACGAGGACGACCCGGACCTCAAGGCAGCGGGCGACCGGGCGCAGGGCATCGTCGAGGGCGTCGTGGCGGACCACCTGAAACTGCCCCAGGATCAAGATGCCGTCCGCCTGCGCGCCCACGCCCTCTGGTGCTTCGTCCACGGGATGTCGTTCCTCAGCCTCGATGGAAAGGCCGAGGTGCAGGACGCTCGGACCGAGGACGCGCTCCTCAAATTGGTGGGAGATGCCATCCTGCCAACGCCGACGGACGAGGTTGCGTAGAGCCATACTCTTGAACCAGTATCACCTAGCTCTTTCGAACAACGGCTTTAGGGGGCCTTCAGAGCATCGCCGGTCCGTGCCACGGCAATTGCGAAGGCGGCCGAGACAGCGATCCCTGCCGTCATTGCGGTGAGCGATCCTTGTGGGGCGAGCGAACTCAGAAGCCCGGCCGCGGCGGCGCCGACAATCATCTGAAGCGCGCCGAGGAGCGAGGAGGCGAGGCCGCCCTTCTCGTCCTGGGGCCCGAGCGCGAGAACCGTCGAGATTGGTACGACGAGCCCGAGCCCGGCCGTGACCGCGAACAGGGCCGCGATGGCGCCCCAGAGCAGCGGCGTACCAAGCAGCGCCCATGTCGAGGCGAGGAGCGCCGCGCCGAGATAGATCGCGAGACCGGCATCGAGGGTGCGCGGCGCACCGATGCGTTTGGTCAGTGCGCCACCCATCCCGGCACAGAGAACGAAGCCGAGCGCGATGGCGGCGAAGGCCAACGCGAACCCGGTGGGGTCCAGCCCATAGCTATCCGCGAAGACGAAGGGCGCGGCAACGATCAGGATGGCGAAGGCGGCGAAGCCGAAAGCACTCGCCAGCGCGGGGCGCACGAAGCGTGGGTCGAAAAGCGTCGCACCCGCCCCGGCCAGCAACGCGCGGGGCGAGACGTGGCGGCGCACCCGCAAGCTTTCGGGTAACAGCAGCGCGGTCGCAATGAGTGCGAGGACCGCCGCCGCGGCGATCGCCCAGAAGAGGCCGCGCCAGTCGGTCAATGTGAGCAGGCCGCTGCCCGCCAGCGGCGCCAGCAGGGGCGAGGCGGCGGTGACGATCATGACGACGCCCATCAGCTTCGCGGCCGCAGCGCCCTTGTAGAGGTCGGTGACGACGGCGCGAGGCACGACCATCAGGGCCGCCGCCCCCACTGCCTGTGCCCCCCGCAACACGATCAGCGTGGCGACGTCGGGCACCAGCGCGCAGCCGACGCTCGCGGCGGCGAAGAGGCTCGCGCCGCCCAGGATCACCGGCCGCCGCCCCAATCGGTCGGCGAGCGGCCCCCAGATGAGTTGGGCCAGGCCGAACCCCGCGAAATAGGCGATGAGCGTCGCCTGCACGCCCGCAGCATCGGTGCTAAGCGCCGCTTCCATCCCCGGCAGAGCCGGCCATCTGTCTGAATCGGCCGGGAAGCGCCTTCGTGAGCAATTCTCGTCGCGGTATGGCGGAAGCAATCGTGGGCGGGTGGCTTTGCTGGAAGAGGGCTTGAAATGGGAAGGGCACCCGATGCTCACTCCCGGAGACGCCGAGCTTCTCGCGTCGCAGCGCTTCACCGTCGAGGAACTGGCCCACATCTATCAGGTGCCGCCGCCCATGATCGGCGATCTCACGCACGGCACATTCACGAACTCCGAAACACCGTTGCGCTACTTCGCGCGATCCACGCTTTCGTCGTGGGCGCGTCGACTGAAATCCACCCTGTCGCGCGCGGTCCTCACTTCGGCCGAGATCGACTCCGGGCACGAGATCGACGTTGATCTCTCCGGGCTCTTGCGGGGCGACGATGCCTCACGGTGGGCGAACCACAAGATCGCCGTCGAGGCCGGTATCCTCACAACCGACGAGGTGCGGGAAATCGAGGGATGGGGGCCGCGCGGCGATCAAGCGCCGGTGATCGTGTGAGCGGCGTCGGCGTCCGCACCGGGCTCACGACCTTCGACGTGGCCCGGGTGTTCAAGCTCTCCGATCCCGATGCCCGTGGCGTGATTTTGCGCGCGCCCGGGTGCAGCGTCGATCGGTGGGGCAACGTGCTCCTGCCGAGCCTGCACTACCGCGGGCGGCTCACGTCATGGATCGAAGGCACCCTCGTGTCGGCGACGCTCGTGGCCTCGATCTTTGACTACCTCGGGCACAAGATCGACCGCACCCGCGTCGAGTATGACGAGTTCTGATCCGACCCGAACACCGCGAAGATCACGAGCCCGTCGAGAAATCGGCGGGCTCATTCGTTCTGACGGGGAGGTGCTTTTATGGTGGGTGCGAGATCGGCAAATCGCCTATAATCGTTCCAAAACATGCACTCATCAGGTGGTAATG
>CAVROT010000014.1:0-223718 GCA_963722905.1 uncultured Alphaproteobacteria bacterium | reverse complement strand
CCACTGCGGCGGGCGTCGGCGTGGTCGATCCTGTATTGCGTGACGTCCAATGGACGGCCTTTGGCGCTGGCGGTCGATAGCCCGGCGATGAGCGAGGCCGTGCGGTGTCGTAATGGTCCCGCCATGCCTCGATCACCACGCGGGCTTCGGCGAGGGAACAGAAGATCTCGCCGTCGGGCAGCTCGTCGCGGAGCTTCGTGTCGAAGCTCTCGCAATAGCCGTTCTCCCATGCACTGCCCGGCAGGGCATCGCATGGCGATGTCCCGAGAGGGGACCGCCCGGCTCGATGAACGCCGTCTTCGCTCCCACGGCCTCGATCCGGCCCCGAACCGCCTTGGCGACGAACTCAGGGCCGTTGTCCGACCGAACATGGCCGGGCACGCCCCGAAGGATGAACAGATCGGTCAGGACATCGATCACGGCGGTCGAGTTCGGCTTCCGGTCGATCCGGATGGCCAGGCATTCGCGGGTGAACTCGTCGATGACATCGAGCATGCGGAACGTCCTCCCGTCATGGGTCCGGCTCTCGACGAAGTCGCAGGATCCCGCTGCCCGGCAGGGCATTGCGCAGCAATGTCCCGAGAGGGGGACGTGGTTCGCACGCTCGGGCCGGAGACGGATGCAGGACCCCTCGTTCAGCCAGAGCCGGCCCTTCCCGGGTTGCTTTTGCGGCACCTTCAGCCCCTCCCGCCGCCATATCCGCTCGACACGCTTCACGTTCACCGTCCACCCGGCATCCCGGAGACGGGCCGCGATCCGGCGATGGCCGTGGCGCCCATACTGGCTGGCCAGCGCGACGATGTCCGCGGTCAGCGCCTCCTCGTCAGCCCGCCCGCGCGGTGCCTTCCGCCGGGTCGAGCGATGCTGTACGTCATGTCGCTCATCCACGATCGATCCGGTGCCTCGACATCGAACCGACGATCCGGTCTGTTCACGGCGACGACCGAGGGCTTGCCGCCATATCGTCCGGGACGCGGCCGATAGCCGATAAGGGCTGCGATCCCCGTAAGGCCCGCAAGTCGTGCGACGCGGTTCTGCGAGCACACCTTTCCGAACCGCCCCGATTTCGCCGGCGGCTGTGCCGTGGGTATGGCTGGAGCCTGTGGAACGGGACGGCGGTGCGAGGCGCCATTCGCATGGGACATGCGAACGCGCGGTCCGGATGGTTCTGGAAGATCGGGCCAATCAGGGGGGGCGATCACCGGCGTTCCGGCCTGGCGGGGCTTCGTCCCGTTCCGGGGCCTGCGCGGCCCCGCCGGGGACCACGGTTGCGTTCCGGCCTGGCGGGCGCCGTCCCGTTCCGCGGCCCCGCCGGGGCCGCGGTCCCCTGTGACGAACGTCATCGACAGGACCGCCGGCGTTCGGCAGGGCCTCGGACCGTCGCCGGCGGCGCGCGAACCGATGGCGCATCCACCGGCGACCATCTCCCGCTTCACCGTCGGCCGGCGTGTTGCGCGCCTGCGACGGACCCGGTTCGTCCTCCCCTTCCAAAAGCGGGCCTTGCACGACCCTGCCGGGAAATGGACGCGCCCGGACAGGCCCTGAACGCGCGCCATCCCGGCGAGGGTCCGACCCGTCATCCGGATCGCGGGGGGGGGGGGCGATATCAGTCTCTACGCCCCGGCCGGCCGGGGCGGGCGCCGGGCCGTCCGGGGCCGAGTTCGTCCACCCGTCGCCCGGGCCGCCGCGGAAACCGCGGCCCCGGCCGAACGCGGGGCGCCGGACGCCGGGACGGGTGAAGAGGTTCGACGACCGGTGCCTCCCCGGAGCCGTCCATTGCCGGCGGGCGATGCCTGCATCGCCGAGAGGGGGAAATATCCCGCCGGCCGGCGCAGAGCCGACCTTCGTCGATGCCGGCGCCACCCTCGATACGATCGCCCGCGACCAACCGACCGGCCCCCGGGGACGCCGCGGCGGTTCAGACCATCGCATGTTCCTCGATGTCCGGGCGCCTGGCAGATCCGGCTGGGGCGGTTCACCTGACGAAGGATCTTTCGGTCTCTCCACTCGGTCTGCTGGCGATGGGGTAAGAGGCCCCTCGCGGGATCGGATGCGAGGTAACTGCGATCCTTCGGACACTGCCTTGGTCAGTTCCTTCTGCCGGACGTCGAGGTCGACGAGTGGCGGCCCGGTCGCGAAACGGGCGATGTTCCGGTCCGTCACCGGGCCACGGCGGGGACTGCGATCCGGGCGGATCCAGGCCGGGTACGGTCGTGTGGCGGCCGAGGGCATCTGCGACGTCGGCCGCCGGTCCCGGCCAGCCAGCGGCACCCCGCCTCCTGACGCCGGTCCGGCCGGTTCGCGATGCTCTGCGGCGCCGCACTCCTAGGATTGCAAGCTGACGCATTCACCTCCCGAAAGCTGCGGCGTCGCTCAATCCCAGGCACACATCGGGTCGTGCCTTAACCGTCGCCCGGAAAACGGTGATATGTCGGTGGCAGTGCGGTGCCGCCATGCCGGCCCTTGGATGCTCCGTCGCGTCGGCACGGCCGCATTCCGCTTTGCTACCAGCGGCCGAGGGCGGTCTCGTCCTCGGGGCGGGCGTCGACCCAGTGCGGTCCGTCCTCAGTGATCTCGCGTTTCCAGAACGGGGCGCGGGACTTGAGGTAGTCCATCAGGAAGTCGGCGGCGGCGAAGGCGGCGGCGCGGTGGGCGGCGGCGGTGGCGACCATCATGATGGGCGCGCCCACGTCCAGCCGACCGTGGCGGTGGACGACCAGCACGCCCGCCAGGTCCCAGCGGTCCGACGCTTTGGCGCAGATGCGCCCGATGGCGGCCTCGGTCATGCCCGGGTAGTGCTCGATCTCCATGGCCTGTAACCCGCCGCCCGGACGGTCGCGCACGAGGCCCGTGAAGGTCACGACGGCGCCGGCGCCGCGTCGTCCGGCGGCAAAGCGCGACAGCTCGGCGCCCGCGTCGAAGGGCCCCGACTGCACCCGGACGTCCATCTCAGCCGCCGGTCATGGGGGGGAAGATCGCGACCTCGCGTGCGCCGGCCAGCGGGGCGTCCATGGTCGCAAGCTCCTGGTCCACGGCCACCCGCACTGCCGACAGGTCAGCGAAGGCGGCGGCATAGCGCTCTTCCCGGGCCGAAAGCTCGGCGATGAGGTCGGCGACGGTGGCGGCCCCCGTGTCGACCCGTTCGCGCGGGATGCCGATGCGTTCGCGGACCCAGGCGAAATAGAGCACGTCGATCATGCCGGGCCGTCCTTCAGATAGGGCCAGGCCTTGCGCAGGTAGTCCCAGCCGGTCGCCAGCGTCAGCGCGGCGGCGATCCAGAGGCCGCCGACGCCGATCCACCACGTCACCGTCATCGCGGTCCAGGTCGCCGACAGGCCGGGGACGCCGCCCGGGCCGGTCATCGCCGCCTCGACGCGGGCCGGGTCCATCCCGAGGGTCAGCATGGCCAGCCGATGTTCGAACACGCCCTTGGCGAAGAGGATGGCGATGGCGACCATCTGCGCGGTGGTCTTCCACTTGGCCAGCTTCGTCACCTTCAGCGTGCCGGCGGTGTCGCCCAGGAACTCGCGCAGGCCGCTGACGAAGACCTCGCGGAAGAGGATCAGCGTGGCGGGCAGCAGGATCCACGGGTCCATGCCCGAGAACCCGGTGATGACCAGCAGCGCGATGACGACCATCGCCTTGTCCGCGATGGGGTCGAGCATGGCGCCCAGCCGGCTTTCCTGCTTCCACGCGCGGGCGAGGTAGCCGTCGAACCAGTCGGTGACGGCGGCGGTGACGAAGAGGACCAGCGCGAACCAGTCCGCCGAGGGGCGGTGGAAGTAGAGGAACATGACGGCCACGCCCGGCGCCGCGAGAAGGCGGAGCAGCGTGAGCGTGTTGGGAAGGGTCCAGCGCATGGGGGAGGGATAGCCCGGATAGCGGGAGGGGTGAAGCGGTCTTCCCCCGGCCGCGCGGACGGGTCTGGGGCGCAGTCTACCTTACGTCGCAGCCTGTCCGGACGCCAGCGCCGGTCCGCCCGGCCTCCGCGGGGTTCCGCACCGTGACACCGACAACGTCATCGCCACCCGAACCCGAGACCCGCCATGCCCCGCATCACCCTTCTGCTCGTCGCCCTCCTCGGCCGCGCCGCCTGCGAAACCGTCCAGGGCGCCGGCCAGGACATCTCCGCCGGTGGTCAGGCGATCTCGGGGGCTTCGGAGGAGGTGCAGGAGGGCCTGTGATCTACGTCTACTGAATTCTCCAGATTCGGAATGCTTCATGCCATCATTAACTCACATGTAAGATTTTAGATTGGGCAACTTGGTCCCCTGTTAGGTCACCGTTACCGAAAATGACATCAAATGTTAGCAAGAAATTGACTGTTTCGTAGGTTTCTGGTAGGCTCAATTGAGAGGTTACCGAGGGTGGCGGCATCTATGACGTCTGCTGATGCAAATCGTTCAGTTACCTGATCACCCCAACGGACAAG
The DNA here is from genome assembly GCA_963722905.1 of uncultured Alphaproteobacteria bacterium. Lineage (GTDB taxonomy): Bacteria > Pseudomonadota > Alphaproteobacteria > Rhodobacterales > Rhodobacteraceae > CAVROT01. The sequence goes on along the minus strand of CAVROT010000014.1, from coordinate 219,286 downwards.
AGTATATCCTTTCAAAATGTCGATCTTTCATCTGTTTTCAATGGCTACGGTAGCCGACGAAGTACTGAAGACTAGCAATCCTATTTTGCCTCCGGCCTAAGGAGTAGGGTCCGACGTTCGGGAAAAAAGGTTACAGTTCCAAGCTGTAGAAATTCCAGACTAGTACATACTGTTCCATCTCTCAGCTCCATTAGTATAGCTTCACGCAAGCAAAGGAGCATGAAGTACCCGCGAATATGCGGGCATGGACTCTTAGTTTGATGGAATCAATATTGCTCTGGTTATCATGAACACTATAAAAGCGACTTACCTTTAAATGCGATTCCCCATCATAACGCGATCAATGCTCCGCTCCGACAGTACATTTAACCATACGGCGTCCGCCGAGGCGATTTCGCCACTATCGCTGAAACATGCTAAGTAGCCGGCAGTCTTTGAGACGATCCATAGCGCAGGCTGCGCGTTGATAATTGAAAAATTTAGCGATGAGTTCATAGCGATTTCACCCTCAATACGGAAGGTTAGAAATGACCCGCGAGCGGATGGAGAATGCAATCTGATATGAATCTTCTTAAGTCGATAAACGACCTATATATCTCGTAATCCCGCGGCATAAAGACTTTTGGCAGCTCCGGCAGCTCTGTATGTAGGTATCTCCTGTCCCTGAAAGATTTGACTGACATCTTAAGGTGGATCCAGCTTAACCAGTGATATATTAGGTCGCTTTCAGCGACAGTTAGCGCGATCTTTTGCTGTTTGACAATTGGGCTTACTAAGTCTTCAAGTTTAGCGCCTATAAATCGATTACATTCCGTGCACATCGGAATTTTGTATTGACTGGACTTTGAGGGGGCTTTGCCAAGTTGAATGACCATTTCACGGCGGGCATTATTTTCCAGAAGGAGCCAATCCGGAATTATATGTTCACCACCTGTAGGCCGATTCATTCTTCTAGAGAGACTAATACTTTCCCAACACCATGGGCATCCATCTCCATGGAGGATATCACTCTTGAAGCGCTCATAAGTAAATATTGCGGTAGACATCGTAGTTTATTCAATCAGTTAGTTCACCCATCCATCTTCAGCGCCGAAATAAACGCCTCCTGCGGGATATCCACCTTCCCGAACTGGCGCATCTTCTTCTTGCCCGCCTTCTGCTTGTCCAGCAGCTTGCGCTTGCGGGTGGCGTCTCCGCCGTAGCATTTGGCCGTCACGTCCTTGCGCATCGCCGACAGGGTCTCGCGCGCGATGACGCGGCCGCCGATGGCCGCCTGGATCGGGATCTTGAACATGTGGCGGGGGATGAGGTCCTTGAGCTTCTCGCACATGGCGCGGCCGCGCATCTCGGCCCGGTCGCGGTGGACCATCATCGACAGCGCGTCCACCGGTTCGTCGTTGACCAGCACCTGCATCTTGACCAGCGCGTCCTCGCGGTAGCCGATCATCTGGTAGTCGAAGCTGGCATAGCCCTTGGTCACCGATTTCAGCCGGTCGTAGAAGTCGAACACCACCTCGTTGAGCGGCAGGTCGTAGACCACCAGCGCGCGGGCGCCCGCGTAGGTCAGGTCCATCTGGATGCCGCGCCGGTCCTGGCACAGCTTCAGCACGTCGCCGAGGTAGTCGTCGGGGACCAGGATGGTCGCCTTGATCCGCGGCTCCTCGATATGGTCGATGCCGGCGGGGTCGGGCATGTCGGCGGGGTTGTGCAGTTCGGTCATCGTCCCGTCGCGCTGGTAGACGTGGTAGATGACCGAAGGCGCGGTGGTGATGAGGTCGATGTCGTACTCGCGGTCGATCCGGTCGCGGATCACCTCCAGGTGCAGCAGCCCCAGGAACCCGCAGCGGAAGCCGAAGCCGAGCGCGGCCGACGTCTCCATCTCGAAGGAGAAGCTGGCGTCGTTCAGCGCGAGCTTCTCGATGGCGTCGCGCAGATCCTCGAACTCGTTGGTGTCGACGGGGAAGAGGCCGCAGAAGACGACGGGCTGCGACGGCTTGAAGCCGGGCAGGGGGGTCGCGGTCTGGCGGCGTTCGTGGGTGATGGTGTCGCCGACGCGGGTGTCGCGCACCTGCTTGATCGACGCGTTGAGATAGCCGATCTCGCCCGGGCCCAGTTCGGCGGCGGAGGTCATGGCGGGGCGGTAGACGCCCACGTCGTCCACGTCGTAGACGCCGCCGGTGCGCATCATGCGGATCTTGTCGCCCTTGCGCAGCACCCCGTCGATGATCCGCACGATGACGATGACGCCAAGGTACTGGTCGTACTTGCTGTCGACCAGCATGGCGCGCAGAGGGGCGTCGCGGTCGCCCTCGTGCGGCGGCGGCAGGCGGGTGACGATGGCCTCCAGCACCTCGGGGATCCCGAGGCCGGTCTTGGCGCTGATCTGCACCGCGTCGGTGGCGTCGATGCCGATGACGTCCTCGATCTGCTCGGACACGCGGATGACGTCGGCGGCGGGCAGGTCGACCTTGTTCAGGACGGGCACGATCTCGTGATCCGCGTCGATGGCCTGGTAGACGTTGGCCAGCGTCTGCGCCTCGACCCCCTGGGAGGCGTCGACCACCAGCAGCGACCCCTCGACGGCCCGCATGGAGCGCGAGACCTCGTAGGCGAAGTCGACATGGCCGGGCGTGTCGATGAGGTTCAGCACGTAGGTGTGGCCGTCCCGCGCGGGATAGTCGATGCGCACGGTGTTGGCCTTGATGGTGATGCCACGCTCGCGCTCGATATCCATCGCGTCGAGCATCTGCGCCTTCATGTCGCGTTCGGCCACCGTCCCGGTCAGCTGGATCAGCCGGTCGGCGAGGGTGGATTTCCCGTGGTCGATATGGGCCACGATCGAGAAGTTGCGGATGCGCGAGAGCTCGGTCATGCGACCGGATATGCGGTCGATGGGGGCGCTTGTCCATGGGGCGCAGGACCGCGACGGCGGCGCGCGGCACGTGGTGCACGATGCGGTGCGCGGGACGGTGCGCGGCAGTCCGCGGCGGTGGCTGCGCGATATATTGATTTGCGCGGTCCGGATGTCCCCGCCATTGTGCCGCAATGGCAGGGCGCGAGGCGACAACGGGAAACTCCGGCGTCCGCGCGGGACAATCTATGGAGCGGCGAACATGGGAAAGCGCAACATCCTCACGGCAGCGGTCGTGGCGGCGGGATTGCAGGCGGCGGCCGGTCCGGTAGCGGCGGCCGGCCTGATCGAGAGGGCGTGCAACTCGTCGGACCGGTCGTCGTCGCGGTCGCTGTGCAACTGCATCCAGCGGGTCGCGGACGCGACCCTGGACCGGCGCGACCAGATGCTGGCGGCAAAGTTCTTCGACGACCCGCACATGGCGCAGGAGATCCGACAGTCGGACCGGCGCAGCGACGAGGTCTTCTGGAAAAAGTACAAGTTCTTCGGACGCTCGGCCGAGGGTTACTGCCGCTAGGTCCGGTTCGGGGATCGCCGCCGGCGGTGCCGGCGGTGCCGGCGGATCAGGCGGCCGGAGCGGCTTCGGTCCGCGCCTTGGCGATGTCGCGCTTGATCTTCTGCGCGCCAGGCGACAGGTCGGCGAGGTCGGCGCGCGCCAGGAAGGCATCCAGGCCGCCGCGATGGTCGACGGTGCGCAGCGCCGAGGCCGAGATGCGCAGCTTGAACGTGCGGCCCAGCGATTCGGACATCAGCGACACGTCGTTGAGGTTCGGAAGAAACCGGCGGCGGGTCTTGTTGTTGGCGTGGCTGACGTTGTTGCCGGACATCGGCCCCTTGCCAGTGAGTTCGCAGCGGCGTGCCATGGGCTGATCCTCGAAAGCGTTGTCGGGGCAGCGTCTCGTGACGGAGGGGTCCCGGACGGACCGATCTCCGGCGCCGCGGCCCGGGTGATTGTGAACGCGGGGCATAGCGATGGCGCCCGGCGGCGTCAAGCCGCCGGCGGTCTGCGCTGCCGCCGCGTCCGGGCTCGCTGGCGGGGACGATCCCGCCGGAGCGGACCGCCCGGCCGCTCTCGATACCCGGGCATGGTCGCGCTGCGTCGGTGCCGCCGCGACACGAACGGGCGTCCGTTGGATCAGGTCGTGTCGCCCCCCGCGTCCGGCGTCTCGCCGAAGACGGCGCGCAGCACGTCCTCGGCCGCGGCGGCGGGGGCGCTGCCGGCGGCGACGTCGCGTTCGGCGGCGTGCATCGCGGCTTTGGCGGCCGGGTCGCGGGCCAGTCGGTCGCGCAGCCCCTCGCGGACCGTCTCGTGCAGCCAATGGCGGGCCTGGGCGGCGCGTATGGCGTCGCGGTGGCCGTGCCGGCGGCGCCAGTCCGCAAGCGCCTCGATCCGGTGCCAGGCGTCGCCTATGCCGTCCCCGTCCTGCGCGGACACGGTCATCGCGGCCGGGATGCCCGGCGGGTCGTGCGGGCGGGCGCGCATCAGATGCAGCGCCGCGGCGGCGTCCGCGCCCGCACGCCGTGCGGCCGGCAGCAGGTCGCCATCGGCCTTCGTCACGAGGACCAGATCCGCCAGTTCCATGATCCCGCGCTTGACCCCCTGAAGCTCGTCCCCCCCGCCGGGCGACAGCAGCAGGACGAACACGTCGGTCATCGCCGCGACCATCGTCTCGGACTGGCCGACGCCGACCGTCTCGACGAGGACGACGTCGTGGCCGGCCGCCTCGACCAGTCGGATCGCCTCGGCGGTGCGGCGCGCGACCCCACCGAGCGTGGTGCCGGCGGGCGAGGGCCGGATGAAGGCGGCGGGGTGGCGGGAAAGACCGTCCATCCGGGTCTTGTCCCCCAGGATCGATCCGCCGCCCCGCGCCGAGGACGGATCCACCGCCAGCACGGCGACGCGGCGGCCGCCATCGGCCAGGCGAAGACCCAGCGCCTCGACCAGCGTCGACTTGCCCACGCCCGGAGCCCCCGACAGGCCCACGCGCAGGGCGTCCCCGGCGGGGGCGGCCGCCAGCAGCGCCGCCGCGCGCCGCCGGTGATCGGCGCGCGTGCTCTCCGCAAGGGTGATTGCGCGCGCCAGCGCCCGGCGTTCGCCGCGCACGAGCGATGCCAGCAGGTCCGCATCGGCGGTGGGAAGGTCGGTCGGCATGGCCGCGGTTCTGGCGCGCACCTCGACGCATTGTCCAGCCTTTCGCCGAGGGTGGGCGTCGCGCTCACGGCTCGACCGCCCGCTGCGGCCCGGCCGGGCGGAGGGCGGCTGCCCCCGCCCGGACCCACGCCATGCGGGTCGCGCCCGCCCCGACGCCGGTCGGCCGGGAAAGGGACCGGCACCCGACACGGACCGGCACGCGGCGAAACCGGCCGCGCCGGGAGTTGCGGCACCGCGTCGAGCCGCGCTATGGCGCACAGATGGCCGATGCGCTGCCCATCGACGATGCGCTGCCCGAGCTTCTGGCGGCGCTGGCGGCCGCGGGACGTGCGGTGCTCCAGGCGCCGCCGGGCGCGGGCAAGACCACGCGCATCCCGCTGGCCCTGCTGGACGCGGTGCCCGGACGCATCCTGATGCTGGAGCCGCGCCGCCTGGCCGCCCGCGCCGCGGCCGAGCGCATGGCCGCGACGCTGGGAGAGCCTGTGGGCGCGACCGTCGGCTACCGGATGCGCGGCGACTCTGTGGCCGGCGGCCGCATCGAGGTCGTGACCGAGGGGATCCTCACCCGCATGATCCAGCGCGATCCGTCGCTGGAGGGCATCGGCGCGGTGATCTTCGACGAGTTCCACGAACGCTCGCTCCCCGGCGATCTGGGGCTGGCGCTGGCCTGGGACGTGCGGCAGGCCCTGCGCCCCGATCTTTGGATACTGGTGATGTCGGCGACGCTGGACACGCCCGCGGCGGCCGCGATGCTGGACGGCGCGCCGGTCGTCACCTCGGCCGGGCGCGCCTTCCCCGTCGATGTCGCCTGGCGCGACGCTCCGCTGGCGCGTGGACCGCTTGGCTGGGCCGAGGTCGCCGATGCCATCGTGACGGCGGTTCCGGGCGGCGGCGGGACCCTGCTGTGCTTCCTTCCCGGCGAGGGCGAGATACGGCGCGTCGCGCGGGCACTGGAGGGCCGGCTGCCGCCGGGCGTCACGGTTCATCCGCTCTTCGGCGCCATGCCGTTCGCGGCCCAGCGCGCCGTGACCGCCGGCGGGCCGGACCGCGTCGTGCTGGCCACGTCCATCGCCGAGACATCTCTGACGATCCCCGGTGTCACGTCGGTCGTGGATGCGGGCTGGGCGCGACGGGCGCGGCACGATCCCGGCTCGGGGATGAGCCGCCTTCTGACCGAACGCGTCAGCCGGGCCGAGGCGGACCAGCGCGCCGGCCGTGCAGGCCGGGTCGCGCCGGGGACGTGCCATCGGCTCTGGACCCGGGGCGAGGAGGGGGCGCTGGCCGCCTGGCCTCCCGCCGCCATCGAGACGGGCGACCTGGCCGGGCTCGTGCTGGACTGCGCGGTCTGGGGGGCGCGGCGCCCGGGCGACCTGCGGTTCCCCACGGCGCCGTCACCCGCCGCCTGGGACGAGGCGCAGGCGCTGCTGCGCGGGTTGGGGGCACTGGACCGGCACGGGGCCGTCACGGCGCACGGTCGGGCGATGGCGACGACGCCACTGCATCCGCGTCTGGCGCACATGCTGCGCACCGTCGGACCGGAGGCAGCCGACCTCGCCGCTTTGCTTTCCGAACGCGACATGATGCGCGGTGCCACGGTCGACCTGACGCTCAGGCTCGACGTGCTGAGTGGGGGCGCGCCGCACGCGCACGGCGCCGCGCCCGGCACGGTCGCCCGCGTTCGGGCCGAGGCGCGTCGGCTGCGCGGCCGTCGCGGGGGCGGGACGCCGGCCCGCGATGCCGCCGAACGCGCCGGGAGGGACAAGCAACCGGCGAACGGTCCGGGAGCCGTAGCGGAGCCGTCGTCATGGAAGGACCGCGGCCGGGCCGGTCGGATGGCGGCGCTCGCATATCCCGACCGCATCGGGCTGCGCCGTCCGGGCACCGAACCGCGGTGGCTGCTGTCGGGCGGCAAGGAGGCGGCGATGGACCCCGGCGATCCGATGGCCGGTGCCCGGCTGATCGTCGTCACCGATACCGACGGGCATCCGACGCGTGCGCGCATCCGTCAGGCCGTCGAGATCTCCGAGGCCGACCTGCGCGCCGTTCACGCGGGCGCGATCGGCTGGGCCGAGACAGTCGCCTGGTCGCGCCGCGACGGCCGGGTTGCCGCGCGGCGACACGAGAGGTTCGGCGCGCTGGTTCTGGACGACCGGGCCTGGACGGACGCCCCGCCCGAAGCCGTCGTGGCGGCCATGCTGGACGGCGTGCGACAGATGGGCCTTGTCTGGACCGCGCCCGCGCGGCGGTTCCGCGCGCGGGTCGTGCTGGCACGGGGCGACGGCGCCGACGTCCCCGACCTGTCGGACGCAGCCCTGATGGCGGGGCTGGAGGACTGGCTGGCGCCCTGGCTGGACGGCGTGCGCAACGCGGCAGACTGGCGCGGCTTCGACGTCCTGCCTGCCCTGCGCGCGATGCTGGATCATGCGGGCCAGCAATCCGTGGACCGGATCGCGCCGGCCCATGTCGTCACGCCGCTGGGGCGCCGTCTGCCGGTGGACTACGACACGCAGCCGCCCTCCATCGAGGTCAGGTTGCAGGAGATGTTCGGCGTGACCGCGCATCCCTGCGCCGGGGGCCTGCCGCTGCGGGTGACGCTGCTGTCGCCCGCCGGCCGGCCCGTGCAGGTGACGACGGATCTGCCCGGCTTCTGGGCCGACACCTATGCCGAGGTGCGTCGCGACCTGCGTGGACGATACCCGCGGCACCCCTGGCCCGAGGACCCGGCCGCCGCCCCGCCCGCCACCCGAGCCAAGCGGCGGGGCACCTGACGCCGGCCCGAGGGGCCGCGCGGAAGGCATCCCCGGCCGCAAAGGACAGCGCCTCCCGGCGTGGCGCGGGTGCCGCACGGCAGTTCACCCGCCGGCCACCCGCTGTTCGGCGTCCGCCTCATCGGAGACACCGGACACGGCCCGAAGCCTCCCAAGGCGGCGTTGTGCCCCCCGGGGGTCTTCGGGCCCTCTGCGTCAGGCCGACTGGCGCAGGGGGACGAACGCGCCGGTCCCCGGGTCGAGCTCCAGCAGGTCGCCCTCCTCGATGTCGTGCCAGAGGCCATGCAGGCTCAGGTCGCCCCGCTTCACCGCGTCCGCTACGAAGCCGAAGGTCAGCAGGTTCTCCAGCGACGTGATCACCGCCTCGCGCTCCAGCGTGCGGACACGGGTGTCGGCATCGCCATCGGGCAGCCTGTCGAACGCGGGGCGAAGGATGTCCATCCACCGGCCGACGAAGCTGGACCTGTCCTCCAGCTCGGGCGCCTCGCCCGAGCACATCGCGTGGCAGCCCGCCACGCCGCCGCATCTGGAATGCCCCATGACGATCAGGTGGGCGACCTTCAGCGCCGTCACCGCATATTCGATCGCCGCCGACGTGCCGTGCTGGCCGCCGCCCTCCTCGTAGGGGGGGACGAGGTTGGCAATGTTGCGGTGGATGAAGAATTCGCCCTGGTCCGCGCCGAAGATCGACGTGACATGCACGCGGCTGTCGCAGCACGATATCACCATGGCCCGCGGGCGCTGCCCTTCGGTGGCGAGTCGGCGGTACCAGGTCCGGTTCTCGGCATAATCCGTGGCTTTCCACCCTTGATATCGTTGGACGAGATAGGCCGGCAGGCGCTTGGCGGAATTCACGAAATCGACCTCCTGATCTGGTTTCGCCGCGCTTGTAGCGGGTATTCGGCCCAAATTCGAGCCATTCGGCTGGCCCGGCTCAATCATTTCTTGACCGCGCCGGGCGATGTCGTGGAGGGGACGAGCGCGAAAGGTGTAACGATGGTGAATGTAGTCAGTCTGGCCCTGCACGAGACGGCCATCGTCGATCTTTCGAAGGTCGAGGACGTGTGGCGGCAGAAGGGCGAGGCCGAGGCACATCGCGTCATCGGTGCCGAGCTCGACCGGCTGGCCGAACAGATGTCGCGGATCGGGATGGCCTACCGCGAAGGGCGTTTCGACATCGTGGTGGCCGGGTGTCGCGACGCGGCCGAGACGGCGGGCACCGTCGGGCTGGACCGCCTGGGACGGGTGGCCTGCACCGTCGCGACCCTGGCCGGCGGTCGCGACGCCACCGCGCTGGCCGCCAATATCGGCCGGCTGATGCGGCTGGGCGACGGCGCGCTGGGCAAGATCTGGGAACTGCAGGACCGCCGCATGTAGGCGGCGATCCCCGGTGCCGGACGCCGCCCGTCGCCTGCCGACCGCCGCCGCCCGCCGCCCGGGGTTGCCGCCCGGCGACCCGTCGCTAATGTGCCCCTCATCGAGACCTCCTTGCTCCGTCAGGTGCGCCGCCCATGTCGATGACCTTCGCGCCGGCCGACGCCGATGCACGGCCCATCCACCTCGTCACGCCGGGGTCCCTGCCGGGGCTTGCGGCCGACCTGCCCGAGGCGTCGCGGCGGTGGATCGAGGCCTGCGGGTTCGACGCGGCGTCGGGCGCGGTGCTGGTCGTTCCGGGCGTGGACGGGTCGCCCGCGATGGCGCTGGTGGGCCTCGGGGAGGGCGCGCGGCGGGCGCGCGACCGCTTCGTCCTGGGCGGCGCCCGGTCGGCCCTGCCCGCGGGCGTCTGGACGCTGTCCACGCCGATGGATCTGGCCGACCTCAACGAGGCCGCGCTGGGCTGGCTTCTGGCCGGCTACCGCTTCGACCGCTACGCCAAGGCGCCGTCCCCCAAGGCCGGACTGGTGGCGCCCGAGGGCTGCGATGCGCCCGCCCTGGAAGCGATCGCCGCCGGCGAGGCTCTTGCGCGGGACCTCATCAACACCCCAGCCAACGACATGGGCCCGGCCGATCTGGAGACCGAGACGCGCCGGCTGGCCGAACAATTCGGCGCCGCGGTGGAGGTCACGGCCGGCGACGATCTGATCGCGGCCAACTTTCCCCTGATCCATGCCGTCGGCCGGGCCGCCGCACCGCACCGCGCGCCGCGCCTGATCCGGCTGACCTGGGGTGACGCCGGGCCGCGTCTGACGCTGGTCGGCAAGGGCGTCTGTTTCGACACCGGCGGGCTGAACATCAAGCCCGGCGCCTCGATGGGGCTGATGAAGAAGGACATGGGCGGGGCGGCGACGGTGCTGGGGCTGGCGCATACCGTCATGGCGCTGGGGCTCAAGCTGCGGCTCGAGGTGCTGATCCCCGCGGTCGAGAACGCCATTTCCGGCGATGCCTTCCGCCCGGGCGACATCCTGTCATCGCGCAAGGGCCTCACGGTCGAGATCAACAACACCGACGCCGAGGGGCGGCTGGTGCTGGCCGACGCGCTGGCCCTGGCGGTCGAGGGAGAGCCGGACCTGCTGGTCTCGATGGCGACGCTGACGGGGGCGGCCCGCGTCGCCGTCGGCCCGGACCTCGCGCCCTTCTGGACGGACGACGACGCGGTGGCCGAGGCGTTGGGTGCAAGCGGCGCGGAGGCACGCGACCCGGTCTGGCGGATGCCCTTCTGGGATCCCTATGAGACGATGATCGAACCCGGCGTCGCCGATCTGGACAATGCGCCCAAGGGCGGCCAGGCCGGCGCCATCACCGCCGCGCTGTTTCTGCGGCGCTTCGCGTCCGGGGCGACGCGCTACGTCCATTTCGACATCTACGGCTGGCAGGCTGCGGCGGCGCCGGGGCGTCCCAAGGGCGGCGTGGCGCAGGGCGCGCGGGCACTGCTCTCGGCCCTGCCCAGGATCGTGTCGCTGTGACGGATGCCGCCGGCATGCCCGCATCGGGTCGCCGCCCTTCCTGCACCCCGCGCAGGTACGAACCGGCGCCGCCGATCGCCCTGTGGACCCGAGCGGCGATACCGTGACCGGGCCGGACAGCGCACTCGCGGATCGTCGGCTCCTGGCGTCGAACGGCCGCGTGGCCGACGCGGCGCTCATGGGCAAGGTCGCCGCCGATGTCTATATCGAGGGAACGCCGCGCAGCGTCGCCTTGCCGCTAGCCGACCTGCGCCGTGCGCCGTGCGGTGGCCGGGACCGGCAGCTTTCCCTCGGCGCCGAGGTCGCGGTGTTCGAGGATCGGGATGGCTGGTCGTTCCTGCGCGCCGCCCGCGACGGGCACGTGGGCTATGTCCGGTCCGACGCGCTGGGCGATCCCGTGGCGGCGACCCATGCCGTCTGCGTGCCCGCCACGCATCTCTATCCCGCGCCTCAGGTCAAGGCCGAGGCGGGCGCGGCCCTGTCCTTTGGATCGCGGGTCCGCGTGGTGTCGGGTTCTGGCGCGTTCTTCGAGACGTCGGACGGATCCTTTGTCCCCAAACCCCACCTGCGCCCGGTGAACGTGCCCTTCACCGACCCGGCGGCGGTGGCGCAGCTGCATTTCGGCACGCCGTACCTCTGGGGCGGGAACGCGATCTGGGGGATCGACTGCTCGGGGCTGGTGCAGGCCGCCCTGCTGGCCTGCGGGCGCGCCTGCCCGCCCGACAGCGACATGCAGCGCGGGGCGTTCGGTCCGCCGCTGCCGCCCGGCGCACCGCTGGCGCGTGGCGACCTGCTGTTCTGGGAGGGCCACGTCGCGATGGCCGTCGACGCCGAGGTGCTGATCCATGCCAACGCGCATCACATGGCGGTCGCCTACGAGCCCGCCGCCGCCGCCGTCGCCCGCATCGCGGCCGAGGGCGGCGGTCCGGTCATGGCGCATGTAAGGCCGTGATACGCTCTGGCGCGAACGTCCGTCCTGACCGCCGCGGGACCTTGGGCGTGGCGCGGCGCCGTCGCGCGATTATCCGTACCGGTCACTCCACCGCGCGGATGAGCTGCCGTTCGAGGACCCGCAGGACCTGCCGCAGGTCGGCGCCCCGTTTCAGGATCCGGCCGTCCATCGCGATCACGGCATACTGACCCTGCCGTCCGCGCAGGCGGGGGCGTTTCTCGATCCGGTAGATGGGATGTTCGGCAGTGCGCCGGAAGACGGAGAATACGGCGACGTCGCGCAGGAAGGACATGCCGTAGTCGCGCCATTCGCCGGCGGCGACCATGCGGCCGTAGAGCGTCAGGATAGCGCCCAGCTCGGTCCGGTCGAAGGCGATCCGGGCGTCGGCGGCGGCCGGTGCGGGCAGGGGCGTCGGCGATGTCATGGCGCGAGCGTGGCGCGCCGGACGGCGATTGGCAAGTGTCGCTGCGCCGCCCTTTCCCCCGGTCGGCGCCGTCGGTCCGGCCACGGCGCTGCATCTCCGCCCGGTGTGGCTGCCGGCGGGGCGGGCGGGCGGCCCCGTGGTGCGCTGGCGGTTGCCCGCTCGCGCCGGCAATGCGGCGATGACAGCGCCGGGCGCCCCTTCGACCGCATGGGCCTGCCGTCCCCGCGCCGCGGCGCGCGCCGCCGGCCGGGAGGCCGCGCTGCCCTGGGCCGTGCAACGTCACGCGAACGCCCCCTGGCAGAACCAGCCCGGCGACGTCGCGGCGCCGTGCGCGTAGTAGAGCCACAGCCGGTCGCCGCTCTCGCATGTCACGCGCCAGTAGTCGCGCACGCCGCTGCGCCAGCCCGGATCGTCCAGCCACCATTCCGGGGCGATCCGTTCGGGTCCCGTGGCGGCCAGCGTGGCCAGGTCGCGCCCCCGCCAGCGGAACGTGCCGGGCACCTGCGGCGCCTCCGGCGCCGTCACCGGTTCGGGCGGCCATAGGGACAGCGGGCGCGGCACCGGCGGCGTCGGCCAGTCGCCCGCCGGCTCGGACCAGGCGGCGGCCAGCGTCAGGCTGCCCTTTTCGGGGATGTGGCTGTCGGCGGGGTGGCGCCGCGTGATCGCGTCCAGACCGATGCGGGCGCCCATCCGCCCGATCAGGTCGTCCAGCGGGGCGCCGCCGCGGGCGCGGGCATCCTCGGCCGCCTCGGCATGGCCGCGGTGCTGGCGCGGCGACACCGGCTCGGTCAGGGCGGCGTCCAGACGCACGACGTCGATGCCGAAGCCGGCGTCGATCTCGGCCAGCTTCATCGCCAGCAGCGGGCGGATGCGGTCGGGGTCGTGCGTGGGCCGCGCCAGCCCCACCTCGACCCACTGCATGGTCTGGTCGGCGCGGAAGCACTGCAGCCGCACCCGCCGCGCGCCCCGGCCCCGTGCCTCGAGCCTCGCGCAGAGCGGCGGCAGAAGCCGGTCCAGCGCGGCGGCCATGTCGCTTTCCAGTCCGATGGGCTCGGGCAGGGTCAGCCGAACGGCAAAGCGGTCTGGCACGGCCGCCGGCGACACCGGCTCGGGCTCGATCCCCAGCGCCTGATCCAGCCGCCGGACCAGCCCGCGGCCGAACCGCCGGGCCAATGCGGCACGCGGCTGGCTGGCCAGGTCGTCGACGCGGCGCAGGCCCAGGCGCCCCAGCTGCGCGACCGTGTCGGCCTCCAGCCGCAGGGCGGCGACGGGCAGCGCGCCGATGGCCTGCCGCGTCTGGCCCGGCGGCGCGATGCGCGGTGCGGCGGCCAGTCCCGTGCGCAGGGCGGGGGCGGCGCCGCCGCGTTCCCAGTGGCGCCGCTTGGCCGCGCGCGACCGGGTCGCATAGGCCTCCTGGTCGATGGCGTCGCCGCTGCGCCCGCTGGCGGCCGCGTGCCCGGCATGATGCGCCAGCGCCCAGGCCGCACCGACCGTGTCGGCAACGCCCGCCTGCACGGTCAGGTGCAGGGCGTCGCAGTCCGCGCCGATCCGCTCCAGCAACTGGGCCTCGCCCCCGAAGAGATGCGCGCAGCCCGTCAGATCCAGCAGCAGCGCGGCCGGAGGCTCGGCCGCCACCCAGGGCGAGAACCTGCCGGCCCAGCGCTGCAACCGGTCGAGGAACGCCGCCTCGGCCGCTTCGTTGCGCAGCCGCGTGACGAGGCCCGGGCACATCGCGCAGGCGTCCCGCAGCCCCTGGCCCACGCGCAGCCCCTCCGCCTCGGCCCGCGCATCGAGGCTGGAGAGGATCTGCATGTTGCCGCTGTCGGCGACCACGGCGAAGGGCGCGTCGACGGTGCCGCGCGCCTGGCGCAGCAGGCGTTCGGCACCGAGCCGTGGAAACCACAGCGACAGGATCCGGCGTCGGGACATTTCGGTGGCAGCCGTGATGTTCGCGCTATGTTCTTTCCTAGCGCGATCCGCGCAACCTGTCGAGTGGCCGTTCCGCCTCGGTGCGCCGCCCCGCCACCCGCCGGACCGGCCCCAGCGCGTCTCGCCGGGCCGGCACGGCCGCGGATCCGCCACGCCCCGCACGCGGTTCCGGTTCCGGCCGGCGGACCGCGCCATCCGCCCTCGGGCGCGGCGGTTGCATTTGCGCCCCCGCCCGCGCCATGTTGCGCCGACCTCCACAGTCAGGACCCCACGTCATGCGAACACGCGCCGCCGTAGCCACAGCCGCCGGAAAGCCCCTGGAGATCATGGAGGTCGATCTCGACGGTCCGCGTGCGGGCGAGGTCCTGGTCGAGATCAAGGCGACGGGGCTCTGCCATACCGACGCCTTCACCCTGTCGGGCGACGACCCCGAGGGGCTGTTCCCGGCGATCCTGGGCCATGAGGGCGCCGGCGTCGTCCTGGAGGTAGGCGAGGGCGTCACCAGCCTCGCCCCCGGCGACCACGTCATCCCGCTCTATACGCCCGAATGCCGGACCTGCGACTACTGCCTCAACCCCAAGACCAACCTCTGCCAGGCGATCCGCGGCACGCAGGGGCAGGGTCTGATGCCCGACGGGACCAGCCGGTTCTCGATGACCGACGGCACGCCGATCCTTCACTACATGGGCTGCTCGACCTTCGCCAACCACACCGTCCTGCCCGAGATCGCGCTGGCGAAGGTGCGCGCCGACGCGCCCTTCGACAAGATCTGCTACATCGGCTGCGGCGTCACCACCGGCATCGGTGCCGTCATCAACACCGCCAAGGTCGAGATCGGCAGCACCGCCATCGTCTTCGGCCTAGGCGGCATCGGGCTCAACGTCGTGCAGGGACTGCGGCTGGCCGGCGCGGACCAGATCGTCGGCGTCGACCTCAACCCCGCGCGCGAGGCGATGGCCCGCCGCTTCGGCATGACCGACTTCGTGAATCCCGGGGACGTGAGCGGCGACCTCGCCCCCCACCTGGTCGAGCTGACGGGCGGCGGGGCGGACTACACCTTCGACGCGACGGGCAACGTGGGCGTGATGCGCACCGCGCTTGAGTCGGCGCACAAGGGCTGGGGCGAGAGCATCATCATCGGCGTCGCACCCGCCGGCGCCGAGATCGCGACGCGGCCCTTCCAGCTGGTCACCGGGCGCAGCTGGCGCGGCACCGCCTTCGGCGGGGCGCGCGGCCGCACCGACGTGCCGCGCATCGTCGACTGGTACATGCAGGGCAAGATCGAGATCGACCCGATGATCACCCACACCATGCCGCTCGACGACATCAACCGCGGCTTCGATCTCATGCACCGGGGCGAGAGCATCCGCGGCGTCGTGGTCTACTAGGATGCTCTGGCGGCTCTCGCCCGTTAAGGTTAATGCGTCTCTATCCGGCGAGGCCCCCCCCGACTTGGGTTCGCAAATATCCTGCGGGGGTCCGGGGGCGCAAAGCCCCCGGGTCTCGCCATAAGCGAAGGCCCCGTCATGCAGACCCGCGACCGTCCCCTCTATGCCGTCCTGATCGACGCCGACAACATCCCGGCCAAGTTCGCCGGACCGATCCTGAAGGAGATCACCACCTTCGGCGAGCCGGCGCTGCGCCGCGTCTACGGCGACTGGTCCAGCGGCCAGCTGCGCGGCTGGGCCGAGACGGTGCGCGCGCTGGGCCTCGTTGCGCACCAGGAGACGGCCAACACCAAAGGCAAGAACGCCTCGGACATCGGCCTCGTCATCGACGCGATGGACATCCTGCATACCGGGCGCTTCGACGGCTTCGTGCTGGTCAGCAGCGACAGCGACTTCACCGCGCTGGCCAATCGGGTACGCGAGCAGGGGATGGACGTCATCGGCATAGGCGAGGGCAAGGCGCCGGAGTCCCTGCGCAACGTCTGCAACCGTTTCGTGCTGATCGAGAACATCGTCGACGATGCCGACGTCACGCCGCAAGCCGACGGTGGCGTGCCGGTCGCCGCCGGCGCCAAGGTCGGCAAGGCCCAGCCGATCGAGGCGGTGCCCCTCATCCTGCGCGCCATGGACAAGATCGCGCAGGACGACGAATGGTACGCGCTGGGCCAGCTGGGCCAGTACATCGTCGCGGACAATCCCGACTTCGACACCCGGACCTACGGTATGCGCAAGCTCAGCGACCTGGTACAGGACCTCAAGCGGTTCGAGACCCGCAAGATCGGCAACCAGTTGCACGTCCGCCGGGTGGATTGACCTTTCAGACCGCGGCCGGCACGCCGTACTGGCACAGGAACATCGCGACCGCCGCATCGACCACGCGGGCGATCTCGGCCTCGCTGAACCTGGTCTGGATGCCGAACACCGCCTTTACGAAGACCTGCGCCTTGCAGAGCTCGGCGAACTGGTGGGCGGCCAGCGAAACGTCGCCGTCTGGTATTTCCAGCTCGCCCCGGTCGACCGCCATCCGCAGGTAGGCGCCCAGCGACGTCTCGATCAGCCCGGGACCGCTGGCGTAGAAGTTGGCGCCCAGTTCGGGAAACCGGTCGGCCTCGGCCACGCAGATGCGAAACACGCGCTGGCCGAATTCCGACAGGAAGAAAGTCGACATGTGCATGCCGGCGTGGCGCAGTACTTTCGCCGGCGGATCGCCGAGGTCGATGGCGCCCATCGCCGCGGTGCTCTGCGCATGGCATTCGTTCTGGGCGACCTGCATGAAAAGCAGCCGCTTGTCGGGGAAGTAGCTGTAAAGGGTCGCCTTGCTGACGCCCGCCCTGCGGGCGATGTCGTCCACGCTGGCGCCCTCGAAGCCGTCGTTCAGAAAGACCTCGCGCGCACCCGCGACCACCTGGTCGAACTTGCGGCCGCGTTTGATCGAAGGACAGCACAAGGATGTTCCGTCGCTTGCGTCCCGCGTACCGTCCATTCCAATCCCCCTGTCGGCGATAGATCGAAATGCGCACCGCCGACCCGGAAGTCTAGACCGGTCGCCGGGCTTGCGGCAAGTTACTTGGCGTCACGGCAGCCCGCCGGGTTGGACGGGCCATGTCCGGTGGCCCGTCCCGGCGCAGGGGCTCAGTTGTCGCGACCGGTCTTCATGCGATGCAGCGCCGATGCCGGCAGCGTTCCGCAGGTCGCGGCCTCGACGCCCATCGTCCGTTCGAGCTGACTGCACGACGTCCAGGTCGGGATCGTCGCGGCGGGAACATTGCCGCTGCGCGTCGCGCGGGACCATCCGTCGTCGTCTATGTCGACGACGAAGCCGGGGGCGCTGCGCCCTTCGGTCCAGCGGTATCCGTCATCGTCGATCTCAAGCGTCTGCGCGGATGCGGCGCCCGTCGACAGCAGGACGGCTGCGGCCACGATGAAGATTATGGGGTATCTCATGGAAAGCTCCTCGCGTGTGGGTGTCCGAATTGTCGATGATGCGCGCCCTTCCTATGTATACCGAACCGTTCAGTATGGCAAATGGTTTGGGTTTTGCGGTCGCGTGGTCGGTATTCCCTTGCCTGAAAGGCGCACCAAGGGTCACCTCAGGGCGCTACCGGTCAGAGCCGGCAAACACGCGAAGGCCGCGGCCACGATGAGGATCCGATGTACGAACGTGACGATATCGGCTATCGCCCGCTCCCCCTTCCGGATCGGATCGCGCTGCCGCCCGAGGATGCGGCGGCCGCGGCGCTGGCGTTCAGAAAGGTAATGGCCCGTCGCCACTCGATCCGCGACTTCGCCGACACCCCGGTACCGCAAGACGTGATCGCGGCCTGCATCGCGACGGCCGGCGGCGCGCCGTCGGGGGCCAACCGCCAGCCCTGGCATTTCGCCGCTATCGCCGATCCGGCGATGAAATGCCGCATCCGCGCCGCCGCCGAGGAAGAAGAGCGCGCGTTCTATGACGGCGGCGGCGGCGACGCATGGCTGCGCGCCCTCGAACCCATCGGAACGGGCGCGGACAAGCCGCACCTGACGATCGCGCCCTGGCTGATCGTGGTCTTCGCGCAGCGCTACGGGACCGCGACGGACGGCACGCGGTACAAGAACTATTACGTCCCCGAATCGGTGGGCATCGCCACCGGCTTTCTCATCGCGGCGCTGCATCACGCGGGGCTGTCCTGCCTGACCCACACGCCCAGCCCGATGCGGTTCCTCGGGCCTCTGTGCGGTCGCCCAGGGTCGGAGAAGCCGGTGATGATCCTTCCCGTCGGATACCCCGCGCCCAACGCCACCGTTCCTGCCGCGGCCAAAAGGAAGAGGCCGCTGGAGGATATCATGTCGGTGTTTCCTGCTTGCTGATACGGTGGTGCGCGGCCATCCGGCCTCGGTTTCCCGCCGCGCGATCCGGGCGTTTACGGTCGCGTCGGATCAGCGTCTTCTTCGGACGCGCGGACGCGGAATCGATCGTTGCGCCGGCCGACGGGCCGGCCTAGCGGGAGCGGATGGTCGATATCCTGCTCCAGACGCTGCCGTTCTTCGCCATCATCGCGCTGGGCTGGGGGGCCGGGCGCGTCGGCATGTTCACGGCCGAGGCGACGGGATGGCTGACGAAGTTCGTCTTCTATTTCGCGCTTTCGGCCATGCTCTTCCGGTTCGCCGCCGCGCTGGACTTCTGGGAGGTTCTGGATCCCGCGTTCCTCGCCGCCTACCTGTCGGCGACCGCGTCGATTTACATACTGGCCACGCTGGTCGCCATGGCGCGGCGGCGCGGCGTGCTGGAGGCCGCGGTCGAGGCGCAATGCGCCGTGATCGGCAACGTCGGGTTCCTGGGCGTGCCGATGCTGTCGCTTCTGCTGGGTCCCGCGGCGGTGGGGCCGGTGATGATGGTCCTGGCCACCGATCTGGTGGTCTTCGGCAGCCTCATCGTGATCCTGATCACCGGCGCGCGCGACGGGCGGCTGGCCTGGGGCGTGCTGAGAACCGTCGGCCTCGGGCTGTTGCGCAATCCGATGATCGTCTCCATCGTCGCGGGCTTTGCGTGGTCGGCCGCGGAATTGCCTCTGCCGGGGCCGCTGGACGAGTTCCTGGCGCTGCTGGGCGGGGCCGCGACGCCCGGCGCGCTCTTCGCCATCGGTGCCAGCCTCGCGTCGAAATCGGCCGAGCGGCTGTCGGTCGCGATATGGCTCTCGTCGGCCAAGCTGGTGCTGCACCCGGCGGCGGTGGCGGTATCGGCGCTGTTGGTCTTCGACGTCGATCCCTATGCCGCATCCGTCATGATCGCAGCCGCGGCGCTGCCGGTGGCCGGCAACGTCTACATCATAGCGCAGCACTACGGCGTGGCGCCGCAGCGCGTCTCGGCCTCGATCCTCGTCTCGACCGCGGCGTCGATCCTGACGGTGACGGCGGTGATCGCGTGGCTGGCGGTTGATGCCGGCGCCCTCGCGCGCTAGCCCGACTAGGCGGGGTCGCGGCGCGGCGTCATGTTCAACGGAGAGACCGCGATGGAGACTCTATCCGAGACCGCCAGCTTCGGCGGCGTGCAATCGGTCCACCGGCACCGGTCCGACGCCTGCGACGGCGACATGACGTTCGGCCTCTATCTGCCGCCGGCCGCGCGCCATCGCCCCGTGCCTGTCCTGTGGTTCCTGTCGGGCCTCACCTGCACGCACGAGAACGCCATGACCAAGGCCGGCGCGCAGGCCCACGCCGCGCGCCGCGGCATCGCGCTGGTCTTTCCCGACACCTCGCCGCGGGGCGACGGCGTAGCCGACGACGAGGCCTTCGACATGGGGCAGGGGGCGGGGTTCTACGTCGATGCGACGCAAGCGCCGTGGTCGGCGCATTACCGGATGGCCAGCTACCTGACCGACGATCTGCCGGCGACGCTGTCCGGTATGCCGCTGGACATGGAGCGACAGGCGGTCACCGGGCATTCGATGGGCGGGCACGGCGCACTGGTTCTTGCGATGACGCAGCCAGCGCGGTTCCGCAGCGTCTCGGCCTTCTCGCCGATCTGCAATCCGTCGGACAGCGACTGGGGCCGCCGCCAGCTGGGCGCCTATCTGGGCGGGAGCGGTCCCTGGCCCGAGCACGACGCGAGCCTGCTGATGGCCGCGCGCGGGTTCGACGGCCCGGTGCTGGTCGACACCGGAACGACG
Organism: uncultured Alphaproteobacteria bacterium; assembly: GCA_963722905.1. Lineage (GTDB taxonomy): Bacteria > Pseudomonadota > Alphaproteobacteria > Rhodobacterales > Rhodobacteraceae > CAVROT01. Next base: position 199,150 of record CAVROT010000014.1, on the reverse strand, counting down.
GATCAGTTCGCCGACCTGCTGCGCCCCCAGACGCTGGCCCATGCGATGGCCGAACGCCGCCAGGACGGGACGTTCCGCATGCAGCCCGGCTACGATCACAGCTATTTCTTCGTCTCCACCTTCATGGCCGACCACGTGGCCTTCCATGCCGACGCGCTGGCGTGACGATCTACGTCGATGCCGACGCCTGCCCGGTGAAGGCAGAGGCCGAGGCCGTCGCCACCCGCTACGGCGTCCCGCTCAAGCTGGTGTGCAACGGCGGCTTGCGTCCCTCGGCCAATCCGCTGGTCGAGGTCGTGTTCGTGCCCGACGGCCCCGACGAGGCCGACAAGTGGATCGCCGACCGCGCCCGCCCGGGCGACGTGGTGGTGACCGACGACATCCCGCTCGCCGCCCGCGGAGTCGCCGCCGGCGCGGCCGTGATCAAGAACAACGGCGAGGCGCTGACCGCCGCGAACGTCGGCAACGTTCTTGCCACGCGCGACCTGATGACCGACCTGCGCGCCGCCGACCCGTTCCGTCAGGGCGGCGGGCGGGCATTCTCCCGCGCCGACCGCGCGCGGTTCTCCTCGGCGCTGGACCGTGCGGCGCGGCCGCGCACCCCGCAGAACCACGCTGACTGACCTGCGAACCCGACAAAAAGGATATGCCATGGCCGTCGACGCAGTGATCTACGACATCGGCAACGTGCTGATCGAATGGCAGCCCGAACGCCACTACGATCGCACCATCGGCGAGAACCGGCGCCGCGCCATGTTCGCCGCCGTCGACCTGCACGCGATGAACGACGCGGTGGATCGCGGCGGCAACTTCCGCGACACGATCTATGCCATGGCCGAGGCGACGCCGGACTGGCGTGACGAGATCCGCGACTGGCATGACCGCTGGATCGAGATGGCGCAGCCGGTCATTCCGCACTCTCTGGCGCTGCTGCGGGCGCTGCGGTCGAAGGGGGTGCCGGTCTTCGCCCTGTCGAACTTCGGCATCGAAAGCTTCGCCTATGCCGAGACGCAGTATCCCTTCCTGGGCGAGTTCGACCGGCGCTACATCTCGGGGCACATGGGCGTGATCAAGCCCGATGCCGAAATCTACGAACAGGTGGAGGCCGATTGCGGGCTGGCCCCGGGGGCATTGCTCTTCACGGACGACCGGCCCGACAATATCGCCGTCGCGCGAGACCGGGGCTGGGGCACGCATCTCTTCGAGGGGCCGCAGGGCTGGGCCGAACGGCTGGTCGCCGAGGGACTGCTGAGCGCGGCGGAAGCCCGGCCGTGACCCTGCCCGTCATCGGCTTTGCCGACGGGGAGGCCGGGCTGGACTGGCTGGAGGTGAGCGATGCGCTGGCGGCGGGTCACAAGCTGCCGCGGGCGCGCATCTCGGACACGGTGCTGCGGCGCGGGGAGGACACGATGCTCGGCCGCGCCGCCTGGATCGACGGGCTGGGGCTGGCGGTAAAGACGGCGACGGTCTTTCCCGGCAACACCGGTGCGCCGACGGTGAACGGCGGCATGATGCTCTACTCCGACCGTGACGGGCAGGCCGAGGCGGTCGTCGACTTCCACCTCGTCACCAAGTGGAAGACCGCCGCCGACAGCCTTCTGGCCGCGCGCCGTCTGGCCCGGCCCGATGCCGCGCGCATCCTTCTGGTGGGGTCCGGGACCGTGGCGGCGTCGATGCGGGCTGCCTATGCCGCCGCTTTCGCAGGCGCGACCTTCGAGGTGTGGAGCCGCCGCGCCGCCTCGGCTGCGCGATTCGCCGCGGCGCATGACGCCACCGTCGCGGACGACCTGCCAGCGGCGGTGGGGCGCGCCGACATCGTCTGCTGCGCCACCATGGCGACCGAACCGGTGCTGAGGGGCGACTGGCTGAGGCCCGGGCAGCATGTCGACCTGATCGGCGCCTACCGGGCCGACATGCGCGAGGCCGACGATGCCGCGATGGCCCGTGCCGACCTCTACGTCGACAGCCGTGCGACGACCCTGGACCATATCGGCGAGCTCATCGCCCCCATCGCCAGCGGCGCCATCGCGCCCGGCGACGTCATCGCCGACTTCTACGAGCCCGACCGCTTCGTGAGGCGCGGCCCGGACGCCATCACGATCTGCAAGAACGGCGGCGGCGCGCATCTGGATCTGATGACCGCGCGCCATGTGCTGGAGCGGTGGCGCGCCCGCGACTGACCGGCGCGCCGCCCGACGTCGAAGAGATCGCCATGGCAAGACATCGCCGACCTTGCGTGACCGTCCATCCGATCCTGTCTTCACGGCCATGCCGAACGTGTGGCCGGGCCGAGCGCGCGTCCCTGCTCTGATCGTCGGGGTTCTGGGGCGGTTCCGCTATGCCGGCACGACGGCGTCGGCACGCGCCTGTGCGGCGGCGTAGGCCGGGCGGGCGCGCATCCGCTCCATGTGATCGCGCATCCGGTCGTCCTCCAGCGGAAATTTCGCGCCCGCGGCCCAGCCGCAGCAATGCGCCGACAGGATGTCTGGCAGGGTCGGCGTGTCGCCAGCGAGGTAGGGCGCATCGCCCAGCGTGTCGCCCAGCCGGGCCGCGTTGCGCGCGAACTCCCACTTCAGGCTGTCCTTGATCGCGGGCAGGCGGCGATCCTGCGGTAGCACGAAGCTGTGGCGCGCGGCCATCCATAGCAGCGCATCCATCTCGTCGCAGATCCGCTGGGTCATCGCATCCTGCCGGCCGCGCTCCAGCGTCCCGGCGGGATGGGTGAACGCCCCATAGTGGTCGGCGAGCCACGTCATGACGGCCACCGAATCGGCGATGGCCGTGCCGTCTATCATCAGGACGGGCACCTTTCCGGTCGGCGTGGCAGCCACGGCCGCTTCGCTCATCGGGGCGACGGGGTCGATGTCGTAGTCGAGGCCCAGTTCCTCGAGCAGCCAGATCACGCGCATCGTCCTTGTGCGCGGGCTTCCGATCAGTTTCAGCATCAGCGGCGTCCCATCATGGCTATGCGTATCAGCGCGCGTTCCATCACCGCCATCTGGGGCGCGTTCGAGGACGAGCGCAACGCCAGATCGGTGTCCAGAAGCAGCCGCAGCGCGGCCTCGCTGCGGGCCATGCCCCAGGCGCGGGCCTGGCGCGCGATGGCGGCGGCATTGGGGCCGAAGGCGCGGCCCTGCGGATCGACCGCCAGCGCGTGGATCGCCCGGAAATGGCGCGCGGCCCCGATGCAGAGCGTCACCGGGTTCGCCCCCTGCCCGACCAGCCGCGTCAGGACCGGTCCCACCTGTTCGGGGTGCCCGTCGGCGACCACGGCCATCATGTCGTCGATCTCAGCCTCGACCGAGGCCGGCGCCAGCATCGCGACCTCGCCCGCCGAAAGCGGAACGGGATCGTCAAGCTTGTAGAGCGCGGCCTTCTCGAGCAGCTGGCGGAAGTCGCCTGGCGCCATCGTTCGGGCCAGCCGGGCCAGATCCTCGCGCGCGGCGGGTTCGGCCTGCGACAGGCCCGCATCCGACAGACCGCGGGCGATCTCGTCCGGGCCGGGGGGATCGTCGTATATCGCGATGGCCGCCGCGGCACGGTGGCCAGCGAACGGCTTTAGCAGCGGCGACGTCGGCTTCAGCGCGGCGGCCGTGACGACGAGGTGCGCGTCGTCCCCGGTCAATTCGGCCAGCGCGGCGGCGACGGCAGGGGCCTGGTTGTGCGTGGCGTCCGTCAGCACCACGACGCGCGGGCCGGGGTAGAAGCTGCGCGCGCGCAGGGCATCCGACAGCCGGGCGCGGTCGTCGCGCAGATCGTCCACCGTCAGCCGGGTCAGCCGCATCTCGGCCTCGCCGTCGGGACCGGCGATGGCGCGCACCAGCTGCTGTCTCATCGCGGACACCCGCATCGGATCGGCGCCGTGCAGGAGCGTCGCCAGCATGCCGGGCCGCGGCCGCGCGACATGTCCGGCCGCGTCGGACTTCGACAGCTTCACGGCGCGGGTCCGCGCCAGTCGGACGCGGTGGCCAGCAGGCGCGCCACCAGCCGGTCGGCCAGGATCACCGCCAGCCGCCGCCGCGCGTCCGATTGCGCGGTCAGGACCGACACGGTGTTGCCCGCGATAGAGCCGCGGGTGTTGTCGAACACCGGCGCGGAATAGGCGGTGAAGCTGTCGACGGTGCCCTGCGCCACGGTTGCGCCGTCGGCGTCGCGGACCAGCGCGTAGGTCAGCCGGCCCGGGATCTGAAATCGGGTGATCTCCTGGTCCGGGGTCACGCCCAGCCCGTCCTCTTCAAAGGCGAGGCTGGCCGACAGACGATAGAGCGGGGCCTGCGCCGCGCCCAGACGCTCTTCCAGCCGTTGCACCAGCGCGTAGCTCTCGGCATCGACCGGCGGATCGACGGCAATCTGCCCCGCAAGGCCGCTTGCGCCACCGCCGGGGCCGTAGACCGGCGTGAACCCGCAGCCGGCGACGGCCAGCAAGGCCAGCACCGCCGCCCGGCGGGTCGGGGTCATCCGCCCGGCCCCGACGCGGGTCCGCGGCGCGGAACGCGCGGCGCCGGCGGGCGGTCAGACCACGACATTCACGATCCGACCGGGCACGACGATCAGTTTTCGCGGGGCGGCGCCGCCCAGAGCGCGCGCCACGGCATCGGTGGCCAGCGCGGCGGCCTCGACATCGGCCCGGTCCATGTCGCGGGGGACGGTGATCTCGGTCCGGCGCTTGCCGTTGATCTGCACCGGCATGGTCACGTCCGCTTCGATCAGCTGCGCCGGGTCGGCCTGCGGCCAGGGCGCCGTGACGCAGAGACCCGCGCCGCCCAGCACCTCCCACATCTCCTCGGCCAGATGCGGCGTCATCGGGGCCATGAGCTGGGCCAGCGTGCGCGCGGCGAAGGTCCGCGCCTCGCGGCCCGCCGGGGACTTCTGCAGCGCCGCCGTGAAACTGTAGAGGTTCGCGATGGCGACGTTGAAACCGAAGCTGTCGATGTTGACCGTCACGTCGCGGATGGCGCGATGGGTCGCGCGGATGAGATCCGCGTCGCCGGTGCCGGCCTCCGGCGCCTCGGTCGCCTCGGCCGCGACGCGCCAGACCCGGGCGAGGTGCTTGGACGCCGCCTCGGCGCCGCTGGCGGTCCATTCGACGTCGCGCTCGGGCGGGCTGTCGCTGAGGACGAACCAGCGCGCGGTGTCGGCGCCGTAGCGCTCCACGATGCCGACGGGGTCGACGACATTGCGTTTGGACTTCGACATCTTGGCGGAGGGGACCACCTCGACCTCGGTGCCGTCGGCGAGCCGTCGGTCGGATACGTCGGAGGGCAGATGATAGACCGGGCGTCCGTTCGGATCGCGGGTGAGGTAGATCTCGTGCGTCACCATCCCTTGCGTGAAGAGGGCGTCGAACGGCTCGATCGCGTCCGCGGGCAGGTGGCCGGTGGCGTGCATGGCGCGGGCGAAGAATCGCGAATAGAGCAGGTGCAGGATCGCGTGCTCGACCCCGCCGATATACTGGTCGACGTTCATCCAGTAGGCGGCAGCCTCCATGTCGGTGGGGGTCGTGGCGTGAGGCGCGGTGAAGCGGGCGTAGTACCACGACGAATCCACGAACGTATCCATCGTGTCGGTCTCGCGCCGGGCCGGGCCGCCGCAGGCGGGGCAGGCGGTGTCGCGCCACGGGTGGCGGTCCAGCGGGTTGCCTGGACGGTCGAACGTCACGTCAAGCGGCAGCCGGACCGGCAGGTTCTCGCGCTGCTCTGGCACCACGCCGCAGGCCTCGCAATGCACCACCGGGATCGGGCAGCCCCAATACCGCTGTCGGCTCAGCCCCCAGTCGCGCAGGCGGTACTTGGTGACGCCGGTGCCGACCCCATTCGCCTCGCAGAACGCGATGGCCGCGTCTATGGCGGCGTCGCCCGACTGCTCGGTCCCGCCGGCGAAGCCGCGCAGGTAGATCACCGGCTCGGACTTGGGCGGCACGTAAGCGTCGCCGCCGTCCTCGGGCAGGTCGCGCCCCTCGTCCGCAGCGGGCGCGAAGGTGCTGACGACCGGCAACCCGTACTTGCGCGCGAAGTCGAGGTCGCGCTGGTCGTGTGCGGGGCAGCCGAAGATGGCGCCGGTGCCGTAGTCCATCAGGATGAAGTTCGCGACGTAGACCGGCAGTTCCCACGCCATGTCGAAGGGGTGGCGCACGGTGAGCCCGGTGTCGAAGCCCTTCTTCTCGGCCTTCTCCATCTCCTCCTCGGCAGTGCCCATCGCGCGGCACCCGGCGTTGAAGGCGGCGAGGTCGGGGTTCCCGGCCTCCAGCGCCCGGGCAAGCGGATGATCCGGGGCGACGGCCACGAAGGACGCGCCCATCAGCGTGTCGGGACGGGTGGTGTAGACCTCGATGCGGTCGTGGCCCCCGAGGCTGTCCGCCGGGCCGTCCGTCAGGCCGAACGCGAACTGCAGCCCGCGCGACCGGCCGATCCAGTTGGCCTGCATCGTGCGGACCTTCTCGGGCCAGTTGTCCAGACCGTCCAGAGCCGACAGAAGCTCGTCCGAGTATTCCGAGATGCGAAAGAACCACTGCGTCAGCTCGCGCCGCTCCACCACCGCGCCGGAGCGCCAGCCGCGCCCGTCCTCGACCTGCTCGTTGGCCAGCACCGTCATGTCGACCGGGTCCCAGTTCACGACGGCTGCCTTGCGATAGGCGAGGCCCGCTTCCATCATGTCGAGGAACAGCGCCTGCTGTCGGCCGTAATACTCGGGGTCGCAGGTCGCGACCTCCCGCGACCAGTCCAGCGACAGGCCGAGGGTGCGGAACTGGGCCTTCATCCGCTCGATGTTGCTGCGGGTCCATTCTGCGGGGTGGATACCGCGCTCGATGCTGGCGTTCTCGGCCGGAAGGCCGAACGCGTCCCATCCCATGGGATGCAGGACGGCGTGGCCGGTGGCGATCTTGTAGCGCGCCACCAGGTCGCCCATCGCGTAGTTGCGCACGTGGCCGATGTGCAGATCCCCCGACGGATAGGGAAACATCTCCAGCACGTAGTATTTCGGACGGTCGGGGTCGATCCGCGCAACGAAGCAGCCGGCGGCGTCCCAGGCGTCCTGCCATTTCCGTTCGATCTGGCCGGCGTCGTAGCGTTGCATCTGGGGCGGTCCTGGACTGGGGCGGAAAGGAAGGATTGGCGCGGGCCGGGTCGGGGCGGGCGGGCCGGGCCGCCTGTCGTGATAGGCGCGCGCGCCACAACGGTCCACCCCCGCGAACGGTCCGGGTGGAGGCCGTCGCGCGAGAAGATTATAGAGCCTGCAGCCTGGGGTGGATCCGCCGATGAAAATCCTGTTCGTTCACCAGAATTTCCCCGGTCAGTTCGCGCATCTCGCACCCGCCCTGGTCGCGGCCGGCCACGAGGTCGCGGCGCTGTCGTCGCGATTCGAGGCCGAGATGACGTGGCGTGGCGTCACGGTTCACTCCTACCCTTGGACACCGCCCGAGGGGCAGAAGCATCACCCTTGGCTCACCACGATGAACACTGCCGTGCACCGCGGTACCGCCGCCTACCGGGCGGCCCTCGCCCTGCGAAATCAGGGCTACGTACCGGACGTGATCGTCGCCCATTCTGGCTGGGGCGAAGCGCTCTACCTCGGCGACGTCTGGCCGGAGGCGCGCACCGGGGTCTTCTGCGAATTCTTCTACCGCGGCGACGGCGCCGACATCGGTTTCGACCCCGAGTTCGAACAGGGCGAGGAGATCGGCCGCGTCCACCGCATGGACATGAAGAACCTCGCCATGCGCATGCAGCTGGAACGCGCGGACGCAGGGATCTCCCCGACGCGCTGGCAGGCCGCCGGCTGGCCCAAGCGGCTGGCGCGCAGGATCTCCATCGTCCACGACGGCATCGACACCGCCGCCGTCGCCCCCGCCCGCGGCACCGCGGCGTCGCTGCCGGGCGGTCCCGTGCTGGGACCCGAGGACGAGGTGGTCACCTTCGTGAACCGCAACCTGGAGCCCTACCGCGGCTTCCATATCTTCATGCGGGCTTTGCCGGACCTGCTGAAGCGAAGGCCCAAGGCCCGGGTCGTGATCGTGGGCGACGACGGGGTCAGCTACGGCGCGGGCCCGCGGAACGGCGGGACATGGAAGCAGGCGATGATCGACGAGGTGCGCGGCCGCATCCCCACGCCCGCGTGGAACCGCGTGCATTTCACCGGGCGGGTGCCGCGCACCCTGTTTCTGGAGATCCTGCAGGTCAGCCGGGTGCATGTCTACCTGACCTACCCCTTCGTGCTCAGCTGGTCGCTGATGGAGGCGATGGCCTGCGAATGCGCCATCGTCGCCAGCGACACCGCACCCGTGCGCGAGGTGCTGGAGGACGGCCGCACCGCGCTGCTGCACGACTTCTTCGACGGCACGGGCATGGTCGACCGGATCGAGAGGCTGTGCGGCGATGCCGATCTGCGCCGGACGCTGGGCCGCGCCGCGCGGCGCCATGTGCGCACGCACTACGACCTGTCGTCGGTCTGCCTGCCGCGCCAGTTCGAATGGATCGACGGCTTCTCCGGTCAGCCGCCGCTGCGAGGCGTGTCGTGACGCCCGCGCGCGAGCGGCGCGGTCAGGCACGGTCTTCCGGGCAGAACGGACAGTCGCCCGTCCGTACTGGACCGCCGAATTGATTCAGAGCCGACCGTCGCGGATCCGCAACTGCCGGGCGCGGGTCAGAACCGCATCCTCGACCGCGCGGACGGTGGCGGCGCTGGCCGGACCCGACCTTGTGGCCAGCGCGATGTTGAGCGACCGCGCGTCCAGCGCCGGATCCTGGACGTAGACCGTCGCGCGGTATGCCTGCCCGCCGCCCGGCGGCGTGCCGTAACCATAGACCAGCACGCCAGAGAACGGATCGACACGTTCGACGGGGAGGAAGTCCAGCACCTCCTGCGCGGCGTTCCACAGGTACTTGTTCACCTCGATGGTGGTATTGGGCGGATCGGCGTTGGTGAAGAGGTCCAGCAGCGACGACCGCCCGGCGCGGTAGCGCGCCTCCTCGTCGGTGAGGGTGGGATTGCGCCGCTTCTCCCGCGCGATCTCGGCCGACAGCTCGTCGCCCGTCAGGCGGGGCCCGCCGGCGGCGCAGCCGGTCAGCGCGGTCGCAGCAGCGAGAAGCGTCGCTAGGGCCAACCGGCGGCGTCTGGCGTGGCACATGATGTCGCGGTCCCCGTGATGTTGCGTTTTGATAGGCAAGCGACCGCTCTGGGGCAACCTCGGTTTTCGGGGGCCGCAGGTGCGCCGGCCGGTCACGCCCGCGCTCCGGCGCGATCACTGTGGCGCGAGCGCACCAGTGGCGAGGCGTTAATCTTTGGGTGCCCGTTTCGCTTGATTTGCAGGCCTCCAAGCGTGAAATGGCCGCATTCTCAATTCGACGAGCGGATTGGGGTCCACCTTTCATGAAAGAGGAAGTCCATGAAAAAGGTACTCTTCGCAACGACGGCCCTGGTGGCCTCGGCTGCCGTCGCCTCGGCGCAGGACGCTGTCACGATCTCCGGCTTTGCCGAAATGGGCGTCTTCGGCGGCGGGTACGCCGACGCTGACCTGCAGTTCCACACCGACATCGACGTCACCTTCACGATGACCGGCGAGACGGACAACGGCCTGACCTTCGGTGCCAGCATCGACCTGGACGAGTCCGACACCGACCGGACGCTTCCTGTCGCCGTCAACGAAGAAACGGGCGCGCCCGAGGACATCTCCGTCGGCGGTTCGCCGGCCTTCGACAACTCCACGCAGGGCGGCGAGAGCATCTTCGTCTCCGGCGCGTTCGGCACGCTGACGATGGGCGACACCGACGGCGCGTTCGACTGGGCGATGCAGGAAGTGGGCATCCTCGTCTCGATCAACGACGACCACACCTCGCACGCGGGCTTCTCGTACAACTCCGGCCTCGACGGCACCTACGACGGCCAGATCGCGCGCTACGACTACACCCTCGGTGACTTCTCGGTCGCCCTGTCGGCCGAAATCGCAGACCTCACGGGCAGCGACGAAGAGCTGGTCGACGACCTGGACGAGCTGGACGACGACGCCGTCCTCGGCATCGGCTTCAAGTACAACACCGAATTTGCCGGCACCGCGGTCGGCCTGGCGTTCGGCTACCAGACCAACGACAATCAGGACATCTACGGCATGTCCGCCGACGCCACGCTGGCCTTCGGCCTGCGCGCCATCCTGAACTACTCCAAGCTCGAGAACGACGATTCCGGCGACAGCGACCACTACGCTATCGGCCTCGGCTACGAATTCCAGGGCATCGGCGTGGCCATGAACTACGGCGCGAACGAAGTCGACGGCGACGACAACGACTCGTCGGGCTTCGGCCTCGTGGCCAACTACGACCTGGGCGGCGGCGCCGTCCTGCAGGCCGGCTACGGCAAGTCGGACGTCGACGGCGACGACAACGACGACGACGACGACAGCTACTCGTTCGGTATCGCGATGTCCTTCTGATCCCACCCGGATCGGACTATCCTCTGGGGGGCGGGCCGCATGGCCTGCCCCTTTCCACGTCCGCGGGGTGCCCCATGACGACACAGGCAAAGCCGCCCGTCGAGGGCCCGGCACCGGCCGCCGCCGATTACGACCGCGCGCTGGCGATGGCACGCGCCGGGCGGATCGACGCGGCTCGCAGGGCCTTCGCGGCGCTGCGTCCGCGCCTGCCCGGCCGGGCCGAGGTGCCCTATCAGCAGGGTCGCCTCGAACTGGCCGCCGGCGACCCCGTCGCGGCCTGCGCGCATCTGGCGGCCGCCCGGATGCTGGCGCCCGCCCAGCCGGCCATCCTGAAGGCGCTGAGCGAGGCGCAGATCGCTGCGGACAGGCCGGACGACGCCCTCACGACGCTGAACGCCCTCATCGCCGCCGAGCCGGACAAGGTCGCCCACCTGGCCGGGAAGGGGCAGTACCTCCAGCAGATCGGCCGCTTCGACGACGCGGCCGCCGTTTTCGACGCTGCCATCGCGCGCGCGCCCGCCGAGGGCCAACTGTACCGGCTGGCGCTTGCCACCCGCAAGCTGGCCGCCGACGATCCGATGCGCCGGCTCATGCGTCGCGCCTGGCGCGATCCTTCGGTGAAGGGTCTGTCGCGCGTGCACCTGGGCTTTGCGATGGCCAAGGCCGCGGCGGACGCGGGCGATCACGGCGCTGTCTTCTCCTACCTCGTGCCGGCGAACACCGGGATGCGCGCGCTGCACCCCTACGACATGCGAGAACGGCTGATGCAGGCCGAGCGTCTGAAGGAGGCGTTCGCCGGAGCCGATTTCACGCCGGTCCGTGACGATGCCGGGGTCACGCCGATCTTCGTCACCGGCCTGCCGCGATCGGGCACCACGCTGGTCGAGCAGATCCTCGCCAGCCATTCGCGGGTCCGCGCCGGCGGCGAGATGGGGCATGCGATGCGTCTGGTCCGCGACGTCCTGCGTGCACCGACGGGCGGCGTTGCGCGGCTGTCCGACGTGGCGCCCGAACGGCTGCGCGGCTTTGCGGCGGCCTACGAACGCGCGGCGCGCCGGTCGCTGCGATTCGACCGGGTGCTGGTGGACAAGTCGATCCAGAGCTTTCAGATCGTCGGCCTGCTGCGGATGCTGCTGCCCGGCGCCCGCATCGTCGTCATGCGCCGCGATCCGCGCGACCTTCTGCTGTCGATCTACCGGTCGGTCTTCGTCGAGGGGCGGCATCTCTACGCCTACGACGTGGACGACCTCGTCTCGACCTACGGCATGTTCCGCGGCTGGCTGGACTTCTGGAACGCCGCGGCGCCCGGGTCTTTCGCCGAGGTGGACTACGACGCCCTCGTCGCCGCGCCCGAGGCCGAGAGTCGCGCCTTGCTGGAGGCCTGTGCGCTGGGGTGGGAGGACGCCTGTCTGACCCCGCACCGGACCGAACGCCGGATCGAGACGCTGTCGCTGCATCAGGTGCGCCAGCCGATCCACGCAGGCGCGTCCGGTGGGTGGCGCCGCTACGCCAGGGAAATGGCGCCGATCACCGACGCGCTGGCCGCGGGGGGCCTGCTGCCATGACCGTTCGGGCGATCACCGATCGCGTGCGCGCGGCAGAGGCTTCCGCGGGCCGTCCGCAGGGCGCGGTGACGCTGGTGGCCGTCAGCAAGGTGCAGCCACTGGCGCGGATCGAGGCGGTGCTGGAGGAGGGGCACCGTGTCTTCGGCGAAAACCGGGTGCAGGAGGCGGCGGGCAAGTGGCCGGACCTGCGCGAACGATTCGGCCCGGTCGAACTGCATCTCATCGGCCCGCTGCAAAGCAACAAGGCCCGCCAGGCGATGACGCTCTTCGACGCGATCCAGACGCTGGACCGCATCAAGCTGGCCCGCGCCGTCGCGCGCATCGCGCAGGAAACCGGCGCCTGCCCGGCGCTCTGGGTGCAGGTCAACACCGGCGCCGAACCGCAGAAGGCAGGCGTCCTGCCGGACGATGCCGACGCCTTCTTGGCCGAATGTGACGCGATGGACCTGACCCTGGCGGGCGCCATGTGCATCCCGCCCGACGGCGACGACCCGGCGACGCATTTCGACATGCTGGCCGACATCGCGCGGCGCAACGGGCTGGACGGCCTGAGCATGGGCATGAGCGGCGATTTCGAGGCTGCCGTCGCGCGGGGCGCCACGCATGTCCGCGTCGGCTCGGCCATCTTCGGAGAGCGGGCCGGGGGCTGACACCGCCGGCCGCCGAAATAGCCCGGCAAACAGGCCTGACGATACCGCGACCCGGCCGCCGGCCGCGGTACGAACGGGAGGGATGGGACGGTCGGAACCGGCGCCCCGCCGCGCCCTACCCGTCCCGCCCTCGTGGCGATCTGCGGCACCGGTCGCTCGCGCAGGGGGCAGTCCGCCGCGCCGATCCCCGTCCTAGCGCACGACGCCGTCCAGCAGGTCGGGCGGAACCGGAACGTCGCCGTGAAGGACACTGACGTCGCCCGTCGTCTCCAGCACCACGGCGCGCACGTCCTGCGGCCTGATCGCGTTGGCCGCGCGCAGCTTGGCCCATACGTCCGAGTGGGCAATCCCGGCGCGACGCATGTTGTGCTCCAGGAACTGCCCGTCCTCCATCAGAAGCAGCGGGCGGTTGTCCATCGCGTCCTTTACGCCCCCCGACGATTTCCGCGCTTGGGCAAGGACCGCCTGCACCAGATAGAGCCCCACCAGCCCCAGCATCGCCACCCAGAATCCGTCGCCGCCCGACGTGATGGCGGTCGCGATGACCGACCCGGTCGCCACCGTCGTCACGAAGTCGAATCCCGACATCTTCGAGAACGAACGGAGGCCGTTCAGCCGGGTCAGCAGCACGACGAGGAGGACCGAGGCGGCGGCCCGGGCGATGGGTTCGAAAGGCTCCATGCCTCTCAAGGAGACCGGCGCCCGGCGGTTCCGCCCGGTGCGGTGCGAAGGTCACGGCCGGGGCCATCCGGGGCGCCGGACAAACGGCCGAACCCGGCCGCGCGACCGCTGGCCCGAGGCCGCCGGCGAAGGACAAGGACCCCCGGGCGATGCGATGGCCAGAGCGCATGGCAGCGTTGCGCTGACCGCCCTTGACGGACCGCCGCGATGTGCGTTCTGGAGGCGCAATGGCCGACTCCGCCCGTTCCAATCTGCAAGGTGCCGCCCTGGCGCTGACGGCGTTCGGCGTCTTCGCGACGCATGACGTGGCGGTGAAGATCCTCGGCGGCCACTACGCGCCGTTCCAGATCATCTTCTTCGGCGTCCTCTTCTCCTTCCCGCTGGCGACGCTGATGCTGATGCGCGATCCGACCTCCGGCAACCTGCGCCCGGTGCACCCGTGGTGGACGGCTCTGCGGACCGCCGCGGCGGTGCTGACGGGTATCAGCGCCTTCTACGCCTTCTCGAATCTGCCACTTGCCGAGGTCTATGCCATCATTTTCGCGGCACCTCTCATCATAACGGTGCTGTCGATCCCGGTCCTGGGAGAAAAGGTCGGACCGCACCGCTGGGTGGCGGTGGCGGTGGGCCTTGTCGGCGTGCTGGTGGTACTGCGGCCGGGCGCGACCGCGTTGACGCTGGGTCATGGGGCGGCGGTGCTGGCGGCGGTCGGCAGCGCGACCGCGTCGGTGGTGGTGCGCAAGATCGGCCGGGATGAACGCAGCGCGGTGCTGATGCTCTATCCCATGGTCGCGAACTTCGTCGTCATGGCCTGCGTCCTGCCGTTGGTCTACCGGCCTATGCCGCTGGTACACCTGGGCCTCGTCGGGGTCATCGCCATCGGCGGGTTCGTCGCCAGCCTGCTTGTCATCGGTGCCTATCGTCGCGGCGACGCCGCCGTCGTCGCGCCGATGCAGTATTCGCAGATCCTCTGGGCGGCGGCCTACGGGGCGCTGCTGTTCGACGAGGTGCCGGATGCGGGGACGGCCGTAGGCGCCGCCATCATCATCGCGTCGGGGCTCTACATCGTGCTGCGCGAGGCGTTCGGCGGCCAGTCCGCCAACACGCCCGTGCTGGAGACCCGGACGCGGCAGGATACCGGCACAATGCCGCGTATCAGTGCCATGCTGCGGGACCGCGCGGGGCGCGTGCCGCCGGGCCACGTCGCCCTGCGCAACCGCCATCGGAAGACTGGCCCGGACGATCCGCCGGCGATCTGACAGGGGCGCGGCGCACGGCGGGCGACCCCGTTCGGGTCCGGTCCGTGCCGTAGCGGGGGCCGCGGCCATGCAGGCCCAGCCGAAGGTCCGCGCCCCGGGGCAGGGCGGCGGTCATGACACGACGGGAGAGAGGATGGTGGTGCGGTCGGGGGGACTCGAACCCCCACTCCTGTTACAGAACAGCGACCTCAACGCTGCGCGTCTACCAATTCCGCCACGACCGCAATATCGGGCTTCCCCATCCGGGGCACCGTGCGTCTAGCGAAAGCGCCCGGCGTTGAAAAGCTGTTTTGCGCCCCTGTGCGGGTTGCTTTCTCGATGCGCTCCGGCCGCCGCGGGCAATGACCGATAAGGGTCGGTGCCTGCCGTGCTACCGGATTGCCGGGCCGCCGCCTTCCGCGCATCGAAAGGGCCGCACCGGCTGTCGCGGTGCGGCCCCCCTTTTCTGTCGTTCGGTCGACTTTACTGACTGATCGCCAGCGTCGGCAGCGTTGCGGACGCCTGCTGCGGAGCTTCCGGGGCCACCGCCTCGGCGCGGTCGGGCTGGCCGAAGGCCGCCTTGCGCAGCAGCTCCACCCGGTCGGGCTGGCCGGGCGCGAAGACGGCGGTGGTGCCGTCGCCCGAGGCGTCGATCCCCATCTCGTACCAGGCCAGCGACAGGTCGGACCGCGTCGAGGCGCCGAAGCCCTGGCTCAGGTGATGGCCCAGAAGTTCGCCGTAGCCCTTTTCGCCCAGTGTCGTCAGCAGCAGCGCCGAGCCGATGGCGATGTCCATGTCGTCGGTGCGGTAGCCGACCGAGAGGCACACCTTGGCGGTCGAGCCGAGGTCGCGCGCCGCGACGCCCGACGCCAGCACGAAGCTGGAGACCTCGCGCATCACCGCGTCGGCCGGCTGGAGAGACAGCGCCGCCACATGCGGGCGCAGCTGCGCGCCATAGGCCTCGCAGGTCTGGGCGATCTGGGCGCGCGTTGCCGACAGGCCCTGCGCCATCTCTTCGCCCTGTGCGATGGCGTAGGTGCGCGCCAGGCAGAACTGCTCGGCCAGGACGGCCGACGGGTCGGTCATGCGGTCGGCGGTGGTGAACCCGCCGTTGGTGCTGGTGAGCAGGCTGACCGTGTTGCAATGCGACGCCAGCGATGCCGTCACGGTACCGGATCCGCCGAAGAGGTTGGGCAGGCTGGCCTTGGCGGTGTCCTGCTCCTCCGCGTCCGGCTGCGTCACCGTCGCGGCGACGGCGACGCCGGCCACGGGTGCGACGACGGTGGTGGTCGTCGTGGTCGTCGTCGGCGCCGCGGGTGCGGCGGCCGGGAAGGCCGGCTGCGGGGCCACGGCCATCTGCTGCATCGCCATGGTGGTCGTGGGCGCTGCAGGCGTGCCGCCCGCCATCTCGGTGCGATAGATCTTGAGTAGGCCGCGCGTGCCCTCGTTGCTCTGCGCGATCAGCTGGTTGGTGGCGAAACCGCCGGCCTGGGCGCGGTTATGCGACGACACCAGCAGGCTTTGCTCGAACGACGACAGCTGCCCTGTCATCGGATAGCCCATGTAGCCCTGGTAGGACGAAATCGCGTTGCGCGACCGCTGCCCGAGCTGCCCGTCGACCGTTCCGGCGTTGAAGCCGAAGTAGTTCAGCGACGCCTGGATGTCGCGCCCCTCCTGGGTGGAGGGGATGCGCGGCTTGCTGTAGGTGCGCCGCTTGGTCGTGGTATAGGTGCGGCGCTGGGTGTTCTGGCGCGCGGCGCCGTTGACGATGGCGCCGACGATGGCCCCGGCCACGAAGTCGCCGGCATCGGCGGAGACGCGGGTGGCGGGAACGACGGCGACCGAGGCGGCGAGGGCTGCAATGAGGGTGGAGCGCGTGAACATCGGATTTCCCCGAATTGAGATGGACAATTACCCTAGGTTAGCCGGATCGCGCCGGCATGCACCCTTTTTCTGGCCAAGGTCGCCACTTTCTCCCTTGGGTTGCGTGTCGCCACGGACGACGGCGCCGGGGCGCAGGTGATGCCGCCGCTTCCTCCGCCTTTGCCGGACGCCGGCGACGGGCCTGACTGGATCGTCGCCGACACGCCGGTGCCCTACGACGCCGCGGTTGCCCGCATGGAGGCGCTGGCCGAGGGCATCAGGGCCGGCACCGCGCGCGAGACGCTGTGGCTGGTCGAGCATCCGCCGATCTACACTGCCGGCACCGGGGCCGATCCCGCCGACCTGCGCGATTCCGGGCGGTTCCCGGTGCACGCCACCCGCAGGGGCGGGCAGTACACCTATCACGGGCCGGGCCAGCGGGTCGTCTACGTGATGCTGGACGTCGGCGCGCGGGGCCGCGATGTGCGCGCCTTCGTGCGCGCGCTGGAGGCCTGGGTGATCGCCGCGCTGGCCGAGTTCGGCGTCCGGGGCGAGGTCCGGCCGGGCCGCGTCGGTGTCTGGGTGGTGCGTCCCGACCGGCCGCCGCGACCGGACGGCGCGCCGGCCGAAGACAAGATCGCCGCAATCGGCATCCGGCTGCGCCGCTGGGTCAGCCTTCACGGCCTCTCGATCAACGTGGAGCCGGACCTCGGCCATTTCGACGGCATCGTTCCCTGCGGCATCGCCGGATACGGGGTGACGTCGCTGGTTGACCTCGGCCTGCCGGTGACGATGACGGACCTCGACCTGGCGCTGGCGCGGACGTTCGACGCCGCGATGTCGCGCTGAGTTCAGCGGCCGCGGCGGTGCTGGCCGCGATGCGTTGCCTTATCGCGATCCTGCGGCCATCGACATGGTCGTGACGCGGCCGCGGCGCGCGTCCTGACGCGGCCGCGCCCCGCCGCGCCCCGCCGCGCACGAGAGGCGGTGCGCCCGTAGCGCTCGGGCGGACGTCCCATCTCGGGCGGACGTCCCATGCAGGTACCGCGACATGAGCATCTCTGCCCGCCGTGAGCCGGTGCGCGTCAGCCCAGCGCGGGGGCTTGCCGGATGTCCGTCACCAGCCCCGACACGTCGGCGTTGCAGATATAGGGAGAGCCTGCGCCGGGGACGGCCACGAAGATCGCGGTCTTCTCGTCGTCCCGGTCGGCGCGCAGGACGCTCGCGCCTGACGTTCCGGTCTGCGTCTCGACCGCCGACAGGCACGATGCCTCGGCCGCCTGCGTCGTCACCGGCGCCGGACCCGCGGCGCAACCCGCCAGCACCGCCGCCGCCAGCCAGGCCGTTGCCTTCATGCCGCTGCCCATTTCCGTCGTCTCCTCGAAAGCGATTCGTCCCTATCCTAGCCCGCCGGGGACGCTGCGTCATGTCCGCGCCATCCGCGCGGGGCGCAAGTGCGGACCGTCCGGGAAGCCCCGCGTTGGAGGCCCGCATCGCGTATCCTGCGCGTCGCGGCACCGATACGTCGTCGGTCGGTTCCGTAACCCGCGCCGAGGACGCGGACGATGCCACGGCAGTTGCGATGCGGCCGGCGCGCGACGACGCCTGCGGCAGGATGCAGCGTTGCAGCGGGCGTTCACGCCCACTAGAACGGTCTGGATCGACGCGGCTTGCCGCGCGCGACAGGCGATGCAACCGCAGGAGGCATGACATGGCTGACGCAGCCGCCCACGGCCATGACGGGCACGACGAACGGGGATTCTTCACCCGGTGGTTCATGTCGACGAACCACAAGGATATCGGGATCCTCTACCTGTTCACCGCGGGCCTCGTCGGCTTCATCTCGGTCGCGTTCACCGTCTACATGCGCATGGAGCTCATGAACCCGGGCGTTCAGTACATGTGCCTGGAGGGCGCGCGTCTTCTGCCCGCCGCGATCGACGAATGTACGCCCAACGGCCACCTATGGAACGTGCTGATCACGGCGCATGGCATCCTGATGATGTTCTTCGTCGTCATCCCGGCCCTCTTCGGGGGATTCGGGAACTACTTCATGCCGCTGCAGATCGGCGCGCCCGACATGGCGTTCCCGCGCATGAACAACCTCAGCTACTGGCTGTTCGTCGCGGGCACGTCGCTGGCGGTGCTGTCGGTCGTGACGCCGGGCGGCAACGCGCAGAACGGCTCGGGCCTGGGCTGGGTGCTCTATCCGCCGCTCTCCACCACCGAGGGCGGGTATTCGGCCGACCTCGCGCTCTTCGCCGTGCACCTGTCGGGCGCGTCGTCGATCCTGGGCGCGATCAACATGATCACCACCTTCCTCAACATGCGCGCGCCCGGAATGACGCTCTTCAAGGTTCCGCTCTTCTCCTGGTCGATCTTCGTCACCGCGTGGCTGATCCTGCTGGCGCTGCCGGTCCTGGCCGGCGCGATCACCATGCTGATCACCGACCGGAACTTCGGCACGACGTTCTTCGACCCTGCCGGCGGCGGCGACCCCGTGCTCTACCAGCACATCCTGTGGTTCTTCGGCCACCCCGAGGTGTACATCGTCATCCTCCCGGGCTTCGGCATCATCAGCCACGTCATCAGCACCTTTTCGAGGAAACCGATCTTCGGTTACCTGCCGATGGTCTGGGCGCTGATCGCCATCGGCGTGTTGGGGTTCGTCGTCTGGGCGCACCACATGTACACGGTCGGCATGTCGCTGACGCAACAGTCCTATTTCATGCTGGCCACGATGGTCATCGCGGTGCCCACGGGGATCAAGATCTTCTCGTGGATCGCGACGATGTGGGGCGGGTCGGTGGAGCTGAAGACGCCGATGCTCTGGGCGTTCGGCTTCCTCATCCTCTTCACCATGGGCGGCGTCACCGGCATCGTGCTCAGCCAGGCCGCAATCGACCGTGCCTATCACGACACCTACTACGTCGTCGCACACTTCCACTACGTGATGAGCCTTGGCGCCGTCTTCGCCATCTTCGCGGGGATCTACTTCTACTTCCCCAAGATGACGGGCAAGACGTTCCCCGAATGGGCGGGCAAGGTCCACTTCTGGGCCATGTTCATCGGGGCGAACATCACCTTCTTCCCTCAGCACTTCCTTGGCCGTCAGGGCATGCCGCGGCGCTACATCGATTATCCCGAGGCGTTCGCGACGTGGAACTACGTGTCGTCGATGGGCGCCTTCCTCAGCTTCGCGTCGTTCCTGTTCTTCATCGTCATGGTGTTCTACGTGCTTCTCAAGGGCGAGCGTAACGCGGCCGCCAACCCCTGGGGGCCCTTTGCCGACACTCTGGAGTGGACGCTGCCCTCGCCGCCGCCGGAGCACACGTTCGAGACGCTGCCGAAGCAGTCCGAGTGGGACCACGGCAAGGAACGCGAGGCGCACTGACCGGATCCCCCCGCCGCCACCTGGGCGGGGGGCACCATCCGCGCATCTGCAGACGCAGCATATCGGGAAACACGACGATGCCGGTCGAATGGTTCACTGCGGACGACACGGCCGGCCCCGCGACCACCCTGCACCTGTCGCCACACCGGTCCTTGCCCCTGTGGGGGTTCAAGCTGGTCGTCGGCGCGACCTTCGCCGCGATCCTCGTTCCCGTTCTGCCGCTGCTCGGCACGCCGGTCCTGTGGGGGCTCTTGCCCTTCGTCATGGGCGCCGTCGCCGCCATCTACCTGGCGCTGCGACGCAGCTACCGAGACGGCGATCTGTCCGAAGTGCTGCAGTGGCGTCCCGACCGGGTGACGCTGACCCGGCGCGACCCGGACGGCCGCACCCGCGACTGGGAAGCGAACCCCCACTGGGTCTCGGTCGCCATCCACGAACGCGGCGGGCCGGTGGCGGATTACGTCACCCTGCGCGGCGGCGGCCGGGAGGTCGAGATCGGCGCCTTCCTCAGCCAGGACGAACGGCGATCCCTCTACGACGATCTCGTCCGACTGATGGCCGCCTGACATCGGGAGTCCGCGTCGGTCGCCGTCCGTTCCTCGCGACGGCTCATGCCTACGTCGCCTCGTCGCCTCGGACCACGATGATCGTCGGGCCGGATGCCTTGGGGGTAGCAGGTGACGGTGGGATATATAGTCCCGCTCAGCGCCATGGCCCGGTTCGATCAGGCGCCCGTACTGGCGCTCAGTCGGTCCTTTACCGCAGGTCCGACGCTGCCGAAGTCCATCTGGCCGGTGTGGCGGGCCTTCAGCAGCGCCATCACCCGGCCCATGTCGCGCAGCGAGGTCGCGCCCTCCTCGGCGATGGCGGTGTCGATGGCGGCGTTGGCCTCGGCCTCGGTCAGCTTGCGCGGCAGGAACTCTTCGATCAGCGCGATCTCGGCGCGCTCGGCATCGGCCAGCTCCAGCCGCCCGCCCTCTTCGTAGGCGCGGATGCTCTCCTGACGCTGCTTGACCATCTTGCCGAGGATCTGGAGCACCTCGGCGTCGCCGACGCCGCCTTCGTCGGCCGTCCCGCGCACCGCGATGTCGCGGTCCTTGATCGCCGCCGAGATGAGTCGAAGCGTCGGCAGGCGGTCCGTCTCGCGGTTCTTCATCGCAGTCTTGAGGGCGGCGGCGATACGGGTCTTCTGATCCATCGGAGTCTCTCCAGCCGCCGCCGTGGGGCGCGCGGAACAGCGACCGAGTATAGGATGGCCGGCGCCCAGCGACAACGTTGCCCCCCGCCCGAGCGTCGACCGCTTTTTGAACCGTGGTCGCGGCCGGGGCCGGCGTCGTTGCCAGTGGCGCCCCGGACGGCGATGCGGCGCATGGGCGCCGGACGGCCGCATCTTGACCGTGGAACGCTGTCCCCATACGTCCGGCGCAACCCCTCGTCCGAAGGACATCGCCCCATGCCGTCGCCGCGCCCCACCGCCTGCCTTGCCCTTGCCGACGGCACCGTCTTTCACGGGCGGGGCTTCGGCGCGACGGGCCAGGCGACGGCCGAGCTCTGCTTCAACACTGCGATGACCGGCTATCAGGAGATCATGACCGATCCGTCCTATGCCGGGCAGATCGTGACATTCACCTTCCCCCACATCGGCAATACCGGCGTCACGCCCGAGGACGACGAGACCGCGGACCCGGTGGCCGCCGGCATGGTCGTGCGCTGGGATCCGACCGACCCGTCGAACTGGCGCTCTGCGGGGCCGCTGGACGAGTGGCTGGCGCGGCGTGGTCGCATCGGCATCGGCGGGGTCGACACCCGCCGCCTGACCCGAGCGATCCGCCAGCAGGGCGCGCCGCATGCCGCATTGGCGCACGATCCGGAGGGCGACTTCGATACCGAGGCCCTGGTGCGCGCCGCGCGCGGTTTTGCCGGACTGGTCGGGCGCGATCTGGCGGCCGACGTGACCTGTGCGCAGTCCTACCGGTGGGACGAGATGCGCTGGGCCTGGCCGGGCGGGCATGCGCGGCGCACCGAACCGGGCCACCGCGTCGTCGCCATCGACTACGGCGCCAAGCGCAATATCCTGCGCTGCCTCGCCTCGGCCGGCTGCGACGTCACGGTCCTGCCCGCATCGGCCACCGCGGACGAGGTCCTGGCGCACGAACCTGACGGTCTGTTCCTGTCGAACGGCCCGGGCGACCCGGCGGCGACCGGTGCCTATGCGGTTCCGATGCTGCGCGACGTGCTGGCGCGGTCGGACATGCCGGTCTTCGGCATCTGCCTGGGCCATCAGCTGCTGGCCCTCGCGCTTGGCGCCCGCACGGTCAAGATGAACCACGGCCACCACGGCGCCAATCATCCGGTGAAAGACGTGACGACCGGCAAGGTCGAGATCACGTCGATGAACCACGGCTTCACAGTCGACGCGCAGACTTTGCCCGAGGGCGTGGTCGAGACGCACGTGTCGCTCTTCGACGGGTCGAACTGCGGCATCGCGATGCGCGACCGACCGGTCTGGTCGGTCCAGCACCACCCCGAGGCAAGCCCCGGCCCGATGGACAGCCACTACCTGTTCGATCGCTTTGCCGCTGCGATGTCGCAGTCTGTCGCCGCCCGTTAGGGCACCGCGCGCCCGCCAACCGGCCCATGGCCGCAGGGCCTTCGCGCACGGATCGCTCGGCAGCCGGACGCCGGTCCTGCGACCTTAACCGGCGATTAACCAACATCGGTCAAATTGTGCGGACCGTTCCTCGGATCCGCTGGAATCATCATGCCCGTCCATCAGCTGCACCCGGTCGCGACCGCGCTTCCCGGCGACGGGCTGCGCGACGACGGGGGGCGGCTTCCCCTGGATGCGGTGCTGTTGCGGATGGGGGCGGCGGACCAGACGACGCTTGACGGGGCACGCGCGCGGCAGACGCGGCTCGGGGTTTCGCTGGACGACGTTCTGCGTGCCAATGGCGACGTGGACGACGCGACGCTGTGCGACGCCATGGCCGCCCGGCACGGGGCGGGACGTCTGGCCGGTCTGGATCCGTTGCGCCGCGCCGCGACCGACCCCCGGTATCTGCCAGGCGATCTGGTGGCCCGTATCGGCGCCGAACGGTGCATCGCCGCCGGCCTCGTCCCCGTGCGCCGGGTGGGCGCCGCGACGGTCGTGGCCTGCGCACGTCCCGACGATTGGGTCAACGACCGAACGTGGGTGGAGGCGGCGATCGGTCCCGCGCGAATGGTCGTGGCGACCCGCGACGAGGTGGCCGATGCGGTGGTTGCGGCGCGTGGCGTCGATCTCGTCACCCGGGCGGAGGGCCGCGTCGCCGCTCCGATGAGCTGCCGCGGTATCGCCGCTGTCCGACCGGCCACGCCGGTTGCCGCCGCGGCGGTGCTGGCGGCGGCGGCGTTCGCTGCGCCGATGGCGCTCTTCTCTGTCCTGACCGTCGCGGCGTTGCTGACGCTGGTGTGCAACGCGGGACTCCAGATGGCGATGATCGCGGTCGCTCTGCGTCACCGGCCCGCAAGCCTGCCGCGCCACGACCTCGACGACATCACCCGGCAGCCCGTCGTGTCGATTCTCGTGCCGCTTCATGCAGAGCGTGAGATCGCGCGCACCCTCGTGCGGCGGCTGGAGCGGCTGCGCTACCCGCGCGAGCTGCTGGACGTGTGCCTGGTGATCGAGGCGGGCGATGCGCTGACCCGTGCGACCCTGGCCGCCACCGACCTGCCGCCCTGGATGCGGGTCGTCGCCGTGCCCGCCGGCGCGGTGACGACGAAACCGCGGGCGATGAACTACGCGCTGGATTTCTGCCGTGGCAGCATCGTGGGCATCTACGATGCCGAAGACGCGCCCGAGCCCGACCAGATCGCACGCATGGTCCGGCAGTTCGCCGCCGCCCCGGCCGAGGTCGCCTGTCTTCAGGGACGGCTCGACTTCTACAACGCGCGGTCGAACTGGATGTCGCGCTGCTTCGCGCTGGAATACGTCACGTGGTTCCGACTGGTCCTTCCCGGCCTGCGCCGGCTGGGGATGGCGGTGCCGCTGGGGGGAACGACCGTGTTCTTCCGCCGCGACGCGCTGGAGGCTCTGGGCGCGTGGGACGCCCACAACGTGACCGAGGACGCGGATCTGGGGATCCGTCTGGCGCGCGCCGGCTTTGTCACCGACCTTCTGGACAGCACCACCTATGAGGAGGCGACCGCAACGCCGTGGCGCTGGGTCCGGCAGCGGTCGCGCTGGCTGAAGGGCTATGCCTTCACCTGGGCCGTGCACATGCGCGACCCCGCGGCGCTGTGGCGCGATCTGGGGCCGCGGGGGTTTCTGGGTTTCCAGCTGCTGTTCCTCGGTGCGCTGGCGGGCTTCGGCCTGGCGCCGTTCCTCTGGGCGTTCTGGCTGCTGATGCTGGGCGGCGTTCACCCGTGGTCGGGCGAGATCCCGCACTGGGCAGGGCTGGCCGTCACCGGGATCCTGATGACGGGCGGCGTCACCGGCATCGCGGCGACGCTGGTGGCGCTGCGCGGCGCGCCGGTGCGCGGGCTGGCCCCCTGGGCGCTGACGATGCAGGCCTATTTTCCGCTGGCGACGCTGGCGCTGGCCAAGGCGCTGGCCGAGATGGCCCTGCGCCCCTTCTTCTGGGACAAGACGGCGCACGGCCTGTCACCGCCCGACGAGGCTTGCGGTGACGACACGACGCCGTCCCAAGAGGACGGACCGCGGCGCGCCGTCGGGCCGCGGACCGTTCAGCCGGCGTCGAGTGCGGCGAGGATCGCGTCGCCCATGCCGGCGGTGCTGACGGCCGTACCGCCCTCGGGGCCCATCAGGTCGGCGGTTCGCACGCCGTCGGCCAGCACGGTCTGAACCGCACCCTCCAGCCGGTCGGCGGCCCCGCCCATGTCGAACGAATAGCGCAGCGCCATCGCGAAGCTGAGGATGCAGGCGATGGGGTTGGCCTTGCCGGTGCCGGCGATGTCGGGCGCCGATCCGTGCACCGGCTCGTAGAGCGCCTTGGGCCGCCCGCCCTCTACCGGTGCGCCCAGCGAGGCCGATGGCAGCATCCCCAGCGATCCCGTCAGCATCGCCGCCATGTCGCTCAGCATGTCGCCGAAGAGGTTGTCGGTGACGATGACGTCGAACTGTTTTGGCCAGCGGCAAAGCTGCATCGCGCCTGCGTCGGCGTACATGTGCGTCAGCGCGACGTCGGGATATTCGGCGTCATGGACCCACTGGACCTCCTCGCGCCAGAGAACGCCCGATTCCATGACGTTGGCTTTCTCCATCGAGCAGACCTTGTTCCCGCGCCGACGCGCCAGCTCGAACGCGGACCGCGCGACGCGGCGGATCTCGGACGTCGTGTAGCGCTGGGTGTTGACGCCGACGCGCCCGCCCTCGTTGTCGGGAAAGATGCCGCGCGGCTCGCCGAAGTAGATGCCGCTGGTCAGTTCGCGCACGATCACGATGTCGAGCCCTGCCACGACCTCGCGCTTGAGAGAGCTGAAGTCGGCCAGAGCGTCGAAGCACTGCGCGGGCCGCAGGTTGGCATAGAGGTCCATCTCCTTGCGCAGGCGGAGCAACCCCCTCTCGGGCTTGAGCGAGAAATCCAGGTCGTCCCATTTCGGGCCGCCGACCGCGCCCAGCAACACCGCATCGACGGCCTGCGCCTGCGCCATGGTGTCGTCCGACAGGGGCGTGCCGTGCGCGTCGTAGGCACAGCCGCCCACCAGCCCATCGGACACCTCGAAGGCGGTGCCCCGGCCCGCGAACCAGTCGATCACCCGGCGAACCTCGGCCATCACCTCGGGGCCGATGCCGTCGCCGGGCAGGATGAGAAGCGAATTGGCCATGGGCGGGGATCCTTTGAGGCGGTCAGGGCGGAGCGGTCGGGGCTTGCGGCGCCGAACCGTGGGGGCGTAACTCGGCCCGGTCGCTGGCGTCAAGCGACGCGGATTAAGGAACGGACCATGCTGATCCCGGGACAGGTCACGCCCGACCTCCAGCTGCCTCTGCTGGGGGGCGGCCAGTTCGACCTGGCATCGCCCGTGGGCGTCAACGGCACGGTGCTGATGTTCTACCGCGGGGCGCACTGCCCCAAGTGCATCGCCCAGATCCGCGAGGCGACGCCGCTGCTGGACGACTTTGCGACCCTCGGCGTCGACGTCGTGGCGATCAGCGCCGACGACGCCGAACGCGCGGACCTTGTGGCCGAGAAGGCCGGCACGCGCGAACTGCCGATCGCCCATTCCTTCGAGCTGGCCCGCGCGCGCGACTGGGGCCTGTGGCTGTCGACCGCGCGCGAGGGCACGCAGGAGCCGCCGCTCTTCAGCGAGCCCGGGCTGTTCCTGGTCATGCCCGGGCAGCGCCTCTATGCCGCCTGGGTCCAGACGACGCCGTTTGCGCGGCAGAGGATGGACGACATCCTGGCCACCGTCCGGTTCCAGCAGGACAAGGACTATCCGCCGCGCGGCACTTACGACGGGCCCGTCCCGATGTGACGCGCCGACCCTGCGGCTCCGACGCCGGCCGACGCCGTCGGTGCGGTCGGGACGGCCGGGATCAGGATGGATCGCGAATACCGTCCTTCAGCTCGAGGTCGACCCACACCAGGCCGTGGCGCGATGCTGCCTCGTCCTCGCCGAAGACGATTCCGGCTCCCGTGACGGCGAAATCGACCGACGGCAGGACGTAGTCCACCCGCAGGTTTCCCGGATCGTCCGGGCGCCCGTCCTCGGGGTCGTTCCAGTCGGCGGTGTCTAGCGCGGGGTCGCCGGCGTGGCCGGGGTTGGCGGCGGCGGCCAGCGCGCCCTTGGGCCGCGGATCCTGCAGCCTCGGATGGTCCAGCAGGGCCACCATGGCCTCCGGCAGCCCGTCGCCGTCGGCCACGTCGAGGTTGGCGTCCCCCAGCACGATCACCGGGCCCGCGGGCGCGGGCACGCCCAGCGCGCCTTCGAGATGGCGCAGCCACAGTGCCGCCTCGTCGTGGTTGCGTCGGCCGTTGCGGTCCTCGGGGCCGTCGAAGACGGGCGGCGTGGCGTGCCAGGTCAGCAGGGTCACGGCCTCGCCGCCGGGCAGAGTCACCGGCACCTCCCAATGCGCGACCGACGACAGACGCTGCACCTCCATCGCGGCGGCCGAGGGGAACGGTGCGCCGTCGACGGTGGGCGGGATGGCGCCGGGCAGGTCGCGCCACAGCATGTCGGTGAAGTCGCGCACCGGCCCCAGCGGATGCCGCGACAGGACCGCCATCGCGCCCTCGCCGGGAAAGCGGCCGAACCCCTGGGCATCCCGCGGCTCGGCCGTGCGGCCGTTCCCGTCGAGGTCGAGATCGGTGCGCATCCCAGCGTTGGGCCGTCCTGCATGACGGTGGGGATAGTCCGCCCCGGCGTCAGCCAGCGCGTCAGCCAGCGCCGCGATGGCATGGCCGCCATGGTCCCAGTCGATCCCCTGAAGGACCAGCACGTCCGGCGCCGCTTTGGCGATCACCCCGATGGCCGACAGCACGCCGGGATCGTCGCCCTTCAGGATGTCGCGCAACAAGAGGCCGGGCCCGCGGCGAGCCAGTTCGGCGTTGAAGGTGGCGACGCGGAACGTCTCGGCGTTCAGGGGCGCGGCGAGCGTCAGAAGGGCGGCGACGGCCAGTCGCCCCGGCCACCTTGGCCGGCACCGCTCCGTGCGGGGCGTCAGACCCAGGGCCGCGCCTGCGCCGCACGCGCCTCGAACGCGTCGATGGACGCGGCCTTCTCCAGCGTCAGCGCGATGTCGTCGAGGCCGTTCAGCAGGCAGTGCTTGCGGAACGGGTCCACCTCGAACGGGATCACCTGCCCGTCGGACAGGGTGATCTCCTGCCGTTCCAGGTCTACCGAGATGCGGGCGTTCTGTCCGCGCTCGGCGTCGGCCATGGCCAGATCGACCTGTTCCTGCGGCAGGGCGATGGGCAGGATGCCGTTCTTGAAGCAGTTGTTGTAGAAGATGTCGGCGAAGCTGGGCGCGATGACGCAGCGGATCCCGAAGTCGAGGATCGCCCAGGGCGCGTGTTCGCGCGAGGATCCGCAGCCAAAATTCTCGCCCGCCACCAGGATCTCGGCATCGCGATAGGCGGGGCGGTTCAGGACGAACTCGGGCCGCTCGGCCCGGTCGTCGTCATAGCGCATCTCGTCGAAGAGGTTCACGCCCAGCCCTGTGCGCAGGATCGTCTTGAGGAACTGTTTGGGGATGATCATGTCGGTATCGACGTTGATCTGCGGCAGCGGCGCCGCGACGCCGGTGAGGGTGGTGAACCTGTCCATGCGCGTCTCTCCGCTGCGTCCCCGTTGGTCCGAAAGGTTCTAGGCCACGCGGAACGTCATGGGAAGCCGCCGCGGAGCGGTCAGGACTGTTCCTGTGGCGTGAGCGGGTCTATGGTGCGGTCCGAAACGCACACGTCGCGAGACTGCCGATGCCCCCCGATACCGACGGCGTTCCCCCCGTTTGCGGGCGCGTTCCGTGTTCCTGGCGCCTTGGCAAGCAACGGGGCGATGCGCGGTGACGCCGATTTCGGCCCGGGGCCTGACGCCCGGACGCCTGATGGATTGCGCGATGACCGACTGGGGCCCCGGCCTGGTCGGACTGGCCGAGCTTGCGATCTACCTCTTCGTCGCTGCGCTGGCGTGGCGTGCGGCACGGGGCGCCGCCGGCGCGTCGCGGTTCTGGACAGGGTCCGCGGCGCTTGTGGTCGTTCTGGGCATCGTGGCGGCCGCGGACCTGCAGGTGCTGGCGACGGACGCGATGCGGTGCGTCGCGCGCTATCAGGGATGGTACTGGGAGGGACGGCGCCCCGTGCAGACCGTCTTCGGCGTGGCGGTCGTGGCGATCCTCGCCGCGTCGGTGGCGGTCCTTCCGCGGCGCCGGACGGTGCGGCGCCCGACGGCCGCGGCCGCCACCGCGGGGTTGACGGTGCTGCTGGGCGTCGCGATCCTTACTGCCGCGGGACAGCACGAGGTCGATGCCGCCCTCGGCGCCGGGCCGGGTGCATTGTCGCTGGGGGCCGGCCTGCGCCTGGCCGCTCTCGGGCTCGTGGGTGGCGCCGCGTGGCACGATGCCCGTGCGGACCGGAGGGGGCCTGCGCAGGGTATCTAGAGGGTGGGCATGGCGGACCGTACCGCGCACCGTCGCGTTGCCCTTTCGGGGCCGGTGACGCCCATCGCCGTTCCGTCGGTCGCGTTCGGCGCCGTACCAACATGCGGCGCGGTATGGCGCGGCACAGGGTCTCGATATGGTGGCGCCGGCCGGCCCGGCGGTGCCACCGGCGGGACTACATCAACTCGCGCACGTCGGTCAGCCGGCCGGTGATGGCGGCGGCGGCGGCCATGGCGGGGCTCATCAGGTGGGTGCGACCGCCGCGCCCCTGACGGCCCTCGAAGTTGCGGTTCGACGTGGCCGCGCAGCGTTCGCCCGGCGCCAGCTGGTCGGGGTTCATCGCCAGGCACATGGAGCATCCGGCCAGCCGCCATTCGAACCCAGCGTCGAGGAAGACCTGCGCCAGCCCCTCTTCCTCGGCCTGTGCGCGCACCAGCCCCGATCCCGGCACGACCATGGCGCGCAGTCCGTCACGCACCTTGTGGCCGCGCAGGATATCGGCGGCGGCGCGCAGATCCTCGATCCGGCCGTTGGTGCACGACCCGATGAAGACGGTGTCGATGGCGATCTGGGACAGCGGCGTGCCGGGCGTCAGCCCCATGTAGTCCAGCGACCGGCGCGCGGCGTCGGCCTTGCCGCCCGGAAAGCTTGCGGGGTCCGGCACCGCGCCGGTGATGGGCAGCACGTCCTCGGGCGAGGTGCCCCAGGTGACGACCGGCGCGATATCCTCGCCCTTCAGCGTCACGACCTTGTCCCAGACCGCGTCGTCGTCGCTGCGCAGACCCTGCCACCATGCCAGAGCGGCGTCCCAGTCGGGGCCCTCGGGCGCGTGGGGGCGGCCCTTCACGTAGGCGAAGGTCGTCTCGTCCGGTGCGATCAGTCCGGCGCGGGCACCGCCCTCGATCGCCATGTTGCAGACCGTCATGCGGCCTTCCATGCTGAGCGCGCGGATGGCCTCGCCGCAATACTCGATCACGTGGCCGGTGCCGCCGGCCGTCCCGGTCGCGCCGATGACCGACAGGGTGATGTCCTTGGCGGTGACGCCTGGCATCAGCCGCCCGGTGATCTCGACCTTCATGTTGCGCGACTTCTTCTGGATCAGCGTCTGGGTGGCCAGCACATGCTCCACCTCGCTCGTGCCGATACCGTGGGCCAGCGCGCCGAAGGCGCCGTGCGTCGCGGTGTGGCTGTCGCCGCACACGACCGTCATTCCGGGCAGGGTCCAGCCCTGTTCGGGGCCGACGATGTGGACGATCCCCTGCCGCACGTCGCTGACCGGATAGTAATGCACCCCGAACTCGCGCGCGTTGCGGTCCAGCGCGTCGACCTGGATGCGGCTCTCCTCGTTCTCGATGACGCCCGAAGCGCGGTCGAGCGTGGTAGGCACGTTGTGGTCGGGCACGGCGATGGTCTTGTCAGGCGCCCTCACGGTGCGGCCCGTCATGCGCAGGCCCTCGAAGGCCTGCGGGCTGGTCACCTCGTGCACCAGATGGCGGTCGATGTAGAGAAGGCAGGTGCCGTCGTCGGCCTCGTGGGCGACGTGGGCGTCCCAGATCTTGTCGTAGAGGGTGCGGGGGGGCATGGCGGGCCTTTCGCGGCTGGCTGGGGTGAGGATGGCGGGCGCGTCGACGCTCAGCCGTCCCGCCGCGCCGTCACCGCCCGCGCCGCGCCGTGGAAGCGTTCGCGCAGCCGCATGTGGTCCGCTATGTCCGTGATCCGGGTCATGACGCGGCGATACACGCCGCGCCATCCCGTATCAAGGTCGCCCCGGCCCCGGAGGCGGAGCGTCAGGCGCCCCGGCGGCGCCGCGCGGCCGCACCCAGCGCCAGCGCCGAGACCAGCAGAACGCCGCCCGCGGGAAGCGGGACCGGGGCCACGTCCTCGACGCTGAAGCTGGCGAAGCCTTCGCCGGGCGTGCCGCTTTCGAAAAAGCCGAAGCGGTAGCTGCCGGCGGCAAGGTTCGAGAACAGCACGTCGCCTGGGCGCGCGGCCATGGCGGTATTCCCGCCCGAGCCCGTCGTGGCGGTGACGAGGTTGCAGGTGCCCGCGACCGGCCCCGCCGCACCCGAGCAGAACGAGGTCTGAGTCGTCAGCCGCGAGACGGCCGTGCCGGAGATTCCGTCGAGGCGATCGAGGGTGAAGGCCGACAGGTCGCCGTTGCCGACATCGGCGTCGTAGATGTCGAAGAAGAGTGTGCCGTTGATGTCGATCGAGAAGTCGATCGAGGCCGAGAACGCGGTCTCGCGCCACGTGAAGTCCAGGAAGGCGAGGGGCGCGCTGGGAAAGCCGAAGCCCACCTCGAACCCTTCGGGATCGCCTTCGCCGGAGTAGACGTCGAAGAGGTCGCGGTCGATGGTCACGGCCGAGGCGACGCCGCCGGTCGAGAGCGCGACGAGCGCGGCGCAGGCAATGGAACGGAGGTCGATCATATTAATATCCTTAATAGCTTTGTTCACCGCCGGGGTTTAGCACGGGCGGTTTACGGAAGATAATTTAAGTTAATTCCTTGGTTAACGAGGACCCGTCGCCCTGTGCGCCACCGCACCGTGCGCTTGTCACACGGCCGGACGGACGGCATGGTCGCGCCGATGGAAACCGCCGTGCAAACCCTGACCGAGCAGCTGGGCGACCTGTGGTCGCTGGCGACGCTTCAGGCCAGACTGATGCTGCTGCCGTCGCGGCTGTGGCAGATCGCGATCGTGGCAGGCTGCATAGCGGCGGCGTTCGTGCTGACCCACCTGACGCGGGAGCGGCTGCGCGAGTGGCTGCGCACGCGCGAGGGCTGGCCCAAGTGGCGCCTGCGGTCGATGCTGGTGGTGGTCCGGCGGCTGCGGCTGATCTGGTTCGTCGCGGCGATGTGGGCCGCCACCGCCGTGATGATGGCGACGCAGTTCTACCCGTCGCGCTACTACCTGCTGGAGCTTGCGGCGCAGCTGGCGCTGGTCTGGCTGCTGGTGGTGTTCGCGGTGCACCTGGTGCGCAACCCGACGCTGCGCCGCTTCGTGCGCTGGGGTCTGTGGACCTACGCGACCCTCTATTTCCTCGGCATCACCGAAGAGGTGGCGCGCGTCCTCGACGGGGTGGCCTATGCCTCGGGGGACTTCCGCATCAGCCTGCTGAACGTCGTGCTGGCGGTGGTCCTGCTCGCGGTCCTCATCACCGCCGCCCGGTTCGCGTCGAATGCCCTGTCGGACCGCATCCGCCGAAACGAGGACATGAGCCCGTCGATGCGGGTGCTGGCCGTGAAGGTCATGCAGATCCTGCTCTTCGGCGCGGCGTTCTTCGTCGGGCTCAAGGCCGTGGGCGTGGACCTGACGGGACTGGCGGTGCTGTCGGGCGCCATCGGCATCGGGCTGGGCTTCGGGTTGCAGAAGGTGGTGTCGAACCTCGTGTCGGGCGTCATCATCCTGCTCGACAAGTCGATCAAGCCGGGCGACGTCATCAGCATCGGCGACACCTTCGGCTGGATCATGTCGCTGGGCGCGCGCTATGTGTCGATCACCACACGCGACGGGCGCGAGTACCTGATCCCCAACGAGGATCTCATCACCGGGCAGGTGGTGAACTGGTCGCACAGCAACGAGCTTGTGCGCCTCGACATCCACTTCGGCACCGCCTACGGCGACGACCCGCACCATGTGCGCCGCACCGCCATCGCCGCGGCCTCCGCCGTGACGCGCGTCCTGCCCGACCCGCGGCCGGTCTGCCACATCACGGGTTTCGGCGACAGCAGCGTCGACTACATCCTGCGCTTCTGGATCACCGACCCCACGGCCGGTCTGACCAATATCCGCGGCAACGTCTTCCTGGCCCTCTGGGACGCGTTCCGGGCCGAGGACATCACGATCCCCTTCCCCCAACGCGAGGTGAAGGTCCTGGACGGCTCGGCCATGCTGGCCCCGGGTCTCGCGCGTCGACCCACCGCCCCGAACGGCCCGCCGGACGAACCCGAGGACCTTCGTCCCCGGGGCTGATCGGAAGGTCCGCCTCAGTGATTGCGCAGCGCCTCGATGAGATCGTCCTTGGTCATCTTCGACCGCCCTTCGATCCCGATCTCCCGCGCCCGGTCGTACAGGGCGTCCTTCGTCCAGTCCCCGTAAGGCGGCGCCTTGCCGCCCTTGCGGGAGGGGTGCATCTCCGGGTTCGCGCCGGCGTTGGCGATGCGGGCCGCCTTGCCCCTGGACATCCCGTCATCGCGCAGCGCCTCGTATGTCGCGTCGTCCTTGATCTGCGGTCCGTGGTCACGTGTCATGGCGGTGGGTATCCCTGCTGCCCGAATGTCGCAGGAACCTGGGCGGGCGCCGGACCGTTCCATACACCGACAGCGGGGACAGGACTTGCGCGCAGACCAAGCCGATCAGCCGCAGGTCCCGGATGACGAGGTCGAGGAGCAGTCCGTCGAGGACGCGACGCGTCTGAGCGCGCGCCTCATCTACGAGGTGATCCGCCGGGACGGTGCAGAGGAACTCAACCGCCCAACGTCGTCGCTGATCTTTTCGGGCCTGGCCGCCGGCATCCTGATCGCTTTCTCGGTCATCGGCGAGGCAATCTTCCGGACCCATCTGCCGAAGGGACAGGACTGGACCTTCCTGCTGGAGAACCTGGGGTACACGTTCGGCTTCCTTCTGGTCATCCTGGGGCGGATGCAGCTTTTCACCGAGAACACGATCACCACCGTCCTGCCCATGATGGCGCGTCCGTCCATGGGGAACGTCCGGCGGATCTGCCGGCTGTGGGGGCTCGTCCTGGGGGCCAACGTCGTGGGGTGCTTCGTCGCCGGGACCTTCATGGCCTATTCCGGCACGTTCACCCCCGGTGTCCTAACTTCCATCGGCGAGCTGGCGCGCCATGCGACGGGCTTCGATCCCTGGACCGCCTTCGTCAAGGCGCTGCCGGCCGGTGTCCTGATCGCCGCCCTCGTCTGGATGCTACCCACCGCGCCGCGCAATCCGTTCCCGATCATTCTGGCCTTCACCTGGCTCATCGCCGCGGGCGACTTCACCCATGTCGTCGCCGGATCGGTCGAGATGGCGTTCCTGCTTGTCCTGGGCGAACTGTCGCCGGCCGATGCCGCGTTCCGGTTCTTCCTGCCGGTCCTCGCGGGCAACGTCGTGGGGGGCACGGCGGTGTTCACGCTGGTCACCTGGGCGCAGGTGAGGGCCGAGGTCGAAGAGACATGAGCCCGTGCCGCCAGGCCGCCGTATGCCGCCGTGCCACATCATGACGGGTCCGTGACATCTGAACGCTTCCCCACGCCGGGGAGCAAGCGTAAGACGTCGTTAACATCTAGCATCGAGGCCGGATTGAGACAGCTGATCGGAGCGGGCGGCCTGGCCGCACTGGTAGCCCTCTGCGCCGGACCGGCCATCGCGGCCGGCGACGTTACGTTCACCGTGGTGGGTGCCGACGACGATCTGTCCGATAACCTGCGCGCCTCGTCGCTGCTGCTCGCGGCCGAGGCCGAGGACGTCACCGACCCGCAGGAACTTCTGGCCGCGGCGCGCGCCGACTACGGCCGGCTGATCGGCGCGCTCTACAACGGCGGCCGTTTCGGCGGGGTCATCAACATCCTCGTCGACGGGCGCGAGGCGGCGCAGATCCCGCCGCTGACGCGTCTGGACGGCATCGGCACCATCGCGGTCACGGTGCGGCCCGGTCCGGCCTATCTCTTCGACCGCGCCGAGGTGGCGCCGTTGGCCCCGGGCACAGAGCTGCCCGAGGGCTTCGCCGTGGGAGAGCCGGCCGAGACGCCGCTGATCGAGGACGCCGCGGGCGCGGCAGTGGCGGGCTGGCGCGACGTCGGCCGCGCCAAGGCCGACGTCGCCGCGCAGGACGTCATCGCGCGACATGAGGAGAACCGGCTGTCGGTGCGCATCGGGATCGCGCCCGGCCCCGAGGTCACGTTCGGCAACCTGATCCTTCAGGGCGACCGGTCGGTCCGTCCCGAACGCCTGCGCGCCATCGCGGGCCTCCCCACGGGCGAGGTCTTTTCCCCGGCCGAGCTGGAGGGGGCGGCGACGCGGCTGCGGCGCACGCAGGTCTTTTCGTCCGTGGCGCTGACCGAGGCCGAGCGTCTGGGCCCCGGCGACACGATGGACATCACCGCCACGCTGGCCGCGCAGCCACCGCGCCGCTTCGGCTTCGGCGCCGAGGTCTCGACCGTCGAGGGCGCCCGCCTGTCGGCCTTCTGGCTGCACCGCAACCTGCTGGGCGGCGCCGAACGGCTGCGGATCGAGGGCGAGGTCTCGGGCATCGGCGGGGGTACGGGCGGCACCGACTATTCGCTGGGCGCCCTCTTCGGACGGCCGGCGACGTTCAGGCCCAACGTGGACCTCTTCGTCACCGCCGAGATCGCGCGCCTGGACGAGCCCGACTTCGTCTCCGACGTCGCAACGCTGGGCTTCGGCCTCAGCCGGATCGTGAACGACCGCTTCTCGACCGACATCGGCCTTGCCTATCGCTACAGCCAGGTCGAGGACGAGGAATCGCTGCTGACCGAGGACGACGGCAAGCGGACGTATTCGCTGCTGACGCTGCCCATCGGCGCGCTCTACGACGGTCGGGACAACCGGCTGGACGCCACGGCCGGTGTTTTCGCCGACGTGGAGCTGACGCCGTTCCTCGGGCTCAACAGCCAGGCCGACAGCGGTGCGCGCCTGACCTTCGACACCCGCGGCTACATCAGCCCCGGCGCGTCGCAGCGGTTCACCCTCGCCGGGCGATTGCAGGGCGGGTCCATCGTGGGCGCCGACCTGCAGGGCGTGCCCAACGACTACCGCTTCTACACCGGCGGCGGCGGCACGGTGCGCGGCCAGTCATATCAGTCGCTGGGCGTCGTGCTGGACAGCGGGAACGAGACGGGGGGTCTGTCCTACCTCGCGCTGTCGGGCGAGCTTCGGGCGGGCGTGACCCAGTCCATCGGCGTCGTGGCCTTTGCGGATTTCGGGATCGTCGGGCGCGACAGCTTCGTCGACGGCGACAGCGACAGCCACGGCGGCGCGGGGCTGGGCCTGCGCTACGTCACGCCCATCGGCCCCATCCGACT
The DNA here is from genome assembly GCA_963722905.1 of uncultured Alphaproteobacteria bacterium. Taxonomy (GTDB): domain Bacteria; phylum Pseudomonadota; class Alphaproteobacteria; order Rhodobacterales; family Rhodobacteraceae; genus CAVROT01. The sequence goes on along the minus strand of CAVROT010000014.1, from coordinate 163,197 downwards.
GGACGTGGCGGCGCCGGTGGACGGCGATTCCAGCGGCGTCGAGGTCTACGTCGGCATCGGTCAGGCGTTCTGATGCGGCGCGTCCTCCTCCCCCTCGCCGCCGGTGCGCTGCTGCTGGCCCCGGTCCTGCTGGCGCCCGTAACCGCGCAGGAGGACGATGGCGGCGGGTTCCTCGAGCGCCAGATCGAGCAGCGGCTGTCCGGGCCCGGCTTTCAGGTGCAGATCAGCGGTTTCGAGGGGGCGCTGTCGTCGCGCGCCACGATCGCGCAGCTGGTTCTCAGCGACGACGAGGGGCCGTGGCTGACGCTGAACGACGCGGTGCTGGACTGGAATCGCTCGGCCCTGCTGCGCGGCCGGCTGGAGGTCGAGGAGCTGAGCGCGGCCGAGCTGATCGTGCCGCGCCGCCCCGTCCCGGACGACAGCATTCAGGTGCCCGATGCCGAGGCCAAGCCGTTCAGCCTTCCCGACCTGCCGGTTTCGGTCCGTCTGGACCGGCTGGCCATCGAACGGGTCGAGCTGGGCGAGCCGCTGTTCGGCGCGGCGGCGGTCGTGTCGCTGGAGGGATCGGCATCGCTGGCGGATGGCGAGGGCGCGGTGGATCTGGCCATCGACAGGGTCGACGGGCAGGCGGGCGCGTTTCGCATCGCCGGCAGCTACGCCAACGACGACCAGCGAGTCGCCATCGACCTGTCGGTGGAAGAGGCGGCGGACGGCATCGTCGCCAATCTGGCGGACCTTCCCGGGCGTCCGTCCGTGGCGCTGTCCGTGCAGGGAGAGGGGCCACTGTCGGACTTCACCGCCGACATCGACCTGGCCACGGACGGCGAGCCGCGCCTGGTGGGCGCCGTCACCATCGCCGACGCGGATGGCGCGCGGGGGTTCGACGTGGACCTTTCCGGCGACATCGCGCCCGTCTTCACGCCGCAATACCGCCCCTTCTTCGGCCCCGACGTGGCCCTGAAGGCCGCCGGCGCGCAGTTTCCCGACGGCCGCCTGACGGTGGACGCGCTTTCGGTGACGGCGCAGTCGCTGACGCTGGAGGGGTCGCTGGCGCTGGGTGCGGACGGGCTTCCCGACAGCTTCGAGCTGTCGGGCGCCATCGCGTCGGGCGACGGCCCGGTGCTGCTGCCCTTCGGCGCCACCGAGACGCGGGTGGACCGGATCGCGGTGGACGTCGCCTTCGATGCCGCGCAGTCCGACGACTGGACCGGCGCCCTGCGGATCGCGGGTCTGGACCGGGCGGAGTTCGCCGCGGACGAGGTCGTTCTGGACGGCTCGGGCGTCATCGCGGACGGGGAGCCGCGCGCTGTCACGGCCGATTTCCGCTTCGCGGCGACCGGTCTGAACCCGGCCGACGACGGCGTCCGGGCGGCGCTTGGCACGGCCGTGCAGGGCGACGCGGCGATCCGCTGGACCGCGGGCGCGCCGGTCCTGCTGGACCGGCTGACGCTGGAGGGAGCGACGTTCCGACTTGCCGGATCCGGCCAGATCGATCCGACTGCCGAGGGCATCCCGGCCAGCCTGTCGGCACAACTCGACGCGGCCGATATCGCAGCCTTCTCGACGCTGGCCGGGCGGGACCTGAGTGGCAGCGCGTCGTTAAATGCCGACGTGCAGGCAGCCGTCACGGGCGCATCATTCGACGTGTCGCTGGACGGAACCGCAGACGACCTCGGCATCGGCATCGCGCAGGTCGATCCTCTGCTGGCCGGCCGCACCGTGCTGACCGTGCGCGCCGACCGCGACGCCACCGGCACACGCCTGTCGGAGTTCACGGTCGCCAATCCGGCCACCCGGCTGAGCGCCGAGGCCGATCTGACCTCCGAAGCCTCGACCGCGCAGGCCGCAATCGGCATCGCGGACCTCTCCGTCGTCGATCCCGCCCTGAGCGGCGCCGCGACGCTGGCGCTGGATGCGGTACAGGAGGGTGCCGCCTGGCGGGTGGACCTGGTGGGAGACGGGACCGGCGCGGCCATCGACGGCGACGTCGCGCTGACCCTGCCCGAGGACGCCGCACCCTTCGTCACCGGATCGCTGGACGTCACGGCCGCGGACATCGACCGGTTCTCGGGACTGGCGGGGCGCACCCTGGGCGGATCGCTGCAGGTGACGGTGAACGGCTCGGGCAGCAGCGACCTCGCGCAGGCGGATGTCGCGGTGACCGGCACGCTGAACGACCTCGAAATCGGGCAGGAGATCGTGGACAACCTGCTGGCCGGCGAGACGTCCATCGACCTCGACCTGACGAAGGACAGCAACGTCGTCGCCCTGCCGCGCCTCACGATCGAGAACCCGCAGATCGCCGCGAACGGCACCGCCCGCTACGAGGTAGGCAACAACGCGCTGGACCTCGACGTCACCATGCCCGACCTCGCGCAGGTCGTACCGCGGCTGGACGGGCCCGCCAGTCTGACGGCGAAGGGCGTTCAGGACGGCGACGTCTGGCGCGTGATCATCGACGGCGCGGGCGCCGACGCCACCCTTGCGGCACAGGCCGCCGTCACCGATCTGGGGCTGCCGGTCGCCATGGTCGACGGGGCCGCCCGCATCGCCGCCAGCAACATCGCGCGTTTCCGTGCGCTGGCCGGCGGGCGCGAGATCGGCGGCGCGCTGGACCTCGCGGTGGAGGGGCAGGCCCGGATCGACCTGACCTCGGCCGACGTGACGCTGGATGGCACGCTCACGGACCTCGCCGTGGGGCAGGAGCAGGCCGACAACCTCTTGGACGGCACGACGACCCTGTCGGCGCAGGTCGTTAAGGACGGTGTCACGGTGACGGTGCCGACGCTCTCGGTGGCCAATCCGCAGATCACCGTCGACGGCGACGCGCGCTACGCGCCGCTGGACAACGCACTCGACCTTTCCATCGCGCTGCCCGACCTGTCGCAGGTCGTCCCGACCCTCGATGGTCCCGCGCGGGCGGACGTGACCGGCGTTCAGCAGGGCGAGATCTGGGCGGTCACGCTCGACGCCGCGGGCGCCGGCGCCACCGCGACCGGCGCCGTCGACGTGGCGGCGCTGGGCCAGTCCGAGATGTTCGTAGACGGAGAGGTGGCCATCGCCGCCACCGATCTGGCGCGTTTCCGCCCGCTGGCGGGACGCGACATCGGCGGGGGCGTCGACGTCACCGTTCGCGGATCGGCGCGGACCGACCTGTCGTCGCTCGACGCGACGGTCGACGGGATACTGCAAGATCTCGCCGTGGGGCAGGCGGAGGCCGACAACCTCCTGGCCGGGCGCACGACCCTGTCGGCCGCCGTCCGGAAGGACGGTTCGGAAATCCGGTTGCCGTCGCTTTCGGTGTCCAACCCGCAGATCGTCGCCACCGCCGAAGGGGCCTACGGCACGGGCGAGGACGCCCTGCGTGCCGAGGTGAACCTGCCGGACCTTTCCGACATCGCCTCGGCGCTGACGGGCAGCGGTACGCTGGACCTGACGGCGAACGAGACGGGCGACGATCTGTGGGAAGTGGCGCTGTCCGCCTCAGGCTCCGGGGCCGAGGTGGACGCCGATGCGACGGTCGACGCGCCATTCGCGCCCGAACGCGCGGTGGACGGCACCGTATCCGTCCGGGCCGAGGATCTGTCGCGCTTCCGTCAGCTGGCCGGGCGGCCGCTGAGCGGGACGATCGACGCGACGGCCACGGGATCGGGCCGAACCGACGGCAGCCGCTTCGACGTGGCGGTGGACGCAACGGGACAGGGCGTCGTCATCGGTCAGGCGCAGGCCGACAGCCTGCTTGCCGGGTCCCTGACCCTTGAGCTGGAGGCCAGCCGCGACGGGCCGCGCGAACCCGTGACGGTCGAGCGGCTGGTGCTGGACACTGCGGCCCTGAACGTCTCGGCCAGCGGACAGGTGCTGGGCGGGCAGAGCGATCTGGACCTTACCGCGCGGCTGGCCGACCTCGGGCCCTTCGTTCCGGGCATCAACGGTCCGGTCACGGTCGAGGGGTCGTTGCGCGAGGCCGGTGCCGACATCGGCGTGGCGTTGTCGGGCACCGGGCCCGCGGGGATCACCGCGCAGGTCGACGGGACCTTGTCTCAAGGTTTCGACCGCGCGAACCTCGACATCGGGGGCACGGTGCCGCTGGCGCTGGCCAATCAGTTCATCGCCCCCCGTGCGCTGGAGGGGACGGCCCGGCTGGACCTGGCGCTGAACGGGCCGTTGGCAGTGCAGTCGCTGTCGGGCCGGGTCACTGCCGCCGGGGGGCGGATCGTCGCGCCCGAGCTTGGGATCGTGCTGGGCGACGTCGCCGCGACGGTCACGCTGGGCAACAACGCGGCGAACCTCGACATCACGGCCATGAGCGAGGGCGGCGGCCGGCTGGCGGTCGGCGGCCCGATATCGCTGGCACCCGGCTATGGGGCGGATCTGGCGGTGCGCCTCGACGGGTTCGTCGCCGAGGATCCGCGCCTCTACCGCACCACCGTCGACGGGACGGTCACGGTGCAGGGGCCGCTGACCGGCGGCGCGCGGATCGGAGGCCGGCTGGACCTTGTCGAGACCGAGGTCCGCATCCCCTCGACCGGGCTGGGCGCCACGGGGCCGATCCCGGACGGGCTGGTGCACGTGAACGAACCGGCGGACGTACGCCAGACCCGCAGCCGCGCCGACCTGATCGAGGAACCGGGCGGTGGCGGCGGTGGCGGCGGGGCGGCGTTCCCTCTGGACCTCCTCATCGTCGCCGACAGCCGCATTTTCGTGCGTGGCCGCGGCCTCGATGCCGAGCTGGGCGGACGGCTGCAACTGTCGGGCTCGACGGCCAACGTCGTGCCGTCCGGGCAGTTCGACCTGATCCGCGGGCGGCTGGATCTGCTGGGTCAGCGACTGGCGCTGAACGAGGGCAACATCACCCTGCAAGGCGATTTCACCCCCTTCATCCGGCTGGTGGCGGAAACCGATCAGAATGACGTGGTGATCCTGATCGTCGTCGAGGGCCCGGCACTGGAGCCGGAAATCGACTTCCTGTCGCAGCCGGAGCTTCCCGAGGACGAAGTGCTGGCACGCCTGCTCTTCGGCCGGTCCGTCGACGAGATCTCGCCTTTGCAGGCAGCGCAGCTCGCGTCGGCGGTGGCGACGCTTGCCGGGCGGGGCGGCGACGGGATCGTATCGCGCCTGCGCGACAGCTTCGGACTGGACGACCTCGATGTGACGACGGATGCCGACGGCAACGTCGCCCTGCGCGCGGGCGCCTATCTGTCGGAGAACGTCTACACGGACGTCACGGTCGGTGCCGAAGGCGAGGCGCGGATCAATCTCAACCTCGACGTGACCGACTCGGTCACTGTGCGCGGCGGAACGTCCAGCGGCGGCGACGCGAGCCTCGGGGTCTTCTTCGAACGCGATTACTGACGCGACCGCCGCAGGCAAGTGCCCGCGGCTGTCGCGTGGCGGTCAGGGTGCCTTGTCGTGCTCGTCCCCGTCGCGCGCGAGGCTGCTGGGCGGAATACTGTCGTCGCGCTTGCGCTGTTCCGTCTTGGTCTTGCTGTAGACCGAGAAGCACAGTGCGAAGAGCAGGGTGAACATCGCCAGAAGCGGCAGGAGAAAGTCGAAGCCCATCGGTTCGGTCCTTGTCTGGTTCGGATTTTCTTCAACGTCCGCCGGGGCAGGGACGTTCCGCAAGGTTGCCGCCGGGTGAAGGCGACAGGACCGGAGCGACCGGAGGCGTCCCGTCGGTACGTCGCGAAGGACCGGCGATGCGCCGGGGCGGCGCGGGACCGGTGCCTCAGACCATCTCGTCGGGCACGCCGGGCAGGGGGCGCCCGAACCGTACCGCCGGGCGGAGGTCGTAGGGCAGCAGAAGCCCGCGGCGCTGGGCAGGGGGGCGGTGCGCATCCGACATTGCCGTGTCGCGCACGACGTCGAGCATCCGGCGCGGATCGACGGCGTCGGCGGCCGCGGTGGGCGGCAGCCAATGCGCCAGCGCCCGGTGCCGCGCTGCCGTTACGAAGGGTCGGTCGGCGATGTGGATGCCGGCCTCGCTGTCCCAGTGAAGCGAGCGGCCGTTCAGATTGGCCGACGACACGATCATGTCGCTGTCGTCGAATATGCTCAGCTTGGCATGGACGTAGATGATCGGCGCGCCCCAGGTGGCTTGTCGCCCCGTGTCGCCCGTCGCGGACCGCAGGGCCGGCGTGGCGAAGAATGCCCGCCGCCCGAACGCCCGCCTGACCCGCCTGATGCACAAGCCCTGTAGGTATTCGCCGAAACGCGCATCGGCCTTGGTGCGTCCCTCGAAGGCGACGACCTCGGGCGCGGCGGGCAGGATCATCAGCAGCGTCAGCCCGGGCCGGTCGCGGGCGGCGATGGCAAGTGTCCGCGCCAGCCCCCGGTCGCGGAAGAACTGGGTTTCGAGATAGATGCAGCTTTCGGCGCGTTCGATCAGCCCTTCATGGCGTCGCAGCAGGTCGTTGCGCACCACGCGCGGGGCGAGGGCCGGCAGTGGCACCTTCCGCACCGCGGAGACGGTGGTCAGCAGGCCGGACGGCTGCGTATCGACGGGGCGCGCGGCCCCGTTGATCAAGGACGGCAGGTTCAGAAGATGGCGCTCGGCCGCCGCCGCGACAGGTCCGTCGGTGACAATCTGCACGTCGTGCCATGTTTGGTCCGACGGGCGTTCGTGCGCCGGCGTGTCGTAGCGCCTGTCGTTCAGGTCGAGCCCGCCGATATAGAGCCGCAAGCCGTCGGCGATGGCGACCTTGTGGTGATGCGTCGTCGTGTAGAGGATCGGCGGCCCGCCCGGAACCAGCACGATGCGTCCGTCGGGGCCGACATGCAGCCGGTCGTGCAGCCCCGGCATGTCGCGCAGATGCGCCAGCCGCGGCCCCAACGGCATCGCATTGAGGCGGTCCCGGGTCTCGACCAGCTCGGCCCTTGCGCGGCGCCACAGGATCATCCGCGGCACATAGGCGATGCGGGCGGGATGCAGCCCGTGGGCCAGCGCAAAGCGGACGCCGGGTCCCGCAAGCTCGACCGCGGCCCAGACCCTGCGCAGGCTGCGCCATGTCTCGCGGTGGTATTCCGGCTGCACGATGGGATCGAAGTCCGAGATCATCAGGTCCAGCCGCACGCCCCGGCGCAGCGTGTGCAGGATCAGGTCGAACCATGTCCGGCCGACGGCGCGGGCCCTGTCCGACAGCAGCGTCGTGTCCGGATCGAATATGCGAAATCCGGCCGCGATGCGGTCCTGCGCGTCGAGGAACAGCGACTCCAGTGCCGGGAACGCCTCGTGCGCGGTGACCAGCAGCCGCGTGCCGGACGTCACGGCCGCGACGTCGTGGGGCGCGGCCGCCCTGTCCGCGCCGCGCGCGCGCACCCGGTCTGCGGGCGCATCGGTCAAGCGGCGTCCGCGTCCTGAAGGAATGCGCTGCGCCGGAAAGTCACCTCAAGCACGAAGGCGCCATTCGCCTCCGAGACATGCGATGTCGCGCCCAGCTGCATCACGAACGCCGCCATGAGCTGGCGGCCCAGGCCGGTCGATTCATGCGCCCCGGGCCCCGCCACCGGAGAGCCCGTCGAGTTCGCGACGCGCAGGGTGACGCTGTCGTCCGCGTGCGCCGTCAGCGCCACGGTGATCCACGGTGCGCCGTCGTCGGGGCGCCCCACGTACTTGATGGCATTGGTGACGGCCTCGGTCGTCAAGAGGGACAGCGGCACTGCCTGATCGGGATAGAGACATACCGGGTCGATGCCGGTCTCGATCCGCAGATCGGAGTCGGGCGGGATGCCCGCCCCGGCAATCTGCGCGACAAGCTCTGCCACCAGCACCGCGGAGTCGACCTTGCTGAGGACGGTCGCCTGGTAAAGGTTCCGGTGGATCGTGGCGAGGCTGAGGATCCGGTCCTGCAGCCGGCGCAGCATGAACCTGGTCTCTTCGCTGCGCGCCTTGCGCACCTGCATGTTGGCGATTGAGGCAATGAGCTGGAGATTGTTCTTCACCCGGTGGTGGACCTCCCTCAGCAGGACGTCCTTTTCGTGGAGGCTGTCCTCCTGCTCGGCCTCGTCGTGGACGATGCGGCGCGTCATGGTCTGGAACGCCTCGATCACCTCGCGCAGTTCGGATGGAACGTAGCCGCCGTCGGCGATGGGGAGGATGCGCCGATCCACGCTGAACCGGCGGATCCCCTGGCGCAGGTCGGCGATATGGCGGATGACCAAACGGTGCACGGCCAGATAGGCGACGCCAAGGCAGACGATCCACATCAGCACCGGAAAGGCGACCGCCGTCGTCGCCGTCACCCCGCCGGACAACGCCGCACTCGCCGGCCACGCAGACAGTGCGAAGATGGAATCGCCATAGAGCGGCGCGAAGGTGAAGAGCCGCCGATCGCCCTCGACCGTATGCCCGGCGAAGGAACGGGCATCTCCCTCGGCCAACGAGGCCAGGGTGACCTCCCTCGGCAGCCGGTCGGCCACGTCCTCGAGCGTCAGCTTGGAGGTCAGTACCTGTCCGTCCCGATTGAACGTCACGGTATCGATGGGGGCGGGCCCCGCGATCCTGCGGTCTGTGAGGATCAGCGCCTGATGCGGCACCGACAGGGCGATGTATCCCTGCGTCTCGCCGGCGGACACGACAGGCTCGACGATGACGATGGCGCTCGTGCCCGAAATGCGCCCCTCCGAGGTCGTTTCGATGCTGGAGCTGCCCGTTTCCTGGAACTCGCGAAAGATGTCGGTGTCCGACACGTCGGTCCCGACGCCGTCCGAGCCGCACCTGACCATCCCGCTGTTGTCGACGAAGCCGGCGAAGACTGCTTCGATGCCGAGGGTGAGCGCCCGCATCTGGACAGAGCAGTCCGCGCCGCCCGGTGCCACCGCGGATACGATGCCGCGCGCGGCATTGGCCGCGCCGATGCCCTCCAGTATGATCTCACGCTCCGACGATGCAGCGGCAAGCGTCTGTCCGAGAAGCGCCGCCTCTATCCGCGTGTTGGAATCGTCGATGACCCTGTAGGTCTGCACCATCGCGATCAGCCCGATGGGCAGCAGGGCCAGCCCCAGAAGTGCCACGATGCGAACGTCGAGCCTGTCGAGGCGCTCGGCCCTGCGGCCCGGACGCCCCACCTCAGCCCTGCTGGGGGCTGGACGCCATGACGGATGCGGTCGTCGCGTCCTGTATCGTGGGGTCCTCCCCGATGCCGAGGCCCAGCAGCTCGGCCAGTTTGCGGCGACCGCGGTTGGCGCGGCTCTTGATCGTGCCGACCGCGACGCCGCACATCTCGGCCGCCTCTTCGTAGGCGAAGCCCGATGCGCCGACGAGCATCAGCGCCTCGCGCTGCTCTTCGGGCAGATGTTCGAACGCGCGCTGGAAATCCGTCAGCGCCAGACGCCCGTCGTGCGCGGGCTTCTCGGCAAGGCTGGCCGCCATGACACCGTCGATGTCGGCGACCTCGCGCTTGGCCTTGCGGCGCGACGAGTAGAACGCGTTGCGCTGGATGGTAAAGAGCCAGGCGCGCAGGTTGGTGCCGGGCTGGAACTTGTCGATATTCTTCCACGCCTTCTCGATCGTGTCCTGGACCAGATCGTCCGCGGCGGACGAGTTGCGCGTCAGCGACATGGCGAATGCGCGAAGGGCCGCGAGATGCTCGATGAGTTCCTCACGCGGGTCCGGGTGACCGGTCGGTGACCCCGGCCCGTCAACCGTCATTCCCGGCCTCCCGCTGACGCAGCTGTTCCAGCAGCGCCTCGAAGCGCTCGGGCACCTCGGCATCGTCCTTCAGGGGCTCCCGATAGACGCGCTTAAGGTTTTCGTCGATCTGGCGTATCACGCTCGATCTGTCCTTCTCGTTCGTCATCGGTTAGGGGTGTCCGGGCTGGGAACATCATGTCTTTCGCAACCGGAACCAACATACCGGCCGCGGGTTCGGTTCCGGTGTACCAACGTTCCTGTCGAAGGCGAGTAAATGCTGACGTCCGAGCCGAAATTTAATCTTTCCACCGTTATCGGAGACGAGCTTCCCTTTCTCCGCCGCTATGCGAGGGCGCTGACGGGGTCGCAGCAGACCGGCGATGCGTACGCCGCCGCGACGCTCGAGGCGATCCTGCAGGAGCGGTCGATCTTCGACGAGGCGCTCAGCCCCCGCATCGCCCTGTTCCGGGCGTTCCACATGATTTGGTCCACCGCCGGAGCCCCCACCGCCGATACGGAGCACTCCGCGACCCGCATGGAATCGGCGGCACTGGACCATATGGCGGGTCTGACCAACAACACCCGCGAAGCGCTGCTGCTGTCGACCATCGAGGAGTTCGACAGCGCGGATATCGGCCGGATCATGGGCATCACGGCCGACGAGGCCGCGGAGCTTGAGAGCATCGCCATTCAGGAAATGGAACGGTCGATGGCGGGGCGCGTCATGATCATCGAAGACGAGGCCATCATCGCGATGGACATCCATTCGATCGTGGCCGAGATGGGGCATACCGTGACCGGTATCGCCCGCACCCGTTCGGCCGCGGTGGATCTGGGCCTTCGGGAACGTCCGGACCTGATCCTTGCCGATATCCAGCTTGCCGACAATTCGTCGGGCGTGGATGCGGTCAACGACATCCTCCAGCAGTTCGGCGACCTGCCCGTCATCTTCATCACGGCGTTCCCCGAGAGGTTGCTGACCGGGGACAAGCCGGAACCAGCCTTCATGATCTCAAAGCCCTATTCCGAAGAGCAGGTCAGATCGGCCGTAAGTCAGGCGATGTTCTTTGCCAGTACCGAGAGTCTCAAGTCCGACGCATGACCGCCGCCCGGGGTAGGCGCCCGGGCGGACCTGTCCGAACCTTATCGGTCGGCATTGTCGGTCAGTCGCTGGACCAGCAATCCGGCGACGGCCGCAATGAGGACGAGGCTGGCGATCTGCGAAACTGCCGTCGCCGTACCGCCCCAGCCGCCGAACCCGAACAGTCCCACGGCCACCGCGGCCGTCATGACAGTTACCAGTAGTTTCATCCCGTCGCTCCGTCTGGCGTTCGAGGTGGCAACGGACGACCTGGAGGACATGTTCCCCGCCACGACCGGACGATCGTCACGATTTGCTGAAATGCCACATACGGCGGCCGCCAGTTCGCAACCCGGCTGTCGGGGTACTCAGTCCGACGTCAGAAGGCGGCGTATGGCATCCTGAATGAGGGGCGCGGTAAAGGGGCGGGCCACCTGGATGGCGCGCGGCAGGCCCGGATAGTCCATGATATAGGCGTCCCCAGTCAGGATCAGGCCGGTGCCCTTCTCCGACAGTCTGTGCACGAGGCCGTCGCGTTGCAGGTCGCGGTAGCTTTGGGCGAAGATCGCGATGTCGACCCGGGTGGCGCCGTCCGCCCAATCACGCGCGTCGGAAAGCGTGGCGAAGATGGAGATGGCGGCGTCGCGCCAGACCTCTCGTATCGTCTCCGAAATGTCGTCGGCGACGATCGCCGACGTTTCGACAAGCAGGACGATCATCGTGCTCAAGCGCTGCCCTTATGTCCGGTGGCCCCGGACGGTATGTCGGACACTGCCGTACTCGGCATTAATGTGTGTTACTGTTTGTCCGTTTGTTAAAGCCAGCCGACAGGGTGGGCTGCGCGCCCCGCCGGACCGCCCGCACCGCACCGGACGTATCGCTACCGTTGTGCGGGAATGGAGCCGGATGGCGACGATGGGCGCGGCGGGGCGTCGCCGGACCCCGCCGCCGCATTGCTCGGGACCGCCCTGGCCGGTTCGGCCGCATCCGCGTCGGCATCCGGGTCGCCGGGGTCGATGACCGTATCGGCGACGGTCGCGCCGCGCTGGCCCGGCGGTCGCCGCGGTCCGACGGTCGTGTCCTTGCGGGTGCGCAGTTCAAGCTCGGCATTCAGGGACGCGCCCAACAGAACGACGAAGGCGCTGATATAGAGCCACATAAGCAGCGCGATGACCGCGCCCAGCGCTCCGTAGATTTCATTGTAGCGGCCGAAATTCGTGAGGTAGTATGAGAACCCCCATGACGCCGCCGCCCATATCAGCACTGCGATCAATGCGCCGGGGGTGATCCAGCCGGGCCGCGCCGCGCGCCGGTTCGGCCCGTAGCGGTATATCACGCTCAGCCCCAGCACGACGACGGCGATGGCGATCACCCAGCGCGCCGCGGCAAGCGCCCATTCCGCCAGCGGCCCCAGAGGCAGGAAGGCCAGCACAATGGGCATGATGACGACGCTGGTCAGGGCGACCAGCGCCACCCCGATCAGCAGGAACGTCACCCCGAGCGCGGCCATTATGTCGCGCAGGGTCGAGCGGTTGCTTTCGCGATAGATCGCGTTCAGCCCCCGGATCAGCGCCGCGACGCCGTTGCGCGACACATAGAGCGCCACGCTGACCGAGATCAGCGTCGCCCAGCCCAGCGTGCTGGTATTGGCGTCCACCAGCTGGTTCACTTGCGTGTCCATGATCTCGTAGGCCTCGGGCGGCACGAAGCCTTCGAGAAGCGTCAGCTGCGCCTCGATGATCGACGGGTCCGAGAAGAAGCCCCAGATCGCGATCACGGCGCCGACGGCCGGGAAAGAAGGCGAGCATCGCGTAAAACGCCACCCCGGCCGAGATGAGGCCGAGGTTCTGCTCGTCCATCCGCATGAAGACGCCGCGCACGGCACCCCACCAGACGCGCCAGTCCCTGTGAGGTCTTTCCCGTTCGGTCGTACTCATCGACACATCTCCATGGGCCCCCCGGTCCAAACGCCCGCCGCGCGATCGCGTCCGATCCCCGGCCGAGCGGCGGGGCAGCCATACCGCATCCGTTCCGGAATGGTGTCCACGCTGTTATCACGTATCGTCCCGCCGCCTCAATGTGCGCAGAGCATAGCGCCGTGCTGCCTGCGTCCAACGCGCTTGGGGACGGTCTGCCGAGCCCCGAAAGACCGGGCGCAGACCTCGCGCGGGCGACCTTTCGACACGTCCCGCCGGCGCCGGATACGACATGTTTGTCCGATCCGCCCGGCGCCTGTTCGGATGCTGTCGTGACCGGGGCGGGCCTCGTCGGGCCGCGGGCGGGCGTCCGGGACGAGGGCCTCGGTGCCCGGGACGGGTGGCGTACGTCCCGCACCGCGCCGGAAGCGGGCCGGGGTGACGATAGGAACAGCTACTCCAGCTCGGAGGCGAGCTTGAGCACGCGGTCGCCGTCCTCCTGCTCGATCAGGTAGGCGGGATCGTCGGTGCTGGCGTTGCGGGTGATCTCGCTGCCCTTGATGGTGCGGGTGACCTTGTCGGTGAACCGCTCGGCGATCTTGCCCGACCCTGTGCCGTTGCCCCAGGACCATTCCACCGTCTCGCCGATCTTGTGCTTCACACCCATGATCTGCCCTCCCCTTCGACAATGCATCGCTCCTCGAACGCTGGTGGGGTCAACGGTGTTCCTTTGCGTGCCCGCGCGGCGGCGCGCGCCCGACACGTGTTGAGATGAAGCAGGAGGTGACCTATATTCCAGCCAGAACAGGCGCCGGAGGCGGATCGGCGTGCCGCGAACGGAGGACATGGTCCTGACCACGCTTCAAGACGACGCCGGGACCGGCCGCGCGACGGCCGGCCGGGCCGCGCCCGCCACGGATGCGGACCGGGCCGCGCTCCTGCAGGAAATCCTCGCTTCGCTCGACGACGACAAGGCCGAGGACGTCGTAAACATCGACCTGCGCGGCAAGACCGAGATGGCCGACTGGATGGTCATCGCATCGGGCCGGTCCAGCCGTCAGGTCGCGTCCATCGCGGACCATCTGACGGACAGGCTCAAGCAGGACCATGGCCGCATCGCGCGGGTCGAGGGCAAGGACGCCGGCGATTGGGTGCTGATCGACGCAGGCGACGTCATCGTCCACGTCTTCCGCCCCGAGGTGCGCGATTTCTACCAGCTCGAGAAGATGTGGCAGTCGCCGTCGCCCGCGGCGGGACCCTCCCCCAGCTAGGCGCGGTGCGCGTCACCATCTGCGCCGTCGGGCGCCTGCGCTCCGGTCCCTCGGCCGAGCTGGTCGGCGACCGCGTCGCCCGTTTCGACCGCACGGGCCGCGCCTTGTCGTTGGGCCCGCTCAGCGTGATCGAGGTGGACGACCGCAAGGGCGGCGGACCTGCCGGCGAGGCCGAGCTGCTGCGCCGCGCGGTGCCGGATGGATCGGTGGTCTGTGCACTGGACGAACGCGGCACCGCGATGACCTCGCCCCGCTTTGCACGACTGCTTGAGGAATGGCGCGACGACGGGCGGGCCGATGCCGCGTTTCTGATCGGCGGGGCCGACGGGCTGGACCCGGCGGTGCGCGACGCGGCGGATCGCCGCCTGTCCTTCGGGCCGATGGTCTGGCCGCACATGCTGGCCCGCGCGATGCTGGCCGAGCAGCTCTACCGTGCGGCGACGATTCTGGCGGGCGGCCCTTATCATCGGGGCTAGGTTTTCGCGGCGCGGCCCTATGGCGGTTTCCCTGCGCCGTCGGGATCCGATAGGTGGACAGGGCGTTATGCCGGAGGCCATTCCATGACCCGACCCGTCGTCCTGTGTATCCTCGACGGCTGGGGCCTGTCGGACGAGACTGCGGCCAACGCCCCGGTACTGGCCCACACGCCGGCCTTCGACGCCCTCATGGCGGATTGTCCCCGTGCGACGCTGGTCACGCACGGCCCCGACGTCGGGCTGCCGCGCGGCCAGATGGGCAATTCCGAGGTTGGGCACACCAATATCGGCGCCGGCCGCGTGGTGGCTATGGACCTCGGCCAGATCGACCTCGCCATCGGGGAGGGGAGCCTGGCGCGCAACGCCGCCCTTGTCGCCTTCGCCGAGACGCTCGCGCGGACCGGTGGCACGGCGCACCTGATGGGCGTGGCGTCCGATGGCGGCGTGCACGGCCATATCGACCACATCCTCGCCGTCGCCCGCATCCTCGCAGCGCGCGGCCTTTCGGTCGCCGTCCATGCCGTCACCGACGGGCGCGACGTGGCTCCGGCATCGGCCGGGGCGTTCATCACACGGCTGGCGGACGAATTGCCGCAGGGCGCGCGTATCGTCACCGTCTCGGGCCGCTACTTCGCGATGGACCGGGACAATCGCTGGGATCGGGTGAAGCTGGCCCATGACGCGATGATCCGTGGGCAGGGGGTGCGGGCCGAGGGCCCGGCTGCCGCCGTCGCCGACGCCGCCGCGGACGGGCACACTGACGAGTTCATCCCCCCCGCCGTGATCGACGGCTACGGCGGCGCGGCCGACGGCGACGGGTTCTTCTGCCTCAACTTCCGGGCCGACCGGGCGCGCGAGATTCTGTCGGCCATCGGCGACCCGGCGTTCGATGCGTTCGACACCGGGCCGCGTCCCGCCTGGGCCGGTCTGCTGGGCATGGTGGACTACTCGACGGCGCACGACGTCTACATGACGACGGTCTTTCCCAAGCAGAGGATCGCCAACACATTGGGCGCCTGGGTCGCGCGGCACGGCCTGACGCAGTTCCGCGTCGCCGAGACCGAGAAGTATCCGCACGTCACCTTCTTTCTCAACGGCGGGCGCGAGAAGCCGGAGGCCGGCGAGGACCGCGCGATGCCGAAATCGCCCGCCGTCGCCACCTACGACCTTCAGCCCGAGATGTCCGCCGACGAGGTGACGGACCGGCTGGTCGTGGCCATCGAGCGGCCCTACGACCTGATCGTCTGCAACTACGCAAATCCCGACATGGTCGGTCACACCGGCGACCTTTCGGCCGCCATCGCCGCCTGCGAGGCGGTTGACCGGGGGCTGGCCCGCGTCGCGACGGCGCTGCGCGACGCGGGGGGCGCGATGATTCTGACCGCCGATCACGGCAATTGCGAGGTGATGGTCGATCCCGTCACCGGCGGGCCACACACCTCGCATTCGTTGAACCCGGTCCCGGTCGTCATGCTGGGCGGGCCGGACGGGGCGGCGCTGTCGGGGGGGCGACTGGCCGACGTTGCCCCCACGCTGCTGGACCTCATGGAACTGGCCCCGCCGTCCGAAATGACGGGCAGCAGCCTGATCCGGCGCCGCTGACATGCGCCGTGCTCGGCGCGACCCCGAAAACGTGACAGCCGGGAAGGATGGTCAATCCGCGTCGCCCGCGCTTTACTGCCCGTTAAGGCCCGGGCACGCAGGATCGCGGCATCGTGGTCCGCGAAGGGCCGAGGATAGGACGACCAAATGAGAAAATTCGCGTATGCCGCCGTCGGCGGCACCCTGGCCGGCATCCTTCTGACCACCCAGGTCGCCGGACCGCTGATCGCTCAGGAGAACGACAACCGCGCCAGCGTGTACGAGCAGCTCGACCTCTTCGGCGACATCTTCGAGCGGATCCGCGCCCAGTATGTCGAGGAGGTCGACGACGGCAGCCTGATCGAGGCGGCCATCGACGGCATGCTGACGTCGCTCGACCCCCACTCCAGCTACCTGTCGCCGGACGATGCCGACGACATGCGCACCCAGACGCGGGGCGAGTTCGGCGGGCTCGGGATCGAGGTCACGCAGGAGGAGGGGTTCGTGAAGGTCGTCTCGCCCATGGACGGCACGCCCGCGGACGTGGCGGGGGTCGAGGCCGGCGACTTCATCACCCATGTCGACGGCGAATCGCTGCTGGGGCTCACGCTGGACGACGCGGTCGAGCTGATGCGCGGCCCGGTGGGCAGCGAGATCGTCATCACCCTTGTGCGCGAGGGGCGCGACGAACCCTTCGACGTGTCCATCGTGCGCGACACGATCACGCTGACGGCGGTGCGGTCGCGGACCGAGGGGGACGCGGTCGTGCTGCGCGTCACCACGTTCAGCGACCAGACCTATCCCAGCCTGGAAGAACAGCTTGAGCAGCAGGTCGAGGATCTGGGCGGCATGGACGAGGTGACGGGCTTCGTCCTGGACCTGCGCAACAACCCGGGCGGCCTTCTGACGCAGGCGATCAAGGTCTCGGACGCGTTCCTTGAGGAGGGCGAGATCGTGTCGACCCGGGGTCGCGACCCGGCCGACAGCGACCGCTTCAACGCGACCGCGGGCGACCTGGCCGAGGGCAAGCCCATCGTGGTGCTGATCAACAACGGCTCGGCCTCCGCGTCCGAGATCGTGGCGGGCGCATTGCAGGACCACCGCCGGGCCATCGTCGTGGGCACCAAGAGCTTCGGCAAGGGATCGGTGCAGACGGTCATGCCGCTCAGGGGCGACGGCGCGATGCGCCTGACGACGGCACGCTACTACACGCCCTCTGGACGGTCGATCCAGGCGCTGGGCGTGTCGCCCGACATCGTGGTGCAGCAACCCCCCACCGACCCCGAGGCACAGGACGAGGAAGAGGAAGAGACCGTCGCCCGGCCCCTGCGGTCCGAGGCCGACCTGCGTGGCGCCATCGAGAACGACAGCGTCAGCGAGGACGAGCGCGCGATCATCCTGGAAGAGCAGCAGACCGCCGAAGACGCCGCCAAGCTTCGCGACGAGGACTATCAGCTGGCCTACGCCATCGACATCCTCAAGGGCCTGTCGGCGCTGCAACCCGAGATCGCCAGTGCCGGCCAGTAAGGCCCGCGGCGCCGCGCCGTCCGCCCCGGACGTCGCGGCGCTCCCCTACCGCCCCTGCGTGGGTATCGTGCTGGTCAACCGTGACGGGCTGGTCTTCGCGGCGCAACGTCTGGACCACGTGTCGGACGCCTGGCAGATGCCGCAGGGGGGCATCGACGCGGGCGAGGAACCGCGCGACGCTGCCCTGCGCGAATTGCGCGAGGAAACGGGCATCACGCCCGACCTCGTCACCATCGAGGCCGAGGCGCCCGACGTCGTAACCTACGACCTTCCGGCCGAGCTGTTGGGCAAGCTCTGGCGCGGGCGCTACCGGGGGCAGGCGCAGCGGTGGTTCCTGCTCCGCTTTCACGGGTCAGACGCGCAGATCGACATTGCCACGCCCGAGCCCGAGTTCAGCGCCTGGGACTGGTTGCCGCCGGACGATCTCCCCCGCCGCATCGTCCCCTTCAAACGCGCCGTCTACGAGACGGTACTGACCGCCTTCGCGCCGCATCTGTCGCGCTGGACCAGGGACGCCGCGCCGCAGCGATAGGTCCGCCTCCTGCGATGGATCGTCGACGCCATGGGTCGCTGGGCAAGGTCGGGACGGGCCGAAGCGACCTGCCCGGCGGCAAACGACGGTCAGGAGATCAAGCCCCTGACGCCGTCTCGGCATATGGCCGCCGGCCCCGCCCGGGCGGTCAACCCCATGAACCGATACGGCGTCCTACGCTTCGACGTCCCGATCCTCCGATGCCATATCGACCACCCCGTCGGCGCTCAGCGCTAAAGCAAGGGATTTGAACCGCAATTCGGCGACCTCGCCGAAGAGGTCGCGGCCCGCCGGCACCACGTGCAACGTCAGCGTCCCGGCCTTGCGCCGCCAGTCGAGCGTACCCAGAGCGTCGCCCGCGCCGGTCGAGAACATCGCGCCGAAGCGCATCGCCCGGCCCAGAACACCCGCCTCGCCGATCTCCTCTTCCGTCAGCAGGCCGATGGCGCCCTCGAACCGCGACGATCCGCGCGAATTCTTGTAGCGGTGCAGCAGCGACAGCCCCAGGAACACCCGTTCGGGGTGGGTCAGCCCGCCAAGGTTGGCGCGCGTTGCGTTGTCGAAACAGACCTCGTGCCGGTAATCGGGATGCGCCCGCCAGCTCACGTCGTGCAGCAGGCAGGCCGCGCGCACGATCCGCAGACGCCCAGGGCCTCGGTGCGCGAACAGCGGCTCCACGAACCGGTAGAGCGCGCGCCCGAAGCCCGGCAGCCGCGCATCGCGCGCTTCGGCGAAGCGGCACGCCTCGATCAGCGGGTCGCGGTCGCGCAGGCGCTGCGGCATCTGTTCGTAGAGCATCCCCTCGCGGATTCCATAGGACGAGATCGCGATCTCGCCCACCTCCACCCGGCCGACGAGCCGCAGCAGCACCTCCATCGCAATGGGCACCAGCGCCATCCGCTCGGCGCCGATGCCGGTGAGGCTGCGCAGGGTCGCGACGTCGCGTTCGTCCATCCACGCGGCGGTGTCGGCGATCCCCTCGGCGGTCATGCGGTATTCGTGCTGTACGCGCAGCGGATAGTCGCGCCGCTCCATGTCCAGTCGGGCGATGGCGCGCCAGCTGCCGCCGACCAGGAACAGCCGCTCGTGCGACGGACCCACCTCGTCCAGCAGGACGTCCAGCGCGGCGTCGATCTCGGCCCGGCGTCCCTTGCGCCCGCCGTCGACGTCCTGAAGCCGAAGCGGCCCCAGGGGCGAGGTCACGCGGCGGCCGATGCGGCCTTCGCCGATCATTGCCAGCTCCATCGAGGCGCCGCCGATGTCGCAGATGAGGCCCGCGGCGTCCGGCCAGCCCAGCAGCACGCCCTGCGCCGACAGCCGCGCCTCCTCGCGCCCGTCGACCACCCACAGGCGGATGCCGGTCGCGGCCTCGACCTCGGCGCGGAAGTCCGGCCCGTCCGAGGCCTCGCGTACGGCGGCGGTAGCGACCGCCGTCAGCGGCGACACGTCCATGCCGCGGGCCAGCTTGGCGAAGCGTCGCATTGCGGCCAGCGCGCGCGCGCGCCCCTCGGGATGCAGGTGCCCCAACTCGGCGATGCCGGTGCCCAGGCCGCACATGACCTTTTCATTGAAGAAATAGGCCGGCGATCTGGCGGCGCCGTCGAAGACGACCATGCGGACCGAGTTCGACCCGACGTCGATGACGCCGACACGGCTGAGCGCGCGGACCGACGGATCGTCGAACAGGGGACGCCCGAACGGTCCGAATTCGTCGGCGGCGGCGTGCGCGGCCTCGGTCTGGGTCATGCATCTCTCCGGTGGACGGTGGACGCGACCCTCGCCGCGGCGGCGCTGTTCGTCAACGACCGAAACCCCTGCCGGGAGCCTGTCGTTCCATCCCAACGAGGCGAGCGAGCGGGCGACGGCCGGCACGGGTTCATGCGGGACCCGAATGGACAGGAGCCGTACGGGGTGCCTCTGACGGTTCCGATTTCGGTTCCGGTCAAGGCGGGGCGGGCGCCACCTGTCGTGCGTCGCCGGCCCCGGGGGCGTCCCTCGTGGCCCTTACGGGCGTCCGCGGTCGAGGCACAAGACGGATTGTCAGCCGCGAACGGGCGGTCTGCGCATCGCATCGACCGGATGGACGGCGTTTAGCCCTGCACGTCTGCGGTTGACTGCGCTGTCGGCTCGACGGTCACGTCGACTGCCCCCGGATCGCAGCGGTGCCGCTGACCGCTTCGTCCTCCGCCAGCCGATCGAAGCGCGTCTTGCGCCGGACGAGCGCGTCGCGCAGTCCGCGCAGGACCTCCACCTCCCTTTCGACGGGCAGGCCGGAGAACAGCGCCTCGGGCCCCTGGCCCGCGGCCGAGGCACCGAGCATGGCAGCGCCGACGCAGCCCGCATCGGCCGCGCGTCCGGGCATGCTGAGCGGCGCATCGAGGGCGGCCGCAAGCAGGTCCACCCACAGCGCCGACCGCGACCCCCCTCCGGCGACGACAAATCGACGCGGGCAGGTACCGGCCGCGCGCTGCGCTTCGACGCAGTCCGCCATCTGGAAAGCGATCCCCTCCATGACCGCGTATCCCAGCATGCCGGCATCCACACCGGGGTGCAGGCCTTCCATCCGGCCGCGCGCAGAGGGGCGGTTCGCCGGCGTCCGTATGCCGCCGAGGCAGGGCAGGAAGACCGGCGCGTCGTCCGTCCGGCCCGCCGCGATGCAGTCCGCAGCCGCGGCGGCCAGCCCGGCCGCGGACAGGCCGACCAGCCGTGCCGCCCAGTCCAGCGCGGCGGTGGCCGTCATGACCACGCCCATCGACAGGAACGTGCCCGGCACAGCATGTGCGCACGTCAGGACGGCGACCTCGGGACCCGGATGAAAGGTGCCGTCGACGATGCACGAGACGCCGGACGTCCCGATCGAGAGCACGGCGTCGCCCGGGGCGGCACCGCCCGCGCCGAGGGTCGAGCCCATGTTGTCGCCTGCGCCAGCGGCCACCGGCAGCCTTGCGCGCATGCCCCACCGGGCGGCGAGGTCCGGCCGCAGCCCGCCGGCCGCGTCCCACGAAGGCACGACGGGCGGGAGGCACGCCATGTCCCAGCCGGCCGCCGCGCACATCCCTTCGTCCCACGCCCCGCGCGCGCAGTCGAAAAGCTGCGTGCCGCCGGCGTCCGTCGGCTCGGTCGCGACCTCGCCCGTCAGTGCCAGCCGGACGTAGTCCTTCGCCAGCATCAGCATCCGCGCGCGGTCCCGCATCCGCGGCTCATGGCGGGCCAGCCACAGCAGCTTGGGCGCCGTGATGCCTGGATCGGGCGTGCCGTTCGAGCGCTGCCCGATGTCCGGCATCCGATGCAGCAACTCGTCGCACTCGGCGATGGCGCGCTGGTCGTTCCACAGGATCGCCGGCCGCAGCGGCCGCAGGTCGGCGTCCAGCAGCAGCGCCGTCAGCATCTGTCCCGACAGGCCGATCCCCTCGGTCGCGGCAAGGATCCGCGGATGCTCGGCCGCCAGCCGGTCGAGGCAGGCGAAGGTCGTGTCGACCCAGAGGTCGGCGTCCTGTTCGCTCCACCCGATCCGGGGGATCGATACGGCGATGGGCGCCGATGCATCCGCCACGACGCGGCGGGCATCCTCGACGATGGCTACCTTGATCCCGGAGGTGCCGAGGTCGATGCCGACCGTGAGGGTCATGCGCCGTCCTCCAGAAGCCGCGTCGCCGTCGCCTCGTCGGTGACGAGCGTATCCACGACCCCGCGCCGCAGCAGAGCCCGGATGACCGCAACCTTGTGGTCACCGCCGGCGGCGGCGATCACGTTGGGAATCGACGCCAGATCGTCCAGGCCCATGCCGATGACCCTGTCGTTGAGCGGATGGTCGACGGGCCGGCCGTCGGCGTCGATGACGGTGCCGAGGATGTCGCCCACGCCGCCCGCCGCCCGCAGGCCCGCGGCGTCGACGTCGGACGGCAGTCCGTCGCGCATCAGCAGCGACCGCTCTGACAGGTCGCCCACCGCCATGGCCATCGCGTCCACCGAACGCAGCTTGGCCACCACGTCGCGAAAGACGTCGAGCTGCATGATGATGTCGCGGCTGGCGGCCGACCCGGCGTAGAGCGGCGCCGGGAAATAGCTGTGCTGTGCGCCGACCAGATCCGCCAGCCGCGTCGTGATCTCGAAACTGTTGAGGTCGGACCCCCGCGTGAGCCCGCCCATCACCGACACGACCTCCAGGTCGGGCCGCTCCATCGCGGCGACGAACCGGGTGGCGATATTCAGCGTGCCGCCCCAGGACATGCCGAAGAGCCGGATGTCGGGCCGCACCAGGACCTCCGACAGCAGATGCCCCAGCGCCGCGCCCACAACCGTCTGCGTCATCGCCGGATCGCCGGGCGACGGCGCGACATAGGCCCCCGTCAGACCGAACCGGTCGCAAAGTGCCAGTTCCAGCTCGGCGCAGGCGGCGAAGGCGGTGTTCAGCGTCACGCGGACGAGCCCGACGCGACGCGCCTCGGCCAGCGCCTTGTTCACCCGCAGCCGGGTGACGCCCAGCTTGTCCGCCACGCCCTCCTGCGTCAGTCCCTCGACATGGTAGGACCATGCGACGCGGGCGAGGAACCGTTCCTCGGTATCGACGCGGGCCAGTTTGGGGGCGCGCGGCACGGGATTACTTGACCGCGCCCATCGTCAGCCCGCGCACCAGATGCCGCGAGGCGAGCAGTGCGAAGATCAGCACCGGCACGACGATCAGCGTCGAGGTCGCCATGATCTTGCCGTAGGGGACGCTATAGCCTTCCATGAATGTGATCGCCATCGCGGGTGCCGTCTTGGCCTCCTTGGGGGCGAGGATGTAGGCGAAGAGCAGTTCGTTCCATGAGAAGATGAACGACAGGATCGCCGATACCGCGACGCCGGGCATCGCCAGCGGCAGGCAGATCGACCGGAAGATCCGCCACTGGCTGGCCCCCTCCAGCAGCGCCGCCTCGTCCAGGTCGCGCGGGATCGACCGGAACTGGTCGGTGCAGAGCCAGATGACGATGGGCAGCGTGAACGTCAGGTACATCAGGATCAGCGCCAGGTGGGTGTCGCGAAGCTCCAGCGTTCGCGAGATCATGAAGACCGGGAAGACCAGCACGACGGGGCTGACGAAGCGGTTGGTGATGAACCAGAACCAAAGCTCGGTCTTGCCGCGGAACTCGAACCGGGCCAGCGCATAGGCCGCGGGGCAGCCAAGGCAGACAGCCAGCGCGGTCGTGGACACCGCGACGATGATGGAGTTGACGAGGGCCGCGCCGACGCGATCCTCGAAGAGCACCTCCGCGTAGTTCGCCAGCGTCGGGGTGAAGAGCCACGCGGGCGGATCCTGCAGCGCGACGACCTGCGTCTTCAGGCTGGTCGTCACCATCCAGTAGAACGGGAAAACGCAGAAAAGCGCGATGGCCACCAGCAGCGCGATCTCGCCCCACCGGCCCGACCCGCGCGCGACACGGCCCGACATCAGCGCACCTCGCTGTAGAAAAGGCGGATATAGAGCCGCGCGAGGACGATGGTGACGGCCAGCATGATGATCGAATGCGCCGAGGCGAGGCCGATGTCGAACTGCCGGTTGCCGATCCTCTCGATCAGGACGGCTATGAACTCGGTCGCGTTGCCAGGGCCGCCGCGCGTCATGGTGAAGGGCATGTCGAAGAGCTTGAGCGTGTCGGCGGTGCGCAGGATCAGCACGGCGACGAGGCTGGGTACGAGGAACGGCAGCTGGATGTGACGCAGAACC
Organism: uncultured Alphaproteobacteria bacterium; assembly: GCA_963722905.1. Classification (GTDB taxonomy): domain Bacteria; phylum Pseudomonadota; class Alphaproteobacteria; order Rhodobacterales; family Rhodobacteraceae; genus CAVROT01. Next base: position 139,478 of record CAVROT010000014.1, on the reverse strand, counting down.
GCCCAGTTGCTGCGGGTCTCCAGCGTGGCGGCCTCCTCGATCTCGGGCGGGACGGTCGACAGGCCCGCCAGCAGCACCAGCGCGACGAACGGGGTCCATTGCCAGACGTCCCAGAAGACGACCGCGATGAAGGCGTTGGTCGGATCGCCGACGAAGTTTACCGCGTCGACGCCGATCCAGCCCAGCATCTGGTTCAGGACGCCGTATTTCTGGTTCATCATCACCTGCGCCAGCAGACCGACGACGGCATAGGTCGTGGCCATCGGCAGCACCAGCGCCAGGCGCGTCAGCGTCTTGACCACCGTCAGGCCGGGCCGGTGCAGCACCAACGCGATAACGAGGCCAAGCGCCACCTGGATCGGCACGGCGATGATGAAAAGCAGCCCCGTGCGCCCCATCGCGTCCCAGAACGCGCCGCTGGTCAGAGTCTCGGCATAATTGTCGAATCCGACGAAGCGGGTCTGCGCGATCTTTGTCAGGTTGAAGTCGTAGAAGCTGCGCCAGAGCGCATAGCCGAGGGGGACGATACCCACGGCCAGCAGCGTCAGCACCGCCGGGGCGAGGAAGGCCGCGACGGTGCGGCGGGCGACGCGGGTGGACATGGTGCGGTTCCGATCCTCGGGCGTCTCCCGGCGCCGCTATCGGGCGGCGCCGGGAGACCGCTGGCCTTACTGCGCCAGCGGCTTCTGACCGTCGTAATAGCCCGCCTGTTCCAGAACGGCCTCCATGCGGGTGCCGATCTCCTGCGCGCCCTCTTCGGTCGAAACCTCGCCCAGCATCATCTTCGTGCCCCATTCCTGCACGATCTCGGTGATCTCGGGCCATTCGGCAAAGCGCGGCCGGAACTCGGGCACGCCGTCCTGCCAGCTTTCGACCAGCGCCGACACGAAGGGGAACTCGTCCGCGATGCCCGGCATCTCGTAGACCGACTGCCGCGCCGACACGCCGCCCTTGCGAACGTATTCCTCGGCATTGGCCTTGGACGTCAGCCACTGGATCAGCAGCCATGCGGCGGCCTTCTCGTCATCGTCCGCCTGCGACGCCACGGCCAGCGAGAAGCCGCCCAACGCGGGCTTGCGCCCCGCCGGTCCCTCGGGCTCGGGCGCCACGGCAAGGCACTCTCCCAGCGTCGAGGTGTCGGGGCTGGCCAGTGTCGAATAGAACGACGACCATTCGGTGATGATCCCGACGTCGCCCTGCGCCAGCGCGTTGACCGCCTCGGCATGGTCGTAGGCGACGATGCCCTCGGGCATGTACTCCATGAGCTCCTGACGGAACTGGAGGCCCGCCTGGCTTTCCTCCGAGGCAAGGTTGGAGCGGAACTCGGGCGTCAGGAACGATCCGCCGAAGGGCCACAGAACCCGAGCAAAGCTGTCGGCCGACTGCGTCTCGTTGCGCTTGGATTGCAGCGCGTAGGCATATTTGCCGTCCTTGGTCAGGGCGGGCCCGTAGGTGTCCTTCAGCTCGGCCCATGTCGCGGGCGGTCCGTCGAAGCCTGCCTCCTCCAGCATGCAGGAGTTATAGAACATCAACCCCGAGTAGTTGTCGAACGGCAGACCGTAGATCGTGTCGTTCCAGCCCCCGAACGCGTTCAGCACCAGCGGAAAGAAATCCTCCATGTCGAGGTCGGGGTCGGCGAGATCCGCGTTCGACGTGAAATCTTCGACAGGGACCAGCCAGCCGTTCTCGACGAAGTTTCCGATCCACACCAGGTCGACCAGCGCGATGTCGATGTCGCCCCCGGTCACGAAGTCGCGCACCTGCTCGCCCAGCGCGTTCTCATAGGGAACGGTGGTGATGTTCACCGTGATGCCCGTCGCTTCCTCGAAGGCCGGGATCATCTCGAGAGCGGCCTTGTAGCCCGGGCGGTCGAGGAAAAGCAGGTCGACTTCCGTGCCCGCATAGGGCTCTGCCGCCTCTTCCAGCGTCCATGCGCCCGCGACCGTGGCAAGGCTCAGCGCCGCCGTCATCGTCAGGCCCGCCAGACCGGCCCTTCTGCATCGTGCTCATCGTGGTCCTCCCCAGGATTTCCGTCGAATGACGGTTGACTAGCAAATGTATCGCTTTGCATATGATTGTATCTGCATGCGGCGGGTCAACAGGAATTTGCCGCAGCGATCGCGATGGGGGGTCGTCCGATGGCCGAGGTTCGCCTTGAGGGCGTGACGGTGCATTACGGGGCGCACCGGGCACTGCACGGGATCGACCTTGCCGTGTCGGACGGCGAGTTCGCGGTCTTCGTCGGCCCGTCGGGGTGCGGAAAGTCGACCCTGCTGCGCGCCATCGCGGGGCTGGAGGACATCTCGGGCGGGCAGGTGTCCATCGGTGGGCGCGATGTGTCGGCCCTGGCGCCGTCCGAACGGGACGTGTCGATGGTGTTCCAGTCCTACGCGCTCTACCCGCACATGACGGTGCGCCAGAACATAGACTTCGGCATGAAGATCAACAAGTTCGACGCCGAGGACCGGCGCGCCCGGATCGCCGAGGCGGCGCGCGTTCTGCAGCTGGGCGACTATCTCGACCGCAAGCCGGGGCAGCTGAGCGGCGGGCAGCGGCAGCGCGTCGCCATCGGCCGCGCCATCGTCAAGAAACCGGCTGTGTTCCTCTTCGACGAACCGCTCTCGAACCTCGATGCCAAGCTGCGGGTGCAGATGCGGGTCGAGCTGGAAGCGCTTCACCGGTCGCTCGACGCGACGATGATCTACGTCACCCACGATCAGGTCGAGGCGATGACCATGGCCGACAAGATCGTCGTGCTGCGCGACGGCCGGATCGAGCAGGTCGGCGCGCCGATGGACCTCTACCACCATCCACGGACGGAGTTCGTCGCCGGCTTCATAGGCGCGCCGTCGATGAACATTCTCGATCTGGGGACGCGGGGCGCGGCGGATACGCTGGCCGGCGCGTCGATGGGCGCGCCCGTCGCCGATGCCGTGCGGCTGGGGATCCGGCCCGAGCATGCCGGCATCGTGGCACCGGGGGCCGGGGACGCGGACGCCGAGGTCGCGCTGCGCGAGACGCTGGGCGGCGATGCCTTCGTCTACGCCCGCCTCGGCGACGGCCAGCAGGTGGTCGTGCGCACGGACGGCGACACCGTCCTGCGCCCCGGCGAACGGGTGGGCATCGCCATACCGGCGGGCCGCCGCCATTACTTCACGGCCGATGGCGCGACGATCCCGCGTATGAGGGTTCCGGCATGACCCTGGCCGAAACCATCGCCACGGCCGTTGCGCGATCGAAGGCCGTTGCCGAAGTCACCATGGGGGCAAGGGTGATCCCGCAGGCCGGCGAGGTATTCAGGCGCAATTTCGACGGCGACGCCGCCTGCCTCGTCGCCGACGAGGCGGCATGGCGCGCCGCCGGCCCCGCCGTGGAGGCCGCACTCGCGGCGTCGGGCCTGACGGTCCGGGTCCACCGATTGCCCGCCGATCCCCGGCCCAAGCCCAGCGCGGAACAGTCGGACGCGATCCGCGCGGTGCTCGCGCAGGACGACGCGACCCCGGTGGCCATCGGTTCGGGCGTGATGAACGACCTCGTCAAACATGCGGCCTTCGGTCTGGGACGCCCTTATCTCTGCGTCGCTACGGCGGCGTCGATGGACGGCTACACCTCGGCCGGCGCCCCGCTGTCGCAGGACGGCTTCAAGATGACCATTCCCTGCCGCCCGGCCCGCGTCGTCATCGCCGACCTCGACGTGATCGCCGCCGCTCCGCCCGAGATGAGCGCCTGGGGATACGGAGACATGGCCGGGAAAGTGCCCGCCGGTGCCGACTGGATCCTGGCCGACGCGCTGGGGATCGAACCCATCGACGATGTTGCATGGCCGATGGTGCAGGACGGGCTGCAGGGCTGGCTGTCGGACCCGGCATCGATCGCGCGCGGCGACCGCAGCGGCGTCGAGGGGCTTTTCACCGGGTTGTGCCTCGTCGGGCTGGCGATGGAGGCGCACGGGTCGTCCCGCCCGGCATCCGGCGCCGACCACCAGATCGCGCATCTGTGGGAAATGGAGGGTCTGCGCCGGAACGGCACTCCGGTCAGCCACGGCGCCTGTGTCGCGGTGGGCTGCGTCGCCGTGCTGCGTCTTTATGACTGGCTGTTGGGGCGGGACCTGTCCGCTCTCGATCCCAAGCGGATCGCCGACGATGCCCCGAGCCTCGGGAACAAGGCGGATGCGATCCGCGCCGCCTTAGGTCCGGGACCGGTCGCCGACCGCGCGCTTCAGGAGACATCAGAAAAGCACCTCGCTCCCGCCGCGCTGTCAGAGCGCATCGAACGACTGCGCGCGGGCTGGCCGGATTTGTCGCGGCGGCTGCGCGCCCAGGTCGTCCCGCCGGACCGGATGGCCGCGATGCTGCGCGCCGCGGGTGCGCCCGCAATGGCGGCCGAGATCGGCGTCGATGCCGACCACCTGCGCCGGACGATCCTCGGCGCCCGCTTCCTGCGCAGCCGCTACACGGTTCTCGATCTGCTCGACGAATGCGGGCTTCTGGAAGAAGCGGTGACCGCCACGACCGCGCCGGAGATCGCGGCATGACCGGGGAACTCGCCTCCCGCGCCGATGCCGCCGCGGCCGAGATCGGCAAGGCCTGCGCCCGGATCGACCAGGCCGATATGGTGGCGCTGGCCGGCGCGATCGCCGATGCCGGACGGATCGTCCTGCACGGCGTCGGCCGCGAGGGGCTGATGATGCGGGCGCTGGCCATGCGTCTCTACCATCTGGGGCTGGACGCGCACGTCGCCGGGGACATGTCCGCTCCGCCGCTCGGGCCGGACGACCTGCTTCTGGTCAGCGCGGGGCCCGGCCGCTTCGAGACGGTCGAGGCTCTTGTCCGCGTCGCGCGGGAGGCCGGCGCCCGCACCGCCTGCGTGACCGCTCAGCCCGACGGATCCACGCCACGCGCCTGCGACATGGTCCTGACGATCCCGGCGCAGACGATGGCCGACGATGCCGGGCCGTCGTCCGGCGTCGGTGCTGCCGATGGGGTCGCTCTTCGAGGGTGGGCAGTTCCTGGCATTCGAGCTTCTGGTGCTCGATCTGCGGGACCGCCTTGGCGTTGCGCCCGAGGCCATGCGCGCCCGCCATACCAACCTGGAATAAGCCGATGCCTGACTGGACCCGACGTTTCTCGCTCGAGGGCCGCCGCGCCCTCGTGACCGGCGCATCGCGCGGCATCGGTGCCGAGATCGTGCGGGTCTTCGCCGATGCCGGCGCCGACATCGTCGCGGTCGCCCGCGACGCGGACGGGCTGGACGCCATCGCCGTCGAGGTCCGTGCGCTGGGGCGCGACTGCCTGACGGTGGTGGCCGATCTGTCGCGCCTCGACGGCCCGGCACAGGCGGCGGACGCGGCGCTGGCCGGGGGGCGGCCGGTCGACATCCTCGTCAATGCCGCGGGCATTGCCCTGCTGGCGCCTGCGACCGAACTCGATCTCGCGGACTGGGACGCGACGATGGCGCTGAACCTCCGGGCGCCCTTCGCGCTGGCGCAGACCCTGGCGCCGGACATGATCGCGCGTCGGCGCGGCAAGATCGTCAACATCTCCAGCCAGGCGGGCGTCATCGCACTCGACGACCACGCGGCCTACATCGCGTCCAAGGGCGGTCTGAACGCGCTGACCAAGGCGCTCTGCGCCGAATGGGGCCGCCACAACGTGCAGGTGAACGCGATCTGCCCGACGGTGGTAATGACCGACATGGGGCGCGAGAACTGGTCCGCGCCCGAAAAGCGCGATCCCTTCATCGCCGCGACGCCCGCCCGCCGCTTTGCCGAGCCTGTCGAGGTCGCCGACATGGCGCTCTTTCTCGCCTCGAACGCCTCCGACATGGTGAACGGGGCCCTCATGATGGTCGAGGGCGGGTTCACGAGTGTCTGACCCGCATCGCCTTTCGACGCCGTCCGCCGCTTTCGCGCGCTACGAGGAGGTCCGCACGCGGCTGCCGCAAGCGTCGTTTCCGTCCGCGTCGCGGCGGGTGCCCGATCTGGATGCGGCGGCCGACCTCTACGACGGTTTCGTCCTCGACGCCTATGGCGTGCTGAACGTCGGCAGCGCCGTCGTCCCGAGCGCGGTCGCACGGATCGCATCGCTGCGTGCATCGGGCAAACGACTGTGTGTCCTGTCGAATGCGGCGTCGTACATGCCGTCCGGCGCTCTGGCGAAGTTCCGCGGCCTGGGCTTCGATTTCGATGCCTCCGAGATCGTGACATCGCGCGGGGTCGCGTCGGCGCGACTGGATGCGCTGGCGCCGGGGGCCGTCTGGGCGGCAATCGCCGACGCGGACGACGATCTGGTGGATCTCGGCGTGACTGCTGTCGACGCATCGAGGGGCGACGCGCTGGAGGACGCCGATGCCGTGCTGTTCCTCTCTTCGTCCCGCTACGACGCGGCGGTCCACGACCGGCTGTGCAACGCGCTTTCGGCCAGGCCGCGGCCCATCGTCATTGCGAATCCCGACATCGTTTCCCCGCGCGAGGACGGGCTCGCGCGCGAACCGGGCTACTGGGCGCACGATCTGATCGACAGGACCGGCTGCCCGGTCCACTGGTTCGGAAAGCCCTATGCCGATGCCTTCGACGACGCCATCGCGCGCATGGACCTCGACGCGGATCGCGTGGCGATGGTCGGAGATACCTTGCACACGGATATTCTGGGCGGCCGGGCTGCCGGGTTCGGAACGATCCTCGTCACGGGACACGGGCTGTTCGCGGGCAGCGACGTCGGCGGGGCCATCGAGAGATCGGGCATCGTTCCCGACATCGTGGCCGACATCACGTAGCCCGCGGCGACCGTCTGCGACGCGGACCGAACATGCCGCGCATATCCCGTGCCGGCCCTCCCCTCCGTCTCCGGGGAGTCCCGGATTTCGGCCGGGGAGGGCGCATACGGGCTCACAGCCTCAGGTAAAGACGAAGTCCGCCGCGTCGATCTGCGCCACGGACACGTCGTCGAGGACGATGCGAAAGCTGCCGATGCCGATGACCGCATCGTCGCCCCGCGCCGCGATATCAAGCCCGTCGAACCCGCCCGGCACGCCGTCGAGCCTGAGGCGGTCGACGGCGTCCTCGAAATCGAGGATGCGGTCGGTTTCGCCGCCGCGGAAGGCGTTGAACACGAAGACGTCCGCGCCCGCCGCCCCTTCGAGCGTGTCGTTGCCGGCACCGCCGTTCAGCGTGTCGGCGCCACCGCCGCCCTTCAGCAGATCGTCGCCCGCCCCGCCGCCCATGAAATCGTTGCCGGATTCGCCGAAAAGGGTGTCATCGCCGTCACCGGCACCGATGGCGTCGTTTCCCGCGCCGCCGAGGATCCGGTCGGCCGCCGCCCCGCCGCCCACGCTGTCGTCGCCCTGACCGCCCTCGACCGTATCGGCGCCGAACGATCCCGCCAGCGTATCGTCGCCGCCGCCACCGCGCACCAGGTCGCGGCCGTAGCCGCCCGACATGTCGTCCCTGCCCGCGTTCCCCGCGACGATGTCGTTGCCGGTGCCGCCGCCCATGACGTCGTTGCCCGCGCCGCCCGACAGGTCGTCGTTGCCGTCGCCGCCGCCCAGCGAATCGTTCCCGTCGCCACCGCGCAGAACGTCGTTGCCGGCCGCCGCGGCTAGGTTGTCGTCGCCGTCGCCGCCATCCAGCAGGTCGTTCCCGTCCCGGCCCAGCATCGCGTCGTTCCCGTCGCCGCCCTCCAGCCGGTCGTTGCCCGCGCCGCCGTCCAGGCGGTCGTTCCCGGCCAGCCCCGTCAGGGTGTCGTCGCCCGCGCCGCCCAGCAGGGTGTCGTCGCCCGCCGCGCCCGCCAGCGTCTCGGACGCCGCGGTGCCCGTCTGCTCCGTGCCCGAGGCGATGAAGCTGTAGGTCAGCGTGAGGAACGCGCCGTTGTCGTTCACGAAGGATTCCGGCACGGCGCCCAGCAGCCCGAAGCCGGTCGGCAGCGTGCCCGAGAAGAAGCTGTAGGGAACCTCGACCGCGCCCTCGCCGACGAACGGCGCGAGGTTCGCGATGGGGACGATGCCGCTCTCCCCGCTACCGCTGAGGGCCACCGGCGTCGGACCGAAGCTGTTGACAAAGACCGGGCCGGAATCGAGCGATATGGACGCGCTGGGCGAGACGCCCAGCGGCCCGGTCTCGTCCGGATCGAGGACGAAGAGCGAATCCGCCGTCACGTTCGCCGTGGCCACGCCGACGAACGGATCGGCGAAGAGCGCGCCGCTTGTGAAGAGTGTGGTGTTCAGCGCCAGTTCGATGCCGAACAGGTCGCCATCGTCGGGGTCGAACCGCTCGACGCTGAAGCTGCCGTCGAAAATGTCGCCGTTGGTCGGGTTCTGCGTGAACCCGTCGGTTACCTGAAGCTGTGCCAAGTGGTCGGTCCTTGCCTGAAAGTGCCTATCCGTGCGTAGATTAGCCCAATATTCGACATTGGCAGGACATTATAGTATAGATGTGCCGACTTCATACAAGAACTCGTCCTAATCAGTCAGTCTTCCAATATATCACTAACCTCTCGCACGTCCTTTATGCTTGCGAAGATCATATTAAATGTACCTATGAAGCGAAGTTCGTATGTTATGGGAGAACAAATTTCGGCAGCAAAATAGAATCTTAGAGAAACGGAATTCTGGAATCTTTCAATATTTTTTCTTAACTCGATCTTTGTTGGGTAGTATTTTCGTGTCGTATTTCCAAACACTTTCTGATATTTATTAGAATGGAGTAGATATCCACTCAATATATCAGCAGGCAGAGATATACTCGACCCGCACAGCCGGCAAAAATAGGCCAAAAATATCTTATACAACTCAGTACCGCTAAGGCGAAAATATTCATCTACCTGAAAGTGTTGCATAAACTCCCTAAGGTCGACGTCCAATCCTTGAGTTCCGTACTTCTGAATAAATGGAGTGAAATCCAGTGACTGAAAATCACCGTCTCCAAAGCTTGGCATTTCTGCAATTTCCCCAAATACCCTGAGGTGATTATTATAGGAAAGCTTGTCGTGAAGGCCTAAATCGGTATAAAAGGAGAGACATGGCCATTTCTGTTTAAGTTTGGCGGCCTCTAGCACCATTCTTATGTCTGTGAACAGTATAGCGGAAGAATCTTCGGTGATTCCGCCATTCTTTAACCATTTCTTTATTCTCTTTCTGACCAGGTTCAACTTTCGGGGGTCTTGAGGCATCTTTTACCGCTTGATAATCTGTGGTGCCTTGGACGGCTAAATTCCTACCTGTTTAACTATTTAAACTCTGATGCACTAAAGGCGAATTTGCATAAGAGTGAATATACCTTCTCCTACGGGTCGTGGGGTGGTAATCCAATGCTAAACTCATTTTTAGGAGAATATGTCCCCTCCGCCCACCAAATAACTTGCTCGATAGAAAGGCCGCCAGTCGCTACCGCGCGAACTTCTTGAACTTCACCCGCTTCGGCTCCAGCGAATCCACCCCCAGACGCCGCTTCTTGTCCTCCTCGTAGTCCTCGAAGTTGCCCTCGAACCATTCGACGTGGGCGTCGCCCTCGAAGGCGAGGATGTGGGTGCAGAGGCGGTCCAGGAAAAATCTATCGTGGCTGATGATGACGGCGCAGCCGGCAAAGTCGGTGAGGGCGTCCTCGAGCGCGCGCAGGGTCTCGACGTCGAGGTCGTTTGTCGGCTCGTCCAGCAGCAGGACGTTGCCACCCGAGCGCAGCAGTTTCGCCATGTGGACGCGGTTGCGTTCGCCCCCAGACAGCTGGCCGACCTTCTTCTGCTGGTCGCCGCCCTTGAAGTTGAAGGCGCTGCAATAAGCGCGGGAATTCATCTGCGCGTCCCCGAGGTCGATCACCTCGCCGCCGCCCGATATCTCCTCCCAGACCGTCGCGCCGGCGTCCAGCGCGTCGCGGGACTGGTCCACGTAGGCCAGATCCACCGTGTCGCCGTATTCGACGCTGCCGCCGTCCGGCTGCTCCTGCCCCGTCAGGATGCGGAAGAGCGTCGTCTTTCCCGCGCCGTTGGGGCCGATCACTCCGACGATGCCGCCGGGCGGCAGGGAGAAGGACAGGTCCTCGACCAGCAGCTTGTCGCCCATGGCCTTCTTGAGTCCTTCGACCTCGATCACCTTCGATCCAAGGCGCTGGCCGTTGGGAATGATGATCTGGGCGCGGCTCAGCTTCTCGCGCTCGGACTGGCCGGCAAGGTCATTGTAGGCGGTGATGCGGGCCTTGGATTTCGCCTGCCTGGCCTTGGCGCCCTGGCGCATCCATTCGAGCTCGCGCTCCAGCGTCTTCTGCTTGGACTTGTCCTCGCGCGCCTCCTGGCCCAGCCGCTTGGCCTTCGCCTCCAGCCATGACGAATAGTTGCCCTCGTGCGGCAGGCCGCGGCCGCGGTCGAGCTCGAGGATCCAGCCGGTGATGTCGTCCAGGAAGTAGCGGTCGTGCGTGACGATCAGGATGGTGCCCTTGTAGGCGACGAGGTGGTTCTGCAGCCACGCGATCGTCTCGGCGTCGAGGTGGTTGGTGGGTTCGTCCAGCAGCAGCATGTCGGGCGCCTCCAGCAGCAGCCGGCAGAGCGCCACGCGCCGCGCCTCGCCGCCCGAAAGCGTCGCGGTGTCGGCATCGTCGGGTGGGCAGCGCAGCGCCTCCATGCTGACGTCGATCTGCGCATCGAGGTCCCAGAGGTCCTGCGCGTCGATGGTGTCCTGGAGCGCGGCCATCTCGTCCGCAGTCTCGTCCGAGTAGTTCATCGCCAGTTCGTTGTAGCGGTCGAGGATCGCCTGCTTGGGGGCAACGCCCAGCATGACGTTCTGCCGCACGGTCAGCGCGGGGTCGAGCTGCGGCTCCTGCGGGAGGTAGCCGACACGCGCGCCCTCGGCCGCCCATGCCTCGCCCGTGAAGTCCTTGTCCATGCCGGCCATGATCTTGAGCAGGGTGGACTTGCCCGCGCCGTTTGGGCCGACGACCCCGATCTTGACGCCTGGCAGGAAGTTCAGCCGGATGTTTTCGAACAGCTTCTTGCCGCCCGGATAGGCCTTGGCGACACCGTCCATGTGATAGACGTACTGGTAGGCGGCCATGTCGTTCTCCGTATCCGTGGGGGGTTCGGACCGGGTGTAGAACGGGCCACGGTGCGGGGCAATGGACGGGCGGACGCCGGGCCGGAGGGCCTAGAGGATCTCGTCCTCGTCGAACATCGGGTCGGCCTCTAGGTCGTCCGTCAGGCCGGCCATGTGCGCGTCGGTGTCGCGCGTGGTCGGCGCGATGTGGAAGGTCGCGTCGCCTTCGTTGACGATGGGCATCGTGGCCCGGCCAAGGATCAGGCCCGAGGCGGGCGATGCGATCTCGACCTCGGATTCGCCGAAGGGGTCCGACACGATGCCCAGCAGCGTCCCCTCGTCCACGTTCTCGCCCGCGTCCTTGAAGGACCGCAGCAGCCCGCCGGCGGGCGCGCGGACCCATGAGGAGGACCGCGCCTGTATGGGGGCGGAGGACCGTTTCGGCAGGCCCTTGGCGCCGACCATCCCCATCGACTGCATGACGCGCAGGATGCCGGACGCGCCGACCCGCGCCGACAGCTCGTCGAAGCGCAGCGCCTCGCCGGCCTCGTAGAGCAGGATGTCGACGCCGCGGTCGCGCGCCGCGCCGCGCAGGCTGCCGTCGCGCAGCTTCGCGCGGATGACGACCGGCGCGCCGAAGGCGTTCGCCCTGTCGACGGTGGACTGGCTGGAGGCGGAGACACGGATCTGAGGCATGTTGGTACGGTGGATCGCGGCCGAGTGCAGGTCGATCCCGAACTCGGAGCGCGCCACGATCTCGGTCATGAAGAGGTGGGCAAGGCGCGCGGCCAGCGACCCGCCGGGCGAGCCGGGGAAGACCCGGTTCAGATCGCGCCGGTCGGGCATGTAGCGCGAGTTGTTGAGGAACCCGAAGGCGTTGACGATGGGGACCACCATCAGCGTGCCGCGCATGGTGTCCAGTTGGGGGGCGCGCAGCAGCCGGCGCGCGATCTCGACCCCGATGACCTCGTCCCCGTGGACGGCCGCGGAAACGAACATGACCGGCCCCGGCCGCCGCCCGTGGATGACCTGCACCGACATGGTGACGGGGGTGTGGTCCGACAGGACGCTGACGGGCAGGTCGACGGTGCGCCGCGTGCCGGGCGCGATCGGGATGCCGCCCAGCTCGAATGCGCTGCGGGTCACGCGCGCGGCACCCGCCGGGTCGGCCGGGCAGGGGCGGTGCGCGTCATCCCTTGCCGACGGTCTTGGTCTTGCCGGGCTTGGCGTGCTTTTCGAGGTATTCGATGATCTGGCCGGCGATATCGATGCCGGTGGCCTTCTCGACACCCTCCAGCCCGGGGGACGAGTTGACCTCCATCACCACCGGGCCGTGGTTGGCGCGCAGCATGTCGACGCCGCACACGTTGAGGCCCATCGCCTTGGCTGCCCGCACGGCGGTGGCGCGCTCTTCGGGGCTGAGCTTGATGACGGCGGCGCTGCCGCCGCGGTGCAGGTTGCTGCGGAACTCGCCCTCGGCGCCGGTGCGCTTCATGGCGGCGACGACGCGGCCGCCGATGACAAGCGCGCGGATGTCGGTGCCGCCGGCCTCCTTGATGAACTCCTGCACCATGATGTTGACGTTGGCGCCGCGGAACGCCTCGATCACCGATTTGGCGCTGCGGTCGGTGTCGGCCAGGACCACGCCGATGCCCTGCGTTCCCTCGAGCAGCTTGATGACGGTGGGGGCGCCGCCGGCGATCTTCAGCACCTCCTCGGTCTGCTTGGGGTCGTGGGCGAAGGTGGTGACGGGCAGGCCGATCCCGTCGCGCGCCATCAGCTGCATCGACCGCAGCTTGTCGCGGCTGCGCCCGATGGCGACGGATTCGTTCAGGGGGTAGGTGCCCATCACCTCGAACTGGCGCAGCACGGCGAGGCCGTAGAACGTGACCGACGCGCCGATGCGCGGGATGACGGCGTCGTAGGTCGGAAGCTTCTCGCCGTTGTAGTAGATCTCGGGGCGGCGGCTGGCGATGTTCATGTAGCAGCCCAGCGTCTTGATGATGTCGAGCTCGTGGCCCCGCGCCTCGGCCGCCTCCTTGATCCGCTTGTGCGAGTAGAGGTTGGCGTTCTGCGCCATCATCGCGATCTTCATTGCTTGGGGCCTCCTGGCCATTCGAGGCCCGCGTCCCCACGGGGGGCGGGCAGTGGGGCGGTCGCGACGGCGATCATCGGCCATCTCGGGGCCGGGTCGCGCCCGACGTCCGGGCGAAGCGGCGGTACGGGCCGCGATCCGGCGTTCCATCCGCGCGGCGATATATGACCGCGCCGGGAGTGACAGTCGATAGCGGATCGATCCGTATTAAAGGAATGGCCGCAAGGAGTGTCCGGCGTGCCATGCCGGCGGAGGACCATGCGGCCCAGCGGGTCAATTCGCGCGACCGTGCGGTTCGGACCAGTCGATGACGGGATTGATCGGAATGATGCGATACGGATTTATCGTCTCGTGGCTGTAGTGGTAATGCCGCACGATATGGTCGAAGTCGACGTTCGCCGCGATGCCGGGCCACTGGTAGAGTTCGCGCGTGTAGGCCCAGAGGTTCGGGTAGTCGACGATGCGGCGGCGGTTGCACTTGAAATGCTGGTGGTAGACGAGGTCGAACCGCACAAGCGTGGCGAAGAGCCGCCAGTCGGCCTCGGTAATGCGGTCGCCCATGAGGTAGCGGCGTTTCGACAGCCGGTCCTCCAGCCAGTCGAGCGTATCGAACAGGGGGTGCACGGCGTCGTCGTAGGCCTGCTGCGTCGTTGCGAAACCCGCCTTGTAGACGCCGTTGTTCACCGTGTCGTAGATCCGGTCGTTCACCGGCTCGATCTCCTCGCGCAGATCGGCGGGCCGGTAATCCTCCGCGTTGCCCGTCAGCGCGTCGAAGGCGGAATTGAACATGCGTATGATCTCGGAGCTTTCGTTGCTCACGATGGTCTGGCGCTGGATGTCCCACAGGACCGGAACGGTGACGCGCCCGCTGATGCCCGGATCGGCGCGCAGGTAGACGTCGCGCAGGAAGGGCAGACCATAGAGCGCGTCTCCGGTGGCGCCCGGATAGTCGTCGGCCAGCGTCCAGCCCTCCGACAGCATCTCGGGGTGGACGACGGAGACGCCGATCATGTCCTCCAGCCCCTTGATCGTCCGGAAGAACAGCGCGCGGTTTGCCCAGGGGCAGGCGAGGCTGACGTAGAGGTGGTAGCGTCCCGCCTCGGCCGCGAAGCCACCGTCGCCCGTGGGCCCGGGCGTGCCGTCCGGCGTGATCCAGCTGCGGAACTTCGCCGTGGACCGCGCAAAGGCCCCGCCGTGCGATTTCGTGTCGTACCACTGGTCATGCCAGACGCCGTCGATCAGTTGCCCCATTGTCCCGTCCCTCCTGATTCAGGGCGGTATGTGCGGCCGCGGGGGCGGCGCGCAACCTCAGTGGGCGCACAGGCCCCGTCTCGCCATGTCGGGTAACGCTACAGCCCGACCAGATATGCGGCGCGCCGCTGCCGTGTCCGGCGGATGTGGACGGGGCCAGGCGCGGTGACGGGAAACGCCGTTTACCGACTGCGGGTGCGCCGCTGCCGCCGTGTCCGGCGGATGTGGACGGGGCCGGGCGCAGTGGGATAGAGCGGAGATGACAGGCCCGAGGTGCACCGCGCGATGATCCAGACCCCCTACCTGCTGTTTCTCGGCGATGCGCCGGACAACCTCGCCGCCAAGGTGGCGCAGGGCATCGCCGACTGGCGTCCCGGCAACGCCGTCGGCCAGTTCCGAATGGAGGGGTGCCGCGCCGACGTCGGCCTGACCGACATGACGCTGGAAGAGGCGAAGGCGGCCGGGGCCAGGACGCTGGTCGTCGGTGTGGCGAACCGGGGCGGCCGGATCTCGGCCGCCTGGACCGAGATCCTCGTGCAGGCGCTGCGCATGGGCTTCGACATCGCCAGCGGTCTGCACAATCTTCTGCGCGACGAGAAGGAGCTGATGTCGGCGGCGCGGGTGAACGGGCAGACGCTCTTCGACGTGCGCATCCCCTCGGTGGCCTATCCGATCGCAGACGGGGTCAAGCGGACGGGACGGCGATGCCTGGCCATCGGCACCGATTGCAGCGTCGGCAAGATGTACACAGGCCTTGCGATGGACGCCGAGATGAAGCGGCGCGGCACGCCGTCCACGTTCCGGCCCACGGGGCAGACGGGGATCCTCATCACCGGGCGCGGCGTGCCGCTGGACGCGGTGATCGCCGACTTCATGGCGGGCGCGGTGGAATATCTGACCCCCGACGCGGCGCCGGACCACTGGGACCACATCGAAGGGCAGGGCAGCCTCTATCACGTCAGCTATTCCGGCGTGACGCTGGCGCTGATCCACGGCGGCCAGCCGGACGCGATGGTGATCTGCCACGAGCCGACGCGCACCCATATGCGCGGCCTGCCGGACTATCCTATTCCGTCGCCAGAGGCGATCCGCGACATGGCTCTGCCTCTGGCGCGGATCGCCAACCCCGCCTGCGAGGTCGTGGGCCTGTCGGTCAACACCAAGGCGCTGGGCGAGGACGAGGCGCGCCGCTGCGTCGAGGATATGGGCGCGCGCATGGGACTGCCAGCGACCGACCCCTTCCGCTTCGGAGCCGGTCCGCTGGTCGACGCGCTGATGGAGATATAGGGATTGCGCGAGGTCCGGCTGGGGCCGCTCCTGGCGAACTTCCAGACCATGGAGGCCGGGGAGTGGGCATGTTTCGGCCACCCGCCCCGGTGGCACCGCTGGGCCACCGTGATCGTGGCGGACGGCGCGCTGTTCGACGACCCGCCGGCGGGATACACGAGCCTTCCGGATGGAGGCATGGTCCGCGACCGGGACGGCAGGATCGTCCATCCCGACATGAACCGCGACCTCATCATGGACGTGGCCGTGAACCTCGCCGGGCAGACGGGCCGCGACCTCGACATCCGCACCTTCATTCGTGGGGTCCGGCACTACCACGAACGAGATACGTTCATCGAGTTCGCCCCGGGGGGCAGGGCATGAACCTCACCGTCACCCGCGACACGTTCCGACTTGCCGAAGCGTTCACCATCTCGCGCGGCTCGCGGACCGAGGCGAAGGTCCTGACCGTCGCCGTCGCCGACGGGTCCGCGACCGGCCGGGGCGAATGCGTGCCCTACGGGCGCTACGGCGAGACGATGGATACGGTCGCGGCGCAGGTCGCGGAGCTGCCGGCGGACGTCACCCGCGCGACGCTGCCGGACCTCCTGCCGCCCGGGGCCGCGCGCAACGCGGTGGATTGCGCGCTCTGGGATCATGCGGCCAAGTCGGCCGGTCGGCGGGTGTGGGACCTGGCCGGGTTGCCGGCGCCCTGGCCGGTCGTCACCGCCTTCACCCTGTCGCTGGGCGACCCGGACGACATGCGTGCGGCGGCCGCCCGGCACGCCCACCGGCCGCTCCTGAAGGTCAAGCTGGGCGGCGAGGGCGACATGGCGCGGCTGGAAGCAGTGCGTGCGGGCGCGCCAAACACCCGAATCGTCATAGATGCCAACGAAGGCTGGACCGCCGAGGTCTACGCCGAACTGGCCCCGCATCTGCTGCGGCTCGGCGTCGCCATGGTCGAGCAGCCGCTGCCGGCCGGCGACGACGCCATGCTGGCAGAGATTTCGCGACCGCTGCCGGTCTGCGCCGACGAGAGCTGCCACGACCGCGCGTCGCTGCCCGGCCTTTCGGGAAAGTACGACATGGTGAACGTGAAGCTGGACAAGACCGGCGGCCTGACCGAGGCGCTGGCGCTGCGCGACGCGGCGCGGGCGGCGGGGTTCGGCGTGATGGTGGGCTGCATGGTGGGATCGTCGCTGGCGATGGCGCCGGCCGTTCTGGTGGCTCAGGGGGCCGACGTGGTGGACCTCGACGGGCCGCTGCTGCTCGCCGAGGACCGTGATCCGCCGCTTCACTACGACGAAGACGGCGTTCACCCGCCTCGGCAGGAGCTTTGGGGATGAGCGCCGTTCGACCATGGGCGACAGCCTCGAGGCGGCGCCGGTCGGCCGCTCTGGTGACGGTAGCGCTGACGGCATTCGGTGCCGCACCGGGGCTGGCCTGCGGGGTCGATACCGACTGCGCCGTGGGAGACCGGACCTATCGTCTGTACGTCCCCGACGGGCTGGATACGGGCGGACCGACGGGCGTGCTGCTCTTCGCCCATGGCTATCGCGGCAGTGCCGCGGGCCAGATGCGGAACGGATCTCTGCGCGGGCTCGCCGACGATCTGGGCGTGGCGCTGGCGACGCTGGACGCCGGCGGCGAGGACTGGAACCTCGCCCACCGCCCGGCCGAGCCCGGACAGACCGTGGAACGGGAATCCGGTTATGTCCGCGACGTGCTGGACGACCTGGACGGCCGGCTGGGGCTGGACCCGCGGCGGACCGTCATGTCCGGTTTCTCGGCGGGCGGCATGATGACGTGGACCATCGCCTGCGCGATGCCCGGTGCCTTCGCGGGCTTCGTGCCCATGTCCGGCACCTATTGGCTGCGCCCGCCCGACACCTGCGCCGGCCCGCCTGCCAGCATCGTCCACATCCACGGGACCGCGGACGGCGTGGTGCCCATGGCCGGCCGGCCCATCGGCCGGACGCGGCAGGGCGACGTCGGCGTGGCGCTGGCGATGTACCGGGGATTTGGCGAATTCGGTCCACCGCAGCGCGGCGATGCGCCGGACGGCACGGTCTGCGACGTGTCGTCGAACGGGGCCGGCGCCGTGCTGGATCTGTGCACCTTCGACGGCGGGCACGGGTTCTCGGCCGACCGTCTGCGTCATGGATGGGACCGCGTGACCGGGGCCGACTGACGCGCGGCCACGCGGCGGGGGATTGCAATCGAATATGGAGTACGCGGCGATGCGGACGGTCTATGTGAACGGCGACTACGTGCCCGAGGATGCGGCGAAGGTGTCCGTCTTCGACCGGGGGTTCCTATTTGCTGACGCGGTCTACGAGGTGACGAGCGTCCTGGGCGGACGGCTGCTGGACTTCGACGGCCACGCCGCGCGGCTGGAGCGCTCGCTGGGCGAGCTTGGCATGGAGATGCCGATGGACCGCGACGCGCTGCTTGAGGTGCACCGCGAACTGGTGCGCGCCAACGGCATCGAGGACGGAATGATCTACCTCCAGGTCACGCGCGGCGCCGCCGACCGGGATTTCGCCTATCCCGCGGCGGGCACGGCGCAGACGGTGGTGCTGTTCACGCAGTCGAAGCCCGGCCTGGCGGAGGCACCGATGGCGCGCACGGGCATGAAGGTCATCTCGATCCCCGACGAACGCTGGGGCCGGCGCGACATCAAGACGGTGCAGCTGCTCTATCCGTCGATGGGGAAGATGGCCGCGAAGGCCGCGGGCGCCGACGACGCCTGGATGGTCGAGGACGGCGCGGTCACCGAGGGGACCAGCAACAACGCCTACATCGTGAAGGGCCGGACCATCGTGACCCGGCATCTGGGCACCGAGATCCTGCACGGCATCACACGGCGCGCGGTTCTGCGCATGGCGCGGGAGGCGCAGATGGAGGTGGACGAGCGGGCGTTCACCCTGGACGAAGCGCTGGCGGCCGACGAGGCCTTCGTCACCAGCGCGTCGGCCTTCGTGATGCCGGTCGTCGAGATCGACGGCACGCCCGTCGGGACCGGCGCTCCCGGACCCGTGGCGGCGCGACTGCGGGAGATCTACATCGAGGAAAGCCGCCGCACCGCTGTCTGAGCAGGCGACACCGCCTCCCGGCGCTGAGGCCCACCCCCGCGGCAGGCTCCCACCCGCCCGCCCCCGCCCGCCGCGGGGGTGGGCCGCGGCAGCGGATCCGTGCCGTGGGGCGTCAGGTCGTTCCGTGGGCTTCGGCGAAACCTTTCGCGTCCTCCGGCGATGCCTCGGTCTGATGGGCGGCGCGCCAGTCGTCGTAGGGCATGCCGTAGAAGACCTCGCGCGCCTCGTCCTTCGACAGCGGGATACCACGGTCGCCCGCCGCCTCGGCATACCAGCGCGACAGGCAGTTGCGGCAGAATCCGGCGAGATTCATCAGGTCGATGTTCTGCACCTCGGGATGCGCCGCCAGGTGATCGCGCAGACGCCGGAACGCGGCTGCCTCAAGGGCCTCTGTCGTGGCGGTATCCATCTCGGTCATGGTCGTCTCCTCGCGTTTGATGTGGATCAGAGTTGGGCGTCCCGGCGCGCCGCGACAAGGTGCGCGGCCAGCGCTCTGGCCCAGGCGGCCTGTCCGGCGGCGTCGGCGATCAGGTCGTTGCGGACCTCCAGCAGGACGTTCGCGCGGCCCGTGCGCAAGGCGTGGCGGTCCACGACGTCGCCCGGCAAGGCGCCGGAATATGGCTGGTTGTCGCCGACGCACCAGCGGCCGTCGCCGCGCAGCCGGTCGATCAGCGGAGCGGCCAGCCGCGTGTCGCCCGCATGGAGGACGCCGACGTGCCATGGCCGTGCCGGACGATGCCGGAGCCGTGGCGTGAAGCTGTGGACGCAGACCAGGATGGTGTCGGTGCGGCGTGCGGCCATCCTTTCCAGCGTCGCGTGGTAGGGCCGGTGGAAGAGCGCAAGCCGACGTTCGCGCTCGGCCGCGTCGGCGTGGCGGTTGGCGGGGATGATGGTGCCGTCGTAGAGCCGCATCAGGAGCGTCGGGTCGTCCTCGCCCCGGTTGGGGTCGATGACCAGACGCGAGAACGTGGTCAGCACCGCCGGCCCGTCCAGATGCGCGGCCAGCCCGCGTGTCACGCCGGCGGCGCCCACATCATAGGCGATGTGCCGCGACATGTCGCCCTGCGCGATCCCCAGCGATCCGCCGTTGACGCTTTTCGGCACCCGGTTCGTCGCATGGTCGCATGCGACGAGCCAGGGCCCCGGACGGTCCGCGCCCTCTATCGTGCAGGCGGGATCCGCGGCCGTGCCGGGATCGGCAGGCGCCCGGGCGATGTCGTCGGCGGGGAGCGGGCGTTCCGTCATGTCGGCCTTTCGCGTCCGGCGGCCCTCCTTAGTCGCCGCGACGGCAAAGCGCCAGTTGTCGGGCGAATGCAATTGCGCCATAAGCGCGGCGATCCCCGAGCGGGCCACCCAAGGGCCGCGGCCAACGCCCCTCTCGCCGACCGGGATGCCCGGCGCTCCACACCCCCTCCAACTGCATGAGGCTCCTCATGAAACGTCTGCGCAACGTCAAGATCGTGGCGACACTGGGCCCTGCGTCGAACGACTACGCCACGATCCGCAGCCTCTTCGAGGCCGGGGCCGATGTGTTCCGCCTGAACATGAGCCACGGCGACCATTCCGAGATCGGCCGGCGTCACGGCATCATCCGCGAGGTCGAGGCTGACGTCGGACGGCCCATCGCGATCCTGGCCGATCTGCAAGGGCCCAAGCTGCGCGTCGGGGTCTTCGCCTCGGGGGAGGAGGAACTGGTGCCGGGCGCCGCCTTCCGCCTCGACCTGGATGAGGCCGAGGGCGACGCCGAACGCGTCCGGCTGCCGCATCCCGAGATCTTCGCCGCCCTTGAGCCGGGGGCCAGTCTGCTGGTCAATGACGGCAAGATCCGGCTGAAAGTGCGCGATTGCGGCGCGGATTTCGCCGATTGCGAGGTCGTGGTGGGCGGCACCATAAGCAACCGCAAGGGCGTGAACGTACCCGACGTGGTGCTGCCGCTGGCCGCACTCAGCGACAAGGACCGCGCCGATCTGGAATTCGTGTGCGAACTGGGCGTGGACTGGCTGGCGCTGAGCTTCGTCCAGCGGCCAGGCGACGTGGAGGAGGCGCGCGATCTCGCCCGCGGCCGCGCCGCGATCCTGTCCAAGATCGAGAAGCCGGCGGCGGTGACGAATTTCGCTGACATCCTCGAGGTCAGCGACGGCATCATGGTGGCGCGCGGTGACCTGGGGGTCGAGCTGCCCGTGCAGAACGTGCCGCCGATCCAGAAGCGGCTGGTGCGCAAGTGCCGCGCGGCGGCCAAGCCGGTCATCGTCGCCACGCAGATGCTGGAATTGATGATCACATCGCCGGTGCCGACCCGCGCCGAGGTCAGCGACGTGGCGGCCGCGATCTACGAAGGCGCCGATGCCGTGATGCTGTCGGCCGAATCGGCCGCCGGCGACTATCCGGTCGAGGCGGTGACGACGATGGACAACGTCGCCATCGAGGTCGAGAACGACCCGACCTACCGCGATGTCATCAACGCCAGCCGGGGCGGGCCCAAGCAGACGGTCGCCGACGCCATCGTCTCGGCCGCACGCGAGATCGCCGAGACGACGGACATCAAGGCGATCTGCTGCTTCTCGCAATCCGGCACGACGGCGCAGCTGGTCGCGCGCGAACGACCGAAGGTGCCGATCCTCGCCCTGACGCCGGAACGCGCCACCGCCCGCCGGTTGTGCCTGACATGGGGTATGCACTGCGTCCTGACCGGCGAGGTGTCGCGCTTCAAGGAGGCGGTGCTGAGCGCGGTAAGGGCCGCGAAGGCCGAGAACTTTGCCGTTCCCGAGGATCAGATCGTCGTGACGGCGGGCGTGCCCTTCGGCATGGCGGGCACGACCAATATCCTGCGGGTCGCCCCGTGCGAGGAACGCCTGATCTATCCCGCTGACCAGGAGTAGGCGTCGCGCGGCTCCGGCGGAGCGCCGGCGCAAGGTTCGCGACCGCGGTCCGATGCCCTCCGAACGGTCCATCCCGGTGTCGCGTATCGATCCCATGGTGCGGGCGTCGCCGGTGGCTGCGACTGTGCGTCTCTTTTCCAGTCGCCGGCGATGTGCCCTGCACGCGGCCGTCATGCCCGCGAAGGCTTGCCCAATCGCCCGTCCGGGCCTAGAAGGCGCGCTCGCGGGCCTACGTGCCCGTGCCATCACGGGGGCGGCCGGCCGATGTGGCATGCCGAGGCGCCCCTTCCACCACCCCGACCAGGAGATGGAAATGCCCAAGATGAAGACCAAGTCGAGCGCCAAGAAGCGCTTCAAGGTCACCGCCACCGGCAAGGTGATGGGTGGCCAGGCCGGCAAGCGGCACGGGATGATCAAGCGGTCGAAGAAGTTCATCCGCGACGCCCGAGGCACCACCGTGCTGAGCGAGCCCGACCAGAAGCTCGCCCTCAGCTACATGCCCTACAGCCGGTAAGGAGATCCGCACATGTCACGCGTCAAGGGCGGAACCGTCACCCATGCCCGCCACAAGAAGGTCGTCAAGGCTGCCAAGGGCTACTACGGCCGCCGCAAGAATCTGTTCCGTACCGCCACGCAGGCGGTCGACAAGGCAAACCAGTATGCCACCCGCGACCGAAAGAACCGCAAGCGCAGCTTCCGCGCGCTGTGGATCCAGCGAATCAATGCCGCCGTGCGCAGCCACGACGCGTCGCTGACGTACTCGCGCTTCATCAACGGCCTGGCGCTGGCCGGGATCGAGGTGGACCGAAAGGTTCTTGCCGACCTCGCCGTGCACGAGCCCGAGGCGTTCGGCGCCATCGTCGCGCAGGCGCAGGCCGCGCTGGGCGCCAAGGTGTCCGAGGCGGCCTGACCGCAACTTGGGCATTTGCACGGCAAAAGGGGGGCCATGCCGGCGCGGCGTGGCCCCTTCGTCATTTTCCGTTCGGAGGGCGGCAGATTCGGCCCTAGCTTGACGTGACGCTGATCGCAGCGGACCGTCGGACCATAGCAGAACCGGAGACCACCGCATGAACCTCACACCCATTCCGGCCGTTGCGGCCATCGCCCTGTCGCTGTCGGCCCTGCCGGCCGCGGCCGTGACATTCGTCTACGCCGGGTCGGTCGCCTCGACGTCGACCTCCAACCCGTCGGCGGTCTTCCCGGCGGTGGGCGAGGCGGCGACGGTGACCCTGTCGATCGACGGCGCGGCGGGCGATCCGCTGCCCATGGACTTCGGGACGCAGACGGTACTGTCGGCGTCGCTGTCGGTGCCGGGCTTCCTCTCGGCCGGCTTCTCGGACTTCCTCGAATCGGTGTCGTTCGATGCCGACGGGGTCTTCGTGGGCACGCCCGAGGGCATGCCGACCTTCGTCACGCAGACATTCCCCGGCACCTTTACGACCTATTCGGTCTTCGGCCTGACCTTCGGCAGCCCCGCCGCGGCGGCGCCGACGACGGTGGGAGAGCTGATCGCGGCGCTGGAGACGCCCGGCGCCACCGGGCTCTACGGGTTCAGCGGGTCGGGGCCTCAGGGCGACTCGGTCCGGGTGGAGGTCGCCTTCGCGGACGTGGCCCCGCCGGTGATCCCCCTTCCGGCCGGCCTGCCCGTGCTGTTGTCGGCCCTGGCCGGTCTGGGCGCCCTGCGGCTGGCGCGCCGCCGCGCCTGACGCCCTGGCGCCGCGCCTCGGCTCAGACCGCGCTCGGCTCAGGCTGCGAGCGGCGCCTCGCCCTCGACCATGCCGCGGCGACCACGCGCGGCCCGACCGACCGCGCGTGGTCGCCGCGGTGCAAGGTGCAGCGGTTGTCCCACATGACGATGTCGCCCGCCGCCCAGCGGTGGCGCATCAGGCCCTCCGGCGCGGTGGAGTGGTCGAATAGCCCCTGCACCATCTCGGGCGCATGGCTGCCGCCCGGCAGCCGCAGGTCCATGCAGCGTTCTGGCGTCGACAGGTAGAGCGCGGTGCGCCCCGACAGCGGGTGGCGGCGCAGGAGGGGATGCCAGGTCCGCACCTCGGCCCCCGTGCCGGGATCGACGCCGGTGACGGCATGCAGCACCTCGGCCCCCCGCAGCCGGTCCCGCAGCTCCGGATCCAGCCTGTCGTCGGCGTCGAACTGGCTGGCGAACACCGTCTCGCCGCCCTCGCGCGGCACCTCGACGGCGCGCAGCGCGGTAATGGCGGGCGCGCGACGTAGCTGGTGTCGCTGTGGAACACCGACCGCGGCGGCGTGCTGCGCCCCTCGTTGGTCACCAGGTTCAGCATGGGCTGGCCCTTCAGCGGCGGCTCGCCCTGGGTGAAGGTCAACGTCCCGAACCGCTCCGCGAACGCGACGCCGGCGTCGCCCAGGGCGGTCTGGATGCGTGCCACGTGCTCGGCGGTCATGCGGTCCAACGGCATGTCGGTGATCCGGGCGCCGAAGGGGGCGATGGGGGCGATCTGCATGGCGGGCGTCCTCGTCTGCGGTGCGGATCGAACGCCGGCGGGGCCGCGGCGGTTGCACTTCGCGGCGCCTCTGCTACGCCCTGACGCCGGACGGAACGGGACGGAGCGGCGGAATGGACCTGCGCGAAAAGTACCTGGGCGCCATAGTCGGTGCCGTGGACGAGGACGCGCTGGAGGCGGTGCGCCTGGCGGCCATCGGCAAGAAGGGCGAGGTCGCTCTGGCGATGCGTGGCCTCGGCCGCATGACGCCGGACGAGCGGCAGGTCGAGGGCCCGCGCCTCAATGCCCTGCGCGACGAGATCGCGTCGGCACTGGCGGCCAGGAAGGCCGCGCTGTGCGACGCGGCGCTCGACGCGCGGCTGGCGGACGAATGGCTGGACGTCACGCTGCCGGGCCGACAGCGTGGTGCGCGCGCCGGCTCCATCCACCCCGTAAGCCAGGTGTGGGAAGAGGCGACGGCCATCTTCGCCGACATGGGGTTCGCCGTCGCCGAAGGCCCGCAGGTCGAGACGGCGTGGTACAACTTCGACGCCCTCAACATCCCCGCGCACCACCCCGCGCGGGCCGAGATGGACACGTTCTACATGGCGCGGGCGGAGGGCGACGACAGCCCGCCCGACGTGCTGCGCACCCATACATCGCCCGTCCAGATCCGCTCCATGCAGGCCCAGGGCGCGCCGCTGCGCATCATCTGCCCCGGCCGGGTCTACCGCGCCGACTACGACCAGACGCACACGCCCATGTTCCACCAGATCGAGGGGCTGGCGCTGGACCGCGACATCACTATGGCGCATCTCAAGTGGGTGCTGGGTGAGTTCTTCACCGCCTATTTCGGCCGCAAGGTGAAGACCCGCTTCCGCGCCTCCCACTTCCCCTTTACCGAGCCGTCGGCCGAGGTCGACATCCAGTGCGCGTGGCAGGACGGCGTGGTGCGCGTGGGCGAGGGCGACGACTGGCTGGAGGTCCTGGGCAGCGGCATGGTCCACCCCCACGTCCTGCGCGCGGGCGGCGTGGACCCGGACGAATGGCAGGGTTTTGCCTTCGGCATGGGCATCGACCGCATGGCGATGCTGAAATACGGCATCCCGGATTTGCGCGCGTTCTTCGACAGCGATCTACGGTGGCTGCGGCACTACGGCTTCGGGGCGCTGGAGGTTCCGACGCTGCGGGGTGGGGTTCTCTAGGTTCATGATTTTGTATCCATTCAGCAAGGGTCGGTGGAAAAGGCTACCGGGCCCTTGGCCTCAAAAGTTCTTGCAGGCAGTGTCTGATTTTCACTCTCAACTATTAAATTTTTTATGGCTTTATTTCGATGCGCCGACCCTCGATGAATTCCAGGAGAGAATTCGCCGCGAGGCGGAGCTTAGTAATATAAAGTTTGATATGGCAGTAGCGAATTTCATAGCAAGGATTGAAGAGAAGGCCACTGCGTTACTTCAACATATATCAGTGATGATAGCCTTGACGGTCGTATATATGACTTTCTCCGCAGAGAGCGCCGCATTTCGTGTAGTCCTCGGCCTGGAGATTCTGTTTTATTTATGGGCAGCGTTAGCGTGCCTGAGGTGCTTTTTGCAGGTCTCAACTGTTCAATGGGCACGCGATGCGGAGCTGCTTCAAAGTTTCGGTGAAGCCTTTCTCCTTGAGGCATTGAAACGGGAGCTGATATTCCGTCACGCGATGCAGGTTCTGATCCTGCTGACGCTGGTATTTACGGTAGTGGTCGTTCTGCATTCAGTAATAGGGATAGACTAGGATGAAGTTCACCATCTCCTGGCTGCGCGACCATCTCGACACCGATGCGACGGTGGAGGCGATCACGGAGGCCCTCACCGACCTCGGGTTGGAGGTGGAGGGCATCGCCGATCCGGCGGCGCGGCTGGGCGACTTCCGCATCGGGCATGTGGAATTGGCCGAAAAGCATCCCGACGCGGACCGGCTGCGGGTGTGTCAGGTCTCCACCGCCGAGGGGATGCGCCAGATCATCTGCGGGGCGCCGAACGCGCGGGCGGGGATCGGCGTGGTGGTGGCCGCGCCGGGGACCTACGTGCCCGGCATCGACACCACCATCCAGGTTGGAACGATCCGGGGGGTCGAGAGCCACGGGATGATGTGCTCGGAACGCGAGATGGAGCTGAGCGAGGAGCATGACGGCATCATCGAAGTCGCGGGCGGCGCGGTCGGGCAGCGCTTCGTCGACTGGCTGGCAGAGCACGATCCGGCCCGCGTCGACCCGGTGATCGAGATCGCGATCACCCCCAACCGCCCCGACGCGCTGGGCGTGCGCGGGATCGCCCGCGATCTGGCGGCGCGGGGGCTGGGGACGCTGAAACCGGCGCCTGCGCCGGGGCAGGACGGTCCGGCGTCGGGCGGCGCGGTGGGGCTGGACGCCTTTCCGTGCCCGGTGGCGGTGACCATCGACGACGACACGCGGGACGGCTGCCCGGTCTTCGCGGGGCGGGTGATCCGCGGCGTGACGAACGGGCCCAGCCCGCGCTGGCTGCAGGACCGGCTGCGCGCCATCGGCCTGCGCCCGATCTCGGCGCTCGTGGACGTCACGAACTGGTTCACCCACGACCGCAACCGGCCGCTCCACGTCTTCGACATGGCCAGGGTCGCTGGCGGGCTGCGGGTCCACCGCGCGGCGGGCGGCGAGGTTCTGACGGCGCTGGACGACCGCGACTATACCCTGCCGGCCGGCGCCATGATCATCAGCGACGACCGTGGCCCCGAAAGCATCGCCGGCGTCATGGGCGGCGCGGCCTCCGGCGTGACCGAGGCGACGACGGACGTGTTCCTCGAATCCGCCTGCTGGAACCCGGTCGAGATCGCGGCGACGGGACGGGCGCTGAAGATCAATTCCGACGCCCGCTATCGCTTCGAACGGGGCGTGGATCCGGCCTTCACGCCGGAAGGTCTGGACCTGGCGGCGGCGATGATCGTGGCGCTTTGCGGCGGCGAGGTGAGCTCGGCCGTGGTCGCGGGGGCGGTGCCGGACACGGAACGGGCCTATGCGCTGGACACGGGCCGGGTGGAGACACTTGTGGGCATGTCGATCCCGGCCGAGAGGCAGCGCGCCACGCTGGAGGCGCTGGGCTTCCGCATGGAGGGCGACATGGCGCACGTGCCGTCCTGGCGCCCCGACGTTCTGGGGCCGGCCGACCTGATCGAGGAGGTGGCGCGCATCGCGTCGCTGACGCGGCTGGAAGGGCTGCCGATGCCGCGGCCCGCGGGCGTGCCGGGGCCGGTGCTGACGGTCGGCCAGCGGCGCGAGGGCCGCGCGCGCCGGACGGCGGCGGCGCTCGGCTATGCGGAGTGCGTGACCTACAGCTTCGTCGACGCGGCGGCCGCGACGCTCTTCGGAGGCGATGACGGCACCCGTCTGGCCAATCCGATCAGCGCCGACCTCAGTCACCTGCGCCCCTCGCTGCTGCCCGGCCTGTTGCAGGCCGTGGCGCGCAATCAGGCACGGGGTGCGGGGGACGCCGCCCTCTTCGAGGTCGGCGCCGTCTTCGACGGCGGCGCGCCGGGCCAGCAACGGCCCTGCGTGGCGGGCGTACTTGCGGGCCGGACGTCCGGCAAGGACGTGCACGGCGACGCGCGCGCCGTCGACGTCTACGACGCGAAGGCGGATGCCGAGGCGGTTCTGTCGGCGCTCGGCGCGCCCGCCAAGGTGCAGATCCTGCGCGGGGGCCCCGGCTGGTGGCATCCCGGCCGTCACGGGCGCATCTGCCTCGGGCCGAAGAAGGTGCTGGGTACGTTCGGCGAGGTGCATCCGCGCGTCCTGCGGGCGCTGGGGCTGCGCGGGACGGCCGTCGCCTTCGAGATCTGGCCCGATGAGGTTCCTGTCCCGCGGCAGGCGGGTACGACGCGCCCGCCCTTCCGGGCCAGCGACCTGCAGGCGGTCGAGCGCGACTTCGCCTTCGTCGTGGACGCGCAGGTCGAGGCGGGGGCGGTCGTCGCGGCCGCGGCGGGCGCCGACAAGTGGTTGATTGCGGACGTGCGTGTCTTCGACCAGTTCGCTTTGCCCGACGGGCGGCGGTCGCTGGCGATCACCGTGCGGCTTCAGCCGCGCGAGACGACGCTGACCGAGGCCGAGATCGCGGCCGTCGGTGCGGCTGTGGTGGAAAAGGTCGGATCGGCCACGGGCGGGGAGTTGCGGACATGAGGGTCTATCTGTCGGGCGAGATCCACACGGACTGGCGCGATCGCATCGTCGCCGGCGCGGACGGGCTCGGCATCGTCTTCGACGGTCCGGTGACCGATCATGCGGCGAGCGACGATTGTGGTGTCGCGATCCTGGGCCCCGAGCCGGACAAGACGTGGCACGACCGCAAGGGCGCGCAGCTGAACGCGATCCGCACGCGCAAGGGGATCGGCGACGCCGACGTGGTGGTCGTGCGCTTCGGCGAACAGTACCGCCAGTGGAACGCGGCCTTCGACGCCGGGATGGCGGCGGCGCTTGGCAAGTCGCTGATCGTGCTGCACGGGCCCGACCATGCCCATGCCCTCAAGGAGGTCGACGCGGCCGCACTTGCGGTTGCGGAGACGCCCGAGCAGGTGGTGGAGTGCCTGCGCTACGTCCTGACGGGCGCGCTGCCGGGGTGACGGCGACGGCGCTCGACTGCGTCCTCGCCCCGCCCGCCGTCCCCTAGCGCGCGGCGCGACGATCCGGCCCGACCGGCGGCGCCCAGCACGGCGAGGCCACTGAGGGCCAGCAGCATCCCGGCCGGCAGGGGCACCGGCGCGACGGTGAGGTAGCCCAGGTCGCGGAACGAGGCGAGGGTCGTCGCGCTGAGGAACTCCGGCGGATCGGAGAAACTGGTCATCAGCTCCATCGGGCCGCCGGCCCAGTCCTCGTCCCAGTGGCTATCGTCGGATCCGGGCCCGACCGACAGCTCGACCGGGACGAACGCGGCCAGCGGATCGAATTCGTCGCGGTAGGCGGCGAGGCCGGCCGCGCCTGTGTAGTCCGCTCTGAACAACGCCTAGCCTGCTGATTTTTTGGGATGAACTGGCTTTCCTGCTGTGCCGATATTGCAGGGTTTGCTATGCTTAGGGCCGGAACCCTGCGATTTCGGAGGCCCGATGAAGCCCAAGTTCCGCGGCCCCGAGCAGGACGATCTGCTCCGCCCCCGGCTCACCGATCTGATCGACATGCGCCACGAGCTGGTACGGCTCGAGGCGCTGATCGACTGGGCGTTCTTCGAGGCCGAATGGGTGGGCTTCTTTCCGTCGCATACCGGGCGGCCGGCGACGTCGCCGCGGCTGGTCGCGGGTCTGCTCTACCTCCAGCACGCTTACGCGCTCTCGGACGAGGCGGTCGTCGCGCGGTGGGCGGAGAACCCCTACTGGCAGCACTTCTGTGGGGAGACGTTCTTTCAGCATCGCCCGCCGATCGACCCGTCCTCGCTGACGCGCTGGCGGGGGCGGATCGGGGAGGAGGGCGTGGAATGGCTGCTCACGAAGACGATCGAGGCGGGGAGGGACGCCGGCGTCATCGCCGAGCGCAGCACGGCCGACGTGATCGTCGACACCACGGTGATGGAAAAGGCGATTGCGCACCCGACCGACGCGCGGCTCTATGAGAAAGCAAGGACGCGCATGGTCAAGCTCGCGCATGAGGCGGGCCTGCCGCTGCGCCAGAGCTATGCGCGCCTCGGGGCCCGGCTGGCCCAGCAGGCGGGTCGCTACGCCCATGCCCGGCAGTTCAAACGCATGCGAAGGGCCCTGCGGCGGCTCAAGGGCTACGCCGGCCGCGTGATGCGCGACATCGCTCGGCGGATCGGCACGGTCGGGGACGACGCTTTGCGCGCCCGCCTCAAAGTCGAGCTCGCCCTGGCCGGCCGCCTGCTCGCCCAGAAGCCGAAGGACCGCCGGAAGCTCTACGCGCTCCACGAGCCCGACGTCGACTGCATCTCCAAGGGCAAGGCCCGCAAGCGCTACGAATTCGGCTGCAAGGTGTCCGTCGCCACCACGCATCGCGAGTAGCGGCCGCTACCGTTCTCGTAGAGGCCGTTGTCGACCCAGAGCGTGCCGAAGCCCATGACGTGGGCGACCTCGTGCAACAGAACGGCGAAGAGGTCGCCGGTGGCGTCCAGCACGTCAACGTCGGCGACGTCGAAGTCGACGAAGCCGTAAACCGGCAGCACGAAGCCGCCCGCCTCGACCGCTTCGAGCACGTCGCTTTCGGCGAGGATGCCATCGGGCCCGTCCAGATCGAAGATGCCGACCTCGATCGTCAACGGGCCGATATCGATGCCGTCCCGATAGCCGGTGACGAGGCTTTCCCAAAAGAATTCGGCCTCGGACAGCAGGAAGGCCTGGTCTTCGGTCGGTTCGCCCAGCGGCGCGAACACGATGTCGAAGGTCGCGGCGCCCGCAGCGCCCGAGGCCAGACATGCCGTCGCGGCCAAGGCTCCCGCAAAGTTCCTCATCGACGATCTCCCTCTGCAGGCGTCCCGCACGATCTAGGCATCTCGGGGGAGCCCGGTCAACGGCCCGGTCGCACCTCGCCCCGGGTCACTCGCGCGCGGGAATGTCGAGGCCACGCTGCACTGCCGGACGGGCGAGGAAACGGTCCAGATAGGCGACGGCAGCGGTGTGGTCGTCCCATCCGACGAGGTCGCGTGCGCCGTAGAAGTCGAGCGCGCGCAACCACGGTGCGATCGCCATGTCCGCGATCGAGTAGTCGCCCGCGACCCATTCGCGATACTTCAGGTGCCGGTCCAGCACGCCCAGGAGGCGCCGCGCCTCGTTCACGTAGCGCTGGCGGGGGCGGGTGTCCTCCCACTCCGACCCGGCGAATTTCACGAAGAAGCCGAGTTGGCCGAACATCGGCCCGAGCCCGCCCATCTGCCACATCAGCCATTTGATCGCGTCGTACCGCGCGGCGCCTTCGCCCATGAATCGACCAGACTTCTCGGCAAGGTAGATCAGGATGGCGCCGGATTCGAAGATCTCCACCGTCTGGCCGCCGGGGCCGTCCGGGTCGACCATGGCGGGGATCCTGCCGTTGGGGTTGAGCGAGGTGAAGGCGTCGGATTTCACGTCCGCGTCCTTGAGGGTGACGAGGTGCGGCTCGTAGCGCAGGCCCGTTTCCTCCAGCATGATGGATGCCTTGACGCCGTTCGGGGTGGGGTAGGAATAGAGCTGGATCACCGAGGGGTCGGCGGCGGGCCAGCGGTCGCCGATCGGCAGGGCGAAGAGGTCGGTCATGCGGATTGTTCCTGTCGGAGGGCGGAATGAGCGGCGCGGCGGACGGGATTTGCGAGGCAGGTTGTGCATATCCCCGGTCTCGGGTCGAGGATCCTCCGATCCGGCCGGCGAGTCAGAAGCTGACGGTCACGCCCGGCAGGTCCAGCGATTTCACGAGGTCGCGCAATTCCTGACGCGCGGCGATGTTCGACAGGTTGAGCCCGCCGCCGCCCGTGTCGCGCAGGTCGAGCAGCGTCAGGCCGCGCGGGAACAATTCGCGGAAGATGACGCGCTCGGAGAAACCGGGTGCGACGCGGAACCCGATGCGGCGGCTCAGATTGGCCAGCGCGGTGCCGACCTTCTTTTTGTTGTGCATCGCCTGGGTGCCCAGACGGTTGCGCACGACGATCCAGTCTATCGGCTTCAGCCCGGCCTCGGCGCGGGCCTGACGGGCGGCCCATACCATCTCGGCATAGACCGAAGGGCCGACGACGCGGTTGTCCTCGCCGGTCACGCGCGCCAGCAGGTCGAAGTCGACGAAGCTGTCGTTGAGCGGCGTGACCAGCGTGTCGGCCATGGAATGGGCCAGCTGGCTGAGGCGGGTGTGCGAACCGGGGCAGTCGACGACGACGAAATCGACGTCGTCCTGAAACGCCTCCATCGCGGCGGAGAGGCGGCGGTCCTGCATGTCTTCGCCGGGCGCCATCGCGTCGGCATCGATGGCGGGCAATTCGCGGTACGCCGGGCTGGGCAGATCGAGGCCGGCCTTGGCCAGATAGGCCAGCCGGTTCTCCACGTAGCGGCCGGTCGAGCGTTGGCGCAGGTCGAGGTCGAGGCAGCCGACCCTGTGCCCCATGCGGGCCAGCGCGGTCGCCAGATGCATAGCGGTCGTGGACTTGCCCGATCCGCCCTTCTCGTTGCCGACGACGATGATATGGGCCACGCTGTCTCCGTCTGTCGGGCGGGGCGCGGACGGACGCGACACCGCCCCTGCGGGGGCGGTGTCGCGATCCAGCGGCGGTCGGAGCGCTAGGCTCGCAGGCCTTCTAGAATCCCAGACCTTCGTACTTCTTCTTGAACTTGGAGACGCGGCCGCCGGTATCCATGAGGCGCGTGCTGCCGCCGGTCCAGGCCGGGTGGACGCTGGGATCGATGTCGAGCGAGAGCTGGTCGCCTTCCTTGCCCCATGTCGATCGCATCTGAACCACGTCGCCGTTCGTCATCTTCACGTCGATCGTATGGTAGTCGGGATGGATGTTCTTTCTCACGACGCAGCTCCTTCGGAGGCGCCGCCCTTGGCCCTGGGGGCGCGGTAGTTGGTGACTTCGGCGATGCGGGCCGACTTGCCCCGGCGCTCGCGCAGATAATAGAGCTTGGAGCGGCGCACGCGGCCGCGGCGCACCACGGTGATGCTCTCGATGTTGGTGGAGTGCAGCGGGAAGACCCGTTCCACGCCTTCGCCGAACGATATCTTGCGCACCGTGAACGACCCGGCGATCCCGGCGCCGTTCTTGCGGGCGATGCAGACGCCCTCGTAGTTCTGGACGCGGGTGCGGGTGCCCTCTGTCACCTTGTAGCCGACGCGCACGGTGTCGCCCGCCTTGAAGTCCGGTATGTCCTGGGCCAGGGCAGCGACCTGCTCGGCTTCCAGCTGTGCGATCAGGTTCATCTGACGCTCCTTTGTCGCGCGGTTGTTCCGCGGTGTGATGCGCCCTCAGCGCTCTCGGTCTTCGTCCGGGTCCCCGCCGCGCCCCGTCAGCCGGGAGGCGCGGTAGGCCCGCCAGAGATCAGGGCGGCGTTCCTTGGTCAGCCTTTCGGCCATGTCGCGGCGCCAGTCTGCGATGCGGCCATGATGGCCGGACAGAAGAATGTCCGGTATGGCGCGCCCGTTCCATGTCGCCGGTCGGGTGAACTGCGGGTGCTCCAGCAAGCCGTCGGAAAAGGATTCCTCCTGCGTGCTGGCACGATTCCCGAGCACGCGGGGTATAAGGCGCACCGTGGCGTCGATCAAGGCCTGAGCCGCGATCTCTCCACCGGTCAGGACGTAGTCTCCCATGCTGATCTCCAGCACGCGGTGATGGTCCAGGACGCGCTGGTCGATCCCCTCGAATCGCCCGCAGAGTAGGGTGATGCCGTCGACCCGGGCGAGGCCTGTCGCGGCGGTCTGGGTAAAGGGGACGCCGCGGGGCGAAAGGCAGATGACGGGCCAGCGTGACGGGTCGCCGGTCGTCGGGCGCGCGTACGCCATGGCGCGGTCCACGACATCGGGCCGCAGGACCATGCCGGGACCGCCGCCGGCGGGCGTATCGTCGACGTTGCGGTGCCGTCCCTCGCCGAAGGCGCGCAAATCGACCGTCTCCAGGCGCCAGAGGCCATCCTGCAATGCCTTGCCCGTCAGGGACGCGCCGAGAGGTCCCGGAAATACCTCGGGAAAGAGCGTGATGACCTTGGCGCACCACGCCCCCTTCAGCGCCGGGCTCTCGCCCATCAGGTCCCGAGGTCGAGGGTCCGCGCTGATGGTGAGGCGCCCGTGCGATCGGTGCGGCGGCTCCGTCATCCGCCGCCGATCGGGATCGCGGGAACGGGACGACAGCGTCGCCCGCCCCCAGACGTCAGGCGATGGCGACGATGCCGAGGATGACGAGCAGGAACACCACCAGCGCGATGCCGATGAGGACCTTCGCCCCCGTCAACGCCGCCCCGGAGACCCGGCCGAAGCCCAGCAGAGCGGCGATGGCGGCGACCACCAGCAGTATCAGGATGAGGTTCAACATGTCGGTCCCTTTCGATGTCCGGCCGCAGGTCGGCTGGTTTCGCCGGCCCAACGGCACCGCCGGGGTGATGTTCCCGCCTCATTCGAAGACCCCGTCCGGTGGATCGGCGATCAGCCGACCGGCCGCGAGATCGACCGTCGGAACCGCATCGCGGCTGAAAGGCAACAGGACGCTGGCGTTCCCCGCCGTGCAGGCGATCTCCAGCAGGTCGCCGGCGCCGTGGTTCAGCACGGCCACAACCCGGCCCAGAGGCGCGCCGCCGGTGTCGTGTACGTCCAGTCCGACAAGGTCGGCATGGTAGAACTCGTCGTCCGGCAGCGCGGGCAGCCGCGACCGGGGGGCGTAGAGACGCGTACCCCGCAGCGCCTCGGCCTCTTCCCGCGTCGCGACGCCGGACAGCCGGGCGGCAAAGCCCGAGGCGATGGGCCCCCTCAGCGACACGTCGAAGCGCCGTGCGCCGTCCGCGGTAAGGAGCGGGCCGTAATCCGCGATGGCGACGGGATCGGCGCAGAAGGATTTCAGCCGCACCTCTCCCTGAACCCCGAACGCCCCGGCGATGGCGCCGACGCAGATCGCGCCTTCCGGACCGGTCCCGCCATCCTGCCGTTCAGGTGTGTCGGTCGCCATCACGGCGCCCCGGTAGCCAGGCGGCGCCACGCGCTTGCAGGACCGGCCCGCCGGACCGGCCCGCCCTGCGCCCGGCAGACCCCTGCGCCCCGTGGATCACCGGCCGTGGAGCAGTCGATGCTGCCCTTCGGACGTGATGCCCGGAAGATCGACCGGCATCCCGGACACGTGCACCCGGCACAATGGCGGCCGGGCGTGCGGGGCCATTGCCGGACCGCCGCGCCGCCCGGACGGGTCGCGCCGTTGCTATCGCATCCCTGGACGGAACGACGATCCATTCGGACTCCGCGCGCCGACGGAGCCGCGCCTATTCGGCGTTCTCGGTCGCCGGGGCCGGGGCCTCGCTGGCGGCGGCGGCCTTGTCGGCACGTTCCTTGGCGCGCTCGGTCGCCTTCTTGCCCGGCTCGGCCTTCTTCATGTTGGCGCGCTCGGCCTTCGGGCGCACGCCCGCGGCCTCCAGGAACCGGGCGACCCGATCGGT
Organism: uncultured Alphaproteobacteria bacterium; assembly: GCA_963722905.1. Classification (GTDB taxonomy): domain Bacteria; phylum Pseudomonadota; class Alphaproteobacteria; order Rhodobacterales; family Rhodobacteraceae; genus CAVROT01. The sequence continues at coordinate 104,320 of CAVROT010000014.1, read as the reverse complement.
GGGCTTGGCGCCCTGGCCTATCCAGTGCTGCACCCGGTCGACGTCCATGCGCACGCGGTCCTCGCTGTCCTTGGGCAGCAGCGGATTGTAGGTGCCCAGCTTCTCGATGAAGCGGCCGTCCCGCGCCATGCGGCTGTCGGCGGCGACGATGGAGTAGTGCGGACGCTTCTTGCTGCCGCCACGGGCGAGCCTGATCTTCATAGCCATGTCATTTGTCTCCTTGGATGATCTTGTGGTGCCGGATCACCTCGTCGATGACGAAGGCCAGCAGTTTCCTGGCGAAGGCCGGGTCGAGGTCGGCCTCCTTGGCGAGGGCTTCGAGCCTGGCGATCTGCGCGGCCTCGCGCGCGGGATCGCTGGGCGGAAGGGCGTGTTCGGCCTTGAGACGGCCGACGTCCTGGGTGTGGCGGAACCGTTCGCCCAGGGTGTAGATCAGGATCGCGTCCAGCCGGTCGATGCTGGCACGGTGGCTGGCCAGCAGGTCGCGGGCGCGGTCGGCGTCGGTCATGCGACGGCCTCCGGCGCGGGGTGGCGGTAGACCGTGGTCGGCTCGTCGAACGGGTAGGGGACGCCGGGGTCGGGGGTGCAGCCCAGCCGTTCGGCCAATACGATGGAGCGGGCGTTTTCGGGATGGATGTAGCTTATGGCGGTGGCCCACCCGAGCGTGCCGTAGACGTAGTCGCGCGCCGCCGTCGCCGCCTCGAACGCGATGCCGCGGCCTTCGGCGCCGTCGAAGAGGATCCACCCCAGCTCGGGTTCGGCCCAGCCCGGCGGGAACAGCGGGCCGACGACGCCGACGGCCGTGTCGTCGCCGCGCAGCGTGACGGTAAACATGCCGAAGCCACGCAACGGCACAGCACCCCAGCGCGCCGCGAACCGAAGCCACGCCTCGCCTTCCGGCCGCGGCCCGCCGGTGAAGCGCGACCGGTCGCTCCCCCAGTAGGCGCGTGTCGGCTCCCAGTCGTGGGGCCGGGGTCCGCGCAGGATCAGCCGCTCAGTCTCGATGGTGGGTTGCGACGCGGTCATGCGGGTGCCTCGTGCTCCCAGACCTCGGCGTCGGGATCGTGGGCGGCGCGGCTGCCGTCCGTCGCGGCGCCCAGCCGTCGCGCGACGCCCTGCGACGGCGCGTTGGAGGGATCGATGTAGCTGACCAGCCGACCGATGCCGCGCTCCTGCCGGGCCCAGGCGCGGACGGCCAGAGCGGCCTCGGTCGCATAGCCGCGCCCCTCGAATCCGTCGAAGAGATGCCAGGCGATTTCGGGCGCCTCGTAGCCGTCGTGATTCAGCAGACCCACGCGCCCGGCCGGCTGGCCGCTGTCACGCGGGACGAGTGTGAAGAAGCCATAGCCGTGCCATGCCCAGTGGCCGACGCCGATCAGGAATCCGCGCCACGCGTCGTCGACCCACCCCTTGCCACCGACGGCCTCCATGCGGGCCGAGGTCGTGACCCAGCGGGCGAACGGGCCGAGGTCGTCCCTCTCGGGCCCGCGCAGGACCAGCCGCTCCGTGGTCAGGACGGGCGCGGCGGTGAGGGGCGCGGTCATGACGAACGCCTCACGGACCGGGAGGGTGAACCCCCCGTCATTTCTTCTTGCCGAACCCGGACAGCCCGGGTGGCAGGCCGCCGCCGCCCATGCCGGGAAAACCACCGCCGAACCCGGAACGGCCCATCTGTGCCTGTGCGGCAGCGATCTGGTCGGGCGATGGCTGTCCGGCACCCATGCCGGTCAGGGCGCCCTTGCCACTCATGCCGGCCATCATCTTCTTGAGCATGCCGCCCTTGCCCATCTTCTTCATCATATCGCCCATCTGGCGATGCATCTTCACCAGCTTGTTGAGGTCCGCGACCTCCATCCCTGCACCCTTTGCGATCCGTTTCTTGCGGCTGGCCTGAAGCAGTGCGGGGTTGGCGCGCTCCTTCTTCGTCATGGACTGGATCAGCGCGATCTGGCGCTTCAGGACGCGGTCGTCGAGCCCCGCCTCGGCCATCTGCTTCTGCGCCTTCCCCATGCCGGGGAGCATGCCCATCATGCCTTCCATGCCACCCATCTTGAGCATCTGCTCAAGCTGGCCGCGCAGGTCGTTCATGTTGAACTGACCCTTCTGGAAGCGCTTCATCATGCGCTCGGCCTCGGCGGCCTCGATGTTCTCCTGCGCCTTCTCGACCAGCGCGACGATGTCGCCCATCCCGAGGATGCGGCCCGCGATGCGCTGCGGCTCGAACGTCTCCAGCGCGTCCATCTTTTCGCCCAGGCCGACGAAGCGGATGGGCTTGCCGGTGACGGCCCGCATCGACAGGGCAGCACCGCCGCGCCCGTCGCCGTCCATCCGCGTCAGCACCACGCCGGAGACGCCGATGCGGGCGTCGAACTCCTGCGCGACCTCGACCGCGACCTGCCCGGTCAGCCCGTCGACGACCAGCAGCGTCTCGCGCGGGGCGACGACGGCGTGGACGTCGGCGACCTGCGCCATCAGCTCCTGGTCGATCTGCAACCGTCCCGCGGTATCGAGGAAGTAGACGTCGTAGCCGCCCAGCGTCGCCTGCTGCTTTGCGCGCTTCGCGATCTGGACCGGGGTTTCGCCCTTCACGATGGGCAGGGTGTCGACGCCGATCTGCACGCCGAGGATCGCCAGCTGCTCCATCGCCGCGGGTCGGTTGGTGTCGAGCGAGGCCATCAGCACGCGCTTGCGTTCGCGGTCCTTGAGGCGCAGCGCCAGCTTGGCGGTCGTCGTCGTCTTGCCCGACCCCTGAAGGCCGACCATGAGGATCGGGGCCGGAGCGTTGTCGATGCGCAGCGCGCCGGGGTCGGCATCGCCCGTCAGGACCTGAATCAGTTCGTCATGGACGATCTTGACGACCTGCTGGCCCGGCGTGACGGACCGCGTGACGGCCTGACCCTTGGCCTTTTGCTGCACCGCCGCGACGAAGTCGCGCGCCACGGGCAGCGACACGTCCGCCTCCAGCAGGGCCACGCGGACCTCGCGCAGGGCGGTGGCCACGTCGTCGTCCGACAGCGTACCCTGCTTGGTCAGCCGGTCGAAAACGCCGGATAGCCGGTCTGAAAGGGTCTCGAACATCTCGGTCGGCCTTTCGGCTGCTTGCTGGCGCATGTCGGCGGCACGGATGTCGCCGGACGGTATCTTGCGGTGCGCGTCCGGCGTTCGCGACGGCCCCGGAGACCGGCAAACGACGAACGCTCCCGCGGGCGCAACGCGCTGGCGGGAGGCGATCCCCGCGCGAGCGCGGGAACCGGAAAGGCCTAGCCTGTCCGGATGCGCTGGAGCTAATGCAGGCGCGCGGTATCTGTCAAGGGCAAGGGCAAGGGCAAGGGCAAGGGCAAGGGGCGCGACCCGCACAGGACCTCTCGGGCGACTGGTCGGGAAGGTGACGATGGCACCGCCGGGCGTGGGCGATCGCAATTGCCCCGCGTGGACCGCGATGCAGGTCGCGGCGGCGCGCGAGGCATCGCAGGCGGGCTTCGGCGGCGCCGCCCTCTAAGGGGGCCGCGCCGCCCTCCCTATGGCCTAGCCTTCCGTGATCTCTTCGATCTGGGTGGTGGCCTGACCGCCGTCCTGCAATTCGAGCGAGTTGATGACCGCCTCGTCCGCGGTATCGATCTGATCCGTGTTCTGTCCCGTCATCGACCCGGCGGCGCAGCCCGCGAGGGCGATCAGTCCGGCGGCGGCGATGGCGCGCGTCATGGCAAATCGGTTCATCTGGGGTTCCTCTTCCACGTTAACCATTGGTGCGACATGCGGACCACGATCCGGTTTCAGCGGGATTCCACGACCCCTACTCATGCGGAGGATTGCCGCCTATAGGGGACATCATGGCCATCACCAACTGGGACGAAATCCGCACCGCCTTCCACGTGGCGCGCATCGGCACCGTCAGCGGCGCGGCCAGCGTGCTGGGCGTGCATCATGCGACGGTCATCCGCCACATCGACGCGCTGGAGCGCCAGATGGGCACCAGGCTCTTTCAGCGGCACGCCAGGGGATACACCGCGACCGAGGCGGGCGCCGATCTGCTGCGGGTGGCCCAGGCTGCGGACGACCAGTTCGGCCAGCTGGCCGGGCGCATAAGGGGCCAGGGCGAGGGCGTGTCGGGCGAGCTGGTGGTGACGTCGCTGGCGCATATCGCCTCGCCGCTGATCCCGATCCTCGCCCGGTTCCAGGCGGCCCACCCCGGCCTGATCGTGCGTCTGCTGACGGACGAAAGGGTGTTCCGCCTCGAATACGGCGAGGCGCATGTGGCGATCCGCGCGGGCGCGGCGCCGGACGAACCCGACAACGTCGTGCAGAAGCTGCTGGTCGAGGATTTCGGCCTCTACGCCTCTCGCGGCTATGTCGACGCGCATGGCGCCCCGGAGGACGAGACCGACTTCGCCGAGCATCGCTTCGTCGGCCACGACGACGCGGCGATGCGGGCGCCGTTCCATCGTTGGCTGCGCGAGGCTGTGCCGGCGGCCCGCATCGCCTTTCGGGGAACGGACGCGCTGGTGCTGTCCGACGCGATCCGGCAGGGGGTCGGCATCGGATTCCTGCCCGCGTCGCAGGCGCAGGGGATGCCAGACCTCGTCTGCATCATGCGGCCGCGCGAGGAATGGCGTGTCATCGTCTGGCTGGTGACGCATGTCGATCTGCACCGGACGGCCAAGGTCCAGCATTTCGTGCGGTTCCTGCGCGACCAGACGGCGCATTGGGGCGCCGGCGCCGGGCCGGCGGCGACAGCGGACGATCCGCGGCAGGCCGCCGCGGCGAATGGAGGCGCGCCGACGGCCCGGTGAAGGACGGATCTTGGCCCCGACGCGACCGACTGAGGCGCGGATGCACCATTCGCATGCTTTCGCCGCCGATATGCACAAGCGGTACCTTTTGGGTTGATCGACGCGGAAAACCCGCATAACCGGGATTTCAGGTGATCCCTTCCACGAGGAAACGAATCCAATGAACATCAAGATTACGGCCCTTTCCGCGATTCTGGCGCTGACGTCCGGCACGGCCTCCTTCGCCGGCGGCGCGGCCCCCTTCGTCGATTGCGACGCCAACCCGAACCAGGAAGGCTGCGCCGTCGTGGTCGTGGATGAGGGTCAGCCCGGATCGCTGGGCGGTCTCGGCGTTGCTGGCATCGCCGGCGGCGTTCTCGCCGTCGCCGCGCTGGCTGCCATCCTGTCCAACGACGATGACGACGACGACAGCACGTCGGCCTCGTCCACGCCCGACACCTGAGATCGCTCGCTGACCCTCCACCGGGCAGCGACCTGACCTGCACTGCGGATTTGGCCCGCCGACATAACGTCGCGCGGGCCTCTTCACGTCGCATCGAGCCGTCGCGCGGCATGGATCGGACAAGGGGCAGTGTCGCCGCGCAAACCGCCGCCCGCAGTCTCCCGTCCCGGACCCGCAACCGATGGCGTCCCGATCGTTCTGGAGGGCGTTAACCTCGAATGGTCTGATTTCTTTTTCGATGGGATTGTCGTGATAGACCGGGTGGGGGCTATCGGGACGATCCGGCATGATCATCGACAGGACTGTTCTGCGCGGCGGAAGAGGGGCGTGCGGCGTCGGCCGTCGGGACGCCGGGGCGCCGGTGCAGTCATCCGGGCTGCGCCGGGTCGCGGCTGCCGGGGCGACCGCCTTTGCCGTGATGACGGGGTGGGTGGCGCCCGCGTCGGCGGGACCCTGTACCGTCATCCTGCCGTTTGCACATGCCAGCACCGCCGTGGCGCCGATCCACCGCGAGGTTCTTCAGGTGATCCGGCAGCGCAACGGAGGGCGCCGCCTGCAACTGACGGGGTTCGGCGACGGGTTCGGCCACCGCGACGCCAACGACGACCTCGCGCAGAGGCGGCTCCGGGTCGTCGGCACCTATCTGACTGCTCGGACCGGCATCAGTCTGGACGTCCGCAAGGTCGTCGCCCCGCCGCGCCGCGCCGGACGCCGGGTGGAGATCGTGGTGCCGGACTGCGATCCGCAGGATTTCGCCGGCACCGGAGCGATCCTGGTCCGCGGAAGATGACCGCGCCTCGTCGCCAATGCGCCACACCCGCCATCGCCGCCGACGCGGGGCGGAACCCTATGTAGACCCTGACGTGTTGATGTGAACAAACTGTTAATCTGAATGCCATAATCGAGAGGAAGCTTCGTGAACCGTATCATCTACATCATCGGCGTCGTCGTGGTCATCATCATCATCGTGTCGCTCGTCATGTGATCCTGCGAGGCGGCCGTCCTGTGCCGCCTCGCGTACCGCCCTGGGTCGATCCTGCTGTCCGGTGTCCAGCGCCTCGGACAGAAGAAAGCGCTCCAGCCCATCCAGGTCCACGGGATCGAATTGGCCGAATCCCTGCATCCAGGTCGCGGCGCCACGCAGGGCAGCGGGTTCCAGCCGGCACCAGACGATGCGCCCGCGTCGTTCGCGCCGGATCAGCCCCGCCCGCTCCAGCACGATGAGATGCTTGGACACGGCAGCCAGCGACATCGGAAGCGGAGCCGCCACATCGGTGACGGCCAGATCGTCCTCGAGCAACATGGCCAGGATCGCGCGGCGCGTCCTGTCCGCCAGGGCGGCGAAAATATGGTCGAGGCGTTCGGTCATCTCCTGCAGGAAGTCGATCCTGCGCCTTGGAGCAAGACACGACGCCGAAGTTCAACCGTCGGGTTGACTCCGGCCGACCGTCGCCCGGACGGCAGAGACCACAGATTGTCTGGCAAGATCAACCCCTTGAAGCCCCCGGACATGCGGTTGACTTGGCCGGGCCGCCTTTCTAGTTTCTCCCGAAATATGCATGACAGCGCAGGGATGTCGGGCGAATGGACCAGGGCGCGGACGAACGGCTGCGCCAGTTGGGCAACCGGATAGATGCGGCCCGGTTGGCCGCCGAACCGCCGCCGCGGGCGGAAAGTCATCACGCGATGGCCAACATGGCCTGGCGCATGGTGATCGAGCTCGTGGCAGGGATCGGCATCGGCGTGGCGATCGGATACGGGCTCGACACACTTGCGGGGACGATGCCGATATTTCTGGTCGTCTTCCTGTTGCTTGGCCTCGCGGCCGGAGTGCGGACGATGATGCGGACCGCCGCCGAGATCGGCGCCGGGGCACCGGGGGCCACGGACGGACGGACGACGACGGCGCCCGAGGGCGACACGACCATGCGGACCCGAGGGTCCGGCGGCGAAAGGGACTGACACGTGGCGACCGAAGTCGAAAGTGCCGCTGGCGGCCTGAACATTCACCCGATGGACCAGTTCGTCGTCTCACCGCTGTTTGGCGACGGTGCGGTGGGGATCTTTACCGTCACGAACGCCACACTCTGGCTGGCGCTGACGGTCCTGTGCGTCTGGGCCCTGCTGGTGCTGGGAACGCGCGGTCGCGCCGTCGTGCCGGACCGGACCCAGTCGGTGGCCGAACTTGCCTACGGCTTCGTCCACAAGATGGTGGTGGACGTGACCGGCAAGGAGGGACTGCGCTATTTTCCCTATATTATGACGCTCTTTCTCTTCATCGTCTTCGCCAACTTCCTTGCGCTGATCCCCACCTCCTTCTCGACCACCAGCCACATCGCCGTGACCGCCGTGCTGGCGCTGGCCGTCTTCGTCACCGTGACGGTGCTTGGGTTCGTCAAGAACGGCGCCTCGTTTCTCGGTCTCTTCTGGGTGCAGTCGGCGCCGCTGGCGCTGCGCCCCATCCTTGCCGTGATCGAGCTGATCTCGTACTTCGTGCGGCCGGTCAGCCACTCCATCCGACTGGCAGGCAACATCATGGCGGGTCACGCGGTGCTCAAGGTGTTCGCGGGCTTCGCCGGGGCGCTGGGCCTCTTCGCCTTCCTGCCGATCCTCGCCATCGTCGCCGTCTACGCGCTGGAGGTGCTGGTCGCCTTCATACAGGCCTACGTCTTCACCATCCTCACCTGCGTCTACCTCAAGGACGCGCTGCACCCGCACCACTGACGTCACCCGGGCACCGTCCCGCTCAAGATACCGTCGAAAACTCAGGAGCACGACACATGGAAAACGAACTGATGGCCGTCGCCACCGCCGATATGGGCAAGTTCATCGGTGCCGGCCTTGCCGCCATCGGATCGGGCGCCGCCGCCATCGGTGTGGGCCATGTCGCCGGCAACTTCCTGGCGGGCGCCCTGCGCAATCCGTCGGCCGCCGCGGCGCAGACGGCAACGCTCTTCATCGGCATTGCCTTCGCGGAGGCGCTTGGCATCTTCTCGTTCCTCGTGGCCCTGCTGCTGATGTTCGCCGTCTGATGACCGACGGGGCCGGGTGCGCCTGCGCCCGGCCCGCAGCATGCGGCCGGTGAAGGGGACGTCATGGAAACCGAAGAGATCGTCATCGTCGAGACCGCTTATGGCGCCGCAGAGGCGGAGCAAGCCGTCGGCATGCCGCAGCTGGATTTCTCTACCTATCCAAACCAGATTTTCTGGCTGCTGCTGGCGCTGGGGGCGATCTACTACATCGTGTCGCGCATCGCCCTGCCGCGGATCGGGTCCGTCCTGGCCGAACGGCAGGGGACGATCACCAACGACATCGCGGCGGCCGAAGAGCTCAAGCAGAAGTCGGTCGCGGCCGAGAAGGCCTACGATCAGTCGTTGGCCGACGCCCGCGCCGAGGCGGGCAAGATCGTCGAGGCCAATCGCGACGAGATGAAGGCGCAGATGAACGAAGCCATTGCCAGGGCCGATGCCGACATAGCGGAACGCACCGCAGTTTCCGAGGGTCGGGTGGCCGAGATCCGCGACGGGATGGCGGCCTCGGTCGAGGAGGTGGCGAGGGACACGGCACGTGCAATCGTCGAGTCGATGGGCGGCACCGTTGACGCCGGGGCCATCGATGCGGCAGTGGCATCTCACGCATCTCGCACAGCTGGAGGTCCGGCATGAAGAAGCTTGCAATCACGGTTGCGGCGATCGCGACGCCGGCAGGCGCCGCGACGGGTCCGTTCTTTACCCTGAACAACACCGATTTTGTCGTTCTCATCGCCTTCGTGATCTTCATCGGCATCCTTGTCTACTTCAAGGTGCCGGGCCGCCTGACCGCGATGCTGGACAAGCGCGCCGAGGGCATTCAGGCGGATCTCGACGAGGCGCGCGCGCTGCGAGACGAGGCGACGACACTGCTGGCGTCCTACGAGCGCAAGCACCGCGACGTTCAGGAGCAGGCGGACCGCATCGTGGCCGGCGCGCGCGAACAGGCGCGGGTGGCGGGCGAGCGGGCGCAGGCCGACCTTGACGCGTCCATCGAACGTCGCGTTCAGGCGGCCGAGGACCAGATCGCCTCGGCCGAGGCTGCGGCCATCCGCAACGTCCGCGACCGCGCCATCCAGGTGGCGACCGCCGCCGCGGCCGAGGTGTTGGCGGCGCAGATGGACGACGGTCGTTCGGACGCCCTCATCGATAGCAGCATCGACACGATCGGCGCCAAGCTGCACTGACGGCGCCGGGCGGGGACGGCAGGTCCGCCTCCGGCGGGGATATTTGCGAACCCGAGTTTGGGGGCGGTCGTGCCGGAGTCCGGTACGCCGTTTCACTTCGTCGTCTCGACGGCGATGGCGTGGTCCCGATCACGGCTGTCTTGTGCCGGGCCGGGTGGAAACGCCTTTGCTGCAAGCGGAGTGCCTGGCCGGGATCGCCCGCTTGACCCGGCCGCCGGGGGCGGCCGGGTCACGTCCTCAGTTCGTCGGGCGGATGACGATCTGCACGCGGCGGTTCTGCGCGCGTCCCTCGGGCGACAGGTTCGACGCTATGGGGCTGTCCTCGCCGAAGCCGACGGCGCGCAAACGGCCCGACGACACTCCGTTCTGCGCCAGGATCGACGCGACTGATTGGGCGCGGCGCTGCGACAGGTCGGCGTTGTAGGCGGCCGATCCGGTGTTGTCGGTATGGCCCTGCACCTCGACCGTCGAGTTCGGGTAGCGGTTCAGGTTCGCCGCGAGGACCCGCAGGTCGCCCTGCAGCCCGCCGCCGACCGAGGCGCTGTCGATGGCGAAGAGGATGTCCTGAGGCATGCGCACGATCAGCTCGTTGCCGGTGTTGATGACGTCGATGGCACCGTTCGAGAAGTCGCCGCGCAACTCTTGAGCCTGCTTGTCGAGGATGTTGCCGGCCACGCCGCCCACGGCTGCGCCGATGCCGGCGCCGATCGCGGCGTTGCGCAGACGGTCGCCCTGGTTGTCGGCGCCGCGGTTCGCTCCGGCCAGCGCGCCCACGCCGGCGCCGATCAGCGCGCCGGTGCGCGTACGGTTCGGATCGCCGGGCGCGCCGCTGGGGCCGGGCCCGACCGACGGGTCGACGCAGGCGGTGAGCGCCAGCAGGCCGGCTGCGGCGAAGGCGACGGAGGTCTTGGCGGTCATGGTGGCGTCCTTGTCTGAAATATGCCTAACGGTGAGGCACTCCATACGACAGGACGCGTCGCCCCGCACGGAAGAAAACGGGATGCGCGACAGGCCGCGCGTGCATATCTACGTGATGCGGCCGCTGCCCATGTCGGCTGGCGGGGTCCGGATCAGAGCCCGGTCTGCGCCGCCTCCTGCGCCAGCATCGCGCGCTTGACGTCGATCCCCCAGTGGTAGCCGCCGAGATATCCGTCGCGGCCCAGCGACTTGCGCAGGGCGCGGTGGCAGGGGATCAGCCAGCTGACCGGATTGCGCCCCACGGCCGTCCCGACGGCGCGCACGGCGCGCGGCGCGCCGATATGCGCCGCGATCTCGCCATAGGTGGTGACATGCCCCGTCGGGATGGCCATGAGCGCCTCCCAGACCTTCAGCTGGAAGGGGGCGCCGATCAGGTAGAGGGGGGCGGGGTCCTGCCTGTCCGAAGCGGCGCCGAAGGCGGCCAGGGCCCAGGGGCGCAGGGCGGTCGGATCCTCCACGAACGTGGCCATCGGCCATCGGCCCACCAGATCCTCCAGAGCAGCCGCCTCTCCGGTCTCGGCAGCGAAGCCCATGCCGCAGATGCCACGGTCGGTCCCCATGACGACGGCGGGGCCGAAGGGGCTCTCGAACCAGCCCCAGCGCACCGTCAGGCCCGCCCCACGCCGGGCGTAGTCGCCGGGGCTCATCGCCTCCCACCGCACGAAGAGATCGTGGAGGCGGCCCGGTCCGCTGAGACCTGCGTCGAGGGCAGTGCCCAGCGTCGTGCGGCGTTCGGCCAGCAGCCGCTTGGCCAGCCCCAGCCGCAGGTACTGCTGGAACCGTTTCGGGCTGATCCCGGCCCAGCGCGAGAAGATGCGCTGGAAATGCGCCGGCGACAGGTTCATGGCCGCTGCCAGTTCCTCCAGAGACAGGTCGCGGCCGTCCGCCGCGTCGATGGCGGCGATGGCGCGGCGCATCAGGTCGAAGTGATAGCCGGCGTGGGGGTGCTGCATGTCGTTCATGCTGCGACGCTAGGACAGGTCGCGCGCGCCCGCGACCCGAATGATGCGCCAACGTGTTGCCTGCCACCGCGCTCCGGGGCATAGGGGCGGCGATGCCGAAGCCGCTGCCCTATCCCGCCGTCACGGAGATCTTCCAGCGGTTCTGCGACGCCAATCCCGAACCCGCGGGGGAGCTGACGCACCACAGCGCCTTCACGTTGCTGGTCGCCGTGGCCCTGTCGGCGCAGGCGACGGACGCGGGCGTGAACCGCGCCACCGGGCCGCTCTTCGCCGTGGCCGACACGCCGCAGGCGATGCTGGCGCTCGGGCTCGACGGCGTGACGGATCACGTGAAGTCCATCGGGCTCTACCGCAACAAGGCCAAGAACGTTATCGCGCTCAGCCGCATTCTGGTCGAGGAGCATGGCGGCACGGTTCCCGCGTCCCGCGCGGCGCTGGAGGCGCTGCCGGGGGTGGGGCGGAAGACCGCGAACGTGGTGCTGAACGCCTGGTTCGGGCACCCGGCGCAGGCGGTCGACACGCACATCTTCCGCGTGGCCAACCGCACCCGCATCGCGCCCGGCCGCGACGTGGTGGCAGTCGAACGAGGCATAGAAGACAACGTACCGGTCCCGTTCCAGTTGCGCGCACACTATTGGCTGATCCTGCACGGCCGCTATACCTGCATCGCGCGAAAACCGCGGTGCCGCGCCTGCCTGATCCGCGATCTGTGCCCCTTTGAGGAGAAGACCGAATGAGCCACGACGTCATCGGAATCGGCAACGCCATCGTCGACGTGATCGCCCAGGCGCCCGACACGTTCCTCGGCCACATGGGGATCGAGAAGGGCGTCATGCAGCTGATCGACCGGCCCCGGGCCGAGCTTCTCTATGCCGCCATGGAGCATCGCACCGAGGCGCCGGGCGGCTCGGTCGCCAACACGCTGGCGGGGCTGGGGCGGCTGGGCGTCGCGACCGCCTTCATCGGCAAGGTCGCGGACGATGCGCTGGGCCGGGGCTATGCCGCCGGGATGGAGGCGGCGGGCACCGCGTTCCCGAACCCGCCGGCGGCGGACGCGCAGGAGCCGACGTCGCGCAGCATGATCTTCGTGTCGCCAGACGGCGAGCGGTCGATGAACACCTATCTGGGCGCCGGCGCGGATCTGGGCCGCGGCGACGTCGATGCCGACGTCTTCGACGGCGCGCGACTGCTGTTTCTCGAAGGCTACCTTTTCGACAAGGATGCGGGCAAGACGGCCTTCGCCGAGGCTGCGCGCGCGATGAAGGCGGCGGGCGGGCGATCGGGCATCACCCTGTCCGACCCGTTCTGCGTCACGCGTCACCGGGACGATTTCGCCCGCCTGATCGCCGAGGACATGGATTTCGTCATCGGCAACGAGCTGGAGTGGACCACCCTCTACGAGACCGCCGACCTCGGCGAGGCACTGGACCGCGCCGCATCGCACTGCGACACGGTGGTCGCGACGCGGTCGGACGCCTCCGTCATCCTGCGCCGCGGCGACGAGCGGGCCGAGGTGCCCGTGACGCCGGTCGTGCCCGTCGACGCGACGGGGGCGGGCGACCAGTTCGCGGCCGGGTTCCTCTTCGGCTACCTGTCGGACCGCAGCCTGGACGTGTGCGGGCGGATGGGCGTGGCGGCCGCGGCCGAGGTGATCGGCCACGTCGGACCCCGCCCCGAGGCGGACATCCACGCCCTGTTCCTGTCGCTGGGCCTGACCCAGACGTGACGACCGCTTGTAACGCAGGGGAACCGACATGACCGACGCCGGCTACGATTATGACGACACGAACATCTTCGCGAAGATACTTCGTGGCGAGATCCCGAACCGCACGGTGCGCGAGACCGACCACACGCTCGCCTTCGAGGACATCACACCGCAGGCGCCCAACCACGTGCTGGTGATCCCCAAGGGCGCCTACGTCACCCATGACGACTTCGCCGCCCGCGCCACCGATGCCGAGATCGCCGATTTCACCCGCACCGTCGGGCATATCTGCGCCGAGCTGGGACTTTGCCCCGGTTCGGGGGGCGGCGGCTATCGCCTGATCGCGAACGCGGGGGTCGCTGCGGTGCAGGAAGTGCCGCATTATCACGTCCACATCGTCGGCGGGCGCCCTCTCGGCCGGATCCTCCCGGCCGGATCGTAGGCCGGACATCCGGAAGGATGGCCTGCCCGGGGCGTGGATGAACGGTTGCAGGCGGGGCGGGCGCGCCTATCATCTACCGCTCAAGCGTGGGGCGCGCACCCGGGGGATACCATGTCCGAGAAGCAGAACGAATTGCATGGCGGTCTGCCGCCGACGGGTGTGCCAGGGGCACCCGAGACCCAGGAGGTGTCGACGGCCCGCGTCTCGTGCGACGGTCACATGACGCATCCCCGCGTGTGGCTGCAAATCCCCGAGGATCGCGGCTGGGTCGAATGCGGCTATTGCGACAAGCGGTTCGTGCTCTCGGGGGACGCGGGCGGGCACTGATCGTGGCGCGTCCGCTGCTTGCCGTTCTGGCGTTCATGCTTACGGTGCTTGCGGGGCCGGCCACGGCCGAGGCGCCGCGCCCAGGGCTGATGTGGAACCGCAGCGGCCTGCCGGCGGTGTTTCCGCTTCAGGTGCGCACGCCGCCGGGGCTGGACTGGTACGTCGAACTGCGCCCCGCCGAGGGCGACGGGGCTGCCGTCCTCGCGGCATACTTCACCGGTGGCAGCTTCTTCCGGGTGCTGGTGCCGCCGGGGACCTTCACTCTGCACTTCGCCAGCGGACCGGGGCCGCGTTGGGCGGGGGAGGGCGGGCTTTTCGGCGCATCGACGCAGCGTCTCGACCTTGACGATCCGCTGACATTCGGCGTTCGCGGGCTGGGCACCAAGGCGGGGCACAGTGTGGACCTGCGCGGCCTCGCGCCGGGAACGAGGGCCCTGCTGGAAGGGGTGGAGACCGAAGGGTGCGGTCCGGTCCGTAGCGCCGAGGTCGAGACGCCGCGCCCGCCCGCGCCCTTCGCCCCGCCGTCCGGCCCGGCGGCTTCGCTGACGGCCGTCGTCGGCGCCGGGAACAATCCGGTGCCGCTGCCGCGTGGCGCCGGACTGCCCGGGCGGCGCGACCCCGGCTATGCCGGATGGCCGCATGGCGACGTCGCTGGGCCGCCCGGATGGCCGTACCGCGACGCAGCGCGCTGGCCCGGCTGGCCCTACCGGGATGCCGGGCCGTCCCCGTCCGTCCGTACAACCGCCGTGCCACGCGCCGCGCCCGCGTTCCCCTGCGGCTGAGCAGTGGACCGGCCCCGCGCCGAACGCTAGGTCTGCGCCCGGCGTGCATCCGCGCCGCGGGGAGGGCACGACATGGGCGACACGTTCGGCAAGGGGCACCACCTGTCGCTGGTGGACGGGTCCGCCTTCATCTTCCGTGCGTTCCACGCCCTGCCGCCGCTGGCGCGCAAGTCCGACGGCCTGCCGGTGGGGGCCGTCAGCGGCTTCGTCAACATGCTGTGGAAGATGATCGAGGACAATCGCGGCCCCGACGCCCCGACCCATGCGGCTGTCGTGTTCGACAAGGGCTCGCACACGTTCCGCAACGACATGTACGATCTCTACAAGGCCAACCGGGACGAGATGCCCGAGGATCTGCGCCCGCAGATACCGCTGACCCGGGAAGCGACGCGCGCCTTCAACATCTCCTGTCTGGAACAGGAGGGGTTCGAGGCGGACGACATCATCGCCACGCTGGCCTGCCGCGCGCGCGAGGCCGGGGGCCGCGTGACGATCGTGTCGTCGGACAAGGACCTCATGCAGCTCATCGGCGACGGCGTGGTCATGTTCGACGCCATGAAGAACGCCACCATCGACCGCGACGGCGTATGGGCAAAGTTCGGCGTCGGGCCCGAACGGGTGGTGGATGTGCAGGCGCTGGCCGGGGATTCGGTCGACAACGTGCCCGGCGCGCCCGGCATCGGCATCAAGACGGCGGCGCTGCTGATCAACGAGTTCGGCGATCTCGACGCGCTTCTGGACCGGGCCGGCGAGATCAAGCAGCCGAAACGGCGCCAGGTCCTGATCGAGCATGCCGACCAGATCCGTCTGTCGCGGCGGCTGGTCCAACTGGATTGCGACATGGCGCTGGACTACGATCTGGACAGCCTCGTGGTCCGCCCGCCCGTGGCCGACGATCTCCTGGGCTTCCTGACCGCGATGGAGTTCCGCACGGTCACGCGCCGCGTGGCCGAAGCCTTGGGCGAGACCGCCCCGGTCATCGCGGCGCCAGAGGTGGCGTCGGCCGCGCCCGTTGCCTTCGACAGGGACGCCTACGAATGTGTCCACGACGCCGCGGCGTTGCAAATCTGGATCGACGCGGCCCACGCGCGGGGCCGTGTCGCCGTGGATACCGAAACGACGTCGCTGGACGAGATGCGCGCCGACCTCGTGGGCATATCGCTCTGCGTCGATGCGGGGCGGGCCTGCTACGTGCCGCTGGGCCACCGCGCCGCGGAGGAGGGGCTGTTCGGCTCGGACGCGCTGGCCGAGGGGCAGATGGACCGCACGGAGGCGCTGGCGATGCTGCGACCGCTGCTGGAGGACGACGCCGTCCTCAAGATCGGCCACAACATGAAGTACGACGCCAAGATACTGGCGCGGCAGGGTATCGCCGTCGATCCCATCGACGACACGATGCTGCTGTCCTACGCGCTGCACGCGGGCCTGCACGGCCACGGCATGGATCTGCTGTCAGAACGCTATCTCGGCCACGCCCCCCTGCCGATCAAGACCCTGATCGGGTCGGGCAAGTCGCAGATCACCTTCGACCGCGTCCCCATCGCCGACGCGGTGCCCTACGCGGCCGAGGATGCCGACGTCACCCTGCGCCTGTGGGAGCTGCTGAAGCCGCAGCTTCATTCCAGCCGCGTCACGACCGTCTACGAAACGCTTGAGCGTCCGCTGGTCCCCGTTCTGGCGCGCATGGAGATGGCCGGCATCGCCGTCGACCGCGAGGTGCTGAGCCGGATGTCGTCGAAGTTCGCGCAGAAGATGGCCGGTCTGGAGGCCGAGATCCACGGGCTGGCTGGCCGCCCCTTCAACCTGGGCTCGCCCAAGCAGCTGGGCGAGATCCTGTTCGACGAGATGGGGATGCCCGGCGGCAAGAAGGGCAAGACCGGCGCCTATGCCACCGGCGCCGACGTGCTGGAGGACCTCGCGACCGAGCATGACCTGCCCGGCCGCATCCTCGACTGGCGCCAGCTGTCCAAGCTGAAGTCGACCTATACAGACGCCTTGCAGGAGCACATCCTGGAGGGGCGCGTCCACACGTCCTACTCGATCGCCGGGGCCAGCACCGGGCGGCTCGCCTCGACCGACCCGAACCTCCAGAACATCCCGATCCGCACCGAGGAAGGGCGCCGCATCCGCGAGGCCTTCGTCGCGCCGGAGGGCCGCGTGCTGGTGTCGCTGGACTACAGCCAGATCGAGCTGCGGATCCTCGCCCACATGGCCGAGATCCCAGAGCTGAAGCGGGCCTTCGCCGACGGCGTGGACATCCACGCCCTGACCGCGTCCGAGATGTTCGGCGTGCCGCTGGACGAGATGACGCCGGACGTGCGCCGGCAGGCCAAGGCGATCAATTTCGGCGTCATCTACGGGATCTCGGGTTTTGGCCTGGCGCGCAATCTGCGGATCCCGCGCGACGAGGCGCAGGGCTTCATCGACCGCTATTTCGAACGCTTCCCCGGCATCCGCGCCTACATGGACGCGACCGTGCGCTTCGCCAAGGCGAACGGGCACGTCTGCACGCTGTTCGGCCGCCGGATCAACACGCCCGAGATCAACGCCAGCGGCCCCCGCGCGGGGTTCGCCCGCCGCGCCGCGATCAATGCGCCGATCCAGGGGACGGCGGCCGACATCATCCGCCGCGCCATGGTCCGCATGGATCCGGCCATCTCCGACCTTCCGGCGACGATGCTGCTCCAGGTTCACGACGAACTGCTATTCGAGGTCGACGCAGACGCCGCCGACGCCCTGATCGACCGCGCGCGCGCCGTGATGGAGGGTGCGGCGATGCCGGCGGTGAAGCTGGACGTCGCCCTCGTCGCCGATGCCGGACGGGGGCAGAGCTGGGCGCAGGCGCATTGAAGGACGCGCCGGAGGTCGCGGTCGATTCGCGGGCGGAGTTGCGCCGCTGGCTGGCGGACAATCACGCCGACAGTGCCAGCGTCTGGTTGGTCACCGGGCGCAAGGGGAATGCGGGCTGGTTCCCGGTCGAGGAGCGTGTTGAGGAGCTGCTCTGCTGGGGCTGGATCGACAGCGTTCCGCGCAAGGTCGACGACGCGCGGACGGCGGTCCTGATCTCGCCCCGCAAGGCGTCGTCGGCCTGGTCGGGGTTGAACAAGCGCCTCGTCGCGCGCGCGCGGGACGGCGGCGCGATGACCGCCGCCGGCGAGGCCTGCCATCGCGGTCGCGAGGAGCAACGGGATGTGGAGCTTCCTTGACGACGTGGAGCGGCTGGAGGTGCCGGACGACCTCGCGCGGGCGCTGGGCGACCTGCGCGGCCGAGCCTGGGACCCTATCCGCCGAACGTGCGGCGCGGCACGCTGGAATGGCTCAAGACGGCCAAGACCGCCGCCACGCGGCGACGCCGGATCGACGGCATCGTGACGAACGCCGCCGCCGGACTGCGCCCGCCGCCCTTACGTGGGCTAGGCGAGCGGACCTGCCGGACGCCTAAGGCTGCTGGCGTCCTGCCGTCGTTCGCGGCGCCGGAACGTCGCGACGCGGTAGAGATAGCCCAGCACGAGGGCCGCGACGACCACGTTCGAGACCGGCGCCATCCAGTCGCCGACGGCGTCCGTAGCTGTCCCGCAGCAGGTAGCCGGCGACGGTCAGCACCGACGTCCAGACCAGCGAACCGACGGCGGAATAGGCCAGCAGCCGGCCCAGCGACATCCCGGCGATCCCCGCCGGAACCGAGATCAACGTGCGCACGCCTGGCACGAGCCGGCCGAACAGCACCGCCGGACCGCCGTGCCGTGCGAACCAGCGATCGGCGGCACGCACGTCGCCGGGTGTCAGCGTCAGCCAGCGGCCGTGGCGGTGTGCGAAGGCCTGCAGCCGCTCGCTCCCGACGCGCCGCCCGATGGCCCACCACATCACCGCGCCAGCCAGCGATCCGATCGTTCCGGCGAGGATGACGAGGATCAGCGACAGGTCGCCCGCGGCCGCCTGGTAACCCGGCCAGTGGCATGATGACTTCGGACGGGATGGGCGGAAAGACGTTCTCGGCGAACATCAGCGCGGCGATCCCGATATAGCCGCCCTGCGCCACGAGGTCGGTGATCCAGGACGAGCATTTAGACCCTCGGTTCCGCCTCGTGCGGATCGGCGACCGGCTCGCCGCGACAACGCGGGCCTGGCGACGGGGTCCGTTGGTCGCGCGCACCAGGCGGGCCGCCAGCCGCCGCGCGACGGGGCCGACCACCAGCAGCGCCGGGAACGCGATGGCCCCGGAGAAGCCACGATCTCAACCACGGCGGCACGAAATTCGGGCGGCACGCCGACCGCGGGCGTCGTGGCCACGCCGGAGACAGGAAGCGACATCGGCCCCGACAGGACCAGGCCGAAGGCCAAGGGCTGTGTCCGGCCGGGCTGCATCGGTCCCCCGTACCGCTGCCCGTCCGCGCGCGGCGACATCGGATCCTGGCCGGACCGACGACCGGCGCGCCGACGTGGCATGCGCGCCACGGCGAACGGCTCCACGGCACTGCCGGTCGATCGCTGTCGCCCGCACCCCTCGCCGACCCGTCGCCGCTGTCCCTCGCATGGGCCGATCCGCCCTAGACGTCGCCGGCCCGGCAGCGGCCCCGGCGCGATCACGCCATCTCGCTGGCGGGGAGGATCGGGAAGAACGTGTCGCCCGAGCGCAGGCCGAACCAGTCCGGCCGCTCGTGCGGCGCCGTCACGCCCGCCTCGACCAGCCGGTAGAACGTCTTGCGGTCGATCAGGGCCATCAGCCCGCGCCGCACGTGCAGGTAGGGACGTGGCTCTCCCTCGTCGTCATGCGCCACGGTGACGGCATGGTCCGGCCCCGCCGTCACGCGGTCGCCGACATTGGTGGTGAAGGTCAGCGCGGCGCCGATGTCGCAGTCCACGGCGACGAAGGGCGCGTCGTCCACCCTGATGCCGACCTTCTCGACCGGGGTGACGAGGTAATGCCGGTCGCCCTCGCGCTTGAGCACGCCCGAGAAGAGCTTGACCAGCGCCGGACGGCCGATGGGCGTCCCGAGGTAGAACCACGTCCCGTCCGCCGCGATGCGGATGTCGAGATCGCCGCAGAACGGCGGATCCCACAGGTGGACCGGCGGCGGACCGCCCTTCGATGCGGCGCGCGCGCTGTCGGCGATGCCTTCGGCGTCGGGTGTCACGATCAATTGTCCCCTCGTCGGTTTTGCCGATTGTGCCCGGCGGACTACTCTGTTCCCGTATCACGATATAACCGGACGAGAGGCGTTGTCATGGCCGAGGCGGAGATCCTGCTGGGCGAGATCGAGGTTCTGGGCGACCGCCTGCGGTCCGCCAAGGACAGCATCACCCGGCGTTTCCTGGGGCAGGGCCGCGTCGTCGACCTGGTGCTGTCGGCGCTGATGTGCGGCGGGCACGGTCTTCTGATCGGCCTCCCGGGTCTGGGCAAGACGCGTCTGGTGGACACGCTGAGCACCGTCATGGGTCTCGACGGGGCGCGGGTCCAGTTCACGCCGGACCTGATGCCGGCCGACATCCTGGGCTCGGAGGTGCTGGAGACGGGTGCGGACGGCAGCCGCGCGTTCAAGTTCATCGAGGGGCCGATCTTCTGCCAGCTGCTGATGGCCGACGAGATCAACCGCGCCTCGCCGCGCACCCAGTCCGCGCTGCTTCAGGCAATGCAGGAAAAATCCGTGACCGTCGCCGGCCAGCCTCATGCATTGGGCGTGCCGTTCCACGTCCTGGCCACGCAGAACCCGATCGAGCAGGAGGGCACGTATCCGCTGCCCGAGGCGCAGCTCGACCGGTTCCTGGTGCAGATCGACGTGCCCTATCCCGACCGCGACACCGAGCGCGACATCCTGATCGCCACCACCGGCGCGGCAGAGGACACGGCGCACGCCGTCTTCACCGCGCAGGAGCTTCTGGACGCGCAGGTGCTGCTGCGCCGGATGCCCGTGGGCGCGCAGATAGTCGAGGCGATCCTCGATCTGGTGCGCGCCTGCCGCCCGGACGATCCCACCGCCCCCGATGCCGTGCGCGGTGCGGTGGGTTGGGGTCCGGGTCCGCGCGCGGCACAGGCGCTGATGCTGACCGTCCGGGCGCGCGCGCTGCTGGACGGACGGCTCGTGCCGTCGATCGAGGACGTCGCGGCCATGGCGACGCCGGTCCTGTCGCACCGCATGGCGCTGTCCTTCGCCGCGCGCGCGCAGGGCGACACGCTGGACGGCATCATCAGCGGCGTGGTGGAAGGGACCACCCGCACCTCGGTGGCGGCATGACGGATCGCTGGCCACGTCTGCCGGGCCGTCCAGCGCGGCTGGCTGCCCATCCATCCGGGAGAACGGCGCGGCCTGCATGAGCTTTGCCACCGATCTCCGCGCCGGTGCCGAGGGGCTGGCCGCGCCGTTCCCGGCGCTGCTGGCCGACGCGCGTCTGCTGGCGCGCACCGTCGCACTGGGCCAGCATGGCCGACGGCGCGCGGGGCAGGGCGATGAGTTCTGGCAGTACCGCCCGATGGTGCCGGGTGACGAGGTGCGCGCGGTCGATTGGCGCCGCTCGGGCCGGTCGGACACCCATTTCGTCAAGGAGCGCGAATGGCAGGCGGCGCAGTCGGTGGTGCTGTGGGTCGACGGGGCGCGGTCGATGACGTTCGCGTCCGCGCCGTCGCTGCCGGCCAAGGCCGCGCGCGCCCGCGTTCTGGCGCTGGCGCTGGCCATCCTTTTGGTGCGGGGGGGCGAACGCGTCGGGCTGTCGGGGGACGGATTGCCGCCAAGGTCGGGCGAACTTCAGGTGATGCGGATCGCCGCCGCTCTTGGGGACGATGAAGCCGAAGATTACGGCGCCCCGCGCACCCGCGGAATGCCGGCGCGGTCGCGGGCCGTGTTCCTGTCGGATTTCATGGGTGACATCGCTTCGGTCGAGGCGGCGCTGACCCACGCGGCGGATCGCGGCGTTCAGGGGGCGGTTCTCCAGATCCTCGATCCGCAGGAAGAGGCGTTTCCCTTCGACGGCCGCACCGTCTTCACCTCGATGGGGGGGACGGTACGCCACGAGACCCTGAAGGCCGGCGACCTGCGCGGGCGCTACCTGGACCGACTGGCGGCCCGCAAGGACGCCTTGCGCGCCCTGTGCCGGGTGACGGGGTGGCAGTATGATTGCCGCCACACCGGCGCGCCCGCCGCCGCTGCCTTGCTGTGGCTCTACGCCGCGTTGGAGCGTCAGGGATGAGACGTGCCGACCGTCAGGCGGACCCGAGACATCGCACCGCGTACCCATGGCGGCGCGTGGAACGGATCGTCCGCGGATGGCGCGTGATGCCTTTGCGGGGCGGCGGCTGATGTGGATCCTCGGCCCCATCGGCTTCACGGCGCCCTGGCTGCTGCTGGGCCTCGTCGCCCTGCCGATCCTTTGGATCCTCCTGCGCGCCGTGCCGCCCGCGCCGGTGCGGCGGCTGTTCCCCGGCGTGGCGCTGCTGCTGGGGCTGACCGACGACGACCACCAGTCGGACCGGACGCCCTGGTGGCTGTTGCTGCTGCGCACGCTGGCGGTGGCGGCGGTGATCGCCGGGTTCGCCGGGCCGGTGCTGAACCCGCAGGACCGCGTGGCGGGCAACGGTCCGCTGCTGATCCTGCTGGACGGGACATGGGCCGACGCCGCCGACTGGCCGCGCCGGATCGACCGCGTGTCCGCCGCGCTGGACGAGGCGTCGCAGGACGGACGCACCGCAGCGGTAGCGATGCTGACCGCCCCGCCCGAGGGCGATCTGCCGTTCCAGGCGGCGGATGCGTGGGAGGCCCGCCTGCCGGGCGTGCAGCCCCGGCCATGGGCGCCCGGCGCCGTATCCGTCGCCTGGGCCGAGGGCCTCGGTGGCGCCTTCGACACGCTCTGGCTGTCGGACGGCATCGACCGAGACGGCCGTGCCGACGTGCTGGCCGCGCTGGAGCTACGCGGCGCCGTGCGGGTGGTCGAGAGCCCGCGCACCGCCGTCGGCCTGCGCCCCGCGACGTTCGAGGACGGCGCCGTCGCCCTGACGGCCCTGCGGTCGCGCGGCGACGGCGAGCGGACCGTGACGGTGACGGCCGAGGGGCCGGACCCCAACGGGATCGAGCGCGTGCTTGCCCGCGGCGAGGCCGCGTTCGCCGGCGACGCTACCGAGGCGGCGCTGTCGCTGTCGCTGCCGCCCGAGTTGCGCAACCGCGTCACGCGCTTCGCGATCGAGGGGCAGCGGTCGGCCGGGGCGGTGACGCTGACGGACGACGCGCTCAAGCGGCGCGAGGTCGCGTTGATCGCGGGCCGGGACGAACGCGAGGGGTTGCGTCTGCTGTCGCCCACCCACTACCTCGATCAGGCGCTGGCGCCCGTCGCCGATCTTGTCGACGGCGGGCTGGATGATGTCTTGCAGGCCAATCCGGACGTGATCGTCCTGGCCGATGTCGCCACACTCGCCGGTGACGAGGACGAACGCCTTGCCGCATGGGTCGAGGCGGGGGGCCTGCTGGTGCGCTTCGCCGGGCCGCGGCTGGCCGCCTCGGACGTGAGCCGCGAGGTCGAGGATGCGCTGATGCCCGTGCGTCTCAGGGCCGGCGGGCGCAGCGTCGGCGGCGCGATGAGCTGGGGCGAGGACAAGCGTTTGCGTCCCTTCGCCGACGGGTCGCCCTTCGCAGGTCTCTCCGTTCCAGACGACGTCACGGTCAGCGCGCAGGTGCTGGCGCAGCCCGACCCCGAGCTTGCCGGACGCGTGATCGCCAGTCTCGAGGACGGCACGCCGCTGGTCACGCGCAAGCCGCTGGGCGCGGGGCAGGTGGTGCTCTTCCACGTGACCGCCAACGCTGAATGGTCCACGCTTCCCTTGTCCGGCCTCTTCGTACAGATGCTCGAACGGCTGGCCGTGTCGACCCGGCCCGCCCGCCCCGACGCGGCCGAGCTGGAGGGCACCGTCTGGACGCCCGACGCGGTTCTGGATGCCTTCGGCCGGGTGCGCGACGCGCAGACCATGCCGGGGATCGCCGGCACTGACCTCGCCGCTGCCGTGCCGGGGCCGCAGACGCCGCCGGGTCTCTACGCCGGCGAAGACCGGCGCATCGCCCTGAACGTTCTGGGGCCGGACGCCACGCTGGCGGCGGCCGGGTGGCCATCGCGGATCGCGGTCGAGGGCCTGTCGGTCGCCCGCGAGACGCCGCTCAAGGGCGCCCTTCTGACCGCCGCGTTGCTGTTGATGGCGGCCGATGTGCTGGCCTCCCTCTGGCTGGGCGGCCGGCTGACGGGGCCCCGCGCGGCGGCGGCGGCCGTGGCGCTGGCGCTCGCCCTGCCGATGGGGCTGAGCCCGGCGCCGGCCGTTGCGCAAGACCCGAGTGTCGCAGCGGACGCCCCGCAGCCCGACGACGATTTTGCTCTCCTTGCAGCCGGCGAGGCGGTGATGGGCCATGTCGTCACCGGCGATGCCGAGGTCGACCGCATCGCCGCCGCCGGCCTTTCAGGTCTGACGGACGTCCTCTTCGCGCGCACTTCGATAGAGGCGTCGGACCCCATCGCCGTCGATCTGGAGCGTGACGAGCTGGCGTTCTTCCCGATGCTCTATTGGCCGGTGACCCCGGATCAGCCGACACCCTCGGCCGAGGCCTACGGACGGCTTAACACCTACCTGCGGACCGGCGGCATGATCGTATTCGACACGCGCGATGCGGACGTCGCGGGATACGGCTCGGGGTCGCCGGGCGGGCGGGCCCTGCAGCGCCTGGCGGCCCCACTGGACGTTCCGCCGCTGGAGCGGGTACCGCCCGACCACGTGCTGACGCGCACGTTCTACCTGCTGCAGGACTTCCCCGGCCGCTATGCCGGGCAGGACGTCTGGGTAGAGGCAGCGCCGCCCGATGCCGAACAGGTCGAGGGCATGCCCTTCCGCAACCTCAACGACAATGTGACGCCCGTGGTCATCGGCGGAAACGACTGGGCCGCCGCCTGGGCGGTGGACGAACGGGGCAACCGGATGTTCCCGGTGGGGCGCGGCTATGCGGGCGAACGCCAGCGGGAAATCGCGCTGCGCTTCGGCGTGAACCTGATGATGCACGTGCTGACGGGCAACTACAAATCCGATCAGGTCCACGTCCCCGCCCTCCTGGACCGTCTGGGACAATGACGGGTTCGAGCCGGTCATTCAGCGTCCCGTCATCCCGGATGCGCGCCGGTCCGCGCAGGGGGCGTCTCTCCTTGTGCGACGTCTCCGTACCGGGTGCGCCGGCTGTGACCTGCGCCGGGGGAGCATCGCGTGGATAGCATCGTCTTCGATCCCCTCGTCCCCGTGCTCGTCATCGCCGCGGCCGGGGCGCTGGCCGTGCTCGTCGTGGCCGCGGCACTCTGGCGGGGGCTGTCGGGCTGGTGGCTGCGCGCGCTCGCCGGAGCCGTCCTGCTGGTGGCGCTGGCGAACCCGTCGCTCCAGCGCGAGGACCGCGACGGTCTGAGCGATATCGTCGTGCTGATCGTGGACGAAAGCGCCAGCCAGCGCATCTCGGACCGTGAGGCGCAGGTGGCGCAGGCCGTGGCCGCCGTCGAGGCCGAGATCGCCGGCATGCCCAACACCGAGCTGCGCGTCGTGCGGATGGGCGATGGCGTGGGCGACACCGGCAGCCTCGTGATGACGGCACTGTCCCAGGCCGTCGCCGAAGAGCCGCAGGGCCGGCTGGCGGGGGCCATCGTCCTTTCTGACGGCCGCCTGCACGACGTGGAACGCGCGCCGGACCTGCCGGCACCGCTGCATCTGCTCCTGACGGGCCGGACGGGCGACTGGGACCGCCGGCTGGTCGTGTCCGAGGCGCCGGGCTTTGCCATCATCGACGAACCGGTGACGCTGGTGCTGGAGCTTGAGGATCAGGGCGACGTCCCGCCCGGAACGCGGGGAGAGGCGGACCTTTCCATCGCCGTCGACGGGGGCGAGCCGCAGGTGTTCCGCGTGCCGGTCGGACAGCCGCTGGAGCTGCCGGTGACGCTGCCCCACGGCGGGATGAACGTCATCCAGTTCGCCACGCCGGTCCTGGACAGTGAGCTGACGCCGCGCAACAACGCGGCCGTCGTCCAGATCAACGGCGTGCGCGATCGTCTGCGCGTCCTGCTGGTGTCCGGTGAGCCGCATCCGGGCGAACGCACATGGCGCAACCTGCTGAAGTCCGACAGTGCCGTGGATCTGGTGCACTTCACCATCCTGCGACCGCCCGAGAAGCAGGACGGCGTGCCCGTGGACGAGCTGTCGCTGATCGCCTTCCCGACGCGCGAGCTCTTCCTGGACAAGATCGACGAATTCGACCTGATCGTCTTCGACCGCTACAAGCGGCGGGGCATCCTGCCGGCGCTCTACCTCGACAACGTGCGCCAGTACGCCATGGACGGGGGCGCGGTGCTGATCGCCGCCGGACCCGATTTCGCCGGAGCCGATTCGCTCTACCGGTCGCCGCTGGCCGGGATCATCCCCGGAGAGCCCACCGCGCGCGTCTACGAGCAGGGGTTCCTGCCGCGCCTGACCGACGTCGGCCGGCGCCATCCGGTGACCGAGGGGCTGGACGGCGGCGGCGACGTCCCCGAGTGGGGCCGCTGGCTGCGCCAGATCGACATCGAGCCCGACGGTGGGCAGGAAGTCATGACAGGCGTAAACGGCCGCCCCCTGTTGCTGCTGGACCGGGTGGGCGAGGGGCGCGTGGCGCTGCTGGCCTCCGATCAGGCGTGGCTCTGGTCGCGCGGCTACGAAGGCGGCGGTCCGCAACTGGAGCTTCTGCGCCGGCTCGCCCACTGGATGATGAAGGAGCCCGAGCTGGACGAGGAGGCGCTGGTCGCCGAGGCCGAGGGCCAGACCATGACGATCACCCGCCGCACCCTGTCGGACACGGCGGGCGAGGTCGAGGTCACGGCGCCAGACGGCACGGTGACGATGCTGCCGCTGGACGAGGTCGCACCGGGGCGGTTCCGCGCCGTGTTCGAGGGGCCGGAGATGGGCCTCTACCGTCTGGCCGAGGGCGAGATGGAAAGCGTCGTGGCGCTGGGTCCGTCCGCACCGCGCGAGTTCGAGCAGACGGTCGCCTCCGGCGACGCGATGGAGCCGGCGGTGGCCGCGACGAACGGCGGAATCCTCGCGCTGGAGGACGGCATGCCCGACATCCGGCAGGTGCGCGAGGGGCGCCCCGCGACGGGCCGCGGCTGGATCGGCATCACGCCGCGCGGCGCCTATGTCACCGCCGACGTGACCGTGACGCCGCTGGTGGCGCCTTGGCTGTTCCTGCTTCTGTCGGTCCTGCTCATCGTGGGCGCATGGCTGCGCGAGGGGCGGCGATAGGTCCGCCGCTCCCTCCCCCGTCGGACGGTCAGCGACGCCGGACGAAGGTCAGGGCGCCGAGGCCCGCCATCAGCAGCAACCCGCCGGCCGGCAGCGGAACCGGAGGGACCGCGACCGTCTCGGACAGCGTCACGTCCGTCAGGTAGGGGCCGAAATTGTCGTTGACCAGCGTGTTCAGAGAGAAGGTCAGGGGAGACATCTCATCCATCGCGGCGACGAAGGAGAACGATGCCGACAGCGTGTTGCTGAACCCGATATAGATCTGGCTGACGCTGCCCAGGCTGACGGTGAACGGATCGGTGTTGCCGCCGTCCAGACGGAAGTCGACCGTATATGTGTTGCCCGCCTCGATCGAGAAGGCGACCCTGGACGACATGATCGTTGCGGGCGTAGCGCCCCTGGACCCGTCGAGATCGACGCAGAGACCGGAACCCGGGCAGCCGATGACGTCGACGCTTCCCCGGGTCACATTCCAGTTGTCCAGCTCCGTATTGAGTTGCGGGACCTCGTCATCGAAGTTGTCGGACAAAAGCGTCGCGGCGCCTGCGCTTCCTGCAAGCCCCGCAGCAATGACGGCTGCAATCGCAAATGTTCTCATGATCTGGTTTCCCAATGTTTCGTGGCCTTGCCGAGGCGGCAACGACAGCCTTGTTAATTAAGATCAACGCCGCTGCCAAACGAAAATTGCCGTTGCGGCAAGACAAGGCGCCGGTCGCGGCTGGCGAGACCCGATCTTGCAGGACGGGAACCCGACGGCTCTGCCGCGCTTCGCGGTCGAGACATCGGGAGACGACGCGATGATGGAACTGCTGACCGACCCCGCGGCCTGGGCCGCCTTCGCTGCTCTGGTGACGATGGAGATCGTGCTGGGGATCGATAACCTGATCTTCATCTCCATCGTGTCGGGCAAGCTTCCGCCGCAGCAGGCCCGGCGGGCGCAACAGATTGGCATCGGGCTGGCGCTGATCCTCCGCCTGGCCTTGCTCAGCGTCATCGCGTGGATCGTCGGGTTGACGGCGCCCGTGATCGACCTGGGCTGGACAGGCGGGCTGGACAGCCATGGCGAGCCGTCCTTCGAAACGGCGTTCTCGTGGCGGGATCTGATCCTGATCGCGGGGGGCGTGTTCCTGTGCATCAAGGCCACGCAGGAGATCAACCACAAGGTCCGCCCGCCCGACGGGGGGCATGGCGACGGTCGGGTTGTCGTGTCGCTGGGGGCGGCCATCGTCCAGATCATCGCGCTGGACGCCGTGTTCTCGGTCGACAGCATCCTGACCGCCATCGGCATGACGGACCATCTGCCGATCATGATTGCCGCCGTGATCGTGGCGGTGGGCGTGATGTTCGCGGCGGCCGAGACGGTGACGAACTTCGTCAACTCGAACCCGTCGGTCGTGATGCTGGCGCTGGCGTTCCTGCTGATGATCGGGATGGTGCTGATCGCCGACGGCTTTGGCCGGCACGTGCCCAAGGGCTACATCTATTCCTCCATGGCCTTCGCCGTGTTGGTGGAGGTGCTGAACATGCTGGCGCGGCGCCGGCGGGCGCGGTCGGGTGGCACGCCGGCGGGCTGATCCCGGCATCTCCGGCACGGCGCGGCGGCGGTCGGTCGCCAGGCGCGCCTACCGTGGCAGGGGGATGTAGAGCGTCGCATCCCCCCAGCCTCCTGTCAGGGTCCGCGCCCGGATCGCTACGGCGGGCACACCGTCCGGCACCGTGATGCCGGCAAGGCTGCGGGTGAAGGGCTGTTCGTCCACATGGGGGTGCAGCAGCGTGCGGGTGCCCAGGACGTCGCCACCGGGCGATTCGACCCTCCAGCCGTCGGCGTAGTCGTCCCAGCCGGTATCGGCATGCAAGAGGGTGACCGACACGGTCCAGGCGTCGCCGCTTCGGCGCGCCTCCGCCCCGACGATCCGCGCGGGGTCGGCCGTGGCCGGGACCGGGGACAGCAGCAGCGCCCCGGCGACCGCGACGGCCACCCCGACGGTACATGTCGCGGACCTCTGCGAAGCGGGGGCTGCGATGCGCGGCGGCGCGACATTTCGGATGGCTGCCATTCGCCCGGCCTAGCACGCCCCCGACGCCCCGGCGGTCACGGATGCGTCAGGGCGACCGGAGGGCAAGGGCACGCTGCGGCGACAGGTCGTTTGCCCATGGGGCGCAACGCGCCTATCGTGACGGTTCACCGTGGAGGGTCCCGCCATGCAGATGCCCGTTCCGAACGCCGACACCCTGTCGCGCAAGCCCGCCGTCGTGGCGGCGCTGGAGGACGTGCTGGCCCCCGGCGCGGTGATCCACGATCCGGCCGAGACGCGCGCCTACGAGTGCGACGCGCTCACCGCCTATCGCTGCCCGCCGCTGGCCGTGGTGCTGCCGACCAGCACGGCCGAGGTTTCGGCCGTGCTGGCGATCTGCCACCGGATGGGGGTGCCCGTCGTGCCGCGCGGATCGGGCACGTCGCTGGCGGGCGGCGCGCTGCCCACGGCCGATAGCGTGATCCTGGGCGTGGCCCGGATGACCGCGGTGCTGGAG
This sequence comes from uncultured Alphaproteobacteria bacterium, assembly GCA_963722905.1. GTDB lineage: Bacteria > Pseudomonadota > Alphaproteobacteria > Rhodobacterales > Rhodobacteraceae > CAVROT01. The sequence continues at coordinate 74,873 of CAVROT010000014.1, read as the reverse complement.
ACGGACTTCGCCGACCGGATCGTCCGCGTCCAGACGGGGCGCACCAACCTCAGCATCACCGGCGCGGTGGAGGAAGCGGGGTTCTTCTATGCGCCCGATCCGTCGTCGCAGCTGGCCTGCGCCATCGCCGGCAACATCGCGATGAACTCGGGCGGGGCGCATTGCCTCAAGTATGGCGTGACGACGAACAATCTTCTCGGCGTGACGATGGTGCTTATGGATGGGACCGTGGTGGAGCTGGGCGGCGCGCATCTGGATGCGCCGGGCTACGACCTGCTGGGGCTTGTCTGCGGGTCGGAGGGGCAGCTGGGCGTCGTGACCGAGGCGACCCTGCGGATCCTCGCCAAGCCCGAGGGCGCGCGACCTGTGCTGATCGGCTACGACACCGCCGAGGCGGCGGGCGCATGCGTGGCCGACATCATCGAGGCGGGCGTGCTGCCGGTCGCGATCGAGTTCATGGACAGCCCCTGCATCCGCGCGACCGAGGCCTTTTCGCATGCGGGCTATCCCGACTGCGCCGCGCTGCTGATCGTCGAGGTCGAAGGGTCGCCCGGCGAGATCGACGAGCAGCTGGGCGCGATCAAGCAGATCGCGGCCAAGCACCGGCCTGTGGAGGTCCGCGAAAGCACATCGGCCGAGGAGAGCGCCGCGATCTGGCTGGGCCGTAAGAGCGCCTTTGGCGCGATGGGGCAGATCAGCGACTACATGTGCCTCGACGGGACGATCCCGGTGTCGTCGTTGCCGCAGGTGCTGCGCCGGATCGAGGAGTTGGCGGACGGTTGCGGACTGAAGGTCGCGAACGTGTTCCACGCCGGCGACGGCAACATGCACCCGTTGATCCTCTTCGACGCCAATAAGGAGGGCGATCTGGAACTCTGCGAGGCTCTGGGCGCCGACATCCTGCGCCTCTGCGTCGAGGTCGGCGGTTGTCTTACGGGCGAGCACGGCGTCGGCATCGAGAAGCGCGACCTGATGCATGCGCAGTTCGCCCCTGCCGACATGGAGGCGCAGATGCGCGTCAAGGATGTGTTCGATCCCGGATGGCTCCTCAATCCGGCGAAGGTTTTTCCGCTCGAGGTGAGTTCCGCGCGACGTGGCGAGGTCGCGCCCGGTGGCTGAGACGGGATTCGGGGGCCCCGCCCCCCCACCCCCTTGGGGGCGCTGCCCCCGTCCCTGCGGGACTCCCCCGGAGTACTTTCGACAGGGCGAATGGGCAGTCCGGCGGCGACGTCCCGGTCCGGGGCTCAGGCGATGACGTCGGCGCCGGACGCGGTCCTGCCTGACAGCGAAGCGGCGGTGGTCGAGGCCCTGCGCGAAGCGGCGGGGCCTTTTCGCATTCTGGGCGGCGGGACCCGGACCGGTGGCCACGAGGACGGGTGTGCCGTGCTGTCGACGGCGGGACTGGGCGGTGTCCGGCTCTACGAGCCCGGTGCGTTGACGCTTGTGGTGGGGGCCGGGACCGCGATGGCGGAGGTCGAGGCCGTCCTCGCCAAAGGGCGCCAGCGCTTGCCGTTCGAGCCGATGGACCATCGTTCGCTGCTGGGGACGGCCGGGGCACCGACCATCGGCGGGGCGGTCGCGACGAACGCGAGCGGTCCGCGGCGCGTGCAGGCGGGCGCCTGCCGCGACAGCCTCATCGGCGTGCGCTTCGTCGACGGGACCGGCAGCGCGATAAAGAGCGGCGGTCGGGTGATGAAGAACGTGACCGGGTACGACCTGTGCAAGTTGATGGCGGGATCCCACGGGACGCTTGGGGTGATGACCGAGGTGGCGTTCAAGGTGCTGCCGGCGCCCGCGGGGGCGGCTACTCTGACGTTGCGCGACCTCGACGTGGCGGAGGCCGTTGCGGCGATGTCGGCGGCGATGGGCTCGACATGCGACGTTTCGGGGGCGGCGCATGTTCCCGACCGTGGCGAGACATGGCTGCGGATCGAGGGGACGGCGGCTTCGGTGGCGCATCGCGCCGGCGTTCTGCGGGACGCGGTGGCCCGGTTCGGGACGGCCACGGTCGAGGACGACCCGGCGGCGGTGGCGGATCGGTGGCGGCGGGTGCGGGACGTGGACTTCGACGGGTTCGCGGACGGCGACGTCTGGCGCATCTCGGTCCGTCCGTCGCATGCACCGCAGGTGGTCGCGGCGCTGGGCGCCTCCACCGTCGCGCTGGACTGGTCGGGCGGGCTGATCTGGGCGTGCACCGCGTCCGGCACGGACGCGCGGGCAGCTTTGGGCGGGAGTCCGGGCCATGCGACGCTGATGCGGGCGGACCCTGCGACGATGGCGCGGCTGGGGAGGTTCCATCCGGAGCCGGCGCCGGTCGCGGCCCTGTCGGCGGGCCTGCACGCCAGGTTCGATCCGCGTGGCCTGTTCGGGCCGGGCCGGATGCCGTGACGGCGTCCGATGCCGTCATCGCCGGACCGCTGCCCCGGCCGGCCGCGGGCGCCGGCGGAGTGCGTTCGCTATGGTGGGGCATGTTCGGATGCGGCGGCGGCCCGACCGGGAACCGGGCCGTCGCGTCGTCGCCGACCGGTTTGCGCTGGCCGGTCCTTTGCCACGATGGGGAGATCCGATGAGGACCGAGTTCACGCCGGAACAGCTGCGCGACCCTGCGACGGCGCGCAGCAACGCGATCCTGCGGTCCTGCGTGCATTGCGGTTTCTGCACCGCGACCTGCCCCACCTATCAGGTGCTGGGGGACGAACTGGACAGCCCGCGGGGGCGCATCTACCTCATCAAGGACATGCTGGAGAACGACCGCCCGGCGGATGCCAGGACGGTCAAGCACATCGACCGCTGCCTGTCGTGCCTCGCCTGCATGACGACCTGTCCGTCGGGCGTGCACTACATGCACCTGGTCGACCATGCCCGCGCGCATATCGAGGAAACCTACCGGCGTCCGTTCATGGACCGGGCGCTGCGATGGACGCTGTCGCGCATCCTGCCCTATCCGGGACGGTTCCGGCTGGCCCTGATCGGCGCCCGGCTGGGTCGTCCGCTGGCGCGGTTCCTGCCCGACGCCCGGCTGCGCGCGATGCTGGACATGGCGCCGCGCCGGGTGCCGCCGGTGTCGCCGAACGACGCGCCGCAGGTCTTCGCGGCGCGCGGGGAGCGCCGGATGCGGGTGGCGCTGATGACCGGTTGCGCGCAGCGCGCCCTCGACACCGACATCAACGACGCGACGATCCGGCTGCTGACGCGGCTCGGCGCCGAGGTGGTGGTGGCGCGCGGCACCGGCTGCTGCGGCGCGCTGGTCCACCACATGGGCCGCGAGGCTGAGAGCCACGCCGCGGCCGCCCGCAATGTCCGCGCCTGGATGGCCGAGGTGGGGGGCGCGGGCCTGGACGCGGTCGTCATCAACACCTCGGGCTGCGGCACGACGGTCAAGGACTACGGTCACATGCTGCGCACCGGGCTTATGGCCGGGGACGCCGCCACGATCTCGGCCCTCGCCGCGGACGTCAGCGAGGTTCTGGTGCGGCTGCTTCCCGGCGATACCCCGATCAAGGCGCAAAACGTCGCCCGCGACGCCATCGCGGGGACGGACATGGCAGACGGGTCGGGGGCGCCCGTCCATGGCGGGCTGCGGGTGGCCTATCACGCGGCCTGCTCGCTCCAGCATGGTCAGCAGATCAAGGCGCACCCGAAGGCGCTGTTGCGGCGCGCAGGGTTCGAGGTGGTGGAGCCCGCGGATCCGCACCTCTGCTGCGGGTCGGCGGGGACCTACAACCTCATGCAGCCCGAAATCGCCGGTCAGCTAAAGGAGCGCAAGCTGGCGACGCTGGCGGCGCTGCGCCCGCAGGCGATTGCGGCCGGGAACATCGGCTGCATGATGCAGATCGGCGGCGGCACGGACGTGCCGGTCGTCCATACGGTCGAACTGCTGGACTGGGCCACGGGCGGGCCGCGCCCGGCCAAGCTGGGGCCGGCGCCTGAGATCACATCGGCGTGATGCCGGGCGCGTCGGGCTATTGAATGCCGCGCGGACGTTTCCATCTATGCTCCATCGGGCGCCGACGACGGGCCCGGTGATCAGCAGTCGGCTCCGTCCCCGATGGGAGGATCCGCGAAAAATCGTCGCTTGAGAGGATGATGAGATGAGAACCTTCGACCTGACCCCCCTGCACCGCGCCACCGTCGGCTTCGACCAGATGGCCGACCTGATGGACCGCGTCCTTTCGGACAAGGTCGCGGCGCAGACCTATCCCCCCTACAACATCGAGAAGACCGCGGACGACGGCTGGCGGATCTCCATCGCCGTGGCCGGATTCTCGGACGCGGATCTGGGGATCGAGGTGCGCGACCGCACGCTGATCGTCACCGCCCGCAAGGCCGACGAAGACGCGACCGAGCGCAAGTACCTGCACCGCGGCATCGCCACCCGCGCGTTCGAGCGGCGTTTCCACCTTGCCGACCACGTCAGCGTGACCGAGGCGCGCAACGTCGACGGCATGCTGCACATCGACCTGCTGCGCGAGGTCCCCGAGGCGCTGAAGCCCCGCCGCATCGCCATCTCCACCGGCGACACGGTCGAGGCGAAGGCGGTCGACACGGGCGACGCGCAGGCGGCCTAGATAGCTAACGGCTACTACTACATAGCTCAGGAGTGGCCCGGCATGTCGGGTCACTCCTTCTTCACCGATTGCCCTTCAATCTCTATGAGCCAACGAAGGTATGAAATTCCTTGCGAGACTACCACAACGGTTAGATGTCGTGCCGGACTAACCATTTCAACCGAGCCCGATTCGTGCCGATAGTTGTGGCAGCAGTCAGTCCAATTCATAAATGAACTTAGAATTTTTTCAGCGGCGCGCCTCTCTATCCCGTCGCTATATATAGGTTCTACTTTAGGCCGCGTATACTGCAGGATTGCGGAACTCTTCAGATGAGTTGCACGCATATTGTTGTATTTAAATATGTTCTCCAGTGCATCGAATACAGATACGATAGACTGGCGCAGATCACCGTTTGGCATCAATCCCTGGTCAGCCCGCTCAATGTGGGCCCTAGCAGATTCATACCCAGAGCTATCCAAACCCCGGATAGCAGATGCCAAGCTAGAAGAGAACGCCGTGTCGATCATAGGGTGTATGCCGCAGTTATCGTCCATCCAGTAAGCGGCATTCATGTCTACTAGAATTTCTCTTATTCTTTGGATGTAGGCTGGTCTACGATGATCTCCAGGATAGTACTGCAGAACCAGAGTCGTGTAATCTAGAAAATGCTCTAACCGGCACTTTTCAATTTTATCCCAGTCAATATCAAATCTTGAACCTAGGGAACGCAATACTCGTGTACCAGTCCGTGCTTCGATTCTCCGACCAACCTGATCACCGCTACCTTGAACGAATTTCTCCAACACGATACGAACTCGATATCTTAAGCACGGTGAATCGAATAGTTCGTGTCTTTGACAGTAGATTAACGAGTACAATTGGCCTTCGCGTTCTACAATGTTCGCCATATTGGCGCCCCTATAAGAATATGGTGACGGTATTGGATCAATTATTGGCTGTAATGCAAGCGAGATCAGACTGACAAACACACATACTTCAATTCCAGATAGTCCTCGATCCCGTGCTTCGACCCTTCCCGCCCGAGACCCGATTGCTTGACGCCGCCGAAGGGGGCGACTTCGGTGGAGATGATGCCGGTGTTTACGCCGACGATGCCGTATTCGAGTGCCTCGCTGACGCGGGTGACGCGGGAGAGGTCGCGGGCGTAGAAATAGGAGGCGAGGCCGAAGATCGTGTCGTTGGCCATCGCGATGGCCTCGTCCTCGGTGTCGAAGCGGAAGAGGGGGGCGAGGGGGCCGAATGTCTCGTCGCTGGCGACGGTCATGTCCTGGGTGACGCCCGTGAGGATCGTGGGCTGGAAGAACGTGCCGCCCAGGTCGTGCGGCGCGCCGCCGGTCAGGACCTTGGCGCCCTTGGCGGTCGCGTCGGCGATATGCGCCTCGACCTTCTCGACGGCCGCGGCGTCGATGAGGGGGCCGAGGTCGGTGCCGTCCTCCAGCCCGTCGCCCACGGTCTTCTTGGCCAGCGCCGCCGCCAGCTTCTCGGCGAAGGCGTCGTAGACGCCGGACTGCACATAGATGCGGTTGGCGCAGACGCAGGTCTGGCCGTTGTTACGGAACTTGCAGATCATCGCGCCCTCGACCGCCGCGTCCAGGTCGGCGTCGTCGAAGACGATGAAGGGCGCGTTCCCGCCCAGCTCCATCGAGCATTTCATGACCTGGTCGGCGGCCTGGCGCAGCAGGATGCGCCCCACCTCGGTCGAGCCGGTGAAGCTGAGCTTGCGGACGGTGGGGTTCTCGCAAAACTCCTTGCCGACTTCCGATGACGACGACGACGGCAGGATCGACAGGATGCCTGCCGGCAGCCCCGCCCGGTCGGCCAGCACCCCCAGCGCCAGCGCCGACAGGGGCGTCAGGGACGGCGGGCGCACCACGAAGGCGCAGCCCGAGGCCAGCGCCGGCGCGGCCTTGCGCGTGATCATCGCGTTGGGGAAGTTCCAGGGCGTGATGGCGGCCGCGACGCCGATGGGCTGGCGCAGGACGTGGATGCGCTTGTCGGGCTGGTGGCCCGGTACGATCTCGCCGTAGACGCGCTTGGCCTCCTCGGCGAACCATTCGACGAAGGACGCGCCGTAGAGGATCTCTCCCTTCGCCTCGGCCACCGGTTTGCCCTGTTCTGCCGTGAGGATGAGGGCGAGGTCGTCGGCATGTGCGACCATCAGGTCGAACCAGCGGCGGAGGATCTGCGCGCGGTCCTTGGCGGTGCGGGCGGCCCAGTTCTTCTGCGCCGTCTCGGCCAGCGCGATGGCGCGGCGGACGTCGTCGCGCGACAGGTCCGCCACCTGCGCGATCACGTCGCCGCGGGCGGGATTGGTGACGTCGAAGGTTGCGCCCGAGCCGGCGGCGGTCCATTCGCCGCCCAGGTAGGCGTCGGTGGCCAGCAGCCCGGGGTCGGACAGAAGCGAACTCAGGTCGGTCTTGGCAAGCATTGCACTCTCCATCGCGGTCGGGCTCAGGTGAACCCCGGGGCGGGCGGTTGTCCAGCCGGGAAGGGGGACGCATGGGTCAGGCCGACGACGACTGGGACAACGGCGGGCATATCCCGGATGCGGCCGCGTATCCCGACCGCTGGCGCGTCCGTGCGGCCGCCTTTCGCGACGGTCTGGGCGAGCGGGCCCTGTTGGGCATGTCCTACGGGACGGCTGAGCGGCATCGCTACGACCTCTTCCTGCCCGACGGCGTGCCGCGGGGCGTCGTGGTGTTCGTGCACGGCGGCTACTGGCGGCGGTTCGACCGGACGGACTGGTCGCATCTGGCGGCGGGTCCGCTGGGGCGGGGCGTCGCCGTGGCGATGCCCTCCTACACCCTGGCACCGGCCGTGCGGATCGCCGCCATCGGGGCCGAGATCCGCGCCGCGATCGTGGCCATCGCAAATGCGGTGCCGGGGCCGTTGGCCCTGACGGGGCATTCGGCGGGCGGGCAACTGGTCGCGCGGGCGATCTGCGTCGGCGCCGGGCTGCCGGGCGAAGTGCGGGAGCGTCTGTCGGCCTGCGTCCCGATCTCACCCGTCGCGGATCTGGCGCAGCTGATGGAGACCGCGATGAACGGGGACCTGCGCATCGACGCTGCCGAGGCGCTGGCGGAAAGCCCGGTGCATCTGGCGCCGGTCGGTGGCGTTCCCGTCGATATCTGGGTCGGGGCCGACGAGCGCCCTGCATTCCTGGATCAGGCGAGGCGGCTGGGACGTGCCTGGGGGGCGCCGGTGACGACGGTGCGGGGACGTCACCACTTCGACGTCATCGAGGCTCTGCACGTCGGCAATCCGGCGCTGATGGCGGCGTTGAGACTGGGCTGACCGCGCGGGCCGGTCAGTCCGGTGTGGCGATCTCCAGCGTCACCGCGGCGTACCATTCGGAGGTCTCGGAGATCTCGGCATCGGTGAGGCCGGACGTCACCGCCTGCATCGCCTCGTTGGTGCGCGTCCCGTCGCGGAACGCCTTGAGCTGCTGGACCAGATACATCGGGTCCTCGCCTGCGAGGTTCGGCACGCCCGGTTGGACGGCGATGCCGTCCTCCCCGTGACAGCCCGCGCAAAGGCCCGGCGCCTCCGCCGCGCCGTCCGGCACCATGGCGGTCGCGGCGTGCCCGGAATACCAGGCGGCCACGTCGGCGATCTGTGCATCGCTCAGCGATCCGGCGACGATGCTCATCATCTCGTTCACGCGGGTGCCCGAGCGGAACGCCTGCAACTGTTCGGTCAGGTATGCGACGGGTTCGCCTCCGATATGGGGCGCCATCGGGATGCGGGCGTAGCCGTCGAGGCCATGGCAGGTGCGGCACATCCCGGCCACCTGCCGCCCCGCCGCCGCGTCCTGCGCCACGGACGGCCCCCCGGCGAGCGTCAGCCCGCCGAGAATTGCCAGGGCAAGGGAACGGATCATCCGTCGTAGCTGATCCGGTAGATTGCGCCCGCCAGGTCGTCGGAGACGAGGATCGACCCGTCGGGCAGTTCGGCCACGTCGACCGGACGGCCCAGGTATTCGCCGTCGTCGCTCAGCCAGCCTTCGGCGAAGGGTTCGGTGGTGGCGTTCCCCTCGTCGTCGATGAAGGTGACCATGACGCGGGCACCGACGGGATCGGTCCGGTTCCAGCTGCCGTGCTGGGCCGAGAAGATGGCGTTGCGGTACTTGGCCGGGAACATGTCGCCCTCGTAGAACTCCATGCCCAGGTCGGCCGCGTGGGCCACCGTCTCGGACGCGGGGAAGACGAGGTCGGCGGGCGGTTCAACGTCCTTGTACTCGTTGGTGCGGACGTCGCCGCCGCCGTACCACGGGAAGCCGAAGTTCTGGCCCGCGGCGGTCTGGCGGTTGATCTCGCCCGGCGGAATGTCGTCGCCCATACCGTCGACCTGGTTGTCGGTCCACCACAGCTCGCCCGTGACGGGGTGGAAGTCGTGGCCGACGGAATTGCGCACGCCGTGGGTGTAGACCTCTCGGCCCGTGCCGTCGACGTTCATGCGGATGATGCCGCCCATCCCGACCTCGTTGTAGAGGTCCAGTTTCTCGGGGGCGGGAACGTTGAAGGGCTGGCCCAGCGAGATGTATATCATCCCGTCCGGTCCGATCTTGCAGACGCGGGCGGTGTGGTTGAAGGACTCTTCTGCCGGCGGGATCAGGTCGCCCTGCGCGACAATGTTGAAAGCGGCGACGTCGGGCGATTCGTAGAAGAACTCGGCCGCCGGAAAGAGCAGGACGCGGTTCTGCTCGGCGATGTAGAGGAACCCGTCGGTGCCGAAGCAGGGGCCGTTGGGGATGGCGAAGGTCAGCGAGGGGGCGAAATCCTTGACCTCGTCGGCGACGCGGTCCTTGTTGCGGTCGGTGACCGACCAGACCTTGTCCTTGCGGGTGCCGACGATGGTGACGATGCCTTGCGGACCCACGGCCATGTGGCGGGCGTCGGGGACGACTGCGTAGAGCTCGATCTTGAAGCCATCGGGCATGGTGACGTTTTCGAGCACGTCCCGCAGCCCGTCGGCGAAGGTGCCCTGCTGGTCGATCACGGTGAAGTCGGTGGTGCCGGTGGACTGAAAGTTCGACAGTTTTTCAAGGTTGTCGGGAACGTCCGCCGTCTGCGCCATCGCACCCGTGGCCATCATCGACAGGGCTGCCGCGCCGCGCGCGAATCTTTGCATCGTATGTCCTCCCTCTTATTGATTTATTACGAATGACGGTAACGTTTGTCCCTGCTGCGTCAACAGTCGTCGCTGGTTGCTGATTGCGTTTCCGAACGAGGCGCCCCGCCGGGATGCGGCCGCGGCGGCCCGGTCGGGACGACTGCGTCGCTGCGCGACGGCACCCGCCCGCCCGGCCCTTGGCGCGGCCTGCGAGGTGCGCCATGACTGGGAAGGCGGAGGGTGCGGGCATGGCATACGTGAAATGGACGATCCTGACTGCCTTGGCGCTGACCGCGGCGGGGTTCCTGCACTACACTCTGCCGCAGCGCGACATCGTGCGGATCGTGAACACCGAGGTGCGGCGCGTGGACTTCGGCGGCAATGCGATGTTCTGGGCCGGCGCCGACGCGGCCACGGACGGGACCCGGACGAACCGCGACGTCCGTTTCGTCGAGACGATCCGCGAGAACGGACGCCCCATCGTCTACCGCAACGAGGATACGGGATGGGGATGGCCGCCGTACTTCAAGCTGGACAGCTCGAACCTGCAGGCCGAGGCGCGGGACCTCATCTCGTCGCGGGACGCGCCGATCTGGGTCGCGGTCCGGCATTACGGCTGGCGCAACGAGATCCTGTCGATCTTTCCGAACGCCGTATCCGTCCGCCAGGTCGAGGGGCCGGACACGCGGCTGGTGCCATGGACCAACATCGTGATCCTCGTCGCACTCGCGTCGGTTCTGGCGTTGCTTTGGGGGGTGTGGCGGCAGTTCCGGCGGCGGCGCGTCGATCCGCTGATCGACGACGCGGGCGAGGCGTGGGACCGGGTGGACGCCCGGCTGGACGCGGGGCGGCGGCGGACGCGGCGGTGGTGGTCTGGACGCTGAGTGCGGCCGGGCCGAAAGGGACGCAGGGTCAATCCTGCTGGCAGTATGCGCGCATTGCAGCCTCGCAGCCATCGGCCCAGATCATGCGCAGCCACCCTTCGAACGCCTCCGCGAAAGGCCCCGGGGCGGCGAGGTCGCCGTAGAGCCGCGCCTGCTCCAGCCAGGCTGCGGGGCGTTCCCTTGCGGCGCGTGCGGCAGCCTGGAGGTCGGTCCATATCGGGTCGTTGGCCTCGATGACGGAACCGTCCTCTCGCGTCCCCTCGCACATGCGGGCCCAGAGCGCCTCGACCAGGGCGAGGCCCGCGATCGGTGCGCCGGCCGTCAGGGCATCGCGCACGACGGGCAGGACGAATCCGGTGTGCCGCGACGAGCCGTCGAAGGCCACCCGGCGCGTGGTGTCATGGATCTCGGGGTTGGAGAACCGGCGGTCGACGAGGTCGATGTAGGCGGCCGGCGTCATGTCGGGGACGGGGGCGACATGGGGGGCGATCTCATCCGTTTCGACCTTGCGGAAGAAGGCGTGGATCGGGGGGTGGGCCATGCAGCCGGCGATCGTGGGGATCGACAGGATTTCGCCGGGGTTGGCGATCACCTGGTGGCCCGCGTTCAGCAGGCGGATCTTCATCGCCTCGTGGTCGTGGACGTCCTGCGTCAACGTGGCGCCGACCTGCTCCCAAGCAGGGCGGCCGGCGCAAAACGCGTCCTCGACGACCCACTGGCGGAAGTTCTCGTGCGTCACGGGCGCCGCGTCGTCGATGCCGAAGGAACGCGCCAGCGCCATCTCGGCCGGGCCGGTGGCGGGCACGATGCAGTCGACCATCGAGTTCGGAAAGGTGCAGTTCGCGTCGATCCAGTCGGCCAGTGGCGGGTCCGTCAGGCGGGCCAGTCCCGTCACCGTCCGGCGCAGGATGGCGCCGTTGCCCTGAAGGTTGTCGCAGCTCTGGCAGGTAAAGGGGCCGTGCCCCGCCGCGCGCCTGCGAGCCAGCGCGGCGACGATGGCGCCGAAGGCGGTCGCCGGCGCGTCCGGCGTGGCGGCATCGCGGCGGATCTCGGGGTGGTCCGTGTCCAGACCGCCGCCGGCGGCGACGAAATAGCCGCCCTCTGTCACGGTGAGGCTGACGATGCGGATGGCGGGATCGGCCATGCGGGCGATCAGCGCGGCGTTGTCCGGTTCGACGGGCGCGAAGTCGATCATGGCGCCAGTGACCTCGGCCGATTTGCCGGACGGGTCGAGCTCGATGAGGGTGCTGAGGCAGTCCTGCGTCCGCAGACGATCGCGCATTGCGGCGTCGCCCGGCCGGACGCCGGCGCCGACGATGGCCCAGTCGTGGTCGCGCCCGGCGTCGAAGAGGCGGTGCAGGTACCATGCCTGATGCGCACGGTGGAAATTGCCCAGGCCGATGTGGACGATCCCCGGCGTCAGGCCTCCGCGGTCGTAGCGGGGACCGCGCACGCCTGCGGGAAGGCGCCCCAGCGCATCGTTCGACAGATGGATCAGCTCATCCACTGGCCGCCATCCACGTTGTAGGTCTGCGAGACGATGTAGTCGGATTCCGGGCCGGCGAGGAAGATCGCCATGCCGACCAGGTCGTCCGGCGTGGCGAAACGACCCGCCGGCACGCCGGCCTCGACCTCGGCCTTCTTCTGGCCGGGGGCCTTGCCCTCCAGCTTGGCGAACATCGCGTCGACATGCTTCCAGTGTTCGCCGTCCACCACGCCGGGCGCGATGGCGTTCACGTTGATGCCGTGCCTGATCAGGTTCAGCCCCGCCGATTGCGTCATCGAGATCACGGCCGCCTTGGTCGAGCAGTAGACCAGCACCAGCGCCTCGCCCCTGCGGCCGGCCTGGCTGGCCATGTTGACGATCTTGCCGCCGTGGCCCTGCGCGATCATCTGGCGCGCCGCGGCCTGCATGGTGAAGAGGGTCCCCGCCACGTTGACGGAATAGAGCCGTTCGTAGCTTTCCCGGGTGATGTCCACGACCTCGGCCGCGTCGAAGAGGGCGGCATTGTTGACGAGGATGTCCAGCTTGCCGGCACGCTCGGCGACCGTGGCCACGGCGGCATCGATGCTGGCCTGGTCGGCGACGTCGATATGCAGCCCGTAGGCGCCGCCGCCGATCTCCTGCGCCGCGGCCTCGGCCGCGGCGAGGTCGATATCGGCCAGCGCGACGGTCGCCCCTTCGCGCACGTAGGCTTCGGCGAAGCCGCGGCCGATGCCGCGGGCCGCGCCGGTGACGAGCGCGGATTTGCCGGCCAGCCGGTTCATGCGATGCGCAGGCCGTCGGCGCCGAAGCGGTGGATCTTGTCCGCCTGGGGCGTCAGGTAGACCGTGTCGCCGTGGTTGAGGGAGATCTCACCGCCTGCGCGGATGGTCATCATGTCGGTCAGCCCCGTCTCGTGTACGTGGAAGAACGTGTCGGATCCCAGGTGCTCGGCCACGCCGATCTTGCCGGACCAGGTGCCCGCATCGGGCGACACGTCCAGGTGTTCGGGGCGGATGCCGATGGTGTGGGCGTCGTGCTTGGCCGCTTCCGGGCCGTCGATGAGGTTCATCCTGGGCGATCCGATGAACCCGGCGACGAAGGTATTGCGCGGCGCCTTGTAGAGGTCCAGCGGCGATCCGACCTGCTCGATGTTGCCCGCGCGCAGCACGACGATCTTGTCGGCCATGGTCATGGCCTCGACCTGGTCGTGGGTGACGTAGACCATCGTGGTGTCCAGCCGCTTGTGCAGCTCGCTGATCTCCAGCCGCATGCCGACGCGCAGGGCGGCGTCGAGGTTCGACAGCGGTTCGTCGAAGAGGAACGCGGCCGGTTCGCGCACGATGGCGCGGCCGATGGCGACGCGCTGCCGCTGGCCGCCAGACAGCTGCCCGGGGCGCCGGTCGAGGTAGTCGGTGAGGTTCAGCACCCGCGCGGCGTTCTCGATCCGCCTGTTCTGCTCGGCAACCGGCATGCCCGCCATCTTCATCGGGAAGGCGATGTTCTTGCGCACGGACATGTGCGGGTAGAGGGCGTAGGACTGGAACACCATCGCCAGCCCGCGCTTGGCCGGCGGCAGGTCGGTGGCGGGGTTCCCGTCGATCCGTATCTCGCCGCCCGACACGTCCTCTAGCCCGGCGATCAGCCGCAGCAGCGTGGACTTGCCGCAGCCCGACGGGCCGACGAAGACCACGAACTCGCCGTCCTCGATGCTGAGGTCCAGGGGCGGGATCACCTCGACGTCGCCGAAGCTCTTGGTGACCTTCTGCAGTGTAATCTGTCCCATCGGGTGGTCTCCTTATTTCACTGCGCCGAAGGTCAGGCCGCGCACCAGCTGCTTCTGGCTGAACCACCCCATGATCAGGATCGGGGCGATGGCCATGGTCGAGGCGGCCGAGAGCTTGGCGTAGAACAGGCCCTCGGGGCTGGAGTAGCTGGCGATGAATGCGGTGAGCGGGGCGGCATTGGCGGCCGTGAGGTTCAGCGTCCAGAACGCCTCGTTCCAGGCCAGGATGATGTTGAGCAGCATGGTCGAGGCGATGCCGGGCAGCGCCATGGGCAGCAGGACGTAGATCACCTCGGACCGCAGGTTGGCGCCGTCCATTCTGGCGGCTTCGAGGATCTCGCCCGGGATTTCCTTGAAGTAGGTGTAGAGCATCCAGATGATGATCGGCAGGTTGATGAGCATCAGCACGATGACAAGGCCCGTGCGGCTGTCCAGCAGCCCGGTGTTGCGGAAGATCAGGTAGATCGGGATCAGGACGCCGACCGGCGGCAGCATCTTGGTCGAAAGCATCCACATCAGGACGTTCTTGGTCTGCCGTCCGGGGACAAACGCCATCGCCCAGGCGGACGGGATCGCGATGGCGAGGCCGATCAGGGTGGAGCCGACAGATATGATGACCGAGTTCCAGAAGTGCCGGAAGTAGTCGGACCGCGCCTGCACCGCGGCGTAGTTCTCGGTCGTCCAGTCGAAGGCGAACCAGACCGGCGGGTCCGCGATGGCCGCCGCCTCGGTCTTGAAGCTGGTGAGGACCGTCCAGAGGATCGGGAAGAAGATCACCAGGCCGATGACGGCGGCGATGGCGGTGTTGAACGCCTTGCGGCGGGGCGTGATGGCGCGGGCCATGTCGTATCCTCCCTCAGGCGTCCAGGTTCTTGCCGATCATCCGCATCAGGAAGATCGCGACGATGTTGGCCAGAACGATGGCCACGACGCCCCCTGCCGAACCGGCGCCGACGTCGAAGCGCAGCAGACTCTCGGCGTAGACAAGGTAGGTCAGGTTGGTGGATGCGACGCCGGGTCCGCCGTTCGTGGTGACGAGGATTTCGGCGAAGATCGACAAAAGGAAGATTGTCTGGATCAGGATCACCACGGTGATCGCACGGGCCAGATGCGGTACGACGATGTAGATGAAGCGCGATACAGCGCCCGCCCCGTCCATCTCGGCCGCTTCGATCTGCTCGCTGTCGAGCGACTGCATCGCGGTCAGCAGGATCAGCGTGGCGAAGGGAAGCCATTGCCAGCTGACGATCAGCACGATCGAGGCCAGCGGCGCCTGGCTGAGGAAGTCGAACGGTTGCAGGCCCATGGATTTGAAAAGGTTCGCGAAGAGCCCGTTGACGGGATTCATGAACATGTTCTTCCACACCAGCGCCGTCACGGTGGGCATGACGAAGAAGGGCGCGATGACGAGGATGCGCCAGACGCCGGGCAGCCACATCTCCATGTTGAGCAGCAACGCGAGGAGGACGCCCCCCCCGACCGTGATCACCAGCACGCCGCCCACCAGCAGCAGCGTGTTGATCAGCGAGGTCTGAAAGGCGGGGTCCGTCAGGAAATAGCGGTAGTTGTCGAGGCCGACCCATGGCAGGTCGCCCGGCATCAGCAGGTTGTAGCGCACGAACGAGAAGTAGAGCGTCATGCCCAGCGGTATCAGCATCCAGCCCAGAAGCAGGATCACCGAAGGCGCGATCATCAGGCGCGCCGCCGCGCGGGAGTGCTGGGTCGCCATGTCACACCTCGTTCACGAAGCTCTGCGGAAATGATCCCGTCGCGGGATCGCACGGCCGTGAGGTTCGGGCGCGGCCCCGAAAGGACCGCGCCCCGTTCGTTGTCGGTGAGGCTTACTGCCCGTAGCCGGCGCGCTGCATCTCGCGCGTGGCGGCCGCCTGAGACGCTGCCAGCGCGTCCTCGGCGGACATCTGGCCGGCCAGCGCGGCCGAGATGTTCTGACCTACCGTCGTGCCGATGCCCTGGAACTCGGGAATGGCGACGTACTGGATGCCGGTGTAGGGCACCTCCTCCGCCGTCGCGTCGGACGGATCGGCCGCCTTGATCGACGCCAGCACCGTCTCGGCGAAGGGCGCCGCATCGGTGTAGTTCTGGTTCTCGTAGGTCGATACGCGCGTGCCCGGCGGAACCGCGACCCAGCCCTTTTCGGCGCCGACGATGTTCACGTAGTCGGCGCTGGTGGCCCAGGCCAGGAAGTCCTTGGCGACGTCGACATTGGACGAGCTCGTCGGGACGGCCAGCGACCAGGCCCAGAACCATGCGTTGCCCTTGGGCGTGTCGGCGACGGGTGCCGCGGTGAAGCCCACCATGTCGGACACTTCGGACTGCGCGGGGTCGAAGACGCGGCCGGCGGCCGAGGTGGCGTCGATCCACATGGCGCACTTGCCGGTGGTGAAGAGCGCCTGGTTCTCGTTGTAGCCGTTGGCGGTGGCGCCCGGAGGACCGTAGTTTTCCATCAGGTCAAGGTAGTACTCCAGCGACGTCTGCCATTCGGGCTGGTCCAGCTGCGCCGTCCAGTCCATGTCGAACCACTTGCCACCGTTGGTGTTCACCAGCGTCGAGAAGAACGCCATGTTCTCGCCCCAGCCCGGCTTGCCGCGCAGGCAGATGCCGTACTGCTCGTTCTCCTTGTCGGTCAGCGCCTCGGCGAAGGTCATGATGTCGTCGTAGGTCGGCTGATCGGGCATCTCCAGGCCGGCTTCCTCGAAGAGGTCGGTCCGGTACATGGTGAAGGAGCTCTCGGCGTAGAAGGGCAGCGCGTAGAGCGTGCCGTCGTTCGACAGGCCGGCCTTCACTGCCGGAATCAGGTCGTCGTAGTCGTAGCCCTCGATCCCGTCCATCGGCTCCAGCCAGCCCTGGGCGCCCCAGATCGGTGCCTCGTAGGATCCGATCGTCAGGATGTCGTACTGCCCGCCGCCTGTCGCGATGTCGGTGGTGACACGCTGGCGCAGCACGTTCTCCTCCAGGACGACCCAGTTGATCGTGTTGCCGGTCTGCTCCTCCCACTGCGAGGAGAGCTCCTGCATGATGATCATGTCGCCGTTGTTCACGGTGGCGATGGTGATTTCTTCGGCGGAGACGGCTCCGGCCGCCATGACGATGGCCGCGGACGACCCCAGCAGCACACTCTTCGTGGTCATTGTTGACCTCCCTTTTACGCGTGTAAACTATTTATGAAGTGCTTAATCCTTTCGGTCAAGAAAAAAGTCAAACAGCCGGAAAGCTGCCTGTTCCATGGGCGACGGGCGATCCAAGGCCGGGTGTCAGGCCGATTCCCGGATCACCAGGCGGCCGTCGAACAGGTCGATCCGGGGCGCGTCCGTGCGCGGCGCGCCGCCGATCTTGCCGATGAGCCGCGACACCGCGGCGGCGGCGATTGTCCCGATGTCCTGCGCCACCGTCGTCAGCGCGGGCGTCGTGAAGGGGCACAAGGGGTAGTCGTCGTGCCCGGCGATCCGCAGGCCGCCCTCGGCCTGCCGTCCGGGGGTCAGGCCGTGACGCGACGCCGCCCGCAGCGCCCCGATGGCCACCCGGTCGTTGGCGCACAGGATCGAGCGGTCGCCGTACTGGCCGCGCGACAGGAAACCGCCCAGCACCGCCTCGCCATGCGCCTCGAAGAAGGCACTGTCGGTGGCCGGCCGCGCGCCGATCACGGTCGCCGGCAGTCCCAGCGCCTCCATCTTCGCGACATAGGCCAGCTCGCGCTCCATGGCGTTGAAGTTGACGCGTGGCATGGCAAGGAAGACCGGCGGTGCGCCCACCCGACACAGGTATTCCGTGATCAGTCCCGTGGACTGGACATGGTTCGTGCCGACGTAGTCGACTTCGGGCATTGTCGCGGGGCGCGAATCGACCAGCACGAAGGGCAGGCGGTCGTTCAGGCGCCGATGGACGGCGATGTCGCTCTGGTTGCCCAGCGGCGCCACCAGCGCGCCGTCCACGCTCATCGACATGAAGGTCTCGGCCGCCCGGGCCTCTATGGCCGGGTCCGCGTGCGAACACTGCGTGATGACTGTGAACCCGGCGTCCATCGCCGCGATCTCGATGCTTTCCAGCAGGCGGGTGAAGAAGAGGTCGTTAAGATAGGGAATGATCACGCCGATGATGCCGGTCGATTTGCGGTTCATCCGCGTGGCGAAGAAGTTCGGCACATACTCGACCCGCTTCAGGCCGCGCCTGATCTTCTCGCCCGTGGTGCCGCGCACGCTTTCGGGTTTCTGAAAGTAGCGCGAGAGGGTGGGACGCGACACGCCGATGGCGGTCGCGAGTTCCTCCATCGTGTTGATCTTGGGCTTCATCGCCACCCTTCGGAACCCGTGGCCGCCGCCGCGGCCGAGCGCGGACATGGCGCATACCACGGGAGCTTACCAGCGTCCCAAGACTTTGACACGCGTAAACCATGACGTTAATCAATAGTGGGCATATCGTTGGGAGGGCGGGGATGCTGGAGGGACACCGGATCGTATCGGTGGGCGAGATCCTGGTGGAATTCGTGTCGCATGCCACGGGCTGCGGGCTGGAGAGGATCGGGCCCTATTCCGGGCCCTATCCCAGTGGGGCGCCCGCCATCTTCGTCGATCAGGCCGCCCGGATGGGCGCGCGCGCCGACATGATCGGCGGCGTCGGCGACGACGGATTTGGCCGCGCGACGCTTGAGCGGCTGCGCGCCGACGGCGTCGGCGTGCGCGGCGTCACGTCGGTGGCAGGGCGCCCCACCGGCGTGGCCTTCGTGTCCTACTACCCCGACGGCGCCCGCGATTTCATCTTCCACCTGGGCGGGAGTGCTGCGGACGGGTTCGGTTTTTCGGCCCGGATGCTGCCGCCGGGGCCCCTGGCCCTGCACGTCTCGGCCTCGTCTCTGGGCAATCCGGCGCTGCGCCGCGCGGTCCTGAACGCGGCGCGCGCGGTGATGGACGCCGACGGCCGCATCACCTGCGATCCCAACGCAAGGCCCGAACTGTTGCGCGACGACGACGCGCGCGCCGCGCTGGACTGGATCGTGGCGCGTTGCCACTGCCTGCTGCCCAGCACCAGCGACCTGGGTTACCTCTTCCCGGACCTCGACGAGGCCGCGGCGGTGGAGCGCCTGCTGGCCTCCGGCACCCGGATCGTCGCGCTCAAGCGGGGCGCGGGCGGCGCGACCATAGTGGGGGAAGGCGCGCGGCACGACATCCCCGGACACCACGTGACCGAGGTCGACCCGACCGGCGCCGGCGACTGTTTCGGCGGGACCTTCGTGGCGCTGCTGACCCGGGGCGCGACGCTGGCCGAGGCGGGCCGCATGGCGAACGCCGCCGGCGCCATCGCCGTGACCCGCCGCGGTCCGATGGAGGGCAATTCGGGACCGGCCGAGATCGCGGCCTTTCTGAACCACGACCGTACCCCGATGGAGGACGCGACATGACCGACATTCGCGCGCTGACCGACGCGAACCGGGCCGGCAAGGGCGTCGGCCTGCCGTGCTACTGCACCGCCAACGGCCATGTCATCCGGGCAATCCTCGCCTATGTCGCCCGCACCGGACGGACCGCCGTGATCGAGGCGACCTGCAACCAGGTGAATCAGGAGGGCGGCTATACCGGGATGACGCCGCACGACTTCATGGCCTGGGTATCCGGCATGGCGTCAAAGGCCGGCGTGCCGATGGACCGGCTGCTTATGGGCGGCGACCATCTGGGCCCCAATCCATGGCGCAGCGGCCCGGCTGACAGGGCGATGGAAAAGGCCCGCGAACTGGTCCGGCTCTACGTCGAGGCCGGGTTCACCAAGATCCATATCGACACGTCGATGAAGCTGGGGCTGGAAACGCCGCCCGATTTCCAGACCATCGCGGCCCGCGCGGCCGACCTGTGCGCCGTGGCCGAGGCGCATGCGCCCGATCCCGCGCGGCTGATCTACGTCATCGGCACCGAGGTCCCGATCCCCGGCGGAGAGACCGATGAGCCCGAGGCTCTCGACGTGACCTCGTCCGAGCGCCTGGACCGGACCGTCCTCACCCACCGCGACGCCTTCGCCGACCGGGGGCTGGACGCGGCATGGGGGCGGATCGTCTCCGTCGTGACGCAGCCGGGCGTCGATTTCGGCCACAGTTCGGTCTACCCGTTCGATCCGGCGCGCGCCGCCCCCCTGTCGCAGGCGATCCTGTCGCATCCCGGCCTGACGCTGGAAGCGCATTCGACCGACTATCAGCCGACCCAAGCCCTGCGCGCCTTGACCCGCAGCCACTTCCTGTTCCTCAAGGTCGGCCCCGAGCTGACCTTCCGCTTCCGCGAGGCCGTCTTCGCGCTGGCCGCCATCGAAGATGTGGCAGCCCCGCCCGTCCCGTCGCGGCTGCGCGAGGTCGTGGCGGACGTCATGGACACGCACGACGTCCACTGGCGCGACTACTACCGCGGGCCGGACGACGCGGTCGCGCGACTGCGGACCTACAGCTATTCGGACCGGATCCGGTATTACTGGTCCGACCCCGAGGTTGCCGCGGCGGTGGACCGGCTGATGGCGAACCTGTCGCGCGACCGCCCGTCGGAGACGGTCGTGTCGCAGCATTACTCGGGGCTGGAGTTCGGCGACATACCCACGGATCCCGCCCGGCTGGTCGAGCGTCACGTGCTGCGTTGCGTGGAACGCTATGACCGCGCCGCCTCCGGGTTATCATAGTCGCGCGTGCGGCGGTATGCGGCGCCGTACCGCGCGAGATGAGGGCGACGCCGCTCCCGATGGCGGTTTCCCGGACGCGGTGTGCGCGACGGGGGCCATGCGTCGGGGACCGCGTTCCACGAGACGTGGATTTCCGGCCGCGATCGTGAGATGACGACGTCATGACACCATCATCGCTCCGCCGGCCCGTCGTCGGCATCATCGGCAACACTTATCTGATCAACGACCAGTACCCCGCCCACGCCTGCGGCACGATGAACAGTGCCGCGGTGGCGCAGGTTTCGGGGGCGATCCCGCTGATCGTGCCGGCCGACCCTGCCCTTGTCGATCTCGCTGGCGTGGTCGAGGCCTGCGACGGCTTTCTCTTCACCGGCGGCCGGCCCAACGTCCATCCCGAAGAATACGGCGAACCCGCGACCGAGGCGCATGGCGCCTTCGACCGGGCACGCGACGCGGTCGCCCTGCCGCTGATCCGGGCCTGCGTCGAGAGGGGCCAGCCGTTCCTGGCCATCTGCCGCGGGTTCCAGGAGGTGAACGTCGCGATGGGCGGTACGCTGCACCCCGAGATACGCGACCTCCCGGGCCGGCAGAACCACCGCATGCCCCCCGACGGCACGCTGGAAGAGAAGTTCGCGCTGCGCCATGCGGTGCGGTTCACGCCCGGCGGCCCCTTCGCGCGGCTGATGGGGGCCGAAGAGGTCATGACCAATACGCTCCACGGTCAGGGCATCGCGCGGGCCGGCGACCGCCTGGTCATCGACGGACGCGCGCCCGACGGCACGCCAGAGGCGGTCTATATCGACGGCGCCCCCGGCTTCACCCTGTCGGTGCAGTGGCACCCGGAATACAACGCCGCCGCCGATCCCGTGTCGGTCAAGCTCTTCGGCGCCTTCGGCCGCGCCCTGGCTGCCTGGGCCGAAGGGCGTGCGCCGATGACCGTCGTCCGTACCGCCTAGCCGAACATCGGGCATATCCGATCCGCAAAACAGCATGCGGTGGGTCGTTTCGTCCATCCGGCCATGGCAGGGACGTCAGACCGGTGACGCATGTCAGCACATCGCGCGCTGCCGCTCACCCCCTGCCGCGCCGGTATCCCCTGGCAGGACCCTCGATGGGCCATCGTCGTCCACGGCATCGAAAGGTTGGCCGGCCGACGGGTCCAGTCACGCCATGTACCGCCCCGCCGAGGCGACCCGTCACGTCACCCCGGCCCGCCGGCGACAGGCGGGATCGTCCCAGAGCGATCTGCCCATAACCTCGGCCATCGTATCGACCGCACGGTCGATGTCCGCGGTACGCAGGTAGAGCGGCGTGATGCCGAAGCGCAGGATGTCGGGTGCGCGGAAATCGCCAGTGACCCCCCGCGCGGCAAGCGCCCGCACGATGGCGTAACCCTCGGGGTGCCGGAACGACACCTGGCTGCCGCGCGCCCCGGCATCCGCAGGGGACGCCAGCGCCAGGGCGGGACAGGCCGCGGCGACGCCGTCGATCAGCCGCGCCGACAAGTCCTGGCTGCGGGCGCGCACATCGGCCATCGCGATGCCCTCCCAGACGTCGAGAGCGGCGTCGAGCGCGGCCAGCTGGATCACCGGCGGGGTGCCCACCCTCATCCGCGCGACGCCGCGGGCGGGGCGGTAGTCCGGATCGAAGTCGAAGGGCGCGTCGTGGCCCAGCCATCCCGCCAGCGCGGGCGCCACGGTGCCGGCATGGCGCGGGGCGACATGGATGAAGGCCGGCGCGCCCGGCCCGGCGTTGAGGTACTTGTAGGTGCAGCCGACGGCGAAATCCGCCCCGGCGGCCGTTACGTCGACTGGCAGGGCGCCGGCGGAGTGGGCCAGATCCCATACCGTCACCGCGCCGGCCGCGTGCGCCCGCTCGGTCAACGCCGCCATGTCGTGCAGCCGGCCGGTGCGGTAGTCGACCTCGGTCAGCAGCAGGACGGCGACGTCTTCGTCGATGGCGTCCAGCACCGCGTCGGGGGCGACGCAGCGGACCACGTGGCCGCGCCCCATCGTGCGTGCAAGGCCGCGCGCCATGTAGAGGTCGGTCGGAAAGTTGCCGGTATCGCTGAGGATCACGCGGCGGTCCGGCACCATGTCGAGGGCGGCAGCGACGGCCTGGTAGACCTTCACCGACAGCGTGTCGCCGGTGGTCACGGTCCCCTCCGGCGCCCCGATCAGCCGGCCGATCCGGTCGCCCGCCCGTACCGGCGCGTCCATCCAGCCGGCCGCGTTCCACCCGCCGATCAGCATCGCGCCCCACTCGTCCCGCAGCATCGCCGCCACACGCTCGGGCACGGCGCGCGGCAGCGGACCCAGCGAGTTGCCGTCGAGATAGACGAGCCCCTCAGGCAGGTCGAAGTGGGCGCGCGTGGCATCGAAGTCGGTCATGGCATCAACTCCGTCAGGACCGAAGGACCCTAGGCCGGCATGGCACCGGCCGCCACCCGTGGTCCGGGGGAAACGCCGGTACCGGGTCCCGGCGGTGGGCCGCGCCATTGACGGCGGCGGGGATCGCCGGAATGCTGGCGCCGTTGCAAGCCGGACGGTGCCGGTTCGCGATGCCGGGGAGGACCGCGATGAAGACGATGAAGGGGCCGGCGCTGTTCCTGGCGCAATTCGCGGGCGATGACGCTCCGTTCGACACGTGGGACGGGATCACGAGGTGGGCCGCGGACTGCGGCTACGAGGGCGTGCAGGTGCCCAGCTGGGACGCGCGCCTTTTCGATCTGGGCCGGGCGGCCGAAAGCCGCGACTGGTGCGACGAATGGAAGGGCGTGGCGTCCGCAAACGGCATTGAGGTGACCGAGCTAAGCACCCATCTTCAGGGTCAGCTCGTCGCGGTGCACCCGGCCTACGACATTGGGTTCGACGGGTTCGCGACGCCGTCGGTCCACGGGGACCCCAGGGCGCGACAGGAATGGGCCGTCGACCAGGTGCGCAAGGCGCTGACCGCCTCGCGCAACCTCGGGATGACCGCCCATGCGACGTTCTCCGGCGCGCTCGCATGGCCTTATCTCTACCCGTGGCCACAGCGCCCCGCCGGGCTGGTCGAGGCCGCGTTCGACGAACTGGCGCGCCGCTGGCGCCCGCTGCTGGACCATGCCGACGAGATGGGCGTCGATCTGTGCTATGAGATCCATCCGGGCGAGGATCTGCACGACGGCATCACGTTCGAGATGTTCCTGGCCCGCGTCGGCGATCATGCCCGCGCGAAGATGCTCTACGATCCGTCCCACTACGTCCTTCAATCGCTGGACTACCTCGCCAACATCGACATCTATCACGACAGGATCGGCCTCTTCCACGTCAAGGACGCCGAGCTGAACCCGACCGGCCGGCAGGGGGTCTACGGCGGCTATCAGCCCTGGATCGACCGGGCGGGCAGGTTCCGCAGCCCCGGCGACGGTCAGGTCGACTTCGTCTCGGTCTTCTCCAGGCTGGCGCAGTACGGGTTCGACGGCTGGCCGGTGGTCGAGTGGGAGTGCTGCCTCAAGCACCCCGAGGACGGCGCGCGCGAGGGCGCGGCCTTCGTGCGCGACCATATCGTCCGCGTCACCGAACGCGCCTTCGACGACTTCGCGGACGGCGGCACGGACGACGCGGCGAACCGGGCGATGCTGGGCCTCGACCGGTGACGGACGCACCGGTGGCCGCGGCGGCGGGCGTTCATGCCGAAGGACACCGGATGGACCGCGTGGGCTGGCTGCGCGCGGCGGTTCTGGGTGCCAACGACGGCCTCGTGTCCACTGCCAGCATCATTGTCGGCGTGGCGGCGGCCGCGGCCCCGCAGGGCCAGATCGTCACGGCAGGGATCGCGGGCCTTGCCGCCGGGGCAATGTCGATGGCCGCGGGCGAGTACGTCTCCGTCAGCTCTCAGGCCGATACCGAGACGGCAGAGATCGCGCGCGAGCGGCAGGAACTGGCGGACCGGCCCGAGTACGAGCTGCGCGAGCTGGCCCAGTCCTTCGAGGCACGCGGTATCAGCGCCGGCACGGCCCTCGACGTTGCGCGCCAGCTGACGGCGCACGACGCGCTGGCGGCCCATGTTCGCGAGGAACTCAATATAACCGAGCTGACCACCGCACGCCCGCTTCAGGCCGCCGCGGCCTCGGCCGTCAGCTTTGCGGTGGGGGCGGTGCTTCCGTTGGCCGTCGTCCTGCTGGCGCCCGTGGGAACGGCGATCTGGGCGGTGCCGGCGGCGACGCTGGTGTTTCTGGGCGGGCTGGGTGCGCTGGGCGCGGTTGCCGGCGGCGCCGGTGTGCCGGTCGCTACGGCGCGGGTGGCGTTCTGGGGGGCGATGGCCATGGCGATCACCGCCGCCGTCGGGTTCGCCTTCGGTGTCGCTGCGTAGGACGTTTGACGGAGGGGATCGCGGATGGGCGAACGGATCAGGCTGGGGATGGTCGGCGGCGGGCAGGGGGCCTTCATCGGCGGCGTGCACCGGATCGCCGCGCGGATCGACGACCGCTATGCGCTGGTGGCGGGCGCATTCTCATCCACGGCCGAGCGGAGCGCCGCATCGGGCGCCGAGCTGGGGATCGACCCGGACCGCACCTATGCCGACTTCGACGCGATGGCGCAGGCCGAGGCCGGCCGCCCGGACGGGATCGAGGCGGTCAGCATCGTCACGCCCAACCACATGCACCTGCCCGCCGCGGCGGCGTTCCTCGCGCGCGGCATCCATGTCATCTGCGACAAGCCGCTGACCGGCACGGTGGAGGACGCGCGAGCGATGGCGCGGGCAGCCGCCGACAGCGATGCGCTTTTCGTGCTCACGCACAACTACACCGGCTATCCCATGGTCCGGCAGGCCCGCGCGATGGTGGAGGCGGGCGATCTGGGCGAGGTCCGCGTGGTGCAGGTTGAGTATCCGCAGGACTGGCTGGCCGATGCGCTGGAGGAGACCGGGCAAAAGCAGGCGGACTGGCGCACCGATCCCGCCAGATCGGGGGCGGGTGGCGCCATCGGCGACATCGGGACCCACGCGCTCCACCTCGCCGGATTCGTGACGGGTCTGGCACTGGAAAGCGTCGCGGCGGATCTTCAGAGCTTCGTTCCGGGGCGGCGGCTGGACGACAACGCGAACGTCATGCTGCGTTACGTCGGCGGCGCGCGGGGCATGTTGTGGTGCAGCCAGGTGGCGCCCGGAAACGAGAACGCCCTGCGGCTGCGTGTCTACGGCAGCCATGGCGGGCTGGACTGGGCGCAGGAGCGGCCCGACCACCTGTGGCACAGTCCATTGGCCGAACCGACACGCCTTCTGACCCGTGCCGGCCCCGGCGCGGGCGCGGCCGCAACCCGTGTCAGCCGCATCCCGGCCGGCCACCCCGAGGGCTACCTCGAAGGATTCGCGACGCTCTACCGCGAGGCCGCCGACGCCATCGAGGCGCGCCGGAAGGGGCGCGATCCCGACCCTGCGGTGACCTATCCGGGCCTGGCCGACGGTCTGGCTGGCGTCGCATTCGTCGATGCCTGCGTACGGTCGTCGCAATCCGACGGCGCCTGGACGCGGCCGGTGGACCTGTCAGTGGGATAGACGGCCGACGAACCCGTCTTGTCGTGGACGGTCGCGCGTTCGCCGGGAGGGGAACGATCCCCGGTTCGGCCGACGCTCCCGGCCAGGCTGCCCGATGTCCAGGTCCAAGGCATCAGTTGCGGCCGAAGATGCTCCCCAGGACCGAATCGATGATGCGCTCGGCCAGGTCCGGCTGCTGGTCCTGCTGCTGGCGGGATTGGCCGACGTTGCCCGAGTTCGCCGTGGTGCCGCCGCCCTGGGACCGGGGCGCCTGCGCGGTCATGCGGGGCTGGTTCGGCGGCGCTTCCATCGGCAGGGCGCGGGCGGGCAGGCCCTGGTGGACGCGCAGCATCGTCTCGCGCCAGATCTCGGCCGGGAGGCCGCCGCCGGTCACGCCGCTCAGCGGCGTGTTGTCGTCGTAGCCCATCCACACCCCGGCGACGTAATCGGCGGTGAAGCCCAGGAACCACGCATCGCGCGCGGCCTGCGTCGTTCCCGTCTTGCCAGCCGCCGGCCGGTCGCCCAGCGCCGACCGGGCGCCGGTGCCGCCGCCGTCGACGACCTTGTTCATCATCCACACCAGCTCGCGCGCCGCCCTGTCTGAGATGACCCGTTCGCCCAGGCCGCCGTCCTGACCGATCAGCGGATCGTCGTCGCCCTGCAGCCGCAGCGAGAGGATCCCGTAAGGCTGGACCGACGTGCCGCCGTTCAGGATGCCGGCATAGGCGCCCGTCATCTCGATCAGGGTCGATTCCGACGCGCCGAGCGCCAGCGCCGGTCCCGCGGCGAGGTCGCTGTCGATGCCGAAGTCGGCGGCGACCGTGCGCACGTTGTCGCGGCCCACGGCCTCGCTGACCTTCACCGCGGGGATGTTCAGCGACTGGCGCAGCGCCTCGGTCAGCGTGACGATACCGTGGAAGCGGTTGTCGTAGTTCGACGGCGTCCAGTTCCCCGATCCGGGGATGGACAGCGTCAGCGGCGAGTTGTCCACCGTGTCCATCGGCGAATGCCCAAGCTCCAGCGCGGTGGCGTAGACGAAGGGCTTGAAGGCAGATCCGGTCTGCCGCTTGGCCATGATAGCGCGGTTGAACTGGCCCGCCACGCCCTTGAACCGGCGCCCGCCGACCATGGCGCGTACGGCGCCGTCGGCGCTCATCACGACGATGGCGGCCTGTGCCTTGGAGCCTTCGCGCACCTTCGTGTCGAAGACGAACTGAAGCGCGTCCTCGGCTGCCGTCTGGAGACGCGCGTCGAAGGTGGTACGGAGGATCACGTCCTCGGTCGTGTCGCGGGTCAGGAAATCCGGGCCCGACGACATGACCCAGTCGGCGAAATAGCCCCCCGCCCGTGCCTCGGCCGCGGCCGACAGGGTGGCCGGGTTGCGCAGCGCCGCCTCGGCCTCGGCCGGTGTGAGGAAGCCCTGGTCGCGCATCAGCCCGACGATCACCGCCGCGCGGTCCTGACTGCGCTGGAGATCGGCCGTCGGGGCATAGCGCGTGGGCGCCACCAGCAGGCCCGCCAGCATCGCCGCCTCGGCCGGGTCGACCTCGTTGGCGGAGATGCCGAAATAGCGCTGCGCCGCGGCCTCGAATCCGCGCGATCCGGCGCCCAGGAAGGCGCGGTTGAGGTAGATGGTGAGGATCTCGTCCTTCGAGTACTTCGCCTCCATGGCGAGGGCGTAGACGGCCTCCTTCGCCTTGCGCCAAAGCGACCCCTCGCGGCAGTCGGATTCGTAGGCCGCCTCGCTTTTCCATTGCGTGGGGTCGTAGGGCACGCCGAGGCACAGCAGCTTGGCCGTCTGCTGGGTGATGGTCGAGCCGCCGTGGCCGGACAGGGCGCTGCGTCCCTCCGACAGGTTGATGCGGATGGCTCCGGCGACGCCGCGCGGCGACACGCCGAAGTGCTGGTAGAAGCGCCGGTCCTCGGTCGCGATGACGGCGTGCCGCAGGTGGGGCGATATGGTGGCGGCGTCGATCTGGCCGCCGAACTGTTCGCCCCGCCACGCGAAGATCTCGCCGTTCCGGTCCAGCAGCGTCACCGATCCGCGCGCGCGGGCGTCCAGCAGGTTCGTCGCGTCGGGCAGGGTGGTGGTGACATACCAGACGGACGCCGCCAATATCAGCGCGGCGATCGCGGCACCGCGCCATGCGAACCGCCACAGCAGCATCACCGTCCAGCGCAGCGCGGCCAAGGGCCAGGCGAGGGGGCCGCGCCGGGGGCGCACGCGCCGACGCGCACGCCTCGCGGGCCCTGCGGGCTTCTTGCGCGTCGTGCGTCGTGGTGCGGCCAGGGGTGACCTGCGCTTGCCGGAACCGGCCATGCCCGGACCTTTCGTCGTCTGCTCGGCCACAGTGATACCCGGTGGCAGTCCGAATGTAGAGACACCGCGGCCGGTTAACGCCAGGTTCGTCGCGTGCCTAAATCTACGGCAAACGGTCTGTTCCGCGCATTTTCCGTGCAATTTATCGGACCGGGCAGGGGAAAGGCTACCCACCGCGCCTTGATCTTGGGCACCGCGCCCGGCCTTGTCGCTGCAACGTCATCTGCGGCAGGTTCCGCCCCCCCCCGTGCCGACGGGCGGGTCCGGCGCACGAAACGTCATGGGGGTGAAGGGGTGAAACTGATAATCGCGGCGATCAAGCCGTTCAAGTTGGAAGAGGTGCGCGAGGCTCTGACGTCGATCGGGGTGCGCGGCATGATGGTCACCGAGATCAAGGGCTTCGGCGCGCAATCGGGCCATACCGAGATCTATCGGGGCGCCGAGTACGCCGTGAACTTCGTGCCGAAGGTCAAGCTGGAGATCGTGGTTGCCGACGCCATCGCCGAGCAGGCGGTGGACGCCATCGTCGCCGCGTCGAAGACCGACAAGATCGGCGACGGGAAGATTTTCGTTCTGGACGTCGAAAGCGCCGTCCGCGTGCGCACCGGCGAAACCGGCGACGACGCCGTCTGAAACGAGTGACGCCCGACGTGGCGACCGACCGCGGACGCGGGCCGGTGGATGAGATGGGGACAAGGATATGGATGCCATGAGACTAACGAGATTTCTGACGATCGGAGCGCTGGCGCTGATGCCCGCGGCCGGGCTGGCGCAGGAGGCGGCCGACGTCGCCGCGACCGCGGCCGTGCCTCCCGATGTGGTCTGGATACTCAACTCGCTCCTCTTCCTGATGGGCGGCTTTCTGGTGTTCTTCATGGCGGCGGGCTTCGCGATGCTGGAGGGCGGGCTTGTCCGCTCCAAGAACGTCACGATGCAGATGACCAAGAACGTCGCGCTCTTCAGCCTGGCGTCGATCTTCTACTACCTGATCGGCTACAACCTGATGTATCCGCTGGGCGACTGGGCGATCGAGGGCTACTTCTCGGCGCTGTTCCCGGCCGTTGGCGTGCTCGAGGCGGTCGGCGTCGGCATCGATGCGGTGGACGACGCGGAATACGCCTCGACCGGGTCGGACTTCTTCTTCCAGCTGATGTTCTGCGCCGCGACAGCCTCGATCGTGTCGGGCGCGCTGGCCGAGCGCATCAAGCTCTGGCCGTTCCTCGTCTTCGTGATCGTCCTGACCGCGCTGATCTACCCCATCCAGGCAAGCTGGAAGTGGGGCGGCGGGTTCCTGGACGAAATGGGCTTCCTCGACTTCGCGGGATCGACCGTGGTTCATTCGGTCGGCGGCTGGGCGGCTTTGACCGGCGCCATCATCCTCGGGCCGCGTCTGGGCAAGTACGGCAAGGACGGCCGCGTGACCCCGATGCCGGGCAGCAACCTCGCGCTGGCGACGCTGGGCACGTTCATCCTGTGGCTGGGCTGGTTCGGGTTCAACGGCGGATCGCAACTGGCCATGGGGTCGATCGGCGACGTGGCCGACGTCAGCCGCATCTTCGCCAACACCAACACGGCCGCCGCCGGCGGGGCCGTGGCGGCGCTGATCCTGACGCAGATCCTCTACCGCAAGCCGGACCTGACGATGGTGCTCAACGGCGCACTGGCGGGCCTCGTGTCCATCACGGCCGAGCCGCTGACGCCCTCCCTCGGGGCTGCCACGCTGATCGGCGCCATCGGCGGCGTGATCGTCGTCTTCGCGGTGCCGATGCTGGACAAGATGAAGATCGACGACGTGGTCGGCGCCATCCCCGTCCACCTCTTCGCCGGCATCTGGGGCACGTTCGCGGTGGTGCTGACCAACGACGAGGCCAGCATCGGGACCCAGGCGTTCTCGATCCTCGTCGTCGGCGCCTTCGTGGTCGTGTCGTCCGGGATCGTCTGGCTGCTCATCAAGGCGATCATGGGACTGCGGGTATCCGAGGAAGCCGAGATCGCCGGCCTCGACGTGTCCGAGATGGGCATGGAGGCCTATCCCGAGTTCGCCAAGGGCTGATCCGACACCGAAGCGCTGGCCCGTCACCTCCTCCCGGCGGGCCGACGCCACCCTGCCCGGACACCGAAAGGTGCCCGGGCTTTTTCATTTGCTGTCGTGAACAAGCAGCCTCGCGTGGCTGGCGTTGCGCGGTATCCGGGTCCGGCCTGCACCCCGGTGCATGCGGTCAGGGCCGGCCAAACGCAGAAACCCGCCGCGACGGTCCGCTCTGCGCATCGGTCGTGTGACGCCGGCCGGAAGGATCAGATCCCGGTAGCGACGATGGCCTGCGCGAGAACCGGGACCGTCGTCGCATTCAGGCCGGCAATGTTGATGCGGCCGTCGCCCACGATGTAGATGCCGTGGTCGGCCCGCAGCGTCTCGATCTGTTCAGGCGTCGCAGCCAGCCGAGAGAACATGCCGCGATGCTGCGCGATGAAGTCGAACCGATCCGAATTGGAGCGCTGCCGCAACTCGTCCGCAAGGCTGCGACGCAGGACCAGCATGCCGCGGCGCACATCCTCCAGCTCGGCCTGCCAGTCTGCGCGGAGCGCGTCGTCGTGCAGGATGGTTGAGACGATGCGCGCGCCGTGGTCGGGCGGGAACGAGAAGTTCTGGCGGTTGAGATGCGCCAGCGTTCCCTGGGCGAGGTCGCGCGCGCCCGTGTCGGGTGCGACGGCGATCAGCAGCCCCGTTCGTTCGCGGTAGATGCCGAAGTTCTTCGAGCATGAAGCCGCGATCAGGCACTCCGGCAAAGCGGCGGCGATGGTCCGCGTGGCGGCGGCGTCCGCCTCCAGCCCGTCGCCGAAGCCCTGATAGGCGAGGTCGACGAAGGGTACCGCGCCACGCTCCTGCAGGACGGCGACGATCCGCGCCCAGTCGCCTTGCGTAGGGTTGGCGCCGGTGGGGTTGTGGCAGCACCCGTGCAGCACGACGACATCGCCGCGCCTGACCGACTCGAGGTCGCCCAGCATCCCTTCGACATCGACGGTCCCGGCGGCGGCGTCGAAATAGCGGTATTGCCGCGTCTTCGTCCGAAGGTGCCCGGCGATGGACAAGTGGTTCGGCCATGTCGGATCCGAGAACCAGACCGTGGCATCGGGGCTGGCCATGCGCACCAGTTCCAGCCCCTGACGGATGGCGCCGGTCCCGCCCGGCGTCGCGGCGGCGGCGATGCGCCCGGCCTCGACAGCGTCGCCCAGGATCATTGCCGATAGGGCGCCGGTATAGGCCGGGTCGCCAGCAAGGGCGGTGTAGGCCTTGGTGGTCTGCCCCTCCCATATCCGACGCTCGGCCGCCTTGACTGCCCGCATCACGGGCGTGACGCCCTGCGCGTCGCGGTAGACGCCGACGCCAAGGTCGATCTTGTCCGTCCGCGGGTCGTCGCGGAAGGTCTGCATCAGGGCGAGGATCTTGTCGGCGGGCTGCGGTGAAAGGGCGGTCAACATGTCAGGCGTCCTCAGGTAAGCGTGCCGACGGGGCGGCCGCCCTCGCGCCCCCAGTCGGCCCAGGATCCGTCGTAGAGGGCATGGTCCGGGTGGCCGAGGCGGGCCAGCGCCAGCGACAGTATCGCGGCGGTGACGCCCGATCCGCACGTGGTGACGACGGGCCGGTCGACGTCGACGCCGGCGTCGGCGAATGCGGTGCGCAGCGCATGCGCATCCTTCATCGTGCCGTCGGGGTTCAGCACGGCGCCGTAGGGCAGGTTGAGCGAGCCCGGGATGTGCCCCGCCCGCAGGCCGGGCCGCGGCTCGGGTGACGCACCCGAGAAACGCGCGGCCGAACGCGCGTCGACGATCTGAGCGGTGTCGTTCAGCGATGCGGCGGCGACGTCGTCGCCATCGGCGACCAGCGCATCGTTACGGGTCGCGCCCGGCGTGGCGGGGGCAACGGGGCCGGTCTCGTCCGTCACCGGACGGCCCTCGGCCATCCATTTTGGCAAGCCGCCGTCCATCACTGCCACGTCGTCGTGGCCCATGGCGCGCAGCATCCACCACGCCCGCGGTGCCGAGAAGAGGCCCGCCGCATCGTAGACCACGACGCTGTCCCCGTCCGAAATGCCCAGCGCGCCCAGCGAGGCGGCAAAGGCATCGGCCTCGGGCAGCGTGTGCGGCAACCCGTCCGGGGCGCTGAACGCCTCCAGATCGAGGAACCGGGCGCCGGGGAGGTGCTGCGTCGCGAACTCGGCCGCCGCGTCACGGCCGGCGTCGGGCATGTGCCAGCTTGCGTCCAGCAGGCGCAGGCTTGGGTCGCCAAGGCGTTCAGCGACCTCGGCGGTGGTGACGAGCGGGTCGGTCATACCGTAGTCCTTCATTTGGGTCGCCGCGTTGCATTCGTCGGGGCCGGCAGGGGTCGCAGCCAACGTCCGGCCGCCGCCGTCACCCGTTCTGCTTCATCAGGCGGGCCTTCTGGCGGGCCCAGTCGCGCTTGGCGTCGTGCTGCCGCTTGTCCTGGGTCTGGCGGCCCTTGGCGATGCCGACCTTCACCTTGGCGATGCCCTTGTGGTTGAAGTAGAGCACCAGCGGCACCAGCGTCATGCCCTTGCGCTGCGTCGCCTGCCACAGGTCTGCCAGCTGCTTGCGCGAGACCAGCAGCTTGCGGCGCGCGCGGTCCTCGTGCCCGAACATGGCCTGTTCGTAGGGGGCGATGTAGCTGTTGACCAGCCACAGCTGCCCGCCTTCGACGGCGGCATAGCTCTCGGCGATGGTCGAGGTGTTGCGACGCATCGACTTGACCTCGGAGCCGCTCAGCACGATGCCGCATTCGAGGTCGTCCTCGATGGCGTAGTCGTAGCGCGCGCGCCGGTTCTCGGCGACGACCTTGTAGTTCGGGTTCATGTCCTTGGGGGCCATCCTTCCCAGATATGCGGGGGCGCGCGGCCTGTCCAGCGGTGCGGCCCGGACGGGGGCGCGCCGGTCGCGATCCGGGTTTCGACGGATCGGGTGACGGATCCGTGCCTGCATGGAAACCGACGCCTGCGACGGCCCGGGCGGGGCGACGACCGACCGGGTGTCGCCCTGTATGCGGCGGTGTCCCCCGCGATCTCGATATGCGCGGTGCGCGGCCCGGTCGGACTTCAGGCGACGCGGACGCCGTTCAGGCGGGCGAACTCGCGCGCGTCGGGGACCTGCCAGCGGGCCTCGACGCCGTCGAACATCTCGCGCGTGACAGTGATGGCGAAGGTCGCCCCGCGCTCGGCGTTGCGGCGTTCGACCCGGGACCAGCGGATGTGCGCGGGCAGATCGATGAGGTGGAGGCGCAGGGCCACGTCCTCGGCGGCCGCCCAACGGGCGAAGGCGGCGCGTTCGGCGAAAGTGGTAAAGCCGATGTCGACGACCGCGTCCGTACCGGCGCGCACCATTGGCGCCATCACCGCCTTCATCTGGGTCACGCAGCGCTCGACCCTCTCGATGGCCCAATCGAAATCGGCGCCCGGCACGGCGTCCGGCCAGAAGAGCGTCGTCATCCAGTCGTCGATGCCGAAGCGCACCGCGCCCTCGCGTTCGGCCAGCGCGAGCGCATACGTCGTCTTGCCCGCGCCGGTGGAGCCTGCGACGATATGGGCGGTGCCGCCCATGTCAGCCGATGAGGTCCAGGCCGATCATCGCGTCCTTGATGGCCATGCGGGTGCCCTCCGTCAGCGCCAGGAGCGGCAGGCGCACGTCCTCGCGGCAGCGGCCCAGCAGCGACAGACCGTACTTCGCGCCGGCAAGGCCGGGTTCGATGAACAGGGCGGTATGCAGCGGCATCAGGCGGTCGTGCATCTCCAGCGCGTCGGACCAGCGCCCCTCCAGCGTCGCGGTCTGGAACCGGGCGCAAAGGGCGGGGGCGACGTTCGCGGTGACGCTGATCGCGCCGCAACCGCCATGCGCGTTGAAGCCCAGCGCGCTGGCGTCCTCGCCGCTGAGCTGCACGAAGTCCGGCCGGCAAAGGCGCCTCTGGTGGCTGACGCGTACCACGTCGCCGGTCGCGTCCTTGACGCCGACGATCCGCGGCAGCCGCGCAAGCCCGGCCATGGTGGCGGGGGTCATGTCGACGACGGACCGCCCGGGAATGTTGTAGATGACGATGGGGATCTCCGCGGCATCGTGCAGGGCCGTGAAATGCGCGATCAGCCCCGCCTGCGTCGGCTTGTTGTAGTAGGGCGTCACCACCAGTGCAGCGTCGGCGCCGACTTCTGCCGCGTGGCGCACGAAGCGGATGCCCTCGGCGGTGTTGTTCGACCCGGCGCCGGCGATCACCGGCAGGCGGCCTGCCGCGTGGCGCACCACCTCGGCGACGACGGCCTCGTGCTCGGCATGGCTCAGCGTCGGGCTTTCTCCGGTCGTGCCGACGGGCGCCAGACCATGCGATCCGGCCTCGACGTGCCAGTCGATCAACTTGCGCAGGGCGTCCATGTCGACCGATCCATCCGCCGCGAAGGGGGTGACGAGGGCGGGTATGGAACCTTGAAGTATCATGGGTTTGGCGTCCTCGGACCGGCGTCGCGTGGCGCGGACCCTAGCCGCGGCCGCTGCCGATGCCAAGTTGTCGCGCGGCCCCTTCTTGGCCGATGATGGCAACGTGAGTTGGCATGGCACGGCGCGGCCCTTATGCGGAGCCGATGATGCTGCGCACCGCTCTCTTCCTTCTGGCCGCGGCCCTCGTGCCGGCCGTCGCGGGCGCGCAGGGCCGGGACCGCGTCGCGCCGCCGTCCCGCCCGGTTCCTGCCATCGCGCCCGCGGCGCTGCCGGCCGCCGAACCGGGGCAGGCGAGTCAGGCCGCGACCCCCCGCAATCCGCCGGTCGCGGTGCCGTCCGTTCCGCCCGCGATGCGCCCGCAGGCGCGGCCGGGCGCATCGCGGGCCCTGTCGGCGGCGATGATCCTTGTGCGCCGCGGCAGCTGGGACGCTGCCGCCACGGCAGCCGCGCGGGCAGGCCCCCTCGCGCAGGATATCGTCGAATGGCACCGCCTCCGGGCGGGGCGGGGCGATTTCGACGACGCCCGCGAATTCGTGCGCCGCAATCCCGACTGGCCGGGGCTCGCCTATCTGGGGCGCCGGATGGAGGGCGCACTGCCGATGGCCGGGCGGTCTGCCGATGTCGTCGCCTTTCTCGAGGACGCGCCGCCTCAGACCGGAGACGGCGTCCTTGCACTGGCACGGGCGCATGTCGCGCTGGGCGATGCCACCGCCGCCGCCCGTGTCGTCGCGCGTGCCTGGACCGCGCTGCCCCTAGGCGACAGGTCCGAGGCGCGCCTGCTGGCCCTCGCCCCCGAGGCCATGACGCCGCTGCACGCCGCGCGGCTGGACGCGATGCTCTGGCAGGGCGAGACGGCGGCGGCGGAACGACAGCTTGCGCGCGTCGAGGACGCCGGGACGGTCGCGGTGGCGCGGGCGCGTCTGGCGCTGCGTTCGGGCGACGGGGTGACGGCGGCGATGGAGCGGGTGCCCGCCGCGCTGGCCGAGGATCCGGGACTGTCGCACGACCGTTTCGTCTGGCGGATGGATCGCGGCCGGCGCGCCGACGCAATGGACTTCATGATCGGGCGCAGCGCTTCTGCCGCGACGCTGGGCCGCCCAGAGCGGTGGGCGCGGGCCCGCCGCAGCCTCGCCCGCGAAGCGATGCGCGACGGCGATCATGCCCGCGCCTATGCGGCGGCGTCGACACATGGTCTGAGCGCGGGTTCGGACTTTGCCGACCTCGAATGGCTCTCTGGCTACCTTGCCCTTCGGTTCCTGGACGACCCGGACGCGGCCGTGCGCCATTTCCGGGCATTCCGCGCCGCCGTCGGCACGCCGATCTCGCTGGGGCGCGCGGGCTACTGGGAGGGTCGCGCGCTGGAGGCCGCCGGCGACGCCGAAGGCGCTGCCGCGGCCTATGCCTTCGGGGCCGAATGGCAGACGACATTCTACGGCCAGCTTGCCGCACAGGCCGGCGGGCTCCCGGCCGACCCGGCGCTGGCCGGACTCGCGCCGGCGCCGGCCCTTCCGGCATCCGTCACGCAATCCTCGGTGTTGCGCGCGGCCCTGCTGCTGCACGGCGCCGGGGAACGCGACCTGGCCGAACGGTTCCTCGTCCACCTGGGAGAGTCCCTCGACGGCCCACTGAACGCAGCCCTGGCTGATCTGGCATCCGATGTGGGCGGACCGCATCTGGCGCTGATGATCGCCAAGGGCGCCTCGCGCCGGGGGATCGAGCTGCCGCGCAGCCTCTACCCCGTCGTCGACCTCGGCCCGACCGACCCGTCCGTCGCGCCGGAACTGGCTTTGGCCATCGCGCGGCGCGAAAGCGAGTTCGACCCCACCGTCGTTTCCGGCGCCGGCGCGCGCGGGCTGATGCAGCTCATGCCCGGGACGGCACAGGACATGGCCCGCGCCGTCGGTCTGCCCTATTCGGCCGCCCGCCTGCTGAGCGA
The DNA here is from genome assembly GCA_963722905.1 of uncultured Alphaproteobacteria bacterium. Taxonomy (GTDB): domain Bacteria; phylum Pseudomonadota; class Alphaproteobacteria; order Rhodobacterales; family Rhodobacteraceae; genus CAVROT01. The sequence goes on along the minus strand of CAVROT010000014.1, from coordinate 38,106 downwards.
CCCCGCCTACAACGCGACCCTGGGGACAGCCTATCTGGCGTTGCTGGAACGGCGATTCGGTGCGAACCCCGTGCTTGTATCGGTCGGCTACAATGCCGGACCCAGCCGGGCCGCCGCATGGATGGCCGACGGCGGCGACCCGCGCGACCCCGCGGTCGACGTGGTCGACTGGATCGAGCACATTCCCTTCGACGAGACCCGCAACTACGTGATGCGGGTGGCCGAATCCCTGCCGGTCTACCGCGCGCGGCTGAGGGGCCGTACGCTGGCGCCGGGTTTGCTGGGCGAACTGAAGGCGCGCTAGCTATTGGGATCGTTGACCATAGGGCCGCCCGGACCTATCACGATCAGCATAGTCGCGCCATTTAATCGTAGATTCAGCAATTTCGCCCACAAGGGCATCAGTCACCAGCGCATGGATTCCCGATGACCCAACTCAACGACGAAAAGCGGGGCCGTGCCGAACTGGCCGCCGTACGCTCGGAAAGCCGCCGGCTGTTCTGGACGGTCGGGGTCTTCAGCGTCTTCGTCAACCTGCTGATGCTGACCGGACCGATCTTCATGTTGCAGGTCTACGACCGCGTCCTCGGCTCACGGTCCGAAGAGACGCTGCTCGCCCTCTTCGTGCTGATGGCGTTCCTGTTCCTCATCATGGGTATACTCGATTTCGCCCGCGGACGGATCCTCGCGCGCATCGGGGCGCGGTTCCAGTCGCGGCTGGACCGCCGGGTCTTTGCCGCGACGCTGCGCCGGGCGGCCATGGCCCCCGACCGCGACGATGCGCAACAGAACAATCTACGCGACCTCGAGGCGGTGCAGCGGCTGCTGTCGGCCCCCGTCCTGACGGCTTTCTTCGACCTGCCCTGGACGCCGGTGTTCCTTGCCGCCATCGCGCTTTTCCATCCGTGGCTTGGGTGGCTGGCGATCGGTGGCGGCGGCGTTCTGGTCGTCGTGGCGATCGTCAACCAGATGACCACCACCGGTCCCGTCGCGCGCGCCAACGGCGCCACGATGCAGGCCGAACGCATGTCCGAACAGATCCGCCAGGAGGCCGAGATGGTGCGGTCGCTCGGCATGCAGCACGCCACGTTCGAACGCTGGCAGAAGCTGCGCGAGAACTCGCTGACGCAGACGATCACGTCCAGCGACCTCGGCGGCGGCTTCACCGCGATGACGCGGACCTTCCGGCTGTTCCTGCAGTCGGCCATGCTGGGTCTGGGTGCCTACCTCGTCCTGCAGTCGCAGATGACGCCAGGCGGCATGATTGCGGCGTCCATCCTGATGGGGCGCGCGCTCGCGCCCATCGACATGGCCATCGGCCAGTGGTCCTTGATGCAGCGTGCGCGGCAGGGCTGGAACTCGCTCGCCGGATTGCTGGGCAGCGTCGGGGAAGAGCCGCCGCGCACCGCCCTGCCCAAGCCGCGCGCACGGCTCGCGATCGTCCAGGCGACGGTGATACCGCCCGGCCAGACGCAGGCGTCGCTGCGCATGGTGTCGTTCGACGTTCAGCCGGGCGAGGCCGTGGGCGTCATCGGCCCCTCCGGTTCGGGCAAGTCCACGCTGGCGCGTGCCATCGTCGGGGTCTGGCGGCTGTCGGGCGGCAAGATCAGGCTGGATGGCGCAGCGCTCGACCAGTACGAGCCGGACGTCCTGGGCCAGCACATCGGCTATCTGCCGCAGCGGGTGCAGCTTTTCGACGGCACCATCGCCGAGAACATCGCCCGCCTGTCGACGCAGCCCGACGACGCCGCCGTCGTACGTGCGGCCCAGAAGGCAGCCGCTCACAACATGATACTCGAACTGCCCGACGGCTACGACACCCGCGTCGGTCCGGCCGGCGGGCGGCTTTCGGGCGGTCAGGTGCAGCGTATCGGCCTGGCGCGCGCCCTCTACGGGGAACCTGTCGTGCTGGTCCTCGACGAGCCGAATTCGAACCTCGACAATGAGGGCAGTGAAGCCCTCAACGTCGCGACCCGGCAGATCAAGGCCGAAGGCGGCGCCGTCCTCATCATGGCGCACCGCCCGGCCGCGATCCAGGAATGCGACCGGCTGCTGGTCCTCGAGAACGGCATGCGACGCGCGTTCGGCCCGAGAGACGAGGTGCTGCAGGGGACGGTGTCGAACCACGCCGAGATCTCGCAGCGTACCGGTACGGGAGGCGTGTCGTGAGCCGCCTTCCCATCCGCGCCGAAACCGCCAAGGTTCCCGTGCGCGAGGCCGTGCCGGGCAATGCGACGCCCGGCGGCGGTCGCGTTTCCGAAGCGCCGCGCGGCGCGACCGTGGTCGAGACCTCGTTCGCCGATTCGGCCGTCGCCGGCCGGCCCAAGGACGGCTCGCCGCGCCCTGTCTCGGCCCCTGCGCCGGCGACGGGTCAGGGCGGTGCTCCCGCGCCCCGGCCGGCCCAGGCCGCAGCCGGGCCGCGTGCATGGTCTGCCGTCCGGCCCACGATCCTGGGCATCGTGGCATTGCTGGTTCTGGTCGGCGGATTCGGGACATGGGCCGCCACGACGAACATCGCGGGCGCCATCATCTCGACCGGCCAGATCGAGGTCGATCGCAACCGGCAGGTCGTGCAGCATCCCGACGGCGGCGTGGTCGAGACCATCCTCGTCGACGAGGGCGACCGGGTCGAGGCAGGCGATATCCTGATCGGGCTGGACGCGACGCTGCTGCGATCCCGCCTCACCACGGCCGAAAGCCAGATCCAGGAACTCCAGGCCAGGCGCGGCCGGCTCGAGGCCGAGCGCGACGGCGCGGACAAGATCATCTTCCCTACCGAGCTGGTGGCCACGGCGCTTGTGGACCCGCAAGCCGCGGCATTGATGGACGGTCAACAGCGCCTTTTCGAGGCACGCGCGACGACCATCCAGCGTTCGGTCGAGCAACTGCGCGGCCGCAGCCTTCAGATCACCCGCCAGATCGAGGGGATCACCGCCCAGCAGGCGGCGCTGGACAGCCAGTTGACCTTCATCGCGAAGGAGCTGGAGGACCAGCAGAGCCTTCTGGACCGCGGCCTCGCACAGGCCAGCCGCGTTTCCGCCCTCCAGCGGGAGGACGCCAGCCTGCGCGGCACCGCCGGCGAACTGCTGGCCGACGCCGGCGAGGCGTCCGAGCGCATAGCCGAGGTCGAGATCGAGATCCTGAAGCTCGACAGCACGCGGCGTGAGGAGGCGATCACCCAGCTGCGCGACCTCCAGTTCCGCGAGCTCGAGTTCGTCGAGACGCGCAACAGCCTGCGCGAGCAGCTCAGTCGGCTCGACATCCGCGCGCCCGTGTCGGGCATCGTCTACGGCCTCACCGTCTTCGCGGAACGCTCGGTCATCCGCCCGGCCGACCCGCTGCTCTACATCGTGCCGCAGGACCGCCCGCTGGTCATCGCCGTGCGGGTCGAGCCGAACAACATCGACCAGGTCCGCGTAGGCCAGGATGTCACGCTGCGCTTCAGCGCCTTCGATTCGCGTACGACGCCCGAACTCTTCGGCGAGGTGCTCCAGGTCTCCGCCGATGCCTTCACCGACGAACGGGCCGGCGCGTCCTTCTACCGGGCCGAAATCCGACTGAAGGAAGGCGAGATCGAAAAGATGCCCGAGGATCTGGCGCTCATCCCGGGCATGCCGGTGGAGGCGTTCATCCGCACCGCCGACCGCACGCCCATCGCCTATCTGGTGAAACCGCTGGCCGACTACTTCACCAAGGCCTTCCGGGAAGGCTGAGCCACCGCGCTCCGCCCGCGCCAACGATCACAGGTATCGCCGCCACCGGCGCGGAGTTCGCTCGACATCGGTTCGCCCTTTGCCGGGGCGGCGCGGCGCCGAGGGATACGGCCGGCCTCCAGCAGTCGCCTGCCGCCGCGCTTCGCGATGAGCGCATGTTGCCAATGCGATGCTGCCGCGACAGGGTGCATCTCGCCCGGGCAGCTTTCGTCCGCCAGCTATAGGAGCATCTCATGACCGACATAGCAGCGGACAGACTGGCCGCGCTGACCGAGATACTGCCCGTCGCGGCATCTCCCGCGGCGAACTACGTCCCTCACGTCAAGGCCGGCGACATGCTCTACGTCTCCGGGCAGATCGCACAGGACGCGGACGGGCCGATCCGCGGACGGCTGGGCGAGGATACCGACGTCGCCGCCGGCGCGGCCGCCGCGAAGACCTGCGCGCTCTACCTTCTGGCCCAGGTCCGGGCGGCCTGCGACGGCGACCTGTCGCGGCTCGTCCGGGTGGTGAAGCTGACGGGTTTCGTCAATTCGACGCCCGCGTTCGGCGATCAGCCGAAGGTGATCAACGGATGCTCCGATTTCCTGGTCGAGGCACTGGGCGACGCGGGCCGGCATGCCCGCTCCGCCGTGGGGGTGGCCGCGCTGCCCTTCGGCGTTTCGGTCGAGATCGAAGGTATCTTCCAGATCCGGGAGTGATGCCGGCCAGCGGTCTGCCGGCCGCGTTCCTCGGCGCGCCCATCGCCCACCGCGCGCTGCACGGACCCGGCCGACCCGAGAACAGCCGTGCCGCCGTGGCGGCGGCCGTCGCCGCGGGATACGGGATCGAGATCGACGTTCAGGCGACTTCGGATGGCGCAGCGGTGGTGTTCCACGACAGGGACCTCGACCGCATGACCGGCCGACGGGGGCCGGTCGCCGCGCGGAGCCTCGTCGATATCGCCAGCCTTCCGCTTCTGGGCGGCAAGGAACGGATACCCTGCCTGGGCGACATCCTCGCCCAGGTCAAAGGCCGCGTGCCGATCCTGATCGAGATCAAGTCCGACGAGGATCGCGCGCAGAACGCCGATCGGCGCCTGGAGACGGCCGTCGCGCGCGATGTGGCGGGCTACCGCGGCCCGGTGGCGGTCATGTCCTTCGACCCCGCAAGCGTCGCCGCGATGGCGGACATCGCTCCGGCCGTTCCGCGGGGCCTGACCACGATGGTCTGGCCGGAGGACACCGAAGAGAACCGCGCGCTGACCGCGATTGACACATACGACCGCGTCGCCGCCTGTTTCGTCAGCCACCGCGCGGCGGACCTCGGCCACCCGCGGATCGCCGAGCTGCGCAGACGAGGCGCCGCGATCCTGTGCTGGACGATCCGCAGTCCCGCGCAGGAAACCGCCGCACGGGCCATCGCCCACAACATCACGTTCGAGGGATACGCCCCCGCCATCCCCGAGGCACCTTGACGGCACCGCCGCCACATCCACCTTGTGCCGCGATGCAGCCGACACCCCGGACCGACGACGCCGCGACCCAGGTCGAGATCGAGGCGCACCAGACCATTGCCGCCATCGACGTGGGCGACTGGGACGCCTGCGCCTGCCCCGAGGCGGCCGAAGGCGGCGCGCCCGCCGATCCCTTCACGACCCACCGGTTCCTGGCCGCGCTGGAAGAGAGCGGTTCGGTCGGCCCCGGCAGCGGCTGGCAGCCGCAGTACCTGACGGCGCGCATCGACGGCCGGACGATCGCCTGCGCGCCGCTTTACGCCAAGGGCCACAGCCAGGGCGAGTATATCTTCGATCATAGCTGGGCCCATGCCTACGAACGTGCGGGCGGGCGCTATTATCCCAAGTTGCAGATCGCCGTGCCCTTCACCCCCGCCACCGGCCGCCGATTTCTGACCCTGTCCGGCTTCGAAGAGACGGGCCGCGCGGCGCTGATCCAGGGCGCCACGGCTATCGCCGAGCGCAACCGCCTGTCGTCGCTTCACGTGACGTTCTGCACCGCGAATGAGGCGGAGGACGGCGCGCGCCTGGGGCTGATGCACCGCATCGGACAGCAGTTCCACTGGCACGATGCCGGCTACGGAACGTTCGACGGCTTCCTCGCGTCGCTGTCCAGCCGCAAGCGCAAGAACATCCGCAAGGAACGCCAGACGGCGCAGGGGTTCGGCGGGACCATCGTCCATCTGACGGGCGACGCCATCCGGCCGCACCACTGGGACGCGTTCTGGCAATTCTATCAGGACACGGGCGCGCGCAAATGGGGCACGCCCTACCTCACCCGGCGGTTCTTCGACATCGCGCAGGACCGGCTGCGCGACGACATCCTCCTTATCCTCGCCATGGACGGCGATAGTCCGGTGGCGGGCGCGCTGAACGTGATCGGCCGCGACACGCTTTACGGGCGCTACTGGGGCTGCACCCGCGACCACCCCTGCCTGCATTTCGAGCTTTGCTATTACCAGGCGATCGACTGGGCATTGGCCAATGGCCGCCGCGTGGTCGAGGCCGGCGCCCAGGGGGAGCACAAGCTGGCGCGCGGCTATCTGCCCGTGACGACCCATTCGCTGCACTGGTTCGCCGACGAGGGATTCGCGCAGGCGGTCAAGACCTATCTCGCGGCCGAGCGGGCGGCGGTGGATGAGGAGATCGAGGTCCTCACCGGCTACGGACCGTTCCGGCGAACGAACGCGGGCACCACAGGAGAGCCGGACTGACCGCACTGCTGACCCCGGACGAGCGCGCGGCGCTGCTGCCGACACTGACCGCGTCGGGGTGGGAGGCGTCGCCCGACGGCGGCAAGCTGTGCAAAAGCTGGCGCTTCGACGGATTCGGCGCCGCATGGGGCTGGATGTCGCGCGCGGCCCTGATCGCCGAGCGGATGGATCACCATCCCGACTGGTCCAACACGTACGACCGCGTCTGGGTGACGTTGACAACCTACGACTCCGGTGGTCTCACCCGGCGCGACATCGACCTCGCGCACGCCCTGGACGCCATTCCCCAATGCTAGACCGCCTGCTTGCCTTCCAGATCGCCGCAGGGACGACCGTCGGCGATCTTCTGTCGATAGAGTTCCTTGTCGGACTAACGGGCAACGTCCTGCTGGCCACGGTCATGGTGATCGTGGGCTTCACGTTGTCCGGCTGGGCGAACCGGCGCATCGCGGCCATCGGCGGCCGCAATCCGCACCTCGACGTCACGCTCTTCAACTTCCTCGGCAATCTGCTGCGCTACGCCATCATCGGCTTCACGCTGCTCTTCGTGCTCAACACCTTCGGCGTTCGCACGACCTCCATCGTCGCCGTCATCGGCGCCGCCGGCCTCGCCATCGGCCTGGCGTTGCAGGGCACGTTGTCGAACGTGGCGGCGGGGGTGATGATCGTGTTCTTCCGTCCCATCAAGATCGGCGATTTCGTCGACGTCGGCGGGCAGATGGGGACGGTGAAGATGATCAACCTCAACTTCACCGAGCTGGCAAGTATCGGGAACCTTCAGATCATCATCCCCAACGCGCAGGTCTGGGGGAACACCATCGTCAACTACTCGGCCTATCCGCTGCGGCGGATCGAGTGGACGTTCGGCGTGTCCTACGGCGCCGACCTCGGCCAAGCGCGGGACATCATCCTCGGCACGGTCATGGCCGATCCCCGCGCCATGGCCGACCCCGAGCCGTTCATCCAGGTGACGTCGCTCAACGATTTCTCGGTCGACTTCATGGTGCGGGTCTGGTGCAAGTCCGCCGATGCCTGGGGCTTCCAGACCGACGCCAACCGGAACGTGAAGGATGCGCTGGACGCGGGAGGGATCGAGATCCCGTTCCCCACCCGCACGCTGAACATGGTCGGCGCCGTCGCCGCCGCGTCCCGCACCGCCTGAGCGGGGGACGCGGCGGCGGCGGGACGCCGTCAAGCCGCCTGCGCGGTCACGGCCTTCAGCAGGGCCTCGCCGCCCGATACCTCGCAGGTGCCGCGCCCGGTCTCGACGTGCAGGATGGTCACGCGGCCGCCCTTGACCACCATCGCATAGCGCTGCGACCGGTCGTAGAGGCCGATGGCCTCGACGCTGAAGGTCAGGCCCATGGCGCGGGCGAAATCGCCCTTGGGGTCCGACAGCATTGTGATGCCGGCCTCGGTCGCGCCGGTCGCCTCGCCGAAGGCCTTCATCACGAAGGGGTCGTTGACCGAGACGCAGATGACCTCGTCCACGCCGGCCGCGTCGAACCCGGTCTTTGTGCGGGTGAAAGACGGCACGTGCGCCGAGTGGCAGGTGGGCGTGAAGGCGCCGGGCACGGCGAAGATGACGACCGTCTTGTCCTGTACGCGGGAGGCCAGGTCGACCTCCTGCGGTCCGTTCTCGCCCATCTCGATCAGGGTGGCCCTGGGCAGTTCGTCGCCCTCTGCGATGGTCATGTGGCGCGTCCTCTATTGCGTTGCGCTGGTTCTGCCGCCGGATATACGGTTCTGCCGGTCGGGTGACCAGCGGGGACGCGGGATGGAGCGGATCGTGATCGTGGGCGGCGGACAGGCCGGTGCATCGGCCGCCGCCCGGCTGCGCGTCCGGGGCCATGCGGGCCCGATCACGCTGCTGGCGGGCGAAAGCGTGCCGCCCTACCAGCGGCCGCCCCTCTCCAAGGCCTATCTGCTTGGCGACATGGCGCGCGAACGGCTCTTTCTGCGCCCCGAGGCTTGGTACGGCGATAACGGCATCGACCTGCGGACGGGGCAGGTCGTTACTGCGATCGACCGGGCGGGCCGCACCGTCGCGACCGCGGGCGGCGCCGTTCCCTATGACAATCTGATCCTCGCGACCGGCGCCGTGCCGCGCGGGTTGCCGGGCGCCGTCGGCGGCACCCTTGCCAACGTGCAGACGGTGCGCAGCCTCGCCTGCGTGGACGCCATCGCGCATGCCTTCGTTCCGGGCGCGCGGGGCCTGATCGTCGGCGGCGGCTACATCGGGCTGGAGGCCGCGGCGGTGGCGGCCAGGATGGATGTGGCGGTTACGCTGGTCGAGATGGCGCCGCGCATCCTGGCCCGCGTGGCCGCGCCGGAGACCTCCGCGTGGTTCCGCGACCTCCACGAGGCGCACGGCGTCACGTTGCATGAGGGCGTCGGGCTGGAGCGTCTGCTGGGCGACACGGCCGTGACCGGGGCACGGTTCGCCGATGGCAGCGAGATCGGGGTGGACTTCGTCATCGTCGGCATCGGCGTCGCCCCCGGTACGTCCCTGGCCGAGGCGGCGGGCCTGCCGTGCGACAACGGCATCGTCACCGACGCGATGGGGCGGACGGCGGACCCGCGGATCTGGGCCGCGGGGGATTGCGCCGCCCTGCCGTGGCGCGGTCGCACGATCCGGCTGGAGTCGGTGCAGAACGCCATCGACGGGGCCGAGGCCGTGGCCGACAACATCCTGGGCGCCGCGAAACCCTACGATCCCGATCCGTGGTTCTGGTCGGACCAGTACGACGTGAAGCTGCAGATCGCCGGACTGAACGCGGGCTACGACCGGGTCGTCGTGCGCAGCGCCGGCGACCGCGTGAGCCACTGGTACTATGCCGGGGACCGCCTGCTGTCGGTGGACGCGATGAACGACGCCCGGACCTACATGATCGCCAAGCGCCTGATCGAGGCACGCGCCCATCCCGCCCCCGAGGTGGTCGCGGACCCCGCCACCGATCTCAAGGCGCTGCTTCGGGCGTGACGGACGGCGCGTGCGCATAGTCGGCGGCCGCTGGCGCGGCCGTTCGCTGGCCCCCGTCGGGCAAGGCGATGCGGCGGGACACCTGCGCCCGACATCGGACCGCACACGCGAAGCCATCTTCAATATCCTCTTCGCCATGGGCGACCCGGTGACGGGTGCGCGGGTGCTGGACATCTTTGCCGGGACGGGCGCGCTGGGACTGGAGGCGCTGTCGCGCGGCGCGCGCCATGCGACCTTCATCGAAAAGGGCAGGGCCGGTGCCGCACTTGTCGCCGCCAATACCGCGCTCTGCGGCGCCGGCGACCGGACATCGCTCTTGCGGCGCGACGCCACGCGGCCGGGCAGGCCAAATGCGCCGCACGACCTCGTCTTCCTCGATCCGCCCTACGGCACGGATCTGGGGCGGCGCGCTGTCGAGGTCGCGATGACGGGCGGCTGGCTGTCGCATGGGGCTCTGATCGTGTGGGAGGATGGGGCGCCTCCCCAACTGCCGCCGGATCTGACCGAGATGGACCGTCGGCGCTATGGCGACACTCACCTCACGATCGCCCGGTACGATATGTGACGCCGGCTGTTAAAGCCCATCGGCATTCTCGGGCGCAGCCGCGGGTCAAGCGCCTGACCGAAGGGTCTCATCCACGTCGGGGCGAATGGTCTGAATGCCGGAGAGACAGGCGCAGTCCGGCGCCTCTGAGGGTGCGGCAGCCGGCTGTCGTCGGTTCGCGCCCCCGTCAATCCTGCGTCAACGCGTCGTCATCCGATCCTTCGGGACCGGACGGGGTCGCGATGAACCCGGTGCCGCCGTCATCGGTATCCTCGACCACGTCCTGTCCCGGCTCGACCGTCAGGACGGTTCCGGCATCGCGCCCGGCCGGGGCGTCGGCCACAGTGGGATCGGCGACCGTGTCGGCCTCGATCCCCTCCTCGGTCGTGGCGGACCCCGTGTCCCCTTCGGCGGGCGCGGCGTCGGTATCGACCTCGCTCGATCCGTCCTCGGCCGGTTCCGAGGCGGCATCGGTATCGGGAACAGGCACTGCCTGCGGGTCGTCGCCGTCGGTATCGGCCGGCGCTTCGGCGCCATCCCCGGCCCCGGTCGCCGCGTCATCGGTGGCCTCTGCCGGTGCCGTCTCGGCGGTGGGCGCATCTCCGCCCTGGTCGCTTGCAGCGCCCTCTGATCCGGTGGTCGCGTCATCGGCGCCCGCGTCGTCCTCGCCGGCATCGGCGGCGGGTCCCTGTTCGGCGGCGGGCACAGTGTCCTCGTTTGGTGCGGCGGGGTCGACCTCGTCCACGGCGTCGGTGATGCCCTCCTCGGCGGCATCGACATTGCCCTCGGGCACGGTTCCCGCACCCGTCGGCTCCTGCGCAACCTCGCCGGCCTCCGGATCCGTCAGGCTTTCGGGCTCTTCGCCAAGCCAGACGAAGGTGATGACCAGCAGCAGGACGACAACCGCCGCAACGACCACGATCTGGAACAATCCCGACCGATTGGTCGCCGTCACGCCGTTTCTGGTGACCATTGGTCGTATCTCCCGCTGTTCTTTCCGTGGCCCGTTCGGGCGGTTGTCGTTTCAACGGACGCCGGTGCACGCGGTTCCGCGTCGTTCCTGCAGCGGTTGCCTCGGCTTGTCCAGTTGGGTACGCGCTGAAGATGTCTGTAACGGGGAGGGCGCGGCATGCCGGACGATCGACTGATCGTGGCCATCGATCTGCCCGACGCCCTGTCCGGTCTGGAACTGGCGCGGCAGCTGGGCGATGCGGTGTCGTTCTACAAGATCGGCCTGGGGATGCTGACCGGCGGCGGACTGGCGCTGGCGAACGAGTTGATCGGGGACCACGGAAAGCGCGTGTTCCTCGATCTCAAGCTCTTCGATATCGGCGCCACGGTAGAGAGGGCGGTGCGGGGCCTGTCGCGTCTGGGACTGGATTTCCTGACCGTTCACGGCGATCCGCAGGTCGTCCGCGCCGCCTGCGAGGGTGCCGCCGGAAGCGATCTGCGGATCCTTGCCGTCACCGTCCTGACATCGCTGGACCGCGACGACCTGGACGCGGCGATGATCCGGCCGGGCGACGTGTCCCTGATCGTGGCCGAGCGGGCGGCGCGGGCGCTGGAGGCCGGCGCGCACGGGGTCGTCGCCTCACCGCACGAGGCGGCGGTCGTCCGTGCGCTGCCGCAGGCCCACGGGCGCGTGATCGTTGTTCCGGGCGTCCGGCCGGAGGGCGTCGCGACCGACGATCAGAAACGGGTGGCGACACCGTGCGAGGCCATCCGCGCGGGCGCCGATCACATCGTGGTCGGACGGCCCGTCTGGAGGGCCGGCGACCCCCGCGCGGCGGCCCTGGCCATCGCGGCATCGCTGCCGGCGCGCGGACAACTGGACGCGTAACGCGGCGTCGCCTATGGGTCGCGGGGGAAGGCCCCGTGGCTCAACTGGATAGAGCAATCCCCTCCTAAGGGATAGGTTGCAGGTTCAAGTCCTGCCGGGGTCACCATGCCGCCCCTCCCCTGGCGCGCGTCGTCCATCGACGGGTTCGCCGATCAGGACCGCAGCACGCTGTCGATCATCGCGACGAAATCGTCGCGCGACCGTCCGGTCAGCCAGCCGTCCAGCAGATGCGGCGCGTTCTCGAAGATGACTTCCGACATCGCCACGTTCAGCAGTGGGCCGAAGACGATCTGGCCCACTGTCGCGACCGGCACGTCCCGGTGTGTCCCGGCGGCGACGCATGGCCCGTAGCTGCGGCTGAGCGCCGATTCCATCGGAAAGATGTAGCGCGCGTGGAATCCTTCCGCGACCGATGGAAACCGTCTGGCGGTATCGGCGATGACCGTCGCCATCCGGCCCATCGAGGATCCCACCATCGCATCGTGCATCAGCCCCAGAACGATCCGGAAGCGGTCGTCGGGCGTTCCGTGCCCGTCGGCCAGCAGTGCCTCCACCGCAGCCAACGGCGCGGCCGCCTCGACGGTGAGTGCCGCGACGAACATGTCCTCCTTGGAGCCGAAATGGTGATACAGACTAGGCTTCTGGACGTTGGCCACCTGCGCCACGGCGTTCATCGACGTCCTCGAATAGCCCCGTTCGAGGAACAGCTCCAATGCCAGCCGCGAGATGTGGTCGCGCCGATCGTGGTTGGATTCCGGTAGCTTCGGCATGGCAAATCCTCCGGGCATTGGTTGCGCATGCGCAATGCGGATTGCAAGCCGGAAGAGGTGCCGGCTTGCCAAACAGTGTCACGGAACTATACCGACCGTTAGGTAGTCCTGTGGCAGCGCCCCGTCCAATGTTCCGAACAGTGCACGCAATCGTCGTCCTCGGATGCGCATCGATGCTCATCCCGGCCCATGGCGCCCGCGCCCAGAACGTCACGCCGTCCGGCGATCCCGCCCCCGTGCCCGCCGTTCGCCTCATCGCCCCCTCGGACGCAGAGGCGCGGGCGACGCGCAGCTTCTTCGGCAGGATCGCCGCGCGCGAGACCGTAGAGCTGTCGTTCGAGATCGGCGGAAAGCTGCTCGACTTCACGGCGCGGGAAGGCTCGACCGTCCCGAAGGGCTTTACGCTGGCCACGCTCGACCGGACGCCGCTGGAGCGTGCGGTCGAACGCGCCGAGCTTTCCCTCGCTCAGGCCCAGCGGGACTTCGGGCGGTCCCGGCGCCTTGCGGAATCGAACGTCGCGTCCGAGGCGCGCGCGCAGGACTCGCGGACGGCGCGCGATCTGGCCGACGTTGCCCTGCGCGACGCGCGTGAGGCGCTGGCCGACAGCGTGCTCGTGGCGCCGTTCGAAGGCATCGTCGCGCAGCGCATCGCCGCACAGTTCGCCAATGTCGCAGCCGGTCAGCCCATCGTGGTCCTTCACGACATGTCGGAGGTCCGGGTCGAGATCGAGGTGCCCGAAAGGCTGCTGCTGTCGGTCGGCGACCCGTCCCAGGTCCGCTTCGAGGGCGTCCTGCCTGACGGGCGTCCGACGCACCTGCGTCTGGCGGAATACGAAGCGACGACCGGCCGCGTCGGACAGAGTTTCCGCGTCAGCCTCGCCATACCCGAGGATCGCGACGGCGGTCTCATACCGGGCGCCTCCATGACGGTGACCGCCGCGCTGTCCACGCCCAATGCGCGGATCCTGCTGCCGATGTCCGCCCTCGTCGCGAACGAGGGCGACGAAGGATTTCACGTCATGGTGTTCCGCCCCGACGGCGACGGCACGGGAATCGTCGAGCGCAACCCGGTGGAGGTCACGGCCGAGCGCGGGACCGGCTTCGAGGTGTCGGGTCTGGCGCCCGACGCGCGCATCGTCGAGGCCGGGGCGCACCTGCTGTCGCCCGGCCAGAAGGTGCGCATCTACGACGGACTGACGGTCGAGGCCCGCTGAGCATGCGCGCCATCGCCCGGTTCTCGGTTGCCCGGCCGCTTTATACGTGGCTGGCAGTCCTCTTTGCGGTGTTGGGGGGCGTGTTCGGCTACCTTTCCGTCGGCAAGCTAGAGGACCCGACCTTCACGCTGAAGTCTGCCCTGGTCATCACGCCCTACCCGGGTGCCAGCGCCAGCGAGGTCGCCATCGAGGTGTCCGAACCGCTGGAGGCCGAGATACAGCAGATGGGCGAACTGAAGACCGTCACGTCCCGCAACACGCCGGGCGTGTCCGTCATCGAGGTCGAAATCGGCGATACCTACGACGGCACGGAGCTGCCGCAGATCTGGGACGACCTGCGCGACCGCGTGGAGAACGCGCGCGGCCGCATGCCCGAGGGCGCGCTGCCGTCCACCGTCAACGACGACTTCGGCGACGTCTACGGTATCTACTATGCGGTCTCGGCCCCCGGTTATTCCGACGCAGACATCCACGAGATCGCGTCCTTCCTGCGGCGCGAGGTCCTGACGGCGGACGGGGTCGCGAACGCGCAGATCCTCGGCCTGCCGGAAGAGGCGATCTTCGTCGACCTCGACAACCGGCTCATCACAAATCTGGGGGTGCCGCCCGGCGTCATCCTGGGGGCGATCGCGACTTCGACCGAGGTCGTGCCGACCGGCACGGCGAACGGACAGCCCGGCCGCGACCTCATGATCGACGCGCCGCGCGCCGACGACAGCCTTGCAGAGATTGGCGCGCTCAGCTTCGGCGTCGATGGCGAGATCATCAACCTCTTCGACGTGGCCGAGTTCAGCCGCGGGCGCGATCCCGACCCCTCGCACATCGTAAGGCACAACGGCGTCGAGGCGTTCACGCTGGGGATCGCCGGGCTGGAGAGCCGCAACATCGTCTCGGTCGGCCACGCCGTCGAGGCAAAGCTGGACGAGGTGGCGCCGCAGCTTCCCCTCGGGGTCGAAATTGCGCCCATCTACGAGCAGCACGCCGTCGTCGAGGAGGCATCGCGCGGCTTCCTCGTTGCGCTGGCGATGTCGGTCGGGGTGGTGATCGGCGTGCTGGCGCTTTTCATGGGCCTGCGTGCGGCGGGCGTCGTTGGCCTGTCGCTGCTCTTCACGGTGATGGCGACGTTCTTTCTGATGTACGTCTTCGACATCAAGGTCGAGCGTATCTCGCTGGGCGCGCTCATCATCGCGATGGGGATGCTGGTCGACAACGCCATCGTCGTTGCCGAGGGAATGCAGCAGAAGATGCGCGGCGGCATGGTCGCCATCGACGCCGCCGGGGACGCCGCGGGCCGGACCGGCATGCCGCTGCTGGGCGCGACTGTGATCGGCGTGATGGCCTTCGCGGGCATCGGGCTGAGCCCGGACGCCTCGGGCGAGTTCCTGTTCTCGCTCTTTGCGGTGATCGGACTGTCGCTGATGCTGTCGTGGGTGTTCGCTGTCAGTATCACGCCGCTTCTGGGTAGTTACCTCTTCCGCGTCGGCGGACTGAAGGAGGGAGAGGATCCCTATGGCGGCGCGGCCTTCCGGGCCTATCGCGGCATCGTCCGCACGGCGCTGCGGCTGCGCTGGCTGGTGATCGTCCTGCTCGTTGGGATCACGGGCGGCAGCTTCTTTCTGATGAGCCAGGTCAAGCAGCAGTTCTTCCCGCCGGCCTCCACGCCGATTTTCTATCTGGAGTACAAGGGCGCGCAGGGCACCTCGATCCACCGCACCTCCGCCGATCTGGCGGTGGCCGAGGACTGGCTTGCCGAGCGGCCCGAGGTGTCGGGCGTCACCGCCAGCGCCGGGCGCGGGCTCAGCCGCTTCCTGCTGACCTATGAGCCCGAAAACCCCGAACCCTCCTACGGCCAGCTGATCGTCAGGACACGCGACGTCCAACAGATCCCGACCCTGCGCCGCGACCTCGACCGCTTCGTCGCGGACGCACTGCCTTGGGCCAGCGTCACGACCAAGCGCATCATCTACGGCCCGACCGTGCCCGCCGACATCGAAGCGCGCTTCTCGGGCCCGGACCCGACGGTGCTGCGCGGCCTGGCGGGCGAGGCGCGCGGGATCCTCCGCGACGCGACGCCGCTGCTGCATACCGAAGTGATCGACTGGCGCGAACGCGAGCCTGTCGTGCGCCCCATCTTCGCCACCGAACGGGCGCAGGCCGTCGGGATTGCGCGCGCGGACATCGCGACGGGCATCGCCCTGGTCACCGACGGCATTCCGGCCGGCACCTTCCGCGAGCGCGACCGCCTGATCGACATCGTCGTGCGGTCGGCCGCGGCGGGCGGCGATCCCGGATCGGCGCTACTCGACCAGCCGGTCTGGTCGCCGGCGACGAACAGCTACCTGCCGCTGGCGCAGGCGATAGACGGATTCGAGGTCGTCGCCCGCGATACCCTTCAGTTCCGGCGCGACCGCGAGCCGACGATCACCGTGCAGGCCAACGTGGTCGAAGGGCTGACGCCGCCGCAGGTCTTCGTCGACGTACGCCCCCTGATCGAGGCGATCCCGCTGCCCGGCGGATACGAGCTGGAATGGGGCGGCGAGTTCGAAAGCGCGGGCGAGGCGCAGGCCAGTCTGGGCCGCCAGATGCCGATCGCCTTCGGCACGATGCTTCTGATCACGGTCCTGCTCTTCGGCACCCTGCGGCAGACGGCGGTGATCTGGACCGTCGTGCCCATGGCGGTATGCGGCGTGGCCATCGGGCTCTACCTCACCGGATTGCCCTTCAGCTTCACCGCGCTGCTGGGGCTGCTGTCGCTGTCGGGGATGCTCATCAAGAACGCGATCGTCCTTGTCGAAGAGATCGACGCCCAGAAGGCCGAGGGGCGCCCGCAGTCGGAGGCCATCGTCGAGGCGTCGACCTCGCGCCTGCGGCCCGTCGTGCTGGCCGCGGCGACCACCATTCTCGGGATGGTGCCCTTGCTGTCCGACAGCTTTTTCGCCGCGATGGCGGTGACGATCATGGGCGGGCTGGGCTTTGCCTCCGTTCTGACCCTGATCGGCGTCCCGGCGCTCTACCATACCTACCTGCGCAGGGAGAGGCGGGCCGAGGCCGCCGGGCGGTCCGCGCCGGCACGGCAGGACGCCGCCCGCCACGACGGGCCCGAACGCCGGATCGCGCTGCCCACGGCGGCCGAATAGCAGCGCCCGCGACGGCCCGATACCGGCGTCGGGACACCTGCCCGCAAAGCGCCGATGGACCGCGGGCCGGCAAGCCGGAACATCCCCCGCAACGATCCGCCGCGCGGCGGCGACCGGCACGGGTGGACGTCGCCGTACATTGGGATCGATATGCGGCACGGCGTCGAGGCCGCCCCGCATGCCCCCCGGGGTCCCGGCACGGCCCTCCGTAAGGATCGGAAGACCGAACATCGACACGCATAACCGCAGTGCCCGCCGGCCCGACCGGATGGCGGCGTCGCTCCTCCGCCATGCATGGACCCGAGCGGCGCGAACGGAATCACCGGCTGGCGTACCTGTGTCGCCTTTCCCGGAACCGCATTTTCAGCCTGTCGAAAATACTCCCCCCGGAGGGTCCGCCGCGGCCGCACCTGCGCCGCGCAGAAGGTCATTCCGACCAAGCGCCGGCTCGCGTCGGGTTCGACAAAACGATCGTCCGATCGTCCCGATCCTCGCGCGGGCCGGCCCCGCCTGCTCGACCCCACCTTCGCCGAGGGGCAAGCGCCGGCCGGTCCTCGGCGGCGGCGAGGGACGGCCCCGCGCGGACGCCGTCTCAGTCGTCTGGACGGTCGAGCGCGAAGATCTTGGCGATGCGGGCGTAGTCGCGGTATCCCATTCGGGCCAGCGGCTGGAAGGTCGTGACGTCGAACCGTCCGTCCCTGAGGCAGTCGTCGCGCAAGTGGACGCCGGTCACTTCGCCGAAGACAACGAAATTGGCCGCACCCGGCAGCTCGACGATCCGCGTCGAACGGCATTCCAGCGATGCCGGCGCCCCCGCGACGCGGCTGCAGGCAATCGTCTTGCAGGGAACGCGGTCTATCCCGGCCAGGGCGAACTCGTCGGTATCGCGTGGCCATGGCCCCGAGGTCCGGTTCATCGCATCCCGCGCGGCGTATTCGACGATGTTCACCGCAAAGACGCCGGTCTCGCGTATGTTGGCGACGCTGTCCTTCGTGCCGTCGCGGTCGTCCTTGGCCGACGTCGAGGCGAACATCACCTGTGGCGGCACATAGGCCACCGCGTTGAAGAACGAATAGGGGGCGAGGTTCTCGGACCCGTCTGCGGCGCGCGTCGATATCCAGCCGATGGGGCGCGGCGTCACGACGGCGTTGAAGGGGTTGTGCGGCAGGCCGTGGCCGTCCTCGGGTCGATAGAACATGTCGGTGCGGCCTCGGGTTGCGTGGGGGGTCGCGCGGCCTCTAACAAGGCGCCCGGGGCCAGTCCAGCCGGACCGTGCCCCGGGCGGGAGGGGCCATGCGGATCGAGACGGAGATGGCCGCAGACGGCTGGGAGATCGAGGCGCTCTACGACCTGTGCTTCGCGCCCGGCCGCGAAGCGCTGTCGTCCTACCGGCTGCGCGACGGCGTGGCGCCGCTGGCGGATCTAGGCATGGTCGCGCGCGAGGGCGGCGCCGTCGGCGGCGCGATCCGCTACTGGCCGGTCCGCATCGGCGACTGGCCGGCGCTGCTGCTGGGGCCCATCGCCGTGCATCCCGTCCACCAGGGCGCGGGCCTCGGCGCCGCCCTGATCGAGACCAGCCTCGCGCGCGCGGTCGCTGCCGGCCACGTCCGGGTGCTGCTGGTCGGCGACGCGCCCTATTACGGCCGCTTCGGGTTCGCGCGGCTGCCTGGCGTGACGATGCCGCCGCCCACCAATCCCGACCGGGTCCTCGGGCGCGCGCTGCGCCAGGGCGCCTGGGACGGCGTGTCCGGCACCGTGCGGCGCGACTTGGCAAGCGCGGGCGCCGGTTCTATTTCTGACGCATGACACAGCACCCCGCCTTGCCCGACATCGATGCGGCCACCGCCGACGAGATCGACGCCCTCGTGCGGCGCTGCCGCGACGCCGACGGCGAGGCGATGCGCCTGATGGCGTGGATCGGCGACCGCGCCGAGGGCTTGCTGGACAACCTGCCCGCCCCGGTGCGCCGCAACCTCGACGGGGCGACGCGCCGCGCGCTCGAGATCAGCTCGAAGGCCGCGCGGGCGTCGCACGCGCGGGTGCCGTCGGGGGCGGACTGGCTGACCACGGTCGTCACCACGGCGATGGGGGCGGCGGGCGGCTTCGGCGGCATGCCCACGGCCCTGGCCGAGCTGCCGGTCACGACGACGGTGCTCTTGCGGGCCATCCAGGGGATCGCCGCCGAGCACGGGTTCGACACCGCCGACCCGGAGGTTCAGGCACAATGCCTTCAGGTCTTCGCCGCCGCCGGACCCCTGACGCGGGACGACGACTTCGACATTGCGTTCCTGACCACCCGGATCAGCGTCACCGGCGCCACCGTCCACGGGGTCATCGCCAAGGTGGCGCCGCGTCTGGCGGCGGTGCTGGGCCAGAAGGTCGCCGCGCAGACCGTCCCAGTCATGGGGGCCGTGGCCGGCGCGGCCATCAACTATGCCTTCACCAGCTACTATCAGGAAATGGCGCGCGTCTATTTCGGTTTGCGCGCCCTGTCGCGTGACAGGGGCGTGGCCTACGACACGGTGATGGAAGAGTTCCGGCTGAGGTTCGAACCGCCCCGCGCCGTCGCCTGACCGCCGCACGGGCCCCGGTCCCGCGGTCGAGCGTCCCGCGGTTACGAGATGCGAAGCCGTGTCGACCGGGGTCCAGCCCTCACGTCGCCCAGCCGTTGCCCGCCAGCCATGCCATGACCGCACCGCGCACCGACTGGTCGCCGCGCGCCCGGGCCGCTTCGATGACGGTGCGCACCTCGTCCAGATCGACCCGGCAGATCAGGTGCTTGACCGGGCCGACGGAGGCCGGGCGCATCGACAGGGTCCGCAGCCCCATCGCGGCGAGGCACATCGCCTCGACCGGGCGGCCCGCGTCTTCGCCGCAAAACGACAGCGGCGTGCCCGTCTCGGCGCACCGCCCGACGATCTGCGCGATGAAGGTCAGGAAACTGACGTTCAGCGTATCGTAGCGGCGGCGCACGCGTTCGTTCTCGCGGTCGGCGGCGAAGAAGAACTGCTTGAGGTCATTGCCGCCGATCGAGATGAAATCGGCCAGCTCGAAGAACTGGCGCGGCGCGAAGGCCAGGCTCGGCGTCTCCAGCATGGCGCCGATCTCGACCTCGGCGGGCAGGACATGGCCCTGCGCGGCCTCGCGGTCGAGCTCGCGCAGCAGGTGGTCGCGGGCGGCGCGGAACTCGTCGAACTGGGCGACGAAGGGGAACATCACCGACATCGGCCGCCCGTTCGCCGCACGTATCAGCGCCTGCAGCTGCATGCGCATCACCCCGACCTTGTCCAGCCCCACGCGGATCGCGCGCCAGCCCATCGCCGGGTTCGGTTCGTCCTGCGGCTTCATGTAGGGCAGGACCTTGTCGGACCCGATGTCGAGCGTGCGAAAGATCACCTTCTTGCCCATCGCGGCGTCCTGAACCCGCGAATAGAGCGCCGCCAGCTCGCCCCGGCGGGGCACGCGGTTGCGGGTCAGGAACTGCAATTCGGTCCGGAAGAGGCCGACGCCCTCGGCCCCGGATCCGGCCAGCGACGGCAGGTCGGCCATCAGCCCGGCGTTCATCATCAACTGGATGCGGGACCCGCAGAGGCCCACCGCCGGGCGGTCGCGCAGATCGGCATAGCGCTCCTGCGCGGACGCCAGCATGGCGATCTTGTCGCCGAAGGCCCGCCGCACCGACTCCTCGGGGCGCAGGTGCACGATGCCCTCATCCCCGTCGACAAGGATGGTATCGCCGTTCAGCGCCTCGGTCCCGATGCCCTCGGCATTGATGACGAGGGGGATCGCCAGCGCGCGCGCGACGATGGCCGCGTGGCTGCCGACCGATCCCTGCTCCAGCACCACGCCGCGCAGCGACCGGCCGTAGTCCAGTAATTCGCCCGGCCCGATGTTGCGCGCGACCAGGATCGGGTTCGCCGGCATCTCGGCCCCCGTCTCGCGGCCCTGTCCCGACAGGATGCGCAGCAGCCGGTTCGACAGGTCGTCGAGGTCGTGCAGCCGGCCGCGCAGGTAGGGGTCGGGCGAGGATTGCAGGCGGGTGCGCGCCTGGCTCTGCTCCTTCTCGACGGCGGCCTCGGCCGTCAGTCCGCTGTCGATGTCGTCGCACATGCGGCGCATCCAGCTGCGCGACTGGGCGAACATTCGGTAAGTCTGCAGCACCTCCCGCTGGTCCTGGTCGGTCGATTGCGCGTGGTCCAGCAGATCGTCGACCGACGCGCGCAGCGTCTCGACCGCGACCTCCAGCCGGATGCGTTCGGCAGCCGGATCCTCTGCGATGGGGTTGGTGACGACGACGCGCGGCTCGTGCAGCCAGACCTGGCCTTCGGCGGTGCCTTCCTGTCCGACGGTGCCCTTGAACGTCACGGCCTGCTGATGGCGCGCGGACAGCGCGGCGCCCTCGCCCAGGAAGGCGCCAAGCTCGGTCATCTCGGCCAGGACCATCGCCACGACCTCGAGCGCATAGACCTCGTCGTCCGTGTAGTTGCGCGCGTCTCGGGTCTGGACGACCAGAACGCCCAGACGTTCGCCCAGTCGGGCAACGGGGATGCCCAGGAACGACGTGTAGATCTCCTCGCCCGTCTCGGGCATGTAGCGGAACCCCCGGGCACGGGGGGCGTCGGGCGCGTTGATGGCACGGCCCAGCTTGGCCACGCGGCCGACCAGCCCTTCGCCCAGCCGCATGCGGGTCTGGTGCACGGCCTCGGCGCGCAGGCCCTCTGTCGCGCAAAGCTCCAGCGTATCGGGATCGCGGAAGAGGTAGATCGAACAGACCTCGGTTCGCATCGACGAGGCGATGATCTGGGTGATGCGGTCCAGCCGCGCCTGACCGGCGCCGTGATCGGCCAGCGCGCCCTTGAGCCGGCCCAGCAGCTTGCGGCTTTCGCTTTCGGAGTGTTGCAGCATCGCCTCCTCCCGCCTTGCGCGAAACCTTCCGGTCCTCATGTATAGCGGACGGGGCGACCGTTGGGGAGTGACGATACGATGCCGAAAGCCGCGCACCGGCGGCGATTCCGGCCGGCCTCGACCCTTTCCCCCCATCCGCCGCCATGTTAGGCGGCGCGCCAACGGAAACGGGCCGGCACGGTGTCGGACCCCCGCAGGGATACGAGGCACTCATGGCCACCGAACGCACGCTGTCGATCATCAAACCCGACGCGACCAATCGCAACCTCACCGGCAAGATCAACGCCAAGTTCGAGGATGCCGGGCTGCGCATCGTGGCGCAGAAGCGGGTCCACCTGACCGAGGCGCAGGCCGGCGAGTTCTACAAGGTCCACGCCGAGCGGCCGTTCTACGGTGAGCTCGTGGCCTTCATGGCCTCGGCGCCGGTGGTAGCACAGGTGCTGGAAGGCGACGGCGCCATCGCGAAGAACCGCGAGGTGATGGGTGCCACGAACCCCGCCGATGCCGACGCGGGCACGATCCGCGCCGAGTTCGCGGAATCGGTGGGCGAGAATTCGGTCCACGGCTCTGACGCGCCCGAGACGGCGGCCGAGGAGATATCGTTCTTCTTCTCCGGGCTCGAACTGGTCGGCTGAGGGGCAGTGCGGCGCGTCTCGCTGGGCGGGCGCGGGAACCCCCGGCGGCATCCGCGTCTTGACGGGGCATGAGCAGGAAACCACATCGCAAGACCGCGCCGCCCGCCGCCAGCCGCGGCGCCACCCAACGCGGCACCGCGCCGCGCAAGCCAGGTGCCGCGTCGCCGCGCCCGGGCGGACCCGATCCCGCCCACCTGTCGCGGATCGAGGGGCTGGAGAAGCTGGCGAACCGAATGGACAGCGCCCTGCGGATACCGGGCACGCGCATCCGCTTCGGGTTCGACAGCGTTCTGGGTCTGGTCCCAGGGGTCGGCGACGTCCTGACCCTTCTGCCGGGCGCCTACATCATGCTGGAGAGCCACAGGATGGGTGTGCCGCGCAGCCTGCTGGTCCGGCAGGGCGCGAACGTCGCCATCGACACCGTCGTCGGAACCATTCCGCTGATCGGCGACCTGTTCGACGTCGGATTCAAGTCGAACCGCCGCAACGTGGCGATGCTGCGCGCCCACGTCGAGGGCGCCGGACAGCCAAGCGGAAGCGCCGCCAGCGATCCGGCATCGGGCGAACTGTCAGGGAATCCCTAACCACCCCGATGTGCCCTCCGTACAAGCCGCCGACGGTCGAACCGCGTCATCCGCAGCCATCGGCGTTGCGTCGCACACGCGACTAGATCATGGCCCAGTCGGAAAAGACGGCGCCCGCATCGTCGGCCCGGCGTTCGGTGCGGTCGCCGGCCGCGACGTCTTGCGGGGCACGTCCCTGCGGAGAGACCCGTTTAGCGGCAGGCGGTCCGGCATCGGCCGTCGATGCGGCACCGTCGGTATGCGGGGACATTGTCATGGCTGATCCTCCTGTCTGTCGCCTGCGACCTGCTTCCCGAACGTGGCAGGCCGATGGCGAATGTCGTGCGATGGCGGGGCCATCCCGGGGCCGACAGGGAGACGACGCGCGGTCCCTCCACCGGTCGGTGGCGACGCATCAGCCCGCCACGACGCGGACGCCGGGCCCTCCGTGCGCGCCGCGGCTCCCCGGTGCGTCACAGTGCCCTTGCCAGCGCGGCGTTCGGCCGTCACGATGGACGAAACGGCCGGCGAAGGCCGTAATCGTCAACATTTACGGGAGGACGACATGACAGACACGACGAAGGGGACAGCAGGCGTATCGCGCCGTTCGTTTCTGACCAAGGGCGCCATCGCCGGCGGAACCGCTGCCGGCGCCATGCTGGCCGCGCCGGCGGTGCTGGCGCAATCGCCCATCGTCATGAAGATGCAGACGTCCTGGCCGGCCTCGGACATCTGGATGGACTTCGCGCGCGAATACACCGCCCGGGTCGAGGCGATGTCGGGCGGGCGCCTGACGGTCGACCTGCTGCCTGCCGGCGCCGTCGTCGCCGCCTTCCAGGTGCTTGACGCGGTGAACGACGGGCTGATCGACGCCTCGCACTCGGTCTCGGCCTACTGGTACGGCAAGAACAAGGCGGCGTCGCTCTTCGGCACCGGCCCCGTCTTCGGCGGCGACCCGACGACGATGCTGTCGTGGTTCTATGCGGGCGGCGGGCAGGAGCTGTTCCGCGAGCTGCTGGAAGACATCATGCAGCTGGACGTCGAGGGAATGTTCGGCTTCCCGATGCCCGCGCAGCCGCTTGGCTGGTTCAAGCAGGAGGTCAACACCGCCGCCGACCTCAGCGGGCTCAAGTACCGCACCGTCGGTCTGGCGGCCGACCTGATGCAGGGCATCGGCATGTCGGTCGCCCAGCTTCCGGGCGGCGAGATCGTGCCCGCGATGGAGCGTGGCGTCATCGACGCGTTCGAGTTCAACAATCCGTCCTCCGACATGCGCTTCGGCGCGCAGGACGTTGCCAAGAACTACTACCTCGCGTCCTATCATCAGGCGTCCGAGGCGTTCGAGTTCCTGTTCTCCAAGGCCTTCATGGAGGGGCTGGAGCCCGATCTGCAGGCGATCCTGCGCCACTCGGTCGAGGCGGCATCGACGTCCAACACGGCGTCGGCGATGAAGAACTATTCGGCCGACCTGGTGAAGCTGCAGGAGGCGGGCGTCACCATCCACCGCACCTCGCAGGACATCCTGAATGCCGAGCTCGAGGGCTGGGACGCGCTGATCCCCGAACTGGAGCAGGACGAGTTCATGAAGCGCGTGCTGGACAGTCAGCGCGCCTGGGTCGACCAGGTGACGTTCTACACGCTGATGAACAACCCCGACTACGCACTCGCCTACGAGCGCTACTTCCCCGGCAAGCTCAAGCTCTGAACCCTGCGCGCGCGGCCGCCCCATCGCGGGGCGGCCCGTCGTTCCTCCAGCGGGGTTTCCCATGCGCGGCATCATCGCCTTCGCCGACGGGTTGTCGGCAGCTTTTGGCAAGGCGTTCGCCTGGCTGATCATCATGATGACCTTCGGCGTCAGCTACGAGGTCTTCGTGCGCTACGTCCTCAACAGCCCCACCCCCTGGTCGCTGGACGTGTCTTTCATCATGTACGGCACGCTCTTCATGATGGGCGGGGCCTACACCCTGTCGCGCGGCGGGCATGTCAGGGGCGACTTCCTCTATCGTCTCTGGCCGGTTCGGGTGCAGGCGGGCGTGGATCTGACGCTCTACATCTTCTTCTTCTACCCCGGCGTGCTGGCGCTGATCTTCGCGGGGTGGAAATACGCCTCGCGCTCGATCGGCTACGGCGAGGTGAGCGTAAACAGCCCTGCGGGCATACCGATCTATCAGTTCAAGACGATCATCGTCGTGGCGGGCATCCTGCTGGCCATCCAGGGCATGGCCCAGATCTGCCGGTGCATCATCGCCCTGCGCGAGGGCGCATGGCCGCCGCTGGCCGAGGACATCGAGGAGACCGAGGTCCTGGCCATGACACGCGGCGCCAAGGCCGTCGATCCGTCGGCGCCCATCGGCGCGGGCGCCGAACGGCCCGACATGAAATGACCCACGCCCCCCACCGGAGCACACAGCCGTGACCGATCCCCAAGCCGCGCTCTCGATGCTCGCGGTCTTCATCATCCTCGTGTTCCTCGGGTTCCCCATCGCGTTCACGCTGATGGCCCTGGGGATCTTCTACGGCTACTTCGCCTATTACGACGAGGGCCGCATGTGGCGCGCGTTCGACCGGCTGGGCGAGGATGCGGGCACGCTGGAAAGCTGGAGCACCTGGATCGAGGGGTTCTTCAACAACCGTATCTTCGACCTCTTCATCAACCAGACGTACACGGTGATGTCGAACGAGGTGCTGACGGCGGTGCCGCTGTTCCTCTTCATGGGCTATATCGTCGAACGCGCCAACATCGTCGACCGGCTCTTCAGCACGCTCAACATCGCGTCCAAGCGCGTGCCGGGGTCGATGGGCGTCGCGGCGCTGATCACCTGCGCGCTGTTCGCGACGGCGACGGGCATCGTCGGCGCGGTCGTGACGCTGATGGGGATGCTGGCGCTGCCGCAGATGCTGAAGGCGCGCTACGATCCGGCCTTCGCCAGCGGCATCATCTGCGCCGGCGGCACGCTGGGCATCCTGATACCGCCGTCGATCATGCTGATCGTCTACGCGGCGGCCTCGGGCGTCAGCATCGTGCGGCTCTACGCCGCCGCGCTGCTGCCGGGTCTGGTGCTGGTCGGTCTATACCTCGTCTACGTCATCGGCCGGTCGATCCTCCAGCCGTCGTCCGCGCCCCGCCCGACGGATGACGAAGTTCCCGATGTGCCGTGGCCACAGCTGAGCTGGATGCTCTTCACCTCGTTCTTCCCGCTGGCGGTACTGATCCTGTCGGTTCTGGGATCCATCCTCTTCGGCCTCGCCACGCCCACCGAGGCGGCATCGATCGGCGCATTGGGAGGTATCGTGCTGGCCGTGCTGTACCGCGCGATGACCTTTCCGCGCCTGCGCGAAAGCGTCTATCTCACCGTGCGGACCACCGCGATGGTGTGCTGGCTCTTCGTGGGGTCCTACACGTTCTCGTCGGTTTTCAGCTATCTGGGCGGCGAGCACATCATCAGCGATTTCGTGCAGGGTCTGGACCTCTCCCCGCTGCAGTTCCTGATCCTGGCGCAGATCATCATCTTCCTGCTGGGATGGCCGCTGGAATGGTCCGAGATCATCATCATCTTCGTGCCGATCTTCCTGCCGCTCCTCGTGATCTTCGACGTCGATCCGCTGTTCTTCGGCATCCTCGTGGCGCTGAACCTGCAGACGTCGTTCCTGACGCCGCCCATGGCGATGAGTGCCTACTACCTCAAGGGCATCGCGCCGCCGGAGGTGCAGCTTACCATGATCTTCAAGGGCGTTCTGCCGTTCCTCGCACTGGTCATCGTGTCGATGATCGTCGTCTACGTCTTCCCGCAGGTCGTCTACAAGCTGCCCAACATGTTCTATGGCAGCTGACGGTCCCAGGGGCGGACGGGTCCCGCTGGCATCGCTCGACGCGGCGACCCTGCGCGACCGGATCGCCAGCGGCGCGCTGACGGCCGAGGCGGTGGCCGAAGCGTTCCTCGCGCAGGTCGAGGCGCGCGAGGCCGAGGTGCGCGCCTGGGCCTATCTGGACGGAGACGATGTGCTGCGTCAGGCCCGCGCCCTGGATACCGCGCGGCGGACGGGCCGCGCTTTGGGTCCGCTGCACGGCCTGCCGGTGGGGGTGAAGGACATCGTCGACACGGCGCGAATGCCGACGTGCAACGGGACCGTCCTCGACTCGGGTCGGGCGCCGGCAGAGGATGCCGCGGTGGTGGCCCGGATGCGCGGTGCGGGCGCCGTCATCATGGGCAAGACCGAGACGACGGAACTGGCCTATCTGCACCCCGGTCGCACGCGCAATCCGGTGAACGCGTCGCATACGCCGGGCGGATCGTCCTCCGGGTCGGCGGCGGCGGTGGCCTCGAGGATGGTGCCGCTGGCCATAGGCACGCAGACCGGCGGCTCGGTCATCCGTCCGGCCGCCTATTGCGGCTGCGTCGGGTTCAAGCCCAGCTTCGGAGCGATCCCGCGCACCGGCATCCTGCGTCAGTCGCCCAGTCTCGACACGGTGGGGGTGTTCGCCGCAACGGTGGGGGATGCCGCACTGTTGGCGGAAGTCATCTTCGGCCACGATGCCGGCGACCCGGCCACCGCACCCGGCCCGGCGCCGCGCCTGTCGGATATCGCGGGCTCCGCCCCGCCGGTGACGCCGACGCTGGCGCTGGTGCGCATGCCAGGCTGGGAAGAAGCGCACCCCGACATGGCCGCAGCCCTGGACGAGCTGGCCGCGGCTCTGGGCGAGCAGTGCTTCGAGGTGCCGCTGCCCGCGATCTTCGAACGTGCCGCCGCGATCCGGCAGCGCATCAACGACGCCGAGATGGCGCACGCCTACGGGCACTACCAGCGGCGGGGCGCCGACAGCCTGTCCGCGCAGGTGAGCGAGGCGATGAAGCGCGGGGCCGCCGTCGTCGCGCCGGACTACATTGCCGCCCTCGACTGGCCCGACGTGCTGAACGCGGGCCTGCGGCAGATCTTCTCGCGCTGCGACGCGATCCTGACGGCCTCCGCCACGGGCCCCGCGCCCGAGGGGTTGGACAGCACCGGATCGCCCGCCTTCAACGGCCTCTGGACGCTGTGCGGCACGCCGGCGGTGACGCTGCCGCTCTTCGAGGCGACGAACGGGATGCCGATGGGCGCCCAGCTGATCGGCCCGCCGGGCGAGGATGCACGGCTCTTGCGCACGGCAAGGTGGCTGGCGCAACATGTCGACGCAATGTCCGGAGGTGCGGAATGATACGTTATGCAATGCCGGTCGTGGCGCTGGCCGGCCTGATCCTGTTCCTCGGCATCCTTATCGCCGAGGTGCCTCGCCTGGATCTGGGTTGCGTAATCGCGGCGACGCTGCTGCTGGCCGCCTGGGACCTGCTGGGTCAGCTGCGGAACCGCCAATAGGCCCGCGTCCCGCCGTGCGGCCGCGGCCGGCGTAAGGTCAGTTCAGCGCGATCACGGCGACTTCTGCGCCCTTCGCCGCCAGGGCCACACGCCCCTCGCACAAGCGAACGGCATCCGCGCCGAACACGGTGTTCCGCCAGCCTCTCAGCGCGGGCAGATCGCGTTCACCGGCCGCGATCATGTCCAGATCGGCGGCGTTCGCCACCAACTTGGACGCCACGCCGGCGCTGTCGGACTTGGCCTTCAGCAGCACGCGCAGCAGGTCGGCCAGCGCCGGGTTCACCTTCAGCGCGTCGCGCGACCGGTCGGTGCGGGGGTGCGTCGCGGGGTCGCTCTCTTGCCCTGTCTTCACGGCATCCAGTATCCCGGCCGCGATATCGCCGCGCCGCGCCTCGCGCAGCAAAAGGCGCAGCCGGCCCAGATCTGCCTCGGTCGCCGGTTTGGCCGTCGCGATCTCGATCAGGGCGTCGTCCTTGTAGATCCGGCTGCGCGGCACGTTGCGCGCCTGTGCATGCGCCTCGCGAAAGCGCGCCAGCTCTTTCACAATGGCGGCGAACCGGCCGGATCCGCTCCGCATCTTGACCCTGCGCCAGGCCTCGTCCGGCTCGACCCGGTAGGTGCCGGGGTCGGTGAGGACCCGCATCTCCTCTTCGACCCAGGGCGTGCGGCCGGTGCGCGCGAGCTCGTCGGACAGGTGAATGTAGATGTCGCGCAGGTGGGTGACGTCGGCCAGCGCATACTCGGCCTGTGCGTCCGTCAGCGGGCGCCGCGACCAGTCGGTGAAGCGCGACGTCTTGTCCAGCGGCGCCTTGGCGATGCGGCGCACCAGCGTCTCATAGCCGACCTGCTCGCCGAAGCCGCAGACCATCGCGGCCACCTGCGTATCGAAGAGCGGCGCCGGGATCACGTCGCCCTCGACGCAGAAGATCTCCAGGTCCTGACGGGCGGCGTGGAACACTTTCACCACGGCAGTGTCGCGAAAGAGGGCGTAGAGCGGGTCCAGCGACAGCCCGTCGGCCAGGGGATCGACCAGCACCGCGTCATCGGGTCCGTCGCCGGGCACGGCCAGCTGCACCAGGCACAGCTTGGCCCAGTAGGTCCGTTCGCGCAGAAACTCGGTATCGACCGTGACGAAGGGATGTGTCGCGGCGCGGTCGCAGAAGGCCGCGAGGCTGCCAGTGTCGGTGATGGTGGGAATGGTCAAGCGCGGGGGATCCTGGGGTGCGTGCGGGTCGCGAGGTGATAGGCCGCGGGGCGCGCGAAGGAAAGTGCGATGCGCTCAGATGTCCTGACGCGTGCGGTCGCCCGACGCGATGCGCCGCACGACCTCCGGGTAGAGCCTGTGCTCGGCCTTGAGAACGCGCGCGGCCAGGCTGCCGGCATCGTCGGTGGGCAGAACGGGCACCCGCGACTGTCCCAGGATCGGGCCTGCGTCGAGGTCTGCAGTGACCTCGTGCACCGTACAGCCGGCCTCGATCTCGCCGGCGGCGAGGGCCCGCGCATGGGCGTCGAGCCCGGGATAGGACGGCAGCAGGGAGGGATGAATATTCACGATCCGCCCGGCGTGCGCTGCGACGAACGCGGACGACAGGACATGCATGAAGCCCGCGAGGCAGACGAGGTCCGGCGCGGCCGGATCCAGAACCCGCGTCAGTGCCGCCTCGAATTCGGCCCGTCCGCGAAAGGCGGTCCGGTCGACCGCTACGGACGGGAGGCCAAGGCCGCGCGCGCGGTCGAGGGCGCCGGCCGACGGATCGCTGGACACCACCATGACGGTCCGCGCGGGATGTGCGCCGGTCATGGACGCGGCCAGCGCCGCCATGTTGGAGCCACCGCCCGAAACGAGGATGGCGACACGA
Source organism: uncultured Alphaproteobacteria bacterium (assembly GCA_963722905.1). Lineage (GTDB taxonomy): Bacteria > Pseudomonadota > Alphaproteobacteria > Rhodobacterales > Rhodobacteraceae > CAVROT01. The sequence goes on along the minus strand of CAVROT010000014.1, from coordinate 7,882 downwards.
AAGGTCACGCCGGCACATCCGGTGGAGGGAGCCGGGCCGGCACCCTCATGCGGCCGCGTAGACGACGCCCGCACCGGACGTGACCGTACCGATCCGCCATACCGTCTCGCCCTGATCGCGCAGCAGCGCGGCCACCGCGTCGGCGCGATCGGGCGTGACGGCGGCGATCATGCCGAGACCCATGTTGAAGGTGCGGCGCATCTCGTCCGGGTCGATGTTGCCGGTGCGGGCCAGCCAGCCGAATACCGGCGGTGGCGTCCATGCGTTCGGGTCGATCCGCGCGCCCAGCCCCGAGGGCAGAATTCGCGGAAGGTTCCCGGTGATACCGCCGCCGGTGACATGGGCGAGCCCCGTCACTCCACCGGCGCGCACCGCCTGCAACCCCGGACCGATGTATATCCGCGTGGGGGCCAGGACCGCGGCGCCCAGCGTCCCGTCCGCGAAGGGCGCCGCGTCCTTCCATCCCAGGCCGGCGCGCCGGACGACCTCGCGCACAAGAGAGAACCCGTTGGAGTGCAGCCCGTCGGACGCAAGGCCCAGCAGGACGTCGCCCGCGTTCACGTTGTGCGGCAGCGTCCCGCCCCGTTCGACCGCGCCGACGGCGAACCCCGCAAGGTCGTAGTCCTCGCCCCGGTACATGCCGGGCATCTCGGCCGTCTCGCCGCCGATCAGCGCGCAGCCCGCGCGTTCGCAGCCCGTAGCGATCCCCTCGATCACGGCGGCGGCCATGTCGACGTCCAGCGCCCCGGTGGCGAAGTAGTCGAGGAAGAACAGCGGCTCGGCCCCCTGGCAGAGCAGGTCGTTGACGCACATCGCCACGAGGTCGATGCCGACGCCCGCATGGAGCCCCGTCTCGGTCGCGACCCGCAGCTTGGTGCCCACGCCGTCCGTCGCCGCGACCAGCACCGGGTCCGAGAACCCCGCCCCGCGCAGATCGAAGAACGCGCCGAACCCGCCCAGCCCCTCCATCGAGCCCGCGCGCGCCGTCCGCGCGACCGCGGGTCCGATTCGCCGGACGAGGGCATCGCCAGCCGCAACGTCGACGCCTGCGTCGGCGTAGCTGAGGCTCTCGTCACTGCGTGCCATCGGTGGCCCTCCGGTTACGGGATCGGGCTAGACCATCGCCGTCGCCAGCGCAAATACGGCATCGCTGCCGGTCCGGCCTTGCAAGGATCCCGATCAGCCGCCGAACACGGAACGGCCCGCGCCATGCGACGCGGCTTTGCTGCGCGCGGCCTGCTTGGGAGCCACATCGCGGGGCCGGCAGCATGGCCGGGCGACATGGCCGGCCCGCACCCATCCGCTTACCGCACCCTGAACTGGTCCGCCTGCAGCGCATCGCCGCGCAAGCGCGGCGCGCCGTGCGTCCGGTTCGATCCCGGCATGACCCGGCGCGCAGCTCCGTCGGGCAGGCGCGGGCGCCGGCAGACCTTTTAGGACGCCGCGATCCAGGCGTGTCTCGCGATCGGGGTCCCGTTCGGGCTGCCGCTTCGGCAGACGACGGGCCTTGTCGCCGGCCTGCCGAAACTGGCAGGGCTCGACTGGCCGGTGCCGGGGGTCTCGACGCCATGCCGAAGGCAGAAGACGCTGGCCGTGCGGCTGCCCTGCCGCGGCAGCGGCGGCCCGCTGCACCTGCGCGTCCCCTGTCGGGACATCACGGCGCGATGCCCTGCCGGGCAGTGGACGAACCGCATGAAGCCGCCTCGGGTACGAACCCGTGGCCGTTCGCCATCGGCCCCGGACCGATGGCGGCTCGATGCCTCACCTCCGATCGCCGGACCGCCGAACTCCGGGTCCGCATCCAGTGCCCCCTCCCGCACATGCCGGGCATGTGCTGCGGGGCAGCGGGCAGGGTCATGCGCAGCAGGGTCCCGGGAGGGGCCGCCCCCGACCGTTTCACCGCCCCGGGCATCCCCGTTACGCGACCCGTCGGCTGACCCCGACCGGGCAATAGAACGCTCGGAACTCGGGCGCTCCGCGCGACATGGCCATGGCGACAGACCGCTTTTCGGTACATCCGCGGCTGCGTGGATTACAGATGCATCCGGTCTGCGATCTGCGGGAGTGCTCCGCCGGACCGAAGCCATTCCGCGACGCTTGCGTGCAGTCGGTGATGCCGGTTCTTTGCAGGCAGGGCGCCCGCCGATCCGTTGTTCGATCCTGCGCCGCCTTCGCAAATCAAGCGCCAGCCCTCGCTGAGCCGCGATCCCGGAAATGATTGCAATGGAGCTTGCAAAGAACCGCAGGAGGCTGCCGGCCGTTCGCCTTCGCCACCTCGTCGGGGAAGATCGTCGCCAACCGCCACGGTTCGAACCCGCACCGTTCCTCCACGTTCCGCCGCGTGTATCCCGTGCCCATCTGTACCTCCCTTCCTTCGACAGGCCGTTGCCATCGAAGGAACGTCGCAGCGGGAAGTGGCGCGCACCGCTGCGACAGAAGCAATCCGGTACCGTGTTGCTTGCCCTTTGGGCCACGGCACCTGGAATGAGTTCCTCCTGCCGAGATTTCCCGGGGCCTGCCGGTTATGGGAGTTGACCGTCGCCATTTGGCAGGACCATGCTCCGCCCGACGTCATCCAAAACCGCGAGGCTCCTATGCGCTCTATCCAGATCCCCTTGACCCTGGCTGCTGTCCTGGCCCTCGGCGCTCCCGCGCTGGCGCAGTCCGTGACCCTCAAGCTCGCCACCGACAGCGGCGCCAAGGGGAGCCCGTCGGGCGACGCGATGGACCGCTGGGCCGCGCTTGTGGCCGAGGGGACCGGTGGCGAGGTGGCCGTCGACGTGTTCTACCAGAACGAGCTGGGCGGACAGCAGGAGATCTTCGATCTGTTCATCGCCGGCGACGTGGACCTGATGCTGAACTGGCCGACGACAGCCTACGACGACCGGATGGCCCTTCTCTATGCGCCTTACATGGTCACAAGCTGGGAGGAAGCGCTGGTTGCCTACAGCCCCGGCGGCTGGATCTACGAGGTGTTCGGCGACGTCTACGACGACATGGGGCTGGTCTTTCTCGGCTCTTGGCCGGAGGGCTTCAACGGTATCGCCTCCAAGGGTGGCTATGCGATGACCATCGAGGAAGCGGGCGACATGAAGATCCGCGTGCCACCGATGTTCCCGATGGCCGACGCGGTGCAGGCGCTGGGCTACCAGACGGCGACGATCGACTGGGGCGAGACGTTCTCGGCCATCCAGACCGGCGTGGTCGACGGCGACGGCGCGAACATAATCTATTGGGACTACGAGTACTTCCGCGACACGCTCGACTACTACAACCGGACCAAGCAGAACTTCGTCACCGGTATCCTGAGCGCGAACGCGGCCTCCATGGCCGAGCTGACCGACGCGCAGCGGCAGGTGATCGTCGACGGTGCGGTCACGGTGATGGAGGAGGGGTTCGAGAACGCCCGCGCGCTGGACGAATCCTATGTGGTCAAGGCGCAGGAGGCGGGCATGACCTATGTCGAGCCCACGCAGGAACAGCTCGAGGTGCTGGCCACCGAGGTGCGCGAGAAGGTCTGGCCACTGCTGGAAGAGCGTGTGGGCCCCGAGATCATGGACAAAATCCGCGCCAACGCGACGCAGTTCTGAAGTGACCGACGCGACCCCGGCGGAAGGCAGCGCCCGCCCGCCGGGGGATCGCGGAGGCGCGGTCGCGGCCGCGCTGGACGCGGTGGCCATCGTCGCGTCGGTGGCCGTTACAGGGCTGATGCTGTTCCTGGTGATCGCCCGCTACGTGCTGGAGCTTTCGATCGTCGGCCTGCACGAACCGATCCTGATGGCGGCGCTTGCGCTTTACATGACCGGAGCGCTGATCGCGTCGCGGCGCCAGCGCCATCTGGCGGTCGACTGGCTGGGCGCCCGGCTTACCTCGCCGGGCGCGCGCCGGGCGCACGCCGCGGCGGTCGCGGCGGTGACTATCGTCGTGTGCGTCTTCTTTTGCTGGTGGAGCTACCGGATGCTGGCCTGGGGCATCGCCAGGCCCCAGCTGTCGCCGGCGTGGCGCATCCCGGTCTGGATCGCGCAGATCCCCATCGCGGTCGCCGCCGTCGGCTGTCTTGCCTATGCGGTGCGCGACCTTGTCGCCGCGCTGCGCGACCGGGTCTGAGGCGCGCACGCGTTGGACGCCCTTCCGGCCCTGCTGATCCTCGTTGGCCTGATGTTCCTCGGGGTGCCGGTCGCCTTTTCCTTCGCGGCGGTGCTGATCTACCTGACGCTGATCTTCGACGTGAACCTCGACACCCTGATGCTTCAGGGGTTCCGCTCGCTCGACAGCCTGATCCTCGTGGCGCTGCCGCTCTTCGTGCTTGCCGGCTCCCTGATGGAAAGGGGCGGCATCGCCCGGCGCATCCTCGACTTCGTCGGCCGGATCGCCACCGGGCGCGGCGGCCTCGGCTCGGCGATGGTTCTGGCCTCGGCGATTTTCGGCGCGATCTCGGGCACCGCGACGGCGGCGGTGGCGGCGCTCGGCGCGATCATGGCCGATCCGCTGGCGGCGCGCGGCTATCCGCGCGGCTACGTCGCGGCGCTGCTGGGAATCTCGTCGCTACTGGGCATCCTGATCCCGCCCTCGATCACGATGATCCTCTTCGCCGTCGTCACCCGGCAGTCGGTCGCCGCCTGCTTTGCGGCGACGCTGGGCCCCGCGCTTCTGCTGATCGCGGGTCTGCTGCTCTACAACGCGGTGTGCGTGCGCACGCGGTTCACCGTCACCCCGGATCCGAACCCCAGCCCTGACAGTTTCGGGCGCGTCACCCTCAAGGCGCTGCCGGCGCTCATGCTGCCGGTGTTGATACTGGGGGGCATCTACGGCGGCGTGTTCACCCCGACCGAGGCGGCCAGCGTCGCCGTCCTCGCCGCGCTGGTGGTCGGCGGCCTCATATATCGAGAGTTCACCTGGGCCAGCTTGCGCGGCAGCGTCGTCAGCGCCGCCGAGACGACCGGGACGATCGTCCTGATCATCCTCTTCTCGTTCATGATCTCGCGCATATTCGCGTCCGAACGGGTGCCGCAGGATCTCGACTTTGGCGGTCCAGGCGATGGCCGAGACGCCGATGGCCGCGTTCCTGATCGTCAACGGGGTCCTGATCGTGGCTGGCGCGCTGATGGACGATGTATCGGTCACGGTGGTGGTGGCACCGCTCTTCCTGCCGGTGGTCGCCGCCAGCGGGATGGATCCGGTGCAGTTTGCCGCCGTCGTCGCCTGTTCGGTGGTGATCGGCGCAAACAGCCCGCCCGTCGCGCCGATCCTGTTCATGGCCAGCCGGGTCTGCGGTGCCAGCATCCTGGCGGCCACCGGCCCGGCGCTGGCGATGATGGCGCTGGTCGCGCTGCCGGTCATGCTGGCGACGACGTTCTGGCCGGCCTTGTCGCTGACCATCCCGCGCCTGCTGGGACTGATGTGATCGGGAGCGCTGGGACCGGGGCGGAGACGGCGCGAGGATGGGCCCTGCGCCTGACGCGCCGACCCAGCGTGACGGGCACGCCGGACGAGGCGTCGTTCGCCGCCTGGCTCGCGGATGAGCTGCGCGATTGCGCTGCCTTTGCGGGCGCCCGGATCTGGACCGAGGCTGTGGCCCCCGGCGACGGGCGGTCCTGCGTCTTCATGCTTCTGCGCGGGCGGGGGGCGGCGACGGCGATCCTGACGGGACATTTCGACACCGTATCTACCGCGGACTACGGCCCGCTCCGCCCCCTCGCGACAGAGCCGGAGGCACTCGCCCGCGCCTTGTCCGACCGTCTGGCGGGCGGTGCCGCTACGCCCGCCGAGGCGCGTGCCCGCGACGACCTCGCCACCGGTGACTGGCTGCCGGGGCGCGGCCTGCTGGACATGAAGGCGGGACTGGCGGCGGGGCTTGCCGCAGCCGCGGCCTGGGCCGCGGGACCGCGCGTCGGCAACCTGCTGTTCCTCGCGGTCCCCGACGAGGAGGCACGGTCGGCCGGTGCGCGCCACGCGGCCGCATCGCTGCCGGCGCTGGCGGCGCGCGAAGGGCTGGACCTGCGCGCGGCGGTCAACCTCGACGCCATCGCTGACGATACGGACGGCGCCGCCGGCCGCGCCGTCGCGCTGGGCACGGTGGGCAAGCTCCTGCCGACCGTCTTCGTGGCCGGCCTGCCGACCCATGCGGGCTTCCCGCTGGCCGGCCTGAACGCCGCTGGGCTGATCGCGGCCATCGCCGCCCGGCTCGAATGGGCGCCCGAACTCGTCGATCTGCAGCCCGACGACGCCGGCACCCCGCCCAGCGTCATGTTTCTGCGCGACGGCAAGGACGGATACGACGTCACCACGCCCGCCGGCGCCTTCGCCTGCGTCAACGTGCTGACCCGGCGGACGGGCGCGGACGCTGTTGCGGGCGCGGTCGACCGGCTATGCGCCGAGGCGGCCGAGGCGCATCTCGCCGCGCTCGCGGCGCGTGTGCCCGACGGCGCCGATCTGCCGCTCTCGATCCCGGTGCTGCGCTTCGCGTACGTCCGCGACGCGGCACTGCGACGGGACCCCGAGGCGGTCGTGGCCCTCGACGAGGCGCTCGCCCGCCATGCGCAGGCAGAGACCTCGATGCCCCGGCTCTGCGAGGCCGCCACCGCCGCGATCTGGGCGGCAAGCGGACTGCCCGGCCCCGCCATCGTCACCGGCTTCGGCTCCGTCCCCTATCTGCCGACGTCGCTGTCGGCGACGGGCCCCGGCGCACGACTTGCCCGCATCTGCCGCGCCGTGGCGGAGAAAGCCGAGGCGCGGCATGGCGAGAGCGTCCGCTGCATCGGCTTCTTTCCCGGCATCTGCGACATGAGCTTCATCGGGGAGGCGGATGCGGGCGCGCTCGACGGCTTGCGCCACGACACGCCCGCCTGGGAGGCGGCCGTCGGCGGCGTGCCGGACCGCTTCGCCGCTGGCATTCCGACGGTCAACGTCGGCCCCTGGGGCCGCGACTACCACACCCCGCTCGAGCGCCTTCACTGCCCCTATGCCTTCGACACCCTTCCAGAACTGCTCGGCGAGATCGTCGAGGCGGTTCTCGGCGACGACCACGTCCGTGGGACCGCCTGAGAACGGGGCGCACGAACGTGGAATGCGGCGGCGCGGGCGGTCCCGGCCATGGCCCGACCCCCCCCCAAGGATCGCTTCGCGCGGGTCAGCCGACCCGACGCGGCCTGTCGGGGCCTTGTCGCGCAAGGGCTGGAAGAGGGGTTCATCCCGTGAACTCAGCACGGTCGCAGCTCTGCATGAGCGGACCCGTCCCGCCGGGCTGCAAGACCGGGAACTGGCCGGCCTGCAACGAGGCGCTGAGACAGCGGGGCTCCCTTGCCGTCCGGTTCGCTCCGGACATGGTTCGGGTGCCGCCTCCGTCCGGCAGATCCCCGCGGATGTGCCGATCGGCCCGGTCACTGCAGACGGGGCCGATCGGCACGCGCAGGTGCCACGACGCCGTCGCGGACCGAGGCGCCCATGCCGTCATGGCGCCGCGCAGGAACGCCGGGCCGTGGAAGTCGTCGACAGCCGGTGCGATAGCCCGGAACGAGGCCCTGCGCGCATCGGAATATCTCGGTCGCGCCGCCTGGCGGAAATGGACCGGCTATCACCGCCGAAGCCGCGCCGAGACGAAGATGCACTGCGTGAAGCTCCCGGGGCAGGGCCTCATGGCACGCGACTCCGATCGCCGGGTCGCCGAACTTAACGTCCGGGCTGCCGTCCTGAACGGCTACACCGCCCTCGGAATACCTGTCACGGAGCCCGTGGGATAGGTGCGTCCGGGCAAAGGGGAAGTCTGGGCTTCGCTCCCTTCACGCAACGTAGCCGACATTCCTCGTAAACGACTATGGTCGCCCGTTCACAGCGGCTGGTTTCGGCAATCGGTTCCGCGAATGGTGTGACGCGGCAAACCTAG
>CAVROT010000013.1:0-66396 GCA_963722905.1 uncultured Alphaproteobacteria bacterium | reverse complement strand
TTTCGAGAAGCCGCAGTCGGCGCAGGTGAGGCAGCCTTCCACGCGGCGCACGCCGTAGGCGCCGCAGGAGGAGCAGGCCAGCGGGCGCGGCGCGTTCAGGGCGATGACGTCGGCGGCCGGGTCGGACGCGGCGCCCATCCCTTCGCCCGCTATGAAGCCGGTGGCGATCATGTGGCGTTCGATCACGCCACCGATGGCGGCCAGCATGGAGGGGATGTAGCGCCCCTCGACCCAGGCGCCGCCACGCGGATCGAACACGGCCTTCAGCTCCTCGACCACGAAGGACACGTCGCCGCCACGCCGGAAGACGGCCGAAATCATGCGCGTCAGCGCCACGGTCCAGGCGAAGTGCTCCATGTTCTTGGAGTTGATGAAGACCTCGAAGGGCCGCCGGTGGCCGCCGACGATCAGGTCGTTGACGGTGATGTAGAGCGCATGCTCGCTGCCGGGCCACTTGACCTTGTAGGTCTGGCCCTCCAGCGCCTGCGGCCGGTCCAGCGGCTCGGCGATATAGACGACGTCTGCGGTGGCGGGCACCGGTTCGGACGGGGCTTCTTCGGCGACGGTCAGCACGGACCCGGTCACGGCGTTGGGACGGTAGGTCGTGCATCCCTTGCAGCCCTGGTCCCAGGCGGCCATGTAGACGTCCTTGAAGGCGTCGAAGCCGATATCCTCGGGGCAGTTGATCGTCTTGGAGATCGACGAATCCACCCAGCGCTGCGCCGCCGCCTGCATCTTCACGTGGTCCGCCGGAGCCAGCGTCTGGGCGTTCACGAAATGGTCGGGAAAGGGGGCGTCGCCGTGCATCTCGCGCCAGAGGGCGACGGCATAGTCCACGACCTCCTCTTCGGTGCGCGTGCCATCGCGTTGCAGGACCTTGCGCGTGTACGCATGCGCGAACACCGGCTCGATCCCCGACGACACGTTGCCCGCGTAGAGGCTGATCGTCCCCGTGGGGGCGACCGAGGTCAGCAGCGCGTTGCGGATGCCGCCGTCGGCGATGGCCGCACGCACGTCGTCGTCCATGCCGCGCATGGTGCCCGACGAAAGGTAGGCGTCGGCGTCGAAGAGGGGGAACGCCCCCTTCTCCCGCGCCAGATCCACCGAACCCAGATAGGCCGCGCGGGCCAGCGCGCGCATCCATCGGCCCGTGAGCTCGGCCGCCGCGTCCGAGCCATAGCGCGCGCCGACCATCATCAGCGCATCGGCCAGCCCGGTGACGCCAAGGCCGATACGCCGCTTGGCCCGCGCCTCGGCCGCCTGCGCCTCCAGCGGAAAGCGGCTGGCGTCCACCACGTTGTCCATCATCCGCACGGCCGTCGCGACCAGATCGCCCAGCGCCGCCTCGTCCAGTGTGGCGTCGTTGGTGAACGGGTCCGTCACCAGCCGGGCGAGGTTGATCGACCCCAGAAGGCAAGCGCCGTAGGGCGGCAACGGCTGTTCGCCGCAGGGGTTGGTGGCGGCGATCGTCTCGCAATAGCCCAGATTGTTGGCGTCGTTGATCCGGTCGATAAAGATCACGCCCGGCTCGGCGTAGTCGTAGGTCGCGCGCATGATCGCATCCCAGAGATCGCGGGCGCGCACGGTGCGGAACGTCTTTCCGTCGAAGACCAGATCCCACGGCCCGTCGGACTTCACCGCCGCCATGAAGGCGTCGGTGATCAGGACCGAGACGTTGAAGTTGCGCAGGCGCGCCGCGTCGGACTTGGCCGCGACGAAGGCCTCGATGTCGGGGTGGTCGCAGCGCAGCACCGCCATCATCGCGCCACGCCGCGCGCCGGCCGACATGATCGTGCGGCACATCGCGTCCCAGACATCCATGAAGGACAGCGGCCCCGACGCATCGGCGGCGACCCCCTTTACGTCGGCGCCCTGCGGCCGGATGGTCGAGAAATCGTAGCCGATGCCGCCGCCCTGCTGCATCGTCAGGGCGGCCTCGCGCAGATGCTCGAAGATGCCGCTGAGGCTGTCGGGCACCGTTCCCATGACGAAGCAGTTGAAGAGCGTCACCGCCCGCCCGGTGCCCGCCCCGGCGGTGATGCGTCCGGCGGGGAGGAAGCGGAAATCCTCCAGCGCGCCATAGAACCGGTCCTCCCACAGCGCCGGATCGGCCTCGACCGCGGCGGTGGCGCGCGCGATGCGGCGCCACGTGTCCTGCACCGTGCCGTCGACCGGCGTGCCGTCGGCATCGCGCAGGCGGTACTTCATGTTCCAGATCTGCTCGGCGATGGGGGCGGCGAAGGGGGTCATGGCGCGGCTGTCTTTCGGCTGATCGAAATTGGAGGGGCGGACGAATCGAACCCGGACGATACCGAACTGTGCCGAGTTTATCCACAAGGCGTTGCTTGATCCCTGCGACGGGACGCTAGATCGTGTGGCGCAACGGAGGCATCGATTCGTGCCCGACCACGTCAACATTCTCAAGCTCAGCGTCGGCACCGAGACGGTCGCCGATCTGGAGGCATGGCAGCAGCGCCCCCAGTCGCGCACCGCCGACGGACTGCCCCGTCACGTGACGCGCATGTGGCCCCGGCGGACGGCCGAAGTGCTGGCCGGCGGGTCGATCTACTGGGTCATCCGCGGCGCTGTCCTGGCCCGGCAACGCATCCTGCGGCTGGACGAGGTGGATCGCGGCGACGGGATCGCGCGGTGCGGCCTCGTCCTCGACCATGACCTGCAGCGGACCGAGGCGATGGCCAAGCGGCCGTTCCAGGGCTGGCGCTACCTCGCCCCCGGCGACGCGCCCCGCGACCTCGCGCCCGGCGAACGCGCGTCCGACCTGCCACCGGCCCTGATGCTGGCCCTGGCCGAGATCGGGGTACGCTGAGCCTTGGCGACTAGGCCCGGGCCAGCGACAGCACCCGGCGGACGGCGGCGGCATAGCCCTCGATCCCGAGACCGGCGATCACCCCGTCGGCCCGCGCGGAGACATAGCTGTGATGGCGAAAGCTCTCACGCCGGTGGACGTTGGATATATGCACTTCGAAGACATGGCCCTCGAAGGCGTTCAACGCGTCGAGGATCGCGATGGAGGTGTGCGTGAACGCGCCGGGGTTGATGACGATGGCGTCCCGCCGGCCGCGCGCCTCGTGGATCCAGTCGATCAGCTGGCCTTCGTGATTGGACTGGAGCATCGTCAGGTCCGTGCCCTCCGGCAGCAGCGCACGACAATTCCGCTCCACATCCTCCAGCGTTTCCGAGCCGTAGATCTCGGGCTGCCGGAGGCCCAGCAGGTTCAGGTTCGGCCCGTTGAGCACGAGAATGCTGGTCATGGTCCCTCGTTGGAATTGCGCTGACCACGCTAGCGCGCGCTGCGTCGCGATGTAAGCCGATCCTGCGCATGATGGATACCACCCGAGACGGGGTCGCGTCCGGTCCGACATGCGTTCCAGGCGCCCGAACTTTGACCGCGCACCGGCAACGGTCTTGCTTTGCCCTACGACGCCGTTATCCCGAGTGGACCGGCAGAAGGCCGGAACGGGAGGGGGACGAGGATGCCGAACACCATAGCTGGGCTGATCGCTGATCATCCGGCGGATGCGCCGGCCATCGGGGCGCCGGGGCGTCCGTGGCTGACCTACGGGGCGCTGCGCGACTTCTCGCAACAGACCGGCGCGGCATTGCGATCCTGCGGCGTGGGTGCAAGCGACCGGGTGGCCATCGTCCTGCCCAACGGTCCCGAAATGGCCACGGCCTTCGTCACCATCGCGCAGGCGGCGACGACCGCGCCGCTGAACCCCGCCTACCGCGAAGACGAATACTCGTTCTACCTCGACGACCTGAAGGCCCGGGCACTGGTGCTGGCCGAGGGCGACGACGGCCCTGCCCGTGCGGCCGCGCAGAAGCTGGGGATCGCTATCCTGCGGCTGTCGGTGAACGAGGATGCACCGGCAGGTGCGTTCATGCTGACCGGGGATGCGGGCGATGCGGCGGGCACCGCCATGCCGGGGGCGTCGGACGTTGCGCTGATCCTGCACACGTCGGGCACCACCTCGCGGCCCAAGATCGTGCCGCTGCTCCATTCCAACGTCGCGGCCTCGGCGCGCAACATCGCCGCGTCCCTGCAACTGACGCCGAACGACTGCTGCCTCAACGTCATGCCCCTCTTCCACATCCACGGCTTGCTGGCGGCGGTGTCGTCGTCGCTGGGTGCGGGCGGGCGGGTCTGGTGCGCGCCGGGCTTCGACGCGCTGCGGTTCTTCGGCTGGCTGAAAGAGGCGGATCCGACATGGTTCACCGCCGTCCCGACCATGCACCAGGCGATCCTGGCGCGGGCCCCGCGCAACGCCGACGCCATCGCGGACGCGCGGTTGCGGTTCCTGCGCTCGTCCTCGGCCTCATTGCCCGGACCGGTGATGACGCGGTTGGCCGAGACCTTCGGCGTGCCGGTGGTCGAGAGCTACGGGATGACCGAGGCCGCGCACCAGATGTGCTCGAACCCGATCGAGCCGGGGCGCCAGAGGCCCGGCGCGGTGGGTCTGGCGGCTGGCCCGGAGGTCCGCGTCGCCCACGAGGCCGAGCCCAGGCTGCTGGACGGCGGGGTGGGCGAGGTGGCGATTTCGGGCACCAACGTGACGCCGGGCTACGAGAACAACCCTGACGCCAACGCCGCGAACTTCTTCGACGCGGACGGCAAGCGGTGGTTCCGCACGGGCGACCAGGGCGAGATCGACGCCGACGGGTTCCTGACGCTGACCGGGCGGCTCAAGGAAATCATCAACCGCGGCGGTGAGAAGGTCAGCCCGCTGGAGGTCGACGGAATCCTGTCGGACCATCCCGACATCGTGCAGGCGCTGACGTTCGCGCTGCCCCACCCCAAGCTGGGCGAGGAGGTCGCCGCCGCCATCGTCCTGCGCGAAGGGGCCGAGCTGACCGAGCGGGAGGTGCGCGATTTCGCCGCCGAGCGTCTGGCTGACTTCAAGGTCCCGCGCCGCGTGATCGTCCTGGACGAGATTCCCAAGGGCGTGACAGGCAAGCTGCAGCGCATCGGCCTGGCCGAGAAGCTGGGCCTGACCGAAAAGGCGCCGTCGTGAAGATCTGCGTCTTCGGCGCGGGCGCCATCGGCGGCTACATGGGGGCCAAGCTGGCGCAGGCCGGGGCGGACGTGTCGCTGGTCGCGCGCGGTCCGCATCTCGCGGCGATGCAGGAGAACGGGCTGACCCTCATCGAGGAGGACGAACGGACCACCGTGTCCGTCTCGGTGTCCGAGGATCCCGCCGCGCTCGGCGTGCAGGACTACGTCATCGTCACCCTGAAGGCCCATTCGGTGCCGCCGGTGGTGGACAAGATGCACCCTCTGATCGGGCCGGACACCACCATCGTCTCGGGCGTCAACGGCGTGCCGTGGTGGTACTTCCACAAGATCGGCGGGCCGCTGGAGGGCACCCGCCTCGTCTCGGTCGATCCGGGCGACGCGCAGTGGGACGGGTTCGGCCCCGACCGGGTGCTGGGCTGCGTCGTCTATCCCGCCGCCGAGGTGATCGAGCCCGGCGTCGTGAAGCATATGGAGGGCAACCGGTTCTCGCTGGGCGAACCGGACGGGTCGAAGTCGGACCGCGCGCTGGCGCTGTCGAAGGCGCTGGGCGCGGCCGGGCTGAAGGCGCCGGTACGTCCCAAGCTGCGCGACGAGATCTGGGTCAAGCTGTGGGGGAACCTGTCGTTCAACCCCATCTCGGCCCTGACCCATGCCACGCTGGACGTGCTTTGCACCGATCCGGGGACGCGCGTGGTGGCGCGCGACATGATGCTGGAGGCGCAGGCCATCGCCGAGGCGCTGGGCGTCAAGTTCCCCATCGACGTGGAGCGGCGGATCGACGGGGGGGCGGCCGTCGGCGCGCACCGCACGTCGATGCTACAGGATCTCGATCAGGGGCGGCCCATGGAGATCGACGCACTTCTGGGATCGGTGCAGGAGCTGGGGCGCGTGACGCAGACCCCCACGCCGATCATCGACGCGGTGCTGGCGCTGGTGCAGCTGCGGGCGCGGACGGCCGGTCTGTACGATTGATGCCGTGGGACGCGGGGTGGCTGCCGGCGAGGGCCGCCGCCGTCCATCGGTGAAGGCGGCCACCGCCCGGGGGGGCGGTCGGGGGCTGCCCGGTGTTCCGCCGGGTGATACCTTCGCGACAATCGTCGCCCTCAGGCCGGGCGGGGCGACCGGCGCACATATTTCAGCGCCGGCAGGAAGATCAGGATGAGCGCCACCACGGTGATCGGACCGGCGACGGGCCGGGTGAAGAAGATCGTCGGATCCCCCGACGACAGCAGCAGCGACTGGCGCATCGTCGGCTCGGCTATGGGGCCGAGGACGATGGCGAGGACCGCTGGCGCGAGCGGATAGTCGAACTTCCGCAGGAAAAAGGCGCCCAGGCCGAAGAACACCATCAGCCAGATGTCGAACATGTCGCGCGTCGCCGCATAGGCGCCGACGATGGACAGCACGAAGATGATCGGCGCCAGGATCGTGAACGGCATCCGCAGCATCCAGACGAATACCGGGATGAAGGCCAGGTTGATCAGAACCGCCGCCACGTTGGACACGTAGAACGACCCGATCAGCCCCCACACGAACTCGGTTTCGTTCACGAACAGCATCGGCCCGGGCACGAGGCCCCATATCACCATGCCGCCCAGCAGGATCGCTGTCGTGGGCGATCCGGGTATCCCCAGCGTCAGCATCGGCAGCATCGACCCCGTGGACGCGGCGTTGTTCGCGGCCTCGGGAGCGGCGACGCCGTCGGGGTTGCCGTGGCCGTAGCTGTCGGGGTCGCGCGACGCCAGCTTGGCCACGCCGTAGGCCATCAGCGATCCCGGCGTGGCGCCCGCCGCCGGCAGGACGCCCACGAAGAAGCCCAGGAAGGATCCGATCATGGTGCCGCGCCAGCCGCGCCGCATCGTTTCGCCCGCATCCGAGACGAGGCCCTTCATCGTCATCTTGGGCGTGGTCGCCGTGACCTCGCCGCGGGTCTGCTCGATCGTCCACAGCATCTCGCCGATGCCGTAGACACCGATGGCCAGCACCAGGAAGCTGATGCCCTGCAGAAAGCCGGTATTGTCGAACAGGACCAGCCGGGGCGCGCCCGAGATCTGGTCGAACCCGACCGACCCCAGCACCAGCCCCAGGCAGATCGAGAAGACCGTCTTGGCGATGTCGTCGCCGCCCAGCCCGATGAATGTGGCGAAGGCCAGCAGCATCAGCGCGAAGATTTCCGGCGGCCCGAAAGAGAGCGCGACGTCCGCCAGCACCGGAGCGAAGAGGGTAAAGAGGACGTTCGCGACGGTTCCTCCGATGAAGGACGCGATGGCCGCCGTCACAAGGGCAAGGCTGGCCCGCCCCTGACGTGCCAGCGGGCGGCCGTCGAAGGTGGTTGCCACCGCCGTGGAGGCTCCGGGGATACCCAGCGTGATGGACGAGATCGCGCCGCCGTACATCGCGCCGTAATAGATCGCCGCAAGGAAGATGATGGCCGATCCTGCAGGGACGAGGAACGTGATCGGCAGCAGGATCGCCACGCCGTTGACAGAGCCCAGCCCGGGCATCGCCCCGATGAAGAGCCCCAGCGTCACCCCGAGGCAGATCAGCATGAGGTTCAGCGGCTGGAGCGAGGTCAGCATCCCGCTGCCCAAGAGTGTCAGCACGTCCATTCCCGGGCGATCCTTCCGCGGCTCAGTAGATGATGTCGTAGAGAACGTCGAAGACGGGATCGGTGAACCGCATTCCGGTCGGCATCGTGATCTGCATCGCGCCCTCGAAGAAGAAGAACAGGACGACGGGCGCGATCAGGGCGATGGCCAGGCTGGTGGCCCAGCTGTGACGCCCCAGATACCGGATGTAGTAGAGCAGGAAGACCGCGATGGCGCCGTACATCGAGATGATATCGACCAGCGCCACCAGAACCACGATCCCGCCGCCCACGAGGAACAGCATGCGCCAGCCATAGGTATCCAGCAGGGGCTCGCGGTTGCGCGACGGCGGACTGGTGCCGCGCCACCAATTCAACGCGACGACGCCGCAGCAGACCACCATGATGCCCGACAGCCAGAACGGCCATGCGCCGCCGCCTGGACCCTCGCCCCTGACGTATCCGATGCGCAGATCGGTGCTCTTCCACATCAGGTAGAGCGAGAAGACGGCCAATGTGCAGGCGGTCACCAGTTCACCCTTGCGCATGCCGCCCCCTCGCCCCGCATTGCGGAATGTTCCGTCCAGCGCACGTCCCGGCTACCGGACAGCACCCAAAGGCCCGCCGGCCCTGCCGGCGCCCTCGATCCCAGACCCGGCGTTCGCGCCGGCTTCCGCCCTGTCAGGCAACGGCGCGATGACCGGCAACCCCGGTCCGGCACCGCACGTCGATGCCGGTCCGGAAACCATTCGATGCGCCGGCGGGACTAGTCGTCAAGCGTGGCAAGAAGCTCGCGATGGGTCTCCATCTGCGTCTTCCAGTAGGCACGCTGTTCGTCGGCATTCATCCACAGGGGCGACAGGCTCTCGCTTTCCAGATAGCCCTGCCATGCGTCGCTTTCGTAGATCTCCTGGAAGACGTCCTGATAGTAGGCCGCCGCCTCGTCCGACATGCCCGGCGCCCCGACGACGGCACGCTGGTTGTAGTACGAGAAATCGTGCCCCTTCTCCTTCATCGTGGGCACGTCGGGAAAACCCGGCATCCGTTCGTCGGAAAAGGCGAGCAGAGGCACGAAGTCCCCCGATTCGTAAAAGCCCTTGGCCTCGGCCGGGTTGTTGACGGTGGCCATGATCTGCTGGCCCGCCAGATCCTTGGCCACGGCGCCGCCGCCGTCGTAGGGGATGTACTTGATGTTCAGGTCGAACGCCTGGGACATGTAGGCGATGACGATGCTGTCCTCCTGCCCCTTTCCGGTGCCGCCCATCACGAAGTCGCCGTCGGCGGCCTGCACCGTTTCCACGAACTCCTCGAAGGTCGAAATGCCCTCGTCCTTGTGGACCCACAGCACGAACGGGTCGACGCCCATCATCGCGACGGGCGTGAACGTCTCGATGTCGATGCCGAGGTTCTCCTGGCGCAGCGGCGTGGTGAAGAACGAGTTCAGCGTGACCAGAAGGGTATAGTCCGGGTCGTTGGTCGAGCTCACCGCGATCAGCGCCTCGGCGCCCGATCCCCCGCCCATGTTGTTGGGGACGAGCGGACGGCGGGTCATGTCCTCGCGCTCGGCCACCGATTGCACGAAGCGCGCGATCTGGTCGGCGCCGCCGCCGGGCCCGGCCATGATGATGAAGTCGATGGGCTTGCGCGGCTCCCAGTCCTGCGCCGCTGCCCCCAGCGGCAGGACCGCCATCGCTCCGGCCAGAGCCAACCCCGTCAGTCCACCTCGTCGTATCGCCATGAAATTGTCTCCTCCAGTGATGTGCGGCCCTTGTCGGGCTGACCTGCCGGCACCCTCCGCTGTGGTCCCAACAATGAAACTATATTGCGCAGAAACTATCGCAAGCCTTATATTATAAGCTGCTGGCATTCAGTGTGCCAGCACCACGGGAATCTCGGCGGCTTCGATCACCGATTGCGTGTTGCCGCCGAACAGCGTCTCGCGTTCATGGCTGTGTCCGTAGGCTCCCATGACCAGCAGCGACGTACCGGCTTCTGCTGCGCCCGACAGCAGCGCGCGGCCGGCGTTTCGACCCTTGATCCGCCGCGAGGTCGCCGCCACGCCGCGCAGGCGGTAGTAGTCGATCAGCTCGTCTGTGGTGGCGCCGTGGGGTTCGCCCTCGCCCGAGGTCAGCACGACCACCGCGTCGGCCCGCGCCGCGAGGTCCAGCGTGACGGCGACGGCGCGAGCGGCCTCCAGCGACCCGTTCCAGCCGACGGCGATCCGCGCGGTAAAACCTTCCGCGATGCCGCCCGCGCGCGGGCACATCAGCACCGGACGGCCCGTGCGGAAGAGCGCCGACTTGAGCGAGTTCATCCCCAGGTTCCGGTCGCCCGAGGGCTTGGTCATCACGATAAGGTCGGCGAGGCGCCCGTGATGCTTGACCACGTCGGCCATGCGGCCGAACTCCTCCACGAAGGCGACGGTGGCGGTGCGCCCGTCGGGGGCATCGGTCTCGATCAAGCCGAATGTCCCGGCCATGCCGTGCAGGTCGGTGCGCAGCTGGCGTTCCTCCTGATCGGCCAGTTCGTTCAGCTGGGTGCTGAGGGTCTCGCGGACAAAGGCGCGCAGCGGCCGACTGTAGGGCATGTATTCGTCGGGTCGCGTGCGGCAGTGGGCGACGACGATGTGGGCGTCGTGACGGCGCGCGATGGCTGCGGCGTGGCCCAGCGCAATCTCGGACATGCCGTCGCCGCGGACAGGCACCAGTATCTTGCGAATCATCAAAGCCCTTCCAGTCGGCGTACGTAAGGCGGAAGGTTAAGACGCCGGGTCGCGTTTGTCGCGCATCCCGTGCGCCGACCGGCGCATCCCGTTCGCCGACCGGCGCACAATTGGCGCCGTCTGGCGCCCTCGGCGGTGTCCTCCTGCGAGCACGCCGCCGAAGCCGGACGTGAAGGACGGCCGACGGCGCAGGCGCGGTGCCCCGCGGTCCGACCGTGCAGGACGGTCAGGTGCGGGGCGTCGCATCTCGGCCCCGGTTTGCCGCCGTCTTCCGGCGATTTCGCGCGGCAACCCGGCCGGCATCACGCCCCGACGGGGGCGACATTCCCTGCCGGATCGCTTGGGCGCGTTTGCCGGCGTCTCGCGATTCCGGCGGACGCAGTTCATCCCCGACACCCCCAAGCGGACCCCGAGCGCGTACCGACCGGCCCGGAACGCCGACCGGGTCGCGCATTCCGGCCGCTGCGCTGGACCAAGCAGCCGGCCGCGGCGGGCATCGAGCCATCCGTCGGATCGGTCGCCGACGGCTGCGGGGATACGCTCCCGGAGGCGGTCGTCGAACCGGTCAGGCCCGAGGCCCTCCATCGCCGCGCCTTCCGCAGGACTGCCGACGCCGTGGAAACACCTTCCGATGGGTCGAACGGTGCAACTGTCCGTGTTTCTTGGCAACGCTCGGACATTCCGTAGCCCACCGGTCCCGCAGGGCTCCCGAACGACAGGACGGACCCGCAGGCAAGCGGCGTCGGGACAGGGGCGGGGCGGGGCCGCCATCCTGCGCACGAAGCGGGATCACCCGGACGCGGGCCTGATCGCCACAGACACGACTTGACGGGGTTGTCGGGGCCGGCGTGAAACCTTGTACCGGCCGTTCGAGCCGAGGCCGTGTTGGACCCGCTCGCGGGTGCGTCAGCTCGTCATGATGCATCGTGGCGCAATGGAGGACCTCCATGGAAAGCGGCCTTGGCCCGGCCCGCGCGGCGGCTCGTTCCAGGCGACCTTTGAGACAGCGACCGCGCCGTTCGGCGCCTCGCCCGGTTGGGGGCAGCTCTGCCGCGGAGCGCGCCGCCGCGATTGAGGACCAATCCCTGCCGGGCCCCATCGAGTTGGCCGGCGGAACGAAGTTCGACCCGCCGACGACCGATATCGCGACGCTGACGCCGCGCCGGGCTCGGCCGATCAAGGCGCAGGCCGACATGATCCGCGAGGCCCTGCCAAAGCTTCCGATCGACGAGCAGAGCCTGCGGACGCGCAGTGGGACGCTGCCGCGACCTGCCTTGACCGTCGGTTCATCAGCGGAGTCGCCGCGCGGTCTGGACCTTTTGGCGAGATCGCCGACCAGATGACGACGGAGGCCACCGAGGATACGAGTGCACAGGCAGCGGCCTTCGCCGACCGAAACGGCAATCCGATCCCCGGGCCGGCGCTGGATTTCGCGACCTCGCAGTCACATTCCGGGGCGATCCGCGCCGACGAGGAGGCCGTCTGCGAGGTGTCGGAGCGGCCGGGGGCCAAGTGAGGACTCCGGCAAGGCGGCCCGTGTCGACGCCGGGCGCTTCGGTGGCGAAGACGCCGCACTCGCGCGGGGGCGTCGCCATCCGGCGACCCGGCGCAATGGCCCGGCGTGGCGATCGCCGGGCGCTTCCTGGTCTAGCGATGCGGCAGCGCCGTTCGTGTATATCCTGCGGCGCGCGGTCTTGGTCGTCCCGACTGTGCGACGCTCCCGGTCGTTGCCTCGCTGGTCTGGGCGGGCGTTGCCATTCCCGTCCGCAGGGCGCGCTGGTTTCACGTCGCCGGACGGGCGCAGCGGCTGGACGGGATCTTCTGCCTCCTGTCGATGCCGTTCCTGATCCATCGGGGCATGCCGACGCCGGGCGGCCCCGAGCCGGTCGTCGTCGCAGCACTCGACGGCTGCATCGCGCCGGGCTTACCCGACAGCGAGGCTGCGGGAGAACTCTGCCCGGGGAAACCGAAACCCCGGCCGTAAGCCGCTATGGGCAAGACGGCACCGTCCGTCGGTCAGGCGGTCCGATCCATCCGGTCGATGTAATCCCGCATCTGGTCGGCCTCGTGGCGGGCGTCGCGCAGGCCCTCCATCGCGGCGCGCAGTTCGGCCTCTGTCTGGCTGTGGAGGCTTGCCATCTCGGCCTCGCGCGTCTGGAGGTAGGCTATGGCCTGGTCGCGCGCCACATCGGCCTCGTGCATGTCGTGGGCCATGCGGTCCAGCTCGCTCATGTCCGACTGGCTGACCCGCGTGAGGCGGTGCACAACCCAGCAGGCGAACCAGCCAAGCATGAACGCGACGAACAGGATGGCCGCCGTGGCGACGATGAATTCGGTCCTGTTCACCCGTCCTCCGGCGTGCGGCGCGTCGCAGGTGCCGCGTTGCCGCACCTGCCGATATGCGCCATCTTAACCCCGCAGCCGGGCGCGTCCACCGTTCAGCGGCGCAGGCCCGTGGCTAGGGCGTCGCGTCCTGCGGCCGGGCACGGGGGCGCAGGCCCGGGTCGTCCTGAACGCCGGATGCTGCCGGAGGGGTGCCGCCGTCCTCGGACACGGCGGCACCCTGTGGCGCGACCGGCCCGGGTTCCGCGGCGAAGGCATCGGAACCGACCGACGGATCGCCGACGGCAGCATCCGTCGCGGCCTCTGCGGTGGTTCCGGGCGGCCCCGCGTCGGTCGCCCGGGCACCGGCGTCGTCCGTCCCTGCGTCCGTACCTGCGTCGGGCGCGTCGGACGACGGTGCGGGGCCGGGCGCCGCCGGTTCGGCGACTGTCGTGTCGGCTGCATCCGACTCCTCGGTCGGCGTCCCGTCGGGGCTGTCCGTCGCGACGGCGGCCTGGCGGAGCGCGGCATCGGCATCGGCGTCGGCTTCGGCAGCGGCCACAGCGGACGGATCGCCAGCCGTCGTGCCCATCAGGCGGAACTCGATCCGGCGGTTCGCCTCTCGGCCCGCCGGCGTCTTGTTGTCCCCGACCGGAGACTCTTCGCCGTATCCCCTGGCGGTCAGGTTCGACACCGGCACGCGCCGGGCGGCAAGGGCGGTAAGCACGGCCATCGCGCGGGCCTGGCTGAGGTCGCGGTTCATCACCTCGCGGCCCTGGCTGTCGGTATAGCCCGCGATCTCCATCACCGACGTTTCGCACTTGCGCAAGATCTCGGCGATGCGGTCCACGGTGTCGCGGGCGCCGGCCTCCATGGTGTCGGACCCGGGCGCGAAGGCGATCTTCTGCGCCGCCAGTTGGCGGTTGACGGATGCGACGCATTCGTCGGGGGTCGGAAGGCCCAGCAGCGGATCGAGTTGCCTGTCGTAGCGCACGTCGATTTCGTAGGTCGATCCCTGTCCCAGGCTTTCGGACAGGCGGCGGGCGATCTCGGCCGGTGCGTCGGCGAGGCCGCTGACCCCGCGCAGGTCGACGGCATCGTCGGTCACGGTCAGCGCGCCATTCGCCAGCAGGGACAGGGCGTCGATCCCCGCCATGACGCGGGGCGACCAGCCCGACGGCAGGCCTTCGTCCAGCCGCACCCCGTCGGTGACCCGGTCCGCGCCATAGAGCGCCCGCGCGTAGTTGCCGATGGCTGCCCGCGCCCGTGCGTCCCGCACCCGGCCGCGCAGCTGCACCGCGCCCTCGGGGCTGCGGGTGGCGACGAACTCGGGCGGCCCCATGTCGGGCGCGGCGGTGCCGTCCGGGGCGGGATCGGGCAGAACGCCCTTCACGGTGAAGACATCGGGCAGCGCCGCGGTCAGCCGGGCAACCGCGTCGTCGAACGAGGTACGCTCGGTGCCGCGGGGCGCCACCAGCGTGACGTCCACGTCCGACAGCGTGACCGTCCCGCCGCCGAGTGCGGCCAGAGCCTTGATCGCGGCGACGCTGGCGGGGGTCCAGTCGGCCGTTGGCACCCCCAGTGCCACGGTGCACGCGCCCTCTCCCGCCAGTCCGGCGGCGCGCGCAGCGGCGATCACGCGGCGGGCGTCGGGCGCGGAGGGGACCGCGCAGGCGTCGAACCGGGCGCCGTCCGGGCCCAGCACGAACCGGGTGGTGAAGGGTGTGATGACCGGTCGGGGGGCTGCAATCTTCAACGTCAGCGCCAGCCCCTCCGGTACGGTCGCATTCAGCGCCTGTTCCAGCTTGGACCTCTCGGCGGGACTGTCGGCCATGGATTGGATTGCCACCGCATCGGCCGCGATCGACACCTTGGCGCGCGACAGCCGACCCAGCGCCGCGATGCCGTAGGCGACGGCGTCGTCCCAGCCCGCCGGCGCGGGGTAGGAGGCGACCTCCAGCAGATCGGTGATGGGGGTCTCGAAGGCCGCGCGTGCGACCCCTTCGAGCAATGCGTCGCGGTCTTTTCCGGCAGGGATGAGCCCGATCAGCGACACGCCGTCGTCGCCGCGCAGGATCTCGACCGAGAAGCGGGGCGCGGTATCGGTGTCGGTCGCGGCGATGGTCATCGCGTCGATGACGCGTGCCGAATCGACGACCTCTCCCGCGACGGTGAGGGCGCGGAACCGCGTTGCCTCGTCCGGTGCCACGCCGCGCATCGACAGCATCAGCCCGTCGGCGGCGACGCGGACCCAGCCGTGCCCGGCCGCCTGCAGCGCGCCGGCCACCTGACGCACGGAATGACGTTCGATCTGCCCGACCGCCACGGTCGCGCCCCAGATCGCCAGCCCGCCGGCCAAAGCGAAGGCCAGAACGGTCGGCAGGAGTGTCTTCAGCGTCATCGGAGGCTCCGTCGCGGCGGTGGGTCGGATGCTGGCGGTGGCGGCGGGCAGGGTAGGGCCGGGCGCGCGGGCCCGCAATCAGAGCGCGGCGGCAACGGCGAGGATCAGCGCAACCAGCAACCCCGCGTCGCGGTTCGACCGGAAGACCGCCGTGCACGCCGCCGGGTCGGTCACGTCGAGGCGCCCCATCTGCCACGACAGATGCGCCAGCAGCGCGGCAGGAGCCGCCAGCGCCACGGCCAGTCCAAGGCCGGACGGCTGCGCGGCGACCACGGCCAGCGCCAGCAGCGCCGGCGACAGGATCGCGAACCGCCACAGCCACGTCCGGCTGTGGTCGCCGAAGAGCCGGGCAGTCGATTTCACCCCGATCAGCGCGTCGTCCTCGGTGTCCTGATGGGCATAGATGGTGTCGTAGAACAGCGTCCAGGCGATGCCAGCGCCGTAGAGCAGGACGGGCGGACCCCACCACTCGACGCTGCGCATGTGCGCCGCCCAGGCCAGCAGCGCGCCCCAGTTGAAGGCGAGGCCCAGAAACGCCTGCGGCCACCAGGTGAACCGCTTGGCGAAGGGATAGACCGCCACCAGCGCCAGCGACGCGACGCCGAGCCAGATCGCCGCCCAGCCGAAGGTCAGCAGAACGGCGAGGCCCGCCAGCGACTGCACGACGATCCAGACCAGCGCGCCCCGCACGCTCGCCTGCCCCGACGGGATCGGCCGCGACCGGGTGCGCGCGACGCGGCCGTCGATATGGCGGTCGGCGATGTCGTTCCACGTGCAGCCCGCGCCGCGCATGACGAAGGCCCCTATGGCGCAACCCAGCGCGATCCACGCATCGCGCCACCCGGCCTCGCCCGATCCGAGGCAGGCCAGCGCCAGCCCCCACCAGCACGGCAGCAGCAGCAGCCAGGTCCCGATAGGCCGGTCCGCGCGGCTGAGGCGGAGGTAGGGGCGCCAGGCGGCGGGGGCCGCGGTGTCGACCCAGTTGCCCTTGACCGCATCGGCGACCTGCCCTTGTGTCGGCATGTGCGGCATCGGAGTCCGATCAGTGGCGGCGTCGATCAGGCTCTTCGTAGACCATCCGCTGGGGGCGGGGCAAACCGTTCCGCTGGACGGCGGCCAGGCGAACTATCTCTTCAACGTCATGCGCCTGGGCGTCGGCGACGCCGTTGCGCTCTTCAATTCGCGGGACGGCGAATGGAGCGCCGCGGTGGCGCAGGCCGGCAAGCGGCGCGGCGTCCTGACCTGCATGGACCGGACTGCGCCGCTTCGGATGCCGCCCGACCTGTGGCTGCTCTTCGCGCCCATAAAGAAGGCCCGCACGGATTTCATCGTCGAAAAGGCGACAGAACTGGGAGCCGCGCGCATAATCCCGGTGCAGACCGCCTACACCAATGCCGACAGGATCCGCCGCGACCGCCTCCAGGCCCATGCCGTCGAGGCGGCCGAGCAATGCGGCGGCACCTACGTCCCCGAGGTGGCCGACCTGATCCCGCTGGGCGCGCTGCTGGACGACTGGCCCGCCGACCGCACGCTGGTCTTCTGCGACGAGTCGCGCGCCGGGCCGGCCACCGATCTGCAGGTTCCCGAACCGCCCGGGCCCCGGCCCGGACCCCGGGCCGAAGCACAGCCCGACGCTCCGGCCCGTGCGGCCATCCTCATCGGACCCGAAGGCGGGTTCTCGCCCGCCGAGCGCGACCTTGTCGCCGCCCTGCCGCAATCCCGGGCGATATCGCTCGGACCTCGCATCCTCCGTGCCGACACGGCGGCGGTGGCCGCTCTCACCCTGTGGCAGGCCGCAAAGGGAGATTGGCGGTGACGATGCCGGGTCCCGGCCGTCCCGGCGCCCATTCACTGCCACGGCGCGCGACCGCTGCCGACCTTGGCCGGGTGGAGGCGATCCTGCGGGCGCATATCGACGGCTCCATGTTCCCGCTGGCCAACCTGCGCGCCTTCGGGCTGGACGGGGAGGGGCCCCGGGCGATGCGGGTCTGGCTCGCGGGCGGCGGCGCCATCGGGCTGACAAACGAGGGCATGCTGATGCCGCAGATGCCGGGGGCGAAACGGCGGGACTGGGTCGCCATCGCCGAGGCCCTGCGGGGCGAGGCGGTGACCGGTGCGGTGGGTCCGGCCGTTCAGGTGCGGGCCATTCTGGCCGCGCTGGGGCTGGCGGGGGCGCCGTCCCGGATCGACGAGGACGAACCGGGGTACGCGCTGGATCTGTGCGACCTGATCGTGCCGGTCGGGACGGAGGAAGTGCTGGAACCGCTGGAGAGCCACCGGGCGCTGGCCGTCGCATGGCGCGCCGATTACGAGGGGTCTCTGCTGGGCCATCCGCCGGCCGATGCAGAGCGCCGCGCGGACGACGGCGTCGACCGCTTCATCGGGGCGGACAGCCACCGGATCCTCGTCGTGAGGGGCACACCCGTAGCGATGACCGGCTTCAACGCGCGCCTGCCCGAGATCGTGCAGGTCGGCGGCGTCTACACCCCGCCCCATCTGCGCCGTCGCGGTCATGCGCGGCGCGCCGTGGCCCTGCATCTCGCGCAGGCGCGCGGCAAGGGCACCGGCCGCGCGGTGCTCTTCGCGGCGTCCGAGGCGGCGGCGCGGGCCTATGTCGCCATCGGCTTTGCCCGCGCCGACGACGTCGCGCTGGTGCTGCTCGACACCCGGCCGGCCAAGGCGCCCTGAGGTGGCCGGGTTCCTCCGCCCCGAACTGCGCGCGGCGCTGAAGCGCTGGCGCGAGGCGGTGATCGGCGTCGGCGTGGCACTCCTCGGGGCGTGGTCCCTGGCCGCGGGCGGGCTGCTGGCCTGGATCGGCGTCGCCCTTCTGGCGGCGGGCGCGGCGCTGGTGGCGGCGGGCGTGCAGCGCGGCCGGTTCCGGCGCGCCGCCACCGGGGCGGGCGTGGTGCAGGTCGTCGAGGGTCAGCTGGCCTATTTCGGCCCCACGGACGGCGGCACGATGGCCATCGCCGACATTTCCGACGTCGCCTCCCGCGACGCACCGCCGCGCTGGATCATCGCCGCGCGCGACGGCACGGTGCTGACCATCCCGAAGGACGCCGTCGGCGCCGAGGCGCTGTTCGACGTGTTCATGGCCGTGCCGGGCCTCGACCCCTCGACGCTTGTGCGCGACCGCGCCGGACATCGCGCCGCGGGCCGGATCGCGCCGCCGGATTGACTTCGCGCCACCGGACCCGCACCAACCGCCTCCAGGCCCAACCCAGTCACCGGAGCGCCCCATGTCCATACCACAGACCGGCGGCGGTCCGATCGCGCACTTCTCGCAGATGGTCGACTACCTTGCGTCGGGCTGCAAGCCGCCCGAGGACTGGCGCATCGGCACCGAGCACGAGAAGTTCGGCTACTGCCGCGATACCCTCCAGCCGCTGCCCTACGCGGGCGAAAGGTCGATCGAGGCGGTCCTGTCGGGCCTGCGCGACCGCTTCGGCTGGGCCCCGGTCGAGGAGGGCGGCCACCTCATCGGGCTGACGAAGGACGGCGCCAACGTCAGCCTCGAGCCGGGCGGCCAGCTGGAGCTGTCGGGCGCCCCGCTGGAGACGATCCACGCCACCTGCGACGAGGTGAATGTGCATCTGGCCGAGGTCCGTGCCGTCGCGGACGACATCGGCGTCGGCTTCATCGGGCTGGGTGCCGCGCCGCACTGGACCCATGCCGAGATGCCGCTGATGCCCAAGGGCCGCTACAAGCTGATGGATGCCTACATGCAGCGGGTGGGCACCCACGGCACCCAGATGATGCGGCGCACCTGCACGGTGCAGGTCAACCTCGACTTCGGGTCGGAGGCCGACATGGTGCAGAAGATGCGCGTCGCCCTCGCCTTGCAGCCGGTGGCGACGGCGCTTTTCGCCAACTCGCCGTTCTTCGAGGGGCACCTAAACGGCCACAAGTCCTGGCGCAGCCGCATCTGGCGAGATCTCGATGCGTCGCGTACGGGCATGCTTCCCTTCGCCTTCGACGAGGGCTTCGGGTTCGAGCGCTACGTGGACTGGGTGCTCGACGTGCCGATGTACTTCGTCTACCGCGACGGCGCCTATATCGACGCGCTCGGCATGTCCTTCAGGGACTTCCTCAAGGGCGAGCTGCCGGCGCTGCCGGGCGAGGTCGCGACCATGTCGGACTTCGCCGATCATCTGACCACCGTGTTCCCCGAGGCGCGGCTGAAGAAGTTCATCGAGATGCGCGGCGCCGACGGCGGGCCGTGGCGGCGCCTGTGCGCGCTGCCGGCGTTCTGGGTGGGGCTGATGTACGACCAGGGCGCGCTGGACGCCGCCTGGGACATCTGCCGCGGATGGAACGCGGAGACCCGCGAGGCGCTTCGCGTGGCCGCCTCGGTCGACGGGCTGCAGGCGCGGGCGGGCGGCGTCGGCATGCTGGAACTGGCCCGCGAGGTCGTCGGGATCGCCGAGGCGGGCCTCGTCGCGCGGGCCCGGCCGGGGGCGGGCGGGCTGATCCCCGACGAATCGCATTTCCTGAACGCGCTGAAGGAAAGCGTGGAATCGGGGCGGACGCCGGCGGACGAGCTGATCGGGCGGTTCGGCGGCGACTGGGGCGGCGACGTGACCCGCGTCTTCGCCGACTACAGCTACTGAGGGCCGCTCAGGCGGCGCCCGCCGTGTCGTAGCGATCACCCCGGCCGGGCATCGGTCCATAGCGGTTGCCCCGCCGCTTGCCGGGCAGGATGGCGACGAAAAGCCAGAACACCGCGCCCACGGCCGGCACGGCCAGCAGCAGCGCCCACCAGCCGTCAATCGACAAGTCGCGGCACCTCTGCGCCGTGGCGCAGATCTGAACCAGAAGGACGATGGCGAGGAGCGTGGCGTTCGTGGCCACCCGCGCCAGCGTCGAGGGAGGCCCGAAGAGGCCCGCCACGTCGGCGAGGATCACCAGCATCGCGACGGCGGCGCACAGGGCCGAGAATGCAATATGGCTCAATCGCGCGCGGCGGCCGTGGAATGAAAGAAAACCGGTCATCATTGTTTCCGAACTGGATAAGACATGACTGTACGTTAACCGCTGTGATGCGGTCGATCCAGAACTCTTTGGTCATCGCCCGATGCGCGGCTCGGATCCGTCCAGCAATCGCGCGATATTCGTGCGATGCCGCCACAGGATGACCGTCGCGAGAACCGCAAGGGCCGCGACCAGATCGCCGCGCTCCAGCACCAGGGCCGCGAGCGGCGACAGGACCGCCGCGGCCAGCGCGGCGAGCGACGAGATCCGCGCGAGGGCCGCCACGATGGCCCAGGCAGCGCACGCGGCGAGCCCGACCGGCCACGCCAGCGCCAGAAGGGTGCCGAGGAACGTCGCTACCCCCTTGCCCCCACGGAACCGCAGCCAGACCGGATAGCAGTGCCCCAGGAACGACGCGACGGCCGCGACCTGCGCCGCCTCGGGTCCGACGAGCCACCGCGCCAGCAGCACGGCGACCGCGCCCTTGCCGGCATCGAGCACCAGCGTCAGGAACGCCGCCGTCCGGTTGCCGGTGCGCAGGACGTTCGTCGCGCCGATGTTGCCCGACCCGATATGGCGCAGGTCGCCCAGACCGAAGGCGCGGGCCATGACGATGCCGAATGGCACGCTGCCGAGGGCATAGGCCAGGAGGGCGGTGAGGATCTCAGCCACGGGACCCGCCCTGCGCGCGCGGATACGCCCCGCGACACCGGCACAGGTACTCGACTGTGCCCGAGCGCCCGCGGTCCTGCGCGCACCGGCGCCTCGCGCGCCCGGCGGCGGCGTGGCTACCCATCGAACACGCGCCGCCCGCCGACCCATGTGCCCCTCACCCGACCCTCCATCCGGGTCAGGTCGAAGGGGGTGTTCTTGGACTTGGACCGCAGCGTCGCGCGGTCCAGCACGAAGGGCGCGGCGGGATCGAAAAGCACCAGGTCGGCGGGCGCCCCCGTGGCCAGCCGGCCGCAGGGCAGGCCGAGGCGCCGCGCGGGGTTCAGCGACAGCGCCCGCCAGAGCGTCGGCAGGTCGATGGCGCCGGCGTGGACCAGCCGCATCGCGGCGGGGATCAGCGTCTCCAGACCCACGGCACCGGACGCCGCCTCCTCGAAGGGGAGGCGCTTGCTCTCCTCGTCCTGCGGCGTGTGCATCGAACAGACGATGTCGATGGCGCCCGTCGCCACGGCGTCGACGATGGCGACGCGGTCGTCCTCGGACCGCAGCGGCGGCTTCAGCTTGAAGTAGGTGCGGTAGTCGCCCACGTCGAACGCGTTCAGCGTCAGGTGATGGATGCCGACGCCGGCGGTCACGTCCAGCCCGTTCGCCCTGGCGCGGGCCAGCGCCGGCAGGCTGCGCGCCGCCGTGATCTGGTCGGCGTGGTAGCGCACGCCCGTCATCTCCACGAGGGCGAGATCGCGGTCCAGTGCCATCCGCTCGGCCATCGGATCGACGCCGGGCAGGCCGCGCAGCGACGCGAACTTGCCCAAGGTCGCCACCGCGCCCGCCGACAGGTGCGGGTCCTGCGGATGGCCGATCACCAGCGCGCCCAGCCCCCGCGCATAGGCCATGGCCCGCGACAGCACTTGGGCGGACCCGGTGACGCGGTCGCAATCGGTGAAGGCGACGGCGCCCGCGTCCAGCAGCAGGCCGATCTCGGTCATCTCGGCGCCGTCGCGCCCCTTGGTCAGTGCGGCCATGTGCAGCACGTTCACGGCGGCGTCGGCCCGGGCGCGGCGGATGACGAACTCCAGCACCTCCGGCGTGTCGATGGCGGGCGTCGTGTCGGGCCGCGTGACGATCGTGGTGACGCCGCCCGCCGCCGCCGCCAGCCCGGCCGAGCGGAAGGATTCCTTGTGCCGCTCGCCAGGCTCGGACACCTTCACCCCGATGTCGACGATGCCGGGCGCCAGGCACAGCCCGCCGCAGTCGATCCGGTCGTCGAAGGACCCGTCGATGGCGTCCGCCGGGCCGTCCGTCACGGTCCGGATGATCCCGCGTGAGACGACGACCGCGCCGGGGCGGACGGAACCGGCCTCGGGATCGACCAGCCTTGCATTGTGCAAAAGGATCGACATGGGCCGGATGCGCGTCCTCGCGTCGATGGGATGGGAACCATGGGTGCCCCAACCTCCCGCTGCGCACAAGGCCGCCCCGATGCGAATGCCCCCCGTGCGGGGGCCGACCGGCGGATCCGCCCGTGCCGGCCGGCACGCCTCTGGCCGCATCGCCGCCGCGCGGGGGCGAAGGGCAGACGAACGGGGGGCACCGCCCTCTACAGATGTTTACCTCTCTTTAAGATGCATGAAGCTAGGGTGACGAAACGGCAGGAACAGTGAGGCTATCAGGGGCTGGATATGTCATTTCTGGGTACAGCGGGCTTCGGCGGTGCCGCCACGTTCGATTTTTCGACGACCAATCGCTTCGACCCCTTCCGGCTGGGGCCGCCAGGCGCCGCCGACGGGCCGTTGCCCGACCACTACGTCAGCGATCCGTCGAACCCCGGGGCCCACAACGTCGAGCTTCAGTTCGTCGGAGCATGGACGGATACACTGAAATCGGGCGTGATAGCCGCAGCCGACACGATCGGCGGCATCGTCCTGGGCGACGTGCCCGACATCGTCGCGGACAAGCGTATCGTGGACGACCTCAGGATCGAGGTTACGCTGGAGGATCTGGACGGGCCCGGCGGCACGCTGGCCCAGGCGGGGCCGACGCTGCTGCGGTCCGCGGGGGGGCTGCCGGCGACGGGACGCATGGTGATGGACGCCGCCGACGCGGATGCCCTTGCGGCCGGCGGCGGCTGGAACGACGTCGCCCTGCACGAGATGCTGCATGTCCTGGGCTTCGGCACAATATGGGAGCGTGAGGGCCTGATCGGCGAAGTCGACGGCGCGCCCCGCTACGTCGGCGCAAACGGCATCCGCGCCTACCGAGAGAGTGCCCCGGACATCGCTGCCGCCGATCCCTTCGCCGATCAGGGCATTCCGATCGAGACGGACGGATATGCGGGCACGACCAAACGCCATTGGGACGAGACCCTGTTCGGGGACGAGCTGATGACCGGCTTCATCGGGCCCGACGCCGCGTTGAGCGACATCACGGTCGCGTCCCTGTCGGACCTTGGCTACGTGACCACCTGGGACGATACGATCCTCGGCTGACCGCGCCTCAGGCCGCGACCAACCAGACGACGAAGGCGATCAGCAGAGCGACGGCGAGCGCTGCCATGGCCGCATAGCCGCTGGCCTTGCGGTTGGCGCGCGACCGGTCGACCGGAGGGGCGCCGGTCAGCAGCCCCTCGGCCGAGGCGCTGCGCAGCGGCTCGATCGCCGCGACCGGTGCGTCAGCCTCGGTCAGGCGGGCCAGCAGATGCACGCCGGTCGCCGGGCGCAGCACCGCCGGCTGCCCGCCGAAGGCGCGCGACGGCACCACCAGGATCGTTCCGGCTGCCTTGGCAAGATCGGCCAGACCGGCCGCGTCGGGCGGGATGTCGTAGGCCGTCTCGAGGTACCGGGGCAAAGACATGTCACCCATGTCGGCGGGATCGAGGACGTCGATCCGACCGGTATCGGCATCGTCCGGCAGGCCAAGCGCCGCGACAAGAGCGGCATGCCCGCGCATCGCGGCCGCGGATCCCACCGCGCCGAAGACGCGCACGATACCCCGTTCGCCGGTGTCGATCTGGATCGTATCCGTCATGCGGCGGTCTCCGGTTGGTGGTCCTCGCGTCCCGAAACGAGGTTGCGCGCCAGAAGGTCCATGACCGCCATGCGCACCGCGACCCCCATCTCGACCTGCTCTTGGATGACCGACCGGTTGATGTCGTCGGCAAGCGTGCCGTCGATCTCGACCCCGCGGTTCATGGG
The DNA here is from genome assembly GCA_963722905.1 of uncultured Alphaproteobacteria bacterium. Lineage (GTDB taxonomy): Bacteria > Pseudomonadota > Alphaproteobacteria > Rhodobacterales > Rhodobacteraceae > CAVROT01. The sequence goes on along the minus strand of CAVROT010000013.1, from coordinate 42,495 downwards.
ACCGGGATGCATGACGATGGCATCGGGTTTTGCATGGGCCAGCTTCGCCGCGTCAAGGCCGTAGCGGTGGTAGTATTCGCGCGGCGTAGGCACGTAGCCGCCATCCATGCGTTCGGACTGGAGCCGAAGCATCATGACGACGTCGGCGTCGCGCAGCCCCTCGGCCATGTCCTGATGGACCTCCACGCCCATCTCCGCCGCCTCGGCCGGCATCAGCGTCGGCGGGCCGACCAGACGGATCCGGTTCTCCATCTTGCCCAGCAGCAGCAGGTTCGACCGGGCGACGCGGCTGTGCTCGATGTCGCCGCAGATGGCGACGACCAGACGGTGCAGCCGGCCCTTGGCCCGCCGGATCGTCAAGGCGTCCAGCAGCGCCTGCGTCGGATGCTCGTGACGGCCGTCGCCGGCGTTCAGCACGGCGCACGTCACCTTGTCGGCCAGCAGGTTCACGGCGCCCGAATGGGGATGGCGCACCACCAGCAGGTCGGGACGCATGGCGTTCAGCGTCATCGCAGTGTCGATCAGCGTCTCGCCCTTCTTCAGTGACGAGGCCTGCATCGACATGTTCATCACGGTCGCCCCCAGACGCTTGCCCGCGATCTCGAAGCTGGCCTGCGTGCGGGTCGACGGCTCGAAGAACATGTTGATCTGGGTGAGCCCGCGCAGGACGTCGCCGCCCGCGCGCTGGCCTGGATCGGGGCTGCGGTTGCGCGTGGCGTAACCGTCGGCCAGATCGAGGACGGTCGTGATGTCCTCGGGGCTCAGCGGTTCGATGCCCAGCAGGTGACGGTGGCGGTAGGTCATCGCGTCCTCCGGTGGGCGCAATACCGCGGCGCCGGGGGGCGGGGCAAGGCCGCCGCCGCACCGGGTGGTTTCGGCGCAGCATTGCCTGCGGCGCGCCGGGAGCATAGCAACGCGCCATGAGCCCCGACCTTGGCATGAACGACGCGCGCGCCGCCCTCGCCTGGCTGATCGAGCTGGGCGCCGACGAGGCGATCGGCGACGCACCCGTCAACCGGTACGCGCTGCCGCCTGCCACGGCCGAAGCCGGACTGCCCGGCGGCAGAGAGGGCGCTGCCGCCACCACCGCGCCGGCCACTGCAGTTGACACGATGTCCGCTCCCGTCGCCGCCCTGCGCGGCGTCCCGGAACCGGACGCGCCTGCCGCCGGCGGCGCCGCCGCGGTGGCCGCCGCAGCCCGCGACCTCGAAGGATTGCAGGCCGCTCTGGCGGCATGGCAGGGCTGCACCGCGCGCCGGGGCGCACGCACCACGGTCCGGCCCGTGGGCGATCCCGGTTGCGGGCTGATGGTTCTGGGTGGCGCGCCCGGGCGCGAGGAGGACCGCGCGGGTACGGCCTTCGCCGGGCCGGAGGGTGCGCTGACCGACGCGATGTTCGCCGCGATCGGGCGTGGCCGGGACGGAACCGGCGCCGCCGGCCTCTATCTCGCGCGGGCAGTGCCGTGGCGCCTGCCGCCGTCCGGCGATCTGCCGCAGGCCGAGATCGACGCGCTGCGCCCCTTCGTCCGGCGGCACGTGGCGATGGCAGCGCCCCGCGTCGTCGTCGCCATGGGCGACATCGCCTCCCGGGCGCTGCTGGGGGCGCCGCACGCGCGCGGGGACTGGACCGAGGCGGACAACGTGGCCGTTCTGACGATGGCCGATCCCATGACGCTGCTGCGCCATCCCGCGCGCAAGCGCGAGGCCTGGGCCGACCTTCTGGCCCTGGCGGCACATCTGCGCGAGCTGCCGTCGCGATAGCTTGATTTCAGGAACGGCTTTCGCCGCGGCACGTTCGCACGCAGCGCGCTTACCGGGGGGTCGCAGGTTGCGGCGCCGCAGATACATCGCCAGGAGACGACAGATGACCGACACCTACACTCCGCCCGACGTCTGGACGCACGACGCCGAAAGCGGGGGGCAGTTCGCGTCGATCAACCGCCCCACCGCCGGCGCGACCCACGACCAGGACCTGCCGGCAGGCGATCATCCGCTGCAACTGCACTCGCTGGCGACGCCCAATGGCGTGAAGGTCACGGTCATGCTGGAGGAGCTGCTGGAGGCCGGTCACGACGCCGAATACGACGCGTGGCCCATCGAGATCGGCAAGGGCGAGCAGTTCGGATCGGGTTTCGTCGCGATCAACCCGAACTCGAAGATCCCCGCTCTGGTCGACCGCGGCACGACGCCGCCCCGGCGCGTCTTCGAATCGGGCTCGATCCTGCTTTATCTTGCCGAAAAGTTCGGTGCCTTCCTCCCGGACGCCGACCGGACCGAGGTGATGAACTGGCTCTTCTGGCAGATGGGAAGTGCCCCCTACCTTGGCGGGGGTTTCGGCCATTTCTACGCCTACGCGCCGGAGAAGTACGAATACCCGATCAATCGCTTCTCGATGGAGGTGAAGCGCCAGCTCGACGTGCTGGACCGCCAGCTGGCGGATCAACCCTTCATCGCCGGCGATACCTATTCCATCGCCGACATGGCAATCTGGGCATGGTACGGGCAGCTCTGCCTGGGGCGCGCCTACGACGCGGCCACCTTTCTGGACGTGGCGTCCTACAAGCACGTCGTCGCCTGGGCAGAGAAGATCGACGCCCGCCCGGCCGTCCAGCGGGGCCGCCGGGTGAACCGCACCTTCGGCGACGACATGGCGATGCGCCTGCCAGAGCGCCATTCGGCCGCGGATTTCGGATGACCGACGTTCGCAGACGTCGCGCCGCCCGGGGATGAGCGGGATCGACCCCACGGCCGACTTCGTCCCGGTGCGCATCGCGGTGCTGACGGTCAGCGACACCCGCACCCCCGGCGACGACCGCTCGGGCGACACGCTGGTCGCGCGGCTGGAGGCGGCGGGGCACCTGCTGGCCGACCGCCGCATCCTGCGCGACGAGCGGGCCGAGATCGCCGGGCTGCTGCGCGACTGGTGCGCCGATCCGGGCATCGACGCGGTACTGACGACCGGCGGCACGGGGCTCACGGGGCGCGACGTGACCGTCGAGGCCCACCGCGACGTCTACGAGAAGGAGATCGACGCATTCGCCACCGTCTTTACCCTGATCAGCATGGACAAGATCGGCACTTCCGCCGTACAGAGCCGTGCCTGCGCCGGCGTGGCCCAGGGCACCTACCTCTTCGCGTTGCCGGGCAGCCCCGGGGCCTGCCGCGACGCGTGGGACGGGATACTGGCGGCACAGCTCGACCTGCGCCACCGGCCCTGCAACTTCGTCGAGATCATGCCGCGCCTGGACGAGCATCTGCGGCGCACGTAGGTCCGCCGGGGGCGTCGCCCCGCCGTTGCGCCGAAACGCGCGCACGCGGACGTGGTTTGGCGGATGGGCGCCGGGCCTTATATCGTCACGCGGTCGGGCGGAGTGATGCATGCGGTTTCTCGGACGGTCTCTGACCGGTCTCTTCATGGTGGCGCTGACGGCAGGGCTGATGGCCCTGGCGGCCGGTATCCTTCGCGGGGCACTTGTGGAACGCGCCGAAGGCGGGGACGCCCCGCGTGAGGCACGCGAGCGCACCTTCACGGTCGAGGCGGTGACGGTCACGCCGCGCACCGTCGCGCCGATCCTCACGACCTATGGCGAGGTGATCGGCCGCGTGACGCTGGAGGTGCGCGCCGCCATGCCGGGCGCCGTGCTGGAACTGGGCCCCGGCGTCGAGGAGGGCGGCGTGGTCGAGGCGGGGCAGCTTCTCTTCCGCATCGATCCCGTCGCGGCCGAGACGGCACTGGCCATCGCCCGGACCGACCTGCAGGACGCGCAGGCCGAGGGGCGCGACGCCGCCCGGTCTGTGGCATTGGCGCGCGACGATCTGGCCAGCGTGCGCGCGCAGTCCGAGCTTCAGTCGCGCGCTCTGGCCCGCCAGCGCGACCTCGCCCAGCGCGGCGTCGGAACCTCGGCCGCGGTCGAGGCGGCCGAGTTGACGGTGGCTGCGGCCGACCAGTCCGTCCTGTCGCGCCGGCAGGCGCTGGCGCAGGCCGAGGCGCGGGCCGATCAGGCCGCGACGCTGGTCTCGCGCTCCGAGATCGCCGTGGCCGAGGCAGAGCGCAAGCTGGCCGATACCGAGGTCCGGGCGGCCGTCTCCGGCGTGCTGCTGGACGTCGTCGTGGGGCGCGGCGGCCTTGTTTCGGCCAACGAGCGTCTGGCCACCCTGGTCGATCCCGACGCGCTCGAAATCGCGTTCCGCGTCTCGACGGGGCAATACAGCCGGCTGCTGCGCGACGGCCGACTGGCGCCCGCCGAGCTGACCGTGTCGCTCGACACCGGCGGCCTCGCGCTGACGGCAACGGGCCGCATCGACCGCGAGAGCGGATCGGTGGGCGAGGGGCAGACCGGACGCCTGCTCTATGCCCGCCTCGACGATGCCGCGGGGTTCCGCCCCGGCGACTTCGCCACCGTCGCCATCGAGGAGCCGTCGCTTGACGACGTCGCGGTGCTGCCGGCGTCTGCCGTCGGCGCAGGCGGCAACGTCCTGGCCATCGCGCCGCAGGACGACGGGCCCGACCGGCTGGAGCTGGCGCGCGTCGAGGTCCTGCGGCGGCAGGGCGACGACGTTATCGTGCGCCCCGGGGATCTTGCGGGGCGCGACGTGGTCGCCGATCGCGCGCCGCAGCTGGGCCCGGGCATCGGCGTCACCGTGCGGCGGCGCGACGGTGGCGACGGGGCCGACGGGGCCGAAGCCGCCGACGCCGCCCCCGAGATGATGGACCTGACGGAAGAGCATCGCGCCCGCCTCGTCGCCTTCGTGGAGGCAAGCGACCGCATGCCCGCCGACGCGCGCGAACGCATGCTGGCACAACTTCGCGCGCCGCAGGTCCCCGCCGCCACTGTCGCGCGGATCGAGGGGAGGATGGGCGGTTGAGGCCCGCCGCGCCCGGACGTCCGGCCCGTATCCGGGAGCGGCGGCGCTGATGGCGATGCGTACGCTGGACCCTGCGGCCGGGCTCATCGGCTATTTTGCCCGTCACCGCACGGCGGCGAACCTCCTGCTGGTTCTGATGATCGCGCTGGGCCTCGCGGCCGTGCCCCGAATGCGCGCCCAGTTCTTTCCCGATGTCATCATCGAAAGCATCGACGTCACCGTCGCGTGGGAGGGGGCCGGCGCCGAGGACGTGGATACCGCCATCGTCGGACTGCTGGAGCCGGCGCTTCTCTCCATCGAGGGGGTCGAGGACAGCCGGTCCGTGTCGTCCGAGGGCCGCGCCGCCATCGACCTCGACTTCCAGCCGGGCTGGGACATGGGCCGCGCGGCCGAGGACGTGCAGGCCGCCGTCGATGCCACGCGCAACCTGCCCGAGGGTGCCGAGGACCCCGAGGTGCGGCGCGGCGGCTGGACCGACAGGGTTACGGACGTGGTCATCACCGGTCCGGTCGGCATCGACCAGCTGGGCCGGTTCGCCGACGAGTTCACCCAGCGGCTCTTCCGCGAGGGCGTCACCCGCACCACGATCCGCGGCGTCGCGGCACCGCAGACCCTTGTCGAGGTCCCGTCCATCGCGCTGATCCGCCACGACGTCACCATGGCCGAGATCGCCGCCGCCATCGCGGCCGAGGCCGACGCCGCCCCGGCGGGCGACGTTGGCGGAACGGCACGGGTCCGCACCGGAACGGCCAAGCGGTCGGCGGACGAGGTGGGCGGCATCGTGCTGCGGTCCAATCCCGACGGATCGAAGCTGCGCATCGCCGACGTCGCCCGCATCGAGGTGCAGGGCGCCGATCGCGAACGCGCCTACTACGTCGGCGACGACCCGGCCGTGTCTATCCAGGTCGCCCGGTCCGACCTGGGCGACGCGCTGGCCATCCAGGCCAAGGTCGAGGCGGTCGCCGCCGACATGCGCTTGGGCCTGCCCGAGGGCGTCGGCATCGACCTCATCCGCGCGCGCGCCGACGAGATCTCGGGGCGGCTGGACATCCTGCTCGACAACGCCGCGATGGGCCTCGCATTGGTCGTGGGGCTGCTGTTTTTGTTCCTCAACGCCCGCACCGCGTTCTGGGTGGCGGCGGGCATCCCGGTGGCGATGACGGCGGCCATCGCGCTGATGTACGCCGCTGGCCTGACGATCAACATGATCTCGCTCTTTGCACTGATCATCACGCTGGGGATCGTCGTCGACGATGCCATCGTGGTCGGCGAACACGCCGACTGGCGCGCGCGGACGCTTGGCGAGCCGCCCGTCGTCGCCGCCGAACGCGCCGCGGCGCGCATGTTCGCGCCGGTCTTCTCGGCCACGCTGACGACGGTCATCGCGTTCTTCGCGCTGGTCGCCGTCGGCGGTCGGTTCGGCGGGCTGATCGCCGACATCCCCTTCACCGTCATCGTCGTGCTGATCGCCAGCCTGGTCGAGTGCTTCCTGATCCTGCCCAACCATATGAGCCATGCGCTGGCCAATATCGGCACCCGGCACTGGTACGACTGGCCGTCGCGGACCGTGAACCGTGGGTTCGACTGGATACGCGAACGGGCGTTTCGGCCGGCAATGCGGGTGGTGGTGGCCGCGCGCTACCCGGTGCTGGCGGGCGCGCTGGCGCTTCTGGCCAGCCAGTCGGCGCTGTTCCTCAAGGGCGACGTCCAGTGGCGGTTCTTCGATTCGCCAGAGCAGGGGTCGATCAGCGGCAATTTCGCGATGACCCCCGGCGCCACCCGCGCCGATACGGTCGAGATGATGCGGTCCCTTCAGGGCGCCGTCGCGGACCTGTCGGCGCGCTATGCGGCCGAGCACGGCGCAGACCCGGTGGACTATGCCATCGCCGAGATCGGCGGCACGGCCGGCCGGGGCCTTTCGGGCACCGACACCACCGACCCCGAGTTGCTGGGCGCCATCTCGATCGAACTGATCGACGCCGACCTGCGGCCCTATTCCAGCTTCGCCTTCGTCGGCGACCTGCAGGATGCCGTCGTGCGGCACCCCAAGCTGGACCAGATCAGCTTTCGCCGCTGGGGATCCGGCCCCGGGGGCGATGCTCTGTCGGTCCAGCTCTACGGCGCCGACAGCCCCACGCTGAAGGCTGCGGCCGAGCAACTGAAGGCGCGTCTGTCCCGGTTTCCCGAGGTGTCGGCGCTGGAGGACACCCTGGCCTACGACAAGGAAGAGCTCATTCTCGACCTGACCGCGCAGGGGCAGGCGCTGGGCCTGACCATCGACGCGCTGGGCCGCGTCCTGCGCGACCGGCTGGGGGGGATCGAGGCGGCGACCTATCCCGACGGCCCCCGGTCGGCCACCATCCGGGTCGAGCTTCCGCCGGACGAGCTGACGGCCGATTTCCTTGACCGGACGCAGGTCAGGACGGCCGCAGGCGCGTTCGTGCCGCTGGCCGACGTCGTCAGCGTGACGCGGCAGGAAGGGTTCAGCAGCGTCCGGCGCGAGAACGGCCTGCGCGTCGTGACCGTTACGGGCGACCTCAGCGGCGACGACCCGGCGCGCGCCACGGCGATCACCGACGGCCTGCGCGCCGACATCCTGCCGGCGCTGGAGGCCGAGTTCGGCGTGGCCATCACGCTGACCGGCCTGGCCGAGCAGGAACGTGACTTCCTGGCCGACGCGGCGACCGGGTTCGTGCTGTGCCTGCTGGGAATATATCTGGTGCTGGCCTGGATCTTCTCGTCTTGGACGCGGCCCGTCGTGGTGATGGCGATCATCCCCTTCGGCCTGATCGGCACGATCTGGGGGCACTGGATCTGGGAGGTGCCGCTGAGCATGTTCTCGGTCGTGGGGATGCTGGGTATGACAGGCATCATCATCAACGATTCCATCGTGCTGGTGGGTACCATCGACGAACACGCCCGGACTCGTGGCCTGTTCCCGGCCATCGTGGACGGCGCCTGCGACCGGCTGCGGCCGGTCCTGCTGACCACGCTGACGACGGTGCTGGGCCTTGCCCCGCTGCTCTACGAATCGTCCCAGCAGGCGCAGTTCCTCAAGCCCACCGTCGTGACGCTGGTCTACGGGCTGGGCGTCGGGATGGTGCTGGTACTGCTGGTGGTGCCCGCACTGATGGCGATGCAGGCGGACGTCGGCGACCGGGTCCGGGCGTTCCGGCGGGTGCTGGGACGCCGGACCGGCGGGATGGGTCGGGCCGTGGGTGCGGCCGGTTTCGCGATCGCCTTGTGGTTCGGCGTCACGCTGGGATGGGCTGCGGCGACCGGCGCGCCGCTGGTGCCGCTACCGGGCGCCGGGTCCGCCGCGACATTCGCCGTCTTCGCGGCCGGCGCGGCGGCGGTCTGCATCGCGGTCTGGCTGGGCGGCATGATGGCGCTGCGCCGGCGGGCCTGACCCTTCCTTATGTCGTGCAGGCCTGTCGCTGGTGTCTGCTGGATGGCGTGGGTGTGTCAGCGACACCCCATCACGTCGACGGCGCCGGACCGGTCCAGCAGGGTCAGCCGGACGCCCGACCTCTCGAACCCCAGCGGTGCGCCCTGCGGCGGGGCCAGGTCGACGGTGGCGGTCAGACGGTCGCCGTCGCGCGAAAGGTCGGCCTGCGATACCCAGACCGCAGGGTCGGCCAACTCGACCACCGCGAACTCGGACCCGCCGCGACCGCCGCGCGCGGACAGCGGGAGCGACGCGGTCAGCCGCGGCCCGTAGGGACCTTCGGTAAGCGTGCATTCCATGCCGCCGGCCCCCGCCTCGGCCCCGCTCAGGGGGCGGTCGGCAAGGGCGGCCCGGATCCGGGCGTCGGGTCGCACGCCGGCGTCGGCCGGAAGGGTCGCGGCAAGTCTGGCCGACACCGGCACGCAGATGTCCTCGCACACCCCGAGGTCCATCTCGGCCCGCAGAAAGATCGGTGCCGCGGGATCGCGCGGCGTGAGGCTTACCGGCAGTACGACGTCTCCGTCGTAGCCCACCGACGTGAGGCCGTTCGTCGTGAAGACGACCGGCACCGGCCAGTGGATCGCCACGGACGCCAGATTGTCCGAGCCGGACCAGTCGAACTGCGGCGGGATGCCCGCGTCGCCCGGTGCGCGCCAGTAGGTCTTCCATCCGGGCGACAGGCGGATACGCACCGCCGCCATGTGGGTGCCGTCGGCGCCGCGCCATCCGTGCAGGACGTCGACCGTCGCCGGCGCGTCCTGCGCCGCAGCGCCGATGGCCGCCCCCATGGCCGACACGGCGAGAGCAAGGGCGGTGCGAAGTGAAGTGGCGATGATCATCGTGACGCGACCTTAAGGCGCGGATGCCGGCCGGAAAAGTCACGTTGAGGTCAGGGCATGACCGACCGCCGCGCGGCTCGGCGTACTTGTGACGCTCGGTATGCCTTGCGGTCGGACGGCGTTCCTGCGTCATTCGGGATCATGGCCGCACGCCCCGACACCTTGACCGATGGCCGAGATCCGGGCCGCTTCGCGGCGGCGGCTCTCGATCCGGGCACGCTGCTGATCGCGATGCCGGGAATGGGCGATCCGCGGTTCTCCACCGCCGTCATCCTGCTGTGCAGACATGGCGACGCGGGAAGCATGGGGCTGATGCTGAACCGGCCGATTCCCGGCATGACCATGGGCAAGCTCATGGCAGGTCTGGATATCGAGGTCTCGGACACCATCCGCGGGCGCAAGGTCCATTCGGGAGGTCCGGTCGATCCGGCGCGGGGCTTCGTCGTCCATCCCGTGGGCGCCTTCACGGCCGAGGGGGCGCTGGCCATCGGCGACAGCTTCGCCATGACCGCCACGCGGTCGTGCCTCGTCCGCATCGGCCAGGACGACGGGCCGCGCCGGTGGCGTCTTGCGCTGGGCTATGCCGGGTGGGGACCGGGCCAGCTGGACGGCGAGATCGCGCGCAACGGGTGGCTGACGGCCCCCGCCACGCCCCACATCGTCTTCGACACGGAGGCCGGCGACACGTGGCGAACCGCCCTGAGCGCAATCGGCGTGGACCCTTTGGCGTTGTCCGACCGCGCCGGGCGCGCCTGACGCGGCGTCCGGGCGCCCGCCCGGCGCGGACCGCTAGCGGCGGACGGCCATCGCGTTGGCGCCGGCCGTCACGCGGATCTCGCGCACGCCGGCGAGGTCGTTCATGGACAGATCGACCCCTGCCGTCAGTTCGCGCGACCGCTCGGTCGAGCTGCGGGTCGCCCCGGGCGGGGGGACGGCGCGGAATGTGTAGGCCAGGACGCCCGGCGCCGGCGACGGCGCTTCGATTAGGGCGGCATCCCAGAACCCCTGTTCGGGCGGCAGGCCGACGGCGCGCACCACGGCCCCGTAGGGCGTGGGGTCGGCAGCCAGCGAGACGATACGGGGAACCAGCGGCCGGCGATCCGATCCGGGCGCCAGGGAAGTGACCGCCACCTCGCCGCCGCGGCCGAACAGGTTGGCCGGGTTCAGCGGCGAATTCGCCAGCCGGTCGCAGCCCGCCGCCAACGGCAGCGTCAGCAGGATCGGCAGCGTGAGGCGGCGCAGACGCATGTGTGTCCTCCGGTCGGCCGCATCGGATTAGCCCATCGTGCGTGCCGTGGAAAGGCGCGCGGCCTTGCGACCGCGCAGCACCCGCCCTACGTCGGACGCAAGCGCACCACCGCCGGAGACACCATGGCCAGCCCCGCCTTCGAAGACATCGCCGAGACGTTCGCCTTCCTCGACGACTGGGAGGACCGCTATCGCCACGTGATCGAGATGGGGCGCGCGATGCCACCGCTCGACGACGCGTTCCGCGTTCCGGCCACGCGCGTCGACGGCTGCGCCAGTCAGGTCTGGCTGGTCCCCCGGGTGGAGGGCGAGGGCGCCGGCGCGACGTTCGAGTTCGACGGCGACAGCGACGCCATGATCGTGAAGGGCCTGATCGCCATCTTGCACGCGCTCTATGCCGGCGAGGACGTGGGCCGCGTGCCCGCCATCGACGCCCATGCCGAGCTGGCGCGGCTCGGCCTCGACGACCACCTGTCGGCCCAGCGGTCCAATGGCCTGCGCGCGATGATCGAGCGCATCAGGGCCGTGGCGGCACGCCAGGCGGCCTGAGTGCGGCCAGCGCCGGCGCAAGGTCGCCGTAGCCGGTGAACCGCCGCTCGAACCGCAGCCCGAGGCGGCGCGCGGCGTCCTTGGCCAGTGCGGTCAGGGCCGGATCGTCAGTCTGTGCCTGATAGACCAGCGTCTCGTAATGGCCGAAATAGGCGTCCCGAAGCTCGGGGTGCCGGTCGAGGCCCAGCGGGCGGATCACGAAGGCATCGAACTGCCGCACCAGGAAATCGGTGAGGTAGAAGGCCGTGAACTCGTCCCCGGCCCGCGCGACGAACCCCTCGACGCCCTCGAAGAATGCGTAGCAATGCGGCCCCGGAACCATCGCCACGCCCAGATCGTCGCAGACCCGCGAAAGATCGCCGCCGGTGCCGCAGTCGGCATAGACCACGAAGATCTCGTCGTATTCCGCGCGGTGTCGCAGCACGGCCGCGCGCACCGCGGGCGCGATCCGGTCCGGGCGGTTGTGCAGGATGGCCGGCAGACAGGCGAGGTCGAGATGCGTCCACCCGTTCGCGTCCCGCAGCGCCAGGATCTCGCGGGCCAGTGCCCCGCAGGCCAGCAGCAGGATGTGGCCCCGCCCACCCGGAGCGACGTCCATCGGTACCGCGTCGGCCACCGGCAGGTCCGCATCCCCGTCTGACATGAATCGCACCTGCACGTGTCCTGGGTCCGTATCCCTTGCGTCAATCGCGGCCCGCCCCGCAACTGGACCTTGCGATACACGGAACGTCACAGGGGAACTGCACATGACCACGTCAACCTATCCTTCGCCGCGCGCACGCGCCATTCCTGACCTGTCGGCCCGGACGCTGGGGCTGATGTTCGTCTCGGGCTGCGTCGCGACCATGGCGTTCGATCTGTGGGGCCAGGTAATCAGCCCCGGCCTGGGCTTTGCCAATCTGTCGCCGCACGGGCTTGCCAAAAGCCTGCTGGGCACGTTCGGCCTGCCCAACGGAGACTTCGCGGGATACTTCGTGCACTTCTACCTCGTCGGCCTTATCGGCTATCCGGTCGGCTGGCTGTTCGTCTTCGCGCCGCTTTGGTCGCGGACCGTCGGCGCGGGCGGCTGGTTCGCACCGGCGGCGGTCTACGGGTTCGGCCTGTGGGTCTTCGCCATCGGCGGCATCACCGCCATCGCGGGTCTGCCGTTCTTTCTGGGATTCACCGGGATCGCCTGGGTGGCGCTGGTGGGGCATGTCCTCTACGGGATCGTGCTGGTCGCCGTGCTGCGCGCGATCGACCGCGGCTGAGGCGACAGCGTCAAAGCGGGCGCAGACGGACGGCGGTGCCGTAGAACACCACCTCCGACGCGGCCTGCGTGATGGTCGAGGTCTGCATCCGCGCGCCGACCACCGCGTCGGCGCCCAGCGCCGCCGCCTCGGCCACCATGCGGTCGAGCGCCTGCTCGCGCGCGCCTGCCAGAAGCTGCGCATATTCCCGCACCTCGCCTCCGACGAGGTTGCGCAGACCCGCCACGATGTCGCTGCCGATGTGCTTGGCCCGCACGGTCGATCCGCGCACGAGGCCAAGCGCCGAGGTCGCCTCGCGCCCCGGCACGGCTTCGGTGGTGACGACGATGATGGGCGGCGGGGTCATCGGCCGTCGTATTTCCCGCCCTCGGCCATCCGGTCGGCCACGACGCGCCAGACCACGTAGGCCGCCATGACGAGGGGAACGGCGACCGCCAGCCCCAGAGCGGGCAACTGCCACGCGGCCACCGCCCAGGCGGCGACGAAGACGGTGACGCCCGCGCCCAGAAGGGCGAGGACGATCATCAGGACGAACTTGTCGAGCGGCATGGCGGCATCCTCCGGTCCAAAGGATATGGGGTCGGCCTGCGCCCGGGGCAACCGCCATGCCGGCCCGCGCGTCGCCCGGTCCGGCCTAGCCGGCGGCCATCTGGTTGTGCTTGCGGGCGATCCACTCCTTCGCCGTCTCCACCGCCACGGCGGCGTCGCGGCAATAGGCGTCGGCACCGATGGCGCGGCCGAACTCCTCGTTCAGGGGGGCGCCGCCGACCAGCACGATATAGTCGTCGCGGATGCCCTTTTCCTTCAGCTGGTCGATGACGACCTTCATGTAGGGCATCGTCGTCGTCAGCAGGGCGGACATGCCCAGGATGTCGGCATCCTCGTCCTGGAGGGTCTGGATGTACTTGTCGGCCGGGTTGTTGATGCCGATGTCGACCACCTCGAACCCGGCGCCCTCCATCATCATCCCCACCAGGTTCTTGCCGATGTCGTGGATGTCGCCCTTCACCGTGCCGATGACCATCTTGCCCATCCGGGGCGCACCCGTCTCGGCCAGCAGCGGCTTGAGAATCTTCATGCCGCCCTTCATCGCGTTGGCGGCCAGCAGGACCTCGGGGACGAAGAGGATCCCGTCGCGGAAATCGGCGCCGACGATGGTCATCCCCGCGACCAGCGCCTCGGTCAGGACGCGGTAGGGCGCCCAGCCGCGGCCCAGCAGGATGTTCACCCCTTCTTCGACCTCGTCCTTCAGGCCGTCGTAGAGGTCGTCATGCATCTGAAGGACGAGTTCCTCGTCTGGCAGGTCCTTCAGAATGATCTCGTCATCGGCCATGGGTCGGCTCCGTTCGGCATTCTCGCAAGACGTTAGGGCCGAACGGCTGGGCCGACCGCGCGCTTTCCGACCTAAGCCCGCCCGTGCGCGACGCGGCGCCGCCACAATGCCAGCATCCCCAGTGCGCCCGCCAGCAACGGCGCGCCTGCCGGCAGCGGAACCGGCGACGGCAGCGGCGTTGCCTCCAGCGTGTCGAGTGCGGCCTGCGCGACGATCGAATGGGCCCGCGTCGTCGGGTGCACGCCGTCGAAGAACAGGAAACCCGACGGATTGGAACAGACGGAGAAGATGTTGAAGTCGCCGTCGGCCACCACGCAGGGCGCCGCCGTCTGGGTGAAACCGAACGCTCCGGGATCGGCGAGCAGATCGGCGAACAGCGCCTCGATGTCGACCTCGAAGACGTCGATGCCGCTGCCTCGCAACCTGTCCGCCTGCGCGCCAAGTGCGACGTTGAACGCGCGCGTCGCGGCCGTCGCCGCGTCCGAAAGAGCCGGCTGGAAAAGCCCGTAGCGCGGCACGGCGCCCAGGTCCGGAAGGTTGAAGAGCAGCACGTCGCCGAACCCGGCCGCGCCCAGCGCAAGACCGGCGTCGCCGATGGCCAGCGCGGCCGCCTCGGCCACGGCGATGTCGTCGAGGCTGCCGATGGCGCCGAAAAGGTCGTTGCCGCCGAACCAGAGCGAGACGAGCGGGTTGCCCCCCACCGCCGCGGGATCGATCAGGGAGGTCAGCTCGGCCAGCTGGAAGTCGAGGTCGGGGAAGGGATCGTCGTTGGGAATGGCCCGCGCGCTGCCGAAGGCCAGACTGAACGCCGGCTCGTCGCGGAAGGCGGCGTCTGCGAAATAGTCGGTCCAGACCGGCCCGTTGGAGAACCGTCCGGCGAAATAGGGCGGATCGGGCGGGATCTGAAACGTCGACGGATCCCCGTCGCCGTTCAGCGGCGCCGTGGCGGCGAAGACGCGGCCGGTGTCGCTGAGGCTGTCGCCCAGCGCGAAGAAGGCGGTGTAGTCGTCCACCGACGCGGCCCCGGCGGCCCCCGTACCCAGCAGCGTCGCCACCGCCATCGACGCCAGCGCGCCGCCGTTCCTGCGTCCCATGGTGCATCCCTCGCTCTGTTGGTCGCGCAGAGCCTGACGCGGCCGCCCCGCACGATCAAGGGCGCAGTTCGCAGCACGCAACGAAACCCTCGCCAACGTTCCGCGTTCGTTCTATTCTGCCAAAATGGAGGAACATCACCCAGGAGGCGTCGATGCCGCCCGGCGGCGGCGGGGGCGCGGCGCGGGATCGAACCCGGCCACACGGTTCGACGCCTACGCGCGGCCGGCCGAGGACGACGGTTGGCCGGCCGAGGACGACCTGCCGCCGCTGCGCACGCAGACGACGGTCGAGGTGCCGCGCCGCGTCATCTCTCGCAATACATCTCCCGACATCTCGTTCGACCGCTCCGTCAATCCCTATCGCGGGTGCGAGCACGGGTGCATCTACTGCTATGCCCGCCCGTCCCACGCCTATCTCGGGCTGTCCCCCGGTCTGGATTTCGAGACGCGGCTGACGGCCAAGCCCGATGCGCCCGCGCGACTGGCCGAAGAGCTTCGGGCGCCCTCCTACCGCGTGGCCCCGATGGCGCTGGGCACCAACACCGACCCCTATCAGCCGGTCGAGAGGGACCTGCGGATCATGCGCGGCCTGCTGCGTGTCCTGTCCGATTTCCGCCATCCGCTGACCGTGGCGACGAAGGGCGTACTGGTCGAGCGCGACGCCGACATCCTGTCGGAGATGGGGCAGGCGAGGCTGGCGCGCGTCGGCATCTCGATCACGACGCTCGACGCCGACCTCGCCCGGCGGATGGAGCCGCGTGTCCCGTCGCCCGCCCGCCGCCTGCGCGCTATCGAGACGCTGTCTCGCGCGGGCGTGCCGGTACGCGTCATGGTATCGCCGGTTGTGCCGGGCCTCACGGATACGGAGGTCGAGCGCATCCTGGGCGCCGCCCGCGATGCGGGCGCGCAGGCGGCCAGCTGGGTGATGCTGCGTCTCCCGCGCGAGGTGGCCCCGCTCTGGCGCGCCTGGCTTGAAGAGCATTATCCCGGCCGGGCGGCCAAGATCATGGCCCGCGTGCGCGAGATGCACGGCGGGCGGGACTATTCGGCGGACTGGGGGCACCGGATGCGCGGGTCGGGGGTCCATGCGGACCTGATCGCGCGCCGGTTCGACCTGGCATGCACGCGGCTGGGGATCGCCCAGCGCATGCCGCGCCTGCGCTGCGACCTCTTCGCAGTGCCGCCCCGCGCCGGCGACCAGCTGTCGCTGTTCTAGGACGGAGCGTTTCCGTTAAGGATCGAAGGCGCGACGTCCTTCGCCGCGACGCCGTGCCGACCCCGCCCGAGGGCCGATTGCTTCAGCGCAACCCGACGTGCCATAGACATGCCCATGACGCTGACCCCGACCTATCACGACCTGCCGGCGGGCCATCTCGCCCCGACGGTCACATTCCTCCAGATGGACCGACCGCCGGCCGAGCGGCCGGTCGTCCGACCCGAGGGCGTGTCGCTGGAACCGGTTCCCGGTATCGACCCCGACCGCTATCTCGAGGTCTATCGCCGTGTCGGGGAGCCCTGGCTATGGACCTCGCGCGCGGTCATGCCGCGCCCCGAGCTTGCGGCGATCCTGGGCGACGAGAGGGTAGAGGTGCACGTCCTGCGCGCGGGCGACGGAGACGAGGGCCTTGTCGAGCTGGACTTCCGCGAGGATGGCATTTGCGAGCTTGCTTATTTCGGGCTCGCTCCGGGGCGGGTCGGCCAGGGGACCGGTCGCTTTGCGATGGCGCTGGCGACGCGGCGCGCCTGGTCGCGGGGCATCCGCCGGTTCCAGGTGCATACCTGCACCTACGACCACCCCGCCGCGCTGTCCTTCTACAAGCGCAGCGGCTTCGACATCGTGCGCCGTGCGGTCGAGGTCTTTCCCGATCCGCGGCTGGACGGTTCGTTGCCGCGCGGCGCCGCCCCGCACGTCCCGCTGGCGGACTAGCCGCGCCTGCGGCGACGGGTCCTCTGGGGCTGCGGATCGTCCCCGGTGCCGTCCGCGGCCGAGGACAGCGCGCCCAGCCGCGCCACGATCTCGTCCAGCGACGGGCGGGGGCCGGCGGGCCGCGTCTCCAGCGCCTCCCGCATGCGGCGCAGGTGTTCGGGTGTCGTGCCGCAGCAGCCGCCGATGATCCGCGCACCGCAGTCGCGCGCCAGCACGGCGTAGTCGGCCATGAGATCGGGCGTGCCGTCGTAGTGGATGTGGCCGTCGTGGTATTTCGGGATGCCGGCGTTGCCCTTGGCGATGATCGGCGGCCCGTCCGGTGCGAACCCGAGGACGGTGCGCAGCAGGTCGGATGCGCCGACGCCGCAGTTCGCCCCGTAGGCCAGCGGCGCGCGACCCTTCAGCCGGGCGACCATCTGCGACATGTCGGCGCTGGTCAGGCCCATCATCGTGCGTCCCGCGGTGTCGAAGCTCATCGTGCCGCACCAGGGCATACCGGCCAGGTCGGCGGCGGCGGCGGCGGCGCGGTATTCGTCGGGCGCGCTGATCGTCTCGATCCACAGCACGTCGGCGCCGCCGGCCTTGAGCGCCTCGGCCTGTTCATGGAAGAGTTCCGTCGCCGCCGCGATCGTCATCGGACCGATCGGCGCCATGATGTCGCCCGTTGGACCCATCGAGCCGGCGACGACGATCTCGCGGCCCGCGGCGTCGGCCATGTCACGGCCCAGCGCGGCGCCGGCGCGGTTCAGCTCGTCCACCCGCCCCTGCGCGTCGTGCAGGCGCAACCGGGCGGCGGTACCGCCGAAGGTATTTGTAAGGAAGATGTCGCTGCCGGCATCGATGGGGCCGGCATAGAGCGCACGGATCCGGTCGGGCGCATCGACGTTCCACAGCTCGGGCGCCTCCCCGGCCTGCAGCCCCGCGTTGAAGAGGTTGGTGCCCGTCGCGCCGTCCGCCAGCAACCACGGACGGTCGTCGAGCATCCGGGCGAGGAGCGGGCGGGCGGGCGGCGAGGCTGGCATCAGGGGCGACCTTCACGGGGACGATGCGCCACCACATGCCACGATGCGTGGCGCCGGACCAGCAGGGGTTTCGCCCGCCCGGCCGTCACGGTATCGGCGGCGCGCCCCGCTGCCCGGCGCCCGGTGTCCCCAGCGGAGCCGAGACGTGGACGCGCACCCGTCACGCCCGCAGGCCGGTCGTCGCGGGACCGGGCGGGCCGTAGCGTCGCCCATGGTTACAGGTTGTCCCCCGGGAGGCGCCGGCCGCGTATCGCCCCGTCGCCATTCAGCCGGTGGCGGGCCGGGCCTGCGTCGGGTGCCCTGCGCCGGGGAAGTCGCCCATGGCGTCGCCGCCGGCCCGCAGCGGCGGCGGGGCCGTGATGGCGCGCAGCAGCTCCAGTCCGCCCAGCGCCATCGAGAGAGGGCCCGGCGCGGCGGCGTAGAGCGGGACCCAGCGAGGTGCGAATCCCTGCTTGAAACGGTGCAGGCCGCTCCCGCGCCGACGCTCCAGCCAGGGGGCGAGGGGGCCGGTGGGCACCGCCGCCAGCGACACCTGCGCCACGCCGTCGGCGCGGGCGGCGTCGATCGCGGCCGAGATGAGCCCCTGTGCGGTGCCCGGCGGGGCATCCGGCGACGGGCGAAGCAGGTCGAGCGTCCGTTCGGTCCGGCCGGCATGGAAGGTGGCGAACCCGACGAGAGCGCCGTCGCGCAGGGCCAGCCAGACCTCCTGCCCCGAGACGTAGTCGGGCGAGAAGCGGCCCATGGACACGCCGCGCTCTCCTCCGTTCCGTTCGGCCCAGGCAGCGGAAACCCGCGCCATGTCGTCCAACGGCAGGACGGCGCCGGCGCGTACGACGGTGACGCCGGCGGATGCCAGCTGCCGCAACTTGCGTCGCAGGCCGCGCCGTTCGGGCCGGGCCAGGTCGAAGGCGGCGGCATCGATGACCGCCTCGGACCCGGTGCGCGCCAGTCGCCAGCCCAGCCGCCGCGCCAGGACCGCGTCGCGCGGCGCCAGCTTGTAGGCCAGCGCCGCGCGGCCGCCATCCGTCGCGACGGCGCGCAGCGCGTCCAGCATCGCCCCGGCATCGCCGGGCCGCAGCGGTTCGCCCAGCGTGACCAGCGCATGCCGGGTCGCCCAGGCGACGGCCAGCGGTCGCGGCGTCATGCCGCTCAGGGCGGCGGCGCCAGGCTGACGGGCCAACCCCGCCTCGGCCCGAAGGGAGGTGCGGTGGTCGACCACGGCGCCGGGGGCGAGGGCCGGCCGCGCGCCGACGTCGCGCCGCGCGAAGAGGCCGGGCAGGGCCAGCATCGCCACGGCGGCGACGATGGCCGGTGCGGCATGGGCCACGATCCTCCAGGCCAGCGCGGCCGAGACCAGCGCCGCCGGGTCGACGACCGGCAGCAGCGCCAGAAGCGCCGCCTCGAACGCGCCGACGCCGCCCGGCGTCGCCGCGACCAGTCCGGCCCCCAGGGCGATCAGGAAGGCAGGCAGCAGCAGCGCCCCGTCGATACCCGACAGGTCGGGGGCGAGCACGACAAAGGCCGCAAAGGCCGCCAGCGTGTCGATGGCGACGAGCCCCGTCAGCCGCGCCATGATCCCCGCGCCCGGAACTCCCGACCAGCAGCCATGCGACGGCAGCGCCACCGAGCCAAGCATCAGAAGGCCGGCGCCGACCAGAATGGCCACGGCGATCCCCCCGAGGCCCTCCACCGGTGCGCCGGCGCCAACGATCGCGACCGAGGCGACCACGGCCAGACCGGCGCCGAAGGCGCCCGCCGTGACGGCGGTCAGGCGCGCGGCGGCACCCAGCGAAAGGTCTGGCAGACACCGCAGCCGTACCGCGGTGCCGACCGCGAGGCCCATGCCCGTCGCCTGCGATATCGCGATGGCCGCCATGCCGGCGCGTCGTGCGCGAACGGCATCTATCCCGGTGCCCAGAAGGCGGTGCATAACCATGTCGTAACGGCCGATCGCCGCCATGCCCACCGCGGTCAGGACGGCAGCCGCGGCCCAGCGCCAGGGGGCGACCCCCGCCACCCCGGTCAGGATGGCGGCCGGGTCGATCAGCGCCAGCCGGTCCCAGGACGTCCAGACCAGCATCGCTATCAGAAGTGCCGCAAGGGCCGGCCTCGACCGGCGCCGCGACACCCCGCCGAAGGCCATTCGTTCCGCGACCGGCCCCCGCATCCCAACCCGCACCGCCATATCGCACTCCACCGCTCGCTACCTTCGCGAGCCGGTCTAGGGGACGAAAGCGGACGCCCGCTTAACAGATAGGATTGTCGCCAGATTGCCCCTGCGGGGCGCGCCTCAGCGCTCTTCCATCAGCTGCGCCTTGGCGGTGACAGACAGCTCGGCCATCTTGGCGCGGATGGTGCGTTCGTCGGCCTTGTCGCCCAGGTCGCCCGAGACCTTGCGATAGACGTCCTCCTCGCCCGCCTCCTCGAAGTCGGCCTTCACGACCTCCTTGGCGTAGTCGGCGGCATCGTCGCCCGACTTGCCCATCAACTCGGCGGCCCAGAGGCCCAGCAGTCGGTTGCGCCGCGCCTCGGCCTTGAACTGCATTTCGGCATCATGGGCGTACTTGCTTTCGAACGCGTCCTTGCGGTCGTCGAAACTGCTCATCTGTCGGCCCTCCCCTTGGGTTCGTCGTCGGATGGGATATGGCAGCCCCCGTCGTCCATTCCAAGCCCGCCGGCGCCAAGCGCGCCCTGCGGCGATCTTGCCGAGGCGCGGCCTTTCGCCTAAAGCTGCGCGCGATGCGGGCCGCGCGCCGATCGCCGGGCGCGCCATGTCCGGTCCCCGGCGCCCCGCCCATGGGAGCACCGATGGCACGTCGCAAGAAAGTCTACGAGGGCAAGGCGAAGATCCTCTACGAGGGCCCCGAGCCCGGCACCTTCGTGCAGTACTTCAAGGACGACGCCACCGCCTTCAACGCCCAAAAGAAGGCGACCGTCGAGGGCAAGGGCGTGCTGAACAACCGCCTGAGCGAGTACTTCATGCGCGGGCTGACCCAGGTCGGCATCCCCAACCACTTCATCAAGCGGATCAACATGCGCGAGCAGCTGATCCGCCAGGTCGAGATCATCCCGCTGGAGGTGGTGGTGCGCAATTTCGCCGCCGGGTCGCTTTCCAAACGGCTGGGCATGGCCGAGGGCACCGCACTGCCGCGCCCCATCGTGGAGTTCTGCCTAAAGGACGACGCGCTGGGCGATCCGCTGGTCAGCGAAGAGCACATCGGCGCCTTCGGCTGGGCCTCGCAGCAGGATCTGGACGACATGATCGCGCTGGCGCTGCGGGTGAACGATTTCCTCTCGGGCGTCATGATGGCCGTCGGGATCAAGCTGGTGGATTTCAAGATCGAGATCGGGCGCGTGTGGGAGAACGACTTCCAGCGCCTCATCGTCGCCGACGAGATCAGCCCCGACAGCTGCCGGCTGTGGGATATGGAGACCAGCGCCAAGATGGACAAGGACGTCTTCCGCCACGACCTGGGCGACCTGTCGGACGCCTATACCGAGGTGGCCCGCCGCCTTGGCGTGCTGCCGACGAACGTCACCCATGCGCCGAAGCCGACGCTGATAAATTAGGGGGCGCCGGTGATCGCGAAAGTCCACGTTACGCTAAAGGCGGGCGTTCTCGACCCGCAGGGGCAGGCCATCGCGCATGCGCTGGGGTCGATGGGGTTCGCGGGCGTGCGCGGCGCGCGGCAGGGCAAGGTGATCGAGCTGGAGCTGGACGACGGCACGCCCGAGGCGCAGGTGGCCGAGATGTGCGAGGCACTGCTGGCCAACACGGTG
Source organism: uncultured Alphaproteobacteria bacterium (assembly GCA_963722905.1). Taxonomy (GTDB): domain Bacteria; phylum Pseudomonadota; class Alphaproteobacteria; order Rhodobacterales; family Rhodobacteraceae; genus CAVROT01. The sequence goes on along the minus strand of CAVROT010000013.1, from coordinate 21,140 downwards.
ATCGAGGCCTACCGGATCGAGATGCCCTGATGCGCGCCGCCGTCCTGCGCACCTACCGCGAGGACCTGTCGCTGGAGGACGTGACCGACCCCGACTGCCCGCCGGACGGCGTCGTGCTGCGGGTCATCGCCTGCGGTGTCTGCCGCAGCGACTGGCACGGCTGGTCGGGCGAGCATCCGCGCGTGAAGCCGGGCCAGATCCAGGGCCATGAATACTGCGGCGAGGTGGTCGAGGCCGGGCCCCAGGCGCGCCACCCGGTCGGCGCGCGGCTGGTGGCGCCGTTCATCCTGGCCTGCGGGACGTGCCCGGCCTGCCAGTCGGGCGCACAGAACACCTGCCCGAACCAGCGCCTGCCCGGCTTCGTCGAGCCGGGCGCCTTCGCGCAGTACGTCCCGGTGCCCTACGATCACAACCTGTCGACCTTGCCGGGCAGCCTGTCGCCGACCGTCGCCGCCGGTCTGGGCTGCCGGGTGACGACGGCCTGGCACGCGCTGACGGGGCGCGCGGCGGTGCAGGCGGGCGAATGGGTTGCGGTCCACGGCACCGGCGGCGTCGGTCTGTCGACGCTGATCCTCGCGCGGGCGCTGGGCGCGCGGGTCGTCGTCGTCGACGTGGTGCCGGAAAAGCTGACCCACGCTCTGTCGCTGGGCGCCGAGGCGGCCATCGACGCGCGGGGCGGTGACACCGCGGCCCGGATCCGCGAGATCACCTGTGGCGGCGCGCATGTCAGCGTCGAGGCGCTGGGCATCGCCGAGACGACGAACGCCTCCATTCGCTGCCTCCGCGCGCTGGGGCGCCACGTGCAGGTCGGCATGCCGGTCGGGCACACCGCGCGGATGGAGATCGACATGAACGCCGTCTACATGGGCAACCTCGCCCTCTACGGCACCCGCGGGATGCCGTCCTGGCGCTATCCCTCGTTGCTGGATCTGATCGAGAGGGGCGCCGTCGACATGGCGCCGCTGATCGCGCGCGAGATCCCGCTGTCGGGCGTCAGCGCCGAGCTGCGCGCGATGGATGGACCCACGGCGCCCGGCGTCGCCGTCGTCACGGACTTCTCGGCATGACGGGAGGCGCGGTCGGCGGGCGCGTCGCCGCGAGGCGCCCAGGCGCGGGATCGTCCGAGGCCGCCGGCATGCGACGCGGGGCCGAAAGGGTCCGGGCGGGCCGGGGCCGCGCCGCCGGATCCCGGGCATGAGGGTCGCCGTGATCGTGCACCCGGGGTCGAACTGCGACCGCGACCTCGCCGTGGCGTTCCGCGCCGCGGGGGCGGACGTGACGATGGTCTGGCACAAGGACGCCGACCTGCCGCCCCGCACCGACCTCGCGGCGCTGCCCGGCGGGTTCTCCTTCGGGGACTATCTGCGCTGCGGGGCCATCGCCGCCCGCGCGCCCGTCTGCGCCGCCGTGCGCCGCCATGCCGCGCGGGGCGGCTACGTGATGGGCATCTGCAACGGGTTCCAGATCCTGACCGAGGCGGGGCTGCTGCCCGGCGCGCTGATGCGCAACGCCGGGCTGCGCTATGTCTGCCGGACGGTGCCGCTGCGCGTGTCGGGCGGATCGCCCTTCACCGCAGGCTATGGCGAGGGCGCCGCCATCGCCCTGCCTATCGCGCACCACGACGGGAACTATCAGGCCGACCCCGCCACGCTGGACCGGCTGGAGGGGGAGGGGCGCGTCGCCTTTCGTTACGCCGACGCGCAGGGGACGACGGACCTTGTCGACGGCCCCAACGGGTCGGCGCGCGGCATCGCCGGGATCACGTCCGCCGACGGCCGTGTGCTGGGGATGATGCCGCACCCGGAACGGGCCGCCGATGCGGCGCTGGGCGGCACCGACGGCGCGGCGCTCTTCGCCGCCGCGGTCGCGGCGGCGGGCGTGGCTCCCGCATAGGGGGAACGAAGGCGGATCGCCGCCGGGCGCGTGACCCGACGCCCCTGAGGCGGGCAGCACGCTTGAGGCGGCGTGCCCGGCGACTTAACATGCGCGCATGAGCGTTTCCGATACCATGCGGGCGGACGCCCCACCCCAAAAGAGAGGGACCGCGGCCGCGGGCGTCCGCCGCCGGCGCGTCTGGTCGGCGCGCATCCTGTTGATCGCCTTCCTGCTGACGGCGGGCGCGGTGATCTGGATTACCAACGCGCTGCTGACCGAACGTTACACCCTGTCGACCCGCAACCGGGCCGAGGTGCGGCTGGCACTCTATTCCGGCAACCTCATCAGCGAGTTGCGCCGCGCCGCGGTGGTGCCCTTGCTGCTCAGCCGCGATCCGTCGCTCATCGGCGCGCTGAATTCGGGCGACTATACCGGGTCAAGCCAGCGCCTCATCTCGTACCTGGACGAGATCGGGGCCGGGTCTCTGATGCTGCTGGACCGCGACGGGCGCACCGTCGCCGCCTCGGACCGCAACCGGCTGGGCGAGAACCACCGCACCGTCTCCTACTTCGTAGATGCGCTGCGGTCGGACGAGACGGTCTTCTCTACCGTCCGGACGGAAAGCGGCCCGGTCGAGTTCACCTATGCGCGCAAGATCGCCGTCGGGGGCGAGCTGCGCGGCGTCATCGTCGTCGGCGTCGACCTGCGTAAGTTCGAGCAGAGCTGGGCCGGCTTCGCCGACGCCGTCATGGTCACCGACAGCGAAGGACGGGTGATCCTGGCCACCGAGAGTCGCTGGCGCGGCCTGCCTGAGGACGAGGCGCTGGCCGTCCGGTCCGCGCCCACGGCCATCCAGCGCGCGGTGCAGGCGACGGCGGACTGGACGGCCCTGCCTGCCGATGCCTACCTGTCGGGCGAGGCGGTTATGCGGCAAAGCTCGCGCATCCCGTTCCAGGGCTGGCGGATGACCAGCTTCACCACCTACGCGCCGGTGCGTGAACGGGTGAACGGCGTTCTGGCGCTGGAGATCATGGGCTTTGCGCTGCTGCTGGCGGCGGGCTTCTACCTGGTCAGCCGGCAGGCGCTCAGCCGGGTGACGCTGTTCCAGCGCGAAAGCGCCGAGCTGCGCGCGCTGAACGTCGCCCTCCAGCGAGAGATCGCCGAGCGCGAAAAGGCCGAGAAGAACCTCGAGGTCGCCGAGCAGACGGTCGCCCAGACCTCCAAGCTGGCCGTCCTGGGCGAGATGTCGGCGGCCGTCAGCCACGAGCTGAACCAACCGCTGGCCGCGATGAAGACCTACCTGGCCGGCGCGCGCCTTCTGGTGCAGCGCCGCCGCCCGGACGAGGCGCTGTCGTCCTTCACCCGCATCGACGACCTGATCGAACGGATGGGCGCCATCACCCGCCAGCTCAAGAGCTACGCGCGCAAGGGCGGGGTCGCCTTCGTTCCGCTGGACATGCGCGGCTGCCTTTCGTCGGCGCTGGCGATGATGGAGCCGCAGCTGCGCCGCCGCGCGGTCGCCATCACCAAGACGCTGCCCGACGCCCCCGTCATGGTGCTGGCCGACCGCATCCGTGTCGAACAGGTGATCGTGAACCTCTTGCGCAACGCGCTGGACGCGACCAAGGACGTCGCGGCGCCGCGCATCGACATGATCCTGTCGGCCGGCGACACGGCGACGCTGACGGTGCGCGACAACGGCACGGGGATCGCCGACCTCGATGCCCTGTTCGAACCGTTCTACACCACCAAGGCGCCGGGCGACGGCACCGGGCTCGGACTGGCCATTTCGTCGGGTATCGTCGCCGACCTGGGCGGGCGGCTGACTGCGCGCAACGCGGCCGGCCCGCCGCGGGACGGCGGGGGCCAGGGCGGCAGCGGCGCCGTCTTCGAGATGCGGCTGCCGATCCTCGACATGCAGATGAAGGCGGCGGAATAAGGGAGAACGATATGGCGCAGGCCATCAAGATCGCGATCGTCGACGACGAACAGGACATGCGGCAGTCGATCAGCCAGTGGCTTACGCTATCGGGGTTCGATACCGAGGCCTATGCCAGTGCCGAGGACGCGCTGAAGGTGCTGGGCCCGGACTGGCCCGGCGTCGTGGTGAGCGACATCAAGATGCCCGGGATGGACGGCATGTCGTTCCTCAAGCGGGTGATGAGCCTCGACAGCGGGCTGCCCGTCATCATGATAACCGGCCATGGCGACGTCCCGATGGCGGTCGAGGCCATGCGCGTGGGTGCCTACAACTTCCTCGAAAAGCCCTTCAACCCCGACCAGATGACCGAGCTTGCGCGTCGCGCCAGCACCGCGCGCCGCCTGACGCTGGACAACCGCATCCTGCGGCGCGAGCTGTCGGACGGCACCGGCATCATGCGCAAGCTCGTGGGCGGCAGCGACGTCATGGAGAGGCTGCGCGAGGACATCCTGGATCTGGGGCAGGCCGACGGTCACGTCCTGATCGACGGCGAGACGGGGACCGGCAAGACGCTTACGGCCCATGCGTTGCATGCGGTCGGCGCCAAGGCGGGGCGCAAGTTCGTCCTGCACTCCTGCGCCGGCTACGAAGAGGGCGTGCTGGCGCGCCAGCTGTTCGGTCCGGCCGGCGACGACGACATGCGCCCGCCACTGCTGGAAGAGGCGCGTGGCGGCACGCTGGTGCTGGAGGATATCGACGCGCTGGCCCCGGCGCTACAGGCGCGGCTTCTGGGGTGGATCAACGAACAGGGCAGCCCGGCCGAGACGCGCATCGTCGCCATATCGAACCTGCAGCAGCAGGGCCGCACCTGCGAGGACGTCCTGCGCCCCGACCTCTTTTACCGGCTGGCTGCGATGAAGATCACGCTGCCGCCCCTGCGTGCGCGGGGCGAGGATATCCTGACGCTCTTCGCGCGCTTTTCGGAGCAATACGCCGACGACTACGGTTGCGACGCGCCCGAAGTCAGCGCCCAGGAAGCGGCGCAGCTTCTCCAGGCGCCCTGGCCGGGCAACATCCGGCAGCTGGTCAACGTGGCCGAACGCGCGGTCATGCAGAACCGCCGCGGGTCCGGCACGATCTCGTCCCTGCTGATGGCCGACGCCGAGGACGAGGCGCAGCCGGGCATGACGACCGAGGGCAAGCCGCTGAAGGAATACGTCGAGGCGTTCGAGCGGATGCTGATCGACAATACGATGCGCCGCCATCGGGGAAGCATCGTGTCGGTCATGGACGAACTCTGTCTGCCGCGTCGCACCCTCAACGAGAAGATGGCGAAATATTCGCTCGCCCGATCGGACTATCTGGGCTAGCGGACGTCGCTCTTGGGTTGCGTTTCCATGCGGATAGTTGGCCATTGCCATTCCGCACGGCATCACATTATGTAAACGGAAGGGTTCGGTAACCGGCTCCGCCGTTCGTTCCCGGTCCTATTTGCCGACGGTTCCAGACGCCGCACGCACAAGCCGTGCCGTCCGGGTCCAGGCATGCCTATCCGGCCGCCGGCCTGCGGGTCCGGCCCGAAACAACCCCCCGACGCCCCCCTGGCGAACGGGTCGACAAATGGGCGCCGGACCTTCGTGGCGGCGTCGGAGCAGAACCGCGATGACCGGTGCGAGCGACGAGATGACCGCAGGACGCCCCCATGGGGCTCTGGCGGGCACGGTTGCCGTGACGCCGGTCTCCTTCATCAAAGAACACCCCGACGCGGCCGCCCCCCCGGGGTCGGGACGGGTCCGGGTGTGGAACATAACATGCCCAAGAAGATGCTTATCGATGCCACCCACGCCGAGGAGACGCGCGTGGTGGTCGTGGACGGAAACCGGGTCGAGGCGTTCGACTTCGAATCCGAGAACAAGCGCCAGCTGGCGGGGAACATCTACCTCGCCAAGGTGACGCGGGTCGAACCGTCGCTGCAGGCGGCGTTTATCGAATACGGCGGCAACCGCCACGGATTCCTCGCCTATTCCGAGGTGCACCCCGACTACTACCAGATCCCCGTCGCCGACCGCGAGGCGCTGATGGCCGAAGAGGCCGCCGACGCCGCCGCGCAGCAGGACGAGGAAGAGCAGCCCAAGCGACGGTCCCGCACCCGCGGCCGCAGCCGGTCGCAGCCCGCCTCGGCCAGCACCGACGACGCGATGGCCACGGCCGATGTCCCGTCCGATCCGGGCGGGGCGACGGAGGGGCAGGCGGCTTCGGACCTCGACGCCGCGGCGCGCACCGCCGCCGTCGTTTCCGCCATTCCGGGCATGGATCTGGTCGACCTCGCCTCCGACGGCGACGACGATGACCGCGACGTCGGCAAACGACGACACGTCCGGTGACGAGGGCCGTGCCCGCAAGGGCCGTGGCCGACGCCGTGAAGACCGCGACGATGCCGCGCCTTACCGGGCGATGGACGATGCCTCCGAGCGTGACGAGGATATCGAATCCGTCGCGGCCGACGATGTGGCCGAGGAGATCCGCCAGCCGCGCAAGACCCGCGTGCGCAAGTACAAGATCCAGGAGGTCATCAAGGTTCGCCAGATCCTCCTGGTACAGGTCGTCAAGGAAGAGCGCGGCAACAAGGGTGCCGCTCTGACCACCTACCTGTCGCTCGCCGGGCGCTATTGCGTCCTGATGCCCAACACCGCCCGCGGCGGCGGCATCTCCCGCAAGATCACCAACGTCGCCGACCGCAAGAAGCTCAAGGAGATCGCGACCTCCATCGAGGTGCCGAAGGGCGCGGGGCTGATCGTGCGGACCGCCGGCGCCAAGCGCACCAAGACCGAGGTCAAGCGCGACTACGAATACCTCCAGCGCATGTGGGAGCAGATCCGAGAGCTGACGCTGCGGTCCATCGCGCCCGCGCCGATCTATCAGGAGGGCGACCTGATCAAGCGGTCGATCCGCGACCTCTACAATCGCGACATCGACGAGGTGCTCGTCGAGGGCGAGGACGGCTACCGCACGGCCAAGGACTTCATGAAGATGATCATGCCGTCCCACGCCAAGAACGTGAAACACTACCACGATCAGATGCCTCTCTTCGCCCGGCATCAGGTGGAATCGTACCTCTCGAGCATGTTCAACCCGACCGTCCAGTTGCCGTCTGGCGGCTACATCGTCATCGGCGTGACAGAGGCGCTGGTCGCCATCGACGTGAACTCGGGGCGCGCCACCCGCGAAGGGTCGATCGAGGACACCGCGACCAAGACGAACCTCGAGGCCGCGGCCGAGGTGGCGCGCCAGCTGCGCCTGCGCGACCTCGCGGGCCTCATCGTGATCGACTTCATCGACATGGAGGACCGGCGCAACAACGCCGCGGTGGAGAAGCTTTTCAAGGAGCATCTCAAGTCCGACCGCGCCCGCATCCAGGTCGGCCCCATCAGCGGCTTCGGTCTGCTGGAGATGTCGCGCCAGCGTCTGCACCCCGGCATGATCGAGGCGACGACGCAGCCTTGCGCGCATTGCCACGGAACCGGTCTGGTGCGGTCCGACGACAACCTGTCGCTGAGCATCCTGCGCCAGATCGAGGAGGAGGGCGTGCGCGACCGCACCCGCGAGGTGCTGGTCCGCGTTCCCGTGGCCATCGCCAACTACATCATGAACATGAAGCGCGAGCACGTCGCCCAGATCGAGGCGCGCTACGGCATGGCCGTGAGGATCGAGGCCGATCCGTCGCTGGTCAGCCCCGATTTCGGCATCGAGAAGTTCAAGACGCAGACGGCCCGCATCGTGCGGCAGACAGCGGCGATTTCGTCGAACCCGGCGCTCATGGAGGACCCCGACGACGACATCGCGGACGAGGATGCCGACGACAACCTGCCGGGCGCCGAGGCGGAGGCCGAACCGCAGGAGGCAACGGCAGCCCCGCCGCCGGACCGTCCGTCGGGGCGCGGCGACGATGCCGGCGACGACCAGCCGCGCAAGCGCCGGCGCCGGCGCCGGCGGCGCAAGGGCGGCAATGGCGACGGAGACCAAACCGGCGCCGATGACGATACCCGTCCGTCGGCAGCCGGCGGGTCCGACGGCGCGGCCGGCGACGACGAAGCGCGCATGGACGATGCCGTTCCCTTCGCGGCGCAATCGGACGAGGCGGCGCCCACAGGCGACCGACCCAAGCGTCGCAGGTCCCGGTCTCGTCGGTCGTCCGCGCCCGATGGTGCACCGGTGGCCACCGGGGGTTCGGGCTCCGACGCGGTCGCGCAGTCGGTAACGTCGGAGGATTCCGGTCCGGCCGCGCCGGTGGGTGCGTCCGGTCAAACCGATGATGCGGATCCGGGGTCGGTTTCCGATCGTGCGCCACATGTTTCCGTCGAGGCGCAGTCCGCGCACAGTGGCGGGAACGGGGCTGCGGATCCGGCGGGACACCCGTCCGAGGATCACGCGGAGGCCGCCGCTCCGGCACCGTCGCCTGCCGAGGAAGCGGCGGATGTCCTTGCGCCCGTCGCGGTCCTTCCGCATGCGTCCACCGACGATGCCGCACCGGCGCCGGACGCGCCCGCCACCGCCGAAGAGGCGGACGACCGTCCCAAGCGCCGAGGCTGGTGGTCACTGCGCCGATGACGCCGGGCCGGCGGACGTCGCCCTGCCGCGACAGGCAGGGCGGCTGCCGTCAGCGGCGCCGGATCCAGTAGCAGGGGCTGCCTTGGGCCATGGCGGTGGCCAGCAATGCATGACCGGACTCGGCGCAGTAATGCGGCACGTCCACGACGGCGGCGGGATCGTCCGCCAGCAGCCGCAGCACCTGGCCCGGCGCCATCGCCGACAGACGTTTGCGCGCCTTGAGGACCGGCAGGGGGCACAGCAGGCCCGTCGCGTCCAGCGTGTCGTCATGTGGGGGCGCGTCGACGTCGTTCGATCCGTTCATGTCACCAGCCATGCCGATGCGCCCGTTCGATGTCCACGCCGATGTGCATCGACGGCGGGGCAGCTCTGGCATATCGGTCGGTCATGTTCGGTCCAGACATCATCGATGCGGGTCTCCTGCCCGCCATGGCTGTCGCCCTCGCGGCCGGCGTCCTGTCGTTCCTCAGCCCCTGCGTCCTGCCCATCGTGCCGCCCTATCTGGCCTACATGGGCGGGATCAGCATGGCCGAGATGTCGCAAACCGGCGCCGACCGCCGCCGGCCCCTGGGGGCGGCATTTGCCTTCGTCCTGGGACTCAGCACGGTATTTCTGTTCCTCGGCTTCACCGCATCGGCTTTCGGGACGTTCTTTCTGCGCAACCAGACGACGTTCAACACGCTGGCCGGCATCGTCGTCATGGTCTTCGGCGCACATTTCGTCGGCGTCTTTCGCATTCCGTTCCTGGAACGCGAGGCGCGGCTGGATGCCGGAGACCGCGGCGGGTCGGCTGCCGGGGCCTATGTGCTGGGGCTGGCCTTCGCCTTCGGCTGGACGCCCTGCATCGGCCCCCAGCTGGGCGCGATCCTGTCTCTGGCCGCGTCCGAGGCCTCGCTCGTTCGCGGCACGGCCCTGCTGGGGGTGTATGCCGCGGGCCTGGGGATCCCGTTCCTGTTGGTCGCGGCGTTCTTTCCGCGCATGACAGGCGCCATGGCGTGGATGAAGCGGCACATGGACCGGATCGAGCGGATCATGGGCCTCTTGCTGTGGACGATCGGCCTGCTGATGCTGACCGGCGGCTTTTCGTCCTTTTCCTACTGGCTGCTCGAGACGTTTCCCGCTCTGGCCACGCTGGGCTGACGTCGCAGCGACGGATTCCGTCTTGCGCCGTCGGCGAACACGGGTCCCGGCTGCGCCGAAAGGCTGGAGATGCCGTCGGTTCCCGGTCTACCGCGGTGCGGCCGGACGGATCAGTTCGTGATCAGGCGCATCAGCGTCGCCCAGTCGACCATCTGCCAGCTTTCGGCGATGACGCCCTCCGCCATCCGGTGCAGCGCGATAGCACCGAATTCGACCTCGCGTCCGGTCGCCGGGATCCCCATCACATCGCCCGTATGTCGACCGGTGATCGTGCCCCTCACCGTCACGACATCGTCGGCGAGGTAGATGTCGTCGATGGCGAACTGGGCGCCGTCGAGGCCGCTGGTCACGCCGCTCACCTCGTTCAGGAACGTCTCGGCGTCCTGATCGGGGACCGAGGGCGAGGCCCCGCGCTCCAGCCAGCCGGCCGAGACGACCTCGCTGAGCAGGTCGCCGTCGTTCGTGTTGAGCGCCTGATAGTAGCGGTCCACCATGTCGAAGGCCTGATCGCGGCTCAGCAGGGGCGAGGCCAGCGTATCGGCGAAGTGTCCCACGTCGGGTTGCGCCGACTTGAGCCGGACATATCCCAGCACCTGGTTGTCGCGCTTGGGATCGAGGACGAGGATCTCGCCCTCGAACACGCGGAACTGTGTCAGCTCCTCGATATCGGTATAATGGGTGATCAGCAGCAACGGACCGCTGCGGTTCGGGTCGCCGTCCCACGCGGCGATGCGGTCGCGGATGCCGTTGACCGTCTTCGCGCCCTGGAGCGACAGCAGAAGGTTCAGCGCCGGGTCCGTCTCGGTCGGCATGTCGGCGGCGATCTGCGGGTCGATCCTGTCGAAGCCTTCGAGCAGGTGTTCCAGCGTCTGCTGGTTCCGGCACCACTGGCTCACCACGATCCGGGCCGGCAGAACCTCGTTGCTGGCCAGCAGCGTGCCGAGGTTGCGCATGTCCTCCACGCCCTGCGGGGACATGATCCGCTGGTTCGCGCAATCCGTGGGTGCGACGTTCTTTGCGTCCAGCTTGGACCAGTCCGTGGGCCCGTGCCGCATCACGAAGACCACGTCGTCGCGAAAGAACATCTCGTCGATCTGCTGGAACGGCTCGAACCGCAGGGTATCGTCCACCGTCACCTCGCCGCCGTCCGCCGAGACCGACATCTCGCCCATGTGGGTCGAGATCTGGCGCATCGTGTCGGGCCGTTCCCGTGGCGGCGTGTCCTGAGCACCTGCTGGCAAAAGCAGGGTCAACACGGCGACTGCCGCCAAGGCCTGAACAATGAATGGTCTCATTTGGGCACCTCGATGCTTGGAACGGGACGAAGGCCTCCGCGGCCCGGGAAAGGCGATGGGCATTGCCCAAGCGTCAGTTGGGCTAGCACACCGATGTGGCGCGGTCACGGCGATCGGCACGTGCCGCGCGCCGAATCGACCCGCGATCACCCGAACGTGCGGGATGCGCACTGCCCCCCGGCGGCCGGCCTCTGCGATGGCCTGCCATTCGGCCCCTCCTTGCGGTCGTGTCGTCCATTGCAGAAAGCCCTTCCCAAGGATGGCATTCCCGCACGGACCTAGGCAAACTTGGTTAATGCCCGGTTTACAGCCGACCGGCAGGGTACCCATAAAGCCTCGTCCGTCGCGGCCACCGGCCGGCGGCGGTGGACCCGGCATCGACCGACGGGGGACTTTCCATCGGGCGCGGAACGCTTACGTTCCCACAAGCCGCCCGACCAGGATAAAGCGACCCGCATGAGCTGGAGCCCCTGTCCCGACCCTGTCCTCGGAGACGCCGCTTCGGTCGCGGCCGTAGAGACCGTGATCGTGCCGCGCGCCGTGGACCTGGGCGAGATGACGGTCCGCCGCGCCTTGCCGTCGGTGAAGCGGCAGATGGTCGGCCCCTTCATCTTCTTCGACCAGATGGGCCCGGCCGACTTCCTGACCGACCAGGGCATCGACGTGCGCCCGCACCCGCATATCAACCTCGCGACGCTCACCTACCTTTTCGAGGGCGAGATCCTGCATCGCGACAGCCTGGGAACCGAACGGGCGATCCGTCCCGGCGCCGTGAACTGGATGCGCGCGGGGCGGGGCATCGTCCATTCCGAAAGAACGGACGAGGCGCACCGGGCCAGCGGCCAGCGGCTGTTCGGCCTGCAGACCTGGGTGGCGCTGCCCGAGGGGGTGGAAGAATCCGACCCCCAGTTCCTGCACCACGGGGCGGACGACCTGCCCGTGGTCGAGGGCGACGGCCTGACTGCCCGGATCATCGCAGGCAGTGCATTCGGTACGGCATCGATGCTCAAGACGGCATCCGAGACGCTCTATGCCGACCTTCGGATCGCGGCAGGCCGGCCGGTGCCCATCGACGCCACTCATGTCGAACGCGCGCTCTACACCATCTCGGGCAGCGTCGAAATCGCCGGCGACACGTTCGACGCGCGTCAGCTGCTGATCCTGCGCCCGGGCGACGCCGTCACCGTGCGCGCCGTGACCGACGCCCGCGTCATGCTGTTCGGCGGCGATCCGATGGAGGGGCCGCGCTACATATGGTGGAACTTCGTCTCGTCGCGACCCGAGCGGATCGAGATGGCGAAGGAGGACTGGCGCCGTGGCCGGTTCGACACCGTGCCGGGCGACGAGGCCGACTTCATCCCGCTGCCGGACGGTCCCGGCCGCCCCCGCCGCGCCACCGGCGCCGCCGCCTGCCCCTGACACATGCCTTCGAGGACCCCCGCCATGCCCAACGTCATTCCCGGCCTCCACCACGTCACCGCCATCTCCGGCCCGCCGCAGGCCAACGTCGACTTCTACGCCGGTACGATGCGTCAACGGCTGGTGAAGAAGACGGTGAACTTCGACGCGCCCGATACCTACCATCTCTACTACGGCAACGCGGCGGCCGAACCGGGGACGATCCTGACGTTCTTTCCCTTCGCCGATGCGGCTCCGGGCCGCGCCGGGCCCGGGACGGCCAGCGCCGTGGCCTACGCCGTGCCGAAGGGGGGACTCGACGCCTGGATGGGGGCGCTGGCCGAAACCGCGGTCGACTTCGACGGCCCGACCGAGCGCTTCGGCGCGCGGATGGTTGCCCTGATCGACCCTGACGGGCTTCGCATCGAGCTGATCGAGGACGACGGTACGCAGGCGTCCGCGGACGGGGCTCCGACGGACGACGGGTTCCATGCGGTCACGCTGTGGCTGGATGAACCGGAGCCTACGGCGCGCCTGCTGACGGACGTCTTCGGCTACGGGTCCGGGCCGGAGACCACCGAGGGCGGCACCGCACGATGGCGATTCTCGGCGCCCGGAGGCGGGCGCGGGTCCTTCGTCGACCTGCTGCGTTCTGACGCGCCGTCGATTGCCCGGCAGGGGGCGGGCAGCATCCACCACGTCGCCTTCCGCGCCGAGACCGACGAGATCCAGATGGAATGGCGCGAGAGGCTGAGCGCCGCCGGCTTCGATGTGACGCCGCAGATCGACCGGCAATATTTCAACGCGATCTACTTCCGCTCGCCCGGCGGGGTGTTGTTCGAGATCGCCACCGATCCGCCAGGCTTCGCGACGGACGAGCCGATGGAGGCGCTGGGCCAATCGCTCATGCTGCCGCGCCAGCACGAACCCATGCGCGATCGGATCGAGCGGGTCCTGACGCCGATCCGAATGCCCAGGGCGCGCTCTGCATGACCACCGGACCCTCGGCGGGGTCGGACCCGAGCGATCCGCATGCCGGGGGACGCGTGGCCACGTTCGGTGCCCCCATGTCCCGCGCGCGGCTGGCCATGATCCTGCTGCACGGCCGCGGCAGTACGCCGGAGGATATCCTGCGCCTCGCAGACCATCTGGCACTGCCGGATATCGCCTGCATCGCACCGGCGGCTGCGGGCGGTTCATGGTGGCCGGAAAGCTTTCTGGCGCCGCTGGGCGCGAACCGGCCGGGTCTCGGCTCGGCGCTTGCCGTCGTGGAGCGGCTGGTCGGCGGGCTGTCAGGCGCGGGATTCGGGCCAGACCGCATCGTGATCGCCGGCTTCAGCCAGGGGGCCTGCCTTGCCCTCGAATACGCGGCGCGCAGCGGGCAGCCCCTGCGCGTCGTGGCGGGGCTGTCCGGCGGACTTCTCGGGACTTCGGACGCATCCGGGGACGCCGACCCCGACCTCCACGGCCATCGTCCCAAGCGGTTCGACTATGACGGCCGAATGACGGGAACTGAGGTCCTGCTGGGCTGTCACGCGCGCGACCCTCATATCCCGCTGGCCCGCGTGCGCGCCAGCGCAGCGGCGTTCGAAGGCATGAGCGCCGCGGTCAGGACGCTGATCCATCCCGGGGCGGGCCATGCCGTCATGGCGCCGGACGTCGCGGCGCTGCGCGGCATGCTGAACCGCCAGGCCCTCGATCCCATAGCCGGATGATGCCCTGCGTCCCCGTGGATGAAATGGGGCACACCTCGATCCCCTCATCCGACCCGTCGACGGCCAGAGCATGACGCGTCTGCGACAGCAGCCAGACCCCGCAAGCATTGCCGCCGCGGGCCCCCTGGCCATGACCGCCCGCGGGAAGCAGCACGCAGTCCCACTCATCGCCAGGACGACGACCGGCACGAACCACCTCGGAGGCGGAAGTGATCCGGCACTCTCCCGAACGGAACGTCGGATCGCGGTAGATGAGAGTGCCTCGCCCCGGACATCGCCGGTCCAGAAAGTCACCATCTGTCCATCTGCGGGGTCCGGCGCCGTCGTCCGGTCGACCTTTTGCGCGCCGATCCAGCCGGGGTGGAGCGCGACCGCGCAGACGGTGGACCGCACCCGCGGCGCGGAGCGTCTTATGCGACGGTACCCACGCGCTTCCGAACGCGGCCCAGGGAAGGAAATGCGCCGGCTTTCCGCGATCTGTACGTTACAGTCGCGTGGCATTGCTTCGGCGCCATGCCCGGCCTTCGCCGTCACGAAGGTTACAGGGCGGCGGAGTTCAGCGTGCGCGCGATCGTGGTACCTGACGGGAACCGTCGGCGCGTGGTCGCCGTCATCCGGACGGGGACGACCGCCGGTGCCGGGCGTCCCGGCGACGGTGCGCATCGTTGTCGGGCCACGCCGGTTTCAGCCGCGGATGGTGCCGTCGCCTGACACGCGGTACTTGAAACTGGTCAGCTGGACGGAACCGACGGGGCCGCGGGCGTGCAGCTTGCCGGTTGCGATGCCGATCTCGGCACCCATCCCGAACTCGCCCCCGTCGGCGAACTGGGTCGAAGCGTTGTGCATCACGATGGCGCTGTCCACCTCGTCCAGGAAGCGGGCGGCGGCGGCGGCGTCCTCCGTCACGATGGCGTCTGTGTGGTGCGACCCGTAGCGCGCGATGTGTGCGATGGCGCCGTCCAGCCCGTCGACGACGGCGGCGGCGACGGTCTTGTCAAGAAATTCGCGTCCCCAGTCGTCGGCGTCGGCCGGGACCGTGCCAGGCACGGCAGCGAGGCGGGGGTCGGCGCGGACCTCGACCCCGGCGTCGATCAAAGCGCGGATCACTCCCTGCCCGATCGTGTCGACACAGTCGCTGTGGACCAGCAGGCATTCGACCGCGCCGCAGACGCCGGTGCGCCGCGTCTTGGCGTTCAGGACCACGCGCAGTGCTTTTTCGGGGTCGGCGGCGGCATCGAGGAAGATGTGCACGATCCCCTCCAGATGCGCGAAGACCGGCACCCGCGCCTCGGCCTGCACCCGGCCCACGAGGCTCTTGCCGCCGCGCGGGACGATCACGTCGATGACGCCTGTCATGCCCAGCATCTCGCCCACCGCCGCGCGGTCGTCGACGGGCACCAGCTGGATGGCATCGACGGGCAGACCGGCGGTACGCAGGCCCTCCTGTATCGCTGCATGGATCGCGGCCGACGAGGCACGGCTGTCGGACCCGCCGCGCAGGATCGCGGCATTGCCGGACATCAGGCACAGCGCGCCCGCATCGGCGGTGACGTTGGGCCGCGATTCGTAAATGACGCCGATGACGCCGATGGGCGTTCTGACGCGGCGGATGTGCAGCCCCGAGGGCATGTCCCACTCGGCCATCACCTCGCCCACAGGATCGGTCTGCGCGGCAACGGCGCGCAATCCGTCGGCAATGCCTTTCACTCGATCCTCGTCCAGCATCAGGCGATCCAGCATGGCGGCGGTCAATCCGGCGTCGCCGCCGGCCGCCATGTCGGTGGCATTGGCGGCGATCACCGCGGCCCGTTCGCGCCAAAGCGCGTCGGCAGCGGCGGTCAGCGCCGTGCGCTTGGCGTCGGTCGAGGCACGGGCGAGGATCGTCGCAGTCGCCCGGGCGCGGCGTCCGATGTCGGCCATCAACCCGGGTATGTCGTTCATGTCCTTCATCGTCCCGTGCCCTTTCAGCCGTGCGGTGCCGGTCCCGCGCGTCACACCCTACACCACCATGTCGTCGCGGTGTACCAGGGCGGCGCGGCCCTGATGGCCCAGGACGCGCGCGATCTCGTCGCTGCGGCGCCCCGCGATCGCCGATGCCTCGGCCGCGTCGTAGCGCACGAGGCCCCGGCCAAGCGCTGCGCCGTCGGGGCCCACGATGACCACGGCATCGCCCCGGCCGAACCGGCCCGCCACGCGCGTGACGCCGGCGGGCAGCAGTGACCGGCCCCCTGCCAGCGCCGCCGCCGCTCCTGCATCGACCGTGATCTCGCCCCGTGGTTTCACGGCGGCGATCCAGGCCTTGCGGGCGGCGCGCGGATCGGTGCGCGCGGCGAACCACGTGCAGCGCGCACCGGCCTCCATCGCGCCCAGCGGACGGTCCCGGTCGCCCTGCACGATGGCCACGGCGCAGCCCGATCCCGTCGCCGTCGCCGCCGCCATCAGCTTGGTCTTCATGCCGCCCCGGCTGAGCGGGGAGGCGGCGTCGCCGGCCATCGCCTCGATCTCGGGCGTGATCGTTGCGACGAGGGGGATGTGCCGCGCCGCGGGGTCGGACTGCGGATTGGCGGTATAGAGGCCGTCCACGTCCGACAGCAGGACCATCCGGTCGGCCCCGACCGTCACCGCCATCTGCGCGGCCAGCCGGTCGTTGTCGCCGAACCGGATCTCGTCGGTGGCGACGGTGTCGTTCTCGTTGACGATGGGCACCACGCCCAGCGACAGAAGCTGCGACAGCGTGGCGCGCACGTTGAGATAGCGGCGCCGGTCGGCGCTGTCCTCGAGCGTGACGAGGATCTGGGCGGCGACGATCCCGTGTGGCGCCAGCGCGGCTTCGTAGGCGCGGGCCAGCCGGATCTGGCCCACCGCGGCGGCCGCCTGCGCCTGCTCCAGCGGCAGCGGACCGACCCCGAGGCCCAGCACGCCGCGCCCCAGCGCGATGGCGCCCGACGACACCAGCACCACATCGACGTCGCGCGCCCGCAGCGCCGCGATGTCGGCGATCAGCCCGGTCAGCCAGCCGTTGCGTAGCGTGCCCGTCACGCGGTCGACCAACAGCGCCGACCCGACCTTGACCACCAGGCGCCGCGCGTCGGCGAGGGTGGGCGCGGTCAGGGGCGCCACGGCGGCTCCGCCGGCGCGGCGGACACTTCAGGCGCCCGGTCCTTGGCGATGATCCGGCGTAGGGCACGCAGTGCGTCGGGTACGCCTTCGCCGGTCACCGCCGAAAGCATCAGGACCGGCCCCGCGACGCCTTCGAGCGACGTCCGCGCCGCGGCGCGTTCCTCTTCATCCAGCGCGTCGATCTTGCTGATCGCGGTTATGCGGGGTTTTCCGGCCAGTGCGCCACCGTAGGCGACAAGTTCGGCCGTCACGGTCGCCCAGTCGGCGGCGGCGTCCTCTGCCGTGCCGTCGACGAGATGCAACAGGACAGAGCAGCGTTCGACATGGCCGAGGAACCGGTCGCCGATTCCCCGCCCTTCCGATGCCCCTTCGATCAGGCCCGGAATGTCGGCCATCACGATCTCGGCCCCGTCGATGCCGACAACGCCGAGGTTGGGCACGAGCGTCGTGAACGGGTAGTCGGCGATTTTCGGCCGGGCATTGGATGTGGCGGCGAGGAACGTGGACTTCCCGGCGTTGGGCAGCCCCAGCAGCCCCGCATCGGCGATCAGCTTGAGCCGCAGCCATACGGTGCGCTCCACGCCCGGTTGGCCGGGATTTGCGCGACGCGGCGCCTGGTTCACGCTGGTCTTGAAATGCAGGTTGCCGAAACCGCCGTTGCCGCCGCGGGCCAGCGTTACCCGTTCGCCGACCTCCGTCAGGTCCGCGATGACGGTCTCCTCGTCCTCGTCGAGGATCTCCGTGCCGACGGGCACGCGCAGAACGATGTCGTCGCCAGACCGCCCTGTCCGCTGCTGGCCCTGGCCAGGCTTGCCGCTTTCGGCGAAAAAATGCTGCTGATACCGGAAATCGATGAGGGTATTCAGCCCCTCCACGGCCTCGACGATCACGTCACCGCCGTCACCGCCGTCCCCCCCGTTGGGCCCGCCGTACTCGATGTACTTCTCGCGACGGAACGACATGCAGCCGTTGCCGCCCGCGCCCGATCGAACCTGCACCTTGGCGAGGTCGAGGAACTTCATCGGACCGCCTCCAGCGGAGCGGCGGCGCCGACCGAGCGGCGTGTCGTCCAAAGACCGCGGTGCAGCGTCATCCTCGTGCTGACGACGTCCTGATTCAAGGCCCGCGACCTTCGCAGGCAATTACCGTGCACGGTGAACCCAAGTTTATCGAGCACGTGCCGCGAGGCCAGATTGTCATCGTAATGGCAGGCATGGAGCGTCGTTGCCGTGCCATCGCCGAACCACCAATCGATGGCTGCGGTGGCGGCCTCCGTCAGGTAGCCTCGGCCCCAAACGCCACGCGACAGCCAGTAACCCAATTCGTCCCCGATACTGACGATGCCGGACAGGCCAGAGGTGCCGCAGATGCCCCAGACGTGGCTGTCGGCGGTTCCTTGCGCCGCGATGAAACGGACCGCGTCATCGACGCCGTAGGGGTAGGGGACGGACGACAGCCAGCGCACGACGTCGTAGTTGCCGACGCCGGCCGCGACCGCATCGGCATCGTCCGCGCGAAGCGGACGCAGGATCAGGCGCGGGGTGCGCAGGGTCGGGGTCTGCATGAGGCTGCTCCGTACGAACGCAAAGGGGCCGGCCACAGTGGCCGACCCCCTGCCGGATCGTCGCGCCGTGGCGGGGACTATTCGGCGGCCTGGGCCGCCGGCAGGACCGAGATGAACGTGCGACGCTTGAGCCCGGTGTGAAATGTCACGTGACCCTCGGCCGTGGCATAGATCGTGTGGTCGCGGCCCAGGCCGACGCCTTCGCCCGGCCACCACTTGGTGCCGCGCTGGCGCACGATGATGTTGCCGGGGATCACGGCTTCGCCGCCGAACTTCTTGACGCCCAGCCGCCGTCCGGCGCTGTCGCGGCCGTTGCGGGACGACCCGCCTGCCTTCTTGTGTGCCATGTCGTCTACTCCTTGCCGGTCGCTGCGTGGGTGCGGGCCTGGCCCTGCCAGTCGTCACGGGTGATGCGCCCCTTGAACGACAGCCGGTCGTCCATCGCGACAACCTCTTCGGGCGTCCAGTCGGCGATCTGGTCGAAGTGGAACACACCGTTGTCGTGCAACAGCTTCTCCAGCTTGGGGCCGACGCCCGACAGCTTCTTGAGATCGTCGGGCGTGCCGCCGCGCGCCTCGGTCAGCAGGTTTGCCGGCGAATTGTCGGACGTAGCGGGCACGGCATCGTCAGCAGTATCGACGGCAGGCTCGGCCACCTTCTCGTCCGCCTCGCCCACAACGGTGCGCTTGATCATCTCGGCCTGATCGCCACGGTTCATGGCATAACGCCCATCGGACTCGACACGCGCCCGGGGCAGCGATCCGGCGCCCACGGCCGCCGTCACACCGCTGTCGTCCGCGCCGGTTTCCAGGATGTCGCCGACGCGCAGCAGGGTCAGCTGCTGACGATGCCCCTTGGTCCGCTTGCTGCCGTGCTTGCGGCGCCGCTTGACGAAGTGGATGACCTTCTCGCCCTTGATCTGCTCGATCACCTGGGCCTGCACGCCGGCGCCCGCGACGAGCGGGGTGCCCACCGTGCCGCCGACCATCAGGATATCGTTGAACTGGATCGTGTCGCCGGCATCCGCCGCCAGCTTCTCCACACGGAGGACGTCCCCCGACTGGACGCGGTATTGCTTGCCGCCGGTTTTGAGAACCGCGAACATGGCATCGTTCCTTGCACTGTCGCGCCCTGCGGTCCCCGTCTCAGGGCGTTCGCGGCCACCGTACCGCATGGGTCGGGGCCACCTCGGGCAGCGCGTCCCGTCATGGGACGTCGATTGAATGGATGCGCTATCCGGTTTGTCCGATCGCGCCGCGGGCTTATGGGCGCCGCCGACCCCCGTGTCAAGCCGGACGGCAGCGCGTACCGGGACCGGGGGAAGATCAGATTTCCTCGCTCTGCAAGAAGCGTCCCGCGGTGTCGCCCAGCCGGGCCGAGATGTCGATGTACAGCGCGTCGAAGGCGGCGAAGAGTGCGGTGTTCAGCGCCCGCCCCTCGGGCGTCCGCGACAGCGCTATATAGTCGTCCAGTTCGCCCGGGCGGAGCGGACCGTAGGCCACGGTCAGGAAGCCACGCACCCAGCTTTCGGTATCCTCGCGGATTTCGGGCTCCTGCGCCCAGACCTCCGACAGGACGTCGCGGTCGGCCATGGGGGTGCCCGGCGCGCTGTCGCCGAGGGCGGTCGCGAAAGCCAGCGATGCGTTCATCGCCCCCGCGACGTTGCGCTCGACCAGGTCGTTGGCCGAGATGAACGCTTCGATCCGGTCCATCATCGGATCGCCGGCCGCCGACATCCGGCCGGCGCGCGCCTTGGCGGCGGCCTCGATCTCTTCGTCGGCCAGGGCCCGGCGCGCGTCCAGTTCCAGTTGCAGAATGCGTGCGCCGGGCTGCCCGGCGAAGAACGCGGCCAGTCCAGCCGTGTCGGTGTCGCCTATTGCGGCGAGGAAATCCCGACGCACGGCCGCCTCCATCGCGCCCGTGTCGTAGATATGCGACACTGCATCGCGCCAGGCTGCGGTAACGCGCCCCGCGAAAAGGTCGGCATGGAGGTCGTCGGCGTAATCCAGTCCCTCGGTCCGCATCTGGGCGATCACCTCGTCCAGACGCAGCACGTCGAAAAGACGTTCGGCCTCGGCGCGAACCTCGGCGCCGGACTGTGCGGCGGCGGGCGGCGGCGACCCGGCGGCCCCGAGCCCGATCGCGGCGGCGATCAGCAGGGCGATCAGTCGGTGCATCGCGGGCTCCTGTCGTGATGGCATGGTCCCGGTTCGAGAGACGCCGCCCGATATAGGTGGCGATCGCGGGGGTTCCAAGTGGTCCCGGCCGGTTCCGATCCCGGCTGTTCCCGCTTCCGCCCGCCAGCGCAATGCGAGGCGCGATTGCCGACGCGCCCGCCGGCCGGCGCGGCGATCGATCCGAAAACTGTTGCGCGGCCCCATGCCAACGCATAAACCGCGCCTCGCGACGCTTCGCGGAGAGGTGCCGGAGTGGTCGAACGGGGCGGTCTCGAAAACCGTTGAGGGTGAAAGCCTTCCCAGGGTTCGAATCCCTGTCTCTCCGCC
>CAVROT010000012.1:0-188897 GCA_963722905.1 uncultured Alphaproteobacteria bacterium | reverse complement strand
TGCATGTTGGGCGGTCGGGCTGCGCCATTGCAGGATATGCACTCGACTTCCCGGGGGGGCCCGTTCGACTGGTGCCACCCGCGTTTCTTCCGCCCGGGCGTCTTCATCTTCCCGGCCATCCCGGTCGGGATGCCAGCGCGTGGGCCGCCGTCGGCATCGGCCTTCCCGGCCCACCCGATCAGGGTCTGCGGCGTCCCACCGGTCTTGGACGCGTTCGACATCACCGCCTGCCAGCGCGACGCGTGCCGGGCCGCGTCGTCGGGAACAGGACGCACCGCCCCACCGCGGACGTCAGGGGCAAAGCCCGCTCGCGGTCCCGCTCATGATGCTCCATCCCACCCGGGAGTCGGAGCCTCGGGAGAACCCGGCGCGGTTCAATCCCGGGATCCGACCGGGGGTCCTGCGAGTAAGGCCGATGGGATGCGGGATCAGAGACGAGGCACTCAGGGTCGTCTCATAGCGCGGGGACGTTCCTGAATGCGTATGTCGGCCGGTTCGGTGCGGAGGCGGCTTGCGCCCGGCACCTGCGCCCGCCATTCCGTGCAGGCGAGGTGGCGAAAAGCTATGGGGACGACGTCATGAAGATAGCAGTGGCCGGCGACAGTGCAGGAGAGGCCTTGGCTGCGGGTCTGGCCGCAGGTCTGGCGGAGGCGGGGTACGACGTCACCGACGCAAGCCGGACCGCGGAGGGCCCGGATGCCTATTATGCGGGACTGGCCGACCGTGTCGCCTCGGCCGTGCTGAACGGGACCTACGACCGCGCGATCCTGGTCTGCGGGACGGGCATCGGGGTCGCGATGTCGGCCAACAAGGTGCCCGGGATCCGGGCGGCGC
This sequence comes from uncultured Alphaproteobacteria bacterium, assembly GCA_963722905.1. GTDB lineage: Bacteria > Pseudomonadota > Alphaproteobacteria > Rhodobacterales > Rhodobacteraceae > CAVROT01. The sequence continues at coordinate 188,063 of CAVROT010000012.1, read as the reverse complement.
AATGCCACGACACATATTCGGCCGAACGCGCCGCACTGTCGAACGATGCGCAGATCATCACCATGGGCGCCCGTGTGATCGGACCGGAGCTGGCACGGTCCATCGCGACGGCGTTCCTGTCGCAACGGTTCGACCCCGAGGGCCGGTCGCGGGACAACGTCGCCGCCATCAACGCGCTGGACGAGAAGTACGCCTTGGGCAGCGGTTCCGGTCCTGCCGGCGGACACGGGACCAAGTCGTCCGAAACGGCAGGTTCGGTCTGAACGTCGGACCTCAAAACGACGAAGGCCGCCCGAGGGCGGCCCATTCCGGTCGATCGCGACGATGTAACGATCTGGAGCGGGCGATGAGATTCGAACTCACGACCCTAACCTTGGCAAGGTTATGCTCTACCCCTGAGCTACGCCCGCATCCGAGGCGTCGATAGCGCTGCCGGCTGGCGGCTGCAAGCGGAGATTGGAAGCTTTTGCCCGCGGTCGGCGGCATGCGGGCGGGCGGCGTCGCGTCACTGGCCGGTATGTTCGGCTGCGGGCGCCTTCGCGGCTGGTGCGCCGGATCTTGGGACTGCCAACGAGTCGCGGGCCGCCCGTGATCCCTGACCCTTCGGGTCCGCACGGCCCGGTCCGGCGGAGCGGGGCAATGCCGGGCGACCTTGATCCGCTTGCGATCGCAGCGCGTTCCGGGAGCCGCGCCGACGGAACGACTGCCCGGCCCGCAACGGTCTCTCGACAGCTGCCAGAGGAACCTATCCGAGTTCCACGAGCAGGTCCTTTGCATCGATCTGGGCGCCGGCGGTTACGTGCACCGTCTTGACCGTCGCGGCACGGTCGGCATGCAGGCCGGTCTCCATCTTCATGGCCTCGATGGTCAGCAGCAGGTCGCCTTCCTTGACCTTGGCCCCCGCCTCGACGTGGACCGACGCGACCACGCCTGGCATCGGCGCCCCGACATGGGCGGGATTGCCGGGCTCGGCCTTCATGCGCGCGGCGGCGACGCCGCTGGCCCGGCGGTCGGGCACGCGGACGACGCGGGGCTGGCCGTTGAGCTCGAAGAAGACCCGCGCCTCGCCGTTCTCGTCGGTCTCGCCGATGGCCTGGCAGCGGATCTCCAGCGTCTTGCCGGGGTCGATCTCGGGCGAGAGCTGCTCGCCCGGCTCCATCCCGTAGAAGAAGGTGTGCGTGGGCAGGGCGCGGACCGGGCCGTATTCCTCGTTCCGGCGGCGGTAGTCGGCGAAGACCTTGGGATACATCAGGTAGCCGTAGAGATCCTCGTCGTCGATGGCGACGTCGCCCGCGGCCTTCGACGCGGCGGTACGCGCCGCCTCGACGTCGACCGGCTTGAGATGCCGACCGGGGCGGTCGGTCATCGGTTTCTCGCCCTTCAGGATGCGTTTCTGGATCGCGGGCGGCCAGCCGCCCGGCGGCTGGCCCAGCGCGCCGCGCATCATGTCGACCACGCTGTCAGGGAAGGAGACGTCCACCTCCGGGTCCTCGACCTGCGCGCGCGTCAGCCCCTGCGCGACCATCATCAGCGCCATGTCGCCCACCACCTTGGACGACGGCGTCACCTTCACGATGTCTCCGAACATGGCGTTTACATCGGCATAGGTCTGCGCGACCTCGTGCCAGCGGTCCTCGAGCCCCATGGAGCGCGCCTGCCCCTTGAGGTTGGTGAACTGGCCGCCCGGCATCTCGTGCAGGTAGACCTCGGACGCGGGGGCCTGCAGCCCGCTCTCGAACGCCGCGTAATGGGCGCGCACGGCCTCCCAGTAGTTCGAAATCTCGCGGATCGCCCCGATGTCGAGCCCGGTGTCGCGGTCGTCCAGCGCCAATGCCTCGACGACGGTGCCGAGCGTCGCCTGGCTGGTATTGCCGCTGAGCGCGTCCATCGCGCAGTCGACGGCGTCCACCCCCACCTCGGCCGCGGCGAGGATGGTGGCGCAGGCGATCCCGGCGGTGTCGTGGGTGTGGAGGTGGATGGGCAGGCCCACCTCCTCCTTCAGCGCCCTGACGAGGATGCGCGCGGCCGCGGGGCGCAGCAGCCCCGCCATGTCCTTGAGCCCCAGGACATGGGCGCCCGCCGCCTTCAGATCCTTGCCCATCGCGACGTAGTAGGCGAGGTCGTATTTTGACCGGTCGGGGTCGCGCAGGTTGCCGGTGTAGCAGATCGTGCCCTCGCACAGCTTCTCGGCCGCGATCACGGCGTCCATGGCGACGCGCATGTTCTCGACCCAGTTGAGGCTGTCGAAGACGCGGAAGACGTCGATGCCGGACGTGGCGGCCTGCGCGATGAACCCCTGCACGACGTTGTCGGGATAGTTGGTGTAGCCCACGCCGTTGGAGGCGCGCAGCAGCATCTGGGTCATCAGGTTGGGCATCGCGGCGCGCAGGTCGCGCAGCCGCTGCCAGGGACATTCCTGCAGGAAGCGGTAGGCGACGTCGAAGGTGGCGCCGCCCCAGCATTCCATCGAGAAGAGCTGCGGCAGGTTCGCGGCATAGGCGGGGGCGACGCGGATCATGTCGATCGAGCGCATCCGGGTCGCCAGAAGCGACTGGTGGCCGTCGCGCATCGTCGTGTCGGTGATCAGCAGGTGCGGCTGCTCGGCCATCCAGTCGGCGACGGCCTGCGGGCCGAACTGGTCGAGGATCTGCCGGGTGCCCGGCGTCGGCGCGTCGGTGCGCAACTTCGGCGCGCGGGGTTCGCGGGCCTCGGCGGGGGGGCGGGGGCGGCCGGCCGTCTCGGGGTGGCCGTTGACGGTGACGTCGGCGATGTAGCGCAGAATCTTGGTGGCGCGGTCGCGGCGCGGGGCGAAGTCGAAGAGCTGCGGCGTCTCGTCGATGAACTTGGTGTGGTACTCGTTGCTGAGGAATGTCGGGTGCTTGAGCAGGTTCTCGACAAAGGCGATGTTGGTGCTGACGCCGCGGATGCGGAACTCGCGCAGCGCACGGTCCATGCGGGCGATGGCGGCCTCCGGCGTGGGGGCCCATGCGGTGACTTTTTCCAGCAGGCTGTCGTAGTAGCGGGTGATGACGGCGCCCGAATAGGCGGTGCCGCCGTCCAGCCGGATGCCCATGCCGGTGGCGCTGCGATAGGTGGTGATGCGGCCGTAGTCGGGGATGAAGTTGTTTGTCGGATCCTCGGTCGTGATGCGGCACTGGATCGCGTGGCCGTCGAGTTGCACGTCGTACTGGCTGGCCGTGCCCGTCGCCTCCATCAGCGACTTGCCCTCGGCGATGAGGATCTGGGCGCGGACGATGTCGATGCCGGTGACCTCCTCGGTCACGGTATGTTCGACCTGGACGCGGGGGTTCACCTCGATGAAGAAGAAATCGCCCGTCTCCATGTCCATCAGGAACTCGATCGTCCCGGCGCATTCGTAGCCCACGTGCTCGGCGATCTTTCGGCCGAGGTTGCAGAGCTTCTCGCGCTGGGCACCCGAGAGGTAGGGGGCGGGCGCGCGTTCGACGACCTTCTGGTTGCGTCGCTGGACCGAGCAGTCGCGCTCCCACAGGTGATAGATGTTGCCCTGCGTGTCGCCGAGGATCTGCACCTCGACGTGGCGGGCGCGCAGGATCATCTTCTCCAGATAGCCCTCGCCGTTGCCGAAGGCGGCCTCGGCCTCGCGCCGGCCCTCGCGCACTTTCTCGGCCAGCTCGTCCGGGCCGGCGATGGCCCGCATGCCGCGGCCGCCGCCGCCCCAGCTGGCCTTGAGCATCAGGGGATAGCCGATCTTCTCGGCCTGGGCGCGCGTCGCCTCCATGTCCTCGCCCAGCACGTCGGTCGCCGGGATGACCGGCACGCCGGCAGCGACCGCGATCTTGCGTGCGCTGGCCTTGTCGCCAAGCTGACGCATGGTCTGCGCCCTCGGGCCGATGAAACGGATCCCGGCGGCGTCGCAGGCGTCGACGAATTCGGGGTTTTCCGACAGCAGGCCGTAGCCGGGGTGGATGGCGTCGGCGCCGCACATGCGGGCGACGCGGACGATCTCGTCGATGGAGAGATAGGCCGCGACGGGGCCCAGCCCCTCGCCGATACGGTAGGCCTCGTCCGCCTTGAAGCGGTGCAGGGACAACTTGTCCTCTTCGGCGTAGACGGCGACCGTCCGCTTGCCCAGCTCGTTCGCGGCGCGCATCACGCGGATCGCGATCTCGCCCCGGTTCGCGATGAGAATCTTGGTGAAGGTCTTCATGGCCACGGCCCTTTCGCAGTCGCAGCATGAAACCTAGGGCAGGAGTTTCCGGGCGTCCATGACCCGAGAGGAATTCCGGTCAGGGCCCGCTCTCGCCGCTTCGCCGGCCGCGCCCGGGGTTCGGTTCCGGCGCGGGCTCAGGACGATATACGAACGGCCGACTGTCCCTGGCAGGGCGGGGGACTGTGAAGCCGAATGGACCCTTGCGCCTGTTCGCCGGAGGCCCGCATATCCTCCAATACCTGATGCAGGCTGCGGCATAGGCCCGATACCGCGATCGCGTGGCCCGCGACGTCGGGCGGCAGATCGCGCCGGTCCTCCAGCTGCGACACGAAGGCCGAGACCCGGGTCAGCTGCATCTGGGCCAGAGCGGCGAAATAGGCGGTGTCCTGAAGTGCCCAGTTCTCCCTGATCTGGCTGAGCGGCACGCTGGTCCCGACGATCCGCACGGAGTCGCACGGCATGCAGATCGGATAGAGCGTGGTGTGCCAGGTAGTGCCCTGACCGTTCATCGTCAGCGTCTCCATGTATTCGGTCGACCGGAGAGAATCGGCGCAGGCTGCATAGCGCGCCTCTACCTGAGCGGCCTGGTCTGCGGGCAGCAGATCGAAGGGTCGCAGGCCCTTCACCGCCTCGGTCCGGATTCCCGTATGCACTTCGTGGGCGGCATTGACACACAGCAGGCGGAACGCTTTGGCGACAGGATCGCGGTCGGCAATGAACATGGGGATAGGAACCGCATCCACCCTCGCCTGCAGCTCGCCGAAATCTTCGATCGCAAACATCGCTGATCTACCTTCCTCATCCGCGTCGAAACGAGGATTCGCAGAATAAATCTAACATCCTGCTAAGCGAAACGTTTAGACTCAAGGTTAACGGGCCCGGCATAGGGGGGCGCATCCCGGCGGGGTCCCGTCCGGCGCCGGACGCAGGACCGGATGGGCGAGCCACCCGCACCCCCTGCCTCTGCCGCAGGGCATCCGGACGACGGGCGGAACGAAATGTGAACCCGGCCTTTCCATGCAGCGATGCGGCGGCTAGGATCGCGCCATGAGCGCAACCCCGAATGTCATGTCGAGCCGGACTGAGTTCTGACGAACCCCTCGGTCCGCTGTCGCTTCGCGCGATGGCGGGTCAGGCCGCGCCCTATCTGGACGACCTCAATCCGGCCCAGAGGGCCGCTGTCGAGGCTTTGGAGGGGCCGGTCCTGATGCTGGCCGGAGCCGGCACCGGCAAGACCAAGGCGCTGACCGCCCGCATCGCGCATCTGATGATGACCGGCCGCGCCCGCCCCAACGAAATCCTCGCCGTCACCTTCACCAACAAGGCCGCGCGCGAGATGAAGGACCGCGTCGGCCGCCTGCTGGGCCAGACGGTCGAGGGTATGCCGTGGCTGGGCACCTTCCACGCCATCTGCGTCAAGCTCCTGCGCCGCCACGCCGAGCTGGCGGGGCTGAAGTCGAACTTCACCATTCTCGATACCGACGATCAGCTTCGCCTGCTCAAGCAGATCATCGCGGCCGAGGATATCGACGAGAAACGCTGGCCCGCCCGTCAGATGCTGGGGCTGATCGACGGCTGGAAGAACCGCGCGATGACGCCGCAGAAGGTGCCCGCGGCCGAGGCGGGCGCCTACAACAATCGCGGGACCGAGATCTACGACTACTACCAGCAGCGCCTCCTGACGCTGAACGCCACCGACTTCGGCGACCTGCTGCTGCACGTGGTGCAGATCTTCCAGGCGCACCCGGACGTGCTGGCGCAGTACCAGAGGTGGTTCAAGTACATCCTCGTCGACGAATATCAGGACACCAACGTCGCGCAGTACCTGTGGCTGCGGCTGCTGGCGCAGGGGCACCGCAACATCTGCTGCGTCGGCGACGACGACCAGTCGATCTACGGCTGGCGCGGCGCCGAGGTGGGCAACATCCTGCGGTTCGACAAGGACTTTCCAGGCGCGAAGGTGGTGCGGCTCGAACAGAACTACCGCTCGACCCCCCATATCCTGGCCGCCGCCTCCGGCGTGATCGACGCGAACCGGGGGCGGCTGGGCAAGACGCTTTTCACCGACCTCACCGAGGGCGAGAAGGTGCGCCTGATCGGCCACTGGGACGGCGACGAGGAGGCGCGCTGGATCGGCGACGAGGCCGAGGCGCTCCAGCGCGGCACCCGCGGGCAGGACGCGCGGTCGCTGGACGACATGGCCATCCTCGTTCGGGCGTCGCACCAGATGCGCGCGTTCGAGGACCGGTTCCTCACCATCGGTCTGCCCTACCGCGTCATCGGCGGTCCCCGATTCTACGAGCGGATGGAGATCCGCGATGCCATGGCCTATTTCCGGCTCGCCGTATCGCCCGAGGACGATCTCGCCTTCGAGAGGATCGTGAACACGCCCAAGCGGGGCCTCGGCGACAAGGCGCAGCAGGCGATCCAGCGATGCGCGCGCGGCAACGGGACCGGGCTGGTCGATGGCGCCCGCATCCTGCTTCGGGACAAGGGGCTGGGCGGCAAGGGGGCCGTCGCCCTGCGGCAGCTGGTCGACGGCATCGGGCACTGGCACGACGCGGTGCGCGCCACGGAGACCGCCGAGCCCGCACAGCCGGGCGAGGTCCGGCGCGCCCAGATCGGTCATATCGAGCTGGCCGAGCGCATCCTCGACGAATTGGGCTACACCTCGTTCTGGCAGAACGACAGGACGCCCGAGGCGCCGGGGCGTCTGGAGAACCTCAAGGAACTGGTGAAGGCGCTGGAGGGGTTCGAGAACCTTCAGGGTTTCCTCGAACACGTTTCGCTGATCATGGACAACGAGACGGGGCAGGACGGCGCCAAGATCAGCGTCATGACCCTGCATGCGGCCAAGGGGCTGGAGTTTCCCGTGGTGTTCCTGCCGGGATGGGAGGACGGCCTCTTCCCCAGCCAGCGCAGCATGGACGAGAGCGGCCAGAAGGGCCTGGAGGAGGAGCGGCGGCTGGCCTACGTCGGGCTTACCAGGGCCGAACGTCTGGCGACGGTCAGCTTTGCCGCCAACCGGCGCGTCTATGGACAATGGCAGTCGGCCCTACCGTCGCGCTTCATCGACGAGCTTCCGCCCGAGCATGTCGATGTCCTGACGCCGCCCGGCCTCTATGGCGGAGGCTACGGTGCCGCGGGCATGGCCGCCAACGCGTCGCCGTCAATCGTGATGGCGGCGCAGTCGGACCTGCACGAGCGCGCGGCTGGGGCGAACGTCTATAACTCACCCGGATGGAAGCGGCTTCAGGACCGAAGCGCACGGCGCCCCGTCTCGCAACCGCGCGAGGCGCGGGACATGGTGATCGATGCGACCGCCGTCGCCGCGTATTCCGCCGGCGACCGGGTGTTTCATACCAAGTTCGGTTACGGCACCGTCATCGGGATCGAGGGCGACAAGCTGGAGATCGCGTTCGACAAGGCGGGATCGAAGAAGGTCGTGGCCAAGTTCGTCGTCGCGGCCGAGAAGGCGGGCGACGTACCGTTCTGACGGTCGCCCAGCCGAGCGTCGTTTGCCCGGCGCCAGGTGGCCCTGTGGTCCTGCTGCAATAAAATGGCGGCGATACCAGGGAGGATTGGTATCGCCGCCAGTGACCGCTCGGCTCAAAGGGAGGAGAAAGCCGTTCGGGTCGTTCGTCATGCCGCCTGTCGGCATGCGGTGATGCGTCGGCGCGCGCCGCCTCACCGTGTCTCTGCGTCCGCCGGAAGCCCTCCGGTCGGCTTTGTCCATGTCGCCGTGCCTCCGACCGGAGAGGCGCGGTAGTGCTTACAACGCATGGCGCGGCCGGTTCCGATCAGTCGATCCGGATGCAACCGGCGTCCATGGGCCGGGGCGCGTCCCTGCTCCTGTCCGATGTTCGTTGGTCCATACCTAGGGTATTGCTGCACATGCACAACGCCTACCTGCACAATGCTGCTATGCAGCAATCGCAAACGTCGCCGGCGCCGTAATTTGATCCTGATCGCGCCGCTATGCCCGATCGGTAAGCGGTCCACCCATGCCGGCGGCTCTCCGTTCTGTCGCCATTCCATCGCCCTGATGGCGCTGAGATCGCATGGTACGATTGTTCACGCCCTGTTCTGGTCCATAAGAGCGTCCGTCTTAGATTCCCATGCCACTCCGGACATATTGACGCTTAGGAATGTTCGAAACTGTCCCTCGGTGTAGATCGTATCCCCGTATTCAACGCAATATCAGGCTTATTGCACTGTATCTTGTGCGAAACGCAGTGCAGCAACCTATACCGAGTGGGCGTGAAATCCTCGGCCTCTTCCATCCGATCAATTCAGCTCGAACCAAACAATCCCCTTGCTTCCCATCTATTCCCATGGCATCCACGGTACATCGAAGAGCAGGGCCCACGGCGGATCAACCGACGGGGCACACGATCCGAAGAACAAGAAACGACGAGGCAGACGCTTTCATCAGGCACTTTCTATGACGACCAAGAGATCGACCGTGACGTTCAGGTGTCCCCCCGAAACGATGCCGCGTCCGGTCGCTTGCCCCCGCAAGGGGGGCCCGGCAACGGGATGAAGGCGGCGATCCGAACAGTGGCAGCAGTTCGGGTCGCCGTTTTCCGTTTCACGCCGGCGACGCCCGCACGTCGGGCAGGTGCCACGGAACGCAGCAGGACAAGGGCGCGCCCGTGCAGACGATCTTCCGCGGAGAGGCTATCGCCAAGGTCGACGGCAAGGGCCGCGTGTCGATTCCGGCGCCCTTCCGCCGCGTGCTGGAGGCCGGCGATCCGGACTGGCCGCGCACCGACGGCGGCGCAGATGCCGGTCCCAACGTCATCGTGGTCTACGGCGGCGCGACCCGGAACTATTTCGAATGCTTCACGGTGCAGGCCATGGCCGGCGTCGACCGGAAGATCCTCAAGTATCCGCGGGCTTCGGGCAAGCGCAGGTCGCTGCAGCGTCTCTACAACGGCCAGGCCTACACGACCGCCGTTGACGAGACGGGCCGCATCGTCCTGCCCGTCAAGCTGCGCAACAAGCTGGGCCTTGCGGGCGAGGCCTTCTTCATCGGCAACGGCGACACGTTCGAGATTCTGGCATCCCGAAACCTTCGACGAGACCATCCAGACGGCCTCGACGACCGAGGAGGATTTCGATCCGACTGTCGATCCCGCCATCTACCTCGACGGCGACGAGGACTGAGCCGGTGTCCGCGCACCCACACGTTCCCGTTCTACTAAAGCCGATCCTGGCCGCCGCCGCCCCGGTGAACGGCCGCTGGGTCGATGCGACCTTCGGGGCAGGGGGCTATACGCGCGGCCTGCTCGATGCGGGGGCGGCGCATGTCACGGCCATCGACCGCGATCCGACGGTCTTCGACCTGGCGGCAGAGTGGGCGGCGGACTACGGCGACCGGCTGACCCTGGTGGAGGGCACGTTCGACGCGCTCGACCGCCACGCCGACGGTGCGGTGGACGGCGTCGCGATGGACCTCGGCGTTTCGTCCATGCAGCTCGACCGGGCCGAACGGGGCTTCTCGTTCCGCGGGGACGGCCCATTGGACATGCGCATGGGAAACGATGGGCCGGACGCCGCCGACATCGTGGCCGCGGCGGACGAGGCGGTGCTGGCCGACATCCTCTACCGCTACGGCGAGGAACGGGCGTCGCGCCGTATCGCCCGCGCCATCGTCGCCGCGCGCGACCGCGCGCCGGTCAGGACCACGCGGCAACTGGCCGGGATCGTCGAGACATGCCTGCCGCCCGCCAGGCCGGGGCAGAGCCATCCGGCCACCCGGACGTTCCAGGCGCTGCGGATCGCCGTCAATGACGAGTTCGGCCAACTCGTCGCCGGGCTGGAGGCGGCCGAACGGGCACTGCGTCCGGGCGGCCTTCTCGCCGTGGTGGCGTTCCATTCGCTGGAGGATCGGGTGGTGAAGCGGTTCCTTCAGAACCGCACCGGCACCGGCGGCCGGGCGAACCGGTACGCCCCCGAAGAGACCGTCGGCGCGGCGGCCTTCGACCGGCCCGGCCGCGCCGTCTCCGCGACGCCGGACGAGGTCGCGGCCAATCCCCGCGCGCGGTCGGCCCGGCTGCGGACCGCGCGGCGCACCTCGGCCCCCTGCGCCCCGGTGGACCGCGACGGTCTGGGCCTTCCGCAGTTCGACACCGCGCGCCTCGGCGGCGCCACGCAAGGATAGGCCATGCGACCGGCGTTCCTCCTTTTCACTGCGGCCGCGGTCATGGCGCTGGCCTTCTGGGCCTATTCCGAGAACTACCGAACGCAAGCGGCGCTGGGCCGTATCGACCGGGTCCAGGCCGAGATCGGAGCGCAGCGGCGCGCCCTGACGATGTTGCGTGCCGAATGGGCCTATCTCAACCGGCCCGCGCGCCTGCGGTCGCTTGCGGCCATGAACTTCGACCGGCTGGAGCTTCTGCCGCTGGCGCCCGAGCAGTTCGCGCGCGTGGGCAACATCGCCTATCCGCTGCCGCCCGAGCCCGAGTTGCTGACCGATCCCGACCTGCCGCCGGCCTTCGGGCCCGACGGCCCGCCGACCGAGGAGGCGCCCCTGTGACACGGACCCCGCTGCGCCCGCTGGCCCGCATCCTTCCCGCCCGCATCCGCGGCGAGAACCCCGATACGATCGAACGCGAGAACACCCGCCTGCGCGTCGAACGTGCCCGCGACCGCGACCGGCAGCGCGCCGAGACGCGGCTGCTGGTCCTCGCCGTCTTCTTCTTCTGCGCCTTCGGGGTCGTCGGCGCGCGCATGGGCCTCCTGGCCGCCTCGACCCCGTTCGAGCCGCGCAGCGAGGCCGGCGGATCGGCGATCCTCGCGGGCCGCGCCGACATCACCGACCGCAACGACCGGATCCTCGCGACCAACCTGCAGACCCACTCGCTCTACGCCCAGCCGCCGCGCATGATCGACCCCGACCGCGTCGCGCAGGAGCTGGCCGCGATCCTGCCGGACCTCGACGAGGAGAAACTGCGCAGCCAGTTCACCGGCAAGCGCAAGTTCGTCTGGATCCGCAAGAAGCTGTCGCCAGAACAGATGCAGGCCGTGCACGACATCGGCGACCCGGGTCTGCTCTTCGGCCCGCGCGAGATGCGGCTCTATCCCAACGGACGGCTGGCCGCGCACATCCTGGGCGGTGCGACCTTCGGGCGCGAGGGGGTGAACGCCGCCGAGGTCGTCGGCGTGGCTGGCGTCGAGAAGTACCTCGACAAGATACTGCGCGATCCCGCCCGCAACGGCGCGGCGGTTGCGCTTTCCATAGATCTGACGGTGCAGTCCGCGCTTCAGGAGGTGCTGTCGGGCGGCGTGCGGCTGATGAACGCCAAGGGGGCCGCAGGTATCGTGATGGATGCGCGCACCGGCGAAATCGTGGCGATGGCCAGCCTGCCGGATTTCGATCCCAACGTCCGTCCGCGGCCACTGACCAAGGGCGACGCGGCCGACAGCCCCCTTTTCAACCGCGCGGTGCAGGGCGTCTACGAACTGGGGTCGGTGTTCAAGATCGCGACCGTCGCACAGGCAATGGAACTGGGCCACGTCACGCCCTCGACCATGGTCGACGCCGACGCGCCGATGAAATGGGGCAGGCACACGATCAACGAGTTCCAGCGCAAGAATTACGGACCCCTGCTGTCGGCGACCGACGTGATCGTGAAATCGTCGAACGTCGGTACGGCGCGCATGGCGATGCGGATCGGCAGCACCCGACAGCAGGCGTTCCTCAAAAGCCTCGGCGTCCTCGACCCGTCGCCCGTCGAGCTGGTCGAGGCGGCGGGCGCGCGCCCCCTGTTGCCGCGCAACTGGTCCGAGATCGTGACGATAACGGCGTCTTTCGGGCACGGATTCTCGACATCTCCCATCAACCTCGCGGCGGCCTACGCCTCGCTCCTGAACGGCGGCACCGTGGTGACGCCGACGCTTTTGCGTCAGGACGGGCCGGTAAGGACGGGCGAGCGCATCGTCGAGACGGGGGTCAGCGCCGCGTCCGCCGACATGCTGCGCCAGGTCGTCACCCGTGGCACGGCCAGCTTCGGCGGCGTGCCGGGCTACGAGGTGGGCGGCAAGACGGGCACCGCCAACAAGGTGCGCGCGAACGGCCGCGGCTACCACAACGACCGCAACATCAACACCTTCGCCGCGATCTTCCCGTCATCAGCGCCGCGCTACGTCGTCGTTATCACGATGGACGAGGCCAGCGACAATTCGGGGACGGAGCCGCGTCGGACGGCGGGCTGGACGGCGGTGCCCGTCGCCGCCGAGGTGATCCGCCGCATAGCCCCGTTGATGGGCGTGCGCCCGCGCGCCGCGCCGCCGGCGGGCGCGATTGAATCGGGGTCGCGGGATGGGCTAACACTCGCCGCGAGTACGGAGTGACGCGGCAAAGGGCGGGCATGGCAGAGGCGACCAAACCGCTGAATGCGCTGGGGCTGACCGCGCGGCCGTCCGGACCGGGCGGCGCCTCTTCGGATGTGCGCGTGACCGGGATCGCGGCAGATAGCAGGCGCGTGCGGCCGGGGAACCTCTTTGCCGCGCTGCCGGGCACGGTAGAGCATGGCGCCCGCCATGTCGGCGCCGCGCTGCAATCGGGGGCTGCCGCGATCCTGACCGACCGCGCCGGCGCCCGCATGGCCGAGTCCGCGCTGGCGTCCTCCGGCGCGGCCGTCGTCCTGGCCGAGGATCCGCGCCAGACGCTCGCCTACGCCGCCGCACTGTGGTTCGCGCGCCAGCCAGAGGTGACCGTCGCCGTCACGGGGACCAACGGCAAGACGTCCGTCGCGACCTTCACCCGCCAGATATGGGAGGCGCTGGGCCTGCCCGCCATCAACATGGGCACCACCGGGGTCGAGGGCGCGTGGACCGCGCCCATGTCGCACACCACGCCCGAGCCGGTGACGTTGCACCGGTTGCTGGCCGCGGCGGCGTCCGGCGGCGTCAGCCACGCGGCCATGGAGGCGTCGTCGCACGGGCTGGCACAGCGGCGGCTGGACGGGGTGGCGCTGACGGCGGCGGCCTTCACCAACCTCAGTCAGGATCACTTGGACTATCATGACGGGTTCGACGCTTATTTCGACGCCAAGGCGGGCCTCTTCGACCGGGTCCTGCCGTCTGACGGGACGGCGGTCATCAACCTCGACGATCCGCGCGGGCCGCGCATGGCCGGCATCGCCGAGGCGCGCGGCCAGGACCTGCTGACCGTGGGGCGCGGGGTCGGCGCGGCGCTGCGGCTGACGGCGCAGCGGCTCGACGGCGGCGGCCAGGACATCCGGTTCACCTGGAACGGTGAGCCGCGGCAGTCCCGGCTGGCGCTGGTCGGCGGGTTTCAGGCCGACAACGCGCTGATGGCCGCGGCCCTCGCCATCGCCGGAGGGATCGAGGCGCGCGACGTCTTCGACGTCATGGACCGGCTCGTGACCGTGCGCGGCCGGATGCAGACGGTGGCGCGGCGCGACAACGGGGCGGCGGTCTATGTCGACTACGCCCACACGCCCGAGGCGCTGACGACGGCGCTGGGCGCTCTGCGCCCGCACGTCATGGGACGCATCGTCGTCGTCTACGGCGCTGGCGGCGACCGCGACCGGTCGAAGCGGCCCCTGATGGGTGCCGCGGCGCGCGACGGCGCCGACATCCGCATCGTCACCGACGACAACCCGCGCGGCGAGGATCCGCGCGCCATCCGTGCCGCCATCCTGGCCGCCGATCCGGGCGCCTCGGAGGTTCCCGACCGGGCCGAGGCGATCCTGCGCGGCGTCGACGCGCTGGGGCCGGGCGATGCGCTGCTGGTGGCCGGCAAGGGGCACGAGACCGGCCAGATCGTCGGCGGCGCCACCTATCCCTTCGACGACGCCGAACAGGCCAGCGTTGCGGTGGCGGCGCTCGACGGCCGGGTCGCTTGACCCGGCCGGCTCTCTGGACGGCGCGGGCGGCGGCCGAGGCGACGGGCGGCGTCGCGGATGGCGACTGGACGGCCACGGGCGTCTCGATAGACACGCGGACGCTGGTGCCGGGGGACCTCTTCGTGGCGCTGACCGCGCAGCGGGACGGGCATGGCTTCGTCGCCGCGGCGCTGCGCGCGGGCGCGGCCGCCGCGATGGTGACGCATCGCCCCGAGGATGTTCCCCGGGATGCGCCGTTGCTGGTCGTGCCCGACGTCCAGGCCGGGCTGGAGGCGCTGGGCCGGAAGGCGCGGACCCGCACGGGCGCCCGCGTCATCGCCGTCACCGGTTCGGCGGGCAAGACATCGACCAAGGAAATGCTGCGCGCCGCCCTCGCCCGGCAGGGGCGCACCCACGCGGCCGAGGCAAGCTACAACAACCATTGGGGCGTGCCGCTGACACTGGCGCGGATGCCGGCCGATACCCAGTACGCCATCGTCGAGATCGGGATGAGCCATCCGGGCGAGATCGCGCCGCTGTCGTGCATGGCGCGCCCCCATGTGGCGATGATCACGACCGTCGCCGAAGCGCATCTGGAGGCCTTCGACGACCTCGCCGGCATCGCTGCCGAGAAGGCGTCGATTGCCCAGGGGCTGGAGCCGGGGGGCGTTGCCGTCGTGAACGGCGACCTCGACACCACGCCGATCCTCGTCGCCGCAGCGCGCGCCGCCGGGGCGCGCGCGATCACGTTCGGCGAGAAGCCCGGCAATCACCACCGGCTGACCGAACTGGCCATTGGCGACACGGCCACGACGGGACGCGCGCGCGGCTGGCGGACCCCCATGGCGCTGAAGGTCTCGGCCCCGGGGCGCCATTTCGCCGTGAACGCGCTGGGCGCGATGGCGGTCGTCCGCGCGGTGGGTGCCGACCGTGCGCTGGCGCTGGTCGGCCTTGCCGGGTGGAGCCCGGTCGGCGGTCGCGGCCGGCGCGAGACGGTGACGCTGGACCCGGGCGAGGAGGGCGGGCGACTGGATCTGATCGACGACGCGTTCAACGCCAATCCCGCCTCCGTCGCCGCCGCGCTGGAGGTCCTGGCCGCAACCCGCCCCGTCGACGGTGTCGGACGGGTCGCACGCGGCCGTCGCATCGCCATTCTGGGCGACATGCTGGAGCTGGGGTTGGCCGAGGCGGCGCTGCACGCGGCACTGGCGGCCCTGCCGGCGATGCGGGCCGTCGATCTGGTGCATTGCGTCGGCCCCCGCATGGAAATGCTCCACGCGGCCCTGCCCGAGGCGCGGCGCGGCGAGAGCGCCCGGACGGCGCAGGCCCTGGCCCGCCGCGTCGGCGGACTGGTCGACGCAGGCGACATTGTGCTGGTGAAGGGATCGAAAGGCAGCCGCGTGTCGCTGGTCGCCGACGCCATCCGCGGACTGGATCGCGGCGGCGACCGGCGCCGCGACACCGCGAAGGCGGAACCGGCGCCTGTCGCGGCGTCCGCCCTTGACGCCGCGCGACCGGGCGCGCACGCGGCGTCCGGTATGCGGCCGACAGCGGGAACGGACTGAATGCTCTACTGGCTCACCGGGTTCTCGGACGGCGGCGACGTCTTCAACCTCTTTCGCTACATCACCTTCCGGTCGGGCGGCGCGTTCTTCACCGCGCTCGTCTTCGGGTTCATCTTCGGACGCCCGCTGATCGACCTGCTGCGCCGGCGCCAAAGGCACGGCCAGCCGATCCGCGCCGACGGCCCGGAGAGCCACATCGTCACCAAGGCCGGAACGCCCACCATGGGCGGCGTGCTGATCCTCGGGGCGCTGACAGTCTCGACTCTGCTCTGGGCGCGGCTCGACAATCCCTATATCTGGATGGTCCTCTTCGTCACCACGGCCTTCGGCGCCATCGGTTTCGCCGACGACTACGCCAAGATCACCCGCAACACTCATGCCGGGCTTTCGGGCCGGACGCGGATGGGTCTGGGCCTGCTGATCGCCGCCGCCGCCGGCGCCTGGGCGGCCTGGGTCCATCCGGGCGACCTGACTGGGCAGCTTGCGTTCCCGGTCTTCAAGGACGTGCTGCTGAACCTGGGGTGGTTCTTCGTCCCGTTCTCCATGCTGGTCATCGTGGGTTCGGCAAACGCGGTGAACCTGACCGACGGGCTGGACGGGCTGGCGATCATGCCCGTGATGATCGCCGCCGGCACCCTGGGGGTGATCGCCTATGCCGTCGGGCGCGTGGACTTCACCGAATATCTGGACGTCCACTACGTGCCCGGCACGGGCGAGATCCTGATTTTCGCCGCCGGCCTCATCGGCGGGGGCCTGGGGTTCCTGTGGTACAACGCGCCGCCCGCGGCCGTCTTCATGGGCGATACCGGCAGCCTCGCGCTGGGCGGCGCTCTGGGTGCCATCGCCGTGGCGATCAAGCACGAACTGGTGCTGGCCATCGTCGGCGGCCTCTTCGTGGTCGAGGCTCTGTCGGTCATCATCCAGGTCGGCTACTTCAAGAGGACCGGCCGCCGCGTCTTCCTCATGGCGCCGATCCACCACCACTTCGAGAAACGCGGCTGGGCCGAGCCGCAGATCGTCATCCGCTTCTGGATCATCTCGCTGATACTGGCGCTGGTCGGCCTTGCCACGCTGAAGGTCCGATGATGCCGCGGCAATGATCCCCGTCACGGGATATGACGGGTCGGACGTCGCGGTGCTGGGCCTGGGGCGGTCGGGCCTTGCCGCGGCGCGTGCCCTCGCGGCGGGCGGCGCGCGGCCGATGTGCTGGGACGACGGTGCCGAGGCACGCGACCGTGCCGTGTCCGAGGGGTTCGCCCTGCGCGATCCCGCCCGCGACGGCGCGTCGGAGGGTGTGGCGGCGCTGATCCTGTCGCCCGGCATCCCGCATCTCTACCCGGCGCCGCATCCCGCCGTCGCGGCGGCCCTGCGTGCGGGCGTGCCGGTGGACAACGACATCGGGCTCTTCTTCCGCTCCATTGCCACGCCCGAGTGGGAACGGTTCGACGCGCCCCCCCGCGTCGTCGCGATCACGGGATCGAACGGCAAGTCCACGACGGCCGCGCTGGTCGCCCACATCCTGTCGGAGGACGGGCGCGAGGTTCAGCTGGCCGGCAACATCGGCCGCGGCGTTCTGGATATCGACCCGCCGGGCGACGGCGGCATCGTGGTCCTTGAGCTTTCCAGCTACCAGACCGAGCTGGCGCGGTCGCTGACGCCAGACGTCGCCGTCTTCACCAATCTCAGCCCCGATCATCTGGACCGGCACGGCGGGATGGGCGGCTATTTCGCGGCCAAGCGCCGCCTCTTCGCCGAAGGCGGGCCGGACCGCGCGGTGGTGGGCGTCGACGACCCCGAGGGCGCGTTCCTCGCCGGGCAGATCGCCGAAGGGCCGGGCGACGATCGGCTGATCTCGGTCTCGGTCGGACGGGCGCTGAAGGGGCCGGGCTGGTCGGTCTTCGCGCGGCGCGGCCATCTGGCCGAATGGCGGCGGGCCCGGCAGGTGGCCAGCGTCGACCTGCGCCCGATGCCGGGATTGCCGGGGGCGCACAACCACCAGAACGCCTGCGCTGCCTGGGCCGCCTGCCGCGCCCTGACCCTCGCGCCCCGTGCGATCGAGGCCGGTCTGCGCAGCTTTGCCGGGCTGCCACACCGCAGCCAGCGCGTGGCCGAGATCGGCGGCGTGACCTACGTGAACGACAGCAAGGCCACGAACGTGGACGCCGCGGCTCATGCGCTGCGCGCGTTCGACCGTGTCCGCTGGATCGCCGGCGGGCTGGGCAAGGAGGGGGGCATCGCGGCGCTCGCCCCTCATTTCGACCGGATCGCCAAGGCCTACCTCATCGGCCATTCCGCCGACGCCTTCGCGCTGCAACTGGGCGAGACCCCGTCCGAACGTTGCGGCGACATGGCCACCGCCGTCGCCCGCGCCGCCGCCGAGGCCCAGCCGGGCGACACCGTCCTGCTGGCCCCCGCCGCCGCCAGCTTCGACCAGTACCCGGACTTCGAGGCGCGCGGCGACGATTTCGTGGCGCTGGTGATGGCGCTGAAAGACCGTTGACGAACCGCCTGGCGTCCATTGGACCCCTTGCTGCGGCGACGGCGCCCAAGCTCGGGCAGACGTCCGGTCCGCGTTGGCCGCGTCGTGATCGACGCCGTGCATCTTCGCTGAAGACCAGCAATAGTTAACGATTCCGAGTGTGCACGAGCGCGTCTCCGCCGCAACACACCCAAGCGCGCCGCCGCGCGACGCTGGCGCGGGGTGCCCCTTCGCCGTAGGGTGACGCCAGACCCGGCAAACGGGCGACCCGAGGCGAGCGACAGCGGTACTCCGATGACGGTAATGGTCCACGGCGCAGCACCCCTTCAGGGTGGCGAGCCGATCCTGCCACGCTGGTGGAACACCATCGACCGCTGGTCGCTGGGCTGCGTCCTGACGCTGTTCGGCATCGGCCTGCTCCTGGGCCTCGCCTCGTCCCCGCCGCTGGCCGGGCGCAACGGCTTCGCCCCCTTTCACTATGTCGAACGTCAGGCCGTGTTCGGCGCCGCTGCGCTCGTCGCCCTCCTGATCACCACGATGATGCCGCCCCGGACCGTCAGGCGCCTGGCGGTGATCGGCTTTGCGCTGTCCTTCGTGGCGATGGCGGGGCTGCCCTTTTTCGGCACGGACTTCGGCAAGGGCGCCGTCCGCTGGTACTCGCTGGGCTTTGCCAGCGTGCAGCCGTCGGAGTTCCTGAAACCCGGCTTCGTCGTCGTCGCAGCCTGGATGCTGGCCGTCGCGCGCGAGCCGAACGGACCGCCGGGACAGGCCCTGTCGATGGCGCTCTGCCTTGCCATCGTGGCGCTGCTGGCAATGCAGCCCGATTTCGGACAGGCCTGCCTGATCCTCTTCGCCTGGGGTGTCATGTACTTCGTCGGCGGCGCGTCCGTGTTCCTGCTGGCGGTTCTGGGCCTTGCCGTGATCGCCGCCGGCACGCTGGCCTACCGGTCGTCCGAGCATTTCGCCCGCCGCATCGACGGATTCCTCAGCCCCGACATCGATCCCACGACGCAGCTGGGCTATGCCACCAACGCCATCCGCGAAGGCGGCTTTTTCGGCGTCGGTGTGGGCGAGGGGCAGGTGAAGTGGTCGCTGCCCGACGCGCATACGGACTTCATCATCGCCGTCGCGGCCGAGGAATACGGCCTGATGCTGGTGCTGGTCATCATCGCCCTCTACGCCACCATCGTCGTGCGGTCGCTGGTCCGGCTCATGCGTGAGCGCGACGCGTTCATCCGGCTGGCGGGCACGGGCCTGGCCTGCGCGTTCGGGGTCCAGGCGATGATCAACATCGGCGTGGCCGTCCGGCTGCTGCCGGCCAAGGGGATGACGCTGCCCTTCGTGAGCTACGGCGGGTCGTCGCTGATCGCGGGCGGGATCACGGTGGGGATGCTGCTGGCCTTCACCCGCGTGCGGCCGCAGGGCGGCATCGGCGACATCCTCATGGGCCGGGGACGATGAGGGTGGGGTCGCCGGTGAGCGTCGGGTCTCCGATGGCCGCCCGGTCCGGCGCCTTGCAGCATGATGTGACCGGCACGGTCGGCGCGGGCGTGGCGCAGCCGGACGGGGGCCGCACCGACGCCGGGCCGCGCGCGCCAGGCGAGCGGCCGCTGGCGATCCTCGCGGCGGGAGGGACCGGCGGGCACATGTTCCCCGCGCAGGCGCTGGCCGAGGCTTTGCTGGCCCAGGGCTGGCGCGTGACGCTCTCGACGGACGCGCGCGGCGCCCGCTATGCCGGCGGGTTCCCGAAGGCCGTCAGGGTCGAGGAGGTGCCCGCCGCCACCTTCGCGCGCGGCGGTCTGCTGGCCAAGGCGGCCGCGCCGTTCCGCATCCTTGCGGGCGGCGCCCGGGCGCGGGGCGCCATGCGCCGCGACCGGCCCGCCGTGGTGGTGGGGTTCGGCGGTTATCCGTCGGTGCCGGCGCTGCTGGCGGCCACGATGCTGCGCGTTCCCACTGTGATCCACGAACAGAACGGCGTGCTGGGTCGCGTGAACGCCCTCTTCGCGGCGCGGGTGGACGCGGTCGCCTGCGGCACATGGCCGACGGCTCTGCCGCGGGGGATCGATGGCGTGCACGTCGGCAACCCGGTGCGCGGTGTCGTGCTGGAGCGGGCAGGCGCCCCCTACGCCCCGCCCGGCGACCACGCCATGTCGCTGCTGGTCATCGGCGGCAGCCAGGGCGCGCGCATCCTGTCGGACGTCGTGCCCGCCGCAGTCGCGGCGCTGCCCGAGGCGCTGCGCGGCCATCTCCGCGTCGCCCAGCAGGCCCGCGCCGAGGATGCCGCGCGCGTCACAGCCGCCTATGTCGCCGCCGGGATCCCGGCCGAGGTCGCCCCCTTCTTCGACGACGTGCCCCGCCGCCTGGTCGAGGCACAGCTGGTCGTCAGCCGCGCCGGCGCGTCCTCGGTCGCGGACATATCGGTCGTCGGGCGCCCCTCCGTGCTGATCCCGCTCGCCGCCGCGATCCGGGACGAGCAGACCGCCAATGCCCGCGGGCTCGTCTCCGCCCATGCGGCGACCGTGATCGCCGAGGCGGATCTGACGCCGGCGTCGCTGGCCGCGGCGATGGCCACAATCCTCTCGGACCCCGCCCGCGCCGCCGCAATGGCGTCCGCAGCCCTGTCCTGTGCCCGCCCCGATGCCACGACGCGCCTCGCGGCACTCGTCCAGACCCTTGTTGCAACCGGAGACCGCCCATGACCCCCGCCACCAAGCTGCCGACCGAGATGGGTCCGATACATTTCGTCGGCATCGGCGGCATCGGCATGTCGGGCATCGCCGAGGTGCTGATGATGCACGGCTACACCGTCCAGGGCAGCGACCTGCGCGCCTCGCCCATCACCGAACGGCTGGCGCGGCTGGGCGCGACCGTCTTCGAGGGGCAGCGCGCGGATAACCTGGACGCGGCGGACGTGGTCGTCGTGTCCTCGGCCATCAAGAAGGGCAACCCCGAGCTCGACGCCGCCCGCGCGCGCGGCCTGCCCGTCGTGCGCCGGGCCGAGATGCTGGCCGAGCTGATGCGGCTCAAGTCCAACATCGCCGTCGCCGGAACCCACGGCAAGACCACCACCACCACCATGGTCGCCGCCCTGCTGGACGAGGGCGGGATCGATCCCACCGTCGTCAACGGCGGCATCATCCACGCCTACGGATCGAACGCCCGGATGGGGCAGGGCGAATGGATGGTGGTCGAGGCCGATGAGAGCGACGGCACCTTCAACCGGCTGCCCGCGACCATCGCCGTCGTCACCAACATCGACCCCGAGCACATGGAGCACTGGGGCAGCGTCGAGGCCCTGCACCGCGGGTTCGACGACTTCGTGGGCAACATCCCGTTCTACGGGCTTGCCGTCTGCTGCACCGACGATGCCGACGTGCAGGCGCTGGTGGCGCGGCTGACCGACCGCCGCGTCGTGACCTTCGGGTTCAACGCACAGGCCGACGTGCGCGCGACCAACCTGCGCTATGAGCGGGGCGTGGCGCATTTCGACGTGGCGCTGCAGGCGGAGGACATCGTCATAGAAGGCTGCACGCTGCCGATGCCGGGCGACCACAACGTGTCGAACGCCCTGGCGGCGGTGGCCGTTGCGCGGCACCTCGGCATGAAGGCGGCCGAGATCCGCGCCGGCCTCGCGCGGTTCGGCGGCGTGAACCGCCGCTTCACCCGCGTGGGCGAGGCGCTGGGCATCACCATCATAGACGACTACGGACACCACCCGGTCGAGATCGCGGCCGTCCTGCGCGCCGCCCGGCAGGCCATCGGCGACGAAGGACGCGTCATCGCGGTCCACCAGCCGCATCGCTATTCGCGGCTGTCGAGCCTCTTCGACGACTTCTGCAAGTGCTTCAGCGACGCCGACGTCGCGGCCATTGCCGATGTCTACGCCGCCGGAGAGGACCCGATCCCGGGTGCCGACCGCGACGCTCTGGTCGCCGGCATGATCCGCAGCGGGCACCGTCACGCGCGCGCCCTGCACGGCGAGGACGATCTGGAGCGTCTCGTGCGCGAGCAGGCCGGGCCGGGCGACATCGTGGTATGCCTGGGCGCCGGCTCCATCGGACTGTGGGCGCGCAACCTGCACGAAAGGCTATCTCGCGGCATGCAGGCAGGTGCGGCATGATCGACATCATTTCAGAAAGGACTTTTCCGATGCTGACCCAGACCCAACCCCCCGCACCGCAGCAGGCCGAACGCATCGTCCGGTCCGACCGCTACGTGATCGACTGTGCGCTCGACGTGATCGTGGCGCGGAAGCGCCCGACGGCCGAGCGCGACGAGGGTTCGGTTTCGCGGCGCCGCGCCGAGGCCCCGGGGGCGGAATGACATCCGCGTCGCTGGCGGCCGCCCTGCCGCCGGTGCGTGGGACGCTGGCGCGTGGACGCGACCTGTCCGGGCTGACATGGCTGCGCGTCGGCGGCCCCGCGGACGTCCTGTTCCAACCCGCGGACGAGGACGATCTGGCCGGGTTCCTCGCCGCCCTCGATCCCGCGGTGCCGGTGACGCCCATAGGCGTGGGCAGCAACATCATCGTTCGCGACGGCGGCGTGCGCGGCGTCGTCATACGTTTGGGCCGGGCCTTTGCCGGCACGACGGTCTCGGGCCGGCGCGTCACGGCCGGCGCGGCGGCGCTGGACGCGCATGTCGCCCGCACTGCCGCCGCGGCGGGGCGCGACCTCACCTTCCTGCGCACCATCCCCGGCGCCGTCGGCGGCGCGGTGCGCATGAATGCCGGCTGTTACGGCACCTATGTCTCCGACAGGCTGGCGGGCGTCCGGGCCGTTCTGCGCGACGGCGGCCGCGTCGCCATCCCTGCCGCCGATCTGGCGCTGGCCTACCGCTCCAGTACCCTGCCGGAGGGCGCGGTCATAGTCGGCGCCACGTTCGATGCGCCGGCGGGCGACCCGGATGCGCTGGAGGCGCATATGGCCGAACAGATCGTCCGGCGCGATGCCACGCAGCCCACCAGGGCGCGCAGCGCCGGCAGCACGTTCCGCAATCCCGCCGGACATTCCAGCACCGGCGCGCCGGACGATCCCCACGACCTGAAGGCCTGGAAGGTCATCGACGACGCCGGCCTGCGCGGCGCCCGGCGCGGCGGTGCCGTCATGTCGCACAAGCATCCGAACTTCCTCGTCAACGACGGGGGCGCCACGGCGGCGGACCTGGAGGGGCTGGGCGAGGAAGTACGAGAAAGGGTGTTCCTCCACAGCGGCATTCGTCTAGACTGGGAGATAAGGCGCATCGGAGATCCCGCAGAGGATCCCGCAGCCTGAGGCAGACGGACGGGGCGCGCGCGCGTCCCACGAGGGCAACGGAACGCGGAAGTCGCCGATATGGCGATCCCGCGCGATGAGCAGGCGGACCATACGTCCATGGCACATGATACCGGACCGCGCGTCGCCGTCCTGATGGGCGGCCTTTCGGCCGAGCGCGACGTCTCGCTCAGCTCCGGCGCCGAGGTGGCCAACGCCCTGCGCGGCGAAGGCTTCGACGTGGTCGAGATCGACGCCGGACGCGATCTTGTGCAACGGCTGGCCGCGGCGGCGCCCGACGTCGCCTTCAACGCGCTGCACGGTCGTTGGGGCGAGGACGGCTGCGTACAGGGCCTGCTGGAATGGATCGGCCTTCCCTATACCCATTCGGGCGTGCTGGCCTCGGCCCTTGCCCTCGACAAGGAGCGGACCAAGGACGCCTTTCGCCGCGCGGAACTGCCGGTCGTCCCGTCCGTGACCGCGCTTTCCCGCCATGTCAGGGCCAGCCACGTCATGGACCCGCCCTACGTGGTCAAGCCGGTGAACGAGGGTTCCTCGGTCGGCGTCTATCTGGTGACCGAAGGCGCCAACGGTCCGCCAGACCTGTCGGACGACATGCCCGAGACGGTGATGGTCGAACGCTATGCGCCGGGGCGCGAGCTGACGACGACCGTGATGGGCGACCGCGCGCTGACGGTGACCGACATCCTGACCGACGGCTGGTACGACTACGACGCGAAATACGTGCCGGGCGGGTCGCGGCACGTCGTCCCGGCCGATATCCCGGCCGAAGTCTTCGCCGCCTGCCTCGACCATGCCGTGCGGGCGCATGACGTCCTCGGCTGCCGCGGCGTGTCCCGCACCGATTTCCGCTGGGACGAGGCACGCGGGCTGGACGGGCTGATCCTGCTGGAGACCAACACCCAGCCCGGCCTGACCCCCACGTCGCTGACCCCCGAACAGGCGGAGCACTGCGGCATGACGTTCGGGGCGTTCTGCCGCTGGATGGTGGAGGACGCCTCGTGCGATCGCTAGGGCGCCTTCTCTGGATCGTTTCGGTCGGGTTGCTGGGCATCCTGACGCTGGGTTTGGTGCAGCGACGGGCGCGGCCGCGCGGGATGCGCGACCCGGCGCCCTCGCGGCTGACCTACCGGCTGACGCGGCTGCGGCTGAGCCCGGTCTTTCGTCGCACGGTATCGCTGGGCCTGCCGCTGGCGGTGCTGGGCGCCATCGCGGCGGGCGTGCTGGGCGACACCGAGCGGCGGGCGGGCATCGCGCAATGGACCGCCGACGCGCGCTATGCCTTCGAGCATCACGAGGTCTTCATGGTGCGTCTCATGGCGGTCGACGGCGCGTCCGACGACCTTGCGCGCGCCGTCCGCGCGGCCATCCCGGTCGATCTGCCCCAATCGAGCTTCGATCTGGACCTCGACGCGATGCGCGCGCAGGTCGCTGCGCTGGACCCGGTGGCCCGCGTGGATCTGCGCATTCGCCCCGGCGGCGTGCTGCAGGTCGAGGTGGTCGAACGGGTGCCGGCCGTCGTCTGGCGCGGTTCCGAAGGTCTGTCGCTGCTTGACGATACCGGGCACCGCGTCGCCCCTCTGGCGCATCGCGGCGACCGGCCCGACCTGCCGCTGATCGCCGGCGACGGCGCCGCGGCGCTGGTCCCCGAAGCGCTGGACATCCACGCCGCCGCGCAGCCCGTCGCCGGACGGGTGCGCGGTCTCACCCGGATCGGCGGACGGCGCTGGGACCTGGTCCTCGACGGCGGGCAGAGCATCCTGCTGCCCGAAGCGGGCGCAGTGCAGGCCCTGGAGGCCGCCATCGCCCTGCATCAGGCACGCGACCTTCTGGGCCGCGACGTCGTGCTTGTGGACATGCGCCGCCCCGCCCGCCCAACCGTCCGTCTGGGTGCCGACGCCGCCGGGTCCCTGCGCGAGACCCGCCTGGTCGAGCTGGGGACGAACTGAGCGATGCAATGCCGACCCGCCCGTCAGGCATCCGTCCGACCGTGCAACGACCGGTCCCGGCTGCCGCGTTCCCGCCGCGGGACGCCGGCACCATGATGGATCTCTACCGGTCGCAGCGGGCGATGCGCGCGATGCGCCGCGCCGCCATCCAGCGCGGCGTCATCGCCATCATCGACGTGGGAACCTCCAAGATCGCTTGCCTCGTGCTGCGCTTCGACGGCGAACAGGGCCCGCGCCACTCCGACGGCGTGGGCGCGCTGGCCGGGCAGAGCGCGTTCCGCGTCATTGGCGCCGCGATGACCCAGTCGCGTGGCGTGCGCTTCGGCGAGGTCGACGCCATGGCCGAGACCGAGCGCGCGATCCGCACCTCGGTCCAGACCGCGCAGAAGATGGCGCAGGTCCGTGTGGACCACGTGATCGCCTGCCTCTCGGGCGGGGACCCGCGCAGCTACGGGCTGGCCGGCACCATCGACGTGGCGGGCGGAACGGTCGAGGACGGCGACGTCGCCCGCGTCATGAGCGCCTGCGACATGCCCGACTTCGGCGAGGCGCGCGAGGTGCTGCACGCCCAGCCGGTGAACTTCGCGCTGGACGGGCGCAGCGGCCTCAGCGATCCGCGCGGCCAGATCGGGCACGAGCTGTCGTGCGACATGCACCTGCTGACCGTCGACGCCACGGCCATCGCCAACCTGGTCCACTGCCTCAACCGGTGCGACCTGGATCTGGCCGGGGTGGCGTCGTCGGCCTACGCCTCGGGGCTGGCGAGCCTCGTCGAGGACGAGCAGGAGCTGGGCGCCGCCTGCGTGGACATGGGCGGGGGCGCGACCGGCATCTCGATCTTCATGAAAAAGCACATGATCTACGCCGATTCGGTGCGGATCGGCGGCGATCTGGTGACGTCCGATATCTCCAAGGCGTTCCAGATCCCGCCGGCGCGGGCCGAGTGGCTCAAGACGATCCACGGCGGCGTCGTGGCGACCGGCATGGACGACCGCGACCTGATCGAGCTGGGCGGCGAGACCGGCGATTGGGAGCACGACCGCCGCGCGGTCAGCCGCGGCGAGCTGATCGGCATCATGCGCCCGCGGGTCGAGGAGGTGCTGGACGAGGTCCGCATCCGGCTGGAGGCGGCCGGGTTCGAGCATCTGCCCAGCCAGCAGATCGTGCTGACCGGCGGGTTCAGCCAGATCCCGGGCCTTGACGGCCTGGCGCCGCGCATCCTGGGTCAGCAGGTGCGCGTGGGCCGCCCGCTGCGGGTGCAGGGCCTGCCGCAGGCCGCCACCGGCGCCGCCTTCGCCAGCGCCGTGGGCCTGTGCCTTCTGGCGGCGCACCCGCAGGACGAATGGTGGGATTTCGAGATCCCGGCCGACCGCTACGGTCGCCGGTCGCTGCGCCGCGCGCTGAAGTGGTTCAAGGACAACTGGTGATCCGCGCGCGGAAACCGCTGGCGATCCGCGGCCGGCGCGGCTATCTTCCGTCCAACGGCGATCAACGCCGAACGTGAGCACGGGCAGTGCCGCAAATCATATCCGACGATCCCCGCGTCGCCCTCGGGCGGTCGGGTGGCGTCGATGCCCTGCAGCCGGCGCGCCACGCCGGTGCTACCGGCATGTCCGGCGCAATAGTCGCGCTCTGCTCATCGCGCCCCATATCTGGCGTCGAACCGCACGCTGCTGAGGTTCGCGGCGCAAAATACCCGCCATATTGTGTCTATTCGACGCTTTTTGCATGACGATGCGCTGCGGACACGATAGAATCATGTGCAGGACAGAACCGACACACGGCGAAAGGCCCCCGCAAGACGGGGCAGGGCAATTGAAGGCGGAGCAGGCATGACACTCAATCTCTCGGTCCCGGGGCAGGACGACCTGAAACCACGGATCACGGTGTTCGGCGTAGGCGGTGCAGGCGGCAACGCCGTGAACAACATGATCACCAAGGCGCTGGACGGGGTCGAGTTCGTCGTCGCCAACACCGACGCCCAGGCGCTGGCCCAATCGCTGAGCGAGGCGAAGGTCCAGATGGGCGTCAAGGTGACCGAAGGGCTGGGCGCCGGTGCGCGGCCCTCCGTCGGCGCCGCCGCCGCCGAGGAGACGATCGAGGAGATCGTCGATCATCTGGCCGGCGCGCACATGTGCTTCATCACCGCCGGCATGGGCGGCGGCACCGGCACGGGCGCGGCCCCCATCATCGCGCAGGCCGCGCGCGAGCTGGGCGTGCTGACCGTCGGCGTCGTGACGAAGCCCTTCCAGTTCGAGGGCTCCAAGCGGATGCGCCAGGCCGAGGAGGGCGTCGAGGCCCTTCAGAAGATGGTCGACACGCTCATCATCATTCCCAATCAGAACCTCTTTCGCCTCGCCAACGAGAAGACCACGTTCACCGAGGCCTTCGCGATGGCCGACGACGTGCTCTACCAAGGCGTGAAGGGCGTCACCGATCTGATGGTGCGTCCGGGTCTCATCAACCTCGACTTCGCCGACGTGCGCGCCGTCATGGACGAGATGGGCAAGGCGATGATGGGCACCGGTGAGGCCGAGGGCGAGGACCGCGCCCAGCAGGCCGCCGAGAAGGCCATCGCCAATCCGCTGCTGGACGAGATCAGCCTCAACGGCGCCAAGGGCGTGCTCATCAACATCACAGGCGGGCACGATCTGACCCTGTTCGAGCTGGACGAGGCCGCCAACGTCATCCGCGAGAAGGTCGACAAGGACGCCAACATCATCGTCGGCTCGACGCTGGACGAGACGATGGAAGGCAAGATGCGCGTCAGCGTCGTCGCCACCGGCATCGACGCCGTGGACGCCGATGCCGAGCTGCCCGTCCCGCGTCGCCGCATGGCCGAGCCTCTGGCCGCCGCCCGACCGGCCGAGGAGGCGCCCGAACCGGTCTATGCCGCCCGCAGCCGGACCGAGCCCGCCCAGCCAGCCGCGTCGGACGCCGCGGACGACGACCGGTCCTTCTTCCACGATGCCCTGACCTCGGACATGGACGACGACGCGGCCGAGGACCTCTTCGGCGCTCCGCTGGACCCGGCCGAGGGCGTGCCGGCGCACGCCTACCGCCCCGAGGCCGCCCGCCCCACCGCGGCGCAGCCCGCGGCGCGGGCCGGCACGCCGACGCCGGAGGCGCGCGCGCGGCTCGACGCGATCAAGCGCAGGCTTCCGGCCGAACGTGCGGCGCCAGCGTCCGTCGCGGCGACATCGCCGGCTGCGCTCGGCGTGTCCGAACGTCCGCGCTTCGGAATCAACGCGCTGATCGACCGCATGACCGGCCACCCGGCCGAAGGCGGCGCCGGCGGGTCACGGCCCGCGAGGTCAGCGCCTGCAAAACCCGCGGAACCGGCCGCGCCACGGGCCCGTCAGGCGGCGCCGCTGGTCAACCGCTTCAGCGATGTCGACGAGGCCGAAGGCGATCACGACCGCATCGAAATTCCCGCCTTCCTGCGCCGACAGGCCAATTGAGGCAGCGCAATCCGGCCACAGCGAAGCGCCGTGGAATGACAAAGACGACAGCGGGGGCCGACAGCAGTCGGCCCTCATTGTGTTAGATGACAGCGACTTGCCGTTTCGTAAACATTCGCTCGGCGGTATCGGGCCGTTCGATCCGTGCCACTGTTACAGACGGTCGCAAACCGTGTGTTGTCGCCCTGCCACCTTGACTTTAACTCACTGCTATCCGCACCGGGTCCGTTTCCCGGCTGGCGGCGGAGCGCGGAGAAACCGGGCCCGATGTTCCGAGCAGTCAGTGGTGAGGCGACACGAGATGCAGACGACCCTGAAAGCGCCGGTGGCGTTCGCCGGATTTGGCCTCCACTCTGGCCGCCCCGTCCGCATGGTGCTGCGGCCGGCCGGCGCCGAGCACGGCATCTGGTTCCGACGGACCGACATCGCGCACGACGGATCGGGTCGCGACGCCATGGTGCCGGCGCTCTGGGACGCGGTGGAGCCGTCGCAGCTCTGCACCCGCATCTCGAACGGCGACGCCGTCGCGATTTCGACCATCGAGCATGTCATGGCGGCCATCGTCGGTTGCGGCCTGCACAACGTCCTGATCGACATCGACGGCGCCGAAGCGCCGATCATGGACGGCTCGGCCGCGCCCTTCGCCGCCGGTATCCTTCGTTGCGGCCTGCGCCGGCTGCGCGCTCCGGTCCGGGTCCTGCAGGTCCTGCGCCGCGTCGAGGTACGACGCGGCGATGCCGTCGCCCGGCTGAGCCCGGCCGCGACGCTTGAGATGGATTTCCACATCGACTTCGCCGAGCGGGCCATCGGGCGCCAGGATCTGGACCTTGTGCTGGCCAACGGCGCCTTCCTGCACGAACTGGCGGACAGCCGGACCTTCTGTCGTCAGTCCGATGTCGCTGCCATGCGCGCTGGCGGCCTGGCACGGGGCGGTACGCTGGATAACGCCGTGGTCGTGGATGGCGACGCGGTGCTTAATCCCGGTGGCCTGCGCCACGCGGACGAAGCCGTACGCCACAAGATGCTGGATGCGCTTGGCGATCTTGCGCTGGCGGGCCTTCCGCTGCTGGCCCGCTATTCGGGCCGCCTTGCCGGTCATGCGCTCACCAACGCGCTGCTGCGCAAGCTCTTTTCCGACCCGTTGTCCTACCGGATCGTCCAGCCGGGCCGCGAAGGGATCGCCGCCCTCCCCGGTGCGGGCGTACGACGCAGCGACGTGCCCCTGACGGCCTGAGCAACACATGCGACCCATCGGCGGCCCGGCCCGGGTTTGGCGTTTTGCACCGCCGGCCGCTATGCTAGGGCTTTGCCGAACGGTCGCGGAACGACGCGGCGCGGGCAGGAGGGCAGGGGCGATGACACCGGCGCAGCCGCGCAGCGCGATCCTATGTGCCTGCCTGTGCACGGTCCTCGTACTTTCGGGCTGCGGACGGTTCGGCACCGCGCGCGAGCAGCCGCTGGACACCCTGACCGCCGAAGAGATCTTCAACCGGGGCGAGGTCCAGCTGGCCAGCCGCGACGCCGATACCGCCGCCGTCACCTTCGGCGAGGTCGAAAGGCTTTATCCCTATTCCGAGTGGGCCCAACGTGCGCTGATCATGCAGGCCTTCGCCTTTCACCGCGACCGGGACTACGTGGCCTCGCGCGGGGCCGCGCAGCGCTATCTGGATTTCTACGCCGGGGGCGAGGACGAGGCCTATGCCGCCTACCTCCTGGCGCTCAGCTATTACGATCAGATCGACGACGTGGGACGCGACCAGGGCCTGACCTTCCAGGCCCTCCAGGCCCTGCGCGTGGTGATCGAAGCCTACCCCGACACGGAATACGCCAGATCGGCCATCCTGAAGTTCGACCTTGCCTTCAACCATCTGGCCGGCAAGGAGATGGAGATCGGGCGCTACTACCTCAAGCGGGGGCACTATATCGCCGGGATCAACAGGTTCCGTGTGGTGGTGGAGCAGTTCAACACCACGACGCATACGCCCGAGGCGCTGCTGCGACTGGTGGAGTCCTACCTCTCGCTGGGGCTGGTGGACGAGGCGCGCACCGCCGGCGCCATCCTCGGTTACAACTACCGCGGCACCGAATGGTACCAGGACGCCTATGCGTTGCTGACCGGCCGCGGCCTGACGCTGGAGCCGGCCGGGGATGGGTGGCTGACATCGGTCTACCGGCAGGTCGTCCGCGGCGAATGGCTTTAGCGGATGCGCCCGGATACCGTTCGGGGGGATCGCTTGCGCACCGGCATGCGGCATGCCGGTCCCGGGCGTTCGGCCGGCCTGCTCCGGGTGCGATGAAGCCGCATCTGCACTGATCGTCCAGCGCCGCACAGGCGCCGTCCGTAGCCTGTGGTCGCCGGGCCCCGCCTCGCCCGCCCGCGGCGATGGGGAGGGCCGCGGCGGCGGATGCGACGTCCGGGCGTCCGGGTCGCCGTGCAGGGGCGGCGGAAATGCTACGGCAGGCGACGGAATCCCGGTGCAGGCGGGCCCGCGGCGGTCTAGATACTGTGGTGACATGCTTCGCAGCCTCGACATCCGCGACATCCTCCTGATCGACAGGCTGGAGCTTGCCTTCCAGCCCGGACTGAACGTGCTGACCGGAGAGACGGGGGCGGGCAAGTCCATCCTTCTCGACAGCCTCGGGTTCGTGCTGGGCTGGCGGGGGCGGGCGGACCTCGTGCGTGCGGGTGCCGAGAGGGGCGAGGTGACGGCGGCCTTCGATCTGTCGCAGGGGCATGCCGCCCGCGACGTGCTCGGGGAGGCCGGAATAGCCGTGGAGGACGAGCTGCTCCTGCGGCGGGTGGCTGCGCCGGACGGTCGAAAGACCGCCTTCGTCAACGACATCCGGTCATCGGGCGACGTCTTGCGGCGCCTCGGTGCGACGCTGGTGGAATTGCACGGTCAGCACGACGACCGCGGGCTTCTGGATCCCAGGGGCCACCGGGCGCTGCTGGACGAATTCGCCGGATCGGAGCCGGATCTGGACGCGACGCGCGCCGCCTGGCGAACGCAGGCCGCGGCGCGGCGCGCGCGGGACGCCGCACGCCTGGCGATGGAGACGCTACGCGCCGAGGAGGATTTTCTGCGCCATGCGGTCGGTGAACTGGATGCCTTGTCGCCCGAGCCGGGCGAGGAGGCGACGCTGGATGCCGAACGGCGACGGATGCAGGCGGCGGACCGGATGCGCGGCGATGTCGAGAAGGCGCTGGCGCTGATGGGCGGTCAGGGCGCCGAGGGTCCGATGATCGACGCGCTGCGGCGGCTGGAGGGGGCGGACGGTGCCGGGGGCGGGCCGCTGGAGGCGCCTGTCGCGGCTCTCGAACGGGCGCTGGATGCGCTGGCCGGGGCCGCGCAGGGAACCGAGGCCGCCTTGCGTGACATGGACGTCGACGCCGGGGATCTGGAACGGACCGAGGAGCGGCTTTTCGCAATCCGCGGCCTTGCGCGGAAATACGACGTCCTGCCGGACGATCTGGGGCCGCACGCTGCGGAGCTGCGCGCGCGACTGGGGGCGCTGGAGGCCGGCGACGGCGACCTGGCACGGCTCGACGCCGAACTGGCGTCTGCCGGGCGCGCCCACGATGCCGCCGCTCGGGCCTTGAGCGAACGCCGCCGTGCGGCGGCAGGGCGGCTGGACGACGCGATGGCGGCCGAGCTGGCGCCGCTGAAGATGGAACGGGCGGTGTTCACGACACTGGTCGGGGAAGCGACAGCGGGTCCGGAGGGAGCGGACCAGGTCGCCTTTACCGTCGCCACGAACCCCGGGGCGCCGGCGGGCCCTCTGGGGCGTATCGCGTCGGGCGGCGAGCTGTCGCGCTTCCTGCTGGCCCTGAAGGTCTGCCTGACGCGCGACGCGCCGGGGCTGACGCTGATCTTCGACGAGATCGACCGCGGCGTCGGCGGCGCCACGGCCGACGCGGTGGGTCGCAGGCTGGCCGCGCTGGCGCGAGAGGCGCAGGTTCTCGTGGTGACCCATTCGCCGCAGGTTGCGGCACAGGGCCAGCACCATTGGCGGGTCGAGAAAACCGTTCGCGACGACGTGACGCTGTCGAACGTGGTGCCGCTGGACGCGGCCGCGCGGGTGGATGAGATCGCGCGGATGCTGTCGGGCGACCGGGTAACGCCCGAGGCGCGGGCGGCGGCGCGGGCCCTTCTGGCGGACTAAGGCGCCGGTGCGGCCGCGGGAGCCTCCGGCGGGAGTATTTCCGACAGGATGAGGGGGCGGGTGCTGCGATTGTCGGACGGTGCCGGCGGCGGCCCCGTCCTTTCCGCGCGACCGGGGCGCCGGTGGGGCCGCGGGAGCCTCCGGCGGGAGTATTTCCGACAGGATGAGGGGGCGGGTCGGTCGGCGTGCCGGCGGCACATCGGCGCCGCGACAAGGATCGGGGCGGGGCCTGGAAGGGCCCGATATGCCGGGGGCCGCGGAGGCGGGCTTGGAGCGGGCCGGCCGATCCCGTAGGGCTGCGGCAATCGTCCCTCTGCAGGCCCATCCCATCACGATGCCCCGCCGACATGACTGAGCCGTCCACCCCACCGCCCCCGATCGCGGCGCGCGTCCTGCGGCTGTGCCGCGAGGGGTGGGACGTACTGAAGTACCGCGGGCCGTCGCAGGTCCAGTTCTGGTTCATCGCGCTGGCTATCGGGGTCGCCGCGGGCTTGTCGGCTCTGGCCTTCCGGCGCGGCATAGACTGGCTGCAGGCGACGGCCTACGGCACGTCCGACGTCCTCTATCTTGCGACCGCGGCGCGGGCGCTGCCGTGGTGGGTCATCCTGCTCGTGCCGATCGTGGGCGGCCTCGTCACGGGGCTGATCCTGAGCCGGTTCACGCCGGACGGACAGGTCAGGTCCGTCGCGGACGTGATTGCCGGCGCGGCGCTGGCGGAGGGGCGGGTACAGGTGCGCCCCGGTCTTGCCAGCGCGGCCGCCTCTCTCATCACGCTGTCGACGGGCGGATCGACCGGGCGCGAGGGGCCGGTGGTGCATCTTGCGGCCGTCATCTCATCCTGGGTCTGCACCCGGATGGACGCCGACGGGATTACCGGGCGCGATCTGTTGGGGTGCGCGGTGGCCGGCGCGGTCAGCGCATCCTTCAATGCGCCCATCGCCGGCGCCCTCTTCGCGCTGGAGGTCGTGCTGCGCCACTTTGCCGTGCATGCCTTCGCACCCATCGTCATCGCCTCGGCCGCCG
Source organism: uncultured Alphaproteobacteria bacterium (assembly GCA_963722905.1). Lineage (GTDB taxonomy): Bacteria > Pseudomonadota > Alphaproteobacteria > Rhodobacterales > Rhodobacteraceae > CAVROT01. Next base: position 154,100 of record CAVROT010000012.1, on the reverse strand, counting down.
GCACCGTCATCAACCGGCTGGAGTTCGGCGGCATCACCGAATTCGCGCTGGGAACCGAAGGAGTCCTTGCCTTCTACGTGGAGCTTCCGGCCTTCCTGATCCTGGGGCTGCTCTGCGGGCTCGTCGCCGTCGCCTTCATGCGCGCGATCTTCTGGGCGGATGCGGCGGGTACCGCGGTGCAGCGGCGCCTGCGGATCCCGCGCTTCGCCCGGCCTGCCGTCGCGGGGGGCCTTCTGGGCGCCATCGCGATCTGGTTCCCGCACATCATCGGGGTGGGCTACGAAACGACGTCGTTGGCGCTGACCGGCGGTCTGCTGCTGCACGAGGCGGTCGTGCTGGCGGTGCTCAAGACGGGGGCGGTCGCGATCACGATGGGGGGGCGCATGGGCGGCGGCGTGTTCTCGCCCTCGCTGATGCTGGGCGCGCTCACCGGGTTGGCCTTCGGGCTGGTCGCGACCGGGATCGCGCCCGAGGTGTCGGGGTCGGCGACGCTCTATGCGCTGGCCGGCATGGGCGCGGTCGCGGCGGCGGTACTGGGCGCGCCGATCTCGACCACGCTGATCGTGTTCGAGCTGACGGGCGACTGGCAGACGGGCCTCGCCGTGATGGTCGCCGTCAGCATGTCGACGGCGCTGGCGTCGCGCCTGGTCAGCCGGTCCTTCTTCCTCACCCAGCTGGAGCGGTCGGGCGTGCACCTGGCGGCCGGGCCGCAGGCATACTTGCTGTCGATGTTCCGTGTGGCCAACGTGATGCGCCCCCCGGGCCACGACCGCGCGGCCCCCGACGACGCGGTCTGGGCCGCCATCGAGGCGGGCGACTACATCGAGGCCAACGCGACGCTGGAGGCGGCGATGCCCGTGTTCGAGCGGACGATGCGACCCTTCCTGCCGGTGGTGACGCTGGGCGCGCGGGGTGAGCCGCCCGAGATCCTGGGCGCGCTGTTCCATGTCGATGCCTTGAAGGCCTACAACCGCGCGCTGGCCGCGACCGCGGCGGAGGAGCACTCGTAGCGCCCAGCGCGACGCGCGAACGGGACGGTCAGACCTCTTCGACCGTGACCTCGGCGGTGTCGAAGGCGAGATGCCCGGCGATCCGGGCGACCGCCGCGTTGGGCGCTTCATAGCTCCATGCCGCATCGGCCAGCAGGCGGCTCTTGGTCTGGACGCCGAAATAGGTGGCGTCGCCCTTGTGGGGGCAATGGGTCGTCTTTTCGGACGGCTCGAGGAAGGCCATCGCGATGTCGCCGCGGGGGATGTAGATGACGGGATCGTAGTCGCCTTCCCGCAGTTCCAGCGCTTGCGCGGACTCCGCGATCACGGCACCGCCGGCGCGCACGACCCATGTGCCCGGTGCGTCCGAGATCTCGATATGGTCGGCCATGCTGTTCCCCCGTCGCTTCATAGCGCTGTCGAAGAAAGGTTAACGGTAACGTACGTATTGTGACAGGAGAATGTCGAAGGCTCGCGACCGGGGCCACACCGGCGGCGACGGCCGCTAGACGGGCGCCGTCGCACGGTCCAGCCAGGCGGCGGTCGAAGGATCGAGCCGGTCTCGCATGAGGCGGGCGACTTCGGCGTGGTAGGCGTTCAGCCAGTCGCGTTCGCCCGCCGACAGCATTCCGGGCACGATCAGCGCCCGGTCGATCGGAACCCATGTCAACGTGTCGAAGGCCAGCATCTTGCGTGTCGCGTCCGCGCCGTCCAGCGGGGACGCGGGCTGCACGACGATCAGGTTCTCGATGCGGATCCCCCAGGCGCCGTCGCGGTAGTAGCCGGGTTCGTTGGACAGGATCATGCCCGGCTCCAGCGGCGTGTCGCTGACGCGCGACAGGCGCTGCGGGCCCTCGTGGACCGAGAGGTAGACGCCGACGCCGTGGCCGGTGCCGTGGTCGTAGTCCTGACCGGCCATCCAGAGCGGGGCACGCGCCAGGGCGTCCAGATGGCATCCCGCGACGCCCCTGGGGAAGCGCACGCGGCTGATGGCGATCATACCCTGCAGCACCCGTGTGAAGGCGGCGCGCTGATCGTCGTCGGGCGGCCCGATGGCGACGGTCCGCGTGATGTCGGTCGTGCCGTCCGGGTACTGGCCGCCGCTGTCCACCAGCAGCAGGTCGCCCGGCGCGATGGCCCGGTCCGTCCCCTCGGTCACGCGGTAGTGGACGATGGCGCCATGGGGACCGGAGCCGGCGATGGTGTCGAACGATATGTCCTGAAGGTGGTTCGTCGCCCGCCGGAAACCTTCCAGCGCGCGCACCACATCCGTCTCCGTCACGCGGGCGCCCGCCAGGATGTCGTCGCGCCGCGCGTCGAGCCACGCGAGGAAGGTGCACATCGCGGCGCCGTCGCGCAGGTGGGCGGCGCGTGTGGCGGCGATCTCGGCCGGCGACTTTCGAGCCTTGGGCAGGATGCAGGGATCTGCGGCAGTGGCGATCTCGATCCCGCCCGCTTCCAGCGCATCCACGACGGCGACGGGCGCCGTTGCGGGATCGACGCGGACCGGGCTGGCCAGTGTCGCCAGCGCGGCCGTCAGCCCATCGGGCGGCAGGACAGCGACATCATCGCCCAGGTGGGCGCGTACGCCGTCATCCAGCTTGGCCGCGGCCATGAAGAGGGACACGCGGGCGTTGTCGTTCACGATGGCGAACCCTTGCGCGACCGGAACGCGGGGCAGGTCCGACCCGCGGATGTTCAGAAGCCAGGCGATGCTGTCGGGCTGGGTCAGCACCGCACATCTATGGCCGGCGGCGCGCAGCGCGTCGGCAACGCCGGCCCGCGCCTCGACCGACGTCCGCCCGGCCAATTCGTCCGGAAAGATCGAAACGGCGCCCAGCGGAGGGGCGGGTCGGTCGCGCCAGATGGAGTCAACAAGGTTATCCACAGGCTGCAATTTCATGCTTGCCCGCAGGAGGATCCCCCTGACTTCGCCGATCTCCTTTGGCGTGTGAAGCCATGGGTCGAAACCGATAACTGCGCCGTCAGAGAGGTGTTCGGCGAGCCACGCCGAGGGAAGGGTCGCCGGATAGTCCACAGGCGTGAAATCGGACGCGACTTCGCCCCGGACCTGTACCCGGTAGCGCCCGTCGACGAAGACGGCGGCCAGGTCCTGCGTCACCGCGCATGTCCCGGCCGATCCGCTGAATCCCGTCAGCCATTGCAGCCGGGCATCGCAGGGGGCGACGTATTCGCCCTGGTGGGCGTCGGCACGCGGCACGAGGAAGGCGTCGACCCCGGCGGTCTCCATCGCGGCCCGAAGGGCCTTCAGCCGAGGCGGGCCCTGGTCTGGTGACCCGGTGGCGTGAAAACTCTGGAACATCGTCATCCCTGCCTTCGATTGGACGGCCGCCCGGACCCGTCGTCGTGGTGACCGCCGACGGACCGGCGGCGCCGAGTGCCGGGCCGTCAGCCCGCCCGGCGCATGCCGGTCACGCGCGCCCGCTTGCGCGGGTCGGCGTCGAAGAGACCCGCCAGCTGGTCGGTCATGGCGCCTGCCAGCTGTTCGACGTCGGTGATCGTCACCGCCCGCGCGTAATAGCGGGTGACGTCGTGGCCGATGCCGATGGCGATCAGCTCGACGGCGCGGCGACGCTCGACCATGGCGATGACGTCGCGCAGGTGTTTTTCGAGGTAATTCGCGGGGTTCACCGACAAGGTGCTGTCGTCCACCGGCGCGCCGTCGGAGATGACCATCAGGATCTTGCGGGCCTCGGGACGGCCCAGCATCCGGCGGTGTGCCCATTCCAGCGCCTCGCCGTCGATGTTCTCCTTCAGCAGCCCCTCCTTCATCATCAGCCCCAGATTCGGGCGGGTGCGGCGCCAGGGCGCGTCGGCGGGTTTGTAGACGATATGGCGCAGATCGTTCAGGCGGCCGGGTAGCGCCGGGCGCCCGCCTGTCAGCCAGCTTTCGCGCGCCTGACCGCCCTTCCAGGCGCGGGTGGTGAAACCGAGGATCTCGACCTTGACCTGGCACCGCTCCAGAGTGCGGGCCAGCACGTCGGCGCAGATCGCCGCGATGCTGATGGGGCGCCCGCGCATGGAGCCGGAGTTATCCAGCAGCAGCGTGACCACGGTGTCGCGAAACTCGGTATCCTTCTCGACCTTGAAGCTGAGCGGCGTGGTGGGCGAGGCCACCACGCGCGCAAGCCGGCCTGCGTCCAGAATGCCCTCCTCGCGGTCGAACTCCCAGCTGCGGTTCTGCTTGGCCTGAAGCCGCCGTTGGAGCCGGTTGGCCAGCCGCGACACGGCGCCCTTCAGCGGGTCGAGCTGCTGGTCGAGATAGGCGCGCAGACGCTCCAGTTCTGGCGGGTCGGCCAGATCCTCGGCGCGCACCTCCTCGTCATGGGCGGTCGACCAGACGGAATACCCCGGATCGGCCTCGGAATGGGGGGGCGGCGGCGGCGGCTCCAGCGGGGCGTCGCCCTCCGGCATCTCTGCCTCGTCGCCGGCCTCCATGTCGGCCATGTCGTCCATGCTGACGGTGGCCTGGGACGGGTCCTGCGTCTGCTCCTGGCTCTGGTCCGGCGCGGCCTCGGCATCGTCGCCCTCGTCCTCGTCGCCCGCGCTGTCGGGCTGGTCGTCGCTTTCGGCCTCGTCCTCGGACGCCTGGTCCTCCGCGTCGTCGCTGCCGTCGGGATCGTCGCCCAGCTGGTCGCCGTAGCCCAGATCGTCGATAACCTGGCGCGCGATCCGCGCGAAGGCGGCCTGATCCGACAGGCAGTCGTCCAGCGTGCCCAGCGTGTCGCCCGCCTGACCTTCGATGAAGTCGCGCCACAGTTCCATGACGTTGCCGGCGCCCTCTGGCAGGGCGCGGCCGGTCGCGAGGTGCCGGATCATGTAGCCGGCCGCGGTGGCCAGCGGCGCGTTGGCCCGGTCGGTGATCTGCACGTAGCCCTTGCGCTGGGCCTCTGCGGCGATCTTGGCGTCGATGTTGCCGGCGGTGCCCGGCATCTCGCGTGCGCCCACGGCCTCGCACCGGGCCATCTCCATCGCCTCGTAGAGGTCGCGCGCCATCTGCCCCTGCGGCATGTACCGCGCGTTCGTCGCGGCGTCGTGGTGGCGGCGGCGCAGGGCGTAGGCGTCGGCGGTCCCGCGCGCCAGCAGCACCTCGGCCCGGGTCATCCGCCGGCTGACCTGCGGCAGGCGCAGGGTGTCGTTCGACATTCCAGGCGGATCGACGCTGTAACTGATGCCAAGCTCGGCATCGTCGGCGAGGACCTGCGTCGCCTCGGCGAGGGCCTTCTTGAACGGGTCGGCTGGATTGTCCGAAGCGGGCATCTGATCGGCCTTCCATGGCGGGGCGCCATGCGTGGGTTTCCCAGATCCCGAAGGCCGCGTCAAAGGCCGCGTCCGGCCCATTGCCCAACCGACCGGAACCGTTCCCTTGGGTTACCTCGTTTCATGCCCCGAATGTCCGCACAGGACGCAAATGCTAGGAGGAACTGATGACATTCCAAGGGCTTCAAGGGCGTCTCGCACGTCCCATGGCGGCATCGCTGATCGCGATGGCGCTCGCCGCGCCGCTATCGGCGCAAACCGCGTCGGGCAACGGTGGCGACGGCGATCAGCCGGCGTCCGGCGATGCCGCGACGTCGCAGGGCGTCGCGTCCGCCCCGGGCGCCGTCGGTAACGCAGGACGGTGAGAGTCCGGCCGGCGGCGACGGCACGGTCACCGCGCCGGACGTCGGAGTGACGGAGGGCGTCGCGGGCGAAACCGGCGGCGCGGCCGGGTCGCTGGACGAGGCGATCGAACGCGCCGACGCGCCGACGACGGGCGTGACCGACACGCAGGGCGCCCAGACGGGGCAGCAGGGCGAGACCGTGCCGGACCAGGCACTGGGTGGCATGGCCGGCCAGTCGGAGCGGATGCAGGTTCCGCAAGGCGGGTCGCTGGTCCTCGACCTCGACGCGTTCGGCCAGGACATCTACGAGCGCGGCTTCCGGCAGGGCTATCTTCGCGGCATCAGCGAGGCGCGCGTGCGCATGGCCGAGCAGATGCAGCGCGAGATGCGGATGCGCAATGAGATGGCGCGGCAGCGACAACAGAGCGCAACGCAGGGTGCGGGCGCGGCCCAGCAGCCCGGCCAGACCGCTCCGCAGGCCCAGCAGCCCCAGGGTGGCCAGCAGCAGGGCGCAGATGCCTCCGGTCAGCAGACCATGCAGGGACAGGGGCAGGACGGCGATGCGCAAATGCCCCAGGCCGCGTTGAACCCGGAGGCGACCTTGAACACCGACGAGGTCGGTCCGGCGAACCCCGAGTTCGGGACGCAGGGAGACCGGCGCCAGGGCGGCACGGTCGTCATCCTGCCGCCCGGCATGGACGTGGAGACGTTCCTTCGTCAGATCGAACAGATGAGCGGCGGCTGATAGGTGACTGTGCCGATGGGGGGATGCTGAGGCATCCCCCCAAGCATGCAGGGGCGTCATCCCCTTGCGGACGCTGGCGTCCCATTCGAACGACTAGTTCGGGGGTCCATGTGTCTGCGCCGATACCCAATCCCTTAGAACCGAGGCACATGAAAGGTTTGGCCGGGTCCTAGGACATGCCGGCCGACACCGCGCTTTCGGGGAGTTCCTCGTCGAAGCAGCGTTGATAGAATTCGGCCACCGTCTCGCGCTCCAGTTCGTCGCACTTGTTGAGGAAGGTAAGGCGGAAGGCGTAGCCGACATTGCCGAAGATCCGGGCGTTCTGCGCCCAGGCGATGACGGTGCGGGGCGACATGACGGTGGAAAGGTCGCCGGCCATGAAGGCGGTGCGGGTGAAGTCGGCGACCGTGACCATGCGCGCGACGGTGCGGCGGCCGTCGTCGGTGTCGTACTCGGACACCTTGCTGACGACGATGGCGGCCTCCTCGTCCCGGCCGAGGTAATTCAGCGTCGCGACCAGGCTCCAGCGGTCCATCTGGCCCTGGTTGATCTGCTGGGTGCCGTGATAGAGGCCCGTCGTGTCGCCAAGTCCGACGGTATTGGATGTGGCGAAGAGGCGGAAGTAGGGGTGCGGCTCGATCACCTCGTTCTGGTCCAGCAGCGTCAGCTTGCCGTCGACCTCCAGCACCCGCTGGATCACGAACATGACGTCGGCGCGCCCGGCATCGTATTCGTCGAAGACGATGGCGCAGGGATTGCGCAGCGCCCAGGGCAGGATCCCCTCCTGGAACTCGGTCACCTGTACGCCGCCGCGCAGCTTGATCGCGTCCTTGCCGATCAGGTCGATCCGGCTGATGTGGCTGTCGAGGTTCACGCGCACGCAGGGCCAGTTCAGCCGGGCGGCGACCTGTTCGATATGGGTCGACTTGCCGGTGCCGTGATAACCCTGGATCATCACGCGGCGATTGAACTGGAACCCGGCGAGGATGGCGAGCGTCGTGTCGGGATCGAAGCGGTAGGTGGCGTCGAAGGCCGGCACGCGGTCCGACGCCCCGTCAAAGGCCTTGACCTCCATGTCGGTGTCGATGCCGAAGACCTTGCGGACCGACACGCTGCGCGTGGGTTTCGCGTGTATGTCGATGCTGCCGTCGGCCATGGCACAAATCCCCGTAGTCGCCACTCTCGACGGCTCATCCTGTCGCGGGCGGTGGTGCAACATATCCCGGCCACGTTCAAGGGGAAGCCCCGAAGGCCGCGCGGCTGCCCCACGCCTGGAAGGCGGGGGCGGCCGATAAGGTTGCGGGGCGCCGGCGGACACGTAGGGGCTGGCCCCCGGCGGCAGGATCGGTTTGACTGCCCCGACCTGCGGTACGAAGGCCGCGATACCGGGACGCGTCCGACCGCATGACTACCCGCGACGACATCGAGACCTGGATCACCCGGAGCGCCACGGGGGACCGCGATGCGTTCATGGCTCTCTACGATGCGACCTCCTCGAAACTGTTCGGAATATGTCTGCGTGTCTTGAAGGACAGGGCAGACGCCGAGGACGTTCTGCAGGACGTGTACGTCAAGATCTGGCGCAACGCGGATCGCTACCGGGCCAACGGGCTGAGTCCGATGACATGGCTCATAACCGTCGCGCGCAACGGCGCCATCGACCGGCTGCGCGCCAGAAAGGCGCCGGCGGAGCGGATCGAGGATCACGCCGGCCTTGCCGACGGGAGCCCCTCGCCCGAAGCCGCCGCCATCGCGACATCCGAGGCGGCGCGTATCGTCGCATGCCTCGATCAACTCGATGCGGACCGCGCGGCGGCCGTGCGCGGTGCCTATCTGGACGGCATGAGCTACGCCGATCTTGCGGCGCGTCACGACGTGCCGCTCAACACCATGCGGACCTGGCTGCGTCGCAGCCTGCTGAAACTGAAGGATTGCCTGAGCCGATGACCGAAACCACGCCCACACCGGAAGAGGAGGATGTCGCGCTCGCACTCTATGCACTCAATCTCCTGTCCGCGTCCGAGCGTGCGGAGGTCGCGGCACGGGTCGAGGTGGATGGCGCCGGGCGCAACCGCCTTGCCTGGTGGGAAGAGCGTCTTGCGGGCCTCGCCGACGAGATCCCCGAGGCGGCGCCGCCGCCGCGGCTGCGAAACAGCGTCGAGCGCCGGATCTTCGGCGTGGACGCGCCGGCGAAACCGGCCCGGTCAGGGCTGTCCGCCGTGCGAGCGGCCTTCGCGGGCCTTCTGGTCGCCGGAACGGTGGCGGCGCTGGGCCTCGTGGTCGCGCCGTCCCTGCGACCCGGTTTCCTGCCAGGCCCACAGGCGTTCGATCCGCAATTCACGGCCACGCTGCAATCGGATGTTGACGATTTGGTCATCCTCGCCGCCTACGATCCCGAGGCGGGCCTCCTGACGGCGACCCGCACGTCCGGCGCCGCGCGGCCCGGCCGGTCTATCCAGGTTTGGCTGATTGCCGACGGGGCGGAGGCTCCGGTCGCCGTGGGCGTGCTGTCGGAGGATCCGGTCACGTCGCATCCCGTTACCCCGTTCGAGGCAGAGAACCTGACCACCGGCACGCTGGCGATCTCGGACGAACCGCCCGGCGGATCGCCGACCGGCACCCCCACGGGCGAGATTCTGGCCACGGCCACGATGAGCGGCGTCTGACGCGCCGCCGGTGACCGCCACCCGGCTCACGGTCGGTCACGAGATTGCCAGAAGACGACATGTTCCCGGCACAGCCAGTCCGGTCGTATTAGATGATCTGTCCTCATGACGGCATTGGAGAGAACGATGCACCGCCGCGAATTCATGACTGCCGCACTGGGAAGCGTCGCCGCCTCCGCCCTTCCCGCCGTCGCCGCCAATTCTTTCGAGGTGGTCCGCACCGAGGCGGAATGGCGTGCGATGCTCACCGACCGGGAATACTCCGTCATGCGCGAGGCGGGCACCGAGGATCCGTTCTCTTCCCCCCTCAATGATATCACGCGGGCGGGCGTCTACCATTGCCGCGGCTGCGAACAGCCGCTCTATCCCTCCGAGACGAAGTTCGAGAGCGGGACGGGCTGGCCGTCGTTCTCGGCGCCGCTGCCGAATGCCGTCGCGACCAAGCCGGATCGGATGTTGCTGTTCTACGTGCGCACCGAGGTCCATTGCGACCGCTGCGGCAGCCACCTGGGCCACATCTTCGACGACGGCCCGGCGCCGACCGGCAAGCGGCACTGCCTCAACGGCGTCAGCCTGACGTTCCACGACGCCTGAAGCAGGCCGCGGGGCCGCCCCGGAAATGCATCCGAACCGGCCCCCCCCGGAAGTCGATCAGGCGCGGGTGCCGGGCCACATATAGTGCACTTCGGCCCGGTTCGCGAAATCCTGCACGCAGACACGGTTGCTCTGGTTGCCGCCCAGAAGCCGCGCGCCCGGCGACGACGAGCCATCGGAGGGCGGGCCGACCCAGAACCCCACGTGATGCCCGCCTGTCCGGTGCTTGACCACGCAAACGGCCCCGTAGCGCGGCAGGCAGACCTCGCCCGTCTTCGGTTTCCAGCTGTAGGCGCCCGAGAAGCCGGGGCGCCGGGGATAGCCGGCCTGGGTGAGGCACCATTGCACGAAGCAGCCGCACCACGGCGTCTCGTCGAGATCAGACATCCCCTTGCCGGTATAGGTGTCGACCTCGGCCTGACCGCCGTGAGCCATTGCGCCGGCCAGTATCCGCGTGGGGTTGCGGCCGCCGTCTGCCATGCTGCGTGCCCGGATGCCGGGGGACAGCGCGATGTATTCGAGGATGCGCGGATTGTTGCGGTCGCCGCCGCGCTGCTCGCGGATGTCGAGATTGTTCTCCTGCCAGGCGTAGGTCATCCAGGGCGGCATGAACGTGCCCTCCTGGGGTGCGACGTAATTGGGGTTCGTACCTGCCAGACGGCCCTGCCCCGGGACACGCCCCGCAGGCCGGTTGCCATCGCCGGCGGGCGCCGCAGGGCCCTGAATGGGCGCTGTGGCCGGCGGTGCCGTGACCCCCAGCGCGCCCCAGGTTTGCGATCCTACGATTCCGTCCACGTCGAACCCCGGATCCGTCCGCTGGCTCATCGTCTGGAAGGCGAGGACGGCCTGCAGCGTCATGGCGCCGAAGTCCCCGTCGACCGAGAATACGCCGCCGCGCGGAAAGGGCACGTTGAGGCAGTCCAGCAGGTCGGACTGCGCCGCGCGAATGAGATGTGTCTGGAGGTCGGCGACGCTGGGGCCTTTCTGGCCTCGTCGCAGGACGGGAAGGGTCATGGTTCTATCCTGACGGTTGCGAAATCGGTTCCGGCGCCCAACGACGGCGAAATTCCCGTCGCGCTATCGGCCCCGACATACCCTTAGCACGTTTCCGGTCTCACAACGAACGTTTCCAGGCGGCCGCGAGGCGCCATGACCGCCGTTTCGGCCGACCTGTCAGCCCGTGAAGTTCCGGCTTTCCTTGATCTGGTCCCATGCCCAGACGACCTCCTGGAGCTGCTCTTCGTGGCCCCTGTCGCCGCCGTTCATGTCGGGGTGCAGGACCTTTATGAGGGATTTGTAGGCCTGCCGGATCTCGGTCTTGGTCCAGTGGTCCTTGGCATCCAGGATATCCAGCGCACGCCGCTCCTTGGGCGGCAGGCGACGGGTGCCCGTCACGCGGCGGCCGGGGTTGCGGGTCGCGTTCTCTCCCAGCACCTGGTGCGGGTCGTCGACGCCCAGCCGCGCCCAGGCGCGCTGTTCGTCCGTCGGCTTGCCGAAGGGTTTCGTCTCGCGGCCCCAGACGCGGTCCTTGTCGATCTGGGCGTCGAACTCCTCTTCGGTGGTGCCATTGAAAAAGTTCCACTTGAGGTTGTATTCGCGGACGTGGTCCTTGCAGAACCACAGATACTCGTCGAGGTGATCGGGCGATTTCGGCGCGCGGTACTGCCCCTGCTCGGCGCAGCCCGCGTGGGCGCATTCGCGTGTCGAGGTTTCGAACGCGCCCGACATCCCGCGCTTGCCGCGCGGATTGCGCTTCTTTGCGGACGAGACCCTGATATCGAAGCCGAACGGATCGGATTTGGTCATGTCTTGTCCCTTTTCCTCGGTCTTCGGCTTGGCGACGCGGTTGTCCGGCGCGCGTCGGTCGCGATGCGCCGGCGTCCGGCGGGTAAGCTGGACCGCCGGGCGGGGCTGTTCAACCCGGGCGCCCAAGTTTAGACAGATCGGCGCCGGGGTGAAGAGGGAACCGCACATCATGTCGATGGAAACGGAAGGCCCGAAGGCCGATCTGATCGCCCGTCGGTTGTCAGCTGCTCTCCAGCCCAGGCTGCTGGAGGTTCGCGACGACAGCGCGGCGCACCACGGTCATGCCGGGGCGCCGGACGGGGGCGAGAGCCATTTCAGCGTCGCCATCTCGGCACGTGCGCTGGACCGGATGTCGCGCCTGGAGCGTCACCGTGCGATCCACGCCGCCATCGGCGCCGATCTGATGGCGCAGATCCACGCCCTCGCCATCGACGCGAGGTCCGGCCCGCCGGAGTGACGCGTCGCTAGCCGCGGGCGGGCCCGGGGAAGGGATGCACGCCGCTGGGCGCGGTATCGGGCTCGGGGTGATCGCGCCGGACGCCGCCGATGCGGACGTCCGACCGCGGGCCTGCGGGATCGGGTCGATGGGGAGGCGCTGCCACGGTCGCCGCCGGCGCAGGGGCGGGTTCGCGGCGCGCCTGTTCCGCCTCGCCCAATGCCAGGGACGTCGGTGCGCGGCGAACGGGTGCGTGTTCAAAGACCGGGCGATCCGACGCCGGAAATCCGTCTTCCGCCGGGTTGGCTGCGGGCGAACCCGGCGTGCCGGACGCGGATGTCCGCGATCCGGCCACGGAGCGCCGGAAGACCAGAACCCACTGCGTCTCGGTCGAGGGGCGCCTGAACCAGCCGCCGCCCGCTTCGCAGGGAAGCGCGTCGCTGCGCTGATATTCCCATCCCTGCGCGCCGAGCTCGTTCATCGCGCCGGCGACGGCAAGCGCAAAGCGATCCGGCATCGCCTTGACGCCGCGCGCCTTGAGCGGGCGCCGTGGGGCCGGGACGACCTTGTATTCGTAACGCGACATCGCGTGCCTCTATCGGATCCTCTGCGCGGTGCGGCGCGGCCCACCCTTGTCTCATCCCGCGGGGACACTGCGCAAGCCTCACGTCGCGCCCGGAACGCCGGCGGGCGATTCGCGCGCGGGCGGTCAGGCGGGCAGCACGCGCCGGCCGCCGGGGCTGCATGAATCAAACCAGATCATCCGCCATCGTGGCGCCGATCGGAGTTGGCTCAACAGTCCGCGCCCTACGCCGTATCAGTTTCGCCAGGCGGTGTCAGTTAACCCAAAGTTCAACAAATGCGTGCGTGGAAGCGCGGACAAATCTAGAACAATTCTCACGATGTATCGATTTCGAAAGGACAAGTCATGAACATCCGCGTTATTCTGGCCGCAAGCGCAATCGCACTGGCCGCCGCCGGCACCGCCTCCGCCGCATCCGTTACCTTCGGCAACGGCGAGGCCTTCGCCTCGAACGGGGGCACCATGGCCATAAACCCCACCAAGTCCGCGCCCGGCATGGCGCAGGTCAGTTTCGCCTGGTCCAACTTTCCCAGCAACGACGCGACCCCGGCCTACGCCTATCTGGATTTCCGCACGACCGGCATCACGAACATCACGCTGGAGGACTACCAGCCCGATTTTAACCCCATCTCGTCCGGCTTCACGATCCTGAACAGATCGACCAACACCTTCGTCACCGACAACGGAACCTGCACGACGAACGGCAGCATCTCGATCCTTGACGGGTACCTCTGCAACCGCGTGACCGGGACCGACGGCAAGCCGGGCACCTCGCAGGCGCCCATCGACTTCTTCGGCCTCGCGGCAGGCGAGTATCGCATCGCGGTGTTCGAGCCGAACAACCCGGGCGTCGGAAACATCGACTTCGACATCTCGGCGGTGCCGTTGCCCGCCGGCGGCCTGCTGCTGGTCGGTGGCCTTGGGGCGCTGGGCGCGCTGCGTCGCAGAGAGGCATGATCGGGCCAAGCCGGATCGGTTGAGGCGACGGGCGGCGCTGCGGCGCCGCCCTTTTCACGGCCGACGACGCGATCCTTCGCGATTACAGGGTGTCAGGCGCCGCCCAGCCGCTGCGCGACGACGGAGTTGACGGCAGCCGGGTTCGCCTTGCCGCCGGTCGCCTTCATCACCTGGCCCACGAACCAGCCCGCCAGCTTGGGATTTAGTTTTGCCTTCTCGACCTGCGCCGGGTTCGCGGCGATGACCGCGTCGACCGCCGCCTCGATGGCGCCCGTATCGGTGACCTGCCGCATCCCGCGATCCTCGACGATGCGCGCCGGGTCGCCGCCCTCGACGTAGACGACGTCGAAAAGATCCTTGGCGATCTTGCCCGAGATCTTGCCCGAGGCGATCAGTGCCACGATGCCGCGCAGCTGCTCCGACGACATGGGACTGTCGGCGATGCCCAGATCGTCCTTGTTGAGCCGTCCGAAAAGTTCGTTGATCACCCAGTTCGCGGCCAGCTTGCCGTCGCCGCCCTGCGCGACCTCCTCGAAATACGTCGCATTGGTTACATCGGCCGTCAGCACGCCGGCGTCGTACTCGGTCATCCCGTAGTCGGCGATGAAGCGCGCTTTCTTCGCGTCCGGCAGTTCGGGCAGCGTGGCCGCGATGTCGTCGACCCATGCCTGATCGATCTGAAGGGGCAGCAGGTCGGGGCAGGGGAAGTAGCGGTAGTCGTGCGCCTCTTCCTTGGAGCGCATCGACCGCGTCTCGCCCCGGTCGGGATCGTAGAGCCGCGTCTCCTGCACGATGGCGCCGCCGTCCTCGACGATGGCGATCTGCCGTCGCGCCTCGACGTCGATGGCCGCCTGGATGAAGCGCATGGAGTTCATGTTCTTGATCTCGCACCGCGTCCCCAGCACGCCGAAATCACCCGTCTCGCGGAACCTTTCGTAATCGCCGGGGCGGCAGATGCTGACGTTCACGTCGGCACGCAGGTTGCCGTTCTGCATGTTGCCGTCGCAGGTCCCGAGATAGCGCATGATCTGGCGCAGCTTGGCGACGTAGGCCGCAGCCTCCTCGGGGCCGCGTATGTCGGGGCGGCTGACGATCTCCATCAGCGCGACGCCGGTGCGGTTGAGGTCCACGAATGACATCGCCGGGTCCATGTCGTGGATCGACTTGCCGGCGTCCTGCTCGAGGTGGATGCGCTCGATCCGCACGCGGCGCGCGATGCCGGGGGCCATGTCGACCAGGACCTCGCCCTCGCCGACGATCGGCGCGTAGAGCTGGCTGATCTGATAGCCCTGCGGCAGGTCGGGATAGAAGTAGTTCTTTCGGTCGAAGGCAGAGTGAAGGTTGATCGCGGCGTTCAGACCCAGCCCCGTCTTGACCGCCAGCGCGACGCAGCCCTCGTTGATGACGGGCAGCATCCCGGGCATGCCGGCATCGACGAAGGCGACGTTGCTGTTGGGCTCGGCCCCGAATCGTGTGCTGGCGCCTGAGAAGAGCTTGGCCCGGCACGCCACCTGCGCATGGACCTCCAGGCCGATCACGAGTTCCCAGTCCTGCCGGGCGCCGCGGATCACGGTGGGCGTCGGCGCCTCGTAGGTCAGGTCCAGCATGGCGGTCTCCGATGGTCCTTGGGTCGCGCGACCCATAGCGCCGGCGCGCGGGCTGGGCAACGCGCCGCCCGACCGCCGGCCGCGTGGCGGATCGCCGCCGATGGGCGCAGGGGGCGGTTGCCGGCCACGCCGCGATCTCTCAGAAGCGGGCGCTCGCGACCCATCCATATCCAGACGAGCACCCAGAATGATCCGAGCGACCGCCCTGACCGCCGTGCTGGCCCTGTCCGCCTGCGCGGCCCTTCCCCCCGCCGGTCCGGCCGAGGCCGACAGCCGCCCCGCCATGCGCTGGGACTTCAAGCCCCAGGCGGAGGTCTGGACCAGCGCCACGATGGACGCGCTGCAAGAGCACGGCGCCGTCCTTCCCGCGATGGTCCCGGCCGATTACGAGACGTGGTGCCCCGGCTACGCCCAGCGGGACGAGGCCGACCGCGCCGCCTTCTGGGCCGGCCTGGTGTCCACCCTCGCCAAGCACGAGAGCACATGGAACCCGCAGGCCGCGGGCGGCGGTGGGAAGTGGTTCGGTCTGGTCCAGATCGCACCCGCAACCGCGCGCGGCTACGGCTGCGAGGCGCGCAGTGCCAGTGCGCTGCAGAACGGAGCCGCCAACCTGCGCTGCGCGGTGCGGATCATGGCCAGTACCGTGGCGCGCGACGGCGTCGTCTCGCAGGGGTTTCGCGGGGTCGCGGCGGACTGGGGGCCGTTCCATTCCCAGCGCAAGCGTACCGACATGCAGGAATGGACACGGGCACAGCCCTATTGTCAGCCGGTCTGATCCCGATCGGTCCCGACAGAGCGGTCAAACCGTCGCACTGCGGCGGCTCTCCGGCAGGGACCTGCGCACATATCGGCAGATTTCGGCCAAGTCTCGGGTGGTGTCGGGGGAAATGGTTGATGAAAGGTTAATGGCCCCTCAGAAGGGTCGTCATGTATCAGTTCATGTCAGTTGTTTTCGCTGTATCGATGTTGTTTCCGAGTGTTCTGGCGGCCTCTTCCGACGCGGGACCGCGCCCGGTCTCCCGCCCCGTGATCGAACCCGTGCCGGTCGCGCGATGGGATTTTCGCGACGAGGGACGGACTTGGAGCACGGCCGCCATGCGTGCCCTGCGCACGCATGGTGCGGCACTGGTCGACGAGACGCCCCGCGACATCGAGACATGGTGCCCGGCCTACGACGATGCTCCGGACGGCCAGCGCCGGGCGTTCTGGGTCGGTTTCCTGTCGGCGTTGGCCAAGCACGAAAGCACATGGCGGCCCCGCGCCGTGGGCGGCGACGGGCTGTGGTACGGCCTTTTGCAAATCCTCCCGGCCACGGCCCGTGGCTACGGCTGCGATGCGCGAAGCGGCGAGGCCCTCAAGACCGGCAGCGCCAATCTGTCCTGCGCCATCCGCATAATGTCCGTGACGGTTCCGCGCGATGGCGTTATCCATGCCCGGACCCCCAAATGGGGCGGAGTCAGCGCTGACTGGGGTCCGATGCGCAGCACCGAAAAGCGGTCCGAGATGGCGACCTGGTTGCGCCGCCAGCCCTATTGCAGCGAAACCGGCCCGCGTCGCCCGGAGGCGCGTCCGGCCTTTGTGACGGCCTCGACCGTCGCGAATTCCTTGGGCCCGCGCGAACGAACCGCCGGCTTGGCGGACCGTGCGCTGGCCGAGATGATCATCTCCGAGGCCCGGCGTGGCGGCACCGAGGTCGCCGTCGTCCATGGCATGCCGGATGCAGCCTTGTCCCTGTCCGATCCCCGTCGGTCGATGTCGCCTCCGGCGATAGACAAAGCGGCGCGCGATCGGACCGTGCAGCGGGCGCCGCTTGCCATGGCGCCCGCAAGGTCGGTGCGACCCGCCGTCAGACCCGGGATGTCCAGCAGGATTACGGTCAGGCGATAGCGCTCACGACTGGGTGTGACCGTTTGGACTGTTCTAGGCAGTTCGGCCCAGAAGCGAGAAGCCGAACCGGAAGTCCTTGGGGCCTGCCTTATCGCGCCCACGCCGGACGCCGGGTGCTGTCCACCAGAGATACCGACGGCGCGTACCGTCCGCCAAGTGCCAGCGTCGCCTTTCGCAGCAGGGCGATCCCATCTTCGTTGGAGGCGGGAAGGGCGGATGGCGAAATCGGTTCTCCGACGTTCACGCGGAACGGCTGGCGATCCTTGTTCAGGGTCTCGTGGAACAGGGTGATGTCGCGCAGCGAGGGGTGGATCATGTCGAACAGATAGAAAAGCACCGAATTGCGGGCGCGCAGGTTCACCGGGATCACCGGCAGGTCGAATTTCCGCGCGATCATCGCGGCCGACGGCATCCACGGACGCTCGAACAGGCGCAGGCCGCGCCGCTGGGCAAGGCGGCCGGACGGAAAGATGACCCCGATCCGCCCGGCGTCGATGGCCTGGCGGGTATAGGCCATCGTCGCTCGGGTCTTGCCATGGCTGCGGCGGTCGGTGCGCCACTCCACGGGTGCGATCAGAGTGTCCATCTGCGGCAGGACGCGCAGGATGTCGGCATTGGCATAGAAGAACAGGTCGGGCCGCAAGGGCGCGATCAGATGATTGAGGATGATCCCGTCCGCGATACCCGTCGGATGGTTGGCCACGATAAGGGCGGGGCCGTGACGCGGGATATTGTGCAACCCGGTCGCATGCACGTCCCGGGCCAGCATGCGGCCCATCGTCTCCATGATGCGACCGGCGGACGTCCAACGAAACCCCTCGGCGATCTCCACGGTGCGGTCATAGCCGAGAACCCTGTCGAGCACGCGCTTGATGGTCCGCACGCCCGGGTGGCGCGACCCCAGCCACGCCGCACGCTCATTGATCAGCGGATCGAGCCGGTCCTTCATGACGCCTTGAACCAAGACGCGGTGACAGGGTCATGACGGACAACGCTCATTCCCCTGCACCCCCGACAATTGCAACAGATATTCCTGCACCGGATATCGGTCCGCCCCCCGCGAGATCAAGTGAGTGGGCACAGAGGCACGAACAATCGGCGATAGGCCGCAGGGACCGATTGCCGGCCGCGACGGACCGTTCGGGGTCAGGCCGCCGCACGGCCCTGTCCCGCCTTGCCGGTCCTGTCTGCGATGGCGCCGACGAACCCGTCGGGGTCGTTCGACCCGCGCGACGTCACGATGCGTCCCCAGGCGAAGACCCCGCGTTCGACAGGCCTGGAGTCCGCGTCGAGCAGGTCCGTCCGGATGGACGCAATGCCGGTGATGTCGCGCCTCGCGACGCCCCCGGCCTCGATCAGCAGCGAGGGCACATGGCAGATCGCGGCGACGGTCCTGACCGTCACGGCGAAATCCCGAACGAGCGTCGCCGCCTTCGACATGGCGCGCAGGAGGTCGGGGTTGACCTGCCCGCCCGGCAGCACGAGGGCATCGTCGTCCGCCGCCGCGGCGTCCCTGAGCGCAAGGTCCGCTTCCACGGTGCCGCCCCAGCCGCCCTCGTCCCAACCCCTGATCGCGGCCCCGGCCGGGCTGACATCGTCGACGTTGGCGCCGGCCTCGCGCAACTTGTGGTGCGGGACCGTCAGCTCAGACTGCTGGCAACCATCGGTGGAGAGGATCGGTATCGTCGCCTGCGCGATGCCGGTCACGGAAAGTTCCTTTCGCCGCGCCCTTGCGGGTCGCTGGAGAAACCATGAATGACCGTTGCGGTTCCGATGCCCCGTCAGTCCGGCGGTCCGGCCGCGAGGAGCCGCGCCGTCATCTCTGACGTATCCCGCGACAGGCCGGGTGCGCCGGCGATCCGCCCGAGCGCGGCGCGCATGCCGGCCGACCTGTCGGCGTCGTAGCGCGTCCAGCCGTCGAAGAGGACGGTGAGGCGCGCGGCGGTCATCGGGTTGCGCGCGTCCATGTCCACGATGGCATCGGCCAGCATGTCGTAGACCGCGCCGCCTGCATGGTGGAACCCGGCATGGTTGGCGCCCAGCGCGCCCCAGACGGACCGGAAGCGGTTGGGATTGCCGGCGTCGAAGGCGGGGTCCGCAACGAGGCGCCGCAGGGTCGCCGCCACCTCGTCCGGTGCCGCGTGGGTTGCCTGCAGCGCGAACCACTTGTCCACGACCAGCCGGTCGCCCGACCAGCGCGCACCGAAATCGGCCAGGGCGTCCGCCCCGCGTCCGATGCGCAGCAGCGACGACAGCGCCGCCAGCTCGTCGGTCATGTTGTCGGCGGCGGCCAGCTGAGCGCGCGCACGGTCTCCGCCGTCCCTCCGCGTCAGAAGGCCAAGGGCGGCGTTGCGCAGGGCCCGTCGTCCTGCCGATTCGGCGTCGGGGCTGTAGGGTCCGGGGACCGCGTGTGAGTCGTAGATCGTCGCGAGGACCGGCTCCAGCCGTTCCGCCATCGCCTGCGCGAGGGCCTCGTGCGCGGCGTGGATGGCGGCCGGATCGGGCGTGATGCCGCCATCCGACAGGCCACGAGCGGTATCGTCCTCGCTGGGCAGCGCCAGTGCCAGGGCGCGAAAGGCCGGGTCGAGCGATGCGTCGCCGGTCAGGGTGGCGAGGGCGTCCAGATGCGCGGCGTCCGGCACCGCGTCGTCGGCGGCCATCCGCGCGAGCGTCTCGCGCGCCAGGGTGCGCCCCGCCTCCCACCGGTTGAAGGGGTCGGTATCGTGCGCCAGCAGGACCAGCCGTTCGGCACGCGGCACGTCGCGGTCGATCACGACCGGCGCCGAGAATCCGCGCAGGAGCGACAGGACCGGCGTGCCTGCGGCCACGTCGACCGGCCCCAGATCGAAGGTCTGGCTGGCTTGCGTCAGTTCCAGCACGCGGGTCGGTACGACCTCGTCGCCCGCCGCCGACAGCAGGCCCACGGCCACGGGGATGACCATCGGCGCCTTGTCGGGCTGGCCCGGGGTCGGCGCGGTGCGCTGGCCCAGTGTCAGCAGATAGTGCCCGCCCATGACCGCCCCCTCGCCCGTCAGGTGCGGTGTGCCGGCCTGCGAATACCACAGCGCGAACTGCGACAGATCGCGGCCCGTCGCGTCCCGGAACACGGCGATCCAGTCCTCGATGGTGGCCGCGTCTCCGTCGTGGCGGTCGAAGTAGAGGTCCAGCGCCGCCGCATAGGCCTCCGCCCCCACCAGACGGCGCAGCATGCCGATGACCTCGGCCCCCTTGTCGTAGACGGTGGCGGTGTAGAAGTTGTTGATCTCGAGATAGCTCTCGGGACGGACGGGATGGGCCAGCGGCCCCGCGTCCTCGCGGAACTGGCGGGCGCGCAGCTGCATCGCATCCTCGATCCGCTTGACGGCCGCGCCGCGCATGTCCGCGGTGAACTGCTGGTCGCGAAAGACGGTCAGCCCCTCCTTGAGGCACAGCTGGAACCAGTCGCGGCAGGTGATGCGGTTGCCGGTCCAGTTGTGGAAATACTCGTGCGCGACGATGCCCTCGATCAGTTCGTAGTCGCGGTCCGTCGCCGTCTCGGGGCTGGCCAGCACGTAGCGGGAGTTGAAGACGTTCAGCCCCTTGTTCTCCATCGCGCCCATGTTGAAATCGTCCACCGCGACGATGTTGAAGACGTCCAGATCGTATTCGCGGCCGTAGACCTCTTCGTCCCAGCGCATCGACCGGATCAGCGCGTCCATCGCATAGGCGCATTTCCCCTCGTCGCCCGGCCGTACCCAGATGTTGAGCGCCACGTCGCGGCCCGACATCGTGGTGAACCGCTGCGACTGCGCGACGAGGTCACCGGCCACCAGCGCGAAGAGATAGGCGGGCTTGGGGTGCGGATCGTGCCATGTCGGCGCGCCCGAGGCGCCGTCGCCGGCGGGTATCGGATTGCCGTTCGACAGCAGGACGGGCGCGTCGCTGTCGATCGTCACGGTAAAGGGCGCCATCACGTCGGGGCGGTCGGGGTAGTAGGTGATCTTGCGGAAGCCCTCGGCCTCGCACTGGGTGCAGAACATGCCGCCCGACAGGTACAGCCCCTCCAGCGCGGTGTTGCCGCGGGGGTCGATCTCGACCTCGCACTCCCAGACGAAGGGGGCGCCGGGCACCGGGCAGGTCAGTCCGTCGACCGTCACCTGGGGCGTGACCGTCACGCCGTCGACCGATGCCGCGACCAGCGTCAGGTTCCGGCCATCGAGGCGCAGGGTTCCATCCGCTCCGGGACGCGGGTCAAAGACGATCCGAGATGTCACCCGCGTCGCCGAGGGGTGCAGCCGGAACGTCAACGTCACCTCGCGCAGATCGTAGGGATAGGGCGCATAGTCGGACAGCAGAACGGGCGTCGCGGCGCCTTGTGGGGCGGCATCCTTCATGACATGTCTTTCGGCAATCGGAGGGGGCCGGGTGGACCGTTCCCGGATCGCCGCTATTCTAGGGAAAGTACCAGATGCCCACAAGCGAGGCGGCCTCCGCCGCCAAGCCGGGACCCCGAACGACGAAAGCGAGCCATCCCATGTCCGCACCCGAAACCAACGTGAAGAAGCAGAAAAAGAACCACAGGCCGCCGCTGATCGGCATGGCGGCGATGGTCGTCTTCGCCGCCGTCCTTCTGATCGCGCTTGTCGTGTTCCTGAGCGCCGGCGGAAACACCCCCGAGGAGGAGGGCGCGCAGGTCGAGTTCGGCACCGAAGCCGAAACCGGCGCCGCCACTGATGCCGCAACCCCCGAGGCCGACTGAGCACGCATGCCGCGCGGCGTCGCCAAGGCCGACCTGCCATCCAAGATCTGCGCTTCCTGCGGGCGCCCCTTCGTATGGCGCCTGAAATGGCGCCGCGACTGGGAGGGCGTGCGCTACTGTTCGCAGAAGTGTCGCAGAGCCGGTGACGGGGCCGCAAGGCGCGGCACGGCCAGCTGACGGTCGCAATCTGTTTGCCTCGCGGGGTCAGCGTGTTATCTGGAATGCTGCAGCGCAGCGGAGGACGACATGCAGGCACCCTCTACAGGACACGTGATCCGCGAACGTCTACAGGTCGCGACGGTACTGGCCGAGTTCGTGGAATCGCGCGCGTTGCCCGGTACCGGCGTCGCGCCGCGGGACTTCTGGCGCGGCCTCGCGTCCCTCGCGGGCGATCTGGGGCCGGTCACTCGGGACCTGCTGGGCCGCCGGGCCGATCTTCAGCGCAGGATCGACGACTGGCATGTCGCCAATCCCGGCGCGGTCTCTCAGGGGCCGACCGCGGCCTATACGTCGTTCCTGCGCGAGATCGGCTACCTCGTCCCCGAGGGCGACGGTTTCGCCATCGACACCGCGAATGTCGACCCCGAGATCGCCACCGTGGCCGGCCCGCAGCTGGTCGTTCCCGTCACCAACGCCCGCTACGCGCTGAATGCGGCCAATGCGCGGTGGGGGTCTCTCTACGACGCGCTTTACGGCACCGACGCGCTGGGCGATCTGCCGACCGGCGGCGGGTATGACGCAGGGCGCGGCGGGCGTGTGATCGATCGCGCGAAGTCCGTTCTGGACGCAGCGGCACCGTTGGCGCAGGGGTCCCATCGCGATCTGTCGGCCTATCGGATCGAGGATGGCGCCCTTCTGGGCGACACCGACGGCGGCCCCGTACCGTTGGCCGACCCCGCGCAGCTGGTCGGCTGGACGGGCGACCCCGCGGCCCCCGGCGCCATCGTCCTGCGACGCCATGGCCTGCATCTGGAACTGCGGCTGGACCGGGATCATGCCGTCGGTGGGCAGGACCGGGCCGGCGTGGCGGACGTCATGATGGAATCCGCCCTGACGGCCATCCTGGACTTCGAGGACAGCGTCGCTTGCGTCGATGCCGCCGACAAGGTGAACGCCTATGCGAACTGGCTGGGTCTCATGACCGGCGATCTGACTGCCGAGGTCGCGAAGGGCGGCGACAGTTTCACCCGCCGGCTGAAGGACGACCGCCTCTACGACGGGCCGGACGGGCCGGTGTCGCTGAAGGGCCGCGCGCTGATGCTGGTGCGCAATGTGGGGCACCTGATGACGACGCCGGCGGTTCTGGACGCCGACGGCACCGAGATCGGCGAGGGCCTGCTGGATGCGATGGTGACGACGCTCTGCGCCATGCACGACCTGCGCCGCGACGGCGGGCCCGGCAACAGCGCCGCAGGGTCCGTCTACGTGGTCAAGCCCAAGATGCACGGCCCCGACGAGGTCGCGCACGCCGTCGCCATCTTCGACAGGGTCGAGGCGGCCCTGGGCCTGGCGGCGAACACGGTGAAGCTGGGGATCATGGATGAAGAGCGCCGCACCTCGGCCAACCTCGCCGAATGCATCCGCGCGGCCCGGCACCGCGTGGCCTTCATCAACACCGGCTTTCTGGACCGCACGGGCGACGAGATACATACCTCGATGGAGGCGGGGCCGATGGTCCGCAAGGCGGCCATGAAGGGCACCGCCTGGATCGACGCCTACGAGGACCGCAACGTGCAGATCGGTCTGGCCTGCGGTTTCCGGGGGCGCGCCCAGATCGGCAAGGGGATGTGGGCGATGCCCGACCTCATGGCCGACATGCTGGAGCAGAAGATCGGCCACCCGCAGGCGGGTGCGTCCTGCGCCTGGGTTCCATCGCCCACCGCCGCTACGCTGCATGCGACGCATTACCATACCGTCGACGTCGCCGCGCGGCAGGCCGAACTGGCTGCGGAAGCCAGCATAGGCGCCGGGGCCTCGCTGGACGCGCTGCTGACGATCCCGCTGGCCCCCGGCGCCGGCTGGACGGCCGAAGAGATCGCCGACGAGGTCGAGAACAACGTGCAGGGCATCCTGGGCTATGCCGTGCGCTGGGTGGACGCCGGGATAGGATGCTCGAAGGTGCCCGACATCCACGACGTCGGGCTGATGGAGGACCGCGCGACCTGCCGGATCTCCAGCCAGGCGCTGGCCAACTGGCTGCACCACGGCGTCATCGACGCGGATTATGTCGAGGCCGCTCTGCGCCGGATGGCGGCGGTCGTGGACCGGCAGAACCGGGACGATCCGGGCTACCGCGCGATGGCGCCCGGTTTCGACGGTTCTGCCTTTCTTGCGGCCCGCGACCTCGCGCTGAAGGGCCGCGACCAGCCGTCCGGGTATACCGAACCGCTGCTGCACCGCTGGCGCGCGCGCGCAAAGGGCTGATTGCTGGCCATCCGTCTGCGGTAAGGACCGGGACCGCGCGGCCTTGCCGGTTCACTGGCAGTCCTGGCGCAAAGCGTGCGGCCGGGCGGACTGGCGTCCCGGTCCGGGACGTGGCGCCCGCCGTCAGTCCGATTGACGGCGGGCGCCTGTGGGGTGTCGGCCGATCAGACGAAGGTGAAGTCGTCCGCGGTCAGTTGCGCGGCGGTGATGCCGTCCACCTCGATGAAGAAGCCGTCGCCCGTGACGCGAGCGCTGGGATCGTCGGTCGTGCCGCTGTCCGCGATGGTCAGATCGGCGAAGGTTACAGCGGCCTGCACCTCCATCATGTCGACGCCATCGGCGAAGTCGGTGATCCGGTCGACCGCGGTCGCGCTGGAATCCCCGGTGCGGAAGATGAAGGTGTCGGTGCCGCCGCCGCCGGTCAGCTGGTCGCCGCCCGTGCCGCCGTTCAGCCGGTCGCCGCCGGCGCCGCCCAGCAGACTGTCCGCACCAGCGCCGCCACCGAGGAAATCGGCGCCCTCGTCGCCGGCCACGATGTCGTCGCCGCCGCCGCCGCCCATCGAGTCGTTGCCGATCCCGCCCGACATGATGTCGCCGCCGAAGCCGCCGCCCATCAGGTCGTCGCCCGTACCGCCGCTGACGGTATCGGCGCCCGCGCCGCCGCCCAGCGTGTCGTTGCCCGACCCGCCCGACACGATGTCATCGCCCAGGCCGCCGTTGAAAAGGTCGTCGCCCTCGCCGCCGTCCATGGTATCGGCGCCATTGCCGCCGCCTGCGGTGTCGTCGCCCTCGCCGCCCGAAACGAAGTCGTCGCCCAGACCGCCGCCGAGGTTGTCGTCGCCCTCGCCGCCCGAGACCGAATCGTTGCCGTCCGAGCCGGCCAGCACGTCGTTGCCGGCGTTGCCGTCGATGGTGTCGGCATCGGCTCCCCCCGACACCACGTCGTCGCCCGCGCCGCCGACGATCAGGTCGTCGCCGGCACCCGTCTCGACCGTCTCGCCATCGTCGGAAAGCGTAATGCTGTCACCCGTGACGGCGCGCTGATCGGCAAGGATGTTCAGCGCCTGCGCCAGGTTCGCCTCGACGATCTGGCCGGCCGCGGCGGGAAGGATCGGGACCAGCCCGTCCTGAGATCCGTCGACTTCACCGGTCGTCCCGGCGCCGATCCCGGTCGGAACCTGGACGCCATGCAGAACGACCTCGCGCAGGTCCAGCGGCAGCAGGTCGGCCGAGGTGAACTCGGTCATCGAGACCGGGCTGAAGAAATTCGTATCGTCGTTCAGCTCGTAATTCTGGATGAAGAAGAGGGTACCGTCGGCACTGGTGGTGGGCAGCCCGTCCTCGCCCGTCAACGCCAGGATGATGTCGCCATAGGCGCCCAGCCCTTCAAGAACCTCGACCATGCCGTCAAGGTCGGCGTCGTCGAAAAGCGTCGGTACGCGCGACTGCGACGGCGCGCCGTCCTCGTCGAAGGCGCCATGGATGTGCTGCGGCGTCACCGTATTCGGGGTCAAACCCTGCGCTGCAATCGAGACGTTGATGTAGCGCTCGCCGTCTGCCTCGGTGTTTGTCCCGATCACCACGGAACCTGTCACTCCCGAACTGTTCAGGGACGCGAGGTTCACCGTGTAGAGGTCGTCGACGTCGTCGCGATTGAGGAAAGCGGTGAAGGAATCGTAATTCATGTCGAGATGGGCCATCGGTCGTCCTTTGTCTGGTGAATGGTTAACCAGCAGTCACGGGCTGGATCGCCTTAAGTTTCAACGGGCGACGAACTCCTTATAGCGGCGGCGGCAGGCGTGGACTACCCTCAAACGTGCGAAGGGCCGGTGGCAAAACCACCGGCCCTTCGCCTTCTAGGTCGTCAAGCCCTACGGATATCAGCGATATTCGGGCAGCGCCTCGAGCTCTTCCTCGGTCCGCTGGACGTAGACGCGGATGGCGCTGTCGGCGTCGGCACGCTGGACCGAGATGTCGGCCATATCCAGCGCGACCGGCTTCTCGCCGAGGCCCAGGAACCCGCCGACGTCGATCACGGCTTGCGTGATCTGGTTGCCATCGACGATCAGTTCCGAGATCTCGCCGACCCACTCGTCGTTCACGTCGTAGACTGCCGTGCCCTCCAGGTCGTCCGCCGTCATCTCGTCATAACCAACGGTCGTATAGCCTTCGCGTGCATCCATGTTGGCGAAGGTGAAGGCATTCTCGGCCACTTCCTGGTCGTCCGTCTCGTCGATAACGACGGCCTCGTCTACCACGACGGCTTCGGCCTGCTCGGTCTCGACATCCGCGATCGCGGCCACGTCGGCATCGGTTTCCACCGTCGCCGCGTCACCTTCGACGATCTCGACCTGAGCGTCCGCCTGCGTCACCTCGACGTCGGCGCCCTCGGCCTGTTCGACGTTCACCTCGGCCTCGGCCTCTTCGACCATCACCTCGGCCTCGCCACCGCCTTCGACGTTCACCTCGGGCTCGGCCTGGCTGATCTGGACCTCGGCCTGGTCGGCCTGGGTCACGTTGACCTGCGCCTCGGCCTGCTCGACGTTCACTTCGGGCTCGACCTCGTTCACCACGATCTTGGGTTCGGGGCGAATGAAGCGGATCTGTGGCTCTGGCTGCTGGACCGAAACCTGCGGCTGCGACGCATCGACGGAGACGTCGGGTTCGGGCATCGTGACGGTCACGATGGGCTGCGGGATGTTCACGGTCACGGTCGGCTGCGCCTGCTCGACGGTAATGACCGGCGCCTGCTGCTGCACGGTGACGCGGGGCGGAGATTGCGTGACGGTGATCTCGGGCTGCGGTTGCTCGACCGTGACCTGCGGGGCTGCCTGATCGACGGTGACGACCGGATCCTCGACTGTCACGTCGACGACAGGCTCGCCCTGCTCGACGACGACCTGACCGCCCAATGCGTCGGCCGTCGCGGTCTCGGCACCCTCGACCTCGATCGCGGCCTCGGGGGTGTCGCCTTCGACAATGATCGCGCCGTCGGCATCCGTCGCCTCGACGCCTTCGGTCGGCGCTTCCTCGGTGGCCGTCTGAGCGTGGACGGAGGTGCCGAGCAGGGCGATGGCTGCCGCGGTGCTCAGAAGTACGGTCTTCATGGTCATGTCTCGGTTTTCCTCGGACTGTTTCGCTTCCGGGGCCAAACCGAAGTGCCGAAAATTGTTCCGTACCAAAACCGCTTACAGCGGGTTACGCTAGGTAATTATATAACTGCATTAATTTAAGCGTCCCTTGTGCGGCCGCAAAGGATCGGTCCCCCCTCAGTCGCGGTTCATCCGGCCTGCCACCAGTTCGTCCACGACCTCGGGGTCCGCGAGGGTCGAGGTGTCGCCCAGACTGTCGTGATCGTTCTCGGCCACCTTGCGCAGGATGCGGCGCATGATCTTGCCCGACCGGGTCTTGGGGAGCCCGGGCGCCCACTGGATGAGGTCCGGCTTGGCGATGGGGCCGATTTCCCGGCGAACCCAGTCTGCCAGTTCCTTGCGCAGCGCATCCGAAGGCTCGACCCCCGACATCAGGGTGACGTAGGCGTAGATGCCCTGGCCCTTCACCTTGTGAGGGTAGCCCACGACTGCGGCCTCGCTGACGGCCTCGTGCGCGACAAGCGCGCTCTCGACCTCGGCCGTGCCCATGCGGTGGCCGGAGACGTTGATGACGTCATCGACGCGTCCGGTGATCCAGTAGTATCCGTCCGCATCCCGACGGCATCCGTCCCCGGTAAAGTAATAGCCCGGATACTGGCTGAAGTAGGTGTCCATGAAGCGCTGGTGATCGCCCCAGATCGTGCGCATCTGACCCGGCCATGACGTTCTGAGACACAGCACGCCCTCGGCCTCGGTCGTCTCGATGAGGTCGCCCGATGCGGGTTCCAGTATGGAAGGCTCGATGCCGAAGAAGGGGAGCGTGGCGCTGCCGGGTTTCAGCGAAGTGGCGCCGGGCAGGGGGGTCAGCAGGTGCCCTCCCGTCTCGGTCTGCCACCAGGTGTCGACGATGGGGGTGCGGCCCTTGCCGATGACCTCGTGATACCAGTTCCACGCCTCGGGATTGATCGGCTCGCCCACGGTGCCCAGCACCCGCAGCGACGACAGGTCGTAGGGCGTGACGAAACTGTCGCCCTGTCCCATCAGCGCCCGGATCGCGGTGGGCGCGGTGTAGAACTGCGCGACCTTGTGCGTCTCGCACACTTTCCAGAAGCGTCCGGCGTCCGGCCATGTCGGAACGCCCTCGAACATCAGCGTCGTGGCGCCGTTGGCAAGGGGGCCGTAGACGATATAGCTGTGGCCCGTCACCCATCCCACGTCGGCGGTGCACCAGAAGACGTCCCCGTCGCGGTAGTCGAAGACGTATTCGTGCGTCATCGCGGCATAGGCAAGGTAGCCGCCGCTGGTGTGCACGACGCCCTTCGGCTGGCCAGTGCTGCCGGACGTATAGAGGATGAAGAGCGGATCCTCGGCGCCCATCTCCTCGGGGTCGCAGGTGTCGGGCACTTCCGCCTCGGCCTCGTGCAGCCACCGGTCGCGTTCGGCGTTCCAGGCGATCTGCTGCCCGGTGCGGCGCACGACGAGGCATTGCACCTTGTCCTCGCAATGAAGCAGCGCCTTGTTGACGTTGTCCTTGAGGTTGGTGACCCGTCCGCCGCGCGGGGCGCCGTCGGCGGTGACGACGACTTTCGCGTCGCAGCCGTTGATGCGGGCGCCCAGCGCATCGGGAGAGAACCCGGCAAAGACGATGGAGTGCACCGCCCCGATCCGCGCGCAGGCCAGCATGGCGTAGGCCGCCTGCGGGATCATCGGAAGGTAGAGCACCACGCGGTCGCCCCGGCCCACGCCCATCGACTTGAGGACGTTGGCGAACTTGCAGACATGGGCGTGGAGTTGCTGGTAGGTGATGTGCTGCGCGCCGCCACCGTCCACGGCATCGGGATCGTCGGGCTCCCAGATGATGGCCGTCCGGTCTCCGCGGGTGGCCAGATGCCGGTCGATGCAGTTGGCCGCGACGTTCAGTGTCCCGTCGGCGAACCAGTTTATGGCGACGCTGTCCTTCTCGAACGAGCAGTCCGAGACCTGAGTGTAGGGTGTGATCCAGTCCAGCCGGCGCCCATGCTCGGCCCAGAACGCATCGGGATCGGCGACCGAGGCGGCATACATCCTGTCATAGGCGGCGCGGTCGACGTGCGCGGCGGCCGCGAATTCGTCTGATGGGGGGAACATGGCTTCGGTCATGGTGTCCTCGGTCGGTGTCCCGCGCTGCCGGTCCGGAACGGACGGCGGACGCGCTGCTGTCTGCGTCACGCTTCGGGCGGTTGAACACGTGTACAACGCAGCGCCGCCCGTCGTCGCGATGATAGTCTTCAGATCGCCAGATATTCCGAGCGAAGCCGTTCGTCGTCCAGCACCTCGGCCGCTGTCCCGTCGAAGACGACCGAACCGGTGTCCAGGATCACGGCACGATCCGCGAGCTTCAGCGCGGCGATGGCATTCTGCTCGACGATGATGGTGGTGATGCCCTGCTCGCGGATGATATTCAGCGTCTTGGCGATCTCCTGCACGATGACGGGGGCCAGGCCCTCGTAGGGTTCGTCCAGCAGCAGTACCTTGATGTCGCGGCAGAGCGCGCGCGCGATGGCCAGCATCTGCTGTTCGCCGCCCGACAGTGTCACCCCTTCCTGCCGGCGCCGTTCGCCCAGCCGGGGAAAGAGTTCGTACACCCGTTCGATGGACCAGCCAACCGGTGGCGCGATCTGCGCCAGCTTGAGGTTCTCCTCGACCGTCAGGCCCGCGATGATGCGGCGGTCCTCCGGCACGAGTGCGATACCCGCAGCCGCAGCCTCGTGAGATTTCATCTTATGGAGCGGCGCGTCGTCCAGCCATATCTCGCCACGACGGATCTCGGGGCTGGCCAGCCGCGCGATGGTCCGCAGGGTCGAGGTCTTGCCGGCGCCGTTGCGACCGAGCAGCGCCAGTATCTCGCCTTCGCGCACGTCGAAGCTGATGTCCTGGACGATGTAGCTTTCGCCGTAATAGGACTCCACGTTGGCAAGGCTCAGATAGGCCGGCGCCGTGGCGAGCTGGTCCGCATGACGGTCCGGGGCGGCACTCATGTCGGGTCTCCTGCTGACGGATCCATCATACCTGCGCCTCGCCCAGATAGGCCTCGCGCACCTTCGGATGGCCCTTGATGCGGTCGGGCGTGTCCTCGACCAGTGGCGTGCCCTGCGCCAGCACGGTGATCCGCTCGGCCAGGGAGAAGACGACATGCATGTCGTGCTCGATGATGCACATGGTCAGGCCGCGGCGATCGCGGATCGTCTTGAGCAGCTCGATGGTGTTGTTGGTGTCGGCGCGTGCCATGCCCGCCGTCGGTTCGTCCAGCAGCAGCAGCTTGGGGTCCTGCGACAGGCACATGGCCATCTCAAGCCGCCGCTTGTCCCCGCGCGACAGGCTGGCGGCATGGACGTCGCGCTTGGCCAGCATGTCGACGTCGGCCAGCATCGCCTCTGCCTGCGCGATGATATCGGACTCCGCTGAGACCGCCCCGATGGCATGCATCGAGAAAGATCCGTCGCGATGCGCGAAACACGGGATCATAACGTTCTCGAACACCGTCAGGTCGCCGAAGATCTCGGGCGTCTGGAACACCCGGCTGATGCCCAGCTGGTTGATCTCGTGCGGCTTGCGGCCAAGCACGCTCTGCCCGTCGAACATGACGCTGCCGGTGTCGGGGATCAGCTTGCCGATGAGGCAGTTCAGCAGCGTCGACTTTCCCGCGCCGTTCGGGCCGATGATCGCGTGGCAGCTGTTCTTCTCGATCGACAGATTTACGTCGTCCAGCGCCTTGAGCCCGCCGAACCGCTTGCTGACGTTCTTGACCTCCAGAATGCCGGTCATTCCGCGGCGTCCCGCTTGGCCGCGGCATCGCCCTCTGGTCCCGCGGCGTTGCGGTCGCGTCGCCGGAAGAGGCGCCCGATCCGTTGCCCGCCCTCGACCAGC
This sequence comes from uncultured Alphaproteobacteria bacterium, assembly GCA_963722905.1. Taxonomy (GTDB): domain Bacteria; phylum Pseudomonadota; class Alphaproteobacteria; order Rhodobacterales; family Rhodobacteraceae; genus CAVROT01. The sequence goes on along the minus strand of CAVROT010000012.1, from coordinate 123,045 downwards.
CCGCCTGGCAGGAAGATGACGACCAGCATGAAGAGCAGGCCCAGGGTCAGATGCCAGCCCTTGCCGACGAAGGGATAGACGATGGCCACAACGGCGTCGTCAAGTCCGTCGGGGAGGAAGGTGAACCATCCATCCAGTACCGTCTCGTTGATCTTGGAGACGATGTTTTCCATGTACTTGATGAATCCGGCGCCCAGGATCGGGCCGATCAGCGTTCCGGCCCCGCCGAGGATCGTCATCAGCACGACCTCGCCGGAGGCAGTCCAGAACATTCGTTCGGCGCCGGCAAGCGGGTCCATCGCGGCCATCAACCCGCCCGCGAGGCCCGCGTACATGCCCGAAATCACGAAGGCCGCCAGCGTGTAGGGGCGCGTCGCGAGGCCGGTGTAGTTCATCCTCTGCTGGTTCGTCTTCAGGGCCCGCAGCATCAGGCCGAAGGGCGACCGGAAGATACGGATCGACAGATAGAACGACGCCAGCATCAGCAGCCCGGCCAGATAGTAGCCGACGTTGAACTGGAACCGCCAGTCACCGAGGTACACCGTGGTGGTCTGCCGCATCTCCCAACCGAAAAGGTCGGGCACGGGCAGATTCCCTGTCGCCGTGATGGCCTCGCCCAGGATACGCGGGTCCGCCCCACTCAGCTGGAGGCCCGTCTCGCCGCCGGTCAGCGGCGTGAGGACCGAATAGGCCAGCGCGAAGGACATCTGGGCAAAGGCCAGCGTGAGGATCGAGAAATAGATACCCGAGCGTCGCAGAGAGATGAACCCGATCAGCAGCGCGAAGAGACCCGCGACGACGACACTGAGCAGGATCGCCGGGATGACGTTCATGCTCAGCAGCTTGAACATCCACACCGCGGCGTAGCTGCCGGTGCCCAGGAAGGCGGCATGGCCGAAACTCAGATAGCCCGTCAGACCGAAGAGTATGTTGAAGCCGATCGCGAAGATCCCGAAGATCACGAAACGCTGCATCAGGTCGGGATAGCCCGCGTTGAACTGTGCCATCGCAGAATTGGCGGGGAACGGGTTCAGCAGGAGCGGCGCGAAGATCACCAGCGCCGTCACCAGAGCAAATAGCCAGAAATCCCTGCTCGTGAGCCCGAAGATGCCGCTGCGGGGCTGTGCGGGAGCGGCGGCGGCGTCCCGCGTGCCGGCTGCGGTCTGGTCCGACATGGCCTATTCCTCCATCACGCCGCGCCGACCCATGAGGCCGCGCGGCCGCGTCAGCAGCACGATGATCGCCACAAGGTAGATCACCACCTGATTGATACCCGGTATGAGTTCGATCACCTCTCCCATCGAGGCGAAGGATTCCAGGATGCCCAACAGGAATCCCGCGAGGACCGCGCCGGGCAGGGACCCCATGCCGCCGACCACGACGACCACGAAGCTCAGAACGAGGAAATCCATGCCCATGTGATAGTTTGGCGAGTTTATCGGCGTGTACATCACCCCCGCCAGCCCGGCGACGCAGGCGGCGATGCCAAAGACGACGGTGAACCGCTTGTCGATATCGATGCCCAGCAGGCCCACTGTCTCGCGGTCGGCCATTCCGGCGCGTACGACCATGCCGAAGGTGGTGAACTGCAGGAAGGCGAATACCGCTGCGATGACGACGCAGGCGAAGACGAAGTAGATCAACCGCCAGAAGGGATAGATGATCGTATTCGGATCGAAGCCCATGAGTGCCCCGAAATCGAGGCTGCCGCGGAACATGTCCGGCGCCGGGGTCGGGATCGGGTTGGCGCCGTAGAAATACTTGATGACTTCCTGCGCGACGATGGCAAGGCCGAAGGTCACGAGGATCTGGTCCGCGTGCGGGCGCTTGTAGAAATGCCGGATCAGGCCCCGCTCCATCACGAATCCGATCGCCAGCATGACCGGGATCGCGAAGAGGATCGAGAGCGGCACTGCCCAGTCCACGATTGCGGCTCCGGTAGATTCGCCGAACCAGCCATACATATAGGGGACATCGACCCTGACCGGATTACCAAGGAAGTCGGTCCGGCTCTCGTCGATGACGGTGTGGCTGAGCCCCAACAGCCGCGAGAAGGTGACGGTGCAGAACGCCCCGAGCATGAACAGCGCGCCATGGGCGAAATTCACGACACCCAAGGTGCCGAAGATCAGCGTCAGACCCAGCGCGATCAGCGCATAAGCGCTGCCCTTGTCGAGTCCGTTGAGGATCTGTGGAATGAAGACGTCCATCGGGGCTAATCCTTTGCGCGGGCGACGCTGCGCAACCTTGCCGCTTCCGCAGGGAGGCGGCGGTGCGCGAAGCCCCCCGGGCGCATGGCCCGGGGGATCGGATCAGATCATGCGCCGTTGTTGCACGACCCCAGCGAGCCACCCGCAAACTGCGGATGATCGGCCGGGTATGTCACCTGATCGACCGGCGTGACCTCGACGATCTCGACGAGGTCGTACTCGTTCTCCGGGTTTTCCTTGCCCCGCACGACAACCACGTCCTTGAAGCACTGGTGGTCCTCGGCGCGGTAAAGCGTCGGGCCGTTGCCCATGCCGTCGAACTCGAACCCTTCCAGCGCCTCGACCACGGCGCAGGGCTGGAACGATCCCGCCCGCGTCACGGCGTCGGCGTAGAGGAGCGCCTGCACGTAGCATGTATGTGCTGCCTGCGACGGCGGGAAGCCGTACTTGGTGCCGAAGGACTGAACGAAGGCATTGGTGCCGACGTAGCGCTCGCCGCGCTCGTTCTCCAGCTTCCAGTCCCAGTTCTGCGATCCGATGATGCCGCCGATATTGTCGCCGGCGCCGCGGGCCATCAGCTCGGAGTAGAGCGGAACGACGATCTCGAACTGCTTGCCATTCACCTGCTGGTCGCGCAGGCCGAACTGGACCGCGTTGGTAAGCGAGTTGACCATGTTGCCGCCGTAGTGATTCAGCACCAGCACGTCGGCGCCCGAGTTGAGAACGGGCGTGATGTACGAGCTGAAATCCGTCGCGGCGAGGGGGGTGAGAACCGAAGAAACGGTCTCCCATCCCAGGGCCTCGGTCGATTCGCGCATCGCCTGTTCGGTCGTGTAGCCCCAGTTGTAGTCGGCGGTCAGGTGGTAGGCCTTGCGGTCGTCGCCGTATTGCGCGGCCAGGATCGGCGCGAGCGCGGCGCCCGACATGTAGCTGTTGAAGAAGTGGCGGAACCCGTTGGCCTTCTTGTCCTTGCCCGTCGTATCGTTCGAGTGGGTGAGCCCCGCCATGAAGATCACGCCGGCCTCCTGGCAGAGGCCCTGCACGGCCACCGCGACGCCCGAGGACGACCCGCCGGTGATCATCACCGCCTTGTCCTTCTCGATCATCGACTTGGCGCTGGCGCGGCCGATGTCGGACTTCGTCTGCGTGTCGCCGGTGACGAACTCGACCCGCTTGCCCAGAACGCCGGTCCCGTCCAGCGCCTTGGAGCTGAAGGTCGACAACATGCCGCCGTCGCCGTCGCCGTTCAGATGCTCGACCGCCAGCTCGTAGGCGCGCAACTCATCGGCGCCCTCGTCGGCGTAGGGCCCCGACTGGGGAACGTTGAAGCCGAAGGTGACGGTGTCGCCGGTGGGTTCGTTTATATAGCCCTGCGACCACGCGGCGCCGGTGAAGATGGTCGGCATCGCCAAGGCTGCGCCGGTAGCGGCGCCCGTGCGCAGTAGGCCGCGCCGGGTGAATCTGGATGTCGTCATGAAGTCCCTCCCTGTGAAGTCTGATGGTATTGCGCCCCCGAACTCCCCGTTCCGGTGCGCCACGTCCTATTCCGGATCGTCGTCCAGCCTGCGCTGCAACGGTCCGGGTTGGCAAGCGTTTGCGATCTCGCGATGAACCGAATCGTAAATTCGTGGACAGAAAACATTAAGTCGCTGTAAACTCTGTCGACAAGGCCGCGCGGCTGGGCCGCGGCGAATAGGAGAGGTACGTGGTGCGAGCAGCCCGACGACATCGCGGTCGCGCGGCCGTTCGATGACGGCGCGCGGTGTTTCCTCCACCGGGCGGCGTCCGGTCGGTACTCCGGCCCGGGGCGGCGAAAGCGACGGCGCCGGAGGGCCGCACGCCCTTCCGCGGTCCGTCGCGGCGGAGGCCGGCGACCGTCTGCACAGGTCGCGGGCGGCGGCCGGCATCAGCCAGGCGGACCTTGCCCGCGTACTGGGCGTGTCGCGGTCCTATCTGAACCTCATGGAGCGTGGGCGGCGTCCCGTGGCGGCAGAGCGCATGGCCCGGGCGGCCCGCCATCTGGGGCTCGATCCGGCGGCGTTCGCGTCAGGACCCGGCCCCGGTGAGGTGGCCGAGCTGCTGCGGGCGGCCGAGGAAACGCTGGGCGACGCCGATCCCGAGCTGCGGGCTTCTGACGGTCGCGATGCCGATCGGGACGATCCCGACCGGGGCGGGGCTGGCTGCCGGATGCCGGATCGCGACGCGGCGCTGGCGCTGATCGCGTCCCATCCGCAATGGGCGCAGGTGATCGGGCGCCAGCGTGGACGCATCGCGGCGCTGTCGGTCGCTATTGAGCGACTGCGCGATCCCCTCGGCACGGACGCCGCGCTGGACGCCGCGCTGCACGAGGTCGTCTCCGGCGTCACGGCGCTGCGCGCTACGAGCGCGATACTGGCGGGCGACGCCGATCTGGGGGCGAATTGGCGGCAGCGGTTCCATCGCAACCTCGACGAGGATGCGCGCCGGCTGACCGGCGACCTGGACGCCCTGGTCCGACGCCTCGATCCGCAGGCCGGTGCGGGCGATCCTTCGTGGACGTTGTCCAAGGGTGATGCTGCTGTCGGACGGGGAACCGCGGCGCCGGGCCTGACGGCGGCGCCTGGCGGCCCGTCCGCCGGACGCGGCGGCGGCGGTGGCGGGGCGACGGCTGCGGCCGATCCCCTGAGCCGGGTCGAGGCGTGGCGCCGGCGGATCGGCTACCGGGTCCCGGCGCTGGAAGTGGGCGAGGGCGCCGGCGCGCCGCCTGTCGACCTGGAGGCGCTTGCGGACGGGCTCGGCGCGCCATCGGGGCCGGCGGCCCGGGCCATGTCGCTGTCCTGGCTCGACCGCTACCGCCGCGATGCCGCGGTCCTGCCGCCCGCCGCGATGGAGGCCGCCCTCGGGTCGTCCACCGACCCTGACGCCGTTGCCGAGGAAACGGGATGCGACCTGCCGACGGTCCTGCGGCGCATGGGTGCGCGTCCGATCCTCGGAGGGGCGCCGCCGGCCGTCGTCACCTGCGACGGTGCCGGGGCGCTGCTGCTGGCGCGCGGCGCGCCCGGGTTCCCGGTGGCGCGCGTCGATCCGCCCTGCGCCAGATGGCCGCTCTTCGAGGCGCTGCGCCAGCCGGGCGTGCCGCTGCGTCGGCGGCTGGCGCCGTGGGGACGCGGCGGTGCGGCGGTGACGGCCTACGCGATGGCCCACCTGCGGGGACCCGCCCGGTTCGGCGAACCCCAGGCCATCGAGGCGACGATGCTGGTGGTCGCCGATCCCGCCGCCGCGTCGGCCGCGGGCCCGGGGACTCGTGTGGCGGCCGCCGCACCGCCCGCCATGAGAGACGGCCCGGCCGTCGCGGTCGGCGCGACCTGCGCGCTTTGCGCCGTTCCCGACTGTCCATCGCGCCGGTTGCCCGCCGTCGCCGGTCTGGGGCCATGATGCGATCCGGGCTGATCTGCGGTCCGCGCAGCACTTTGACATCGCGGCGGGTGCGCCGCCATAGTCGCACGGCCGTCGGCCATCGGGAGGTATGCGTCGGATGACCGTTTCCGGGGCTGGACGCCGTGTCCTGCTGATCGAGGACGAGCCCAACATCGTCGAGGCGATCCGCTTCGTGCTGTCGCGCGACGGTTGGGCCGTGTCGACGCATCACGACGGCGCCGACGCCCGGGACGCGGTGCGCGACAGGCGCCCGGACGTCGTGATCCTGGACGTCATGTTGCCCGGGCTTTCCGGGTTCGACGTTCTGACCGCACTGCGGGCCGACCCGGAAACCGCCGCCCTCCCGGTGCTGATGCTGACGGCGCGGGGCCGGCGCGAGGACCGCGAGACGGCGCTGCGACTTGGCGCGGACCGCTTCATGACCAAGCCCTTCGCCATCGACGACATGCTGGACGCCGTCCGCGATCTGGCCGGCGCCGTCCGGCCGCCGTCGGCATGACGCGCCGGTGGCCGGAGACGGCGCCGTGACGTCGTCGCGCGATCCGATCTTCCTCGAACGCCGGGCCTATCGGCGACGGCGACTGTCGGATGCCGCCTCCCTGCTGCCGCTGGCAGGGTTCCTTGCCCTTGTCCTGCCCGTCGTCTGGGCAGGCACGCCGGCGCCGACCGATGACGGCGCCGAACCGCCCGTTGCCACGGCGTCGGTTGAGCGTGCGCCAGCGCGCTCCGGGGCGTCGACCGCCTTCGGCGGCATCTACCTCTTTGCCGTCTGGGCGCTTTTGATCGCGGCCTCGGTGGCTGTCTCGGGGCGGCTGGCCGCCACGTCTCCTCCGGCCGGGCCCGGGGGGGGCGACGAGGGGTGAACCTCTCGCCCGACCTCATCGTCGCGATCTGCCTGGCCTATGTGGCGTTCCTCTTCGCCGTGGCCTTCGCGGCCGAGCGTCGGGCGGCGCGGGGTCGGCCTGGCTGGCTGGGAGGGCCCTGGATCTACACGTTGTCGCTGTCGATCTACTGCACCGCGTGGACGTTCTACGGCGCCGTCGGCTACGCCGCGCGGTCCGGGCTGGAGTTCGTCACGATCTATCTCGGCCCCACGCTGGTCATGGTCGGCTGGTGGGCGTTGCTGCGCAAGCTGGTGCGCATCGGGCGGACGCAGCGCATCACCTCCATCGCGGACCTCATCTCGTCGCGCTACGGCAAGTCGCCGGCGCTTGGCGGCGGCGTCACGCTGTTGGCGGTCGTTGGGTCGACGCCCTACATCGCATTGCAGCTCCAGTCGGTCACCGTGTCCTTCGCCGCCTTCGCGCAGGCGTCGGGTACGCCGCAGGGCGCGCCGGTCGCGGCCGCGGCAGTCGCGCAACCCGAGGCGGCCGGCCTTACCGCGCTGGGCATCGCGGCCGGTCTTGCCCTCTTCACGATCCTCTTCGGCACCCGAAGGCTTGACGCGCACGAACGGCACCACGGCGTCGTCACCGCCATCGCCGTCGAGGCGGTGGTCAAGCTGGTGGCATTGCTGGCCGTCGGCGCCTTCGTCGTCTGGGGCCTGGCCGGCGGGGCGCGCGGTGTCTTCGAGATGATCGAGGCGTCGCCCATCGCCGCGTGGGAGCTGCGGCCGGGCCGGTGGGCCGGGCTCATATTTCTCTCCGCCGCCGCCTTCTTGTGCCTGCCGCGGATGTTCCACGTCCTGGTGGTAGAGAACGCTGACGAGCGCCAACTCGTCACCGCATCCTGGGCTTTTCCCCTCTACCTCTTCGCGATGAGCCTCTTCGTCGTGCCCATCGCGGTCGTCGGGCTGGACCTTTCGCCTCCGGGCGCCAATCCCGACCTCTTCGTGCTGACCGTACCGCTGGCGGCCGGGCAGGGAGGCCTGGCGACGCTTGCCTTCCTCGGCGGGTTCTCGTCCGCGACGTCGATGGTGATCGTGGCGGCCATCGCGCTCAGCACCATGGTCTCCAACCACATCGCCCTGCCCATATGGCTGGGCCGCCGCCGCGGTGGTGCCGCGCTGTCGGGCGACGTGCGCGACGTCGTGCTGCGCTGGCGACGGCTGTCCATCGTCGGGGTGCTGGGGCTGGGGTGGCTCTATTACCGGGTGTCGGGCGGGGGCGGCGCGCTGGCCGCCATCGGGTTGATCTCGTTCGTGGGCATCGCGCAGGTGCTGCCGGCCTTGCTGGGCGGAATATTCTGGCGCGGCGCGACCCGGCGCGGAGCGGTCGCGGGGTTGGGTATCGGGTCGGCCATATGGGTGTGGACGCTGTTCCTGCCGTCCTTCGGCGACGGCGCGGTCCTGTCGGCCGCCGTCATGGCCGAGGGGCCCTGGGGTGCCGCGTGGCTGCGCCCGCACGCCCTTTTCGGGATCGAGGGGGTCGATCCGCTGATGCATGCGCTGCTGTGGTCGCTCATCGCCAATTCCGGCGCCTTCGTCGCCGTGTCGCTCGCGGATTTCCCGGGCGTGGTCGAACGGCTGCAGGGGGCGTCCTTCGTCAACGTCTTCGCGCGGGGCGGCGGCGGTCCCGGCTGGTCGCCCGGCGCGGTCGAGACCGAGGACCTGCTGGTGATGGCCCAGCGTATCCTGGGCGGAGACACGGCGCAGCGGCTGTTTCGCGGCGCGGCGCAGCGACAGGGCAAGGAGGGGTATCTTCCGGATCCCACCCCCGCCTTCCTCGATACGCTGGAGCGCGAGCTGGCCGGATCGGTCGGCGCGGCGACCGCGCATGCCATGCTGGGCCAGATCGCAGGCGGCTCGGCCGTCACGGTCGAGGAGCTGATGCGCGTCGCCGATGAGACGGCCCAGATGATGGAGGCGCGTGCGGGCGCCGAGGCGCAATCGGCAGAGCTGGCCCGCACCGCCCGCGCGCTGCGCGACGCCAACGCCGCCCTGACCGAGATCGGTGCCCAGAAGGACGAGTTCCTGGGCAAGGTCAGCCACGAGTTGCGCACGCCCATGACGTCGATCCTGGCCTTTGCCGAGATCCTGCGCGGCGGTCAGGTCGATCCCGACGACCGCGCCCGACATGCCGCCCTTATCCATGAGGAGGCGCGCCGGCTCACGCGTCTTCTGGACGACCTTCTGGACCTCAGCGTGCTGGAAAGCGGCCAGATCACCCTGCAGCCGCGCATTGTCAGCGTCCGCGACGTGCTGGACCGCGCGCTGGCGGCGAGCCAGATCGCCCCGCTGACCGTCCTGCGCGACCCCGCGTCGGAAGCGGTGCGGATCGACACCGACCCGGACCGGCTGGCGCAGGTGTTCATCAACCTCATCTCGAATGCGCAGAAGTACTGCGCGGCCGAGGCGCCGACGCTGCGGGTGTCCGTCCGGCGCGACGGCGCCGGCGTGACCGTCGATTTCGCGGACAACGGATCGGGCATCCCGACGGCACGGCAGACGGAGATATTCGAGAAGTTCGCGCGCGGTCCCCTTTCGGTCCCGATGGGGGAAGGGCGCGCGCCGGCGCCGCCGGGTGCCGGCCTGGGCCTTGCGATCTGCCGCGAGATCGTGACCCGCCTCGGCGGCACCGTGACCTATCTGCCGGGGCAGCATGGCGCCTTTTTCCGCGTCGCCTTGCCCGTGGACCGCCCCGAGGCTGCGTGACGTGCCGACGATCCTGCGCGCGCATTGACCCGACATGGTGGGAAACTGTTCGACGGTTAGGGCTTTGGTAAGTCGGATTTGCAACAAGATGGGCGCAGGCAAGCCAGGACGGCCGATCGAATGAACGCATCCCCCGTATTGCGACGCAAGACGCGCCCGGCGGCGGTGGCGACGGATGCGCCGTCGCCCGCGCGGCTGTGGCGCCGGTCGGTGGTGCACGGTCTTGCGCGGATTGCGGGCCTTACGGCGGCGGTGGAAGACGTGGGATTCGACGCAGGCGGCCCCGAGACCCTGCCGGCTCTCGTCGGAGAGGGGGCGCTTGTCGCCCTTCTCGAAGGTCCGGCCGGATTTGCTCTGGCCATTCTCGACGCCGAGGTGATGGCGGCGCTGGTTGAGGTCCAGACGCTGGGGCGGGTTCTTTCGCGCCCGGTGGCGCCGCGTGCGCCCACCAGCATCGACGCTGCGATGATCACCGATCCGCTCGACCGGATGCTTGCCGCCCACGATCTGCTGGTCGAGGGCGGTGGGTCTGCGCCCGAGGCCCCCAAACCGAAACCGGCCGGCAAGGGCGCGGGCCAGGGCACGGGCAGCGGTGCCGAAACCGATGCCACCTCCGCCGATGACGAGACGTGGCAGGGACCGCGCAACGCCGGGTTCCGCTATGCGACCCAGATCAAGAGGGTCGACCAGATCACGCCGGCGTTGGCCGACGTGCAGCACCACACCGTCCGCTTCGACCTCGACCTTGGGTCCGGTGCACGCCGCGGCGCCATCGTCCTTGCCTTCCCGGAACCGCCCGACGCACGGGCGGGTCCGTCGGGTGGCCGGGCCGCCGACGTCGAATGGTCGGACAGTATCGAGGCCACCGTGATGCAGACTGAAATGCCGCTGCGGGCCGCGCTGGGCCGTTTGCACAGGCCCATTCAGGACGTGACGGCGCTGCAGGTCGGCGACATCCTGGCCCTTCCCCGCATGTCGCTCGACCAGGTGCGACTGACGACCCCGGGCGGCGACACGCTGGCGATGGGCCGGCTTGGCCGAACCGGGTCGGTCAAGGCCGTTCGGATCGACCCCACCGCCATCCGCCCCATGCCGGCGTTCGAGGCCGGCCAACTGCCCTCGCAATCCAAGGGCTAGGGCGCAACAGGCAATGCGGCGAGGATCGGGGCGGGTGTCTGCGGCGACCGGCGGACGCCGTCGCGCCGCACGAGCTCTGATAGGATTTCGCGGCCATCCGCCCTGCGTTCCGTCAGCGCCGCGGTCCGGGCGGCGGCTACCCGCGTCCCATGCCCGGCGCATTCGGGCGTTCGCGCCCGGTGGCCGGGCGTGGCCGGGCCGGACCGGGCCGCGATGCCATGACCCTGCGCCAATGCTACAGCCGGCTTTCGTTCACCCGGCGCGACAGGGCAGCGGCACTCTCCACCCGTTCGGAATAGCGATCCGTCAGCGCGGACGAACGGTCTCGCGTCATGAGAGTGAACTTCACCAGCTCCTCCATCACGTCGGCGATCCGGTTCAGATAGGGCGACGGGCGCATCCGGCCGGCGTCATCGAACTCGTCCCAGGCCCGCGCGACGGACGACTGGTTGGGGATTGTCACCATCCGCATCCATCGCCCCAGAATACGCATCTGGTTGACCGCGTTGAAGCTCTGCGATCCGCCGCAGACCTGCATCACCGCAAGCGTCTTGCCCTGCGTCGGACGCCGCCCGCCGAGGGTGAGCGGAATCCAGTCGATCTGCGCCTTCAGGATCCCCGTCATCGCGCCGTGGCGTTCCGGGCTGGACCACACCATCCCCTCCGACCACATGGCCAGCTCCCGCAGGGCCGCCACCCGGGGGTGATCATCCGGCACGCTGTCGGGCAGGGGCAATCCCGACGGGTCGAAGAATCGCACCTCTGCACCCAGGTGGACCAAGAGGCGACCCGCCTCCTCGGCGGCGAGGCGCGAGTAGGACCTGTCGCGGAGCGATCCGTAGAGCATCAGGATCCGTGGCGGATGCCCGTCGTCGCCGGGTGCGACGTAGAACGCCGGGTCCACAGACGGCAGGCATGCGGCCTCTATGGCGGGCAAGTCCGTCATCTGGTTGCGTCCCCGGCACCGCCTTGACCCGTCGCGTCCCCCAGGAGGTCCAGGACGGTCGCCGACGGGCGGCAGAGCCGGGTCCCCCCGGGCGCCACCACGATGGGACGGTTGATGAGGATGGGGTGTGCCATCATCGCATCCACCAGTTCGGCATCCGTGAGCGACAGGTCATCGAGGCCGAGGTCGTCATGGGGCGTCCCGCTGCGGCGCAGCAGGTCACGGGGCGCAATGCCCATGTCGGTGATCAGCGTTCCCAGCCGGTCGCGGGTGGGCGGCGTTTCAAGGTAGAGGATAACCTCGGGCTCCGTGCCGGTGGCCCTGATCAACTCGAGCACGTTGCGCGAGGTGCCGCAGGCGGGGTTGTGGTAGATCGTGACCATGGTTCACCCTTCCTTGAATTGTCCGCGCGTGCGGTTGGCGAAGGCGACGAGCGACAGCATCACCGGGACCTCGACCAGCACGCCCACGACCGTCGCCAAGGCGGCCCCCGAGTCGAGGCCGAAGAGGCTGATCGCCACCGCCACGGCCAGTTCGAAGAAGTTCGAGGTGCCGATCATGGCGCAGGGCGCCGCGATCCGATGCGGCACACCCCAGGCCCACGCCGCGCCGTAGGCCAACGCGAAGATCGCATAACTCTGGATCAGGATCGGAACCGCGATGAGCCCGATCACCAGCGGACGGTTCAGGATCACGGCGCCCTGCAGGCCGAAGAGGATCACGACGGTGGCGATGAGGCCGATCATGGACCACGGCTTGATCCGGGCGGTGAAGGCGGCGATGCGTTCGGGCGTACCGAGAAACCACCGCGTCGCCATACCGGCCGCCAGTGGCAGCACGACATAGAGGACCGTCGCCAGAACCAAAGTGCGCCATGGCACCGCGATGTCGGTGACGCCCAGCAGAAACGCGACGAGAGGGGCGAAGGCCACCACCATGATGAGGTCGTTCACGCCGACCTGCACCAGCGTATAGGCGGCGTCCCCCCGGGTAAGCTGCGACCAGACGAACACCATCGCCGTGCAGGGCGCCGCTCCCAGCAGGATCAGGCCGGCCACGTACTGCGCGGCATCGTCGGGCGGGATGAAGGGGGCGAACACGTGCTCGAAGAAGAGAACGGCGAGCAGCGCCATCGTGAAGGGCTTGATGAGCCAGTTCACCACAAGCGTCACGATCAGGCCCTTGGGCTGACGGGCGACCCCCCGGACCGACCCGAAATCGACCCCGACCATCATCGGATAGACCATCGCCCAGATCAGCACCGCGACGACCAGATTGATCGACGCCACCTCGGCCGCGGCGACCGCCTGCACCGCGCCTGGCACTACCACGCCCAGTATCAGCCCTGCTCCGATTGCGAGGGCGATCCAGAGTGTCAGCCAGCGCTCGAACGGGCCCATGCCCGCCGGCGCCGCTTCCCGGTCGGTTGCCTGTGTCATGCCAGCCGGCCCCGGTCGTCGCCGGCGGTGTGGCGAGGGGACCCGGCGGTCCCGCATGCCGTACGGATCAACATGCGCAGGCGATGTCGTCGATCAGCGGCTGACAAAGCTCGGACCGGCCGCCACAGCAATCCTCAAGCAGGAACGCCAGCAGCCCACGCAGCCCGTCGAGGTCGCAGAAGTAGCGGATGGACCGCCCCTCGCGCGTACTGCGCACCAACCCGGCACGCGACAGCAGCGACAGGTTGGCCGAGAGGGTGTTGGGAAGCACGTCCAGCTCCGCGCCGATCCGACCGGCCGCCATTCCGCCGGGCCCCGACCGGATCAGCAGACGGAAGACGGCCAGCCGCGTAGGTTGTCCCAATGCCGAGAAGGCGATAACGGCGCGATCCATATCCATATTTCTGGAAATAGAGAAATATTAATCCTCCGTCAATGGCGAAACGCCTGCGGCGCGACGACGCCGTGCCTCGGGCCGGGCATGCATGGCGGGTCCGCGGACCGGCGCACCGCGAATGGATCGTTTTGCCGGTGCGACGGGTCGCGGAACCCTGCAATCGGCCCGGTCGTTCGAACCTCGAAACAACCGAAAGTGAATGCCATGTCACGTCTCGCTATCATCGCCGCCCTGTCATTCGGCCTCGCCGGTCCGTCGCTGGCGCAGTCCCTCACGTCGGGTACCGCGCCGCTGATGAACGCCGACGGCGAGGAGATCGGCAGCGCCAGTCTGAAGGAGACGGCCAGCGGGATGGTTCATATCGTCGTGACCGCCAGCGGCCTGACGGAGGGCGTCCACGGCGTCCACATCCACGAGACGGGCGATTGCGGCGATGGTTTCGCGGCCGCCGGCGGCCACCTCGCCGGTGGGCGCGAGCACGGGATCGGCGTCGAGGGCGGTCCGCACCCGGGCGACCTGCCCAATGCGCATGTCCAGGGCGACGGGACGCTGGCGATGGAGGCTTTCGTCGACAGCGCGCTCCTGACGGGCGATCTCTGGAACGACGCCGACGGATCGGCCTTCATTGTCCACGGCGGGGCGGACGACTATGCCAGCCAGCCGGCCGGCGAAGCGGGCGACCGGGTTGCCTGCGGCGTCATCGAGGCCGCAGGCGACTGATTTCCGTCCTTTCGCCCGTCCCCGTCATCGCCGATGGCGGGGACCATCGCACCTGTCCGACGGGGCGGGGTTGGACGGCCGATCGGATGCCGCTACCGCACGTCGCGAAATAGACCCCACCGAACCGGCATCAGGCCGCCTGTCCGGCTCCGAACCGACCGTGGAATGTCGCATCGCCCTGCGCCATCTCGCGCAGGAGGGCAGGGGCGGTGAAGCGTGGGCCGTGATCTGCGGTCAGGGCGTCGCAGATCTCGACCGCCCGTTCGGCGCCCACGATGTCGAGCCAGCCGAACGGACCGCCGGACCATGGCGCGAACCCCCAGCCGAGGATGGCGCCCACGTCGCCTTCGCGGATGTCGGTCAGCACGCCGTCCTCGAACGCGCGCACGGCCTCCAGCACCTGCGCCATCATCAGCCGGTGCTGTACGCGCGCCAGGTCGGGCTGCGCCTGCTCCACCGGATATTTCTGCGCCAGCCCGTCCCACAGGCCGGTCCGTTTGCCGGTGTTGTCGTAGCCGTAGAACCCGGCCTTCGCCTTTCGGCCCATCCGTCCCTGACCGGCCATCCAGAAGACCACCGCATCCACGTCGTCGTCGGGGTAGGCGTCGCCCATCGAGGCCTTCGTCGCCTTGGCGATCTTCACGCCGAGGTCGATGGAGGTCTCGTCGATCAGCTGCAGCGGCCCCAGCGGAAAACCCAGCAGCTTGGCCGCATTCTCGACCAGAGCCGGCTCCACCCCTTCGGCCACCAGGCGCAGGCCCTCGTTGATGTAGGGCAGGATGCAGCGGTTGGCGTAGAAGAACCGGGCGTCGTTCACGACAATCGGCGTCTTGCGGATCTGGCGCACGAAATCCAGCGCCCTGGCCACCGCGACGTCTCCGGTCTTCTCTCCGCGGATGATCTCGACCAGCATCATCTTATCCACCGGGCTGAAGAAGTGGATGCCGATGAACCGCTCGGGATCCGTGCTGGCGCGGGCCAGATCGGTGATCGGCAGGGTCGAGGTGTTGGTGGCGAAGATGCAGTCGGTCCCGGTCTCGGCATCGACGGCGCGGGTCACCTCGGCCTTGACGCCGGGGTCCTCGAATACGGCCTCGACGATGAGGTCGCAGTCCGCCAGCGCGGCATAGTCCGTGGTGGCGGCGATGCGGCCCATCACCTCGGCCTTCTTCGCCTCGGTCACTTTTCTGATCTTGATCCCCTTGTCGAGGATGCCCGCGCTATGCGCACGCCCCCGGTCGGCCGCGTCCTGCTTCTGGTCCAGCAGCACGACGTCGATCCCGGCCAGCGCCGCGACATAGGCAATGCCCGCGCCCATCATGCCGGCGCCGAGGATGCCGACCTTCGTCACCTTCTGGTCAGGCACATCGGGGCGGTTCGCGCCTTTCTCCAGCGCCTGCTTGTCGATGAAGAGCGACCGGATCATGGCGCCGGAACTGGGGTTCATCAGCACCGACACGAACCAGCGCGCCTCGATCCTGAGCGCGGTATCGAAGGGCACCATCGCGCCCTCGTAGACCGCGCTGAGCAGGGCCTTGGCCGCCGGATAGACGCCTTGGGTCTTGCCGTTGACCATGGCGCTGGCACCCACGAAGGTCATGAACCCCGCCGGGTGGTAGGGCGCGCCGCCGGGCATCTTCCAGCCCTTGCGGTCCCAGGGCTTCACGATGTCGTCGTCCATGGCCCCGAGGACCCAGGCGCGGGCGGCGTCCAGCAGGCCGTCGGGCGCCACGACCTCGTCCACCAGCTGCGCCGATTTGGCACGGGCCGGGTCCAGCATCTTGCCTTCCAGCAGCACGGGCGAGGCCGCCATGGCGCCGACCATGCGGGAATAGCGCGTCGTGCCGCCGCCGCCGGGAAAGATCCCGACGAGGATCTCCGGCAGGCCGATCTTGGCCTTCGGATCGTCGGTCATGAATCGGCGGTGGCAGGCCAGCGCGATCTCGGTCCCGATGCCCGCGCAGAGGCCCGGAATGGCGCAGGCGACCGGCTTGCCACCCTTCAGCGTCTTGGGGTCCATGCCGGCGCGTTCGAGCTTTCGCAGGATACGGTGGCCGTTCATCGTGAAGTCGAAGAGCGCCTGCGCCGGGGTGTCGCCCGCATCCTGCCGGATGGTGGCCAGGACGTTGAGATCCATGCCGCCGGCGAAATCCTTCTTGCCCGACGCGATCACGATGCCCTTCACCGCATCGTCCGCCAGCGCGTCGTCTATCAGCCCCTCGAATGTGCCGAACGCGTCGCGCGTCAGCACGTTCATGCTGCGGCCCGCGGCGTCCCAGGTGATGACGGCGACGCCGTCGGCATCGGTTTCCATGGTGAAGTCGGTCATGACGGCTCTCCTTCGGGAATCGGCGTCCCGTCACGGCGGGTGCGGCGTTCCACGCCGTCCTCGCGGATGTAGATCTTGTCGATATCGCTGTAGGTCGCCCGGTCTGACGGGGCGCGCGTGCCGACGACGAGGAAGCTGCACGGCGCATCGGACCGATTGACGACATGGTGCCCGTTGGCGACGCCGGCCGGCCAGCAGCACGCGTCGCCCGGCGCAAGGGCATGGTCGCCGTCGTCCTCGACCAGCGTGGCGGTTCCGTCCAGCATGTAGAGGAACTCGTCCTCCGTCTCGTGCCAGTGGCGGTCCGAGGACCGCGCGCCGGGCTGCAGGGTTTCCACGAAAGCTCCGAACTGCGTCAGCCCGCCTGTGTCGGAGTAGAGAACGTCCTCATAGGCACCCAGTGCCGCCACCGTGTCGGGCGATCCGGTGTCGCGCCGCGCATCAGCCTTGCGTATCAGCATCACACCCTCTCGATGATCGTCGCCGCACCCATGCCGCTGGCGATGCACAGGGTGGCGAGGCCGACTTCCTTGTCCGAGCGTTCCATCTCGTCCAGCAGGGTGCCGATGATGATGGCGCCGGTGGCGCCGAGGGGGTGGCCCATGGCGATGGCGCCGCCGTTCACGTTCAGCTTGCCGTGGTCCACGTCGAAGGCCTGCATGAAACGCAGCACGACGCTCGCGAAGGCCTCGTTCACCTCGAAGAGATCGATGTCGCCGATCGTCATGCCGTGGTCGGCGAGAATCTTCTCGGTGACCGGAACCGGCCCGGTGAGCATGATGGTGGGGTCGGTGCCGATCTTCGCTGTGGCGCGGATGCGCGCGCGGGGTTTCAGGCCCGTCCGTTCGCCGAAGGCGGCGTTGCCGATCAGGACCGCAGCCGCGCCGTCGACGATGCCGCTGGAATTGCCCGCGTGGTGGATGTGGTTGATCCGCTCCAGGTGCGGATACTTCATCAGCGCCACCTTGTCGAAGCCGGGCATCGTCTCGCCCATGTCCTTGAAGCTGGCCTTGAGCGCGCCCAGGGCCTGCATGTCAGTGCCCGGCCGCATGTATTCGTCATGGCTTAGGATCGACAGGCCGTTGCGGTCCCGGATCTCGATCACCGAGCGGGCGAAGCGGTCGTCGTCCCACGCGGCCTTGGCCCGCTTTTGCGACTCCACGGCCAGGAGGTCCGCATCGTCGCGGCTGAACCCGTATTCGGTGGCGATGATGTCGGCGCTGATGCCCTGCGGGACGAAATAGGTGTCCATCGCCAGTGACGGGTCCACGGCGATGGCCGCGCCGTCGCTGCCCATCGGCACGCGGCCCATCATCTCGACCCCGCCGGCGATGTAGGCGTCGCCGCCGCCGCCGCGCACCTGGAGGGCGGCCATGTTCACCGCTTCCATGCCGCTGGCGCAGAACCGGTTGATGGCGACGCCGGGGACGGACTGGTCCAGCTTCGACGCCAGCACGGCCGTCCGGGCGAGGCATCCGCCCTGTTCGCCGATCTGGGTGACGTTGCCCCAGATCACGTCCTCGACGGCATGTCCCTCCAGCCCGTTGCGGTCCACCAGCGCGTCGAGGACCTGCGCGGACAACCGCACGCTCGTCACTTCGTGCAGGGCACCGTCGGCGCGGCCCTTTCCCCTCGGGCTGCGCACGGCATCGTAGATATAGGCATCGGTTGCGGCGTCGGTCATGGGGGTCTCCGTCGGGGTCAATCTTGCGGGACAGTCCCGACCAGCGACTGGCGGGGCATCAGGTCGTAGGGGTGCTTCCAGTCCCGGCAGGGCCGGGATCCGGTCGAGTAAGCGGTCGAACGCGGGCCAGTCGGCCCGGTCGAAGCCGAGGATTTAGGATACAGGAAATAGCCGCAGCACGACAGGTCCGCCACCGTGACGTCCGGTCCCGCGATCCGGTCGCGATCC
Source organism: uncultured Alphaproteobacteria bacterium (assembly GCA_963722905.1). GTDB lineage: Bacteria > Pseudomonadota > Alphaproteobacteria > Rhodobacterales > Rhodobacteraceae > CAVROT01. The sequence goes on along the minus strand of CAVROT010000012.1, from coordinate 104,946 downwards.
TGAAGGTGCGCGTCGAGCGCCGCTGAGGCCGAGTTCAACCGGTTCTGCGTGAAGGCGATGACCTCCGCAGGGCGCTTGTCCTCAGGCAGGATGTTCACGAGGAACCTGCACATGTCAGCCGGATTGCCGAGCATGCGACTGCCTCGCAGCGTCCAGCGCAGGATCTCAAGACGGCCGGCGCCGTTGGCCGGGCCGAGGCGCCCGGTGAAATTGGACACCCTATTCTGAATCGCCCACGATCGCATCCATCACAAGCCGCGCTCAGTGTCGACGCGTATCGGTTCATCGCCCATCGGACCCAGCCGGTCGCGCCAGTTCCGGTAGCGCGTTCCTCCGCCGAAGGAGCCGACAGATACGGCCTGCCACTAGACACCCGCCAGTTCGGGGGTCAGCGCCGCCTTGCAGGCGTTTCCGGACCCGCCGAAGCAATGGAGTTCGATCGTCATGGTCATGCTTCCCTACAGGCACGGAGCGGGGGGTTTCACACACCCCCCCCGCACCCCCTGTGGAGTATTTCCAACAGGATGAGGGCACATGGTAACACGCTGTTAAGGTCAACCGTGCAAAGCGGGGTATGCGGTACAGGCTGGAGAGCCGATGACCGCACAGGGTGAAGCCCCGTCCCGGATCCCGGACGACCCGCCGGGGCGGGGTGCCCCCGTCTTCATCCTGTCGAAAATACTCCCCCGCCGGAGGCGTCCGAACCCCGCGGCCGCCCCGGACGGTCAAATGTCAGAACTGTTCGGCCGCAAGCTCCATCACCGGCGCGGCCCCGCTGCGGATCCGGGCGAGGTGCATGGACGTCGCCGGCAGCTGGCGGGCCATGTAATAGCGCCCGGTCGCCAGCTTCGTGCGGTAGAATTCGGCGTTTCCGGTACCCGCCTTCAGCCCGACGCTCGCCGCCTTCGCCATGCGCGCCCAGACGAGACCGAGGCAGACATGCCCGAAGAGGTGCATGAAGTCGTAGCTGCCCGACAGCGCCTCTTCGGGGTTCTTCAAACCGTTCTCCATGAACCACGTGGCCGCGGCTTGAAGGTCCTTCGACGAGGACTTCAACGGATCGAGGAAGCCGGCCTTCAGCGCCGCGTCATCCTCGTTCTCCTTCAGGAACGCCCTGACAAGTTCGAAGAACGCCATGACGGTCCGGCCGCCGTTCAGCCCCAGCTTGCGACCGACGAGATCGAGAGACTGGATGCCGTTCGTTCCCTCGTAGACCATGGTGATGCGCGCATCGCGCACGAACTGCTCCATCCCCCATTCGGTGGTATAGCCGCTGCCGCCCAGCGTCTGCTGCGCCAGTACCGCCGTCTCGAACCCCTTGTCGGTCAGGAAACCCTTCAGCACCGGCGTGAGAAGCGAGATCATGGCCTCTGCATCCGCGTCGCCGCCCCGGTGCGCCCGGTCGATGAGCGAGGCGCCCCAGAAGGTGAAGGCGCGCGCGCCCTCGACGAAGCTCTTCTGGTGCAGCAGATTCCGGCGTACGTCGGGGTGTACGATGATCGGATCCGCAGGCTTGTCCTCGGCCACGGCGCCCGCGGCAGCGCGGCCCTGCAGCCGATCGCGCGCGAAGGCCGCGGCGTTCTGGTAGGCCACGACGCCTTGCGCGTAGCCCTGCACGCCGACGCCGATCCGCGCCTCGTTCATCATCGTGAACATCGCGCGCATGCCCTTGTGGGTCTCGCCCACCAGCCAGCCCGTGGCGCCGTCGTAGTTCATCACGCAGGTGGCGTTGCCGTGGATCCCCATCTTCGTTTCCAGCCCCCCGCACGACAGCGGATTGCGCTTGCCCGGCGTACCGTCATCATTGGGCAGGAACTTTGGCACGACGAAGAGGCTGATGCCCTTCACACCGTCCGGGCCGCCGGGGATCCGCGCAAGCACGAGGTGAACGATGTTGTCCGTCAGGTCGTGCTCGCCGGCCGAGATCCAGATCTTCTGGCCGGTGATCGCGTAGCTGCCGTCGTCCTGCGGCACCGCCTTGGTGCGGATCAGTCCCAGATCCGTCCCGCACTGCGGTTCGGTCAGGTTCATCGTCCCCGACCACGTGCCGTCGATCATCCGGGGCAGGTAGGTCGCCTTCTGCGCCTCGGTTCCGTGGACGGCGATGGCGGACATCGCGCCGTGCGTCAGGCCCTGATACATGTTGAACGCCATGTTGGCGCTGACGAACATCTCGCCCACAGCCGTTCCCAGCAGATAAGGCATGCCCTGGCCGCCGTGATCGGGATCGGCGTCCAGACCCATCCAGCCGCCTTCGCGCATGAGGTCGTAGGCGCCCTTGAACCCCTCGGGCGTGCGCACCACGCCATTCTCCAATCGGCATCCCTGGTGGTCGCCGACCCGGTTGAGAGGGGCCAGCACGTTCTCGGCCAGCTTCGCCGCTTCGCCCAGGACGGCGGCGGTCACGTCACGCTCCATGTCGTCGTAACCCGGAATGCCGGCGCTCGATACGTTCAGGACCTCGTGAAGGACGAACTGCATGTCCTCGACTGGGGCGGTATAGACGGGCATCGCAATAGGTCTCCAGTCTGATCCGGCCACCGGCGCAGGCCGCGCGGTCGGTCTACGGCATTCAGGCGGCGTCGTCGCGCTTGATCTGTTCTAGCATCATGCCGATGTGCGAAAGTTGACCCTCCAGGTCCGAAATCGCGGCATCGAGCTCTTCGCGTTCGAGCCTGAGTTCGCTCAGCCGGTTCTGACCGACCTCCGAGGTCCGCGACAACTGAGCCAGCTGGCGATCGTCCTTGTTGTAGAGATCCAGCAGTTGGCGGATCTGTTCGAGGCTGAAGCCGAACCTCTTTCCGCGCAGGATGAGGGTCAGCCGTGCCCTGTCCCTTGGGGTGAAGAGCCGCCGTTGCCCCTCGCGTACCGGATGCAGCAATTCCTTGGCCTCATAGAAGCGCAGGGTGCGCGCCGTCACGTCGTAAGTCTCGCACATCTGTCGGATCGTCAAAACCGTGTCGCTCATAGCGTCGCACTCCCAGCCGCCTGTCCGGGGCGGCAGTTGTCGCGAGTCACACCCTGTTTCAATGCACGTTCACGCAAGGATAAACGCGACGTAACGTCACGATGACATAGATGAAGATCCGGCGACCCGATCGGCGGAGTCTTGACGCTGGGAAAAGCAGTGATGGCAGAAACTCGCCGTATCTCCCCTGCCCTCAAAAGCCGTCCGCGGGCATGCTCCTGGCCTTTCGCAATTCCTCGATGGTCCGGTCCAGCTGGGTGCGTTCGACCTCCAGTGCGGCCAGCCGGCTGTCGGCCAGGGTGCGCCAGGCCTCCATCTGAGTCTCTGTCCCCGCGTCGTCATAGAGGGACAGCCATTGCCGGATGTCCTCCAGCGGGAATCCCCAGCGCCGGCCTCGCAGGATCAACGTCATGCGGGCGATCTCGCGCGAGCCATAGGTCCGGGTCCGGCCGTTCCGTTCCGGTTGCAGCAACTCTATGTACTCATAATATCGCAGCGTCCGCGGGGTGGCGTCGAACCGTTCGCACATGTCCTTGAAGGTCAGTCGCGGCTCGTCCATGGCGCTGTCAGCTCCTGTAGCGGCCGGAAAAGGGTGCCGCCGAACTCGTGCAGGACCAAACGGCGGGTGGCCCGCCCCGTTCCGTCCGATGCACCGGTCGCACCCTCATCGTCGCAAAGCGGCGCGGATCAGCTTGTCGGGCGTGCTGGCCGATGCGGGTTCGGACCGCGCGATGGCCGGCGTGCCGCCGATCCAGTCGCCCGTCTCGACGCAGTCCAGCAGAAAATGGGCCAGATCGGCGTGGCGGGTGCGTATCATATTTGGTGGGATCACGTCCGGCGTCACGGTATAGTCCTGCGTCAGTGGCGCATCGAGAAGCCAGCCGGGCCGCGCCGCGGTCCAGTCGATCCTGTCCGCGGCCCGCAGGATGCGCTCCATCTCGCCCATCTGGGTGAACACCCGGTCGAGCGCGGTCTGCGCCGCTGCGCGGAACCAGAGCGGTCCACGGTCGCGGCTGGCAACGAAACTGGCCGAGACGACGGCAAGCCTGCGGACGCCGGCGCCCTGCATTGCGCGGATCGTGCGCAGGACCCCTTCGGTGTACAGCGGCGGCGGCGCCACCACCGTCATCGGCGAGGGCGCAAGGCCGATCGCCGAGATGACGGCATCCCGGTCCGCCACGGCTTCGGCAAGGTCTGCCGACAGGACATCGGCTTCGGCCAGCTCGACCGAGGCCGCCCAGGGGGGAGGTGCGTCCCAGGCCCTCTCGACGGCGCGGACGTCGTGGCCGCGCTGCAGCGCCTGCCGGACGATCTGGTCGCCGGTATCGCCTGCAGCGCCGAAAACGGCCAGTTTCAATCTGTCGGCCATCGCTCTTCCTTGGCTGCCGCCGGCGCCGTGGGCAGCGCTGCGTCGAACCCTTCAACGTCTGCGACGTGTCCCCGTTCCCACGACCCGCCCGGACGTGACGGCGCGGCTGCGCGGGCGTGGGCGGTTTTTGGCGTCGACGTCCATGCGGCGCGCGGCCTTGTCCTGTGCGGCCATAGGACGGATACATCCGGCAGCGTGTCCCGCCTGCAGGCTGGCCCGCCGCCGGAGTTCGCACCATGACCGACCGACTGCATGCCATCGCCCGCCAGTTCATCCAGGCCATTCCGCATTCCCGCGCCCTCGGCATGGAGCTGACCCGCATCGGCGAAGGCGAGGCCGAGATCGCGATGCCGTGGGACGCGCGCCTGGTCGGCGACCCCGCGACAGGGGTGATCCACGGCGGTGCCGTGTCCGCGCTGATGGACACCTGCGGCGGCGCGGCCGTCATGTGCCATGCCAGCGGTCCGGCGGGCACCGCGACCATCGACCTGCGCATAGACTACATGCGCGCGGCCCGGCCCGGCCTCGCGATCCGCGCCCACGCGACATGTTATCATGTCACCCGCGCCGTCGCCTTCGTGCGCGCCATCGCGACCGACGAGGAGGGCGGCACGCCCGTCGCCACCGCCACCGGCGCATTCACCGTCGAGCGCCCGGCGGGGGCGTCGCAATGAGGCGTCCGCCGCCCGAGCCGGTACAGGTGATCAAGCAGCGACGCGATGCGGCGCTCGCCACGCTGGTGGGCGGCGTGCCCTATATCGGCTTTTTGGGCATCGCCTTCGACCGGCGCGGGGACGAGCTGACGGCGACGTTGCCCTTCGCCGAGCGGCTGATCGGAAATCCCGACCTGCCCGCGATCCATGGTGGCGTGACGGCGGCGTTCCTTGAGGTGACGGCCATCATCGAACTGGCCTGGTCCCAGACGTGGGAGCGGATGGAGGGCGCTTCGGCCGTGCCGGGCACACCGGACGATCGGCTGCGGATGCCCAAGACGATCGACTTCACCGTCGACTACCTCCGCACCGGCCTGCCGCGCGACGCCTACGCGCGGGCGCGGGTGAACCGCTCGGGACGGCGCTACGCCTCGGTCCATGTCGAGGCGTGGCAGGACAATCGCTCGCGACTCTTCGCGCAGGCGACGGGGCACTTTCTGATGCCGGCCGCGGCGGGGGTGACGGGCGACATGGAACCTCCGATGGATGCGGCACCGCCCGATGTCTGACGCGGCGTCGGCGCCGCTCCGTCCCATCACCCACAAGCGGGTTCTGGCGGTCGCCCTGCCCATCGTCCTGTCGAATGCCACCGTGCCCGTCCTGGGCATCGTCGATACCGGCGTCGTGGGGCAGATGGGCCTTGCCGCTCCCATCGGCGCGGTCGGCCTCGGTGCGATCATCCTCACCGCGCTCTACTGGGTGTTCGGATTCCTGCGCATGGGCACGACCGGGTTCGCCAGCCAGGCATTGGGCCGGGGCGACACGGCCGAGGTCGCGGCGATCCTCAGCCGTGCGCTGGGCATCGCTGCCGTCGCGGGCCTCGCCATTACCGCGCTGCAGCTGCCGCTCTTCGCGGCCGCCTTTGCCCTGTCGCCCGCCTCGGCCGAGGTCGAGGGGCTGGCGCGCACCTACATGGGCATCCGCGTCTGGTCGGCGCCGGCGCTGATCGGGCTTTACGCCATCACCGGCTGGCTGATCGCGGCCGAGCGGACGCGCGGTGTCCTGGTGATCCAGCTGGTGATGAACGGCCTCAACATCGGACTGGACCTGTGGTTCGTGCTGGGCCTCGGCTGGGGCGTCGCCGGCGTGGCGACGGCGACGGTCATCGCGGAATGGTCCGGGCTGGCGCTGGGGCTTTGGCTGTGTCGCGACGCGTTCGCGACGCCCGCCTGGCGCGACTGGGCGCGTGTCGCCGACCCCGTGCGCCTGCGCCGCTTCGCCTCGGTCAACACCGATATCCTGCTGCGGTCGCTGATGTTGCAGGCCATGTTCCTCTCGTTCGTCTTCTGGGGCGCGCGCTTTGGCGACGTGCGGCTGGCGGCGAACCATATCCTGCTCCAGTTCCTTGAGATCACGGCCTTTGCGCTGGACGGTTTCGCCTTCGCGGCCGAGACGTTCGTCGGGCAGGCGCTGGGCGCGGCGCGGCGCGACCGGCTGCGGCGCTCGGCCCTTCTGTGCGCGATCTGGGGCGGGGCGACGGGCCTTGCGCTGGCCGCTGCCTTCGCGCTGGCCGGCGGCGCCATCGTCGACGTGATGACGACGGCCGAGCCGGTGCGGGCCGAGGCGCGCGTCTATCTGCCGTGGATGGTTGCGGCGCCGGTTCTGGGTGCGGCGGCGTGGATCCTCGACGGCATCTTCATCGGTGCCACGCGGTCGCGCGAGATGCGCGACATGATGGCGCTGTCCCTCGCGATCTATGTCGTGGCGCTGGTCTTGCTGGCGCCGATGCTGGGCAACCACGGCCTCTGGATGGCGCTGTCCATCTCGTTCGTCGCGCGCGGTGCGACTCTGGGCTGGCGCTACCCGGCACTGGAGGCTTCGGCGGACGTACCTGTGTCCGACCGGATCCTCTGACAGCAGACAGGCGACTGGCCAGGGGCAACGGCGTCGGGCCAATGGCCGGGCCGGAACCGGCATTGAAAAAGGCGCCCCTCAAGGCGCCTTCCTGTCTCATCGGCCCCTCGCGGAGCGGTCGCGCTCAGGCGAGCTGAAGGTTCGTCGCCGATTCGCGGCCGTCGCGGCCGGCTTCGACGTCGTATGTAACCTTCTGATCGTCGGCGAGGCCCGTCAGGCCCGCACGCTCGACCGCGGAGATGTGGACGAAGACGTCCTTACCGCCGGTGTCGGGTGCGATGAAGCCGAAGCCTTTGGTGGCATTGAACCATTTCACGGTGCCGTTGGCCATCGTGGTATTCCTTGTCTCGTGTCAGTTGCCGTTCGCGGAAGTGCAACGGCGCGGCTTTGTCAGGGCAAGATCGAGAGCACTGTAGCCGTGTGACCGGACAGGGGATCGATAGAGATAACGTCGCCGCGTTCTCATAGCGCGAATCCCCTGTACGGGCAAGCGCAGCATGCGTGCCGACCATGACGGGCGTGCGTCAATCCGCCGTGTGGGCCCCGAAGAATCCGCGCAGCCGTTCGTCGACGACGAGCCCGCCCGAGGCGACCCCCGCATGGACCTGCGCGTCGCTCAGGATGTTGTCCTCCAGCCAGGCGGTCGTGCCGGTCTCCTGAACCTCGCGGTACTGCGCGCGGCGCGCCCGACCGGTGCTTTCCGGCAGGGCAGTGTTGCGTTCGTAGGCGCGTCCGCCGGCCACCGTCTTGGCGATGAACTGCGCCCGCGACCGCAGCGGGAAATGGAGGATCTCCAGCCCAGTCGTCGCCTTGCGCTGCCACCTGATCCCCTCCAGGCCATGATTGCCCGGCTTCACGACGATCCCGCGCCGCGCCCGGTGCCCGATCTTGGGGGGCAGGGGACGGCCGATCGGGTTCAGCGAACGGGTCTTGGCGTAGATCATGCGGTCCCAGAACGGCTGCCCGGCGTCGCCGGTGCAGACGAAATCGGTCCTGCGACCCTGCACGACGTTTCTCAGGAAGGCCCGGCGCAGGAACGTCGAGACGGGGACGCCGCTGTCGGTGATCCAGAACTCGTCGGCATCCGTATGCAGGACCCACCGCGCGCCCATGTCGGCCGCCACGTCGGCCATGCGCGAGACCCACTTCGACTGCGCGTAAATGTCGTTCGTCTCGGAAATCGCGGTTGCGACACCCTGCCGAACAAAATCGGCGATGATGTCGGGGGTCGCGTCAGCGCTGAGATTGTCGGTGATCACGACGTGATCCACGCCCTGTTCGAGGTGGTATCTGATATTCTCGGCGAGGATGTCTTCTTCGTCGCGCACCAATAGCGTCATGACGATCATCGGCGAAGCTCCGGGTGGTCGTTGGTCGGGACTGGCGGCAAATAAGTGTGAGATGCCGGTCGGACGCCGCGCGCGCCGCCAGAACCGGCAGCGCGCGCCTGCGTGGACTATGCTTTGCCCAGATAGATATCGACCAGCTTGTCGAACATCGCCATCGCTTCGCCGCGTTCGCGCTGGAACGAGTTGCGCCCGATGATCGACCCGTTGCCGCCGCCGTCGCGAATGGCGCGGGCGTCGTCGTAGATGCCGTCCTCGCCCTTCTTCGCGCCGCCCGAAAAGACGACGATCCGCCGCCCGTCGAAGCTGGACCGCACGCATTCGCGCACACGCGCGGCCTGGGTGGAGACGTCTATGCCCTCGTCCTGGAACACCTTTTTCGCCTCCTTCAGCTCAAGGTGGTCGGTGCTCAGCTTGATCTTGATGATGTGCGCGCCCAGCAGCGCGGCGATCTGCGCGGCATAGGCGGCGATGTCGATGGCGGTCTCGCCGTCCTTGCTGATCGCCTCGCCGCGCGGATAGGACCAGATGACCGTGGCGACGCCGCAGGCGGCCGCCTCGCGACGCATTTCGACGATCTCCTCGAACATGTCGAGCGCCATGTCGGAGCCCGGATAGATGGTGAAGCCGATAGCGGCGCAGCCCAGCCGCAGGGCGTCGTCAACGCTGCCCGTCACCGCCTGGTTCTTGCCCGCCGTGCCCGACATCAGCGAATTGGCGCTGTTGAGCTTCAGGATGGTGGGGATCTGGCCCGCGAAGGTGTCCGCGCCCGCCTCGAGCATCCCCAGGGGGGCGGCGTAGGCGCTCAGCCCCGCGTCGACGGCCAGCTGGTAGTGGTAGTGCGGGTCGTAGGCGGGCGGGTTCGGGGCGAAGGTGCGCGCCGGCCCATGCTCGAACCCCTGATCGACGGGCAGGATGATCATCTTGCCGGTCCCGCCCAGCCTGCCGTGCATGAGCATCTGCGCCAGCTTGCCCTTCACGCCGGGCGTCTCGCCCTCGTAATTGGCGAGGATCTTCTTCACGGCATCGGTAACGGGCATGGCGGCGGCTCCGGGGTGCTTGCTGTTGGCGACGGGCATAGGCACGGCGCCAGCGAGGCGCAACGCCGATGGCGCTAACGCCCGCCTTTTAGGGCCGACGGCACCATGGCAGCGAAGCGTTCAGGCGCTGTCCGCCCGCATGTGACACAGCCGTCAGTACGGTTCCCGGAACTCGCCGACGGCGCCGTCGCTCAGAACGGACTTAGGAAAGCCTGACCAACGAACCGAACTGCGCCCGGAACTCGAATACAGGTGAGCAGCCCGATCGTCTTGAAGTAGAATTCGAATTAATGGGGTTCGGTGCCGTATCCAGGGCACGAAAGGTTGTTCGGGCCTTGAGAGATATAAACGCCGGGAAGGAAAAGCTCCAATTTCCATGAATTGGAAGAGACAAGGGTTGGGCCCATCCCGGATCTCGGAGCCGGGACTGGCCATGGAACGGGAACTCCTTGGAGCCCTCGCCGAAGGTGAAGCCGGAATCGAGCTACTGCCCGAGGGTTCCGAGGCTTGCCGCATCCTTCATTCAACTACCTATGGTCCGAGGGTGTATTCAGCGCTGCCACGCCCGGCAGGGTCCGCCCCTCCATCCACTCCAGGAACGCGCCGCCCGCGGACGAGACATAGGTGAACCCGTCGGCCGCATCGGCCCGGACGAGAGCCGATACCGTGTCGCCGCCCCCCGCGACCGACACCAGCCGGCCCGCCCGGCTGAGGTCCGCGGCATGCCGCGCGGCCGCGGTCGTGGCGGCGTCGAAGGGCGGGATCTCGAACGCGCCGAGGGGACCGTTCCAGATCAGCGTTTCCGCAACGTCCAGCAGCGCCATGATCCGTGCGACCGACGCGGGGCCGGCGTCGAGGATCATCGCGCCCTCGGGGCAGGCATCGGCGGCGACCGTCTCGTGCGCGGCGCCCGCCTCGAACGCGCGCGCCACGACGACATCGACGGGCAGCACGATCTCGCAGGATGCCTCATCGGCACGCGACAGGATCTCGGACGCCGTCCCGGTCATCTCGCGCTCGGCCAGCGAGGTGCCGATCTCGTGCCCCTGCGCGGCAAGGAAGGTGTTGGCCATGCCGCCACCGATGACGAGGAAATCGACCTTTCGCACGAGGTTCGCCAGAAGGTCCAGCTTGGTCGACACCTTGGCCCCGCCCACGACGGCGACCAGCGGACGTTCGGGCATCTCCAGCGCGGCCGTCAGCGCCGCCAGCTCCTCGGCCATCAGGCGGCCGGCGCAGGCGGGCAGGCGGTGGGCCAGACCTTCGGTCGAGGCGTGGGCGCGGTGGGCTGCCGAGAACGCGTCGTTGCAGTAGACGTCGCCGTTCGCCGCCAGGGCGTCGCAGAACTCCGGGTCGTTCGCCGCCTCGCCGGGATGGAACCGCGTGTTCTCTAGCAGCAGGACGTCGCCCGGCCCCAGCAGGGCTACGGCCGATGCGGCCGCGTCGCCCACGCAATCCTGGGCGAAGGCGACGTCGCACCCCAGCGCGTCCTTCAGCGCCGGCAGCACCGTGCGCAGCGACATCGACGGCACGACCTTGCCTTTGGGGCGGTCGAAATGCGCCAGCAGCACAGGCAGCCCGCCGGCATCGAGGATCGCCTGCACCGTCGGCACGATCCGTTCGATCCGCGTGGCGTCGGTGACCCTGCCGGCCTCCATGGGAACGTTCAGGTCCACCCGCGTCAGCACGCGCCGGCCGCGCAGATCCATGTCGTCCAGTGTGTTCCAGCCCATCGCGCGCCTCCCCGGATCGGATGCCCTGCCGCCGGTTGTCGGCATCGCCTCCGCCGCAGTCAACGTCAACCGGTCGCGGCCCGCGCCGGGAACCGTGAGGCGTTTCACCTTTCGCCTGCGGGCGCCCGGACTTATTGTCCCCGCGACTCCGACACAGAAGAGGACAGCATGGCCGACATCGCCGATCCCGAGAATACGATCCTGATCCAGCTGAAGGATGGCACCGTCACGGTCGAGCTGATGCCCGACGTGGCCCCCAAGCATGTGGAGCGGATGAAGACGCTGGTCCGCGCGGGCGCCTACGACAACGTGGTCTTCCACCGCGTCATCGACGGCTTCATGGCGCAGACGGGCGACGTGGCCAATGGCAACGCCGAGGGCGACTTCAACATCCGTCTGGCCGGAACAGGCGGTTCCGAGCATCCCGACGTGCCGGCCGAATTCTCGGACCAGCCGCATGCGCGCGGGACCATCGGCGCGGCGCGATCGTCGAACCCCGACAGCGCCAATTCCCAATTCTTCATCAACTTTTCGGACAACGCGTTCCTCAACGGGCAATATACCGTCTACGGCCGCGTCACCGAGGGGATGGAGCTTGTGGACAAGATCGCGCGGGGCGAGCCGCCCGCGAACCCGGATCGCATGATCTCGGTCAAGGTCGCCGCCGATGCGTAGCCTCGCGATGGCCGCTGCGGCCGCGGCGCTGATTGCCGCCGCGCCGGCGCTGGCGACCGGCCTTGAAATACAGGTGGAGGGCGGCACCTCGGGCACCGTCGTCATCGACCTCTTCGAGGATGTGGCGCCGCAGCACGTTGCCCGGATCGTCGAGCTGACCGAGGCGGGCGCCTATGACGGCGTCGTCTTCCACCGCGTGATCGACGGCTTCATGGCGCAGACCGGCGATGTCGCCTTCGGGGCCGAGGGCAGTGATCTCTCGCGGGCCGGCATGGGCGGATCGGACCTGCCCGACCTGCCGGCCGAGTTCTCGGACCGGTCGTTCGACAGGGGCACCGTCGGCATGGCGCGGTCTCAGTCGCCCGACAGCGCCAACAGCCAGTTCTTCATTATGTTCGCCCCGGCGCCGCATCTGGACGGCCAGTACACCGTCGTCGGCGAGGTGACGGAGGGCATGGACGTCATCGACTCGATCAAGCGCGGCGAGGGCCGCGGCGGCGCCGTGCCCGACGCGCCGGACGTCATGCGCACTGTGACCGTGACGGACTGACCTCCGGGGACTTGCATCGGGACCGTGACGTCCCGGTGCACGGCATATGATCGAGGTGCATTTGCGCCGCCGCACGAGTACTGCCGTATTTTCGCGGTGCCGTTCGACATGCGCGCTCGCCGGGAGTCCGCCGATTTGTTGGCCTGACATTGCCCTGCAGGGTCGCACCATGGTCGTCCAGAACGTTTCCGGACAGCCATGCAGGGGAAATCCGGTTCGCATGTAAGGGTCGGAACGTCGTCGGGCAATGGTGGCGCGGTTGACGGGGCTCGAACCCGCGACCCCCGGCGTGACAGGCCGGTACTCTAACCAACTGAGCTACAACCGCCCATTGCCCGCCCGACCGGCCCCAAGTGCGGGGGGCCCTTCCGACGTGTGGGGCGTTCTATGGGGGGCGCCTTTGGCCGTCAAGCGCGGATGCCGCGTTTTCCGATCTCCGCAGAAAGTGCCAGTTTCCGATCCGCCGGCTGCGCCGGTACGGGTCCGGCGATCCCCCGCGGCGTCCCGGCATCGGCGGTCGTTCGACTCCACGCACCGCACCGGCCCGATCCCGGATCCGCATGTGTGCCGGGTTTCGGGATCGAAGCGGTGCCGGCAGCGGGCGGTGGTGGGTGATGACGGGCTCGAACCGCCGACATTCTCGGTGTAAACGAGACGCTCTACCAACTGAGCTAATCACCCTGCACGATGCGCGGTCTAGCGGACCGGCGACCCTGCTGGCAAGGGCAGCGTCAGGCCGGCATTTCGCCCGTGCCGTTCGTCCGCCCTGTGTCGGACGCATCGTCCGCCGCGTGCCAGATCCCGGCCTCTCCCGCAGCGATCCGGTGAATCACGCCCTGTCCGCCGGGAACGCTGCGCAGGCCGTCCTCGCCCAGCCCCAGGGCGGCCGAACGCAGGGCGCGAGAGGTGATTCCATGTGTCACGATCACGGCGGGCGCGTCGAGCGACGCGAGGAACGACAACGCGCGCGCCATGAGGGCGGCAAACGTCTCGCCCCCCGGTGCCCGCGCATAGCGGTCGAGAAAATGCTCGTCCGGCGGTCCGGGCCATGCTGCCTCCTGGCGGGATCGCCCCAGTCCCGCCCAGGCGCCGACGCCGATCTCTCGAAGCCGGCTGTCGGTGTGCGCGACGAGACCCGTGGCGCGCGCGACCTCGGCCGCGGTGGCCATCGCACGACCCTGCGGGCTGGTCCAGAGGACATGCGTTCCGGGTCCGACGCCCTCGGCCGCAAGGCGCACGGCCATGCCGACAGCCTGCGCCCGGCCCAGCGCGGTCAGGGGGGAATCGAACCGCCCCTGCCACTGGCCGATGCGGTTCCACTCGGTCTGGCCGTGCCGCAGGATCAGCAGGTCCGGCAGCATCGGAGGCCCTTCGTCTCAGGTAAACAGGCGGGGGGGTGTGGTGGGTGATAAGGGATTTGAACCCCTGACATCTTCGATGTGAACGAAGCGCTCTACCGCTGAGCTAATCACCCGCTCCGCGCAGGGCTTTAGCAAGACCGCGCGTGCGTCGCAAGCGACTGCGGCCCAGGCGCCAGGGGGTACGCGGCAGGAGGCTCCCGTCGGCCCGGCAGGACCTGCCAACCCGGGCCGACGCGTCGGCAAGGGGGCGCCAAAACCGATAGGCGCGGGACGCCTTCGGGCTTCATCAGCGTGATTGCCTCGGTGCAAGCCACCCATTCGGCAAGGGGCAACGGCTGGACCTTTACCGCGGCCTCACCCTGTTCGATGGCGCGAGCCCGAAAGGATGAAAGGCGCGCCGTCCGACGGCGCGCCTTCCTGCATCGCTGGTGAGACTGCCTCGTCGGCTGCCGGGGTCAGTGGTGTGCCCTCTGCGCCTCCGACGCCACACGGTCGGCCAGGGCGGCTGCACGTGCGGCCGCCGCGGCCTCTTCGGCGGCCTCGTCCCATTCGATGGGCTCGGGCTTGCGCACGAGGGCATGGTGCAGGACCTCCGACACATGCTTGACAGGGATCAACGTCAGCCCGTCCTTCACGTTGTCGGGGATCTCGGCCAGGTCCTTTTCGTTCTCGGCCGGGATGAGCACCGTCTTGATACCGCCGCGCAGGGCCGCCAGCAGCTTTTCCTTCAGGCCGCCGATGGGCATGGCGTTGCCGCGCAGGCTGACCTCGCCCGTCATCGCGATGTCCTTGCGCACCGGGATCTGCGTCAGGACCGACACGATGGACGTCACCATCGCAAGACCCGCCGACGGCCCGTCCTTGGGCGTCGCGCCGTCGGGCACGTGGACGTGGATGTCCATCGTGTCGAAGCGCGGCGGCTTGACCCCGATGCTGGGCGCGATGGACCGTACGTAGCTTGCGGCCGCGTCGATGCTCTCCTTCATCACGTCGCCCAGCTTGCCGGTCGTCTTCATCCGGCCCTTGCCCGGCAGGCGCAGCGCCTCGATCTGCAAGAGCTCCCCACCGACCGAGGTGTAGGCCAGCCCGGTGACGACGCCGATGGCGTCCTGCTCTTCGGCCAGCCCGTAGCGGTGCTTCTTCACGCCCAGGAAGTCGCCCAGGTTCTCGGGCGTCACCACCACCTTGCCCGTCTCGCCGCGCACGATCCGGGTGATGGACTTGCGCGCCAGCTTGGCGATCTCGCGCTCCAGGTTCCGCACGCCGGCCTCGCGGGTGTAGGTGCGGATCATCTCCTGCAACGCGCCGTCCGTCAGCTCGAACTCGGACGCCTTCAGCCCGTGGTTCTTCATTTGCTTGGCGATGAGGTGGCGGCGCGCGATCTCGGCCTTCTCGTCCTCGGTGTAGCCCGCGAGCGGGATGATCTCCATCCGGTCCAGCAGCGGCGACGGCATGTTGTAGCTGTTGGCCGTCGTCAGGAACATGACGTTGCTGAGGTCGTATTCCACCTCGAGGTAGTGATCCACGAAGCTGCCATTCTGCTCGGGGTCCAGAACCTCCAGCATCGCGGAGGCCGGATCGCCGCGGAAGTCCTGGCCCATCTTGTCGATCTCGTCGAGCAGGATGAGGGGGTTCGAGGTCTTGGCCTTCTTGAGCGCCTGGATGATCTTGCCCGGCATCGACCCGATATAGGTCCGCCGGTGGCCACGGATCTCGGATTCGTCGCGCACGCCGCCCAGGCTGATGCGGATGAACTCGCGCCCCGTGGCCCGTGCGACCGATTTGCCCAGCGACGTCTTGCCCACGCCCGGCGGTCCGACGAGGCACATGATCGGCCCCTTCAACTTGGTCGAGCGTTGCTGGACGGCCAGATACTCGACGATCCGTTCCTTCACCTTCTCCAGGCTGTAGTGATCGTCGTCCAGCACCTTCTGGGCGCGGTTCAGATCCTTCTTGACGCGGGACTTCACGTTCCACGGGATCGACAGCATCCAGTCGAGATAGTTGCGCACGACGGTCGCCTCGGCGCTCATCGGGCTCATGTTCTTTAGCTTCTTGATCTCGGCGTCGGCCTTGTCGCGGGCCTCCTTGCTGAGCTTGGTCTCGGAGATGCGCTTTTCCAGTTCGGCGACCTCGTTCTGGCCGTCCTCGCTGTCGCCCAGTTCCTTCTGGATCGCCTTCATCTGCTCGTTCAGATAGTATTCGCGCTGCGTGCGCTCCATCTGGCTCTTTACGCGCGTCTTGATCTTCTTCTCGACCTGCAGGACCGACATCTCGCCCTGCATCAGGCCGTAGACCTTCTCCAGCCGCTCGGCCACGACGAGCGTCTCCAGCAGTTCCTGCTTGCGCGCGACGTCGACGCCCAGATGGCCGGCCACGAGGTCGGCCAGCTTGGCGCTGTCGCCCGTTTCGCCGACGGACGAGACGGCCTCTTCGGGGATGTTCTTCTTGACCTTTGCGTAGCGCTCGAACTCGTCGCTGACCGACCGGACCAGCGCCTCGATGGCGTCGACGTCGCCCGGCTCCTCGTCCAGTCGTTCGGCGCGGGCCTCGAAGAAGTTCTCGTTCTCGACGAAGTCGGTGATCCGCACGCGCGACCGCCCCTCGACTAGAACCTTGACGGTACCGTCGGGAAGCTTGAGCAGTTGCAGCACGTTGGCAAGCACGCCGATGCGGTAGATGCCGTCGGCGTCCGGGTCGTCGACGCCGGGGTCGACCTGGCTGGACAGCAGGATCTGCTTGTCGTCGCCCATCACCTCTTCCAGCGCGCTCACGGACTTCTCGCGACCGACGAAGAGAGGCACGATCATGTGCGGGAAGACCACGATGTCGCGCAACGGCAGGACGGGATAGGAAGAGGCGAGCGTGTCGGTCATGTGCAGTTCCTTCTTGGCAGGAAACCGTCGGCCCCTGATGCGGCGGCCCTTCGATTTCCCCACTTCGGACGGGGGTGAGGTGGGGCCGCGACCGGCCCGCGTCAACCCTCTGGGGTTGCGGCCAGTATCCGCCTGCCGACCCTGTGGCGCAAGCCTCCGGACCTTTCAAATGTCCGGCAACGCTGGCGATGGCGGCCCGCCTCACCGGCAGCGGTAGACGAATGACGTGTCCGTGCGGGGGTCAGACCGGAGAGATGTCACCGTCGGCCCGCTGCGCGTGGAACGTCGCCTGCCAGGCGTCGAAACCGCCAGCCGCGATGGCGTCCCGCATGCCCGCCATCAGCGTCTGATAGTAGGTCAGGTTGTGCGCCGTCAGCAGCATCCCCGAGATCATCTCGCCCGACCGGAAGACGTGGTGCAGGTAGGCGCGCGAAAATCCGCTGCAGGCAGGGCAGGCGCACTCCTCGTCCAGAGGGCGCGGATCGTCGGCGTGCCGCGCGTTCTTGAGGTTCACGGTGCCCCGCCGGGTGAAGGCCTGTCCGGTCCGCCCCGAACGCGACGGCAGCACGCAGTCCATCATGTCGATGCCCCGCGCGACCGCGCCGACGATGTCGTCGGGCTTGCCCACCCCCATGAGGTAGCGCGGTTTGTCCTTCGGCAGCATCTCCGGCGCGTCGTCGAGGACACCGAACATCGCCGCCTGACCCTCGCCCACGGCCAGCCCGCCGACGGCGTATCCGTCGAACCCGATGGCGCGCAGGGCCTCGGCACTTTCCGCGCGAAGCTCCAGGTCGAGCCCGCCCTGCTGTATCCCGAAGAGCGCATGTCCCGGCCGGTCGCCGAACGCGTCGCGCGACCGCTGCGCCCAACGCATCGACAGCGCCATGCTGGCGGCGATACGGTCGCGGGTGGCGGGCAGGGCCGGGCATTCGTCGAAGGCCATGACGATGTCGCTGCCCAGATCGCGCTGGATCGCCATCGAACGCTCGGGCGTCAGTTCGTGCCGGCTGCCGTCGATATGGCTGCGGAAGGTCACGCCCTCCTCCGTCAGCTTGCGCAGCGCGGCGAGGCTCATCACCTGGAAGCCGCCGGAATCCGTCAGGATCGGCCCCGGCCAGTTCATGAACCGGTGCAGGCCGCCCAGCCGGGCGATCCGCTCGGCACCCGGGCGCAGCATCAGGTGGTAGGTGTTGCCGAGCAGGATATCGGCCCCGGTGGCGGCGACGCCTTCGGGCAACATTCCCTTCACCGTGCCGGCGGTCCCGACCGGCATGAAGGCCGGTGTGCGGATCTCTCCGCGCGACGTCGCGATGACGCCGGTGCGGGCACGACCGTCGGTTGCGTCTAGACGGAAGGTCAGGTTCTGGGGCATGGGCGGGCACTCTGTCGCGGACGGCCTTGTCGGCCGGCCCGGGCTGGACCGCAAGGGATGGACGACATGGATGACGACACACCCCTCCGGCTGGGGTGGGAGGAGTGGGTCGCGCTTCCGGGCCTCGACCTGCCCGCGCTGCGCGCCAAGGTCGACACCGGCGCCCGCACCTCGGCGCTGCACGCCGACGGGATCGAGCCCTATGGCCCCGCCGCCGCGCCCCGCGTCCGCTTTACCGTGCATCCCATCCCGGGCGACGCCCTGGCGATCCGCTGCACGGCGCCGCTGAAGGACCGCCGCGAAGTTACGTCGTCCAACGGCGAGGCCGAGCTGCGCTATGTGATCGAGACCGAGATCGCCGTCGACGGACGCCGCTGGCCCATCGAGGTCACGCTGACCGACCGGGGGGCGATGGCCTACCGCATGCTTCTGGGGCGGCAGGCAATTCCGCCCGACGCTGTCGTCGCTCCGAACGAGGCATTCTGCCAGCCGCAACTGAGCGATTCGCTCTACGACGACCGCAGGCGGTCGCCGCGGGCAGGGCAGACCCGCGCGTTGCGGATCGCGCTGCTGGGCGGCGCGGGCGAGGGGCCGACGCTGCGGCGCCTGACCGCCGAGGCCGAGGCGCGCGGCCACGTGGTGATCGACGTCGATGCGGCCCGCTGCGCCATGGTGCTGGACGGGCTGGCGCCGGAGCTCTGGATGGCCGGCGTTCGGCTGGACAGGCCCGACGCGGTGGTCGCGCGCATCGGCGCGGCCCATGCGGCGCACGGTCTGGCGGTCCTGCGACAGTTCGCGACGATGGGGGCTCTTTGCGTCAATCCGCCTGGCGCCATCCAGGTGGCGCGCGACAGGGTGGCGGCGCATCAGGCCCTGGCGCGGGCGCGCGTGGCGCTGCCGCCCAGCGGGTTCGCCGCCTCGGGCGGTGCCGCCGCCGCCCTGGCCGACCTGCTGTCCGGTCTGCCGGGCGACGCGGGCGGACCGCTGTGGCTCCATCTCTCCGGCGCGCCGGCGCCCGTGGCGGTGCCCGACGCGGCGGCGGCCCGCGGCGTGATCGCGGCCATGCGCGACCTGCGTGCGACCGTCCTGGTGCAGCGTCGCCCGGAGGCGCCGGGCGTGCGTGTGCTGGTGATGGCCGGCCGGGTGGTCGCGCAGCACCCCCATCCGCAGCCCGCTGCCCGGTCCGGCGGGACGCCGGGCCGCGCCCTGCGGCCCGCTGGCCGGTCCGGCAAGGCACCAGGGCTGACCAAACCGGAAAGAACGCTGGCCCTGCGCGCCGCCCGAGCGCTGGACCTCAGCCTTGCCACGGTGGACCTGTTGCGCGCCGCAGGCGGAACGGTCGTGGGCGGCGTGGATCCGGCGCCACCGCTTGACGCCGTGGCGCGGGCAACCGGCGCCGACCCCTATGCCGCGCTGCTCGACATGATCGAACGCCGGGTGGGGCGGGCCGCGTCCGAACGAGGCTGACCGCGCGGGCAAACCGCCACCTGGAGGTGCACTGGACGCCGGGGCCCGGAGATCCTATGTGAAATGCTCAGGATAGAGGGAGCCCGGGCCCATGACCCCCGAAGATGGCCATCCGCCGGCCGCGCCTCCTATGGAGGGAAAGCCGATGATCGCCGCGTCTACCACCGATCACCCGCTCTACGAGCCGGTGGTCGAGGCGTGCCGCACCGTCTACGATCCCGAGATTCCGGTGAACATCTACGATCTGGGCCTCGTCTACACCGTCGACGTGACCGACGAGAACGACGTCACCGTGGTAATGACCCTCACGGCGCCCGGCTGCCCCGTGGCGGGCGAGATGCCGGGATGGGTCGCCGATGCCGTCGCCCCCGTGGCGGGCGTCAGGACCGTCGACGTCCAGCTTACGTGGGAGCCGCCCTGGGGCATGGACATGATGTCCGACGAGGCACGGCTGGAACTCGGATTCATGTAGCCTTAACGCAGGTCGGATTAGGGTCCCTGTGACCCGAATGACCGACGGACGCCTGGTGACGATGGAAACGACGCACTGCATCGGTCGTGTGCGCCTGCATCTGCTGGCGCCGATCCTGGCTATTGTTGCCATGCTGGGTCTCAGTTCCGGCACTATGGCGCAGGACGGCTATTTCGAGATCGACGCGCTGAACCCCGGCCTGGGGGATCCGCCGGACCGTGTGATGCGGGACACGCCGCAATCCACCGTCGAGACGCTGATGGCCGCGACCGATGCCGCCGATTTCGATGCCGCCGCGCATCTTCTGGACATGCGCGACGTCCCCGCCGGCAACCAGCCGGTCTCGGGTGCGCGGCTTGCCCGCCAGCTGGCCACCGTCATCGAGCGCAAGGTCGTGCTTGACTGGAACCGGCTGCCCGACCGGCCCGACGGGGCCGACGCTACCACCGCGGCCAACGATGCGCTGGCCGGCCAGCCCCGCCGGTCGATCCGCATCTGGCTGCTTGACCTCGACGGGCGCCCCGTGCCGTTGCGGATCAACCGCGTGAAGCCCGGCGACGGCGATCCCGTCTGGGTCTTTTCACGCGAGACCGTGGACAATATTCCGCCGCTCTTCGCCCGTTATGGACCGTCGCCGCTGGAATCCTCGCTGCCCGACGTACTGCGCGAACGGACGGCCATCGGCCTCATGCGGTGGGAAATTCTGGCGATCCCGCTGGTCGTGGCTCTGGCGGTCCTGACCGGCTGGCTGGTCGCCCGCATTTTCGCCATGGCCGCGCGACGCAATGGGAACGCGCTGCTCGGCAACATCCTGAGCTCGATCCGGGGGCCGGCCATATTCGCCGCCGTCACCTTCGTGGTGTCGGTCTGCACCACGTCGCTTTTCGTCTTCTCGGGGCGGATAGACGCGGTGCTGTCGCCGCTGATCGCCATCGGCTTCGTGACCGCGACCCTGTTGCTGGTCGTCAACGCCATAGACGCCGTCCTGGACCGGCTGGTGGGGATGCAGGGCATCGACCTGTCGAAGGCCCGCCAGGACGGGAACCGGGAACTGGCGACCAAGGTCTCGGCCTTCCGCCGCGCCGTGATCGTGGTGGTGGTGCTGGTCGGCGCGGGGATCGTCATCACCGAGGCGAACGTGTTCCGGTCCTTGGGCCTGTCGCTGCTGGCCACGGCCGGGGCGATCACCCTGGTCCTGGCCTTCGCGGCGCGGCGCGTCCTGGCGAACGTCATGTCATCGCTGCAGATCGCGATGAACGGATCGGCGCGGATCGGGGACCGGGTCGTCTACAACGGCTATCTCTGTCATGTGGAGCGTATCAACTTTACCTTCGTCCAGCTGCGCGACTGGGATGGCACGCGCGTCGTCGTCCCGGTCGAGGAGTTCGCGTCGAACACATTCGAGAACTGGACGATGCAGGCCCCCGAGATGCTGCGGATCATCAAGCTGAAGTTCGCCCACGGCATCGATGTAGACGCCCTGCGCCCCATCTTCGACGAGGCCGTGCGCGATCTCGACCGTGACGAACTCGGCGATCTCGACTCGATGGCGGTGAACGTCGCGGGGCAGGACACTTTCGGCGTCGAGGTCTGGTTCTCGCTGCCCTGCGCCGACCCCAACACCTCATGGAACATGGCCTGCCAGGCGCGGGAGGCGATCCTCGCGCGCGCGGCCGAACTGGATCATGACGGACGCCCCGTCTTTCCGGACGTCGCGGCCGGCCAGGCCGCCTGATCCGATGCGACCCGACGGGTGCGGGTCGGTTGGATTGTCACGAATTGTTATACGGGATGCGCAGATTCTGTTACGGGTACCGTACATCGCTGTCCGGTACCCGTCAGCATTAAGGATGTTTCCCATGACGCCTCGCGCAGCCCTCCCCCTCCTGGCCCTGATCGCGGCCGCGCCGGCCGCGGCGCAGTCGCCGGCCGGCGATGCCGTGACCTACGGCCAGCGCCCGGCATATCTCATCGACCGGATGGCGGACGGACCGCTGAAGGAAAAGCTGGCGTCCTGCATGGGCCAGACCCCGCAGCAGACCGCCTTCTCCATAGGCCATCGCGGCGCCGCAATGATGTTCCCCGAGCATACCGGCATGTCCTACACCGCCGCGGCGCGGCAGGGCGCCGGCATCATCGAATGCGACGTGACCTTCACCGCCGACAAGGCACTGGTCTGCCGTCATGCGCAGGACGACCTCGCCACCACGACCGACATGGTGGCGGGCGACCTGGCCGGCAAATGCACAACCCCCTTCGCCGCCGCGGCGGGCGACGCGCCCGCGGCCGCTGAATGCCGCACGACCGACCTTACCCTCGCCGAGTTCCGCCAGCTGTCGCCCAAGATGGACGCCTCCGATCCCTCGGCGACGACGCCAGAGGCGTTCCTCGGCGGCACGGCCCCCTGGCGGACGGACCTCTACGTCGACGGGGCCGAAGTGATCACCCATGCCGAATTGATCGAGCTGATCGACAGTTTCGGCGCCGACTTCACGCCCGAGCTGAAGGCGCCCGCCGTCGACATGCCCTACGACGGCATGAGCCAGGAGAATTACGCGCAGGCGATGATCGACGAATACAAGGACGCCGGCATCGATCCGTCGCGCGTCTGGGCGCAGTCGTTCGACCTGTCCGACATTCTCTACTGGATCGAGAACGAGCCCGAGTTCGGCGCCCAGGCCGTCTACCTCGACGACCGCTACGAGGCTTTCGACGACGACGAGGGCGAGATAGATCCGATGGACGCCGCCACGTTCAAGCCGACCATGGCCGAGCTGGCGGACATGGGCATTAAGTACGTCGCGCCGCCGCTGTGGATGCTGGTCACGGCCGACGACTCGGGCAAGATCGTGCCGTCTGTCTACGCGACCGAGGCGAAGGCCGCGGGCCTGGGGCTGATTACCTGGACCCTGGAGCGGTCCGGCCCGCTGTCGACCGGCGGCGGCTGGTACTACCAGTCGATCGCCGACGTCACGGACAACGACGGGGTGACGTACGAGCTGCTGGACGTGCTGGCGCAGGACGTCGGCGTCGCCGGAGTCTTCTCGGACTGGCCCGCGACCGTTACGTACTACGCCAACTGCATGGGCCTCTGATTGCCGATGCAGGGCCGTCTGCTGCGGTGGGCGGCCCCGCGCGCCTTGAGTGTCGCGCCTGCCGCGCCTAGGTTGGAGGGGAAACGGAAGGGACACGATATGTTCGGCATCCCCGGCAAGCAGGCCGTCAGCATGACACCCGCGGCGATCCGCCAGATCGCCCGCCTGATGGCGCGCGACGGCCACGAGGGTCTGCGCATCGGCGTCAAGAAGGGCGGCTGCGCGGGCATGGAATATACCATGGACTACGTCACCACCGTCGATCCGATGGACGAGACGGTCGAGAAGGACGGCGCGCGGGTCATGATCGCCCCCATGGCGCAGATGTTCCTTTTCGGCACCGAGATCGATTACGAGGTCGGTCTGCTGGAATTGGGGTTCAAGTTCCGCAATCCGAACGTGGTCGACGCCTGCGGCTGTGGCGAATCGATCAAGTTCAGAGACGTGGAGTCGCTGGCGGCGGACGGCGCCCCCGGCTGACTGCGCCCGGCCGGGTCGACGGCTCTGGCCGCGCGGCGTTGCGCCGACGCGGCTACTCGGCCGCCTCCACCGGACGGTCCGCCTCGGCATCGATCTGCGCCGCGCGCTGCTCGACCTTCTCTACGATGTGGTCGATCATCGCGTCGTTGGACAGCTTGTGGCTCTGCCTGCCGGCCAGGTAGACCATGCCGGAGCCCGCGCCGCCGCCGGTAAAGCCGACATCCGTCATCAGCGCCTCTCCGGGGCCGTTCACCACACAGCCGATTATGCTGAGCGACATCGGCGTCTTGATATGCGCCAGCCGGTCCTCTAGCGCCTCGACCGTCCGGATAACGTCGAACCCCTGTCGCGCGCAGGACGGGCAGGAGATGATGTTCACCCCGCGGTGGCGCAGGCCCAGCGACTTGAGGATCTCGTAGCCGACGCGCACCTCCTCGACCGGATCGGCACTGAGCGAGACGCGGATCGTGTCGCCGATACCCTGCCACAGCAGGAACCCCAGCCCGACCGCCGACTTCACGGTGCCGGCCGACAGGCTCCCGGCCTCGGTGATGCCCAGATGGATGGGCGCGTCGGTCTGCTCGGCGAGGCCCTGGTAGGCCGCGGCGGCCATGAAGACGTCGCTGGCCTTCACGCTGATCTTGAACGCGTGGAAGTCGTTGTCCTGAAGGATGCGGATATGGTCCAGCCCGCTTTCGATCATGGCGTCGGGGCAGGGCTCTCCGTATCTTTCGAGCAGGTCGCGTTCCAGCGAACCGGCGTTCACGCCGATGCGGATCGCGCAGCCGTGGTCCTTGGCGGCGCGGATCACCTCCTTGACGCGGGCGTCGTCGCCGATGTTGCCGGGGTTGATCCGCAGGCAGGCCGCCCCCGCCTCCGCCGCCTCGATGGCACGGCGGTAGTGAAAATGGATGTCGGCGACGATGGGCACCGGGCTCTCGCGCACCACCTCGCGCAGGGCCGTCGTGGCCGCCACGTCGGGGCAGGAGACGCGCACGATGTCGGCGCCCGCCTCGGCGCAGGCGAGGACCTGCGCTATGGTGGCGGACGCGTCGCCGCTGTCGGTGTTGGTCATGGTCTGGACCGAGATCGGGGCGTCGCCGCCCACGGGGACCGATCCCACCATGATCCGGCGAGAGGCGCGACGGTCGATGTTGCGCCAGGGGCGAATGGGATTATGGGCCATTGTGTCCGCTTCGCTTACCGTTGGCATCGTAACGAACATAGACGCGGCACCCGTCGCGATCAATCGCGCGGCCGTCGGCCCCCGCGGATCAGCCGCAGTCGGGCGCCGTTATGTCGGCGGGCACCGTGGAGAGGGCCGCGACCATGCGGGCGAGGTCGCCGTCACGTTCCAGATCGGCGACCGCGTAGCTGCCGACCAGCGTATCGGCGGCAAGGGCGAGGTTGCTGGTTACCTGACCGCTGCGGCCGGCCGGCCCGTACGTCAGCCCGTTGACGGCGAAGTAGATGGCACCGGACTCGCCCGTCCGCAGGGTGGGCGGTTCTTCGGTGAGTGGCAGCACGAAGCGTTCGCAGGGCGACATCGTCTTTTCCAGCAGCACCGTACCGTCGGCGGCCCGGACGCGGACCCAGGAGGTGCGCACGGCCAGCAGCGCGACGCCTGGCGCGGCGTCTGTGACGACCTGTATTCCGGTCCCGCCATCGTCCGGTCCGGCCTCCTCGGCCACCTCTGCGGACGCCAGGACCGGAGCGCTCTGGGTGCCGGCATCTTCGGCGACGACGGCGGGCGTCGGGGACGGAAGCGCGTTGCGGCGCGGATCGAGGCCGGCGATCGGCCCGTCGCGGGCAACGAGTACAGGCACGTCCAGCGCTTCGGGACGGTAGAGCCTGTCGAACCCGTCGGACACGGCCGGCGTGCCATTGGCGGCCTCGTCCGCCTTGGGCGGGATGCGTGCCGTCGAAACCGGGTCCAGCTGCGCGACCACATCCGGCGTCTGCTCGACAGGAACGAACTGGACCTTCTGTATCTCGCTCAGCACCGCGTAGCCGCCATAGCCGATGACGCCGATCAGCCCGGCCAGCACCAGGATCGAGCCGATGGCCCCCGGCTGAACGCCCGCCATCACGCCCGGCCCGCGCGGCGCGAACCGTACGGCAGGGTCGGAAAACGGGTCGCGGAGGCCCGGCTGCGCCTGCGCGGCGGACGCCCGGCCGGCCGACCGCGCCTCACTGCGCGTGGCGGATGCGGCCGAGGACATGCCGTGCGCGGTCGCGAATTCGCCCTCGGCGCAGAATGTCTTGTAGGCCCATTCGGGATCGAGGGCGAGATAGCGGGCGTAGGACCTGACGTAGCCCGCGATGAAGCCGGGGGTTTCGAACGCGGACGGGTCCGCGTTCTCGATGGCGGCGATGTAGGTCGCCTTGATCTTGAGCTCGCGCTGGACGTCCAGAAGGGACTTGCCCAGCGTCGCCCGCTCGCCCCGCATGACGTCGCCGAGGCGCACGTCGAAGTCGTCGAAGCTGCGCTTCTCGACCGGGCGGACATCCTTCTGGGCGCTTTCCTGCACACGGAAGCGTCCGATCATGCGATCGCCTCGTTGGTCACTGCCCTGGCCCCCCGCTCGACCTCGAATCGGATCGTAACGCCGCTTGGATCCGTTGCTAGCACGCCCATGACGGGTATGCACATGCTGAAACCGGTGTGGCACGCGAAATCAGTGCGAATCGGCGCATATTGTGTTCATTACGCGGCATTCGCCACCACCTGTGGCGAATTGCAATGCGCAGGTTGTACGGGCGTCGGCGAACTCGGCCCCGTCTGCCCGACACGCGCGGCGGTGGACCGTCGCCGGTCCGCCGCCCCGCTGGACATGGCGGGGGCGGCTGGTAGGGTCACGCTTCGCCGCGAACGGAGCCCTGCGCATGACCCTCGATCCCGTCCTCGACCGCATCGACCGCGAGCTGGCGCAGTCCGTCGACCGGCTCATGGAGCTTCTGCGCATCCCGTCGATCTCGACCGATCCGGCCTATGCCGGCCATTGCGATGCCGCGGCCGACTGGCTGGCGGCCGATCTGGACGGCATCGGAATCGACGCGGCCAAACGGCCGACTCCGGGCCATCCGATGGTGGTGGGGCAGGGCGGTCCGCAGGACGGCGCCGCCCGGCACCTGCTCTTTTACGGGCATTACGACGTCCAGCCCGTCGATCCGCTGGACCTGTGGGACCGCGATCCCTTCGATCCCGCGGTCGAGGAAACGCCGGGCGGCCGCGTCATCCGTGCCCGCGGCGCGTCGGACGACAAGGGTCAGCTGATGACCTTCGTCGAGGCATGCCGCGCCTGGGTAGCCGTGCATGGCGCACTGCCCTGCCGCCTGACCGTGCTCTTCGAGGGCGAGGAGGAGAGCGGTTCGCCCTCGCTCGTCCCGTTCATGGAGGCGCATGCGGACGAGCTGCGCGCCGATCTGGCGCTGATCTGCGACACCGGGCTCTTTGCCCCCGGAACGCCGGCGATCACGACGATGCTGCGCGGGCTGCTGGGCGAGGAACTGACGATCACCGGCCCGTCGAAGGATCTGCACTCCGGCCTCTACGGTGGTCTGTCGATGAACCCCATCCGGGTCCTGACGCGCATCCTCGGCGGGCTGCACGACGACGCGGGCCGCGTGACCCTGCCCGGGTTCTACGACGGCGTCGACGACCTGCCCGCGGACCTGCTGGCGCAGTGGGACGGGCTGGCCTTCGACGTCGACGGCTTTCTGGGGGACGTCGGACTGTCCACCCCCGCGGGCGAGGCCGGGCGGCGCCCGCTCGAACAGTTGTGGTCGCGTCCGACGGCCGAGATCAATGGCATCTGGGGCGGCTACACGGGCGCGGGGTTCAAGACGGTCCTGCCGTCCCGGGCGCATGCGAAGGTAAGCTTCCGTCTGGTCGGCCGCCAGGATCCGCACGCCCTGCGCCGGGCCTTCCGCGACTGGGTGACGGCGCAGCTGCCGGCCGACTGCACCGCCGAGTTCAAGAGCCACGGCGCGGCCATGGCCAGCGTCATGTCCACCGGCGACCCCGCGTTCGAGGCGGCGCGCACGGCGCTCAGCGACGAGTGGCCGAACCCCGCCGCCTATATCGGCGGCGGCGGGTCGATCCCGATCGCCGGGCACTTCAAATCGGTGTTGGGCATGGACTCCATGCTGATCGGGTTCGGCCGGGACGACGACCAGATCCATTCGCCCAACGAGAAGTACGACATGGAAAGCTTCCACCGCGGCATCCGCAGCTGGGCCCGGATTCTGGCGGCGGTGGCCCGGCGACCCGCATGACCGATCACCGCATCATCATCGACACCGATCCGGGTCAGGACGACGCTGCGGCCATCCTGATGGCGCTGGGCTCGCCCGAGATCGAGGTGCTGGCGCTCACCTGCGTTGCCGGGAACGTGCCGCTGCCGATGGTCACGCGCAACGCGCGCATGGTGGCCGAGCTGGCTGGACGCCGGGATCTGCCCGTCCATGCCGGATGCGATGCGCCCTTGATGCGCCCCCTCGTGACGGCCGAGCATGTCCACGGGCAGACCGGCCTGGACGGTCCGGTGCTGCCCGAGCCGACGATGCCGCTGGCGGAGGGTCATGCGGTCGACGCCATCGTGTCGCTGCTGCGAGAGGCCCCCGCGGGCACGATCACCATCTGTGCCCTCGGGCCGCTCACCAACCTCGCCACCGCGCTGGAGCGTGCCCCCGACATCGCGGGGCGCATCCGGCGCATCGTCCTGATGGGCGGCGCCTATTTCGAGGTGGGCAACATCACGCCTGCGGCCGAGTTCAACATCTACGTCGACCCGCAGGCGGCCGATATCGTGTTCCGCGCGGGCGTGCCGATAACCGTGCTGCCGCTGGACGTGACGCACAAGGCGCTGGTGACGCCCGAACGGGCGCAGGCGTTCCGCGATCTCGGTACGCCCGTGGGGATTGCGATGGCCGAGATGACGTCGTTCTCCGAACGCTTCGACATCGCCAAGTACGGCAGCACCGGCGCCCCGCTGCACGACCCCTGCGTGATCGGCTGGCTGCTGCGGCCGGACCTCTTTCGGGGTCGCGAGATCAACGTCGAGGTCGAGGTGACGTCCGAACTGACCATGGGCATGACCGTCGCCGACTGGTGGGGCGTGACCGACCGTGCGCCCAACGCCCTTTTCATCGGCGACATCGACGCCGACGGGTTCTTCGGACTGCTGACCGAACGACTGGGCCGCCTTGTTCACGCGGTGCCGGCATGAGCGCGCCCATCGCGCTGGCCGGGCCGGACGACCTCGACCGTGTCGCCGGCATGGTCGCCGCATTCGCAGAGGCGACGGGCCAGGGCGGCGAGGGGGCGCCGGACTGGCACGCGGCTGTCCGGCCCTTGCTGGACGGTTCGCCCCACGGTGCCGTCTACCTCATCGGGCCGGCGCGCGCTCCCGTTGGTTTCCTGTCGCTGGCCTTCGGCTGGTCGCTGCTGCGGGGCGGCATCGCGGCGCGGATCGACGCGCTTTACGTGCGGTCCGCCGTGCGACGGCGGGGCATGGCGGGCGGTGCTCTGACGGCGCTCGCGCCTGCCCTGGGGCGCGGCGGCATCGTGGCACTGGGCGTGGAGGGGATCGACGACGCGGGGCTGGAGCGGCTTTTCACCCGCGCCGGGATGCGGCCCTCGGGCACCGCGCGGCGCATGGACCGCGCGCTGGCCTGACGGCCCGAATGGCGCGCCCGTCGATAGACGTGACCGCCGGACCACAACGCTGCGCGATCTTGCGAGGGTACCGTGGATCAACCCAGGACGATGGCGATCACCACGATCATCAGCAGCGTGTAGACCATCACGCCGCCCCCGATAAGCGCCGTGGGAAAGTTCCGGCTGAGCGTCGCCTTCCCCAGTTGCGTCATCTGCCGCATCATGTCGGGCCATGTGAAGCTGACGAAATCGCCTTGGGTGAAGACCGCCTTGATCCGGTTCTCGCTGTCCACGATGGGCAGGCGGCGGAACCGTTCGTTCGACATGATGCGCAGCCAGTCCACGATGTCGTCGTCCTCGGACGCAAGGCGGGGATCGCGGGTCATGATCTCGCCCAGCGTGGTCGCCTTGGCGTCGCGGCCCTGGTTGACGATCTTCTTCATCACGTCGCGTTCTGTCATGACGCCGATCACGCGGTCGTCGGCATCCACGATGATTACCGAGCCGTAGTTCTTCTCTGACATGTCGGCGACGGCGTCGGCCACGGACCGATCGGCCGTCATGGTCAGCGGCTTGGGCTTGAACTTGTATTCGGCGCGATCTTTGATCCGCATGCCCGTGCGACCTTCGGCTTGCATCTCGTACCTCCCTTTTGTCGTGTTCCGTTCCCGACCTATGACAACCGAGCATCGGTCAGCGCTGTTCCCGTGTGTACATCCATTGCCGGTGCAGCGCCACGTTCGGACATCGAAGGCTTGAGGGCCGCGCGGAGGCTCCCCACTGGCCGCGGTGCCCCGGCGCCCCTATGTCGCAAGCGGGAGGTACCGCCCATGGCCCTGCAGTTCCGGTTCGACAACAGCTATGCGCGCCTTCCGGGCAGGTTTCACGCGCGCCAACCGCCGGTGCCCGTCGCGGCGCCGTCTCTGCTGGCCGTGAACGATGCGCTGGCGCAGTCGCTGGGCCTGGACCCGGCGGCCCTATCGGAGCCGGACGGAGTAGCGGTGCTCGCCGGCAACGCCGTCCCGGCGGGCGCCGATCCGCTGGCGCAGGCCTATGCGGGACACCAGTTCGGCGGTTGGGTGCCGCAGCTGGGCGACGGACGCGCCGTGCTGCTGGGCGAGGTCGTGGATACCGAGGGCACGCGCCGCGACATCGCGCTGAAGGGGGCGGGTCGCACGCCCTTCAGCCGCGGCGGTGACGGGCGGGCGTGGATCGGTCCGGTCCTGCGGGAGTATCTGGTCGGCGAGGCGATGCACGCGCTGGGCATCCCCACGACGCGCGCCCTGGCAGCCGTCGCCACCGGCGAGACCGTTCTGCGCGAGCACGGGCCGCTGCCGGGCGCCGTCCTGACCCGGGTCGCCTCAAGCCATGTGCGCGTCGGGACCTTTCAGTATTTCGCCGCACGCCGCGACACCGAGGCGCTGCACCTGCTGGCCCGCCATGTCACCGGGCGCCATTATCCACAGGCCGAGGGCACGCTGGCGCTGCTGGAGGCCGTCGTCGCGGCGCAGGCCCGGCTGATTGCGGCCTGGATGTCGGTGGGATTCGTGCACGGCGTGATGAATACCGACAACATGTCAGTCGCGGGCGAGACCATCGACTACGGCCCCTGCGCCTTCCTCGACGGCTATCACCCCGACACCGTATTTTCGGCCATCGACGGCTACGGCCGCTATGCCTACGCCCGTCAGCCGGAAATCGCGCTCTGGAATCTGGCGCAGTTCGCCAGCTGCCTTCTGCCGCTGATCGAAGAGGAGTCGACGGGCGGCGGCGCGGACGCCGCCGTGGCACGCGCGACCCAGGCGATCGACCGCTTCCGCGATCTCTATCAGAAAGCGTGGCTGGCCGCGTTCCGTTCCAAGCTGGGCCTTGCGACGGCCGGGGACGGCGACGCGGCGCTCGTCTCGTCGCTGCTGGACCGCATGGCGGCCGAACGCGCCGATTTCACCGCGACGTTCCGGACGCTCCCGGTCTGGGGCCAAACGGCGGATCCGGCGTCTGGTTCGGCGGCCGGCGGCGACGCCAGGCCGGCGGATGCCGCCTCCGGCGGGGCGGGGCCGCACGATGCGCCGGACTGGGCCACCGGCTGGCTCGCCGACTGGTCGGCGCGTTTGGCCGGAGAGGGCACCGACCCGGCGGCCCGGTCGGCGGCCATGGCGGCGGTCAACCCGGCCGTCATCCCGCGCAACCACAACGTCGAGGCGGTGATAGAGGCGGCGGCAGGGGGCGACATGTCGCCTTTCCATGCCCTTCTTGGCGCCGTCACGCGCCCGTTCGAGGCGGCCGCGGGATTTTCCGAGCCGCCGCGCGCCGGGCAGGCGGTCACGCAGACGTTCTGCGGCACCTGACGGCGGCCCCATGCCGCCGGCAGCGTCGGGTACCGCGCGTAGGGAAGCGACCGCCGCCGTCGCCGCGGTGGTCCCGACGCGCGCCAGCCGATCGTGGTGTCAGCCGTCGAAGTCCACCCGCTCCATGATGCGCAGGGCATCGGCGCGATGGGTGGCGATGGTGACGAGGTCCGTGTCGTCGGGGGTGAAGCTGCCCCAGCTCTGCACCAGGTCCGAGGGCGGGGTATCCGGGTCGGCGGGGTATTCGTCGACGACATCGGCGTAGATCGTTTGCGCCTCCGGCGAGGCGAGGTAGTCGATGAACGCCTGCGCCGCGTCGCGGTTGGGTGCCGAGGCCGTCATCGCCACGCCCGAGACGTTCACATGCGTCCCCGACCCGTCGGCGAAGGTGGGAAAGTCGATGCGCACTGCGTTCGCCCAGTCCTGCTGCTCGGGGTCCGCCAGCATCGCGCCCATGTAGTAGGTGTTGCCCAGGGATATGTCGCATTCGCCGGCCCAGATAGCACGGACCTGCGCACGGTCGTTGCCTTCCGGCTTGCGGGCGAGGTTTGCCTTGACGCCAGCCGCCCAAGCCTCGGCCGCCTCGGCGCCGTCATGCTCGATCACCGCCGAGAGAAGCCCGAGGTTGTAGACGTGGGTGCCCGAGCGGGTGCAGATGCGGCCCTTCCATTTCGGATCGGCGAGGTCCTCGTAGGTCGTCACCTCGTCCTCGGCGACGCGCTCCTTGCTGGCGTAGACGATGCGCGCCCGCGTGGTGAGGCCGAACCAGTGGCCGTCGGGGTCCCGGAGTTCGGCCGGGATGTTCGCCTCGACCGCGTCCGAGGTCACGGCCTGCGTGACGCCCGCATCCTTGGCCTCGGTCAGGCGCGAGATGTCGACCGTCAGGATGATGTCGGCGGGCGACCGCGCGCCCTCGGCCGTCAGACGCTCGGTCAGGCCCTTCTCGATGAAGGCGACGTTTGTGGTTATGCCCGTCGCTGCGGTGAAGCCATCGAGCAGAGGCTGGATCAGCTCGGGCTGGCGATAGGAGTAGATGTTCACCTCTTCCGCCATCGAGGGGAGGGCCGTGGCGGCAAGCAGAAGGGTCAGTGCGGGCAGTCGGGTCATGGTCAGGCTCCACAGGATTGGAAACTCCCGCAATTAACCCGACAGTTTTTGTCAGGTCAATGCCCGACGCTATTTGTCAGGATTATGTTCGGCACGTTTCGCCGCAGTCCATAACACCTCCAGTTCGGCAAGGTCGGCATCCTCGACCCGCCGGCCTGCCGCGGCCAGTATCCTCTCCATGGTGGTAAAGCGGCTTTCCATGCGGGCGTTCGTGCCGGCCAGCGCCGCCTCGGGGTCGACGCCCAGATGACGGGCGAGGTTGACCACGGTAAACAGCAGATCGCCCACCTCCGACGCGATCTCGTCGGGTCCGAGGCGGCTCCGCGCGTCGGCGACCTCGGCCGCCTCCTCGGCGATCTTGTCGACGACGCGGTCGGGATCGTCCCAGTCGAACCCGACGCGGGCGGCGCGCTTTTGCAGCTTTTCCGCGCGGACCAGCGCCGGCAGGGCCATGGTCACACCCGAGAGCGCGCCCGCGTCGCCGCGCGCTGCCCGCTCGGCCGCCTTGCCGGCCTCCCAGAAGCCCGGCGGCGCATGCGCGTCACCGAAGACGTGGGGATGGCGTGCGACCATCTTGGCCGCGATCCCGCGCGCGACGGCATCGAAGTCGAAGGCCTGTGCCTCTTCGGCCATGCGGGCGTGATAGACGACCTGCAGCAGGAGGTCCCCCAGCTCCCCGCGCAGATCGTCCATATCGCCGCGCGCTATGGCGTCGGCGACCTCGTAGGCCTCCTCGACCGTGTACCGCGCGATGCTGGCGAAGTCCTGCTGCAGGTCCCACGGGCAGCCGCCCACGGGGTCGCGCAGCCGCGCCATGACCGCCAGCAGCCGCGGCATCCCGTCGGGGACCGCGTGGATGGGATCGTCGTCGGTGCTGCCCATTGCGGACCTCCCGGATACCTGTGAACCTGAAACGAATAGCCCGAACCCGGAGGCCGCGCCCATGCCCGTCAACAACCGCATCGCCGCATTCGCCGACGACATGGCCGAATGGCGCCGCTGGCTGCATGCCCATCCCGAGTTGTCCTTCGACTGCCACGGCACCGCCGCCTACGTCGCCGAACGCCTGCGCGACTTTGGCGTGGACGAGATCCACGAAGAAATAGGAAGGACCGGCATCGTCGCGCTGATCCACGGCGCCGATGGCGGGACGGGCGGCCCCGTCATCGGTCTGCGCGCCGACATGGACGCGCTGCCCATCACCGAGGCGACGGGCAAGCCCTGGGCAAGCCTGACGCCCGGCAAGATGCACGCCTGCGGCCACGACGGGCATACCGCGATGCTGCTGGGCGCCGCCCGCTACATGGCCGAGACGCGCAACTTCTCGGGCACCGTGGCGCTGATCTTCCAGCCGGCAGAAGAGAACGGCGGCGGCGGCAAGGCGATGGTGGACGACGGCATGATGGACCGCTTCGGCATCGGGCAGGTCTACGCGCTGCACAATGCGCCGGGGCGCCCGGTCGGCGAGTTCTCGACCCGCGCCGGCCCCATCATGGCGGCGGTGGACGAGTTCCGCATCACCGTCACCGGGCGCGGCGGCCACGCGGCGCGCCCCCATTCGACCGTCGATCCGATCCCGGCGGTCGCCGCTCTGGTCCAGTCGCTGCAGACCCTGGTAAGCCGCGAGACGGACCCGGTGGAGCCGCTGGTCATCTCGGTCACGCAGATCCATGTCGGCACGGCCAGCAACATCATCGCCAGCGAGGCCTTCGTCGGCGGCACGGTGCGCAGCTTCTCCGCCGACCTGCGCGACCGGACCGAGGCGCGGATCGGCGCCGTGGCGGCCGGCATAGCGGCGGCCCACGGCGTCGAGATCGCATTGGACTACGAACGCAGCTACCCCGCGACCGTCAACCACGAGGCCGAGGTCGCGTTCGCCGCCGAAGTCGCGCGCGAGGTGGCGGGCGCCGATGCGGTGGACGTGGACGCGCCCCGCGTCATGGGCGCCGAGGACTTCAGCTACATGCTGGAGGCGCGGCCGGGCGCCTACCTGAAGCTGGGTCAGGGCGACACGGCGGGGGTGCACCACCCCGCCTACGATTTCGACGACGCCATCGCCCCCGTGGGCGCCACATTCTTCGCCCGGCTGGTCGAGACCGCGCAGCCGTTGCGGGTGGAGGGGCGTCCGTGACGCCGCGGTGCGCCGCTCCGGTGCTGTCGCCCCGTGCCGGCCATGACGGCACACCCGCCGCTTCCGCGTGTGGCGTCGCAGTCGAAGCGACCGTGGCGGGGAATCGCAGCCCCGTCCGAAAGACGTCGACGCTGCCCGCCGCGACACGGCTTCCGGCCGGGGCGCCCGTCTGATGGCGCTGGAGGATGCGCGGTCTCAGGTGGATCTGGCATTCACGCGGACTGACCCTCGCGGTCTGGCTTTTGAAAACGCCTTCGCCGGCGCCACATCCTTCCTGCGGCGGCGCTATACCAAGGATCTGGCGGGCGTCGATCTGGCGGTGACGGGCGTGCCCTTCGATCAGGCCGTGACCCACCGGCCCGGCACGCGGTTCGGTCCGCGGGCGATCCGGGAGGCGTCCTGCCTGCAACCCTTCGACCCGCCCTGGGGCTGGGGGTTCGATCCGCTGTCCGAGTTCGCCATCGCCGACTACGGCGACCTTGCCTTCGACTATGCCGATGTCGCCCGGTTCCCCGCCGCGCTGGAAGCGCATGTGGCGGGCATCCTCGAAGCCGGCGCCGGGTGCATCGCGCTGGGCGGTGACCACTCCGTCTCCCTCCCGATCCTGCGCGCCCACGCAGCGCGGCACGGGCCTCTGGCGCTGGTCCAGTTCGACGCCCATTCCGATACCTGGCCCGACGACGACATGGGCCGGATCGACCACGGGACGATGTTCTACAAGGCGGTGAAGGCGGGGCTGATCGACCCGGCCCGGTCCATCCAGGTCGGCATCCGAACACATAACGACGACACCCTGGGCATCCGCACCGTCCCCGCCCGCGAGGTTCACGAGGCCGGGCCCGCCGCCGTCGCCGCGATGGTGCGCGAGACGGTGGGCGATGCGCCGGCCTATGTCACCTTCGACATCGACGCGCTGGACCCGGCCTTCGCGCCCGGCACCGGCACGCCGGTCTGGGGCGGGCTCGCCTCTTGGCAGGCGGCGGCGATCCTGCGCGACGTCGCCGGCATCGACATGGTGGGCGGCGACGTGGTCGAGGTGTCGCCGCCCTACGACACCACGGGCGCCACGGCCGTTGCCGGCGCCCATGTCGCCATGGAACTCGTCTGCCTGTGGTGCCATACGCGGCGCGACACCGTCTGACCGCAAGGAACCCCGATGGCCCTGCTCCGCCTGATCGCCTGGATCGTCATCATCGCCGTCGTGGCCGTGATCCTCTACATTCGTTTCGCTCCGCCGCAGGACGTCGCGCGCTGGCATGTCGATCCCGCGACTGTGGAGGCGACGGAGGGCGGCGGCTGGATCGTCCGCCCCGAGGGCGGCAACGCCTCCTTCGTCGCCGAGGACACGTCGCCCGAGACGCTGATGGGCCAGTTCGATCGTATCGCGCTGGCCACGCCGCGCACCGAACGGATGATCGGGCGTCCCGCCGACGGCCGCGTGACCTACGTCACCCGCAGCCGCATCTTCGCCTTTCCGGACTACACCACGGTCGAGGCGGTGCCGGACGGCGACGGCGCTGCCCTGATCCTCGCCGCGCGTCAGCGATACGGGTCGGCCGACATGGGCGTGAACCGCGCCCGTGTCGAGGACTGGCTGGCGCAACTGCGCGCTGCCGTGGAGGGCTGAGGTCCCGACCGGCGGCCAGCGACGGCGGCCGCCGGTGACACCGGGCGGTCGTCAGGCGGCGCGCAGGCCGGTTTCCAGTGCCTCCAGCATCCGCGCGACGTCCTCGGCGGTGACGATCAGCGGCGGCGACATCAGGACGTTCGTGCCCACGGGCCGGAACATGCAACCGGCTGCATAGGCGCCTTCGCAGACCCGCGTCACGATTTCCGGCGCCATGGTCTTCATCTTCCGGTCCGACACCAGCTCGACCCCGCACATGAGGCCCCGGCCGCGCACGTCGCCGATGACGTCGTGCCGCGTCGCGAGGTCGCGCAGTCCCGCCAGCAGTTCGACCCCGCGGGCGGCGGCGTTGGACGCAAGGTCCAGCCGCTCGGTCTCGGCCAGGGTGGCCAACGCCGCCGCGGCGCCGACGGGATGCCCCGAATAGGTGTAGCCGTGCATGATCGCGCCGAGGCTGCCCGCGGCCCCCTCGATCCCGGACGCGACCTTGTCGCCGATCATGACGGCACCCATGGGGAAATAGCCCGAGGTGATGCCCTTGGCGCAGGTCATCATGTCGGGCTTCACCCCGTAGCCACGGCTGCCGGACCACGCCCCCGTGCGCCCGAACCCGGTGATGACCTCGTCCGCGATCAGCAGGATACCGTGGCGGGTGCAGATCTCGCGCATCAGCGGCATGAAGCTGTCGGGCGGCACGATCACGCCGCCGGCGCCCTGCACCGGCTCCATGATCAGCGCGGCGATGGTATCGGCGCCCTGGAACGCGATCTCGTCCTCGAACTGCGCGGCGATGGCGCGGGCCACGGTGTCCGCGTCGTCGGTGCCGAAGGGGTTGCGGTAGGTATAGGGCGACGCGAGGTGGAAGACGCCCGGCAGCAGCGGTTCGTATTGCCGGCGATAGACCGCGTTGCCGTTGACCGAGGCGCCGCCGAAATGGGTGCCGTGATAGCCGCGCTTGAGGCTGAAGAACTTCGTCCGCTCGGGCTGGCCCACCGCCTTGTGGTACTGCCGCGCCAGGCGCAGCGCCGTGTCGACGCTGTCCGATCCGCCCGACGTCAGGAAGGACCGTACCATGCCGTCGGCGGCGAAGAACTGCGCCAGCCGGTGCGACAGCTCGATCACCGGGGCGTTTGTGGCGCCCTTGAAGGTGGAATAGTAGGGCAGCACGTCCAACTGCCGCGCGATGGCGTCCTTCACCGGCTGGGACGAATATCCGAGGTTCACGCACCACAGGCCCCCCACGGCGTCGATGGCGCTGTGCCCGTCGATGTCGGTGAGCGACACGCCCGCGGCAGACGAGATGATGCGCGGCGGGTTCGCCTGCATCTCGGCCGGATGGGCCATGGGGTGCCAGTTGTGGCGCGCGTTCATCTCGGTGAGGTAATTGGCGTCGCGGGCGTCGGGGCGCAGGGTGTCGGGCATGGCGAGGGCCTCCGGGTCAGGTGGCGGCGGATGGCGCGATGCTGCCAGATCCGCGGCCGGCGCGCATCCTCAATCTGCCGGGCCCCCGGCCGCTCCGATACGAACGCGCCGCAGTGCGCGCTCTTCCCCTACGCGTTCCCCGCACCGATTGAACTCTGCGCAGTTGCGGCCCCCCCGCACCGTTACGTCCCCGGACCGTTACGTCCCCCGCCCCAGTGCGCCCTCCGCGGCGGGCGGTTGACAGCGCCCTGCCGTGGCGGTCCATGTGGCGACGGTCTTTCGGGAGGGCATCATGCAGCGCAGCCAGGTCAACGACATCCTCGCCGAGGGGGCCGCTTTCATCCGCAGCCACGGCTTCGCCCTCCCGCCCTTCGCCGACTGGACGCCCGAGCGGATGCGCCGCGACGATGCCGCGGCGATCCGCGCGGCGGGCCTCGGGTGGGACGTCACCGACTACGGCAAGGGGCGCTGGGACGACCTGGGCCTCTTCCTCTTCACGACCCGCAACGGCCGGCTGGCCGACCTGAGCGCCGGGCGCGGGATGCTCTACGCCGAGAAGCTGATGATCTCGCGCAAGGACCAGCTGTCCCCGATGCACCGCCACGATCTGAAGGCCGAGGACATCATCAACCGGGCCGGCGGGACCCTGGTGATCGAGCTCTTCGCCGCCGCCCCCGACGGCAGCGTCGACCGCGAGGCGGACGTCACCGTCGCCTCCGACGGTCTGCCCTTGACGCTGCCGGCGGGCGGCAAGCTGCGGCTGGAGCCGGGCGCGTCGGTGACGCTGATGCCGGGCGACTGGCACGCCTTCTGGGCCGAGGGTGGCGACTGCCTGATCGGCGAGGTCTCGACCGTGAACGACGATCACACCGACAATATCTTCGATGAGCCTGTCGGCCGATTTTCGACGGTGGACGAGGACGCGGCGCCGACGCATCTGCTGGTATCGGACTATTGAGCCGGGTCGCCGTCATCGGTCTGGGTTCGATGGGCATGGGTGTCGCGCGGTCGATCCTGCGCGCCGGCCATGAGGTGCTGGGCATCGACGTGAACGCAGATGCCACCGACCTATTCGCAGAGGCGGGCGGGTTGCAGGGAACGCTCGCCGATCACGCGGCTACTCTGGACGCCGTGGTCGTCGTCGTACTGAACGCCGCGCAGACCGAGGCGGTCCTGTGGGGCGAGGGCGGTTGCGCGGCGCTTCTGCGGCCCGGCACCGCCATCGTCGCCTGCGCCACGGTCGCCCCGGCCTTCGCCGACGACATGGGTTCGCGGGCGCAGGCCGCCGGTCTGCACTATCTCGACGCGCCCATCTCGGGCGGGGCCGGCAAGGCCGCGTCGGGCGAGCTGACGGTGATGGCCGGCGGACCGCCCGCGGCCTTCGACGCCGCGGCGCCGGTGCTGGAGGCGATGGCGCAGACGGTGTTCTTGTTGGGCGACGCGGCCGGGGCGGGCAGCGCGATGAAGGCCGTGAACCAGCTGCTGGCCGGGGTGCACATCGCGGCGATGGCCGAGGCGCTGACCTTCGGCATGACACAGGGCGTCGATCCCGCCCGCGCGGTCGAGGTCATCTCGCAATGCGCGGGCACCTCATGGATGTTCGAGAACCGCGCGCCGCACGTGGTCGACGGCGACTATGCGCCCCGGTCCGCGGTTGCGATCTGGCCCAAGGACCTTGGCATCGTGCTGGACATCGCGCGGACCGCAGGCTTCTCCGCGCCGCTCACGGCGGCGGCGATGCAGCAGTTCCTTGCGGCGGCCGGATCGGGCCTCGCGGACGAGGACGACGCGGCGGTTGCCAAGGTCTATGCGCGCAACGCCGGTCTGACGCTGCCGTGAAAGACCGGTCGTTTCGGGCGGTGCGGGTCGTCGCCCTCGGGGCCCCCGGGGCCCCCGGGGCAGAGGCCGGCGGCTCTGCGGCGCCATGACGTCCGGGCCGGGCCGGGCGGTCGTCGTCGTCGGCAGCCTGCACCATGACGTCATGGTCGACGCCCCGCACCGCCCCGCCGCGGGCGAGACGGTGGCCGGTACCGCCTGGCACAGCAAGTTCGGCGGCAAGGGCGGCAACCAGGCGGTCGCCGCCGCCCGTGCCGGTGCGGCGGTGCGGATGGTGGGGGCGGTGGGGGGCGACGTCTTCGCGCCGCCGCTGATGCACGGTCTGGTGGCCGCCGGGGTCGATGCGACGCGCGTGGCCCGGATGGACGCGCCCACCGGGATGAGCGTCGCGATCGCCGACCCGACCGGCGACTATGGCGCGGTCATCGTCTCGGGCGCGAACCTGCTGATCGACCCCGCGCCGCTGGCCGACCCGGACCTGTGGGCGAACGCGGCTGTCCTGCTTTTGCAGAACGAGGTGCCGGAGGCGGTGAACCGCGCCGCGGCCGTCGCGGCGCACGGTGCGGGCGTGCCAGTCTGGCTGAACGCCGCGCCGGTACGCCCGATCTGCCCGGACCTTGCGGTCGACCTGGCGGTGGTCAATGCCGGGGAGGCCGAGTGGCTGGGCGCCGGCCCTGTCCGCGATCTGCGTTCGGCGCGGGAGGCGGCACTGGGGCTTGCGCGTCGGTTCGGCGCCGCCGTCGTGACCGCCGGGGGACACGGCGCCGCCTGGGCGGAAGGCACGTGCGCTATCGCGGTGCCGGCCCCGCGGGTCGACGTCGTTTCGACCCACGGGGCCGGCGATGCCTTCATCGGAACGTTGGCGGCAGCGGTCGCCGCCGGAATGGATCGCGCAGCGTCGTTGGACACGGCCGTCGCGCGCGCGGCCCAGCATGTCGCGGGCCGTTGATGCCAAGACGGACGGTGCCCCGGTCGTGCCGCGCCCGGTTGCAAGATTCGCCGTGGCGCCTCAGGTCAGCGCCCGCACCGAATGGGCGCCACGTTCGCGGTAGGGCGTCTTGGAATAGTGGACGCGGTAGCATTTCGAAAAGTGCGACGGCGAGGCAAAGCCGCAGGCCAGCGCGACGTTGATGACGCTCATGTCGGTCTGCAGCAGTAGGTTCCGCGCCTTGCCCAACCGCAGCTCCATGTAATAGCGCTTCGGCGACCGGTTGAGGTAGCGGCGGAACAGCCGCTCCAGCTGCCGCGTGCTCATGCCGACGTCGCGCGCGAGGATCGACGGGCTGATAGGCTCTTCGATGTTGGCCTCCATCATCTGGATGACCGCGGACAGCTTGGGGTGGCGCACGCCGATCCGGGTCGGCACCGACAGTCGCTGGGTGTCCTGGTCGGTGCGGATCGACGAATAGATCAGCTGGTCGGCGACCGCGCTGGCCAGCGCTTCGCCATGGTCGTCGGCGATCAGCTTGAGCATCAGGTCGATGGACGAGGTGCCGCCGGCGGTCGTGTAGCGGTTGCCGTCGACGACGAAGATCGATTTGGTCAGGTCGACCTCCTCGAACTCCTCGGTGAAGCTGTCCTGGTTCTCCCAGTGGATCGTCGCGCGGCGCCCGTCCAGAAGGCCCGCGCGCGCCAGCGTGTAGGACGCGGTGCACAGCCCCCCGATGGTCGTGCCGCGCCGCGCCTCGCGCCGCAGCCAGTTCAGCATCCGCTTTGTCGTCGCCTGCGCCACGTCCATCCCGCCGCACACCATGATGGTGTCGTCGCGCGCCGTCTCGACCAGGTCGTCGTCCAGCTTGTAGACGGTGCCGGCCGAGCATTGCATCGTATCGCCGCCCTCGCCGACGAGGATCCAGGAATAGAGCGGCCGCCCTGCAAGGCGGTTCGCGATGCGCAGGTTCTCCACCGCGCAGGCGAAGCTCAGCAGAGTGAACTGATCCAGCAGCGCAAAGACGAAGCGACGCGTCTTGCCCCCGGGCTGGCTGGTCGTCTCCGTATATGCATCAGCGTCCATCCGCCGCGGTCTCCAATGACTGCGGGCGAGGCAAACAGCTTCGGCGGCGCAGGGTCAAGGGCGGGGCGCGACGCGTCTTCGGCATCCGTGGGTGACGCTGGGCAATCTGGGGCTATGCCTCGCCGGTCGGGCTGCCTATGATCGCTCCGGCAAAAAGCGGCGCTGTGGCATGGCGCGCTTCTGAGGGGCGACAGTGACGAGGATACGACGATGACCCAATGGCGCAAGACGGGATGGCGCGACCTGCCGCGTGTGCAGATGCCCGACTACTCCGACGCGGCCGCGCTGGAGGCGTCCGAAGCGCGCCTGCGCCGCTATCCGCCGCTGGTCTTCGCGGGCGAGACGCGCCGGCTGAGGTCCGAGCTTGCGGCCTGTTCTCGGGGCGAGGCGTTCCTGCTGCAGGGCGGCGATTGCGCCGAAAGCTTTTCGGATTTCAGCGCCGACGGCATCCGCGACACGTTCAAGGTGATGCTCCAGATGGCGATGGTGCTGACCTACGGCGCCAAGGTTCCGACGGTGAAGGTCGGGCGGATGGCCGGGCAGTTCGCCAAGCCGCGCAGCGCGCCGGTCGAGGCGAAGGGCGGCACCGAGCTGCCCAGCTATCGCGGCGACATCGTCAACGGCTTCGATTTCACGCCGGAGGCCCGCATCCCCGACCCGCGGCGCATGCTCGATGCCTACACACAGGCGGCGGCGACGCTGAACCTTCTGCGCGCCTATTCGACCGGCGGTTTCGCCGACGTGGCCCGCGTCCACGCCTGGACGCTGGGCTTTACCGATGACGATGAAGCATCGAAATACCGCGAGATCGCGAACCGCATCCAGGATTCGCTCGATTTCATGGCCGCGGCGGGGCTGACGGCTGAAACGGCGCACGAGCTGGGAAAGGTCGACTTCTATACCAGCCACGAGGCGCTGCTGCTGGAGTACGAAGAGGCGCTGACACGCGTGGACAGCACGTCGGGGCAGACCATCGCCGGTTCGGGCCATCTCATCTGGATCGGCGACAGGACGCGCCAGCCCGACGGCGCGCATGTCGAGTTCTGCCGCGGCGTGTCCAATCCGATCGGCCTCAAATGCGGCCCGACGATCACCCCGGACGACCTCAAGCGGCTGATGGCGACGCTCAATCCGTCGAACGACGCGGGCCGGCTGACTCTGATCGCGCGGTTCGGCGCGGGGTCGGTGGGCAACCATCTGCCCGCACTCATCCGCGCCGTGAACGAGGAAGGGGCCAGGGTCGTCTGGTCCTGCGACCCGATGCACGGCAACACGATCAAGTCCGCCTCGGGCTACAAGACGCGGCCCTTCGCGTCGGTACTGCGCGAGGTGCAGGAGTTCTTCGCCGTCCACGCGGCCGAGGGCACGGTGCCCGGCGGCGTGCATTTCGAGATGACCGGCGCCGACGTCACCGAGTGCACCGGCGGCGTCAGGGCCGTCACGGACGAGGATCTGAGCGACCGTTACCACACCGCATGTGATCCGAGGCTCAACGCCAGTCAATCGCTGGAGCTTGCCTTTCTCGTCGCGGAAGAGCTTGGCGCGCGGCGCACGACGCAGGCCGCCGCCGCGGTATGAGAACCGGCGCGGGACGCACGGCGATGGGACCGGAACGCGGTCACGGCGGATAGGACCCTATCGGACGGCCGACGACGATCGACCGGCCCGTCGGGTTCACCGTGAGGCGTCGGTCGATCCGGCAGCGCACGTCCGGACTGCGCGCGCCGGTGGACGTCAGGCGTCGTTCGATACGAGGGTGAGGTGGGGCCGTGGCCTCGATGGCGTGCACGGGGCCGTCCGGGACGTCTGGCGCTGGCCATAGCCGATCAGGGTCCGGCGGTCGTCGGCCATGACGTCGAACCGGGTGGGCGTCCGCGTGGACACCCGCTCGGCCGACAGGCATCCCATGGCACGCGACACCTCGCCGGCAGAATCCCGAAGGGGCAGGATCAGGAGGCGCGCCGACGTGCCGGCGCGCACCACCCCGGCCTCGGACCGCAGCCGAAGGTCGACGCGCGCCGGTTCGCAAAAGACCAATTCGACGGCATCGGCGACATTCGCGCGGGCCGCGGGGACGAAGAAGGCGGTAAGCGGCATGCCACGGACATCCATTCCCATCAGATCTCCCAGATGGCGGCCTGCCAGACGGAACCGCACCACGCCGGGTGCTACGCGGTCCAGCAGGAACGTCCGTTCCAGCGATTGCGCCATCTCGCGCGGATCGATCTCCTCGCGGGTGGGCATCATGCGGCCGTCGCACAGGCTGTGCCAGTAGGCCTCGACCTCGGCAAAGCAGTCCGCGACGCCGCGCCGGGCAGGCATCAGGGAAACGACGTTGGCGTCGCTTGACGCATCGTTGGCGGTCCGCCGCGTCCCGCGTTGGTGATCGTCCATGGCCTGCCCTCGAAACGTGTCGACTGTCGCTACCATTCGCCTG
Source organism: uncultured Alphaproteobacteria bacterium (assembly GCA_963722905.1). GTDB lineage: Bacteria > Pseudomonadota > Alphaproteobacteria > Rhodobacterales > Rhodobacteraceae > CAVROT01. The sequence continues at coordinate 60,991 of CAVROT010000012.1, read as the reverse complement.
AAATGGCGAGGGGGCAACCGACTGCCGCGTTGATAACTGTTACGAACTGTATAACGAACTCTATCCTATAAATCCCCTCAAATTGATCGGTTCGGTTAACTTCGCCTTTTACGCGAATGCCATGTGTCGGAGATAAACCGCTGAGGGAGCGCGCCGGAACGCGCGCCGGACGCGGTCAGATAACAGTTCAAGGCGCCCGCCGGATCGCGGTGCGGCGGTATGTACGCCTTTCATAACGCGGACGTTGGGCCTAGCGTGCGCGCGAGGATCGCGGCCCGGTTTCTCACCTGCCGCGCCACTGTCACCGGAGGATCCGATGCGACACGACCTGCGCAGCCCGCGACCGGAGCAGCCGGAGCCGTCTGGCGCAGCCGTGCCGCGCCGGCGGGGCCTGCTTGTGATCCTGAGCTCGCCCTCGGGGGCCGGAAAATCGACGCTGGCGCGTCGCCTGATGGCCTGGGATCCGGGGATGCGCTTTTCGGTCTCGGCCACGACGCGGCCGCCCCGCCCGGGCGAGGTCGACGGGCGCGACTACCATTTCACCGGTCGCGGGGATTTCGAGGCGATGGTCGCCGCAGGCCAGATGCTGGAGCATGCGGAGGTCTTCGGGAACCTCTACGGGTCTCCGGCGGCGCCCGTGTCCGAGGCCATCGAGACGGGGCGCGACGTGCTCTTCGACGTCGACTGGCAGGGCGGACAGCAGATCCGCAACTCGATCCTCGGAAAGCACACCCTGTCGATCTTCATCCTGCCGCCCTCCATCCCCGAGCTTGAGCGCCGCCTGCGCGCACGCGGCCAGGACAGCGAGGCCGTGATCGCAGCCCGCATGATGAAAAGCCGCGACGAGATCAGCCATTGGCCGGAATACGACTACGTGCTGGTCAACGACGATGTCGACGCGACCGAGACCGCGCTGGGTGCCATCCTGACCGCCGAACGGCTGCGGATCTCGCAGCAGCCGGCGCTGGTCGAGACGGTGCGCCGCCTGAACCGCGAATTCGCGGACCGGCCCGAGGCGCCGTCGTGACGCTATACGCGCTGGGCGACGCGATGCCCGATGTGGCGGGCGATGCCTGGGTCGCGCCGGATGCGGCCGTGATCGGGAACGTGGTGCTCGGGGCCGAGGCGTCGGTCTGGTTCGGGGCGGTGCTGCGCGGCGACAACGAGGAAATCGCGGTCGGGCGCCGGTCCAACGTGCAGGACGGTTGCGTGCTGCATACCGATCCGGGGTTCCCGCTGCGTATCGGCGCCGATTGCACAATCGGGCACGGCGTCATCCTGCACGGCTGCACCCTAGGCGAGGGCACGCTGGTCGGCATGGGCGCGACCGTGCTGAACGGGGCCGTCGTCGGTCGCGGCTGCCTGATCGGCGCGGGCGCGCTGGTGACCGAGGGCAAGCATATCCCCGACCGGTCGCTCGTCCTGGGCGCGCCGGGCCGTGTCGTGCGGACCCTCGACGACGCTGCCGTCGCCGGGTTGCGCGCCTCTGCCGCAAGATATGTCGCCAATGCACGGCGGTTCCGCGCCGGGCTTCGCGGTCAGGCCGTCTCCTGACGACGCGTTTCCCCCACCCATTTCATCTGGACGTCCCGCCATGACCGATCCCTCCGCCTCCATCGTCAGGCGCACGCCGTGGCCCGACAGCGTCAGCCGCCCCGTGGTGACGCCGCTTCAGCCGTCGGTGGTCTACGCGTCGGCCGATCCCGACACGCTGGACGCGCAGTACGATGGTGGCGCTCCGGGCTATACCTACGCGCGAGAGGGGCATCCGAACGCGGACGTCCTAGCCGCGAAGATCGACATGCTGGAGGGCGCGCAGGGCGGTATCGTCGTCGGGTCCGGCATGGCGGCGGTGACGGCTGCGATGCTGGGGCTGCTGCGGGCCGGCGATCATGTGGTCGGGGCGGACCAGCTCTATGGACGGTCGCTGCGCATGCTGACGACCGAGCTGCCGCGCTGGGGGATCGCCTGCGATCGCGCCGATGCCTGCGATGCCGACGCCGTCGCGCGCGCGCTGCGGCCAGAAACGCGGATGATCCTGATCGAGGCGGTGTCCAACCCGGCGTTGCGGATCGCAGACCTGACGGGCATCGCCGCGCTGGCACGGTCGCGCGGCATCCTGCTGGCTGTGGACAACACCTTCACCACGCCCCGCGCGCTGCGCCCGTTCGACCATGGCGCAGACGTCGTGATCCATTCCGTGACCAAGCTGCTGGCCGGCCATTCCGACGTGACCCTCGGCTATGCCGCGACGCGGGATCCGGCGCATCGCGACGCCGTCCTTGGCACCGCCGTCACGCTGGGGCTGACGCCCAGCCCCTTCGATTGCTGGCTGGCCGAGCGCGGGCTCCATTCGTTCGAGCTGCGCTACGACCGGGCCGAGGCGAACGCGGCGCGTCTGGCCGATCATCTGGCGGGCCTCTCCGGCGTGGCGCGGGTCCTTTATCCGATGCGCGCCGATCACCCGGATCATGCACGCGCGGTCGAACTTCTCGGCCCGCGCGGCGGCAACATGGTGACGTTCGACCTGGAGGACGGGTCGCGCGCCCGCGCGAACGCGCTGGTACGGGCGGCCGACCGGATCGCCTTCGCCCCGACGCTGGGCGACGTCGGCACGACGCTCAGCCATCCCGCGACCTCGTCGCATCGCGCGTTGACGCCCGAGGCTCGGGCACGGCTGGGTCTGGGCGAGGGCACGTTCCGCGTATCGGTCGGAATCGAGGACTCCGCCCTCCTGTGCACCGAGTTCGAGGCAGCCGTGCTCGCGGCCGGTCGTGCGTGACCGATCGGACCCGCGTGGCGCACCGGCAGGCAGGCCCGGCGGCTGCGCGGCGGCGATGCGCGTCAGTGCGGCCGGATGGCCGGACTGTCGGGAAATCGGACGATATCGAAGTTGAGGCCGGGATAGAGTGCCCGTATCTCGTTCCGAACGATATGTGGCTGGGGGAGGTCGTCGCTGACGACGCGGTAGCGCCCCTGGTAGGAGAACCCGTGCAGAAGATGGGCCAGATCGACGCAATCGAATCCCGACGACAGCAACGGCGACAGGACCATGCCGGGACTTGCGGCGATCAGCGCGATCTCGACCTGTTCGAATTCCGCAAAGCATATCCCGTCTGTCGCCATGGGGCGCGCAGGTTCGGGGCTGAGGTATCGCGTCGTACCGACGCACAGGATCCGGAGGCTGGACATCGGCATGCCCATACGTCCGAACCTGCCGGAGTCCGTCGGATCAGCCGCGGATCTGCGACGAATTTCTTTCACCATAGGCCGGTCACCACCGCGGAATCCTCCCTGACGCGCGCGGACACCTGCCGTGAGAAACTAGTTGCTGCGCGTAACTGGGCAAGTCCGGGAACGGGCCAACGTCGCCTTTCTAATGGATACAGTTATAGTCCCTGCATACGTACGCAACCAGATGCGACTGCTATCAGAACAGTGATTACGCGACGTCACGACCTGACCTTGTGTTCCGGAGGGTGCCTCTGTTGAGCGAACTCGACGAGGTCCTGTCGGCCCTTCCGCTGCCGGCGTTGATCGTGGGGCCCGACGAGCGCATCCATACGACCAATCCGGCGGCCGTCCAGCTGATCGGCGGCGGGCTCGGGGGGCGGCATTACGTAACGGCATTGCGCCAGCCCGCGATCCTGGACGCGATCGAGGCGGTGATGCGCGACGGCACCCGCCGCGAGACGCAGTACGTGTCCGTGCAGGGCCTGCGGGACATCAGATGGAAGGTCACGCTGGCCGCGGTTCCCGCGGGCATCCTGGCGACGTTCGAGGATACGACCCCGCTGGAGGAGGCCGGGCAGATCCGCCGGGATTTCGTCGCCAACGTCAGCCACGAGCTTCGCACGCCGTTGACCGCGCTTCAGGGTTTCATCGAGACGCTGCGTGGCGCAGCGCGTGACGACGCGGTGGCGCGGGACAGGTTCCTTGTCATCATGGAGCGCGAGGCCGACCGGATGAACCGCCTGATCCGCGATCTGCTGTCGCTGAGCCGGGTCGAGGCGGACGAACGCCTGCGGCCGCGCGAAGCGGTGGATCTCGCGGAGGTCCTTCGCCGGGTCGCCTCCACCCTCGCGCCACTGGCGTCCGAGCGCGGCGCGGAGATCGTCCTGAAGTTCCCCGATGAGGTCGGATCGGCCGCGCCGGCCGAGGCCACGCTTATCGTGACGGGCGATGCCGACCAGCTTGCCCAGGTCTTCACCAACCTCATCGAGAACGCGGTAAAATACGCCGGCGGCCGGGTTGGGGTGACGGTTTCGCGCCAGACGGCCCCCGGTGCGGCCCCCGGCGGGGCGCCCGGATCCGCCCTCTGCGTCGATGTCGCCGACGACGGAGACGGCATCGACCCCATGCACCTGCCGCGGCTGACCGAACGTTTCTACCGCGTCGACACCCACAGATCTCGCGAGATGGGCGGCACCGGCCTGGGTCTGGCCATCGTCAAGCACATCATCGGGCGACACCGGGGCCGGCTGCGCATCCACAGCGAAGTAGGGATCGGCAGCCGCTTCTCGGTGGTCCTTCCGTTGCCATGAGGCGGATCGCCCTCCCCGATCCGTTCGTGGCGTCCAACCGTCGGCAGCAGGAACCCTTGTCTTAAATTCGTTACGTATTCGTCACAAAACCCATGCAGCCCCCGCCTAGAAGCGCCTCGGAGCACCGCCATACGGGCGGGCCACCGTATACGCTTCAAGGAGCCTTCAATGTCCCTTTCCAAGCTCACCGTATCGACGCTTGCCATCGCGGCGGTCTCGGCCACCGCGGCCGTCGCGCGCGACCAGGTCCAGGTCGCCGGGTCGTCCACCGTCCTGCCCTATGCCAACATCGTCGCCGAGGCCTTTGGCGAGAACTTCGACTTCCCGACGCCGGTCGTTCAGTCGGGCGGCTCTTCCGCAGGGCTCAAGCTTTTCTGCGAAGGCGTGGGCGAGAACACCATCGACATCGCCAATGCCTCGCGCGCCATCCGGCCGGCCGAGATCGAGGCCTGCGCCGCCGCCGGCGTGACCGACATCATCGAGGTCCGCATCGGCTATGACGGCATCGTCTTCGCCAGCCAGATCGACGGACCCGCATTCACCGCGTTCGAGCCCGCCCAGTGGTACATGGCCATGGCCGCCGAGATCCCGATGGACGGTGCGATGACCGCCAATCCGAACGCAAGCTGGTCCGACGTCGACGCGTCGCTGCCCGACGCGCCGATCATGGCCTTCATCCCGGGCACCAAGCACGGCACGCGCGAGGTCTTCGAAGAGAAGGTGATCCTCCAGGGTTGCGAGGACAGCGGCGCGCTGGAGCAGATGACCGGCATGGGCATGGACGAGGATGCCGCCGAAGAGGCCTGCATGGCCGTGCGCACCGACGGCGTTGCGGTCGACATCGACGGCGACTACACCGAGACGCTGGCGCGGATCGACAGCAATCCCGATGGCGTCGGCGTGTTCGGTCTGGCGTTCTACGAGAACAACCAGGACAAGCTGAAGGTCGCCACCATGGGTGACGTCGCGCCGTCGACCGAGACGATCGCATCGGGCGAATACCCGGTGTCGCGTCCGCTGTTCTTCTACGTCAAGAAGGCCCACATCGGCGTCATCCCCGGCCTCAAGGAATACGCCGAGTTCTTCGTGTCCGACGAGATCGCCGGCCCCGGCGGCCCGCTCAGCGACTACGGCCTTGTCGCCGACCCCGAGCTGGGCGGCGTCCAGGCAACCGTCGCCAACGAAGAGGTCATGAACACCGGATCCTGATCCGCCCGTTCGGCCCCGATACAGGGCGGGGGCGGCATCGGCCGTCCCCGCCCGAGACCTGCCGCGACCCTCGCGGCGCACCATCCGGAGGCTGCAGATGCCGACGATCCTTCTCGTCGCGATCGCGTTCGCCATAGCCGCGGCCGCGTTCCTGCTGGGCCGCCGCCGGGCCTTGGCCAGTGCCGGCGGCGACGCGCGCCGGCTGCATTCACTGCCGGCTTACTACGGCTTCAACGCGGCGATGCTGGCATTGGCGCCGGCGATGGGCGTTCTGCTGATATGGCTGCTGGCCCAGCCGATCCTGATCGACGACCGCGTCGGACGACTCTTGCCAGACGATGCAGTCCCCGACGCTTCGACCCGCAGCCTGGTGATGTCGGACGTGCGCCGCGTGTCCGAGGGTCTGGACGCGATGGTGGCGCTCGACATCCTCACACCAGATCAGGCGTCCTCGCCCGACGCCGACATCACCGACCTGCGCGAGCGCATGGGGGACGTGGGCGTGGCGCTGGGTTCCGCAGTCGAGCCCGAGGTGATGCGCGCCGCCCAACGCTACCGCGCGCTGACCCGGACCGGGCATCTGGCGATGACGGTCACTGTCCTGGCGCTGTCCCTGGCCGGCGCCGTTCTGGCGCTGCGGATGACCGACCGGGATTTCCGCGCGCGCAACACGGTGGAGCGGGGGATCATGGTCCTGCTGGTCGCGGCCGCGTCCATCGCCATACTGACGACGGCCGGCATCGTCCTGTCGATGCTTTTCGAATCCATCAATTTCTTCCGTCAATACCCCGCGTCCGAGTTCTTCTTCGGGGCGAACTGGGCGCCCAACTTCCGCGGCAACTCGGACCTGGGGATCCTGCCGCTGCTCTGGGGAACGCTCTACATCAGCCTCATCGCGCTGATCGTCGCGGTGCCGGTCGGCCTTTTCTCGGCAATCTATCTCAGCGAATACGCATCGAACCGCGTCCGGTCGGTGGCCAAGCCGCTGATCGAGGTGCTGGCCGGCATCCCCACCATCGTCTACGGCCTCTTCGCCCTCGTCACCGTGGGGCCGCTCCTGCGCGACTACTTCGCACAGCCGCTGGGGCTGGGAAACTCCGGCTCCTCGGTGATGACGGCGGGGCTGGTCATGGGGATCATGCTGATCCCCTTCGTGTCGTCGCTCTCTGACGACATCATCAACGCCGTGCCGCAGTCGATGCGCGACGGGTCGCTGGGCCTCGGCGCCACCAAGTCCGAGACGATCCGCAGCGTCGTGGTGCCCGCGGCCCTGCCGGGCATCGTCGGCGCCGTGCTGCTGGCCGCGTCGCGCGCCATCGGCGAGACGATGATCGTCGTGCTGGGCGCGGGGGCGGCGGCGCGGCTGGACCTCAACCCGTTCGAGGCGATGACGACCGTGACGGTCAAGATCGTCAGCCAACTGACCGGCGACACCGACTTCGCCTCGCCCGAGACGCTGGTGGCCTTCGCCCTGGGCCTCACGCTCTTCGTCATCACGCTGGGGCTGAACGTGCTCGCGCTCTATATCGTGCGCCGCTACCGGGAGCAGTACGAATGACCGACGCCTCAGCCGACATCGCGCCGGACGGCCCCCGCCGCAAGGGATCGCTGCTGAAGCAGGACAACCGGACGAAGCGGCGCAACGCCGCCGAGGCGCGGTTCAAGGCCTATGGCATCGCCGCCCTGGGGATCGGCCTGCTGGCGCTCGTCGTGCTGCTGGGGTCGATCCTGAACAACGGGCTATCGGCGTTCCGGCAGACCTATCTGGAGCTCGACGTCCTCTTCGTGGAGGACAGGCTGGACAAGTCGGGCAACCGCGACCCGGCCGAGATCGCCAAGGTGTCGACCTTCGGCTACACGCCGCTGATCGAGGCGGCGCTCGTCGCGCAGGTCGACGCGCTGGGCATCCGCCCCGTGGACATGTCCGACGAGGACATCGGCGCGCTGGTCAGCAAGGAGGCGGCGGCGCAGCTGCGCGACCGGGTGCTGGCGGACCCCTCCATCATCGGCACCGCCAAGACGATCGACGTGCTGGTGAACGGGCGGATCGACGGCTACCTCAAGGGCCGCGTGTCGATGGAAAGCGCCGAGCTGGACGCCAACGTGACGCCGGACCAGCTGATCCTGACGAACGCGTTGCAGGAGGCGGGCGTGCTGGAGCGCAAGTTCAACCGGGCCTTCATCACCGCGCCCGATGCCTCGGATCAGCGCCCCGAGGCGGCGGGCCTCGGCGTCGCCATCATCGGGTCGCTCTACATGATGGGGGTGGTGCTGGTGCTGGCCCTGCCCATCGGCGTTGCCGCCAGCATCTACCTGGAGGAGTTCGCGCCGCGCAACCGCTGGACGGACCTCATCGAGGTGAACATATCGAACCTCGCCGCCGTCCCCTCCATCGTCTTCGGCATCCTCGGGCTTGCGATCTTCATCAACTTCGCCGGTCTGCCGCAATCCGCGCCCATCGTTGGCGGGCTGGTCCTGACGCTGATGACGCTGCCCACCATCATCATCTCGACCCGCGCCTCGCTGAAGTCGGTGCCGCCCAGCATCCGCGATGCGGCGCTGGGCGTCGGGGCCAGCAAGATGCAGTCGGTGTTCCACCACGTTCTGCCGCTGGCCGCACCCGGCATCCTCACGGGCACCATCATCGGACTGGCGCAGGCGCTGGGCGAGACGGCGCCGCTGCTGCTGATCGGCATGGTGGCCTTCGTCAGCGAATACCCCGGAACGCCGCCCGACGGGCTCTTCGATCCCTCCACGGCCCTGCCGGTTCAGATCTACAACTGGACGCAGCGCGCGGACCCGGCCTTCGTCGAACGCGCCTCGGGCGCTATCATCGTTCTGCTGGCCTTCCTCGTCATCATGAACACCGTCGCCGTGATCCTGCGCCGCCGATTCGAGCGTCGCTGGTGACGGGCGCGATGCAGCAGACCGCCGGCGCCCGGCCTCGCGACACGGGTGCCCATCCCGAAAGGAGTTCCGACATGAACGACATGCGCCCCATCGACCGCGATACCAGCCTGAACGACGTCAAGGTCAGCGCCAGGGGCGTGCAGGTCTTCTACGGCGACACCCACGCGATCAAGGATGTCGACGTCGAGATCCGGGACAAGACCGTCACCGCCTTCATCGGACCGTCCGGCTGCGGCAAGTCGACGTTCCTGCGCTGCATCAACCGGATGAACGACACCATCGACAGCTGCCGCGTCGAGGGCCACATCGCCATCGACGGAGAGGACATCTACGACCGCGCCGTCGATCCGGTGCAGTTGCGCGCCAAGGTCGGGATGGTCTTCCAGAAACCCAACCCCTTTCCGAAGTCGATCTACGACAACGTCGCCTACGGGCCGCGCATACACGGCCTCGCGCGCAACCGGGCCGAGATGGACGAGATCGTCGAAAGGTCGCTGCGCCGCGCCGCGATCTGGGACGAGGTGAAGGACCGCCTCCAGGCGCCGGGCACGGGCCTGTCGGGCGGCCAGCAGCAGCGTCTGTGCATCGCGCGCGCCGTCGCGACCGAACCCGAGGTCCTGCTGATGGACGAGCCGTGCAGCGCGCTGGACCCCATCGCGACCAGCCAGGTTGAAGAGCTGATCGACGAGCTGCGTCGCAACTACTCGGTCGTGATCGTCACCCACTCGATGCAGCAGGCCGCGCGCGTCAGCCAGAAGACGGCGTTCTTCCACCTGGGCAACCTCGTCGAATACGGCGAGACGGGCGACATCTTCACCAACCCGCAGGATCCCCGCACCGAGAGCTACATCACCGGACGGATCGGCTAGGAGCGCGCCATTATGAACGATCCGCACATCGCATCCGCCTACGACCGCGATCTCGAGGCGATCCAGGCGCTCATCATGAAGATGGGCGGTCTGGTCGAGGCGGCCATCATCGATGCCGCCAAGTCGCTGGAGGAGCGCGACGAGGAGCTGGCCGCGCAGGTACGCGAGAACGACCGCCAGATCGACGCGCTGGAGAACCGCGTGAACGAGGAGGCCGCGCGCCTGATCGCGCTGCGCCAGCCCATCGCCGGCGACATGCGCACCGTGCTGACGGTGATCAAGATCAGCGCAAACCTGGAACGCTGCGGCGACTACGCCAAGAACCTCGCCAAGCGGACCAGCGTACTGGTGCAGATGCAGCCGGTGGGCGGCGCGGCAAAATCCATCCGCCGCATGGCCCGCGAGGTCGAGAGGATGCTGTCGGATGCGCTGGACGCCTACATCCAGCGCGACGTCGCCCTGGCCGAGGACGTGCGCGCCCGCGATCAGGACGTGGACCAGATGTACAACGCCCTCTTTCGCGAGTTCCTGACCCACATGATGGAGGATCCGCGCAACATCACGCCCTGCATGCACCTGCACTTCATCGCCAAGAACATCGAGAGGATGGGCGACCACGTTACCTCCATCGCCGAACAGGTCGTCTACCTCGTCAGCGGCACCGCGCCCGGCAGCGACCGGCCCAAGGGCGACCGGACCGCCTTCGTCACCGACGAGGAGCCGGCGGCATGACCGCCGGGCAGCCGCGCGTCCTGCTGGTCGAGGACGAACCGGCCCAACGTGAGGTTCTGGCCTACAACCTCGAGGCCGAGGGGTTCGCCGTCAGCCGTGCCGGAACGGGCGACGAGGCCCTGATCCTTGTCGACGAGGATGCGCCCGACATCATCGTGCTGGACTGGATGCTGCCCGGTGTGTCGGGGATCGAGATATGCCGCCGGCTGAAGATGCGGCCCGATACCCGCGCTCTGCCAATCATCATGCTGAGTGCGCGCAGCGAGGAAATAGACCGCGTGCGCGGCCTCGATACAGGCGCGGACGACTATGTGGTGAAGCCCTATTCGGTGGTCGAGCTGATGGCCCGCGTCCGCACGCAGCTGCGCCGGGTGCGTCCCGCGACGGTCGGTCAGGTGCTGGAGTTCGAGGGCATCCGGCTGGACGCGGAGACCCACCGCGTCACCCGCGAGGACAAGTTGCTCAAGCTGGGCCCGACCGAATTCCGGCTGTTGAGCACCTTTATGGAGAAACCCGGCCGCGTCTGGAGCCGCGAGCAACTGCTGGACCGGGTCTGGGGGCGCGACATCTATGTCGATACGCGCACGGTGGACGTGCACATCGGCCGGCTTCGCAAGGCGCTCAGCCAGCACGGCGGGGACGATCCGGTCCGCACGGTGCGCGGCGCGGGCTACGCGCTGGGCTAGCCGTCCCGGGCCGGCGCCGCAGTTTTCCCTGCCCTCAAGGCAACCCCGAACGATCGAGGTTCAGCCCCCGGAACCGTTTCCGCAAGTGCGGGGTTGCGTGGCGAAGGATTCCACGCAGCATGATTTCCGGACCTCCCATTTCAAGGCTGCAACGCGCCTCGAACGTCTCGCTGGTGGTCATCGCGGTCATCGCGGCCGTCGCGGCCATGCAATACGCGCAGAACGTCCTGGCGCCCGTCATTCTGGCCATCGTCGTCGGCATCGTCCTGTCGCCGATCTCCGACATGTTCGAACGGATGGGCCTGTCGTCCGTTTGGGGTGCGATGTCGGGCCTGCTGCTGACGCTGGCGCTCATCGTCGGGATCGGTCTGCTGATCGAACCGGTCGTGGCGAACGTGATCGACGCCTGGCCGCGGATCATGCGCGAATCGCAGGCCTTCGTACGCGAGGTCCAGAACACCCTGCGCGACCTCCAGGAGGCGACCGACGAGGTCGACCGTGCCCTGACCGGGACGGCGACCGACGGCGACCCGGCCGAGCAGACCGGTGGCGTCGGACTTCCCACGACGACGGACGCTCTGTTCCTCGCCCCGGCCGTTCTGGGACAGGCCGTCATCTTCATTGGCGCGCTGTTCTTCTTCCTGCTGACCCGGCACGAGACGTACCTCTTCCTGTCGCGCTTTGCCGCCGAGAATGCCGAGCAGCGGCGCGAGTTCGCGGCCCGGCTCAAGCACGCCGAGCGGCAGGTCGCGCGATATTTCCTGACCATCACCATCATCAACGTCGGGCTGGGCGCGGCGGTCGCCATCGGGCTGACGCTGGTGGGCATGCCGCAGGCGCTGCTCTGGGGGACCGCTGCGGGACTGCTGAATTACCTGCTCTACATCGGGCCGGCGACTATGGCGGCTGCCCTACTGGTCGGCGGCATAGTGGCCTTCGACGGAGCGACATCGGTCGTGCCGATGCTGATCTACGTCGGCTGCAACATGACGGAGGCGCAGTTCATCACGCCCACCGCCATTGGAAAGTCGCTGGCGGTTTCACCCCTGCTGGTCTTCCTGGCCCTTGTGCTGTTCCTGTGGCTCTGGGGGCCGATGGGCGGCTTCATCGCCATCCCGCTCCTGCTGTGGTGTATCGCTATCGGGACCGCAGTCCGCGACCGCCGCATGGTCGCGCCGGCGAAGGTGGAGTAGGGGTCGCAGGGCGCGGTTTCGCCATACCCGGCGCCTTGCTAGGGTGGTCTCATGCCCTCGGTTGTCGACATTCGATCCAGTCCGGCCCGGCCCGATCCTGCGACGGGCAAATCGGCAGGCGTGCTGCTGGGCATCGACGGCGGCGGCACGCATTGCCGTGGCGCGGTGCTGATCGGCGGCCGTCGGTTCGACGCGACGGGCGGCGCCGCCAACGTGACTACAGATCCGGCCGGGACCCGTGCGGCGCTGGACGATCTGCTGACCCGTCTGGCCGCCAGGGCGGGCGTGACGCGCGACATCCTTTCAAGCGCCTCCGCGCATCTGTCGATCGCCGGCGTCAAGAACCCGGCGCAGGGCGCGACGCTGGCCCGCGATCTTGGCCTTGGGCGCGCGGAGGTGAGCGAGGACTGGCAGGCCGCCATCGCCGGCGCCCTCGGGCCGGGGGACGGGATCGTCGCCGGCATCGGCACCGGGTCGTTCCTCGCGCGTCAGCAGGGCGGCCTGCGGCGGTCGGTCGGCGGATGGGGCCTGGCGCTGGGCGACGAAGCGTCGGGCGCGTGGCTGGGCCTGCGCGCGCTGGCGTGCGTCCTGGCCGTGACCGACGGGCTGGAGCCCGGGACGGCGATGACCGAGACGCTGCTGCGGCGTTTCGACGGCGCGTTGCCCGATCTTCCAGCCTATGCGCTGACGGCGGCGCCGGCGGAGCTGGCCCTTTTGGCGCCAATCGTCGTCGCCGCGGCCAGAGGCGGCGATGCCGCGGCCGGACGGCTGTTGCAGGCGGGCGCCGACTATATCGCCCGCACGGCGGCGGCGCTGGGCTGGCAGCCGGGCATGTCCCTGGTGCTGACCGGGGGGCTGGGCCCCGTGTACGAAGACCTGCTTCCGACGGGGATGATCGCGGACCTCGCGGCACCGCTCGGGACCGCACTCGACGGCGCTCTCGCCCTTGCCGCCGAGGCCGCGGCCGCGCGACCGTCCGAAGGTACCGTGGCGTCGGGCGGATGACATCGGCAGCAGCGTCGGTCCGGTCCCGGTGAGCGGGATGGCGGACGATAACGGTGAGCTTCTGACGTTCGTCGGCGCGCGCATCTTCGACGGAAACCGGTTGCTGGATGGGCACGCGCTGGTCGTTCGCGGCGGTCGCGTGCTGGACATCGCGGCGGCCGGCGGAGCGCCAGCCGCGGGTCGCGAGATGGCGCTGGATGGCGGCATCCTTTCGCCCGGCTTCGTCGATCTGCAAGTGAACGGCGGGGGCGGCGCGATGGTGGCGCCGGACCGCGACGCCCTCGCGCGCATCGCGCAGGCTCATGGTCGACTTGGCGCGACGACGATCCTGCCCACCCTCATCACCGACACGCCGCAGACCACGCAGGCGGTGATGGCGATCGTCGCAGGCATGGTGGCGGACGGCGTCCCCGGCATCGCGGGGCTGCATCTTGAAGGGCCGCATATCGCGCGGGCGGGCGCCCACGACCCGGCGCTGCTGCGACCGCTCCGGCCTGCCGACACGGCTGCGATGACGGCGGCCGCCGCCCAAATGTCCCTGATGGTCACGCTGGCGCCGGAGGCCGCGTCGCCCGAGGCTACGGCTGCGCTGGCCCGCGCGGGCATCGTCGTGGCGCTGGGGCATACGGACGCCTTGGCCGACGAATGTTCTGCCCATTTCGCGGCCGGAGCGCGTGGCGCCACCCACCTCTACAATGCCATGTCGCAGCTGTCGTCGCGGGCGCCGGGCCTTGTCGGCGCGGCCCTGTCCGATCCGCGCGTCGCCGCGTCGATCATCGCCGACGGGCACCACGTCGCGCCCGCGGCACTGCGCACCGCGCTGCTGGCCAAGCCCGACGGGCTGTTCGTGATCAGCGACGCGATGGCGGTCGCTGGCACCGACGACGCGGGCTTCACCTTGGGCGCGCGCCGGATCGCCCGTCGGGACGGTACGCTGCGCCTGGCGGACGGTACGCTCGCCGGCGCCGACCTGGACCTCAGCGCGGCGATCCGACACGTGCACCGCGTGTGTGGCGCCGCGCTGGAGACAGCTCTGGCCATGGCCACGTCGCGGCCGGCGGCGCTGATGGGTTGGCACGACGTCGGACGGCTGACGCGAGGCGCGCGTGCGGACCTCGTTCACCTTGCCGACGATCTGACCCTCGCAGGCGTCTGGCAGGCGGGGCTGCGCATCGTCTGACATCCATGCCGGAAAACCGCCCCCGGGGCATGGTGAAGCGGTCCGTCACGCGCTAGACCGTCGGGAAGTCCGCGACCACCACCCGACGAGGCCCGATGGCGACCGCAGCAGAGACGCAGGCCGTGACCCTTGTCGAGTTCGTCTCGACCGGCGATGCGCTTCTTCCGCTGATCGCGGCACTTCCGTTCCTGGGCGCCCTGCTGCCCGGGCTCATGATCCGCGCCGGGCGGACCGCCTGCGCCGTGTCCGCAGCGGCCGCCACCCTTCTGGCGCTGGTGATGGTGCTGATCCGGGCGCCCGGTGTGATGCGCGGCGAGGTTCTGACCGCCCGCATCGAGTGGCTGCCGCAGCTGGGCCTCGACGCGGCGTTCCGGCTGGACGGGCTGGCGCTGCTTTTTGCGGTGATGATCCTGGGGATCGGCCTGCTGATCATCCTCTACGCGCGCTACTACCTCAGCGGCGACGATCCGATGGGCCAGTTCCTGACCTATCTGATGCTGTTCCAGGGCGCGATGCTGGGCATCGTGCTCAGCGACAACGTCCTGCTGCTGCTGGTCTTCTGGGAGCTGACGTCGCTGTCGTCCTTCCTGCTGATCGGCTACTGGCGCCATCTGCCCGAGGGCCGGCAGGGTGCGCGGATGGCGCTGGCCGTCACGGGCATGGGCGGGCTGGCGCTGATCGGGGGAATGCTGCTGCTGGGGCAGATCGCGGGCAGCTACTCGCTTGGCGACATCCTGGCGTCGAAGGACGCGATCCAGGCCTCGCCGCTCTACCTGCCGGCGCTGCTGCTGATCCTGCTGGGGTGCTTCACCAAGTCGGCGCAGTTCCCGTTCCACTTCTGGCTGCCGCACGCGATGGCGGCGCCGACGCCGGTGTCGGCCTATCTGCATTCGGCCACCATGGTGAAGGCCGGTATCTTCTTGCTGGCGCGGCTCTGGCCGGTGCTGGCGGGGACGGACGCGTGGTTCTGGATCGTCACGCTGACCGGGCTGACCACAATGATCCTCGGCGCTCTGATCGCACTCTTCAAGGACGACCTGAAGGCGCTGCTGGCGTTCTCGACCGTGTCGCAGCTGGGGCTGATCACCATGCTGCTGGGCTTCGGCACGCAGGCCGCGGCGGTGGTGGCGGTGTTCCACATCGTCAACCACGTGACGTTCAAGGCCGCGCTCTTCATGTCGGCGGGCATCGTGGACCATGCCCTGCACACCCGCGACATCAAGAGGCTGGGAGGGCTCGCGCGGCTCATGCCGCTGACCGCGACCGTCGCCACCATCGCCGCGCTGTCGATGGCGGGAATTCCGCCGCTGAACGGGTTCATCAGCAAGGAGATGATGCTGGAGGAAGCGGTGCACACGCCGCTGGGCGGCAACGACTGGCTGCTGCCGGCGCTGGCGTGCCTCGGCGCGCTGCTGTCGGTGGCCTATTCGCTGCGCTTCGCGTTCCATACCTTCGGCGGGCCGGTCCGCGCCGACTATCCCCACGCGCCGCACGATCCGGGCGTCGGCCTCTGGCTGGCCCCCGCGATCCTGACGGCTCTGGTGGTCGCCATCGGACTGGCCCCGGCGGTCGTCGCCGGCCCCATCGTGGCCGCGGCGTC
The DNA here is from genome assembly GCA_963722905.1 of uncultured Alphaproteobacteria bacterium. Lineage (GTDB taxonomy): Bacteria > Pseudomonadota > Alphaproteobacteria > Rhodobacterales > Rhodobacteraceae > CAVROT01. The sequence goes on along the minus strand of CAVROT010000012.1, from coordinate 45,063 downwards.
GGCCGCCGTCACGGGGGGCGAGCTGCCCTATTATTCGCTGAAGCTCTGGCACGGGATCACGCCGGCTTTGTGGCTGAGCGTCGTGGCCGTCGCTGGCGGCACCCTGCTGGTCGTGCTGCACCGGCCGCTTGACCGGGCGTGGAACGCCGCCCCGCGTCCCGAGGCGAAGACGATCTTCGACGCGCTGGTCGCCGGCATCGCCGGACTGGCGGCGCGCGCGACGTCGGCCTCGCACGACCAGTCGATCACGCGGTTCCTCGGCATCTTCGTGGTGGCGACGCTGGCCCTGGGGCTGGCCGCGTTCACGGGTGGCGGGCTGGGAGGCGCTGTCGCGCCGCTGCTGCCGGTGCCGCCGGTCGCCTGGGCCGGCTGGCTGCTGCTGATCGTGGCGACCGCGGCCGTCGTCGTGTTCCACCATCAGCGGTTCCTCGCGCTGGTGGTGATCTCGATCATCGGGCTGATGGTCTCCGTCGGTTTCGTCTACCTGTCGGCGCCGGACCTCGCGCTCACCCAGATATCTGTCGAGACCGTGACGATCATGCTGCTGCTGCTGGCGCTGCACTTCATGCCCAAGACGACGCCCGTCGAGCTCGCCACGATGCGTCGCGTCGTTCACGGCGCCATAGCGCTGGCATCGGGCGCCGCCGTGGCCGCGCTGTCCTTCGCCTTCATGCGGCGACCGGTGGACAGCATCAGCGACTACCATATCGCCAACGCCAAGTCCGGCGGCGGCGGCACCAACGTCGTCAACGTCATCCTGGTGGATTTCCGCGGCTTCGACACCTACGGCGAGATCATCGTGCTGGGGATCGCCGGCCTCACCATCTACGCGCTGATGGACGCGCTGCTGGCCGGCCCCGCCTCGGCCAAGCTGCGCAACTGGGTATTCGCGCAGGACCGAACGCGGGACCGGCATCCGATGATGATGGTGGTGGTCACGCGGCTGATGCTGCCGGTTGCCATCATGGTGGGCGTCTACATCTTCCTGCGCGGCCACAATCAGCCCGGCGGCGGGTTCGTGGCCGGCCTCATTGTCGCCATCGCGCTGCTGATGCAGTACATGGCCAGCGGGTTCGCCTGGACCGAAGACCGCCAGCGGGTCGAGTATCACACCCTGATCGGCCTCGGCGTCGTGATCGCAGGACTGGGCGGGGCAGGAGCGCTGCTGAACGGCATGCCGTTCCTCACCTCGGCCTACGGCTATTTCCAGTTCTATCCGGTCGAGGAGTTCGAGCTTGCGACGGCCCTGATCTTCGACGCGGGCGTCTTCCTGACGGTGCTCGGCGCGGTGATGCTGATGCTCTACAGCCTCAGCCGGATCGCCCGCCGCGCGGGCGGTCAGCAGAACGAAGGTCCGATGGACTACGACCCGTCGGGCCGCAGCGCGCGGACGGAAGGCTGAGATGGAGTTTCTCGTCGCCACCGCCGTGGGCGCGCTGACCGCCGCCGGCGTCTACCTGATCCTGCGGCTGCGCGCCTTCGCGGTGATCCTCGGGACCGCGATGCTGAGCTATGCGGTCAACGTCTTTCTTTTCGCGACCGGAGGGCTGACGACCGGGGCGCCCCCCATCTATGCGTCCGGCCTGAAGGACTACTCCGATCCGCTGCCGCAGGCACTCGTGCTCACGGCGATCGTCATCTCGTTCGGGATGACGGCGGTGGTGGTGATGATTGCGCTGGGCGCCTTCCTGGAATCGGGAACCGACCGGATCGACATCGCGGACGGCGACGAGGCCGAAGACGGTCTGGGCGGCGGGAGCGAGCGCCGGTGAACCACCTGCTGATCGCCCCCGTTCTGCTGCCGGCGCTGCTGGCGCCGGTCATGGCCTTCGCCATGCGCCACGACATCGTGCTGACGCGCGTCTTCTCGGTCGCGGGTGTACTGGGGATGTTGGGGATCGCGTTGACCCTCGCCGTGTCGGCGGGGCAGGGCGGCATCGCGGTCTACGAGCTGGGGGACTGGCCGGCACCCTTCGGCATCGTCCTGGTCCTGGACCGCCTGTCGGCAATGATGGTGCTGCTGACGGCGGTGCTGGCGCTGGCGGTCGTCCTCTACGCCATCGGGTCCGGCTGGGACGCGCGCGGGCGGCACTTCCACCCGCTGATGCAGTTCCTGCTGATGGGCGTCTGCGGCGCGTTCCTGACCGGCGACGCCTTCAACCTGTTCGTCTTCTTCGAAGTGCTGCTGATCGCGTCCTACGGCCTGATGATCCACGGGGGCGGCGCCGTCCGCATGCGCGCGGGGCTTCAATACGTGGTAATGAACCTCGCGGGATCCACCCTGTTCCTCTTCGCGCTTGGCACGCTCTATGCGGCGACGGGCACGCTGAACATGGCCGACCTCGCCCGTATCGCGCGCGAGATGCCGTTGGAGGACGCGGCCCTGCTGCGCACGGCGGCGATCCTGCTGCTGATGGTCTTCGCGGTGAAGGCAGCACTCTTTCCGGTACAGTTCTGGCTGCCCGGCGCCTACTCGAACGCCGCGCCGCCCGTCGCGGCGCTCTTCGCGATCATGACCAAGGTCGGCGCCTATGCGATCCTGCGCTTCGCCACGACGGTGTTCGGACCGGATGCCGCGGCGACCGGGACGCTCTACGCCGACTGGCTGCTGCCCGGCGCGCTGGTCACGCTGGCCATCGGTGCCGTCGGCGTTCTGGGCGCGCGGAGCATCATGACGGTCGCCTCCTTCGCGGTGCTGGCCTCGATGGGGACGCTGATGATCGCCGTGGCCATCCCGACGCCGGAGGCGACGGCCGCGGCGCTTTACTACATCGTCCACTCGACGCTGGCCGCGGCGGCGCTGTTTCTCGTCGCCGACCTCGTCCTGTCCCGGCGCGGGATGGCGGGCGACCTGCTGCGCCCCGGCCCGGCGATCGGAGCGGTGGGGCTGATCTCGGCGCTGTGGTTCGCCGCGACGGTGGCGCTGGCCGGCCTGCCGCCGCTGTCGGGCTTCCTGGGCAAGCTTCTGATCCTCGACGCGGCGCGCGGCGGTGCCTGGGTGGTCGCGGTCTGGGCGGTCATCCTGGCGGGATCGCTGCTGCAGGTGGTGGGTTTCGCGCGGGCCGGAAGCGTGCTGTTCTGGAAGCCCTGCGAGACGGGAGCGACCTTGCCGACAGAGGGCTCCGATGCGCCGTCGCCGGCCCTTGCTTTCGTCTCGGTCGGGGGCGTGTGCGCGGCGCTGCTGGCTCTATCGGCGATGGCGGGTCCGGCCTTGACCTACGCCGAGGCGGCGTCGGCGCAGCTGCACGACGTGGACGCCTACGTATCCGCGGTGCTGGGATCGCCGCCTGCGACGGTAGAGGAGTAGCCGATGATACGCCGCCTGCTGCCGCATCCCTTCCTGACCCTCACGATGACAGGCATCTGGCTGTTGCTGGTCAACAAGGTGACGCCGGGCAACGTCCTGCTGGGGGCGGTGCTGGGGCTGATCATACCGATCCTCACCGCGCCCTACTGGCCGGGGCGGCCACGGCTGCGCCGACCTCTGGCGCTGGTGGGCTATTGCATGATCGTCCTGTGGGACATCGTCGTCGCCAACATAGCAGTCGCGCGCATCGTCCTCTTCAGGCCCACCGACAGGATTCGCAGCGCCTGGGTGTCCATCCCGCTGGAGGTCACAGCGCCAGAGGCGATCACCCTGCTGGCCGGCACCATCACTCTCACCCCCGGCACGGTCTCGGCCATGCTCTGCGCGGACGGGCGCAGTCTGCTGGTGCATTGCCTCGACGTCGACGACCTCGACGCCGTCCGGGACGAGATCAAGACCCGCTACGAGAAACGCCTGCTGAGGATCTTCCCATGATCGTCACATATGCCCTCTGGTTCGCCTTCGCCTGCTTCGGCACGGGCCTTGTTCTCTGCCTCTGGCGTATCGTGAGGTCCCCCGGAGTGAGCGACCGGATCCTCGCCCTCGACACCATGGTCATCAACGCCATCGCGCTGATCGTCCTCTACGGGATCCAGCAGGGCACGCAGGTCTATTTCGAGGTGTCGATCCTGATCGCCATGGTCGGCTTCATCTCGACCGTGGCCTACTGCCGCTTCGTGCTGCGGGGGGACATCATCGAATGACCCTGGCGCTCGACATCCTGACGGCCGCGTGCCTGGTCGTGGGCGGCGTCTTCGGCGTCGTGGGGTCCTACGGACTGGTTCGGCTGAAGGACGCGATGCAGCGGCTGCATGCGCCCACGAAGGCGACGACGCTGGGTGTGGGCGGCGTGCTGCTGGCCTCGGTGCTGCATTTCGCACGGATCGACGGGGGCGTGTCGTTCCACGAGGTGCTGATCGCCATGTTCCTGTTCCTTACCGCCCCGGTGACCGCGAACTTTATCGCCAAGGCCCACATGCACCGCAACGTCCGCCCCGAGGATCTGCCGTCCGCGGCGGGGAACTTCGGCTGGGCCGGCTACGACGATCCGCCCGAGGACCGCACGCACGACCTGACGGACGCCGCGACCCGGTCCGACAATCGCAGGGCGCCGGAGGGGTAGGCGCCCGCCCTCTGTGGCCGATCGCATGGGCGGCCCATGCCGAGGGTCGCGCAGGGGTCCATCCGCAACCGCCGGGACCGATGCACGGGACTATGCCTTTCCGTCGCCGTCCCTGGTCCCGGTCTCGCTGTCGTGCATTTCGGCCAGGGGGGACGCGCCGTCGTCGGTGCCGCTTTCGCGCCCCTCGCCCACCGGTGGGGCCGAGGCGGCATCGGTGCCGCCGGCGGCCGCATGCCCGGCCACGGGCCGCGCGGCGTCGCCCGAGGGGCCGTCGGGCGCCACGTCGCCCTCGTCCGGACGGGCGGCGTTCTCGGCCTCGGATTCCTGGACCGTCAGGCCCTCTTCGCTGACCGGCTGGCCTTCCGTCGGCTTGGGTCCCGGCGTCTCGCCCTCGTCCGGCAGGCCGGACGGAGGCAGCAGGTCGTCGGGCTGCGGCTCGGGCTCGGGCCCCGCGACGCCGGCCTCGCGCCAGGGCGTGACCAGCGGCACCTCGGACCCGTCGATGCGGCGCACCGTGTCGCCATGGGCCACGGCCAGCGCGACGCTGGCGTTGTGGTCCTGCCGTTCGCCGTCGCCGGTCAGCGAGGTCGCACCGCCAGCGGGCTCGGACGAGAATCGGCCGATCTGCGATCCCGGCACCGGAACCTCGCCCGCCGCGAACCGGTCCAGCAACTCGCCCAGGCTTTCCACCGTCAGGTCCTCGTAATAGTCCTTGCCGATCTGGGCCATCGGCGCGTTGGCGCAGGCGCCGAGGCATTCGACCTCCTCCCAGCTGAACCGGCCGTCCTCGCTCAGCTGGTGGGGCCGCCCGGCGATGCGGTCGCGGCAGAGGGCCACCAGATCCTCGGCGCCGCAGATCATGCAGGACGTGGTGCCGCAGACCTGCACATGGGCGACGCTGCCGACGGGCTGCAACTGGAACATGAAGTAGAAGGTCGCCACCTCCAGCACCCGGATCGACGCCATGTCGAGCATGCGCGCCACCTCCTCGATGGCGGGGCGCGACAGCCAGCCCTCCTGCTCCTGCGCGCGCCAGAGCAGCGGGATGACGGCCGAGGCCTGACGGCCCTCGGGATACTTGGTCATCTGCGCTTCGGCCCACGCCCGATTGGCGGGGGTGAAGGCAAAGCTGTCGGGCTGGTGGGCGTGGAGGCGGCGCAGCATGGCGGATCCTTCGTGTCAGTCGGTCTCGCACAGCCGGGGCGCCAGCGTCGCGCGGCGGCCCTCGACCGTGATGTCGCCCGCTGCATAGAGCGGCGCCACGATGCGGCGCAACCGCGCGTCGTCCAGCCCGGTGCCGTCCAGAGCGGCGACGATGCCGCCAGCGGCCGTCAGTTCGCAACCGTTGTCGCGGAACGTGGCCAGCACGGCGTCGCGCGGGCTGGGCACGGGTTCCCGCGGCGGGCAGACGGCGGCCGGCAGACTCAGCCGGTCATGCGCGTCGAGGCTGGCCGTGCCGTCCACGATCCACCCCGCCAGCGTCGCCTGAACCGTCTCGGGATCGAACCCCTGCGGCCCCAGCACCTGCGCCACCTCCCCGCGCCCCACCGAGCAACCGTTCGCGGCCAGAGCGGTGACGATGGCGCCGGCGCCGGCGTCCTGCGCCAATGCCGCATCGTGGGCGAAGAGCGCGATGGCGACGGACAATCCTGGCATCTTCATGCGCCCGGACGCCTTTCAGTGTGACGCCCCGCACCGACCGACTCCCCGAACGATGGGCCGATAGGACTCACCTGTCGATCTCCCCGAAGACCACGTCCATCGTTCCGATGATGGCGCTCACGTCGGCCAGTTGGTGGCCCTTCGAGATGTGGTCCATCGCCTGGAGGTGGAGGTAGCCCGGCGCGCGCAGCTTGGCGCGGTAGGGCTTGTTGGTGCCGTCGGCCACCAAGTAGACGCCGAACTCGCCCTTCGGCGCCTCGACGGCGGCGTAGATCTCGCCCGCCGGCACGTGGAAGCCCTCGGTGTAGAGCTTGAAGTGGTGGATCAGCGCTTCCATCGACGTCTTCATGTCGCTGCGGCTGGGCGGCGCCATCTTGCCGCGGTGCATGACCGGGCCCGGCTCGGCGCGCAGCTTGGCGCAGGCCTGACGGATGATCGAGGTGGATTCGCGCATCTCGGCCATGCGGCAGAGGTAGCGGTCGTAGCAATCGCCGTTCTTGCCGACGGGGATCTGGAACTCGAACTCGTCGTAGCATTCGTAGGGCTGCGCGCGGCGCAGGTCCCAGGCCATGCCCGACCCGCGCACCATCAGGCCGGAAAAGCCCCACTCCTGCGCCTCGTCCTGCGTCACCACGCCGATGTCGGCATTACGTTGCTTGAAGATGCGATTCTCGGTCAGCAGCCCGCTTATGTCGTCCAGCACCGACGGGAAGGTCTGCGCCCAGGCGTCGATGTCCTCGATGAGGTCGGGCGGCAGGTCCTGATGCACCCCGCCGGGGCGGAAGTAGGCGGCGTGGAGCCGTGCGCCGCAGGCCCGTTCGTAGAAGATCATCAGCTTCTCGCGCTCTTCGAACCCCCACAGCGGCGGGGTCAGCGCGCCGACGTCCATCGCCTGCGTGGTCACGTTCAACAGATGCGACAGGACGCGCCCGATCTCGCAATAGAGGACCCGGATCAACTGGGCGCGGCGCGGAACCTCGGTGCCGGTCAGCCGCTCGATGGCGAGGCACCAGGCGTGCTCCTGGTTCATCGGCGCCACGTAGTCCAGCCGGTCGAAATACGGCAGGTTCTGAAGATAGGTGCGGCTTTCCATCAGCTTCTCGGTGCCGCGGTGCAGCAGGCCGATGTGGGGGTCGCACCGCTCGACGATCTCTCCGTCGAGTTCCAGCACCAGACGCAGGACGCCGTGGGCCGCGGGGTGCTGCGGGCCGAAGTTGATGTTGAAGTTGCGAATCCGCTGCTCGCCCGTGAGGGCGTCGTCGAAACCGCGTGTCGCGGTCAGATCACCGTCCATGATTGAGCTCCCGAAGTGCTTTCGCCGCGATCGGCGAACGGTGAATACGAAATCCCAAGGCGTAAGCGAGAACCTGAACGACGCCAAATCCCGCGATGAAGAAGCCCGCGACCGACACGGCACCTGTCGACATCACGCGCCGTCCCTCTTCTCGTCGCCGGGCAGGATATAGTCCGCGCCCTCCCAGGGCGACATGAAGTCGAACTGGCGGTACTCCTGCACCAGGCTGACGGGTTCGTACACCACGCGCTTGGCCTCCTCGTCGTAGCGCACCTCGGTATAGCCCGTGGTGGGGAAGTCCTTGCGCAGCGGATGGCCGCGGAACCCGTAGTCGGTCAGGATCCGGCGCAGGTCGGGATGGCCGGAGAAGAGCAGGCCGAAGAGGTCGAATATCTCGCGCTCGAACCAGTTGGCCGAGGGGTGCACCGAGGTGAGCGACGGCACCATGTCCTCTTCGCGCGCCGACAGCTTGAGGCGGATGCGCTGGTTCCGGTGCATGCTGAGAAAGTGGTAGACGACCTCGAACCGCGCCTCCCGCGACGGATAGTCGACCGCCGTGATATCGACCAGCGAGGTGAAGCGGCATTCGCGGTCCGCGCGCAGGAACTCCACGAGGGACACCAGGGACGAGGGCGCGATCTGCATGCAGAGGTCGCCATGCGACACCTCGTGCCCCAGCACGCAGTCCGGACGGCGCGCCGCAATATGGGCGCCAAGCTCGGTCAGGGCGCCGGTGCGTTCGGCCAGCCGTGTGTCGCTCATCGGTATCCCTTTCCAGACGCGTGACCAAAGCCCTGCCGCGCGTAACCTTCAGCGTTCGATGGTGCCGGTGCGGCGTATCTTGCGCTGCAGTTGCAGCAGCCCGTAAAGCAGCGCCTCGGCCGTCGGCGGGCATCCGGGTACGTAGATGTCGACGGGCACGATCCGGTCGCAGCCGCGTACCACGGAATAGCTGTAGTGATAGTAGCCGCCGCCATTGGCGCACGACCCCATGCTGAGGACGTAGCGCGGCTCGGGCATCTGGTCGTAGACCTTGCGCAGCGCCGGCGCCATCTTGTTGGTCAGCGTGCCCGCGACGATCATCAGGTCGGACTGGCGCGGGCTGGCGCGCGGTGCGATGCCGAAGCGTTCGGCGTCGTAGCGCGGCATCGAGGTGTGCATCATCTCGACCGCGCAGCAGGCCAGGCCGAATGTCATCCAGTGCAGCGACCCGGTGCGCGCCCAGTTGATGATATCCTCGGTCGAGGTGACGATGAACCCCTTGTCGGTCAGCGCCTTGTTGAGGCCCTGCACAGCATGGTCCCGGTCGACGCCTTTCGCCCCGCCCGGCATCGCCGTCGTGATTGCCGACATGGATGGTCCCCCGATCTTTAGCCGCCTTCCGCAGATAGGCCCGGCGACGCGGATGGTCAACGCGGCGCCCTGTCCCACGCCCCCGTCGCGGAACTCGATCAAGTTCCAAACTTGTGTCTGCTGGTCCGGTACTCTGGGGGATGCCATGTCGACCTCGCCTTCGTCCCGGCCACTGCCCCGAAAATCCCAGATCGTGCTCAGCGCCATTGCGGTATTGCGTGCCGAGGGCCTTCCGCATCTTTCCTATGACCGCATCGCACAGGAGGCGGGCGTGACGCGCCAGGTGGTACGCTATCATTTTGCCGATCCCAACGATCTGATGGTGGCGCTCTGCGACATGCTGGCCGGGACCTACCGCGACATACTGATCGCCGGGATCGCAGGCCGCGCGGATGGTGACCGGCTGCGAACTTTCTGCGACTTTTACTTCGACCTGCTCGAAGGGACGGCCAAGCCCAAGGACGATCAGGTCTACGACGCCCTCTTCAGCCTCGCCACCCGCTCTCCGGCGATCCGCCGCAACCTGCGCGACCAGTACACCCTTCTGGGCCACGCGCTGACGCACGAGCTGCGTTTGTCGCATCCGCGCATACCGCTGCAAAGCTGCGCCGAGATCTCGTATCTCTTCGTCGCGCTGATGTACGGGCACTGGAAAATGGTGGCGACACTGGGCCTGTCGCCCGACCACCGCCACGTGACGCGCAGGGCGATCGACCGAATCATCGCATCCTATGAGGAGGACCCGTTGCCACTGGACAACCTCACGGTGTGGCGGGGGTCCTTGGTATGATCGCGCGCCGACTTGCGAATGGAAAGAAATGCCATCGCTTTATGTTTCATTCTCGCGGTTGAGACATGTCTGGCCGCTTGCGCCGTGGAAGGCGCCAAACAATCCATTGCCGCAACGTCGCGACGCAGCGTAACCCGGCCCCGTTACGTCATTCAGATAACGAGGAATTGCATGAGACACGCCCTGACGCTTGCCGCCGTCCTGTCGACGGCTGCTTTGACGGCCGACGCCGCCTCTCTGTTGGTCAACGGAGACTTCGAAGACGGCAATAGCGGCTTCTCGTCCGATCTCGCCTACAGCCCGACCAACGGAGGCATCGCCAGCGTCTACCACGTCGCCACCGATCCCAAGGCCTGGTTCAGCTCGTTCGCGAGCTTCGGGGACCATACCACCGGCAGCGGAAACATGATGATGATGAACGGATCCAGCACCGCCGGCACGACCATATGGTCGCAGACCGTGACCGTCCTCGAGGATACGGCGTACGATTTCACCGGCTGGATGTCGGCGATCTTTCCCAGTTCCAGCGAGCTGACCGCGCAAATCAACGATGCCAACCTGGGGATCATCGACGGTCCTGCCGATACGGGCATCTGGGAGCGGTTCGCGTTCAGCTGGAACTCCGGCAGCGCGACGACCGCCACGGTGTCGGTGCTTCAGGGCTCGGGGCCGTACTTCAACAACGACTACGCCCTGGACGATCTCAGCTTTTCCGGGCGCGATGTCGTCATCGACCCGTCGCCGGTCCCGCTTCCCGCCTCTCTTCCGCTGCTCTTCGCGAGCCTCGGCGGCATGGTCGCCCTTCGCCGGCTGCGCCGCCGCGGCTAGGCATCGACCTTCGATCCGAGGCGCCACTGGGCGATCCGAAGATGGCGGGTCGTCCGCACTATTCCCACTCCAGCGCGCCCTTCTTCCACTCGTAGGCGAAGCCGATCGTCAGAACTCCCAAAAACACCATCATCGACCAGAACCCGACGTCGCCCAGATCCTTGAATGCGACGGCCCAAGGGAAGAGGAACGCGATCTCGAGGTCGAAGATGATGAAGAGAATCGACACGAGGTAGAACCGCACGTCGAACTTCATCCGGGCGTCGTCGAAGGCGTTGAAGCCGCATTCGTAGGCGCTGACCTTTTCGGGGTCGGGATTGCGCACGGCGATCACGACGGCGGCGAGGATCAGCACCAGGCCCAGTCCGATGGCAAGCCCGAGGAAAACGAGCACCGGCAGGTAGTCGCTGGCCAGTTCGCCCATGGTGTGCCTCCCCGGATCACTGCGGCTCCTCGGCGGAGCTGCCACTCCGATCTATGCCCCGTCCCACCCGCGGTCAACCGACGCGGCCAGCGATGGAGGGGCGCAGTGAGGGGGACCGCGGCCGTCTCGGTCCCGCGCAGCCATCGACGGATCAGAAGACTGGCCGATCCATGCTCCGATCACCCGTCAGAGCAGCCACCACAGCGCCGCGCCGGCACCGGCGGCGGCTGCCGCGAAGCCCGTCCCCATCATCAGGCCGTCGCGGAAGAGCAGCGCGATGCCCAACGCGGCGATGGCCAGCATGGGCGCGCTGCTGGCCCATGGTATCAGCTCGGACGGTGGCACGAGAAGGCAGAGCGCCAGGATGACGATCCCGGCCGCCTGCGCCGCGTGCGGCCCGGTCAGCGCCGACAGGCGCCGGCCGAAGTGGCGGTCCATCCACGCCGCGACCGGGCGGACCTTGTCCAGCGCGTCGGACAACCGTTCGGACGACACCCCGCGGCGCGCCAGGATGCCCGGCAACCAGAGATCCTCGCGCCCGATGGCCAGCTGGACGGCGAAGACGGCGATGACCAAAGCCAACGCGCTGGGCACTCCGGGAATCGCGCCCAGCGGCGTCAGCTCGATCAGGGGGAGCACGACGAGGAAAGGTGCCGCGCCGCGGCGATCCAGCATGTTCATGAGGTCGCCCAGCGTGATGCGGTCGCGATCCTGCGCATGGGTCGCGATCGTGTCGATGATGTCCTCGACCGCAGTGTCTTCACCGGCCATGCTGTGCCTTTCCTTGTCCCGTGCGGATGTTATCCGGGGGCGGCACGCCGCGCCCCTGGGGGTCCATACCGAGGATGACGCCGGCAGCCCGGAAGTTCCCGCCGCTGCCGAACGAGTGCCCGCCAGCCTGGCCGGACGCGCTGGCCTCAGCCGGTGCCGCCGGCCAGGGCGCCCAGAAGCGAGGCGCGTGTTACCCGGCCCAGACGCGTTCCGTCCTCGTGCACGGCAAGAGGGGAGTCGTCTGCGGCCAGCAGCCCCATGATTTCGTTCACCGGCGTCCGGGCCTCGACGCTGCGCGGGCAGGGCGCCTGCGACCGGTCCATGACGTCGGCGGCGGTCAGCACGCCCAGCGGGTTCATGTGCGCCACGAACTCCGCCACGTAATCCGTCTTGGGGGCTTGGAATATACTGCGGGGCGTACCGTGCTGGACGATGCGCCCGCCCTCCATGATGGCGATGCGGTCGCCCAGCTTGAACGCCTCGTCCAGATCGTGGGAGACGAAAACGATGGTCCGGTCCAGGCGCTGCTGCAGGTCGATCAGCTCATCCTGGAGGCGGGTGCGGATCAGCGGATCCAGCGCCGAGAACGGTTCGTCCATCAGCAGGATCGGAGCATCCGTGGCGAAGGCGCGGGCCAGCCCGACGCGCTGCTGCATCCCGCCAGACAGGTCGCCGACGCGGCGGTCGGCCCAGTCCGACAGCCCGACGAGGTCGAGTTGCTGCGCCACCTTCGCGTCGCGCGCCGTGCGGCCCATCCCGCCCAGCTCCAGCCCCAGCCCGACGTTCTGCGCCACCGTGCGCCAGGGCAGCAGGCCGAACTGCTGGAACACCATCGACACGGATTCGCGCCGTACCCGCCGCAGATCGGGCGCCGAGGCGTGGGTGACGTCGCAGTTCCAGCTGCCGTCGTCGATGAGGACGCGGCCCCGCGCCACCGGGTTCAGCCCGTTCACCGCCCGCAAGAGGGTCGACTTGCCCGATCCCGACAGTCCCATCAGCACCAGTATCTCGCCAGCCGGCACCTCGAGCGAGCAGTCGTGCACGCCGAGGACTTGACCGGTCTCCTGCTCGATCTCGGCCCGGTCCTGGCCCGCGTCCATCAAGGGCAGCGCGCGGTCCGGACGCTGCCCGAAGACGATGGAGACGTTGTCGAAGGTGACGGCGGCGGTCACGGCGCGCGTCCGGCCGTCACGGCGCGGGGTCGTAGGTGAGGACGCCCGCCACCCGGCTGGTGCCGCTGTCGGACGGGTGGGCACGCCCGTCGTTCACCTCGATCCGGGTCAGGTCGAAGGGAGAATGGCCCGCGATGCAGGCGAGGTTCACGCCGTATTCGTCGGGGTTCGACCGGCGCCGGTGATGGGTGTAGATCCCGCAGACCGAGCAGAACCAGTGTTTCGCGGTGCCGGTGTTGAACGTGTAGAGCGTCAGCGCGTCCTTGCCCTGCGTGACCTCCAGGTCGCCGACGCACGCCGTCACGGCCACCGCGCCCCGCATGGTGCAGAACGAGCAGTCGCAGCGTCGGGCGGAGGCGAGGCCCCCCTGCAGCGTCACCCGCAGGTGGACGGCTCCGCAATGGCAGGCGGCGTCGAGTTGGGCGTCGTCGGTCATGAAGTGTCCCTTCACCGCTGTGGCGCGCGCAGCGCCCGGTCGAGCATGATGGCGACGACGACGATGATGATCCCGCTCTCGAACCCCAGAGCGGTGTTGACCGAGTTCAGCGCCCGCACCACCGGCACGCCCAGCCCGTCCGCGCCCACCAGCGCCGCGATCACCACCATCGACAGCGACAGCATGATCGTCTGGTTCAGCCCGGCCATGATCTGGGGCAGGGCGGACGGAAGCTCGACCTTCCAGAGCAGCTGGCGCGGCGTGGCGCCGAAGGCCTGCGCCGCCTCGACCAGCGGGCGCGGGGTGGAGGAGATGCCAAGCTGCGTCAGCCGGATCGGGGCCGGCAGCACGAAGATCACGGTGGCGATGAGGCCCGGTACCATGCCGATGCCGAAAAAGATGATGGCCGGGATGAGATAGACGAAGGTCGGGAGGGTCTGCATCAGGTCCAGAACCGGGCGCATCCACGCGTAGAGCCGCGGCCGGTGCGCGACCGCGATGCCTATGGGGACGCCCACCCCCATGCAGACGACGCAGGCCGACAGCACCAGGGTCAGCGATTCTGTCGTCTCCTCGAAGTAGCCCTGGTTGATGATGAAGAGGAACCCGAGCGCCACCAGCAGGCAGGTCTGCCAGCGCCGCTGCAGCGCCCAGGTCAGCGCGACCAGCACGGCCACGACGACCAGCGGCGGCGGTGTCTGGAACACCCAGAGCATCGCCTCGATCAGTGCCTCCGTCCAGATCGCGAAGGTGTCGAAGATGGCGGCTCCGTTCGTCTGGAGCCAGTCGAAGGCCGCGCGCGCGGTGTCGCCCACCGGGATCTTGGTGCCCGTGAGGGCGTCCATGATCCGGCCCGGCCCGTCGTCGTCTTCCATGACGCGTCTCCCCCTCGGGCCCACTCTGGCCCCGCGGCCGCGGGATGGGAAGCGCGCCCGGCCCGGGCGGGACGACGCTGACGTGAGGTGACACGCCCGCGCAACGCTCTATCGTTTGCGCGACCCAAACGAGGAGAGCACGCCATGACCACCCGACGCACCTTCCTGACCGCGACCGCCGCCGGGGCGGCGTCGATCACCGTCATGCCGTTCGCCGCCCGCGCCGCGGCCCACGGAGGCGACACCTACGCCACGGACGGGGGCGAGATCGTCGTGCATCCGGTGGGCCACGCCTCCTTCGTGATGGAGACGCCGGCGGGTGTCATCTACGCCGATCCGGTGGGCGCCGCCGCGGACTATGCCGACTATCCGGCGCCTGACCTGATCCTGATCACGCACGAGCATGGCGACCATTACGATGCCGATATCCTGGCCGAGATAGCGGTGGGCAAGACGCAGATGGTCGCCAACCCCGCGGTCTACGACATGATGCCGGCCGAGCTTCAGGCCAAGTCGCAGAAGATCGCCAATGGCGAGAGCACGGACGCGATGGGCGTCCAGATCGATGCGATCCCGGCATATAACATCACCGAAGGACGCGAGAACTTTCACCCCGAGGGACGCGACAACGGCTACGTGCTGACCGTCGACGGCTTCCGCGTCTACATCTCGGGCGATACCGAGGGCGTGCCGGAGATGCGCGCGCTGACCGAGATCGACCTCGCTTTCGTGTGCATGAACCTGCCCTTCACCATGGCGATCGAGCAGGCGGCCGACGCGGTGGCCGAGTTCTCGCCCGCCGTGGTCTATCCCTACCACTACCGCGGCCGCGACGGCGGCACGCAGGACCCCCAAGCCTTCGCATCGCTGCTGGCCGAGACGGATGCCGAGACCGAAGTGAAGATGGGCGAGTGGTATCCGGGCGGGCTGGGCTGAGACGACGGACCCGGGAAAGGCCGGAGGTCGCCGGCGCGCGGCCCCCGGCGGCGGACGGGGGCTTCGCGCCCCCGGACCCCCGCGGAGTATTTTCGACAGGATGAAGGCACGCCGGGCCGGCCGGCGGTCCGCGGATCCGCCGGGATCCGGAGCCTTGCGGACCGGTACGCCGGAGAGGCCCGGTCCGGTCGTGCCGACGGCGCCGGTGCGGATTGCAGCGACGCGTTGAGGGGGAGCGGCGGCGGGATCCTCGCGCGTTTCAGTCCCGGCCCGTCGAGAGAGCCGCCACGCCGGTCTGGCGCACCGGCGTGGCCGGGGTCCCTCAGAGCCCGAGCGCGCCCTTCACAGCAGCGAGGCCGTCGCCGCCGTCCTTTGTCGTGACGCCGTCGAGCCAGCCGTCCAGAACGTCGGGATTGGCGACCAGCCAGGCGGCCGCGGCGTCGCGCGGCGCCTCTGCGTCGTCGAGGATGCCGGCCATGATCTCGTTCTCCATCGGCAGCGAGAATTCCAGGTTCTGCAGCAGGGTCTCGACGTTGGGGCATCGTTCAGCGAAGCCGGCGGCGGTATTGGTATAGACCGTGGCGCCGCCGAGATCGGGACCGAAATAGTCGTCGCCTCCCGAAAGGTAGGTGAGGTCGAAATTCGCGTTCATGGGATGCGGCTCCCACCCCAGGAACACCACGGCCTCGTCGCGTCGGTCGGCGCGGGCGACCTGGGCAAGCATCCCCTGCTCGGAACTCTCCACGACCTCGAAGCCGCCCAGGCCGAATGCGTCCTCGTCGATCATCGACTGGATCAGGCGATTGCCGTCGTTACCGGGCTCGATGCCGTAGATCCTGCCGTCGAGTGCGTCGGAATTGGAGGCGATGTCGGCGAAGGTCGCGATGCCCATGTCGGCAGCGGCCTTGTTGGCCACCAGCGTATATTTGGCGCCTTCGAGGTTGGCGCGCACCGTCTTTACAGTGCCCGCCTCGGCGTAGGGGGCGATGTCGGCCTCCATCGTGGGCATCCAGTTGCCGAGGAACACGTCGATGTCGCCCCCCGCCATCGAGGTGTACGTCACCGGCACGCTCAGCACCTTGACGTCCGTCTCGTAGCCCAGCGCGTCGAGCACGAGGGTCGTCGCCGCTGTCGTCGCGGTAATGTCCGTCCAGCCGACATCGGCGAAGGTGACGCCGTCGCACTCGGCAAGGGCACCGGTCGCGGCGAAGATCGCGGCGGCGGACAGGGCAGGTCTCAACATGGGTTCATCCTTCGGTTCGGCGCCGCATAGCGCGACGTTTTCTGATTGACGCGTCAGTTAACATGCGCGATCACCCGAGCGGACGGCGACGATCCGGCTGGGACCCGCTCATCATGCCCAAGCTTGGAATGGAGCCTATCAGGCGGGCGGCGCTGGTCCAAGCGACCATAGCCGAGATCGGCGCGCGCGGTACCGCTGGCGTGACCGTCGCACAGATCGCTCGGCGTGCCGGCATGTCGACTGCGTTGGCCCATCACTACGGCGGCGGCAAGGATGCGATGTTCCTGACGGGCATGCGACAGGTGCTGCGCGACTACGGGGTTGCCGTGCGCGCCGCTCTCGACCTTGCGGACGCGCCGCGCGCGCGGGTCGAGGCGGTGATCCGCGCAAGCTTCGAGGCCGGCAACTTCCAGGGCGAGGTCGTCGCCGCCTGGCTGGAGTTCTATGCCCTGGCCCGGCGGTCGCCGCCGGCCGCGCGGCTGTTGCGTATCTACCGCGTGCGACTGCGGTCGAACCTCGCGCACGGGCTGCGGCCCATGGCCGGCGACGCGACGGACGCCATCGCGGTGACGCTCGCCGCGTTGATCGACGGGCATTACCTGCGCGCCGCGACCGGCGGGGATGGCGCGGGCAGCGCACAGAAGGTCATCTCGACGATGGACGCGCTGCTGGACCGGGGGCGGTGACCTTGGGTTCGGACGAAGGCGAGTCGGCGCTATCGTCAATGCCGGCACGCCCACGCCGCGATCGGGGTGCGTTCCCGCCGGGGCCGAAGCGGCGCGGTCCCGTGACAGCCTTTCGTGCGCGTCGGCCCCGGTCCGCGACCGGCCAGAGCGCTGGGCGCCGGACCGCAACCGCGACCTCGGGATGAAGGCCGACTACGTCGTCGTCGGCGCCGGCAGCGCCGGGTGCGCCTTGGCCTACCGGCTGTCGGAGGCGGGGGCGTCGGTCGTCGTGATCGAGCATGGCGGCTCGGACGCGGGGCCGTTCATCCAGATGCCGGGCGCGCTCAGCTACCCGATGAACATGGCCCGCTATGACTGGGGATACCGGTCGGAGCCCGAGGCGCATCTGGGCGGCCGGACGCTGGCCACGCCGCGCGGCAAGGTCGTCGGTGGGTCGTCTTCCATAAACGGGATGGTCTACGTGCGCGGCCATCCGCAGGACTATGCCGCGTGGGAGGCGGCGGGCGCGACCGGCTGGGGGTTTGCCGACGTCCTTCCGTATTTCAAGCGCATGGAGAACTGGCACGGCGGGGCCCGCGCCGCGGCTGACGGCGCCGACCCTGGCTGGCGTGGGCACGACGGTCCGCTGCACGTGACGCGGGGCAAGCGCAGCAATCCGTTGGTGCGCGCCTTCACCGACGCCGGGGTCGAGGCCGGCTACGGCGCCACGCCGGACTACAACGGGGCCCGTCAGGAGGGCGTCGGGCCGATGGAGATGACCGTCTGGCGGGGGCGTCGCTGGTCGGCGGCATCGGCCTATCTGCGGCCCGCGCTGCGGCGGCGCAACTGCACGCTGCTGCGTGCCCGGGCGCTACGTGTAATCATTGAGGGCGGGCGGGCGACGGGCGTCGAGATCGCGCATGGCGGCCGTACTCAGATCGTCGGGGCGGTGCGCGAGGTCGTAGTGGCGGCGGGCGCGATCAACAGCCCGCAGCTTCTGCTCCTGTCGGGTATCGGGCCGGGCGATGCGCTGCGGGGCATGGGGCTGCCCGTCGTCGCGAACCGGCCGGGCGTCGGCGCGAACCTGCAGGACCACCTTGAGGTCTACGTTCAGGTGGCCGCGTCGCAGCCCATATCGCTCTACCGGCACTGGCATCCGGTCGGAAAGGCGCTGGTGGGCGCGCGCTGGCTTCTGACCCGGCGGGGGCCGGGGGCCTCCAACCAGTTCGAATCCTGCGGGTTCGTACGCTCCCGCGCGGGCGTGCCCTATCCCGACGTGCAGTTCCATTTCCTCCCCCTCGCGGTGCGCTATGACGGGCGTGTCGCGGCCGAGGGGCACGGGTTCCAGGCGCATGTCGGTCCGATGCGCAGCGCCTCGCGGGGCGCGGTATCGCTGGCCTCTCCCGATCCGGCCAGGGCGCCGCGGATCGCGTTTAACTACATGTCCGATCCGCAGGACTGGACCGACTTCCGCGCCTGCATCCGGATGACCCGCGAGATCTTCGCGCAGCCCGCGTTCGCGCCCTTCACCCGTCACGAGATCCAGCCGGGCGTACAGGTGCAGTCCGATGCCGAGATCGATGCCTTCGTGCGGGAGCATGCGGAAAGCGCCTACCATCCCTGCGGCACCTGCAGGATGGGCGCAGCGGAGGACGGCATGGCCGTCGTCGATCCCGACACGCGGGTCATCGGCGTGGCGGGCCTGCGCGTCGCCGACAGCAGCATCTTTCCCCGGATCACGAACGGCAATCTCAATGCGCCCTCGATCATGACGGGAGAGAAAGCGGCGGACCACATCCTTGGGCGCCGTCTGCCGCGCGACGACGCGCCTGTCTGGGAAAGCCCGGTCTGGCGCACGGCTCAGCGGTGAGCGGTCGTCCGGTTGCTGGGCGCGCAGGTTGGAAGCCGGTCCGCTCCAGCCTAGGTGTCGGGCATGACCGATCTTTCACTCGAAGGCCGCGAGGGCCTGCCGGACGCGCTTCGCGTCCTGGCCCGGGCCATCCCGCGGGGCGATTGGGAGGGGCACGCCAATTTCACCGCGCTCACCCGGTTCTGGCTGGATCGGCACATGATGTTCCGTGATGTGCTGGGGCGAATGGTATCTGACGGCCAAGGCCTGCTGGACGGCCGCATAGCGCCCGAGCGGCACATGTGCGAGACGCAGCGCCTTGCCGGATTCTTGATGAACGAACTGATGGCTCACCACCATATCGAGGACGCGCACTACTTTCCGCAGCTGATCGGCCTCGATCCCCGGATCTCGGCCGGGTTCGAGGTGCTGGACGCCGATCACGTGGCGCTGGACGGGCACATCCGATCCACCGTCGAGGATGTGAACGCCTATCTGCGCGCCGGCGACCGGACTGCGGCGGGCCGGCTGCACGAAAACCTCAACCGGTTCGACCGGTTCATCGACCGGCATCTGACGGACGAGGAGGACCTCGTCGTGCCGGTGATCCTGACCTATGCGCCGAACCTGGGATAGGCCGCACGACTGGGCCGGCGTCGTTCCGCGTCAGGCGGCCGCGTCGCCTTCGACCTTTGCCTTGAAGCGGTCGAAGAACTCGTCGGCCATCTTGCGTGCGAACCCGTCGATGAGGCGGCTGCCCAGCTGCGCCAGCTTGCCGCCGACCTTGGCATCCACGGTGTAGCCCAGCTCGGTCCCGCCCGGGATCTCGTTCAGCACGACATTGGCGCCGCCCTTGGCGAAGCCCGCGACGCCGCCCTTGCCTTCGCCCGTGATGGTATAGCGCTCGGGCACCACCACGTCGGTCAGCGTGACGGCGCCGGTGAAGGTCGCGCGGACGGGGCCGACCTTCTGCTTCACGGTGGCCTCAAAGCCATCCTCCGGGGATCCGGTCATCTCTTCGCAACCCGGAATGCAGGCCTTCAGCGTCTCGGGGTCGTTGAGATGGCGCCAGACCGTCTCGCGGTCGGCCGAGATGGTGCGCGTTCCGGTCATTTCCATGGGGTAGGGCATCCTCCGGTTGGTGGGGGAGAATGGCCCCCGCCAGTGAACGACAAGCCTACCGGCGGCGCAGTGACCGGACAAGCCGGTTGATGTCCCGCCCGCCAGCGCAAGACGGATGCATCAGACGTAAGCACCGACCCGAGCATCGCGCCGCACGGTGTAGAGGATGGCCGCCAGCGCCAGCACCGAAGTCGCCGTCATGATCCAGAGCAGCGGCATCGCGCCGGATCCGGGTGTCAGCGCGGCACCGGCCAGCGCCGACAGCGCGGCGCCGCCGCCGATCATGATCGCACCTCCCAGACCGCTGGCCGAGCCCGCGAGGTGCGGGCGCACGGACAGCATGCCCGACATCGCATTCGGCATGACCAGCCCGTTGCCAAGACCCACGAAGGTCATGAACCCGAAGAATACAGCCGCCGATCCGTAACCCGACAGGAACAGCAGGACCGCCACAGCCAGTCCGGCCGTCGTCAGCAGGCTGCCGGCAAGGATCATCGCGTTGATGCCGAAGCGCACCGAGTAGCGCCCCGAAAGGTAGTTGCCCGCGAAGTAGCCGATGGCCGGCGCCCCGAAGTATATGCCCAGCGTGGTCGGGGTCAGGCCGTAGACGCTGGACCCGACGAAGGGCGCGCCGCCGAGATAGGCGAAGAACGCTCCCGATGCGAAGGCCGAACAGGCGACGTAGCCCCAGAACCGGCGCGAGGACAAAAGCTCGGGATATTCGGCGATCTGCGCGAAGAGGCCGTCGTGGCGCACCTCGGCCGTCTCGCCCAGGTCGCGGTGGATCAGCCAGTAGAGGACGACCCCCATCGCCGCCAGCATCCAGAAGCTCGCCCGCCAGCCGAATAGCCCGTCCAGCAAGCCGCCCAGGGCGGGCGCCAGCATCGGCGCCACCGACATCCCCATGGTGACGTAGCCGATCATCGACGCCGCCTGCGCCTGCGGGACCATGTCGCGCACCACGGCCCGCGACAGGACTAGGCCGCCGACGATCACCGCCTGCACCATGCGGAAGAAGAGGAACACGCCGATGGTCGGCGACAGGACGCAGCCGACGGAGGCGACGGTGAAGATCGCGACCGCCCACAGGATGACGGGCCGGCGGCCGTAGCGGTCCGACAACGGACCGATGACCAGTTGCAGGACGGCGTTGATGGCGAGGTAGAGCGCGACGCTCAGCTGCACGACGCGATATTCCGTGTCGAAATAGGCGGCCATGCCGGGCAGGGACGGCAGGAAGACGTTCATCGACAGCGCCGAGAGGCCGGCGAGAAGGATCAGCGTTGCGATGTGCGGCGGTGTGCTGCGGTCGAGGAACCGGATGGCAGGCACCGCACGCAGCGGCTCTCGAGGGTGCGGAATGGAGACCATACGGTGCAGCTAGGTCGATGCGGCGAGGTTGTCCACGGCCGGCCAGCGCCCTTGCGGTGCAAACGGAAAGACGATGCCGGGACCGTGATGGGCACATTCCCGTCTGGTTCGTGCCGCACATCCTGCGCCGGATGCGCCATTGCACCGCGGGTCCCGTCGGCTACGGTACCCGGAGTTTTCCAGACGGGCCGGCGGAGATGCGATGACGGACATACTACAGGAACTCGAACGCCGCCGCGACGACGCCCGCGCCGGTGGCGGTGCCGCCCGCGTCGCCGCGCAGCATGCCAAGGGCAAGCTCACCGCGCGCGAACGGCTGGAGCTGCTGCTCGATCCCGGCAGCTTCGAGGAACTGGACATGTTCGTCACCCACCGCGCCACCGATTTCGGCATGGCCGAGGTGAAGATCCCCGGTGACGGCGTAGTGACCGGCTGGGGCACAGTGAACGGGCGGCAGGTCTACGTCTATTCGCAGGACTTCACCGTCCTTGGCGGATCGCTGTCCGAGACCCATGCGCAGAAGATCTGCAAGGTCATGGACATGGCGATGCGCATGGGCGCACCGGTGATCGGCCTGAACGATTCGGGTGGTGCGCGCATCCAGGAGGGGGTGGCGTCGCTGGGCGGCTACGCGGACGTGTTCCAGCGCAACGTGCTGGCCTCGGGCGTGGTGCCGCAGATCAGCGTCGTCATGGGCCCCTGCGCGGGCGGCGCGGTTTATTCCCCGGCGATGACCGACTTCATCTTCATGGTGCGCGGGTCGTCCTACATGTTCGTCACCGGCCCGGATGTGGTGAAGACCGTCACGAACGAGGTCGTGACGGCCGAGGATCTGGGCGGCGCAACCACGCACACCCGCAAGTCCAGCGTCGCCGACGGCGCCTACGACAACGACGTCGAGGCGCTGGTCGAGGTGCGCCGCCTCATCGACTTCCTGCCGGCCGACAATCGCGCCGGCCCTCCGGTGCGCCCCTTCTTCGACGCCGTCGACCGGGAGGAGCCGAGCCTCGACACTCTCATCCCCGCCAACCCCAACCAGCCCTACGACATCAAGGAGCTGATCGTGAAGCTCGCCGACGAGGGCGACTTCTTCGAGATACAGGAGGCCTTTGCGGCCAACATCGTCACCGGCTTCGTCCGGCTGGAGGGGTCGACCGTGGGCGTCGTGGCCAACCAGCCGATGGTTCTGGCCGGCTGCCTCGACATCGACGCCTCGCGCAAGGCGGCCCGTTTCGTGCGGTTCTGCGACGCGTTCGAGATCCCGATCCTGACACTGGTCGACGTGCCGGGCTTCCTCCCCGGCACGGGGCAGGAACTGGGCGGCGTCATCAAGCACGGCGCCAAGCTGCTGTTTGCCTATGGCGAGGCGACGGTGCCGAAGGTCACCGTCATCACCCGCAAGGCTTACGGCGGGGCGTACGACGTCATGGCGTCCAAGCACCTGCGCGGCGATTTCAACTATGCCTGGCCCTCGGCCGAGATCGCGGTGATGGGGGCAAAGGGCGCGGTCGAGATCCTCTACCGCTCCGAACTGGACGATCCCGACCGCATCGCCGCGCGCACCGCCGAGTACGAACGCAACTTCGCCAACCCGTTCAAGGCCGCCGAGCGCGGCTTCGTCGACGACGTCATCCGCCCGCGGTCCACCCGGCGCCGCGTGGCACGGGCCTTCGCGTCGCTGCGCGGCAAGCGACTGGAGAACCCGTGGAAGAAGCACGACAACATACCGCTCTGACGGCCGCCGTCGCGGCGATCGGCCTGGCGTCCGCGGCCGTGGCACAGGACGTGGCGGTGCTTCCTTCCGGCCGGTCGGCGACGGCGCTGGACGTGATCGCCGAGGACGATCTCTGGCGCTTTCGTTTCGTGGCGCCCTGGGTCGCGGGGCCGCTCGACCCTGCGGCGGTCGAGGCCGATCTCCTGGCGCTCTGTGTCTCGCGCGCGCTGCCCGCCCTGCCGTCGCCGCCTCCGGCCGAGGTGGTGGTCAGCCTGTCGCAGCGCCCTGTCCCCTTCGGCGAAGCCGCGCCGGACGTCGTCCAGATGTTCGAGCTCTACCGCGTCGCGGACGGGCGCTGCGTCTGGCAGGCGTTCTGAAGGCTGCGGTCGCCCCAGGCCTCCCTGGGTCCGACGGCGAACGGCGGCTAGGCACGGCGACCGGCGGGCTCTATGCTGCGCGCGGAGTTCGCAAATGGACCCATGCGGCGGCATCGCGCGTTCACGCGTGACGGTCCGCCGTTCAACGAGGCAGCAGGAGCAGAAACATGTCGAACACGATCAAGATCGTACTGGCCTTTGGCCTGGTCACCGTCGCCGCAGCCTGCGGCAACCGCGCATCCGAGGAAGAAATCGTCTTCGTCGAGCCCGCGCCCATCGTCGCAGAGCCGACGTTCAGCAAGTTCTGATCGGACCCTGCGGTTTGACTGAAGGCCCGGTGCCGCACCGAATGGCGCCGGGCCGGATATCGCGATGGCCGGAGGTGGTCCGGACCGGAAAGCGGTCGGACCCATCGACATGATAAAGCATCGAGGATTTCCAGGACGACTGCCTGGCACCGATTTCCAGTTCGTCGTGCGCCGCGCGAACCCCAGGGGGGCGGCGCCGATCACCCGCCGGGAAAGGTTCCCGGACCGCCGAACTCCCGACAGGAGAGCCGACGCGGTGTTTCTCACTGCACTGTGGGACCATTTCGGCGAAGCGCCGTTCGAGCGTGGCAACCTCGATGCCGGCCGGCTGTCGTGGCTGTTCGGCCGCGAGGTCG
The DNA here is from genome assembly GCA_963722905.1 of uncultured Alphaproteobacteria bacterium. GTDB lineage: Bacteria > Pseudomonadota > Alphaproteobacteria > Rhodobacterales > Rhodobacteraceae > CAVROT01. The sequence continues at coordinate 21,027 of CAVROT010000012.1, read as the reverse complement.
TTGCCGCCGACGATCCGTTCGATCCCACGTCCTACGCGGCAATGTTGCGGCTGGACAGATCGGCCATCGCGCAGACATTCCCCGACGTTCTGACGACGTCATGAGGACCGGCGCGCACCGCCGTCGATTGTCTCTATGTGGGCAATAATGCGCCGAACTGGTGCGGTTCGTCGGCGGATAGTAGCGCATTGTGGGTCGGTTGGTGAAAATGCATTAGGACGGGAGGTCTTTCTGTCCGAAGGTACAACCACAGGTAGGCGGACTAGGCATCGCGCCTCCCTAGATATCACGACGATACCCTTCTCCTATGGCCCGGCCGTTACGGTCGGGCCACTTTTTCGTGCAGGGTCTACTGATGCCGTGCATATCGCCACGCAGATGCGATAGTGGCTGCCAGCGGCCCGGACACTGCACGGACGTGCCGTGCATACATCCTTCCAGGAGACTTGAGATGAGACTGAAGACATTTGCCATCGTTCTGGTTGCTGCCGGTGCCCTTGCCGCATGCGAGACCGCTCCCAACGGTCAACGCGTGCTGACCGATGACGGCCAGCGCGCCGCGATCGGCGCCGCCGGCCTGGGCGTGGCGGCCGCGCTGACCGACAACGACGTGGGCACGGCCGTCGCCATCGGCGCCGCCGGCGGCGCCCTGTGCGACGACGCGGGCGTCTGCCGCTAGGGGCGGGCGACCCTGCCGGCCGGGTGGCGCGCCCCCACTGCGGGGCGCGCCTTTGGTATTGTCGCGCGCGGCCGGGCCATGCCAACTGTCGCGGCGATCCAGACATCGGGAACTGATGCATGAGACGTTCGACGACCGCCGCGACGACATTCCTCCTGGTCGCGTTGGCGGCCGCCTGCGCTCCGGTGACGCCCGTCACCGTCATCGACGGACCGCCGGTCGAGCCCGGCGACCCCTGCAACGGCGTCGTGCCGCAGCTCTGCCCGGTCTGAGCGGCGCGCCCGTGTTCGAAAAGCTGCTGATCGCCAACCGGGGCGAAATTGCCTGCCGCGTCATCCGTACCGCCCGCCGCATGGGCATCGCGACGGTCGCCATATACTCGGACGCCGATGCCCGCGCCCTTCACGTGTCCATGGCCGACGAGGCGATCCGCATCGGCCCGGCGCCCGCCGCCCAGTCCTACATCGACATCGACCGCGTCATGGATGCGGTGCGCGCCTCGGGCGCCGACGCCGTACACCCGGGCTACGGCTTTCTGAGCGAGAATCCCCGCTTCGCCGCCGCCTTGGAGGCCGCAGGCGTCGCCTTCGTCGGCCCCCCCGTCGCAGCCATCGAGGCGATGGGCGACAAGATCACGTCCAAACGCATCGCGTCCGACGCCGGGGTGAGCACCGTGCCGGGCCACATGGGCCTCATTGCGGACGCCGAGGAAGCGGTGCGCATCGCGGCCGACCTGGGCTATCCGGTGATGATCAAGGCGACGGCCGGCGGCGGCGGCAAGGGCATGAGGATCGCCCATGACGCGGGCCAGGTGCGCGAAGGGTTCGCCGCCAGCCGTGCCGAGGCGGGCGCGTCCTTCGGCGACGACCGGGTGTTCATCGAACGCTTCGTCACCCGGCCGCGCCATATCGAGATCCAGGTGCTGGCGGACTCGCATGGCGCCTGCATCCACCTGGGCGAGCGCGAATGCTCGATCCAGCGGCGCAACCAGAAGGTCGTCGAGGAGGCACCGTCGCCGTTTCTGGACGCCGGGACGCGCGCGGCGATGGGCGCGCAGGCCTGCGCGCTTGCGGCCTCGGTCGGATACTCCAGTGCGGGCACCGTCGAGTTCATCGTCGACGGCGACCGCAACTTCTTTTTCCTGGAGATGAACACGCGCCTGCAGGTCGAGCATCCGGTGACCGAGCTCGTCACCGGGATCGACCTGGTCGAGCAGATGCTGCGCGTCGCCGCCGGTGAGCCGCTGTCGATCCGGCAGGACGACGTCACCATGACCGGCTGGGCCGTCGAGTCGCGGCTCTATGCCGAAAACCCCTATCGTGGGTTCCTTCCGTCCACCGGTCGGTTGACCCGCTACCGCCCGCCGGCCGAGGTGGCCGACGCCGGGCACGTGATCCGCAACGATACCGGGGTCTACGAGGGCGGCGAGATCTCCATCCACTACGATCCCATGATCGCCAAGCTGAACGCCTGGGCACCGGACCGGACGGCCGCCATCGACGCGATGTCGCAGGCGCTGGACGCGTTCGAGGTCGAGGGCATCGCGCACAACCTGCCCTTCCTGTCCGCGGTCATGGACCATCCGCGGTTCCGTTCCGGCGACATCACGACCGCCTTCATCGAGGAGGAGTTTCCCGACGGATTCGACGGTGCCCGGCTGGACGAAGCGACCCTGCGCCGCATCGCCGCCTGCGCCGCCGCGATGACGCGGATGGCCGAAGTGCGCCGTGCCCGCACCGGGGGACGCATGGACCACCACGCGCGCACGGTGGGCGACGCCTTTGTCGTCGAGATGTCCGGCGCACGCCATGACGTCACGGTTTCGGCCAAGCCCGGCCACGCGGCGGTCGCGTTCGACGACGGGACGGAGGTTCGCGTCGCGTCCGACTGGCACCCCGGCCGGACGTTGGCCCGGATGGATGTTGAGGGGACGACGATATGGCTCAAGGTCGATCCGATCATCGGCGGCTACAAGCTGAGGACCCGCGGCGCCGACCTGAGGGTGCGCGTGATGACGCCCCGGCAGGCAGAGCTGGCCGCGCTCATGCTCCCGCGGCCCGTTCCCGATACCGGACGGATGCTGCTGTGTCCGATGCCGGGACTCGTGGTGCGGATCGACGTGGCGCCCGGCGACGCGGTGGAGCCGGGCCAGGCGCTGTGCACCGTCGAGGCGATGAAGATGGAGAACATCCTGCGCGCCGAACGCGCCGCCACGGTCGACACTGTGAATGTCGGCGCGGGCGACAGCCTTGCCGTCGACGACGTCATCATGACCTTCCGCTAGCGCCCGACGGTCGCCGCATCGCCGCATGTGCCGCGTTTCGGCCCATCCGCCCGGCGTCGGTCCTGTAATACGACGACGGCCCCCACCCGAAGCGCGGCCCTGCTACTGGTTGGCGTTGCGCTCGTCTCTGAGCTCCTGCAGGCGGATCGGCATCTTGTCGATTGCGCGGCCCAGTTCGCGCACGTCCCAAGGTAGCGGTTTGCGCAGCTTCACACCGCCGTCCTTGCCCAGGACCGCAAGCATGAAGCCGCGCGGTCGCAGCGTGCGCCGGATGTCGGACATCGACGCGGGGTCCGTGTCGGTGATGACGACGACGTCGCGGCGCACCAGATCGTCGGCCCGGGCGAGCAGCAGGTCGACCTGACGCTGAAAGGCAGGGTCGGCCGGGCTGTCGGCGAACACGACGACCGGCCGCGCGACCCAGATGAAATCGGCCAGTTCGACGTCCGTCGATGCGAAGGCCACGGTCGGGTCCTCGCGCCAGCGGTCCACAGGGGTGAGCGACAGCGGTACCTGTGGCCCGTCGCGGTCTGCCGCCGTCTCGTCCGGGTCGAGGACGTCGGGACCGGGCTGCTGCCCGTCCGCCGTCTCGCCCACTTCCGGCGGCAGGGCCGGATCGGCCGGCACCCGGTCCTCGCCGGCGGCGACGACGGGCAGCGGGGGCTGGGCGACGGCGGCCGGCGTGACCTGGGCCATCGCCGCGGCTGCCCCACCGACCATTGCGGCGGTTGCGATGATCGTCGGGACGTGAAAGCGCACGATGTGCCTGGGCATGGTTCCTCCTGTAGACCGTGATATAGGTTACGAAGGTGCGGAAACGAAGGGACGCGGTGCCGCGGTCACGCCGGCGTGCGGCGGGCGATGGCGGTGACGGCCGGGCAGGGGGATGGCATGGCATCGGACGAGACCGAACGTACGGGCGATGCCATCGGCACCGTCGGCGACGGGACTCGCGTCGACGGATCGCGCAAGGACGGGGACCGCGACGCGCGAGACTGGGCCGAGCGCGCGCGCGCCGAACTGCGCGGCCGCGATCCGGCCGACCTGACCTGGCGCACGGTCGAGGGCATCGACGTCGCCCCGGTCCACGGGCCGGCCGACCTCCACGGACTGGACCACATGGGCGCCATGCCCGGCGCGCCACCCTACACCCGTGGCCCCAAGGCCACGATGTACGCGGGGCGGCCCTGGACCATCCGGCAATATGCCGGGTTTTCCACGGCGGCCGAATCCAACGCCTTCTACCGCCGGGCGCTGGCCGCCGGGCAGCAGGGCGTCTCGGTCGCCTTCGATCTGGCCACCCATCGCGGTTACGACAGCGACCATCCGCGCGTGTCGGGAGACGTGGGCAAGGCGGGCGTCGCCATCGACAGCGTCGAGGACATGATCGCCCTTTTCGACGGGATCCCTCTGGGCGAGGTCAGCGTGTCGATGACGATGAACGGCGCGGTGATACCGGTCCTCGCCGCCTTCATCGTGGCGGGCGAGGAGCAGGGCGTGGCGCGCGCGGACCTTTCGGGGACCATCCAGAACGACATCCTCAAGGAGTTCATGGTCCGCAACACCTACATCTACCCGCCCGGGCCCAGCATGCGGATCGTGGCCGACATCGTCGAATACACCGCGTCCGAGATGCCCCGGTTCAACTCGGTCAGCATAAGCGGCTATCACATGCAGGAGGCTGGCGCGACGCTGGTGCAGGAGCTGGCGTTCACCCTCGCCGACGGCCGCGAGTACGTGCGCGCGGCCGTGGCGCGCGGCATGGACGTGGACGCCTTCGCACCGCGCCTGTCGTTCTTCTTCGCCGTCGGGATGAACTTCTTCATGGAGGCGGCCAAGCTGCGCGCCGCACGGTTCCTGTGGCACGAGGTCATGGCCGAGTTCGCGCCTCAGAAGCCTCAGTCCTCGATGCTGCGCACCCATTGCCAGACTTCCGGTGTGTCTCTGGCCGAACAGGATCCCTACAACAACGTCGTCCGTACCGCCTATGAGGCGATGAGCGCGGTCCTGGGCGGCACCCAGTCGCTGCACACCAACAGCTTCGACGAGGCGATGGCGCTGCCCACCGATTTCTCGGCCCGGATCGCGCGCAACACGCAGCTGATCCTCCAGCACGAGACGGGCGTGACGAAGGTCGTCGATCCGCTGGCGGGCTCGTACTATGTCGAGAAGCTGACGGCCGACCTCATCGACGCCGCGCGCGCGCTGATGGCCGAAGTGGACGAACTGGGCGGGATGACCGCCGCCGTGGCCTCCGGCATGCCGAAGCTGCGGATCGAGGAGGCGGCGGCGCGCAGGCAGGCGGCACAGGACCGCGGCGAGGAGGTCATCGTCGGCGTCAATCGCTACCGGCTGGAGACCGAGGACGACCTCGATATCCGTTCCATCGGCGAGGATGTGGCGGCGGGGCAGATCGCATCGCTGGAGGCGGTGCGTGCGGGGCGCGATCAGGACGCTTGCGACGCGGCGCTGCGGGCGCTGGAGGCCGGCGCGCGCAGCGACGGCAACCTGCTGGCGCTGGCCGTCGATGCCGCCCGCACCCGCGCCACGGTGGGCGAGATCAGCGCCGCGATCGAGGCGGCGTTCGGGCGCCACCGGGCCGAGGTGCGTACTCTTGGCGGCGTCTATGGCGCGGCGTGGGAGGGCGACGAAGGGTTCGCCGCGATCCAGGCCGACGTCGCCGCCTTCGCCGAGGAGGAGGGCCGCCGCCCGCGCATCCTGGTCGCCAAGATGGGGCAGGACGGCCACGACCGCGGCGCCAAGGTGATCGCCACCGCCTTCGCCGACCTGGGTTTCGACGTCGACGTCGGCCCGCTGTTCCAGACCCCCGACGAGGCCGCGCGCGACGCGGTGGACAACGACGTGCACGTCGTCGGCATCTCCTCTCAGGCGGCCGGTCACCGCGCATTGGCGCCCCGGCTGATCGACGCCCTTCGGGCGCAGGGCGCGGAGGACATCCTCGTCATCTGCGGCGGGGTGATCCCGGCGCGCGACCATGCCGCGCTGACGGACGCCGGCGTCTCCGCGATCTTCGGTCCGGGGACCAACATCCCGCAGGCGGCCGCCGAGGTGCTGGCGCTGATCCGCGCCGGACGGACCGGATGAGCGCCTTAGCCATGCAGGCGTACTGCCGTATCCGTCGTGACTGCCGCACGGCAGGGGACGAAGGCCCGGCGCTGCGCCGATGCGGGGGAGGTCGCCCATGCTGATCCTGGATCATCTGGCGGTCTCGGCCGAACGGCTGGAAACCGGCATGGACGAGATCGAGGCGACGCTGGGCGTGGCGCTTGCCCCCGGCGGACGTCACGAAAGCATGGGGACGTGGAACCGCCTCCTGGGCCTCGGCCCATCGGTCTACCTGGAGGTTATCTCCATCGATCCCGGGGCGCCGCCGCCCGGCCGCCGGCGCTGGTTCGGGCTGGACGGCTTTAAAGGGCCCGCGCGGCTGACGAACTGGATCGTCGCCACCGACGATCTGGACGCTGCTCTGGCCGAGGCGCCGCCGGGGATGAGCGCGCCGATGCAGATGACGCGCGGCGACCTGCGATGGCGGATCGCTGCGCCTGTCGAGGGGCCTTGGCAGGGTACGGCACCCGCGCTGATCGAATGGGGCGGGCCCGCGCATCCCGCAGCGCGTCTGCCGGATGCGGGGTGTCGGCTGGCCGCGCTGGAGGTGACGCATCCCGACATGCAGGAACTGGTGGACGCGTGGCCGGCGCTGGGCGCCGTTCCGGGCGTTGTCCTTTCCGCCGGGCCGTCGGGACTCCGCGCCGGCATCGCAACCCCCGGCGGCCGCCGGACTCTGGAATGATGCCGCGCTGACAGACCGGCGCGGTCGGGCTAGACTGATGCCATGACGATCTGGGACCGCATCACCGCCGCCCTCTCGGCCCTCGCGTCCGGCGAGGGGCTGGGCGCGGTGTTCGACCGGCTGCGCACACCGCCCGAACAGCGCGTCGGCTTCACCATCGCTGTGATCGGCCTCGGGGCCAAGATGGCCAAGGCCGACGGCACCGTGTCACGGTCCGAGGTGGCGGCCTTCCGCGAGGTTTTCCACATCCGCCCGCAGGACGAGGCGGCGGCGGCCAGGGTCTTCGACCTCGCCCGGCAGGACGTCGCCGGTTTCGAGGAGTACGCCCGGCGGATCCGCAGCATGTTCGAGGGTAATATCACCATGCTCGAAACGCTGCTGGAGGGGCTTTTCCACATCGCCATCGCCGACGGCGCCTACCATCCGGCCGAGGACGACTACCTGACGCGCGTCGCCCAGATCTTCGGACTGAGGCCCGGGGTCCTCGCGTCGCTGCGCCAGCGGCATGTTCCCGACGCGCCCGCCGATCCGTGGCAGCTGTTGGGCGTGCCGCCGGATGCCGACGCCGCCACGGTCAAGCGCGCGTGGCGCCGGCTGGTCCGCGAAACGCATCCCGACCGGATGATCGCCCGCGGCCTGCCGGAAGAGGCCGTGCGTCTGGGAGAGAAGCGGCTGATCGCGGTCAATCGGGCCTATGAGGCGGTGAAGGACATCCATTCTGTTGAACGCAAGGCCCGTCCGGCCTAGGCTGGGGGCCATGAAACGCATTCCCGCCCTGCTGCTGACCGTGTCCCTGTCCGCCGGTCCCATGATGGCACAGGAGGCCGGCGAGGGCGCCGATGCGCTGAGGGACGGGGCCGGATCGTTGCTGCGCGATCTGCTCGACGAGGTCGGGCCGCGCATGAAGGAGCTGTCCGATGCCCTGCGCGGCATGGAGATCCAGGGCCTCGGAATAGAGGATCTGGACGACTACCGTGCTCCCGAGGTGCTTCCGAATGGCGACATTATCATCCGCCGCCGGACGCCGATCGAACGTCCTCTGGCGGATGGCGAGGTCGAGCTCTAGCGGCGCCGCGCAACTGCGGGTGGGCGCGGGCGGGGATGTCGTCCGTCCCGCGCCGCCGCGGGAGGGCTAGCCGATGGCGCGGTTAAGGTTCTCGTCCACCTTGTCCAGGAATCCGGTGGTCGTCAGCCAGCGCTGATCCGGTCCGACCAGCAGGGCAAGGTCCTTGGTCATTGATCCGGATTCCACCGTATCGACCACCACCTTCTCCAACGTTTCGGCGAAATCGGCGAGGCGGTCGTTTTCATCCAGCTTGGCGCGGTGCCGCAGACCGCCCGTCCACGCGTAGATCGACGCGATGGAGTTGGTCGACGTCTGCTCGCCCTTCTGGTGCTGGCGGTAGTGGCGGGTGACGGTGCCGTGCGCCGCCTCGGCCTCCACGATCTTGCCGTCGGGGGTCATCAGCTGCGAGGTCATCAGCCCAAGGCTGCCGAAGCCCTGCGCCACGGTGTCGGACTGGACGTCGCCGTCGTAGTTCTTGCACGCCCAGACATAGCCGCCGGACCATTTCATGCTGGCCGCGACCATGTCGTCGATGAGGCGATGTTCGTAGGTGATCTTCTTTTCGGCGAAGGCTTGCGCGAACTCGGCGTCGAAGACCTCCTGAAAGATGTCCTTGAAGCGGCCGTCGTAGGCCTTGAGGATCGTGTTCTTGGTCGAAAGATAGACGGGATATCCGCGGTTCAGACCGTAGTTCAGCGAGGCCCGCGCGAAGTCGCGGATGCTGTCGTCGAGGTTGTACATCGCCATCGCGACGCCCGACGACGGCGCGTCGAAGACCTCGTGCTCGATGGTCTCGCCGTCCTCGCCCACGAACTTCATGGTCAGCTTGCCGGGGCCGGGGAAGCGGAAATCGGTGGCGCGGTACTGGTCGCCGAAGGCATGGCGGCCGACGACGATGGGTTGCGTCCAGCCGGGCACCAGGCGCGGCACGTTGGAGCAGATGATCGGCTCGCGGAAGATGACGCCGCCCAGGATGTTGCGGATCGTGCCGTTGGGGCTGCGCCACATCTTCTTGAGGCCGAATTCCTCGACCCGCGCCTCGTCCGGCGTGATGGTGGCGCATTTCACGCCGACCCCGTGCTCCTTGATGGCGTTGGCCGCGTCGACGGTGATCTGGTCGTCGGTCCGGTCGCGTTCCTCCATGCCCAGATCGTAGTAGTGAAGGTCCACGTCGAGGTAGGGCAGGATCAGCTTCTGCTTGATGAAGTCCCAGATGATGCGGGTCATCTCGTCTCCGTCCAGCTCGACGACGGGGTTGGCTACCTTGATCTTGTCCATGCGGGCCTCCGGTTTGCGCGGTGCGCCTCGCCTATCGCATCGTGCGCTGGCGGAAAAGGCCGTGTGCGCCACGGGCAGTTTCCGCCGGACGCGGGCGGGCCTACTTCAGGCACACAGGATAACCACCGGAGGCTCCGATGCCCGCGCCCAAGATACTTGTCCTCTTCTACACGACCTACGGCACCAACCATGCCATCGCCCAGACCGCGGCCGCGGCCGCCCGCGACGCCGGGGCGGAGGTGCGCGTTGTGCGCGTTGCCGAGACGGTGCCGCAGCACGTCATCGACGGGCAGGAGGGCTGGAAGGCCCAGATAGAGAAGATGAAGGACATCCCCGAAGCGACCCATGACGACATGATCTGGGCCGACGGATACTTCATCAGCTCGCCCACGCGCTATGGCAACATGGCCAGCCAGCTGCGCGCGTTCATCGACGGGCTGGGGCCGCTGTGGCAGAAGGGACAACTGGCCAACAAGACGCTGACCGCCACGACCAGCGCGCAGACCCTGCACGGCGGCCACGAGTCCACGCTGCTGTCGATGTACATCACCGCCGCGCACTGGGGCGCCATCATCGTCCCGCCGGGCTACGCCGACCCCGTCAAGTTCGAGGACGGCGGCAATCCCTACGGGTTCTCGATGCAGGCCGGCGAGCTGGACGAGGTGGCCATCAGGTCGATCTCCTTCCAGGCGCGACGCCTTGCCGAGATGACGGCAAGGCTGGTCGTCTGACCCCGGCGGTCAGGCGGTGATCGCGGCCGGCGACGCAGTGCCGGCGGTTGCGGGTGCGATGGTGACGGCGTCGAAGTCGGCCGTGAAGTTGAACCCTTCCGCGGTAATCGCGCGCAGATGGCTGTCTGCCCCGATCTTCGACAGGCAGTGCGCGACGATAACCTCACCGATACCGCCGCCCGCCGTGCCGCCGCCCGTCGCGCGATCCAGGTCCGGCCGATCCAGCGTCTCGGTCCAGATCAGGCGGGCGCGGCCCTGCGGCGTCGCGGCGACCGAAATGCGAAGCACCCCCTGGGACACGCCCAGGACCGAGTACTTGGCGGCGTTCGTCGCAAGCTCGTAGAGGATCATCGAAAGGGGGGTGATGTCGCGCGGGTGAAGAGCCAAAGTCGGATCGACATCGACCAAGATGCGTGCCGCGGCGGGTCCGATGGTCCAGACCCGCATTGTCTTGGCGACGATGCTGTCGATAGAGATCCGGTCGCCGCTGTCCTGCTTGTGCAGGAAATAGTCCTCCGACAGCTGGTGCGCGTCGGCGAGTGCGTGGATCTGCGCCGTCATGGTATCGGCCAGCGTCGGAACGTCATGCGCCACCTCCCTGCCGAGAAAGAGCAACAATTCGACCAGTGCGAAGGCGTTGGCGACGCGGTGGTTCATCTCCATGACAAGATGGGTCAGACGATCCTCTCGGTCCTTGGCATCGGACAGATCCCAGTTGACGCCCAGCATCCGAAGCGGTGCGCCCTCCGGCGTCCGTTCCACCACGCGCCCGCGGCCGCCGACCCATACGACCGTCCCGTCCTTGCGGCGGACGCGGAAGGCTGCGTCGTAATCCTTGTCCAGATCGACGGTCCGGCTTACCGCCGCCCGTACACGTTCGAGGTCGTCCGGGTGGATGATGTCGAACATCTGGCTTGCGGACACCGGGTGCCGCAGCCCGAAAAGGTCGAGGATCCTGTCGTCGCATTCGACGATATCGGTGGCGAGGTGCCACTCGAACACGCCCATGTGGGCCGCCTCGAGCGCCTGCGCTCTGCGCCGGGCGGCATCAGTCAGCCCGGTCGAGGGAAGGCCGCCTATCGACGCAGCCACATGCCGCGCGGCTCCCTGTTCCATCAGTTCGGCCTCTCACTGGTCTGGCCCTGTCGGCCGTTCAACGCAAGCAGCGCCGCGAGTATTTCCGATCTGTCCGCCGGCTTTTCCAAAGCGAGGGCGTTCTTGTAGTCCCGCAACCTGTCGAGGTCCTTGCCATGGCCGGTGTGGAAGACCAGCCGCACCCCATGCGCGTGGAGGCAATCAGCCAGGGGAAAGACCTCGCCATCCGCCAGTGACACGTCGAGAAGGGCCAGATCGTAGGCAGCATGATCCAGCGACAAGCCGTCCTCGGTCCGGCCGACGGTGGCCACGGTGGCGCCGACGGACGACAGGTAGCGTTCGAGGAACATCGCGATCAGGGTTTCGTCCTCTGCCACGAGGACGCGACAATTCATCAATGGCATACCTGCAATCACCCAGCGACACTCCGAACTCTCGCGACACAGCGCCATCGAGATCGGGTGCATCATGAGCGATCGCCATTGAGAAAACCTGAAAGCGACAGCGACAGCGACGGTGGCGGCTCGACGCAAACGGTGCCGCAGACTGCGTCGATCCGAATGTTCCGGGGCACATCAGATACATGGACGACGTAAGGGCAATCCTGCCACCCGTCGCGACCGATTATGCCATGCCGCCCAGCAGGACCGCCGCAACCGGTGGTGAGGTATCGTCGCGCGCCCGCCGGGCCGGGCGTCGCGCGGACAATTCGGCTAGCGGCTGGTCTCGGTCATGCGCCGCCGGACATAGGCGTCGACGTCGCCGATCAGCCGATCCATATGCGAATCCTCGAAGAAATGCCCCGCACCCTCGACCTCGGTGTGGGTGACGGTGATGCCCTTCTGCTCGTGCAGCTTGTTGACCAGCGTCACCGTATCCTTGGGCGGCGCCACGCGGTCGGCGAGCCCATTGATGATCAGTCCCGACGACGGGCAGGGGGCGAGGAAGCTGAAATCGTACATGTTGGCGGGAGGCGACACCGATATGAAGCCGGTGATCTCGGGGCGGCGCATCAGCAGCTGCATCCCGATCCACGCGCCGAAACTGAACCCCGCGACCCAGCAGTGCTTGGCGTTGTTGTTCATCGACTGGAGGTAGTCCAGCGCGCTGGCCGCATCGCTGAGCTCGCCTATGCCCTGGTCGTATTCGCCCTGACTGCGGCCGACACCGCGAAAGTTGAACCGCAGGACGGTGAAGCCCATGTTCAGGAAAGCATAGTGCAGGTTGTAGACGACCCGGTTGTTCATCGTTCCGCCGAACTGCGGATGCGGATGCAGGATTATCGCAATGGGCGCGTCGCGATTCTTCTGCGGGTGGTAACGGCCTTCGAGGCGGCCTTCGGGACCGGGAAAGATAACCTCGGGCATTCGCGGAACCTCGGGACTGGCCGGTCCGTACTTGACGGGTCGGTGGGATGACTTTAGAACGTTTCTAACATGCGGGCGGGGTCGCATCCCGCGGCCTGACGCAGGTAGAGTCGCCATGGCGTGCCGTCAACAGCGCCGCCGCCCCGTGGCCGGGTCGGCGCACCGCGCGCGACGGGATAGCCACGGGGCGGCGACGGGACGGAGGAGCCGTGAAGCTCAGCACCAAAGGACGCTACGCGATGGTGGCGCTGGCCGATCTGGCCCTTCAGGGGGCGAATGGCGGGCTGGTGACGCTGTCGGACCTGTCGCGCAGGCAGAACGTATCGCTCCCCTATCTGGAACAGCTCTTCGTCAAGCTGAGACGCGCTGGTCTGGTGGCGTCCGTACGGGGCCCCGGCGGGGGCTACAGGCTGTCGCGACCGGCGGCCGAGATCCGGGTGTCGGACGTGCTGGAAGCGGTGGATGAGACGGTGAGTGCCATGCACACCGGGGCGGGTGCGTCGGGCGGACTGTCGGGCACGCGCGAGCAGTCTTTGACGAACCGGCTGTGGGAGGGCCTTTCGGCGCATGTCTATGTCTTCCTGCACCAGACCCGGCTGAGCGACGTCGTCGGCAATACGCTTACGCCTTGTCCGGCCGTGCCGAACCTCTTCGAGGTCGTCGACGATGCCTGAGCGCGCCTATCTGGACTGGAATGCCAGCGCGCCTCTGCGCCCCGAAGCGCGTGCGGCGATGATCGTGGCCCTCGACGCGACCGGCAATCCGTCTTCCGTCCACGCCGAGGGCCGCGCGGCCCGTGCAATCGTTGAACGCGCCCGTGTACAGGTGGCCGAGGCGTTCGGTGCGCGGCCGGACGGCATCGTCTTCACCTCCGGCGCGACCGAGGCGGCCGCGCTGGCCTGCGCCGGTCGCGGCCTGACGGCGGCGCCGGTCGAGCACGAGGCCGTCGCCGCCTGGTGCGAGGCGGTGCTGCCGGTGGACGCGGACGGACGCGTGATACTGACAGACCCCGGCGCGTCGGCACTGCAATGGGCCAATTCCGAAACGGGCGTGATCCAGGACCTGCCGGCCGGCGTGGCCGTCGTGGACGCGACGCAGGCGTTCGGCAAGGTGCCAGTCGCCTTTGAATGGTCGGGCGCGTCGATGGCGCTGATCTCGGCCCACAAGATCGGCGGGCCGCGCGGCGTGGGGGCGCTGGTCCTGCGCGGCGCCGCAGATATTGTCGCGCAGTTACGTGGCGGCGGACAGGAATCCGGGCGCCGATCGGGAACCCAGAGCGTCGCCGGCATCGCCGGTTTTGGCGCGGCGGCACAGGCGGCGGCGCGGGAATTGGCCTCCGGGCGATGGGACGAGGTTGCCGAACTTAGAAATATTCTAGAAGACGCACTGGCGTCCGGGCCGAAAGTGACTATTTTGGTCGGGAAAGGGGCTCCGCGGCTGCCGAACACGATCTGCATTGCGACGCCGGGATGGAAGGGCGAGACGCAGGTGATGCGCATGGACCTTGCCGGGTTCGCCATCTCGGCCGGGTCCGCATGCTCCAGCGGCAAGGCGCGCCCCAGCGCCGTGTTGCAGGCGATGGGGCTGGACGCGGATACGGCGACCTCGGCGATCCGGGTGTCGGTCGGGCCGACGACGGGGCGCGAGACCGTGATGCGCTTTGCGGATGCCTGGCTGGATGCCGCGCGGCGCCACCGCGCAGGGAATGGGGCATGCGCGGGCTGAGACGCCGCGACATGCCGGGCCACCGGCCCAGGAAGGAGATCGGATGAACGTGATCGAGCAGACCAACGTAAAGGAGGGCGTCGACCGTGAGACGGTCGAGGCAGTGGCGGCGCTGTCGGGCACCTACAAGCACGGCTGGAACACCGAGATCGAGATGGACTATGCCCCCAAGGGCCTGTCCGAGGACATCGTGCGCCTGATCTCGTCGAAGAACGACGAACCGGCCTGGCTGCTGGACTGGCGACTCGACGCCTACCGCCGCTGGCTGCAGATGGACGAGCCCGACTGGTCCATGGTGAAATATCCGCCCGTCGACTATCAGGAGCAGTACTTCTACGCCTCGCCCAAGAGCATGGCCGAGAAGCCCAAGTCGCTGGACGACGTGGACCCCAAGCTGCTGGAAACCTACAAGAAGCTGGGTATCCCGCTCAAGGAGCAGATGCTGCTGGCGGGCGTGGAGGGGGCCGAGGACGCACCCGACACGACCGAGGCCACGGGCGGCCGCAAGGTGGCCGTCGATGCCGTCTTCGACAGCGTCTCGGTGGGCACGACCTTTCAGAAGGAGCTTCGCAAGGCCGGCGTCATCTTCTGCTCGATCTCCGAGGCGGTGCGCGAGCATCCCGATCTGGTGCGCAAGTACCTCGGCACCGTGGTGCCCGCGACCGACAACTATTTCGCTACGCTCAACAGCGCCGTCTTTACCGACGGCAGCTTCGTCTACATTCCGCCCGGCACGCGCTGCCCGATGGAGCTGAGCACCTACTTCCGGATCAATGCCGAGAACACCGGACAGTTCGAGCGCACGCTGATCATAGCGGACAAGGAGTCGTACGTCAGCTACCTGGAGGGTTGCACGGCACCGATGCGCGACACCAATCAGTTGCATGCCGCCGTGGTCGAGCTGGTCGCCCACGACGATGCCGAGATCAAGTATTCGACCGTGCAGAACTGGTATCCGGGCGACGCGGACGGCAAGGGCGGCATCTACAACTTCGTCACCAAGCGCGCCGATTGCCGGGGCGACCGCTCCAAGGTGTCGTGGACCCAGGTCGAGACGGGCAGCGCGGTGACGTGGAAATATCCGTCCTGCATCCTGCGCGGCGACGACAGCCAGGGAGAGTTCTACTCCATTGCCATCGCCAACAACCACCAGCAGGCCGACACCGGCACCAAGATGGTGCACCTGGGCAAGCGGACGAAATCGCGCATCGTGTCCAAGGGCATCAGCGCGGGCCGGGCGCAGAACACCTATCGCGGGCTGGTGTCGATGCACCCGCGCGCCGTGGACAGTCGCAACTACACGCAATGCGACAGCCTGCTGATCGGCGGCGATTGCGGGGCGCATACCGTCCCCTATATCGAGGTGAAGAACAATTCCTCGCGGGTCGAGCATGAGGCGACCACCAGCAAGGTGGACGACGACCAGCTCTTCTACTGCCGCCAACGCGGCATGGACGAGGAGGAGGCGGTGGCCCTCGTCGTCAACGGTTTCTGCCGCGAGGTCCTGCAGGCGCTTCCGATGGAGTTTGCCATGGAGGCGCAGCAGCTGGTGGCGATCTCGCTCGAGGGGAGCGTTGGCTGATGGCGGCCCGGTTCGATTCCCTCGGCTTTGTTCGGAGGCTGGAGGAGGCGGGCGTGGAACGCCGCGTGGCTGAGGCGCACGCCGATGTCGCGCGTGATTTCGTTCTGGATGAGATGGCGACGAAAGGGGATCTGGAGTTCGGCCTCCACTCACTGGAACAGCGCATGACGATCAAAGTAGGTACTATGCTCGTGGTCGCCGTCGGCGCCATCGTCGCGCTGCAGCGGTTGCTGGCATGAGCGGGCTGGACCGGATACGGGTGCCCGAGAACCGGCGCTGGCAGTTCACGCTGGCCTTCGCCGTGACGGTTTTCCTGTGCATGATGCTGGCCGCGTCCTGGTGGGCGGGCGCTCCGGTCTGGCGGCTGGCCGTCGCGGGTGCCGTCTCGGCGGCGGTGGGTTGGGTCGCTGCCGGGGCCTTCTTGAGATGGGGCTGGCGCTGATCGTCCACCGGACGCGGGTCGCGGCCCGGACAGAAATAACGGAAGACATGAAATGCTGAAGATCGAGAACCTGCACGTGAAGCTGGAAGAGGAGGACAAGCAGATCCTCCGCGGCGTCGACCTGGAGGTCGGGGCGGGGCAGGTACATGCCATCATGGGACCGAACGGATCCGGAAAGTCGACGCTCAGCTACGTCCTGTCGGGGCGCGGCGGCTACGAGGTGACCGAAGGCCGCGCCGCGCTGGACGGAACCGACCTGCTGGACCTGGACCCCGAGGAGCGGGCGGCGGCGGGCCTCTTCCTGGCCTTCCAGTACCCGGTCGAGATCCCGGGCGTGGGCAACATGACCTTCCTGCGCACCGCCGTGAACGCCCAGCGCAAGGCCCGCGGCGAGGAGGCGCTGTCGTCCGGCGCGTTCCTCAAGCTGGTGCGCGAGAAGGCCAGGGCGCTGGACATCGACGCCGACATGCTCAAGCGGCCCGTCAACGTCGGCTTCTCGGGGGGCGAGAAGAAGCGCAACGAGATCCTGCAGATGGCCATGCTGGAGCCGCGCATGTGCATCCTGGACGAGACCGACAGCGGTCTCGACGTCGACGCGATGAAGCTGGTCGCCGAAGGGGTGAACGCATTGCGAAGCGACGGACGGTCGTTCCTCGTCATCACGCATTACCAGCGTTTGCTGGACCACATCGCGCCGGACGTCGTGCACATCATGGCCGACGGGCGCATCCTGACGTCGGGCGGTCCCGATCTGGCGCTGGAGGTCGAGCGCAACGGATACGCCGACCTGCTGGCGGAGGCCGTGTGATGGCACGCACCGCCATCGACACCGGCGACGCCACCGAGGCGCTGATCGCCGCCGCACCCGATCGCCCGCGCGGTGCAACCTGGGCGGAGGATGCCCGTGCCGCAAGCTTGGCGCGGCTGCGCAATGGCGGTCTGCCGCATCGCCGGTCGGAATACTGGCGCTTCACCGATCCCGAGCGGCTGAACGCCCCCGGGGTGGCGCCCGTTGTGCCGGTGATCGAGGACACCACCCTCTTTGCCGACATTGACCGGTTGCGCATCGTCTTCACCGACGGCGCTTTCGACGCCGCGGCATCCGACGACCTGGCGGGCGAGAACGTCGAGATCGAGCTGCTGGGCGACGCCCTGTCGCGCGACATCCATTGGGTGCGCGACGTCTTCGGCGTGCTCGAAGGTCAGGGACAGTCGCCCGTCGCCCGCCCGCATGCCGCGCTCAACACCGCGAAGGCCCCGGCGGGGGCGGTCGTGCGCGCCACCGGCCCCGTCGCGCGCCCCATCGCGATCGAGCACCGTCATGGCGACGGCGCCAGCGACGCGATGCTGCATCACTGCGTCCGCATCGACGCGGGCGCGGCGCTGACCGTCCTCGAGACCGGAACGCCCGGGGCGCGCGCCAACACCGTGATGGAGGTCGACGTGGCCGACGGCGGTGCGTTCCACCACGTCCGCGACCAGGGCCGCGACCGGCCCCGGACGATGGCCACCGCCATGTTCGCGCGCCTTGGCGCCGGAGCGACGTTCAAGTCGTTCACCTTGTCGCTGAACGGCGCGCTGACGCGCAACGACGCGGTCGTGACCTTCGGCGGCGACGGCGCGGTGGCGCACATCGCGGGGGCCGCCGTGGGTGACGGGGCCACCGGCGCGTTCCACCATGACGACACCGTTTTCGTCACGCACGACGCGGTGGGCTGCGAAAGCCGTCAGGTGTTCAAGAAGGTCCTTCGCAACGGTGCCGTCGGCGTGTTCCAGGGCAAGATACTGGTCAAGCAGCACGCGCAGAAGACCGACGGCTACCAGATCAGCCAGTCGCTTCTGCTGGACGACGACAGCCAGTTCCTCGCCAAGCCCGAGCTGGAGATCTACGCCGACGACGTCGTATGCTCTCACGGGTCCACGACCGGCGCCATCGACGAGGGTGCGCTGTTCTACCTGCGGTCCCGAGGGGTGCCGCGCAAGACGGCCGAGAACCTGCTGGTCCTCTCGTTCCTCGCCGACGCGTTGGACGAGATCGAGCACGAGCCCTTGCGCGAGGCGCTGATGACGCGGCTCGACGGGTGGCTGGGGCGGCACCGCGGCTGATGGCTCTGACAGGCGACATAGTGTCGAGCTACGTTCGGCCCGCGCAGGTATTGCGCCGCCGCCGGGCGGGATCGGGAGAGGACCGTGCGCTGATCACGGTCATGCTGGCCTGCGGTCTGATCTTCGTGGCGCAATGGCCGCGCCTGTCTCGCGAGGCATACATTTCGGGGCAGGACGTGCAGTCGCTGATCGGGGGCGCCCTTATGGGATGGCTGTTCGTGGCGCCGCTGGCCCTCTACGCGCTGGCGGGGATCGCGCACCTCGTCGCGCGTATAATGGGCGGTCAGGGGACCTACCTGGGGTCCCGCTTCGCACTTTTCTGGGCGCTGCTCGCGGCGTCGCCGCTGTGGCTGCTCTGGGGTCTCACGGCCGGGTTCGTCGGGCCGGGACCGGCGCTGAACGTCGTCGGCCTGCTGGCCATCGGCGCGTTCCTCGGTATCTGGTCGGTGGGCCTCTGGGACGTCGAGCGTCCGTCGCCGGCGATGACGTCATGAGCCTGTCGACCCGGTCGCTCGTCCCCCTGGCGGTCGAGACGCTGCGCGACCCGCAGGACGTCTTCGGCCGGCTCAGCCGGCTGGGATTGCCACGCTCGACACTCTGGGAATGCCTTCTTCTCGTGGTCCTTCTGTCGGTGATCCTTGCCGAGGGGTCCAACCTCCTGATCGCCTCGACCGAAGGAGCCGGGATCCCGGCACTCTTCGCGCAGCCGCTGGTCTACGGCGCGCTGCAACTTGGCCTCCTTGCCGGGACGGTCGCACTCATCCACGGTGTCGGCCGCAAGATGGGCGGGCAGGGAACGCTGGACGATGCGATCCTCGCCGTCGTCTGGCTGCAGTTCGTCATGGTCTGCCTTCAGGTGGTGCAGAGCGTCGCGATTCTCGTGATGCCGCCCGTGGCGCTTCTGATCGGCCTCGCCGGGCTGGTCGTGTTCTTCTGGCTGCTGACCTCGTTCATCGCGGCGCTGCACGGGTTCGCGTCACTCGGTCGCGTGTTCGGCATGATCCTGTTCGTCATGGTGGGCGTCGCGCTGGTGCTGTCGGCCGTCCTGACGTTCATGGGCGTCACGGTGCCGCGCGTCTGACCCCGATCCACGGAAAGCCCGCCATGCCCCCCGAACCCTACGACGTCGACGCGGTCCGCCGCGATTTTCCGATCCTGTCGCGCGAGGTGAACGGGAAACCCCTTGTGTACCTCGACAACGGCGCCTCGGCACAAAAGCCGCAGGCGGTGATCGACGCCGTGACGACGGCCTACGGGCACGAATACGCCAACGTCCACCGCGGCCTGCACTACCTGTCGAACCTCGCCACCGACCGCTACGAGGGCGTTCGCGGCAAGATCGCGCGCTTCCTCGGCGCCGCGAGCGAGGACAGCATCGTGATGAACACCGGGACGACGATGGGCATCAACACCGTCGCCTATGGCTGGGCCATGCCGCGCCTGGAGGCCGGAGACGAGATCGTGCTGAGCATCATGGAGCATCACGCCAACATCGTGCCATGGCACTTCTTGCGCGAACGGCAGGGTGTGGTGCTGCGCTGGGTCGACACGGCCCCCGACGGCACGCTGGACCCGCAGGCCGTGATCGACGCCATCGGCCCGCGCACCAAGCTGGTCGCGATCACCCACATGTCGAACGTCCTGGGCACGGTCGTTGACGTGAAGGCGATAACCGCCGCGGCCCACGAACGCGGGGTCGCCGTCCTGGTCGACGGCAGCCAGGCGGCGGTGCACATGCCCGTCGACGTCGAGGACATCGGCTGCGACTTCTACGCCATCACCGGCCACAAGCTCTACGGTCCCTCCGGGTCCGGCGCGATCCACATCCGCCCCGAGAGGATGGCGCAGATGCGTCCCTTCATGGGCGGCGGCGACATGATCCGCGAGGTGCACCGCGACGCGATCACCTGGAACGATCCGCCCATGATGTTCGAGGCGGGGACGCCCGGCATCGTGCAGCAGATCGGCCTGGGCGCCGCGCTCGACTACATGCAGGGCGTCGGCATGGAGGCCATCGCGGCGCACGAGGCGGGCTTGCGGGACTACGCGGCCGACCGTCTGGGCGGGCTGAACTGGCTGTCGGTGCAGGGCAAGGCGCCGGGCAAGGCGGCGATCTTCTCCTTCACCCTGGACGGGGCGGCGCATGCGCACGACATATCCACCGTGCTGGACAAGCGCGGCATCGCGGTGCGCGCGGGCCATCACTGCGCCGGACCGCTGATGGAACACATGGGCCTCACCGCGACGTGCCGGGCGTCTTTCGGCATGTACAATACGCGGGTGGAGGTCGATGCCCTGGTGGATGCCCTCGAACTCTGCCACGACCTCTTCGCCTGAGCCGGCTTGCCGCCGGATCACCATGCGACCTGCCGACGTCCGGAGCCGCTGGCGTGCGCCAACCGACGGTCCCGGTCCGTTCTGTCGAACCGGGGGCGGCCGGCAGGTTGTGTCGCCGTCCGGCCGGGTCGGATCGCGTGGCGGTGCCTGAGCGGGCAAGCCGCAGGGCCCGTGCGCTGCTGCGCGCGACGGGCCTGCCGGACGACCCCGTACCGAGGTCACGACAAGGTCGTCCCATGAGCGGACCGCACCGGACCCGAGCGCGGCAGCGCGCACCCGTCACTCACCCGGACAAGGCCTGGCCCCCCAGAACGGACGTTACGTCAGGCGGGGGCAGAAGGTACCACGAGAAGGAACCGAAACGGGAACGGTCTGGGCCGGTATCCGGTTTTGCTCTTCAAACGGCTTGAAACCTCGCGTAAGCAGAGGACAGGCGTCTTGCGAACGGTACGCACCCGTAGCTCAGCTGGATAGAGCGCTGCCCTCCGAAGGCAGAGGTCAGAGGTTCGAATCCTCTCGGGTGC
>CAVROT010000011.1:0-273347 GCA_963722905.1 uncultured Alphaproteobacteria bacterium | reverse complement strand
GTGAAGGTCCGCATCCAGCTTGCCCGGGGTGCGGAGATCGCCGCACGATCCGCCCTGGTCGGCCAGGCCGCAGCTGGAACAGCCCCGGATCAGACGACGATTTTCAGGCCCGTTCGCGGAATGGAAGGTTTGCGTGACCATGATGGAAGAAAACGCGCCGCAAATGGAACATGGCGGTGACGCTACACTAAAATATCATGTGGTGAGCCCGTCGGGGTTCGAACCCGAGACCTACTGATTAAAAGTCAGTTGCTCTACCAACTGAGCTACAGGCCCACGCCGCGCGGTGCTATCCATGGGGTCGTGGACGGTCAAGCGCTAATGGACGCCGCTCTCTTTCCATGGGTCCGGGCGAAGTCTATACGGCGCGCCATGAGCGACGGCGCCCCCATATCCTTCCACAAGATGCACGGGCTGGGCAACGATTTCGTCGTCATCGACCGGCGCGCGCGGCGGGTCGAGGTGACGCCGGTCCTTGCGATGGTGCTGGCCGACCGGCACCGCGGCGTGGGCTTCGACCAGCTGGTGCTGATCGACGCATCTGGCGAGCCGCAGGACGGGTCCGACGCCCGGCTTACTTTCCTGAATGCCGACGGCAGCGGGTCGGCTGCCTGCGGCAATGCCACACGGTGCGTGGCCCGGCACCTCATGGACATCGGCGGCACCGACGCGGTGACGCTGCGCACCGACCGCGGCGCCCTTGTCGCGCGCGATGCCGGCGGCGGCGCGGTCGCGGTGAACATGGGCCCTCCGCAGACCGAATGGGCCGAGATCCCGCTGGCCCGGGCCTGCGATACCCTGCACCTGCCGCTGACGGGCGATCCCGTCGCGACCGGCATGGGCAATCCGCACTGCACCTACTTCGCCGATGACGCCGATACGGTCGACCTTGCCGCGCTGGGCGCCGCCACCGAGGTCGATCCCCTGTTCCCGCAGCGCACGAACGTCCAGGTCGCCGCTCTGGCGGGGCCGGACCGGCTGCGCGTGCGGGTGTGGGAGCGCGGCGTGGGCGTGACCCTCGCCTCGGGGTCGTCGGCCTGCGCAGTGGCGGTCGCGGCGGCGCGGCGCGGCCTCGCGGGCCGGTCGGTGCGGGTCGATCTCGACGGCGGCACATTGCTGATCGATTGGCGGGACGACGGGGTGCACATGACCGGGCCGACCGCGCATGTCTTCACCGGCACGCTGACGCCGCAATTCATGGCCGCACTGTCGTGACGACGTCGCGCTGCGCCGCGCCGCCGTCATCCGGACCGGGCGCCGCCAAGCAAAACGGCGCTTCGACAAGTGAAGCGGCGGTACGCGTCGAACCGGCGCCGCCGGTCCTTGCAGGTGCACTCCCCCGGGCGCCCGTCTTTTCCACCCACGGCTGCCGGCTGAACGCCTACGAGACCCATGCGATGGAGGCGATGGCCGCGGCCGCGGGCGTGCGCGGTGCCGTGGTGGTCAACACCTGCGCCGTCACCGCCGAGGCGGTCCGCAAGGCCCGTCAGGACATCCGCCGGCTGCGCCGGGACAATCCCGCAGCGACCCTCATCGTCACCGGCTGCGCGGCGCAGGTCGATCCCGCCGCCTTCGCCGCCATGCCCGAGGTCGACCGCGTGCTGGGCAACGCCGACAAGATGCGCCCCGAAAGCTGGGCTGCCCTCGCCCCCGACTTCACCGGCCCGACCGAGCGGATCCGCGTCGACGACATCATGTCCGTGACGCAGACGGCCGGCCACCTGATCGACGGGTTCGGGTCGCGGGCGCGCGCCTACGTGCAGGTTCAGAACGGCTGCGACCACCGCTGTACCTTCTGCATCATCCCATTCGGGCGCGGCAACTCGCGCTCGGTCCCGGCGGGCGTGGTGGTCGACCAGATCGCCCGCCTCGCCGACGCGGGCTATGCCGAGGTGGTCCTGACCGGGGTCGATCTCACGTCCTGGGGCGCGGACCTGCCGGGGACGCCGCGGCTGGGCGACCTCGTGCGACGCATCCTGCGGCTGGTGCCGGATTTGGCGCGGCTGCGCATCAGCTCCATCGACAGCATCGAGGCCGACCCCGCGCTGATGGAGGCCATCGCGACCGAGCCGCGGCTGATGCCGCACTTGCACCTGTCGCTCCAGCACGGGCACGACCTGATCCTCAAGCGGATGAAGCGGCGCCATGGCCGCGACGACGCCGTGCGGTTCTGCGCGGAGGTCCGTGTGCTGCGCCCCGACATGACCTTCGGCGCCGACCTCATCGCCGGCTTCCCGACCGAGACCGAGGCGCAGCACGCCGCCAACCTGTCGCTGCTGGACGACTGCCACGTGACGTGGCTGCACGCCTTTCCCTACTCTCCGCGTCCCGGCACCCCCGCCGCGCGGATGCCCGCCGTGGACGGCGCCTCCGTGCGCCGCCGCGCGGCCGAGCTGCGCGCCGCCGGTGCCGCACGGGTAGCCACGCACCTGTCGGCACAGGTAGGCCGCAGGCATCGCGTTTTGATGGAATCGCCGCGCATGGGCCGGACCGAGGGGTTCGCCCCGGTCGCGCTGGCGCGGGATCGTCCCGTCGGCGCGGTGGTAGACATCCGCATCGCCGGGCGGGACGCCGGGGCACTGCACGCAGACTGATGAACGGGGAAAGGGCGACATGACGACAGACACCGCCAGACTGGGCGCCGGCGACATCGCGGCCTACCGCGAGATGCTGGACATCTTCGCGCAGTCCTTTGACGACTTCGCGCGCTATTCGGCGGCCCAGCCGTCCGATGATTACATCGCCGGGCTTTTGGGACGGCCGGAGTGCATCGCGCTGGTGGCGCGGTCGGCCGGCGGCGTGATCGCCGGGCTGACCGCCTATGCGCTGCCGCGGTTCGAGCAGGCGGGGACCGAGGTCTACCTCTACGATCTCGCGGTGGACGAGGCGCACCGGGGCCGCGGCGTCGCCACCGCCCTCATCGGCCGCCTGCGGGGCGTCGCGCGCGACATCGGCGCTTCGGTGGTCTTCGTTCAGGCCCATGCAGACGATGCGGCGGCCATTGCGGTCTACGACCGGATCGGCCGGCGGGCCGACGTCGTGCAGTTCGACATCGCGCCGCGCGCCTGGCCCTGAGTGCATCCCAACCCCGCCTTCCGCCACGCCGACCGGCCGCAGATGCTCGGCTTCGTGCGGGCGCGGGGTTTCGGCACGCTGGCGGTGAATGCTCCGGACGGCCCGCTGCTGGCGCATGTGCCGGTCCTCCCCGACGCCGCGGGCGACACGGTGGACCTGCACCTCGTTCGGTCCAATCCGATCCTGGCGCTGGACCTGCCATGCCCCGCCGTCATCTCTGTCACCGGTCCGGACGCCTATGTCTCGCCCGACTGGTACGGCGCGCCGGATCAGGTTCCGACGTGGAACTACGTGGCCGTCCACCTGCGCGGCACGCTGGCCCGTCTGCCGCAGGAGGACATGCGCGACATGCTGGACCGCCAGTCGGCCGCGATGGAGGCGATGCACGACAAGCGGCCCTGGACGACCGGCAAGATGGACCCGTGCGCCCTGGACCGGATGATGCGGGCCATCGCGCCCTGTCGCATGACGGTCGACCGCACCGACGGCACGTGGAAGCTGAATCAGAACAAGCCCGACGCCCTGCGCCTCGCCGCCGCCGCGCAGGTCTCTGTCGGCAGCGAGGTGGCGGAGATGGCGCGCCTCATGCGCGACCCGCCCGCGTAGGCACGGCGGCACACGCCGGTTCGGACGATGGCTGCTGCGGCTGCTGCGGTCGCCCTCCGGGTCCCGGCCGACCCCGGGCTTTGAGCCCCCCCCCCCCGACTGCGCGGCCCGCCATGGACACCGGACGCGACGTCGCCGTAGTCTGTGTCGAACCTGCCGGAGATCCCGCCCCATGCAGCTTTATCACGCCGCCGCCTCGCCCTTCGTGCGCAAGGTCATGGTCGCCCTGCACGAGACGGGTCGCCTGACCGAGGTCGAGGTCGTGCCGGCGCACGTGACGCCGATGACCACCGGCGATGCCGCGCTGGATCACAATCCGCTGGGCAAGATACCGGTGCTGGTGCGCCCCGACGGGCCCGCGCTCTATGACAGCCGGGTGATCTGCCGTTTTCTCGACGCGACGTCTGCGAAGCCGGGACGGCTCTATCCCGAACGGCGCCTGTGGGAGGTCCTGACGCTGGAGGCGACGGCCGAGGGCATCATGGAGGCCGCGGTGGGGATCGTCTACGACGGGCGCTTCCGCACGCCCGACGACCAGGCGAAGGCCTGGACCGATGCGCAGTGGGGCAAGATCGCGCGGGCGCTCGACACGCTGGGCGACCGCTGGATGAGCCACCTCGCCGGGCCGCCGGATGCGGGCCAGATCGCGGTGGGCTGCGCGCTGGGCTATCTCGACTTCCGCCATGCCGACCGCGGGTGGCGCACCGGTCGCGACGCCCTGGCGGCCTGGTCCGCCCGGTTCGCCGAACGCCCGTCGATGGCGGCGACCGCGCCGGGCTGAGCCGCCGCGCCCATGCCGGCCGACCGTCCCTTCGCCACGAAAAGTTCGGTCGCATGCGCCGCTTTGTCCGCTGGACGACGCTGTCGCACGGGTCTAGTCAGTGCGGAACGCCGGATGCCGATATGCGGCGGCAGCCGGATTGCGGGTGGCGTCCGGCAAAATCGAGGGAGATGACCCAGTGGCGAACATGGACGATCACGGTGGACCGGGCGCGACGCGGCGCGATTTCCTCTACTACGCGACCGGCGGAGCCGGCGCCGTGGTTGCGGGCGCCGCCGTCTGGCCGCTGATTAACCAGATGAACCCCGCCGCCGACGTGCGCGCGCTGAGTTCGATCCGCGTGGACGTGGGCGGGGTCGAGCCGGGGACCCAGATCACGGTCAAGTGGCTGGGCAAGCCGGTCTTCATCCGCCGCCGCACCGAGGACGAGATCGCCGCCGCCAACGAGGTGGACGTCGATACGCTGCCTGACCCGATCGCGCGCAACGCCAATATCGAGGGCGACGCGCCCGCCATCGACGAGAACCGTTCGCTGGTCCAGCCGGGCGACAGCAACGCCGAGGAATGGCTGGTGATGATGGGCGTTTGCACCCATCTCGGCTGCGTGCCGCTGGGCGACGCGGGCGACTTCGGCGGCTGGTTTTGCCCCTGCCACGGATCGCACTATGATACCGCCGGCCGGATCCGGAAGGGTCCCGCGCCGACGAACCTGCCCATCCCGGTGGCCGAGTTCGCCGACGAATCGACCATCGTCCTGGGCTAGGGCGACACGACCGGCGCCGCCCGACCGGGGCGCCCTTGAACGGACCGCCCGCCGCGGGCGCACAGGAGACGAAGCACATGGCCGGTATCCCGCACGACCACTACCAACCGAACACCGGCGGCGAACGCTGGTTGCACCGGCGCCTGCCGGTCGTGGGCCTGCTCTACGACACGCTGATGATCCCGACACCCCGCAACCTTAACTGGATGTGGATCTGGGGCATCGTGCTGACCTTCGTGCTGGTGCTGCAGATCGTGACCGGCATCGTGCTGGTGATGAACTATACCCCGCACGTGGACCTCGCCTTCGGGTCGGTCGAACGGATCATGCGCGACGTGAACGGCGGGTTCATGCTGCGCTACCTGCACGCCAACGGCGCGTCGCTCTTCTTCATCGCGGTCTATCTGCACATCTTCCGCAGCCTCTACTACGGCTCCTACAAGGAGCCGCGCGAGGTGACCTGGATCATCGGCATCCTGATGTACCTCCTGATGATGGCCTCGGCCTTCGTCGGCTACGTCCTGCCCTGGGGGCAGATGTCGTTCTGGGGCGCCACGGTGATCACCGGCCTGTTCGGCGCGATCCCCTTCATCGGCGAGCCGATCCAGACCTGGCTGCTGGGCGGGCCGGCGGTGGGCAACTACACGCTCCAGCGCTTCTTCTCGCTGCACTACCTGATGCCGATGATCCTGGCGGGCCTGACAATCGTTCACATCTGGGCCTTCCACACGACCGGCAACAACAACCCCACCGGCGTCGAGGTTCGGCGCACCTCCAAGGAGGAGGCTCAGAAGGACACGCTGCCGTTCTGGCCCTATTTCGTGCTGAAAGACCTCTTCGCTCTGGCTTTGATCCTGGCCGTCTTTTTCGCGGTGGTGGGCTTCATGCCCAACTATCTCGGCCACCCCGACAACTATATCGAGGCGAATCCGCTGGCCACGCCGGCCTACATCGTCCCTGAATGGTACTTCCTGCCGTTCTACGCGATCCTGCGGGCCTTCACCGCCGACGTCTGGGTGGTGCAGATCGCCAGCTTCGTCACCGGCGGCATCGTCGACGCCAAGTTCTTCGGTGTGCTGGCGATGTTCGGCGCCATCATCGTTCTGGCGCTGGCGCCGTGGCTGGATACTTCGTCTGTCCGGTCGGGGCGCTACAGGCCGATGTTCAAGTGGTGGTTCGCGCTGCTCTTCGTCGACTTCTTCGTGCTGATGTGGGTGGGTGCGCAGCCGACGGGCGAGCCCTACGCCACCATCTCTCTGATCGCTTCGGCCTACTGGTTCGCCTACTTCCTGGTCATCCTGCCCCTGCTGGGCGTGATCGAAAAGCCGCTGCCGCAACCGCTGACCATCGAGGAAGACTTCCTCGCCCATTACGAACCGCAGACCGGAGGCACGAAGACGCTCGTGAAGCCGGCGGAATGAGGATGACAATGCGCGCACCCGCACTGGCCGCGGTTCTGGCCGCCGCCCTGCTGCCCGGCGCACCGGCCATGGCGGCGGTCGAGGGCGGTCCTATCGAGGATTATGCCTTCTCGTTCGAGGGGCCGTTCGGCAGCTACGACCGCAACCAGTTGCAGCGCGGGCTCCAGGTCTACACAGAGGTCTGCTCGGCCTGCCACGGCATGAAGTTCGTGAGCTTCCGCAGCCTCGCCGAGGAAGGCGGGCCGGCATTGCCCGAGGACCAGGTCCGCGCCTATGCCGAGTTCTACGAGGTCTGGGACCCCGAGCTTTTCGACGGTGAGGGCGATTTCCGCCCCGCCGTGCCGACCGACCATTTTCCGGCCAGTTCGATGTCCAACGCGCCCGATCTCAGCCTCATGGCCAAGGCACGGGCGGGGTTCCATGGCCCCTACGGAACCGGGCTCAGCCAGCTGGTCAACGGAATGGGCGGACCGGAATACCTCCATGCCCTGCTGACGGGCTACACCGGCGACGACAAGGAAGAGGCCGGCGCGATCCTCTACGAGAATACGGCATATCCGACCGGCTACCTTGCCATGCCGCAGCCTCTCTATGATGATTCGGTCATCTATGAGGACGGGTCGCCGTCTGACGTCGAAAGCCTGTCGGCCGATGTGTCGGCGTTCCTGATGTGGGCGGCCGAACCCAAGCTGGGTCAGCGCAAGCAGGCCGGTATGGTCGGCGTGCTGATGCTGCTGGTGCTGGCGGCGCTGCTCTACTTTACCAACAAGCGTATCTGGGAGCCGGTGAAGCATCGCAGGACCGATACGCCGGCCGAGTAGGGGCCTGTTTCCGGTCATCGGGGTGGGCGTTTTTGCCCGCCCGCCTTCGTACGTCCGGGGCGACGGACCGCCGGTTTTCTGGCTGCAGGTCGTCTTGGCGACGCCCTAACCCGGCTTGCCAGCTAGGCTTTTCCGTCCCGCTGCGGCGCGGAGGCAGCGGCGCCGGTGCCGGGGACGTCCGACGCCGAGCCGAGGTAGCAGCGCAGCGCCGGCGGCGGGTCGTCCAGAACGTCTGCGACCGGTGCAGGCGGCGTGACCGTCCCGTCCACGACCACGCTCAGCATGCCACCAAGGCGCCGCGCATCTCCGGGGTCGTGGGTGACCATCAGCACCGTCGCACCACGCTCGGCCGCCATGTCGCGCGTAAGGTCGATCATGTCCGCCTTCAGCCCCGGGCCCAGTGCGGCGAAAGGCTCGTCCACAGCGATGACGGGGCGCGACTGTACCGCCAGCCGCGCCAGGGCAACCCGGCTGCGCTGACCTCCGGACAGGTCTGCGGGCCGGCGCGCGCCGTAGCCGGCGAGGCCCACGCGGTCAAGGGCGGCCGCGATCCGCCCGCGCTCGTCCGTCGTCAGCCGGCCGCGCAGGCGCAGGCCCAGCGCCACGTTCGCCGCGACGTCGAGATGCGGAAAGAGGTTGTTGTCCTGAAACAGCATGGCTACCGGACGGTCGCCCGGCGCCAGGGCGGTGATGTCGCGCCCGTGCCACAGCAGGCGCCCGGAGGTCGGGGCCAGGAACCCGCCCAATACGTCCAGCAGCGATGACTTGCCCGACCCGGACGGCCCCATGACCGACAGGCAGGCCCCCGGGGCAAGGGCCAGATCGGCCTCCAGCCGGAAGTCGCCGCGCCGGGCGACGATGTCGTCGAGCCTCAGCACCGCCGTCCCCATGCCTCGAATGCGGCGAAGGCCCCCAGCGAAAGCAGCACCAGAAGCACGGCCGCGGCCGCGGCATCGTCCGTTCGGTAGGCGCCCATGAGGCGAAAGAGGGCCAGCGGCAGCGTCGCGCGGTCGGGATCGGCGAAGAGCGTCACGACCCCGAGGTCGCCCATCGACAGCGCCGCCGTCAGCCCCCCGGCGAAGGCCAGCGGACGCTTGACCATCGGCAGGATCATGTGGCGCAGCCGCGCCGCGCCCCGCAGCCCCAGCCCGTCTGCCAGCCGCCCGTGTCCCGCCTCGGCCGCAATGACGGCGGGAACCACGGCCCGCAACGCGAAGGGCAGGGCGGCTACCGCATTGGCCGCACCCGTCACCGCCAGTGCCCAGCGCGCGGGGTCCGTCACCGGCACCAGCAGGACGAACGCTCCCGTGCCCAGCACCAGCGGGGATGCGGCGAGGCCCGACATCGCCGCCACCTCGACCGCTCGCGCCTGCGGCCCGCGCAGGCCGGCCACCGCCACCGCCACCGCAAGCGCCAGCATCGTCACCGCCGCCGCCGATCCGGCCGCCACCAGGGCAGAACGTGCGGCGGCGCTCCAGACCGGCCCCGGGAGGGCCGCGACCCCCGGCAGTCCACGCGCCGCCAGCGCGGCCAGCGGCAGGATCAGGAACGCGGCGCCGAACGCGATCCATAACGCGTCCACCCACCGCCGTCCGGCGCCGTCGAACCGTTCGGTGGCGCGCCCGAGGCCCGGAGCGTCGGGGAGGCGCGCGCGCAGGGCGAGCAGGGCCAGCACTGCCGTCAGGCCCAGCTGGATCAGTGCCAGCGACGCCGCGCGGCCGGGATCGAAGTCGAACCGGAACGCCTGATAGATCGCCAGCTCGACCGTGGTGGCGGACGGCCCGCCGCCCAGCGCCAGCGCCGCCGCGAAGGATCCGGTGCAGATGACGAAGATGACCAGCGCCACACCGGGCAGGACGCGCGCCAGCATCGGTACCTCTATGGTGCGGAACACCGAGGCGCTGTCCATCCCGAGGGACGCTGCCAGCCGGAACCGCTCGGCCGGAACAGAGGCCCAGCCTTGCAGGACGAAGCGGACCGCCAGCGGCATGTTCAGGAACACATGCGCCAGCACCACGCCCCACGGACCGTAGACCGATAGCGGCGGCAGGCCCAGCAGTCCGAAGCCCGCCGATACCCAGCCGCTGCGCCCGAACACGGCGATCAGCCCCAGCACCGCGACGATGACGGGCAGGATGAACGGCGCGCCCAGAAGGACGATCAGCGCGCGCCGTCCCGCGAACCGCCGCCGCGCCAGCGCCCGCGCGACGGGAACGGCCAGCAGGACCGAGATCGCGGCAGACCATGCCGCCTGCCACAGGGTGAACCGGACCGCACCCCAGTCCCCCGGCGTCAGCGCCGACAGCCCTGCGGCAGTCCACGCGACGGCGACCAGCGGAACCACCACGACGGCCGCCACCAGCGCCGCCGCGACGATCCCGGCGCGGATCATGGGCGCCGTGCCCGAGGCGGGACGGGGTCAACGGCCGCCGGCACGGTATTCGCCATCGCTCTCGTCTCGACGATACCTGCACGATTCATGCGCGACCGGCCCGCGGTCCGGAAAAACCGCCGGCCGCCACGACGACGGCGGACACCAGACCTGCCGGGACAACACCTGCGCTCGTCATGCCGGCTGTTCCAATGGCGTGGCAGGCACGGACAGCGCGGCCGCCCCCTGGGGCATGCACACGCCGCCACGCCGTTCCACAGCCGCCGTCTCGCCTTGGCCATGCGCACCAACGCCCGACGCGGCGGTCCCGCTCAGCGCGTCAGCCCCGCCAGCCACGCCTTCAGCGCCGCGTCCCGGGCGGCAGGGACGTCGGGCGCGGCGATCATGAGTGACGTGTGGGGTTGGATCATGGCGTCGAAGCCCTCGGGCAGGCCCGCGTCGGGCATCACGGCGGGATACATCCAGTTCGTCGTCGGGATCGCGTCCTGGAACGCCCCGGTCAGCATGAATTCCAGGAATGACCGCGCCAACGCCTCGGCTTTGGTGCCTGCAACTATACCGGCCACCTCGACCTGCAGATAATGTCCCTCGTCGAAGGCGGCGGCGGCGTATCCGGCGTCGCCCTCGGCGATGAGGTGGTAGGCGGGCGAGGTCGTGTAGCTCAGCACCATGTCGGCCTCGCCTTCAAGGAACAGGCCATAGGCCTCGGACCAGCCTTGGGTGACGGTGACGACATTGTCGGCCAGACCCTCCCAGATGGCGCCGGCCGCATCGCCGTAGGCGTCCTGCACCCACAGCAGCAGACCGAGCCCCGGCGTGGAGGTGCGCGGGTCCTGGATGATGACGGAGGCGTCGCCTTCGGCCAGCGAACGGAAACTGGTGGGTGCATCGAATCCGGCGCGATGGACGAACGCGAACCAGCCCCAGTCATAGGGCAGGAAGGTCGCATCGTCCCATTCCACCGGCAGGTCGAACGGTGGCGGCTGAACCCCGTGAGGCGCAAAGAGCCCCGATTCGGTCGCCTGCGCCATCAGCGACTGGTCGAGGCCCAGGACCACGTCGGCGCCGCTGCGCGCGCCCTCCAGCCGCAGGCGCGACAGCATGGCGGCGCCGTCTCCGGCGGAAACGAAGCGCAGATCGCAGTCGCAGATCGCCTCGAATGCGGTCTCGACAGCAGGGCCGGGGCCCCATTCGGCAACGAAGCTGTCGTAGGTATAGACCGTAAGGATGGGCAGATTCTGCGCCGCCGCCGGCCAAGCCGCCATCGCCGCCGTCCCAAGTATCGCTAGCCGCATGAGTGAGCCTCCATCGCATGCCGGAGGCGGGGCGCGGTTGGCCTGGGGCCGCCGCAAGTCCTTCCCTCCGCCGGTCCTAACCGGTTCAGGTTCGACGGGTTCGCGCGACGCGCATCTCAGCCCTGCCTGGGCACCCCGAGGTGTCATTAACTTATTCCTCCGGCAGGGCCTCTGCAAGCCACTTGAGGCGATGCGGGCAGAGGCCTAGACCGGCTGTCATGAGCCTGAACACTTACGGCCACCTCTTCCGCGTCACCACCTGGGGCGAAAGCCACGGACCGGCCATAGGCGCCACCGTCGACGGCTGCCCGCCGCGCGTGCCGCTGGACGAAGCGTCGCTCCAGACCTGGCTGGACCGCCGCAAGCCGGGGCAGAGCCGCTATACCACGCAGCGGCGCGAGGCGGATGCGGTCGAGATCCTGTCGGGCGTCCACGAGGGGATGACGACGGGCACGCCGATCCAGCTGACGATCCGCAACACCGACCAGCGGTCGAAGGACTATGGCGACATCGCCGGGAAATTCCGCCCCGGCCACGCCGACATCACCTACTGGCAGAAATACGGCCACCGCGACCCGCGCGGCGGCGGTCGATCCTCGGCGCGCGAGACGGCGTCGCGGGTCGCGGCCGGCGGCGTCGCGCGGGCCGCGCTGGGGGTGCTGGCGCCGGGCATGGAGGATAACGGGCTACATGGTGGCCATGGGGCCGCACGCCATCGACCGCGGCCGGTTCGACTGGGACGAGATCGCGCGCAACCCCTTCTGGACGCCGGACCCGCAGGCCGCCGCCGCATGGGGCGCCCATCTGGACGACCTGCGCAGGTCGGGCAACTCCGTGGGCGCGCTGATCGAGGTCACGGTGCGCAACCCGCCGGTGGGTCTGGGTGCGCCGGTCTATGCCAAGCTCGACACCGATCTGGCCGCCGCGATGATGAGCATCAACGCCGTCAAGGGTGTGGAGATCGGCGAGGGCATGGCCGCCGCGTCCCTCACCGGGACCGACAACGCGGACGAGATCGCCATGGGCCCGGACGGGCCGGTCTATGCGACGAACCACGCGGGCGGGATACTCGGCGGCATCTCGACCGGACAGGACATCGTGGTGCGCTTCGCGGTCAAGCCAACGTCCTCGATCCTGTCGCCGCGCCGGACGATCACGCGGGCGGGCGAACCGGCCGAGATCGTGACCAGGGGCCGGCACGACCCCTGCGTCGGCATCCGCGCCGTCCCCGTGGCCGAGGCGATGGCGGCTGCCGTGATGCTGGACCATATCCTGCTGGACCGCGCCCAGACCGGCGGGACCCGCGGGCACATCGGCTAGGCCGCGGCCCCCTCGCCACCGGCACGACGAAACGATATGTCTGCGCATATCGGGGCCGGGCGGGAGGGGACGGCGATGGCCACGCAGGCCAGCTATCGGGCGATCAAGGCCGATCTCCTCGGCCGGATCACGCGGGGCGAATGGCCGCCGGGCAGCCTGATCCCGACCGAGGTGGAACTTGCGGCCAGCTACGGCGCCGCCCGCGCCACGGTGAACCGCGCCGTGCGCGAACTGGCCGACGACGGTATCGTCGAGCGGCGGCGCAAGGCCGGAACGCGGGTCCGGCTGGCGCCGCAGCGGCAGGCGCGCTTCGACATTCCCATCGTGCGCCGCCAGATCGAGGATGCCGGCGCCGCCTACCGCTACGCCCTGCTGGAGCGTGAGGCGACCGCGGCACCGGACTGGCTGCGCGCGCGGCTGGGGCTGGAAGCCGGCGCCGAGGCGGTCCATCTGACTTGCCTGCACCTCGCAGACGGCAGCCCTTACCAGTACGAGGACCGCTGGATCAATCCGGCGGTCCTGCCGGCTGTGCACGACGCGGACTTCACCGCTATCGGGCCAAACGAATGGCTGGTCGCGGCAATTCCATTCTCCAGCGTCGAGATCAGCTTTTCGGCCGTCGCTGCCGAGGCGCCGGTGGCTGCGGCCATGGGCTGCGCGCCGGGCGATCCGCTGATGCAGGTCGAGCGGGCAACCTGGCTGGAGGACCGGCCCGTGACCCATGTCCGCATGGTCCATCAGCGCGGCTACAGGATGACGACGCGCTACTGAGGCGGGACGCCTGCGGTCCGGGGGAATGCCAGACCCGGCGATCCTCACATTACCCCGGCGCGGTGCCGGCGCCGTCCCGGATTACAGCCCGTCGCGAAGGGGCCGCACCGCCCGCCTGTAGGCGTCCGTGATGGCGTCGCGCGCGACGTGGCGGCCGCCCTGCACCAGGTGGCGGCCGGCGGACCAGACGTCGCGCACCATGTCGGAGCCGCCCGCGAAGGCGAAGGCGTCGATGGCCGTGTCGCCCTGCAGCCCCTCCAGATCGGGATGGGCACCATCCAGCGCCGCGAGGTCGGCCCATTCTCCCACGGCGATGGTCCCGGCGCCGCGCCCCGCGGCCTGCGCCCCCCCGCGTGCGGCGTCCTCCAGGATGCGCCGCCCGGTCGACCGGTCCGTGTCGGCCAGCGCCGCCCGCGTGTGGTCGCGCAGCCGCTGCGTGGTCTCCAGCTGGCGCATTTCCTCGGCCAGCGAGATGCGGATGTCGCTGTCCGATCCCAGCGCGAAGGCGCCACCCGATCCCGTCCAGCGTACCCCGTCGAAGATACCGTCGCCCAGGCTGGCCTCTGTCAGGGGGCACAGGCCCGCGACAGCGCCGGTGAGGGCCAGCGCCTCGGTCTCGTGCGGTTGCATCTGGGTGCAATGGATCATGCACCAGCGCGCATCGACGGGCAGGCTGTCGAGCACCCACTCGACCGGCCGCGCGCCAAGCGCCGCCACCACCTCGTCGACCTCGGCGCGCTGTTCGGCCAGGTGCATGTGGATCGGGGCGTCCCGGCCCGCCAGCGCCATGACCTCGACCAGATCGGGCGGCGCGATCGCGCGCAGGGAATGTGGCGCCAATCCCAGCACGGCGTCGGACGGCAACGCCGCCACCGCGCCGCGCGCGGCCTCGACCAGACGGGCGTAGCCGTCGATGTCGTTGCCGAAGCGCGCCTGGCCCGGTCCCAGCGGACGCCGGTCGCAGCCGCCGTAGCGGTAGAGCACGGGCAGCAGGGTGAGACCGATGCCGCTGGCCGTGGCGGCGGCGGCGATACGGTCCGACATCTCGCCCGGCGCGGCGTAGGGGGTGCCTCCGGGGGTGTGGTGGAGGTAGTGGAACTCGACGCTGGCGCCGAACCCCGCCTCCAGCATCTCCATCTGCACAAAGGCCGCGATCGCCTCGGCCTGATCGGGCGTGATCCGGTCCAGAAAGCGGTACATCAGTTGCCGCCATGTCCAGAAGCTGTCGCCGGCCGCACCGCCGCGCCGTTCGGTCAGCCCGGCCATCGCGCGCTGGAAGGCGTGGGAGTGGACGTTGACCGGCGCCGGCAGCAGGACGTCCGCAGTCGAGCCCGATCTGGGCGTTCCGGCCGTGATCTCCGCGATGCGACCGGCGGCGTCGATCCGCACCGCCACCTCCTTGGCCCAGCCGCCCGGAAGCAGAGCCTGTTCCGCCCAGATCACCGTCATCCGTTCCGCCTTGACAGTTGGTTATGTACGTACATAAAGCACGAGGACGCAGATGTAACAAGGCGCCGGGCGGATGCTGCTGACGAACCTCGCGATCGCGTCGATGGAGGGGCTGGGGGCCTGCGCCCCGCTGCAGGACGGCGCCATCGCACTGTCGGGGGACCGCATCGCCTGGGCCGGTCCGCTGTCGGACCTGCCGGCCGAGCACGAAAGCGCGGACCGTCGCGACATGGGCGGCCGGCTGGCGACGCCGGGCCTGATCGACTGCCACACCCATGTCGTCTTCGGCGGCGACCGCGCGCGCGAGTTCGCGATGCGACTGGAGGGGGCAAGCTATGCCGACGTGGCACGTGCCGGCGGCGGCATCCTGTCGACCGTCCGTGCGACGCGCGGGGCCTCCGAGGCCGACCTGCTGGCGGGCGCTCTGGTCCGGGTCGACGCGCTGATCGCCGAGGGCGTCACGACGCTGGAGGTGAAATCCGGCTACGGGCTGGATCGCGGGACCGAGCTGCGGATGCTGCGCACCGCCCGCGCAATCGCTGGCGCGCGCGACGTGGCGGTGACGACCACCTTCCTCGGCGCCCATGCCGTGCCGCCCGAATACGACGGCCGCGCCGACGCCTATATCGACAACGTCGCGATCCCGACGCTGGAGGCGGCCCATGCCGAGGGGCTGGTGGATGCCGTGGACGGGTTCTGCGAGGGCATCGCCTTCGACGCGGCGCAGATCGGCCGGCTCTTCGATGCTGCCGCGTCGCTTGGCCTTCCCATCAAGCTGCATGCCGAACAGCTGTCGCACATGGGCGGGACCGCGCTGGCCGCCGGGCGCGGCGCGCTGTCAGCCGATCACCTGGAATACGCGACGGACGCGGACGCGGCAGCGATGGCGGTGGCCGGCACCGTGGCGGTCCTGCTGCCGGGTGCCTTCTATACCCTTCGCGAGACGACCCTGCCGCCCGTCGCGGCGTTCCGTGCGCACGGCGTGCCGATGGCGCTGGCGACCGACTGCAATCCGGGATCGTCGCCGATGACGTCCCTCCTGCTGGCGATGAACATGGGCTGCACGCTCTTCCGCCTGACGCCGGATGAGGCCCTGCGCGGCGTCACCTGCAACGCGGCCCGTGCGCTGGGCCAGAGCGATATCGGACGGATCGCGCCCGGCATGGTCGCCGACCTGGCCATCTGGAACGTCGCCGACCCGGCCGAGCTCGCCTATCGCATCGGGTTCAACCCGCTGCACCTGCGCATCCGGGGAGGCCGGGCATGACCGCGACACTGGTTCCGGGGGCGGCGACGCTGGACATGCTGGAGGCCGTGTGGCGCGGCACCGGGCCCGTCCGGCTGGACCCCGCGGCGCGCCCGGGGGTCGAGGCTGCGGCGGCGCTGGTGCGTGCCGCGGCGGCGGGCAATGCGGCGGTCTACGGCGTCAACACCGGCTTCGGCAAGCTGGCCAGCGTCCGCATCCCCGCAGGCGACACCGAGACGCTTCAGCGCAACCTGATCCTGTCGCATTGCTGCGGCGTCGGCACCCCGCTGGACCCGGCAACCACACGCCTGATGCTGGCGCTGAAGCTGCTGAGCCTCGGGCGCGGCGCCTCTGGCGTGGCATGGCGGACCGTCGCGTTGATCGAGGACATGCTGGCCTCGGGCGTCCTTCCGGTCATTCCCGATCAGGGCTCGGTCGGAGCGTCGGGCGACCTCGCGCCGCTGGCGCACATGGCGGCGGCGATGATGGGCGAGGGGTTCGCCACCCACGACGGAGAGGCCTTGCCGGCGGCCGGGGCGCTGGGCCGCGCCGGTCTGAGCCCGGTGGTCCTCGGGGCCAAGGAGGGGCTGGCGCTGATCAACGGCACCCAGTTCTCGACCGCCTGTGCGCTGGTGGGGCTGTGGCGCGCGCGCGACAACGCCCGCGCCGCCATCGTGACGGCCGCGCTCTCCACCGACGCGATCATGGGATCGGACGCGCCCCTGACCGAGGCGATCCACCGCCTGCGCGGGCATCGCGGCCAGATCGACGTGGCCGCGGCCCAGCGCGCGCTGATGGCGGGCAGCGAGATCCGCGAAAGCCACCGCACCGGCGATACCCGGGTGCAGGACCCCTACTGCATCCGCTGCCAACCGCAGGTGACAGGTGCCGCGCTGGACCTGCTGCGCGCGGCCGGCCGGACGCTGGAGATCGAGGCGAACGCCGTCACCGACAACCCCCTCGTGCTGGTGGAGGAGGGGCTGATCGTCTCGGGCGGCAACTTCCATGCCGAGCCGGTGGCCTTCGCCGCCGACCAGATCGCGCTGGCCGTGGCCGAGATCGGCGCCATCGCGCAGCGCCGCGTCGCGCTGATGGTGGACCCGACGCTCAGCTTCGACCTGCCGCCGTTCCTGACGCCCGATCCGGGGCTGAACTCCGGCCTGATGATCGCCGAGGTGACGACCGCCGCGCTGATGAGCGAGAACAAGCACCTCGCCCACGCCTGCTCGACAAATTCGACGCCGACCTCGGCCAATCAGGAGGATCACGTCTCGATGGCGGCCCATGCCGCGCGGCGTCTCTACCGGATGAACGCGAACCTCAACGTCATCCTAGGGGTGGAGGCGATGTGCGCCGCGCAGGGGATCGAGTTCCGTGCCCCGCTGACCACGAGCGGCGTCCTGCAGGACATCATGCGCCGCTTGCGCGCCGCCGTCGCGACCATCGCGCAGGATCGGTACCTTGCGGACGACATCGCGCGGGCGGCTGCGCTGGTGGAGGGCGGTACGCTGACCGAGGGGCTGGACCTGCCGGGGCTGTCCGAATGACCCCGGTGGAGGTCGTCCGCGGCGACGGCCCCGTCGTCCTGGGCCTGCCGCATACCGGGACGTGGCTGCCCGACGACGTCGCCGCCGCGCTGAACGACCGCGGGCGACTGCTGGCCGACACCGACTGGCATGTCGACCGGCTCTACGACGGGCTGCTTCCCGGCGCCACGAAGGTGCGCGCGACGTTCCACCGCTATGTCGTCGACGCGAACCGCCCGCCGGACGGCATCAGTCTCTATCCAGGGCAGAACACCACCGGGCTGGTCCCGCTGACAGATTTCGACGGCGTTCCGATCTGGCGCGAGGCGCCCCGGCCCGAGGATGTCGCCGCGCGCCGGGACGCGTTCCACGCGTCCTATCACGCTGCGTTGGAGGCCGAGCTGGAGCGGGTGCGCGACCGGCACGGCGTCGCCATCCTCTACGACTGCCACTCGATCCGGTCCCGCGTGCCGTATCTCTTCCACGGGACGCTGCCTGACCTCAACATCGGCACCGCATCGGGTCGGAGTTGCGATGCGCGGATCGAGGACGCGGTGGAGCGCCTCTGTCGCGCCAGCGGCCGCACCACCGCCCTGAACGGCCGGTTCAAGGGCGGTTGGACCACGCGCCATTACGGCCGCCCGCCCGACGGCGTCCACGCCGTGCAGATGGAGCTGGCCCAGTCCACCCACCTCGCCGCCGAAGCGCCGCCCTTCGCCTACGACGACGCCCGTGCCGGCCGACTGCGGCCCCTGCTGGCCGAGATCCTGACCACGCTGGCCGACATGGCCCCGACCCTGGAAGGCGCATCATGACCGACCCCCGCCACAACATGCGCGACGTCTACCCCCCGACCGGCCCCGAGATCACCGCCAAGAGCTGGCTGACCGAGGCGCCGATGCGGATGCTGATGAACAACCTGCATCCCGACGTGGCAGAGAACCCGCACGAGCTGGTGGTCTACGGCGGCATCGGCCGGGCGGCGCGCACCTGGGACGACTTCGACCGCATCATCGCCGCACTGAAGGCGCTGGAGGCGGACGAGACGCTGCTGGTCCAGTCGGGCAAGCCGGTGGGCGTGTTCCGCACCCACCCGGACGCGCCGCGCGTGCTGATCGCGAACTCGAACCTCGTGCCGCACTGGGCGACCTGGGCGCATTTCAGCGAGCTCGATCGCAAGGGCCTGATGATGTACGGCCAGATGACGGCGGGGTCGTGGATCTACATCGGTACCCAGGGCATCGTGCAGGGCACCTACGAGACCTTCGCCGAGGCCGGGCGGCAGCATTACGGCGGCGACCTCAAGGGCCGGTGGATCCTGACGGCGGGCCTGGGCGGCATGGGCGGCGCCCAGCCCCTGGCGGCGGTGATGGCGGGGGCCTGCTGCCTCGCCGTCGAATGCGACGAGACGCGGGCCGATTTCCGCATCCGCACGCGCTATTGCGATGAAAAGGCGCATGACATCGACGATGCGCTGGCGACCATCGAACGCTGGACGGCGGCCGGCGAGGCGAAGTCGCTGGCACTGATCGGCAACGCGGCCGATGTGTTCCCCGAACTCGTGCGCCGGATGCAGGCGGGCGGTCCGCGTCCCGACATGGTGACCGATCAGACCTCGGCCCACGACCCGGTGCATGGCTACCTGCCGCAGGGCTGGTCGGTCGCCGACTGGCGCGCCCGGCAGGAAACCGACCCCGCCGCCGTCGAGGTCGGCCGCCCGCGCGTCGATGCGGTCCCATGTCGCCGCGATGGTCGACTTCTGGAACGCCGGGGTGCCGACGCTGGACTACGGCAACAACATCCGGCAGGTCGCCAAGGAGGAGGGGCTCGAGACGGCCTTCGACTTTCCCGGTTTCGTGCCGGCCTATATCCGCCCGCTCTTCTGCCGCGGCATCGGCCCCTTCCGGTGGTGCGCGCTATCTGGCGACCCGGAGGACATCTACCGCACCGACGCGAAGATGAAGGAGCTGTTTCCCGACAACGCCCGGCTGCACACATGGCTGGACATGGCGCGCGAGCGGATCGCGTTCCAGGGTCTTCCAGCGCGGATCTGCTGGATCGGCCTCGGGGACCGGCACCGCGCTGGCCTCGCCTTCAACGAGATGGTGCGGACCGGCGAGCTCAAGGCGCCGGTGGTCATCGGCCGCGACCATCTGGACAGCGGATCGGTCGCCAGCCCCAACCGCGAGACGGAGGCGATGCGCGATGGATCGGACGCGGTGTCGGACTGGCCGTTGCTGAACGCCATGCTGAACTGCGCGTCGGGCGCCACCTGGGTTAGCCTGCACCACGGCGGCGGCGTCGGCATGGGCTTCTCGCAGCATTCCGGCATGGTGATCTGCTGCGACGGAACCGCCGACGCCGACCGCCGCATCGCCAACGTCCTGTGGAACGATCCGGCGACGGGCGTCATGCGCCACGCCGACGCGGGCTACGACGGCGCGCTGGACTGCGCGCGCGAACATGGCCTGAACCTGCCGGCGATCCTGACCTGACGTCTGATCCGGGTGCGGCCGCGCGGCGTTCCGGCCGTTCGCCGTCCGAACCGGCGCGCGCATGATGATGGGGCGTCGATAGCGAGACGATGCCGTCTTGGACGCAGGGGGCGGTCGCCTCCGGCTCGTGTCCGATGGTTCGCCGCGCCGGCGGAACGGCCAGGTCGTCGACGCCATGGCGGAACGCGTCGCAAGGGCGTAGGCAGATTGGCCGAGCGGCGCGGAGCCGTTCTTTCGGCGCGGTGGCGACCTACCCGGTCAGGCCGTAGGCCGCCCGGATCCCCTGCTGGGTTCCGGCGCCGAAGTCGCCGTCGATGGGGCCGGTGTAGAAGGACCGTTCGGCCAGCTTGCGTTGAAGCGCGCGGCGCGTCGCCTCCTTGAAGCTGTCGGGCCGGTCGCGCAGCATCTCGTAGATCCGCTCGTTCCCCGAGCGCAGGGCGAGGTACAGGAACC
This sequence comes from uncultured Alphaproteobacteria bacterium, assembly GCA_963722905.1. Lineage (GTDB taxonomy): Bacteria > Pseudomonadota > Alphaproteobacteria > Rhodobacterales > Rhodobacteraceae > CAVROT01. The sequence continues at coordinate 252,933 of CAVROT010000011.1, read as the reverse complement.
CACCCGCCTCGTCCGGGCCCATGCCCGGAACGTCGCCGTCGTCGATCAGCGAGGCGAAGTTGAACATCGCCTCTGGATGGCGGGCGCGGGCGGCGCGTTCGAAATAGTCCAGCGCACGGGGCTTGTCCTTCGTCACGCCCTCGCCGCCGACGAAATGCAGGAACCCCAGATCGTTCAGCGCGTCCGGGAACCCCGCCGCGGCCGACTGGCGATAGAGGCCGATGGCGCGCGCGATGTCCTGCTCGACCCCGAGGCCGGTCTCGTAGAGCTGGCCCAATTCGAACTGGGCCTCCGGCGATCCTGCTTCGGCGGCGCGGGCCAGCAGCTCGGCCGCCTCGCCGGGCGCATAGCGCGGATCGACGGCGTTGAGGCGCATGTAGGCCAGCCCCACCATCGAGCGTGTGTCGCCCTGATCGGCCAGCGAGGCAAGCTGCGGTTCGAGCTCGGGTCCGATGTCGGACCAGGCGACGCGGGGATCGTCGGCCGCGACCGTGCTGTCCGCCTCGGCGGCGCCGGCAAGGTAGAAGGGCGTGCCCGACAGCGACCCGTAGGTGTAGGGCTCTTGCCGGGCGAACGTCGCCTCGACAACCGCGTCGCGCACCTGTCGGAACATCAGGCTGATTTCGACCCCCGGCTGCACCAGCTTGGCCATCAGCGCGGTGGCGAAAGGGCTGTGTTCCCCGGTGCCGTCCAGCGCGACCTGCCCGTCGCGGGCGGCAAAGGCGACCAGCGTGCCGCGGTCGGGCTCGGGCGCGGCGAGGCCGCCGCCAGTGATGCCGCGCGTGGCGGCGGCGGTCGCCGCGGTCTGCTGCAGCGCCGCGATGTCCAGTTCGTCCCCGAAGGGATTGTCACGGCAGCTGTCGAGGATGACGATCCGCATCTGCCGGGCGCTGTCCACCGTCGCCAGCATGTCCTTGAGGGACACGCCTTGCCGTTGGATGTCGAGGTTCGATCCGACGTCGGCGTCGATGGGGATCAGGAAGTTCTCGCCCTGAACCTCGACCCCGTGGCCGGCGTAGTAGATGAGCGCCAGTTCGGCCGTCTCGGCGCGGAAGGCGAAATCGTCCATCGCAGTGCGCAGCTGGGACCCGGAGGCGTCGATCACCGCCGTTACCTGAAAGCCGATGTCGGACAGGGAGTCGGCCACGCCGCGGGCATCGTTCACCGGATTGTCCAGCTTCACGATCGTCTCGTAATCGCCGTTGCCTATGACCAGCGCGATCTTCTCCTGCGCGGCGGCGGGGCCGGTCAGCAGGGCGACAAGAAAAAGTGCGGCGGTCGCGGCATGACGCATGGGACGGACCTCGGAATGCCAGAGGAAACAATACCGGTGGCATAGCGCAGATCGGCGTGAAAATCTATACTCCCCGATGGCGTCCCTGTCAGATCTTGCCATCCGCGCGCCATGTTTCCAGCTGCTGGCGGCTGACCTCGAAGTGCATCGAATCCTCGCGGCCGAAGGCGGCGCCCCAGACCCACCCCTCCTCGTTGAAGAAATCGGCGATGATGGTGAGACCCAGCTGCGTCTTGCCGTCGCCGAGGGTGTCGAGCACGCCGTCGATGTTGAGGTCCACCGCAAGGCCGAAGGAATGGGTCGACGTGCGCCCCTGCGTGCCGCGGATCTGACGCACGCAGAGGGCGCCTGCGGTGTTGATCCGGGCGTAAAGATCGGGGTCCGTCGCCTCGATGTTCGCGAAGATCCGCTTGAGGCTGTCAAGCGCGGGGCGCAGCATCGACACGCGGATCGGGCCGACCTGTTCGGTGATGAGCAGCGCCTTCAGCGTGGGGTTCGTCATCGGCTCGCACCGGTCGCTCAGCGTCTCGCGCGGACGGCCCAGGAACTCCTCCAGGAATCGCGGCCCGGCGACGGTAATGCCGCGGTTCACCTCGCGGCGATTGGCGATGAGCACGACCTGCGCATAGGCGTCGATGATGGCGTTCGGCCCACTGCTGGGCACCGATGCGCCGTCGAAGTCCGGTGCCGCGGGTGCGATGACGGGGCGGGCGGCCAGTGTCGCGATGTCGGCGCGCATCTCTCCGATCTCGGCGCCCAGCGCCTCGACCTGCTGACGCAACGCCTCGATCTCGATCCGGGCGCCGCTGTCGATCCCGGCGCCGCCCGAGACGATGGTGCCGGCGCCTCGCGGCAGCACCTCGCGCAGGCCCAGCCAGACCAGCGGCACAGACAGAAGGAGGATCGCCCCGAGGATGATCGGTACCGGTCGCATCGTGTTCCCAGATTCGTCGTGGATCGCCACGTTCGTTCGGAGATGCCGCTTCGTAAACCCGTTGGCAGGAAACGGCGTCTGGTGTATGTATCGACGATTGCCATAGGCCAGTGAGTTTAACCGGAGGTTGTCCAGATGACAGGACCCGTTCGCGCCGCATTCCTTTCCGCCATCGTCACGGCCGCGGCCCTCGCGCTGCCCGCCGTGCCCGCTGCGGCCCAGACCGCAACCGGCACCGACATGACCGAAGAGCAGATCCTCGACGCCTTCGCCAGGCAGAAGACGCGCGGGCTGGTCATCGCGCCGTCCGGGCAGGCCGCGGGCGACGCCGGCGGTGTTGCCGTTCGGTCCGACGCCGCGCCGGAGACGTCCGATCTCCCGCAGGCCAGCCTCGACGCGGTCCCGCTTCCGGATCAGGTGAACGTCAACGTGACCTTCGACTTCGACAGTGCCGCCCTGCGGCCCGACCAGCGGCCGCGTCTGGCCGCCCTGTGCACCGCCATGCAGAAGGCCGACGTGGAGCAGTTCCGCATCCTCGGCCACACCGACGCCTCGGGATCGGCAGACTACAACGAAGCGCTGTCGTTGCTTCGTGCCGAAGAGGTCAAGCGCTACCTCGTGGCCGATTGCGGCATCGCGCCCGAGCGCATGATCGCCGTCGGCGTCGGCGAACGGTTTCCCTACGACGCCGCCGACCCGCGCGCCGACGTGAACCGGCGGGTCGAGTTCCAGGTGCTGGGCTGAGCCTCGTATCCGGGGCGGGGCGCCGACCGTGACCGCGGCATGACCCAGCCGCGCCCCGGCGACATCTTCCAGCCGGGCGACCTGCTGAACAACACCTACCGCATCGAGGCGATTCTGGGGCGCGGCGGCACGTCCGAGGTCTACCGCGCGCGCAGCGATATCTCGGGGCGGGTGGTCGCGCTGAAGGCGCTCCGGTCGGAGTTCTCGGCCAACGAGGATTACCTCGTGCTGATGCGGCGCGAGGAAGAGATCCGCGACATCCGCCACGACGCCATCGTGCGCTACTCCGATAACCAGCGGATGGACGACGGCCGCGTCTATCTGGTGATGGACTACGTCGACGGCCCCGGCCTCGACGCCCTCATGCGGGACGGGGGCATGTCGGCAGCCGACCTGCTGACGGTCTGTCGGCGCGTCTGCGAGGGATTGGTGGCGGCGCATGACAAGGGCATCGTCCACCGCGACCTGTCGCCCGACAACATCATCCTGCGCGACGGCGATCCGGGCCAGGCCGTCATCATCGACTTCGGAATCGCCAAGGATGCCAACCCCGGCGCACAGACCATCGTCGGCGGAGAGTTCGCGGGCAAATACGCCTATGCAGCGCCCGAGCAGCTGGCCGGCCACAGCGATGCGCGGTCGGATATCTACGCGCTGGGGGCGCTGCTGCTGGCCACCTTCCGCGGCCGGACGCCCGATGTCGGCGACAACCCCATGCAGGTGGTCGAGGCCAAGGCGCGTCCTCCGCACACCGACGGCGTGCCCCAGCCCCTGCGTGGACTGATCGAGGCGATGACCCGCCCCGACCCGGCCGACCGCCTTCAGTCGGCGCAGGCCATCCTGGACGAGATCGACGCCGCCGGCCGGCCGGGTCGCCAACCGGCGACGACGATGGCGGACGGCGACGCGACCGTGATCGCGCCGCAGCCATCCCGGACGCCGTCCGCGGCCGCCGTTGCACCGCCAAGGGATGGCCGCTCACTCGACGCCGGAGCCCCGCCGTCACATGTACCGTCGGCGGCGCCCGACCGGACGCCCGGTTCGCGGCGGGGCCTCGCGGCAGTGCTGGGCCTCGCCGTCGTGGCGGTCGCGCTGGGCGGGGCCTATGCCGTCGGCATTTTCGAGGCGGTCACCGGCCCGCGCCATCCGCTGGCGGATCCCTTCGCCATCGTGGTGGAGCGCCCGGTGGACGGCGAGGTCGCGGCGCGCGGCGTCGTCCCCTCGGCCGAGGTCGAACAGGCCCTCGCCGAACGCGTGCTGCCGCTGGGCGGGACGATGGACGTGGCGCTGGCCTCGGGCGACATCCCAGACGGCTGGGGCGACGGTCTGCTGACGCTGGTGGACGGGGTCGTGATGCTGCCTGAATGGCGCGTCTCGCTGCGTGGCGACGTCTATGCGGTGACCGGGCTGACCGAGGACAGCGAACTCGACCGCGCACTGCCGCAGGTCGTCTTGGCCCTCCCTGCCGGTCTGTCCGGCACGGTCGAGATCGACCTCGGGCCCCGCATCCTGCCGCCCGAGCGCCTGCTGCCGATCCTGCGCGACCATGCCGATTGCGGCGAGCTGTTCCTGCGCGATCCGCCGCAGGTCGGCTACGCCGCCGGGGAAGAGATCTCCGTGGGCGGACAGGTCGCGTCCACGGCGACGCGCGTGGCGCTGATCGACGCGCTGTCGCAGGTCGCCGGCGACCGACCCGTCGCGGTCGACGCCGAGGTGCTGAACGCCACGCTGTGCCTGGTCGACGATGCGCTGCCCCTGGCGCCCTCGGGCGGCTTCGACACCCGTTTCGGCTTCGGGGACCGCGACGACCCGAACCCGCAGGGGCGCTACTTCGTGGGCGAGAACCCGGTGATCGACGTGACGGTGCCGGCGGACGTGACGGAGGGCTATCTCTACGTTTCGGCACTGGACGTGTCGGGCGACGTGTTCCACATGCTGCCGAACCTGAACCGGCCCGACAACGCGGTGGCGGCGCTGCGCGACGGGCGGGACGGCGCGGTCGACGTGCGTGTGGCTTATCCGCTGTCCGAACAGGACGACGGCCGAAACCTGGCCTTCACTGTCGACGACTCGGCTTTGGGCAAGACGGAGATCCTGGTGCTGCATGCAGACGCGCCGCTCTTCGACGAGCTGCGGCCCACCGCCGAGTTGGCCGAAGGCTATGCGCGCGCCCTGCGCGAGACGACACAGCCGATCCGCACGCTCGACAGCCGCATCCTTACCACCGCGCTGCCCTGAGACGAACCTCGCGGCTCCGGTGCGGTGGCGCGTATCGCTGACGATCTGACCGGACGGTCGCATGCCGTACGCGCGCCGTCGCCGGCCGCAGTTGCCGGCAGCACCCTGTGTCAGACCACGTCCACCACGATGGCCGATATGTTGTCGGCGCCGCCGCCGTCCAGCGCCATCTTGATCAGCCGGTCGGTCACGACCTCGATCGGCGTGTCGCGCAGCGACCTCTCCAGCCGGTCGAATCCCGCGTATCTGTTCAGCCCGTCCGAGCACAGGAGGAACCGGTCGCCCCGTTCGGTCAGGCCGCGCACCTTGTCGAGCTCCAGCACCTCGCCGACCCCGACGGCGCGGGTGATGGCGTTCGATTGCGGATGCGCCTCGGCCTCGTCCCATGTCAGCCGGCCCGTGGCGACGAGGGCGCCAACGACGGAATGATCCTCGGTCATCAGTTCGATGGGGTGGCCGGGGCGCAGGCGGTAGAGGCGGCTGTCACCCGCCCAGAGCGCCGCGAAATGCCCGCGGGTCACGATCAGGGCGACGACGGTCGCGCCGATGGTGTCTGCTCCGCGCCGCGCCGCCTCGGCCCGGATCTGGTCGTGCGCGCGCGACAGCGCGTCGCGCATGTGGCGCACGGCGTCGGCGGGTGGCAGGTCGGGCGGCAGTGTCGACACCGTCTCGACGATGGTCTGGCTGGCATAGTCGCCGGCCTCGTGTCCGCCCATGCCGTCGGCGACGAGCCAGATGCCGCTTTCGGGCATCGACAGGATCGCGTCCTCGTTCAGCCGGCGCACCCGGCCGACATGGGTGGCCGACGCGTGGCGCAGGATCGTCACGGCGCGGCCCCGCCCGCCGGCCAGAGCGGCGCGTCGGCATCGAAGAGCGCGGCCTGCACCGAGGGGGGCGGCAGCCCCTCGGTGCAGGCCAGCCGCGACCGGGGGCCGTCGGCGGTGCCGAAGAGGCAGGGCCGCCGGTAGCTGCGGTCCACCGCGCCGGCGGCGATGACGCCCGCGGGCGCGCCGCCGGCGCCCAGCAGCATCCCGTCCGCCGTGCGCCGGACCGCGCCCTCCTGCCGGGGCCTTGGAAGGTCGAGCGTACGCAGCCGGTTGGCCAGCGCCTCGCGCGAGCCGCCCGGCTCCAGCATGTCCAGCGCGGCGGCCTCCAGCGCGTCGAAGGCCGGTGCGGCGCCGAGGTGGAGCGCCGCCGCATGCGACGCGCCGGGCACCACGGTCAGGATGGTCAGCGGAAACTGCCGGCCTACCCGGTCGACCGAGGGCATCACGATCCCCAGCACCGCCGTCCGCGTCAGGATCCCGGGCGCCAGCGTGAACCGCCAGATCGGCGCCGACATGTAGCAGTCGGTCCAGCGCGGCCCGATGGCGGCGCGCGCCGCCGTCATCGCGCCCTGCAACCAGACGTCCCACGCCTCCTGCACGCCCGGGATCGAGCCTATACGGAAGAAGTCGCCCAGGCTGGGGATCTTGCCGTAGGCCGCGTATCCGGCGGCCGACACCTCAGAACGTCTCCGGGCAGGCGAAGGTCTGCATGGCGGGAAGGGTGAAGGGGTTGAGGATCGAGCCCGACTGCAGCGCGAAGATGGCCACGCGCCCGCCGACGCGAAAGATCATGCGCTTGCGGTCCGACGCGTTCGTGTCGCGCACCTCGACCGCGTCGAGCAGGCGGAACCATCCCCAGGGCCCGTCACGCGACAGCGCGTCCTCGGACCCCGGCTTGCCAGGCAGAAAGGTCGCGCGCGCCAGCCCGACCGTGCCGGGCCAGTTCACCGCCTGCGGCGTCGGCTGCCCGTCGGTGTGGCGGTACGTCACCTCGGTGCCGTGGACGTTCAGGTTGATCGCCTGCGCCGCCGGATCCAGCGCCTCGGGGGTGATCTGGAAGTCGATCGAGGGCGCGCCGGCGGGAAAGAACGCATCGCGGATCAGCAGCGCGCTCTCGATCTGGTCCAGCACGGGCTGGCCGATGCCCAGGTCGGTCCCGTTCACCGTCTTCCAGGCCCAGGGCCGCTGCGTCGTGTCGACGATCTGGGCGAGGTTCTGATCGTAGAATGTGTCGATCAGGCCGCCGGGGCCGAAGAGGCGGGCGAAGTCCTGCACCGTCACGTCGTTCTGCGCCTGACGGTTGAACGGATAACCGGCGGTCGCCTGACGGCAGAAGGGCAGGACGTCGGCCTGCCAGCGCGCGGCGATCCCGGCGCGGGTGCCGTCGGCCGCGACGCCGGACGAGCCGCTGGCGATCTGGTTCGCCCAGCGCTTGATCGGCCCCTCCAGCCGCGCCGCCTCCAGCTGGAAGCGGGCAAGAGCCTCGCTGTCGGCGGTCGTGGCGCCGACACCGCCGGAAAATCCCAGACGCTCGACCTCCTTGTTCACCTCGGTCAGCAGCTCCATCATCGCGTCCAGCCGCGACGGCTGCCCTTCGGGGCGGTCCACCAGCGCATGCAGCCAGGCGAACCGGTCCTCGACGAAGGCGCCCGGCTCCTTCGCGGGCGCGGAGCCCTCGGCGCCGGTCACGGCCCGAAGGAACAGCCGGCGCTGCGGGCTGAGGTTGCGCCGCAGCGCCTGCGCGGCCAGCACGCCTGCGCCGGCCTCGGCCCCTGCCTCGGCGTCGGTGACCTCTGCCTCGCGCGGCGTGGCAAGCCGGGTCTCGTCGGCGACGGCGTTCAGGACGTTGACGATGGGAGAGGACGGTCCGGAAAGGACGTTCAGCACCTCCACCGCCGAGGGCAGGTCGGTCACGGGGATGATGTCGAGGTCGGCCAGCACCCCGTCCCACGCCGCGATGACGTCGGTGTAGTAGAGATCCAGCACGTCCCGGCTGAGCGCGATCAGGGCGGCGTCCGTCTGCTGCGCGGCGGCGTCGGGGCCGAGCACCCATGCCTCGTCTTTCAGGCGTTCGGCGACGTCCAGCGCCTCTGGCAGGAAGACGTCGTTGAACCCGTCGCGGGTGAGGATACCGGGCACGCCCTCGGACAGCGGCCGGCCGGACGAACGGGCGAGGGCGCGCGCGATCTGCGGCCCGCCCACGTCGGTCGGTCGCCATTCGGGCAGGTCCAGCGCCTCCGGAGAGGCGAGGATGCCGTTATAGACCCGCTGAGCCAGCGGCATCCGCGTCAGCACCTCCTGCACCTGACCGACGAGGTCGGCGTTGAGGCCGACATCGACCATGGGCTGTGCCAGCAGGGCCTCGAGGTGGGTCAACAGGTCGGCCCGCAGATCCTGCCGGGACGGGCCCGGGAAGGAGACCGACCAGTCGACCTCCATGAACTCGGACACCAGATCGGCGTTCATCGGCCCGGCCAGGCCCAGCGTCAGGTACACCTTCAGCAGCTCGTAGAGCAGGTCGGTGTTGTTGATGTTGGCCTGCATCTGATCTTCAAGTCGCAACAGCATGCGGGGCAGGAGGTGCCGGTTCAGCGCGTCGCGGTAGGTCAGCCGCGCCTGGTTGGCGATCACGTCGCCCTGCCACAGGCCCCAGCCCAGCCGGGCGGGACGCGGCGCTGCCGCCTCGGCCGCGAGGTCGTGCAGGGCGTTCAGCGCCGGCACGGTGCCGGCGATGTCGGTATCGGCGATGGGGTTGCCCGGAATCTCGGAAGCGGCGGCGGTGTAGGCCGCGATGCCGGCCTCGTAGTTCCCGGCGCGCTCGACGTTGCCGAGGTAGCTGCGGGTCCAGAGCGCGCCAAGGCCAACCGTCACCAGCACGGCGGCCGCGAAGGCGCCGCGGCGCGTCCAGACATAGCGCTTCTCGACCCGGTCGTCGGCCGAGACCAGACCGGCCTCGGGGAACATCACGTCCTGAAAAAGGCGGGTAAGGAAGAACGAACGCCCGGTGCCGCGCCCCGTGCCGATGGCCTGCCGGCCGATCCCGAAGGTCCGCGCCATACCGGTCATCAGCCGGTCGATGGGCGTCCCCTCCTGCGTGCCGGACGTGAAATAGGCGCCGCGCAGCATCTGGCTGCGGTCGAGCTTGCCCTCGTGGAACACCTCGGCCAGAAACGCGTCAGCGGTCGCGCGCACGCTGGCCACCTGCGACGGGAAGCTCGCGATCAGGGCACGGCGGGCCGGGTCCGCCTCGGCCTGCATCCGTTCGAGGGACTGCGCGTTCAGCCGGTCCAGCAGGGCCTGGAATTCGGCGTCGAACGCGGCCGCGCCGGCCGCACCACGCGACTTCGGCAGCGGCAGCGTGAACCCCCAGACCTGTTCGCGGGCGTCCTTGCCCAGGGGCTCGAAGAACTCTGCGAAGCCGGCGATGAGGTCGGCCTTGGTAAAAAGGATGTAGACGGGAAACCGCACGCCCAGCGTGTCGCGCAGCTCGGTCAGGCGGCGACGGATTGCGGCTGCGTGGGCGGCCTGCGAGATTTCGTCCTGCTGGGTGAGGTCGCTGAGGCTGATGGCCACGATGGCGCCGTTGATCGGCTGGCGCGGGCGATGCTTCTTCAGCAGACGCAGGAAGCCCTGCCAGGCGGCGCTGTCGGCCTCGGCGTCGCTTTCCTGTGTGGTGTAGCGCCCGGCGGTGTCTACCAGCACGGCGTCGTCGGTGAACCACCAGTCGCAGTTGCGGGTGCCGCCGACGCCGCCCACGGCCGCGCGCCCGCCGTCGTCCTCCAGCGGAAAGCGCAGACCGCTGTTGACGATTGCCGTCGTCTTGCCGGCGCCCGGCGGGCCGATGATGATATACCACGGCATTTCGTAGAGGTGCCGCCGCCCGGCCTTCGACCGGCGCAGCGCCAGCATCGCCGACTTGAGCTTGCCGCGCATCTCGCCCAGTTCGGCCGCGACGACGGCGTCGTCTGGCGCGCCGGCCGGTTCGGGCACCTCGGCCTGGGCCATGTCCTCGGCCAGATCGGTGTCGCGACGGCGCTTGGTGGTGAGGATCAGCAGGATCACCAGCAGCGCCAGGATCCACAGCACGGCCAGCCCCACCAGCCGCCCCGTCACCCCGTCGAACGGATGGGCGTCGCCGATGCCGACGTAGCCGCCCAGGAACCACAGGCAGGCCGATGCGGCCAGCGCCACCATCGCCGTGATGCCGATGCCGGAGCCCATGGCGCGCAGAACCTTCACGGCACGTCCTTGCGGATCAGCACGATCTCGATCCGGCGGTTGGCGGCGCGGCCCTCCGGCGTGGCGTTGTCGGCGATGGGTTCCGCGTCAGATCGTCCCTCGGCGCGCAGCCGGTCGCCGTCGGCCAGCTGACCGGCCAGCTTGGCACGCACCGACTCGGCGCGCGCCAGCGACAGTGCCATGTTCGACTTGAACCGCGCCGTCGAGATGGGTGAGCTGTCGGAGTGCCCCGCCACGATCACCGGCCCCTCGGTGTCGTCCAGCGCCGCGGCGACGCGGTCCAGCGGCGCCTCGAACGCGGGCTTGAGGCTGTCGGAGCCGGATCCGAACATGCCCGACCCGGTGATGCGCACCGTGATGGTGTTGTTGTCCTGAAAGACCGTGACCAGCCCCTCGGCGATCTCCTCGGTCAGAAAGCCCGAGACCCGTTTCAGCTCCACGTCGGAGGGCGGCGGCGGGACGACCGGCGGCGCCTCGCGGCGCAGGACGGCGGGCGTGCCCGGACCCAGGACCGAAAGCTGGCCGCGCAACCTCTCCGTCGTGCCCGACAGCGCGTAGCTGAGCCCGGTGAACGCCACCGTCAGCGCGGCGACGCAGCCCGCGACGGCGATCCAGAACGGCTTCCACCGCGACCGGTTCCTGTGGGGGCGGTCGACGCCCTGCCAATGGGGCGACAGGTCGTCCTCGCGTTCGCCGCGCTGGGCGCGGATCAGCCGGGCGAGGCCCGCGCGGATCTCCACATGGCGGTCGGCGCCACCCTGCTCGACCCTGAGCCGCCCCTCGAAGCCCAGCGACAGGCACATGTAGAGGAATTCCAGCAGGTCGACGTTGCGCGCCGGGTCCTGCTCAAGCCGCGCGAGGAGGTCGTAGAAGCGGTCGCCGCCCACAGTCTCGCGGTGGAAGGTGCCGACCATGCTCTGCTGCGCCCAGACGCTGGTGCCGCCCCATGGCGTGTTCAGAACCACGTCGTCCAGCGTCGCGCAGATGGCGTAGCGCGCCACCTTCACCGCCTGCGGATCGGTGCCCGCCTGGATCGCCCGCGCCTCGAAGCCGCGCACCTCGGCGACGACGGACCTGCGCAGGGCGGCGGGGTCCGGGTGCTGGGCGCGGTTGCGGATGCGGCTGACCAGGGCGAAGAGCGTCGCGGCCGCGGCGTTGAGCGGGTTCATCCCCGTCCGCCCCGCCGCCAGCCGCTGGTCCGGCGCACTGGCGGCCGGGGCGGACGCCTCCGGCCGGGGTACGGGCGTCGGGGCCGCTGCCGCCGCGGCGGGCGGCTGGGCCACGCCCGCGCGGCGACCGCCCGGATTGGGTACGATAACGGTGCGTTCGCCGTCCCCGGGTTCGGCGAATGGATCGTCGTCGGCCATCGTCCTCGCCTCCCTAGTCGCGGCGGATTGCCCAAAGCTCCATCTTCAGCCCCGGATATTCGCCCGAGACATGGACGGCCACGCCGCCCGACGTCCGCATCTTGCCCCAATAAGGGCTTTCGCCGTCCATCTCGAAATAGACGGTGTTGGCCGCATAGGGCACCTGACGCGGTGCGACGGGCAGGGGCCGCATCGGGATGCCGGGCAGGGCCGAGTTGACCAGCTGGCGGATCTCCTCGACCGGGCCGACCTTGGACTGGCCCGCGTAGTGCCTGCGCAGGTTCTCGGCCGGGACGTCGGCGCGCACGGCCAGAACGAAGCCCGCGTTGCCGATCAGCTTGCGGTCGGCGATGACCCCCACCCAGATGCCGTACTTGCGCGGCTCCAGAGGGATCGCCGTCGCCGTCTGTTCGAGCACCGCCGAAAGGTACCGGCGCAGGGTGCGGATCACCGGCTGGAACGTCGCCGTCAGGTCGTGATGCTGGTAGAACGGAAACTGCGGCGGATGTTTCTCGGGCGCCATGAACGTCGCCAGTTCTCCCGCCAGCGCGACGAAGGCCGCATAGAGCCGTTCGGGGTGCGCGTTCTCGATCGTGGCCAGATGGCGGACCAGCGGCAGCGCCCGGTTGATCGCCATCAGCAGCAGGAAATCCTGGATCTCGGCCGCGCCCTTGCCGGCCGCACCCTGGCTCAGCCGTCCGGCCAGCGCCTGGGTCCGGTGCGCGAGAAGCCCGTCCAGCTCCTGCACGAACGCGTCGAGCGGCCCGGCGGCCCGCACGTCCAGTGCGCTGGGAACGAAGGCGGTGTCGAGGATGACCTCTCGGTCTGCGCGGACCTCGACGATGCGCGCGATGGGAATGACCAGCCGGTCGGCGAGGTCGTCGACGGCCAGAGCGAACTGGAGCCGCAACTTGCCCACCGCGATGCGCGCCTCGCTGCGCCCTGTGCCCATCGTGTCGGTCACGTCCAGTTCGGCCGGCCGGAAGCGCGCGGCGCTGAGCTCGGCTCCGGTCATGTCGACCTCGACCGCGCCCTGTCGGCGCTGCGGGACCGACAGGTAGACGATGCAGTCGCGGGTGCCGGCCGGAACCTCCAGCGCGGGGGGGTGGTCCGTCGTCTCGGGGACGCGGAAGACGGTGCCGTCCTGCGTCAGCCCCGAGGCGGACGTGATGGCGAATTGCCCGACCTTCAGCACCTCGGCGTCGATCTCAAGGGTCGAGACGCCCCATGCGTAGGGCGACAGGCGCCGGGCCAGCCCGCCGACCAGAGCCTCGGCATAGCGGTCGGCCTGCTGGAAGTGATGCGGCTGCAGAAAGAGGCCCTCGGTCCACAGGACCTTGTTGTCCCATGACATCAGGCGGCCTTCCCGTGCGGTTCGAGCGACCGGGCGTTCGGCGTCGTCCGCTTGCCCGGCGCCCCCGTGATCGTGGCGCCGCCGCCGGCTGCGCCGGGCTGAGGGCAGCGACCGCCGGAAAACGATCGTGGCGTCGTGCCCGCTGACGCCACCGGACGCGGCACCGCGGTCCGACGGGGCGGGGCGGTCATTTCAATCGCTCCAGCTGTTCGGCGTAGGCGCGCGAGAATTCGCGGGCGAAGAGTTCGTGGAACTCGTTCTCGGCCTGGTCCGAGATCTCGGCATGCATCCGTTCGTAGACTTCCCAATAGCGTGCCTTTCGTCCCTTCAAAAGCCCGCCGAGGCCGCCGCCGGCCTGCATCCGGCCCTCCAGCGACGCTGGCGACAGGCGCTCAAGCACGCCCTTGAGCGCGGCTTCCATTCCGGTCATCACCGCGACCTCGTGCGCCTTGATGTCCGACATCGCCTGGCGCGCGGCATCGGTCGCGTCGAGGTAGCCGCGCGCCTTGGGGCGGATCATCGCCTCGATGGCCTGTTCGGGGCTGACGGAAAACTTCAGCGGATTGTTGGCACCGGCCGAGATGCGGGTCTGCTCGATCCTGAACTCGGCCTTGATCGAGCTGCGGGTCATCAGGATCTCGCGCATGCCGGTGATCATCACCCGCAGCACGTGGCCCATCCGCGACATCGTCGCCGTCAGCTCGGCCGCGGGCACATCGACCTCGCCACCCGTGGCCGAGCGGAGGAAGGCGCGCGCGGCAGCGTCGTCGCCGGGGGTGGCCGGTGGAGATATGGGCTCTGGCGGTAAAGGCGCGGCCGCAGGAACGGGCGACGCCGCAATGCCCGCCTCCGCATCTCCAGGCGGCGGCGGGACGGCCGGCGCGGGAGTGGCGACCGGCAGCGGATCGTTCGGCAGGGCCGGCGGACCGGGGGGCGGCGTCGCGTCGGGGGGCAGGGGGGCCGGCGCGGCGAAGGGATCGTCGCCGCCCAGCAGGTCGTCCCAATCCTCGGGGATGGCAGCGCCGCCCGCCGGCGCCGCCGTTGCGCCCGGCGGTGTGAAATGGTCGTGGACGGCCGGGTCGTGGGCCGGGCGGCTGGCGCCCGTCGCCTCGTCCGGCTGCGGCGCCAGCAAATCGGCGACCTCGTCCTGTCCCATCGGCGGCAGCAGCCCGTCCTCGCCCAGATCCGGCCGACGCACGGCGCCGGGGCCGGCGGGCGCGGCACCGCCCAGCAGGTCGTCGAGGAAATCGTCGGCGCCGACCCCGCCCGCACCGTCCCCGTCCAGCAGATCGTCGATCCCCGCGGCGGCCGACGCCCGGCCCACGGGCACGCGATCCTCGCCCAGCGGCGGCAGGTCGACCGGCGCGGCGGCGACCGCGATCTCGACCAGCAGCTCGTAGGGTCCCATCGTCAGGATGTCCCCGTCGTTGAGCGGCGTGGGGACGCGGCCCAGCGGCACCTTGTCGTAGTTGAGGAACGTCCCGTTGGTCGACAGGTCCACGACGACGATGCCGCCGTCCTGATCCTCGATTGCGCAGTGGCGCTTCGAGATCGTCTTGTCGGGGTCGGGCAGCACCAGGTCGTTCTCGTCGCCGCGGCCAAGGGTCATCGCCCCGCCGCGCATCGCGACCGGTCGCCCGTCGCCCGGGATCGTGCCGGTGCTCTGGAAATGCAGGACGACCGCCACGGTCAGCCGCCGACCAGGACGGTGAAGCAACCCACCACGATGGCGCCGCCATGCGCGGTCAAGTCACCCATGCGCGCCTGCGGCATCTTGCAGGTCAGGACCGTGCCCGACCCCTTGGCGATCACGTCGGGCGGTCCGACGCAGACGCACATCTTGCCCAGAGTCGTCGCCGGCATCTTGCCGATCAGCACCGTCGGGACCCCCAGCGCGACGGGACCGCCGACATGCGGCACGACGCCGGTCACCATGGGGCAGACATGCATGTCGCCGATGCGGGCGGCGGGCTGGCTCATGCCGGCGTCTCCGCGCGGGCGACCTGCCCGTTGCCGCCCCGCGCGATGTCGAGCGCGCAGTCGATGGCCGCCGCCCGCCGCGCCGCGAAGGCGTCGGCGGGGCCGTGGGCCAGCGCCGTCGCGACGACGGACAGGACCAGTGCCGCGGCGACGCCGGGCGGTGCGTCATGCGCCGCCAGATCGCCGGTCCCGAGCTTGCCGTCGTGCATCGCGACCGCGCTGGCCAGCGGCGCCGTCTCGTCCTCGGGGCCGGCCGCCTCGGCGGCGGCGCGCGCGGCCTCGCGGTTGGCGTCGTCGGGCTTGAAGACCCACGCGCGCGCGGCGGCCAGGGTGCGGGGCGGCGGATCGCCCGCGAACGTCTCGGCCGAAACGCAGCCCCACCAGATCGCCTCGCGCACGGGCAAGGCGACCGACAGCAGGCGCAGAAGGTCGGGCCAGGCATCCGCGCCCTCCAACTCGGCCAGCACGTCGCCCACGGGGGCGGCGGCGGGCGCGGACACCGGCACCGACAGGCGCGCGCCGGCCAGCGCCAGCAGCCGCCGGGCGGGGTCGCGCGGTATCTTTTTCAGATTGCCGAAACGGTCCGACATGGCTTGTCCCATCTAGTTGATCATCGTGACGGTGCCCTTGAGCGTCAGAATGACATCGCCGCTCACGGACGTCATCAAACCCTTGATGTCGGTCTTCAACTGGCCCTCGACGCTGACCGTAGGCGCCTTGATCGTCACACCCATCTGGTCGACCTTGACGGAGGACCCGCCGACCGTCAGCGTGATCTCCTGCATGGCGGTGATCGCCACCTTGCCGAGACTGGCGTCCAGCGTCCAGTTCCCCATCTTCAGCGTCGTCGCCTCGTCGCCCATGTCGATCGTGCGGGTGACGCTGCCCTTCTTGATGTCCTCGGTCTTGTCGCCGTCCTCGACCGTCTCGGCCACGTCGCCGGTGGTGGTGTTCTTGCTGTCGCCGCCGATCGTCTCGGTCTTGTGGCTGGCGATGTGGATGTGCTGGGTACCGCGGGCGACCTTGAACTTGTGGTGGCCGGTCTTGACCTCCTCGGTCAGGTCGTTGTGGACGGTGAGGTCCATGTCGCCCTTGTCCTTGTCCTCAAGCCCGACGGTGATGCGGGCGTCGTTCTCGATCACCTGTTCGAAGTCGCGCTCGGCGTGCATGCGGATCAACTCCGCGCCTTTCTTGTCCTCGAACATCAGCTCGTTGTAGCCGTCGCCGCCCTTGGTGCTGTTGGTCTTGATGCCCGACTGGGTCATGTTGCCCGGCAGCGCCCAGGGCGGCATCGTGTCGGCATTGTAGAGCATGCCCACCACCAGCGGGCGGTCCGGATCGCCCTCCTCGAACTGGACGACGACCTCCTGACCGATGCGCGGGACGGCCATCATGCCCCAGCCCTTGCCGGTCCAGGGCTGCATGGTGCGCACCCAGCAGGTCGACGTGTCGTCGCGACGCCCCAGACGGTCCCAGTGGAACTGGACGCGGATGCGGCCGTAATTGTCGGTGTGGATCTCCTGGCCGGAGGGCCCGGTGACGACGGCGGTCTGGATGCCGGCGATCTGCGGCCACGCGGTGTCCTGCGGGGCGCGGAACTGGTCGCTTTTCAGGACGGTGTAGAAGGTAACGCCGTAGTTGCCTTCCATGTCGAACTGCATCTCGGCGCTGCTGGCCCCGCCCGTCGCGAAGCCCGCGGCATCGGTGTCGAGGAGCTGCATCCGGTGCACCGCGCGCACGATCATCTTGGTGCCAGGCTCGATCGTGCGCGGGTGGCGCTTCAGATCGAAGGTCGCGCCCACGGCCATGCGCGGGATGTTCGTGACGCCGGCCCAGCCGCGATGCCGGATCGCCAGCGATTCCATCCGGATCCGGGCATACCGGTCGCCGGCGGCGCTCTTGCGGTAGTGGCCGGGGTGGTCGTAGGCCTCGACGTCCTTTTGCGGATGCCGCCCCTTCGGGATGGCGCTGGTCGCGGCAAGCTGCGCGCGGGGGCTTTCGAAATCGTAGTCGTTCAGCGTGACCGTGCCCGTCACGGGGCGCATGGATTCCGACCAGAGCGACACGTATTCCGAAGGCGCCCGGCCGCCGGTGCCCTTGTCGTGGTATTCGATGGACGGATCGCCGGCGATGGGGGCGTGGGCGCCGGGGCCGTCGGCCATCACCATCCGTTCGACCGGATCGGAGGTGTCGAACCAGTAGTAGATACCCTCCTCCTCCATCAGGCGGTTGACGAAGTCGAGGTCGGTCTCGCGGTACTGCACGCAGATGGTACGGGTCGGATAGTCGTCCGACAGCGACAGCACCAGATGGCCGCCAAAGCCGTGGTCGCCGACGATCTGGCGGACGATGTCGGGCGCGGTCATGTCCTGGAAGATGCGGCATTCGCGCGCCCGCCCGAGGAACCAGAGCCATGGCGAAAGCTCCAGCGCATAGTTGGCATGGCCCCGGTCGGCGCCAAGGAAATGCGCCTTCGTGCAGGTGCCCGGGAACCGGCGCGTTCCTTCCGGCGTGTCGATGACGACGGCCATGTGCGCGCCGATCAGCGTTTCCAGATCGACCTGCCGGTTCGAGGTCGCGACGTCCACCCGCGTCAGCGTCAGGGCGTTCATCCCCTCCTCGACCATGGCCCTGACGGCGATCAGGTCGTCGCTGCCGAAGCTGCCCTCCAGCCGGAGGGGATGTCGGCTGCTGTCGGTCCTCAGCGGCGGCATGACGACCCTCCCTTGCGACCGCGTCTAGTCGAACGCATAGCTGAACTCCCCGTCCTTCGCGTCGATGGCGACGCCCTTCACCGGGCGGCCCTCCATCATGCGGGTCAGGAACTCGGCCGAGATGTCGGGCAGCATCGTATTGGTGACGATGGCGTCGATCATGCGACCGCCGCTCTCCAGCTCCTGGCAGCGGCCGACGATGGTGTCGACGACGGCGTCCGAATAGGTGAGCGGCACGTCATGCGTGCCCTCCACCCGCCGCTTGATCCGGTCGAGTTGCAGGCGGGTGATCTTGCCGATCATGTCGGGGCTGAGCGGATAGTAGGGGATCGTCACCAGACGCCCCAGCAGGGCCGCCGGAAAGATCTTCAGCAGCGGATCGCGCAGCGCCTTCGCGATGCCCTCGGGTTCCGGCATCAGGTCGGGGTCGGCGCACATGTCCATGATCATGTCGCTCCCGGCGTTCGACGTCAGCAGGATCAGCGTGTTCCTGAAGTCGATCACGCGCCCCTCGCCGTCTTCCATCACACCCTTGTCGAAAACCTGGAAGAAGACCTCGTGCACGTCCGGGTGCGCCTTCTCGACCTCGTCGAGCAGGACGACGCTGTAGGGCTTGCGGCGCACCGCCTCGGTCAGCACGCCGCCCTCGCCATAGCCGACATAGCCGGGCGGAGCGCCCTTGAGGCTGCTGACGGTGTGGGCCTCCTGATACTCGCTCATGTTGATGGTGATGACGTTCTGCTCTCCGCCGTACATCACCTCGGCCAGCGCCAGCGCCGTCTCGGTCTTGCCGACGCCGGACGTGCCTGCGAGCATGAATACCCCGATGGGCTTGTTGGGGTTGTCGAGGCCCGCGCGGCTGGTCTGGATGCGCTTGGCGATCATCTTCATCGCGTGGTCCTGGCCGATCACCCGCTTGGCCAGATGGTCCTCCAGATGCAGGATCGTGTCGATCTCGTCGGCGACCATGCGGCCCACGGGGATGCCGGTCCAGTCGCCCACGACCGATGCCACCGCCTGCGCATCGACTATGGGCAGGATCAGCGGGCTGTCGCCCTGCTGCGTGGCCAGCCGGGCGTTGGCATCGCGGAGCTTCTCCATCAGCGTTGCGCGGTCGCCGTCCTGCTGGTCGGCAGGGGCGGGGGGCGCATCGTCCGTGTCGGAGGGGGCGCCTGCTTCGGGGCCGTCGAGGGCAAGGTCTGCATCGGGGGCACTGCCGTCCGCGACGGCGCCCGGCAGGGCGTCACCGCCCGCGGCCGGGTCGGCGTCGATGCGCAGGCCGCCCTCGCGCAACTGCCGGCGCAGATCCAGGATCTCGGCCACGATGCCCTTTTCGGCGTCCCAGCGCGTGTCGAGTTCGGCAAGCCGCGCCTCCTCGGCCGCCTTCAGCGCCTTCACCTTCTTGCGCCGTTCGTCCACGTCGTAGCCCGCCGTCTCGTCCCGGCCGATGATCTCGAGCTCGGTGGTCAGCGCGTCGATCCGCTTGCGCGCGTCGTCCACCTCGGCCGGGACGGCGTGCTGGCTGACGGCAACGCGCGCGCAGGCCGTGTCCAGCACGCTGACGGACTTGTCGGGCAGCTGGCGCGCCGGGATGTAGCGGGCGGACAGTTCCACCGCCGCCTCGATGCCCTCGTCCAGCACCTGCACCTTGTGATGGCTCTCCAGCATCGACGCTATCCCGCGCATCATCATCACCGCCTTGGGGATCGACGGCTCCTCGACCGCGACCACCTGGAAGCGGCGGGTCAGGGCCGGGTCCTTCTCGATGTGCTTCTTGTATTCGGCCCATGTGGTCGCGCCGATGGTCCTGAGCGTTCCGCGCGCCAGAGCGGGCTTGAGCAGGTTGGCCGCGTCGCCGGTGCCCGCCGCGCCGCCCGCGCCCACCAGCGTGTGCGTCTCGTCGATGAACATGACGATGGGTGTGGTGCTGGCCTGCACTTCGTCTATCACCGACCGCAGGCGGTTTTCGAACTCGCCCTTCATGCTGGCGCCGGCCTGCAGGAGGCCCACGTCCAGAGCCAGCAACCGCGCCCCCACCAGCGCAGGCGGCACGTCGCCCCGCGCGATGCGCAGCGCGAAGCCCTCGACCACGGCCGTCTTGCCCACGCCCGCCTCGCCCGTGAGGATCGGGTTGTTCTGGCGCCGCCGCATCAGCACGTCGACGATCTGCCGGATTTCCTCGTCGCGCCCGACGATGGGGTCGATCTTGCCGTCGCGCGCCTGCTGGGTGAGGTCGGTACAGTATTTCTGCAGCGCCTCGTCCTTGCCCATCGGGCCGGGCATCGCGCCCGACGCCTCGCCCGGGGCGGCCCCGCCGCCCGTGGCCGAACCGTCGCGCGGCGCCAGACGCTCTTCGGCGCTGCCGGCGGTCGCCGCGTCGAAGTTGTCCGACAGGTCGTCCGGCCCGATCCTGGCGAATTCCTTGGAGATGCCCAGCAGGATGTTGCGCAGCGCCGGCGTCTTCATCATCCCCAGGATCAGATGCCCGGTGCGCACCTGGTTCGAGGAATAGAGCAGCGAGCCCCAGACCCACGCCCGTTCCATCGCGTCCTCGATATGGGCGCTGAGGTCCGAGATGCTGGTCGCCCCGCGCGGCAGCCGGTCCAGCGCCGCCGTCATGTCGGCCGACAGGCGCGCGGGGTCGATGCCATAATGCGCGACGATCTTCGCCACGTCGTTGTCGGGCGATTGCAGCAGCTGGCTGAGCCAGTGCACGATCTCCACGTAGGGGTTGCCACGCATCTTGCAGAACACGGTCGCCCCCTCGACCGCCCGGTATCCAACCTCATTGAGCTTGCCGAAAAGGGCGACGCGGCTGATCTCGGTCATTATTGAACTCCGGTTGGGGTGGTGCGTGCGGCGGACAGCGGCGCGAGGAACAGGTCGGCCGCGTCGCCCGGCGGGCGGGCGCCCATCCACGACGTCTGGCCCAGCCGCGTATCGCGGCCAAGAACGGCCGCGGGGACGTGATCGCCCCGCAGCAGAAGATTGACGTCCCAGTCGAGCGCGTCGCCGACGTAGCCGCGCACGATGCCGGTCAGCCGCTCCAGCGCGGCCGATCCGGGCAGCAGACGGCGGTACTGCTCCAGCGTCAGAGGGCCGATGCGCAGCCGGAACTTCGCGGCGCGAGACCAGACCCGTTCCCCGATGACGGTACCCTGTCCAAGGCCCGCGGCCCCGCCAAGGCGCCAGCGGTCGTCCGGCTCCAGCGTCAGCCAGGAACCGACGAACTGCTCGACCCGCACAGGCGTGGCGAAGAACGCTCCCAGTATCGCCGCCAGCCCGTCGGCGTTGCGGGGACCGCGCGCCAGAGGCCCGGTGAAGTACCGCTTGGCCATGTCCGGCATCGCGTCGCGCCGCTGCATCGCCGCGCCGCTGAGCCCGGCCAGCGCGGCGACCTGTCCCTCCAGCCGGCCGCCCCGGCCACGGTCGAAGTCGGCCGTCGGCTGGCCTGTCGTCCAGGCGCGGTAGAGCAGGCTCATCATCCGGTGCGTCAGCATGTCGGCGAAGGCGACCAGCGTGGAATCGCGGTTCACCCGCTGCCGGTCGCGGGCGTATTCGGTCAGGTGGACGGGCAGGGGACCGTTCGGTCCGAAGAAGCCGAAGAACCGGTTCGTCAGCCGCCCCGGCCGCGTGCCCGACGGCGCGCGAAAACTGCGCAGCGTTGTCGCCGCGAACCCCAGTTCGGCCTCCTGTGCCAGTCGGACGGCATCCTCGCTCGGGCGGCGCGACCGGCCAAGGCCCGGGCGGTCGGGATACGCGGCCTCGATCAGGCGCAGGGCAAGGAAGACGTGATGGGCGTGGGGCGCTACTTCCAAACGTCGCAGCGGCGACGTCAGATCGTGCGGCCCAGTCCCGTCCGGGGCTGCCATCTGGCGATCTCTCCGCGTTGTTGCGTCCTCAGGACGGTTTCGGTGAAGCTGTTGATCGTGGCGTACTTGCGCAGGAACCGGTCCAGCACCGATCCCAGCAGGTAGGGGCTGGTGCCTTCATAAAGCGTCTCGTCGAACTCGATCTCGATCTGGAGGCCGCGCACGGCGGTCGACAGCACCTCGTCGGCCATCCGCCTGACGATTGGTCGGCTGGAGACGCGCGCGATCCCCTCGATCTGGTTTTCGGTCGCCCGGTCGCCGGGGCGCGCGTAGAGGCCCACCATCTCGCGCAGGGCGGCGGCGCCGTCGCCGCCTTCGGTATCGGCGATGGAGAGGTAGTTCAGGCTGAGATGGCTGACGAGCCGCCAGGCCGCGTCGCCCTGCGCCATCGTCGGGCGGGGGCGCGTCGGCGTGACCGGCGTGCGCACCTGCGCCACGGGTCCGCCGTCCGGCAGATGGAACACATCCGGCGCGCCGGTCGGCAGCATCAGCGGCAGGTCGCGGTTGGTCACGGTCGCCTGCACGGCCAGCTGCGTGATCGCGGTGGAATAGGGCGCCTGTGCGGCATCGACCAGCGACAGATAGGCTTCGGCCCCCAGATAGCTGGTGCGCGCGCCCTTCAGACGCTCACGCTCGGTCCGCTGACGCATCCGGCGGGCGATGGTGTAGTAGGCCGGCGCACCGCCTGAGGCGGCGGTGAAGTCGTCTGAGGAATAGAAGGGGCGGAAGGCGACGTCGTCCTCGCCCTCGGCGCCGATGCCGGCGACCCGGTCGATGGAGTGGACCTCGTAGTCCAGCGGCGCCGTGCGGTCCGGCACGACGCGGTGCTCGGTCGCGGCGGTGGTGACCTGCACCCGGTCGCAACGCTTGGGAAAGAGATTGATGGCCGGGACGCAATGCAGGCTGAACGCGTCCGGCGCGATCCCCGCGGCAAGCTCCGACGCTCCGTCGCGCAGCAGGATATAAAGGTCCACCTCGGTCCCCGCGCTGCGCGCGATGGCGGGCGCCAGCCCTTCCACGTCGACGAAGTGGAAGCGTTCCGGCATGGCAAAGTATTCCTGAAGCAGCCGGTAGCCGTCGAAGGACGGGGCGGGCACGGGCAGCAGCGCCTCCTCCGGCTCCAGCCCGCGAGTTGTGAGGCCGCCGCGCAACCCCAGCGTCCAGTCGGCCCGACGGTCGGTAGAGCGTGCGACGACGCCCGTCGCCTGCGTCGACAGCACCTCATGCAGCTTCCAGCCGCGCGCCCCCTGACCGCCGAGGAACAGGGTCAGCCGCTCCATCGCAAGCGCCGACAGGTCGCCGCCGTCGGCCCGGCGCAGGCGCAGCCTTATGCCGGCGCGGGCCGGACGATCTCCGGCCACGCCCGCCGCGACCAGCGTGCCGCGCCCGTCGATGTATTCGGCCTGCGCGATCTCGACCGGCCAGAGCGTGACGTCGGCCGCGGTGCGGAAGACGCAGGCCGATTGCACACCCTCGGCCAGGGTCGAGCGCAGCTTGGTATGGCGCGCCATCACGTGCCCGGCGGCGACGGCGGGGTTCGCCATGTCGGGCACCATCTGCGCGATCATCATCGACGGCGTACACGACAGGTAGTGCGGATAGACGATCTCCAGCAGGTGCGCCGTGAAGGCGGGCTGCTGCAACTCCAGTTCCAGCTGGACGCGCGCGGCGAGGAAGGCGGATCCCTCCAGCAGGCGCTCGACATAGGGGTCGAGGACCTCGATCCCGTCCATGCCCAGCCGCGCGGCGATCTTTGGATAGGAGGCGGCGAACTCGGCCCCCATCTCGCGCAGGAAGGACAGCTCGGACTCGTAATGGCGCAGGAGGCGGGTATCCATCGCGATCCTATCCCCGCTCTTCAAGTTGGAGATGGCCGGTCGTCACGTCGACCTGCGTGCGCAGGTAAAGCTCCATCGGCAGGGGCTGGGCCCACATCTCGGCATGGATGTCGAAGACGACGATGGACTGGCGACCCTGTGTATCTGTGCCCACGGTGACGTCCAGCGTGCCGGGGCGGATCCGCGGCTCGAAAAGCTCGATCGCGCGCTGGATCGACCCGCGGATCAGCGCCGCGCGTTCGTCGGTGGAGAAGTCGCCGGCGACCTCCCGCACGCCGAAATTGATGACGGAGGCGGCCGCTTGCGGATGGCGACCGGGCTCGATGTGCGTCTCTGCGTTGTTGGTGTTCAGCAGCCAGGACAGGTCGCGGCGGATGATGTCGCGCAGTTGGCGGATGTCGATGACGCGGTCCTCGCCGCGCTCCTCGTGCCGGTCGGGGCGGGCGTCGGTCAGCCGGTCCAGAAGCGACGGCTGCAGCCGTTCGGTGATGGTGCGGTCAGCCATCCGTCGCGACCGCGGCGCGCGCATCCATGCTGAGCCGCCGCAGCGCCATGAGGGGCACGTCGCCGCCCTCGGTCGCCAGCAGGCGCTGGCCGGTTCCGACCCAGGTATCCGCGCCCGCGTCGGTCCATGTGGTCGCCCGCGACAGCCGCGCGGCGTCGTCGTCCGACTGCGGCGTGCCGGGATAGCGGGTGGGGATCAGGGCGACCATCCGCCCGCCGTTGCGAAGCTCCAGCGTGCAGGGCGTCCACACCGCGTCGCGCAGGTCGGCGGGCGCGTCGACGGTCAGCTCTGCGATGTCGGCGAAGGGCAGCCAGTAGTACTTGCCGTTCACGACGATTTCCAGCAGCGGCCCCAGCCGCATGTCGGCATCCGCGATCCAGTCGAAGCGGGTGCCGTCGGCCGAGCCGGGGCAGGCGGGTGCGGCGTCGAAAGCGCGGCTGCGCAGGTCGGCCGCGTGGTTCGGGTCGGCGGTGCCGACGGCCTGGACCATGAGGGCCACCCATTCCGGCGGCTCGCCGAAGATCAGCGGCGCCTTTTCGCCGGCGAAGACCTTGTCGCGGAAGACCTCGCAGATGATGGCTTCGCGGTAGGTCTGCGCCATGGGGATGGCCAGCGGGTCGAGTTCGGCGCAGAGCTTGAGCTGGGTGACGGCGCGCTTCCAGTCGCCCAGCACGCACAGAAGCTGGAAGAGGAAAATTCGCAGTTTCGCGTCGCCGGGGTCGGCGCGCACGCGGTCCTGCAGAGCGGCGAGCGTCGCCGCAAGGTCGCCCGACTTCAGCAATTCCATGGGATCGGCTGGCACGCGGGCGCACTCCGTTCGGGTGGTTCGATGGATGGGGGTGCCCCCGCGTGCAGGGCGCATGCGGAGGCGGTCTTCGGGCGGGGGAGCCCCGGCGCACGGGACGCGCGTCAGGTGCCCGGCAGACCTGCCCCCGCGCACGGGCGCGCGGAGGCGGTCGGCGGGCAGGGGCGTCAGGCAGCCTCATGCGCGGCGATGTCGAACTCCTGCTCGACCGCGGCGCCCTCTTCGGCGCCCTTCTTGTTCTGCGGCTGATAGCTGATCTTGAACGCGCCGAAGTTGATCGAGAAGTTCACCGTCAGCCGGTCCTCGCCGCCGCTGCCCCCGGTCGAGACCGAGGTGATGATGCAGTCGGTGAGGGTATAGGTGATGTACTCCAGCGGGTTGTCGCCCGCCTTGCGGCACACCAGCGTGATCGTCTCGTGGTGGGTGCCCTTGGTGCACGACTTCATCAATTCGTGCGTCGACTTCTCGTACCAGCCCGTCACGCTGAGGTCCTGGAAGTTCGCCTTGCCGGCGCCCGAACCGCCGCCCATGTGCGTCGTCCCCGAGTTCGACATCCCCCAGGACCACGCCAGGACGTCGATGCAGTCCTTGGCATGCGCTGCGGTTCCCGACTGCGACTCACCCTTGATCGCGGGCTTGTCGATGTGAAGGAACATGTCTACGGCCATTGGAATTCTCCGTCATATAAATGCGGCCTCGGCCGCGGGGGTTATCGGGCCGCACCGCCCTAATTGACGGTGCCGCGCCCAGGGGTCGTCAGGATTTCTCGCTCGGCAGCTTCGAGACGAGGCGCAGCGACACCGACAGCCCTTCGAGCTGGTAGTGCGGGCGCAGGAAGAACTTGGAGCTGTAGTAGCCGGGGTTGCCCTCGACCTCGGCGACCTCGACCGACGCGTTGGCGAGCGGCTTGCGCGCCTTGTCCTTCTCGCTGGAGGTCTCGGGTGTGGCGTCGACGTACTGGAGGATCCACTTGTTGAGCCAGCGCTCCATGTCGTCGCGGCTCTTGTAGGACCCGACCTTGTCGCGGACCATGCATTTCAGGTAATGCGCGAAACGGCAGGTTGCGAAAAGATAGGGCAGCCGTGCCGCCAGCGCCGCATTGGCAGAGGCGTCCGGGTCGTCGTACTCGGCGGGCTTGTGCAGCGATTGCGCCCCGATGAACGCCGCCATGTCGGTGTTCTTGCGATGGATCAGCGGCATCAGCCCGTTCTTGGCCAGCTCCGCCTCGCGCCTGTCCGAGATGCCGATCTCGGTGGGGCACTTCATGTCCACGCCGCCGTCATCGGTGGGGAAGGTGTGCGTCGGCAGGTTCTCGACCGTGCCGCCGCTCTCGATCCCGCGGATGCGGCTGCACCAGCCGTATTCCTTGAACGACCGGTTGATGTTCGTGGCCATCCCGTAGGCGGCGTTCACCCAGGCGAAGTTGGCGCTGTCCGCGCCGCCGGTGTCCTCCTCGAACGCGAACTCCTCGACCGGTTCGGACTTGGCTCCGTAGGGCTGGCGGCCCAGGAAGCGCGGCATTGTCAGGCCGAGGTACTTGGCGTCCTCGCTTTCGCGCAGCGACTTCCACCCGGCATATTCGGGGGTGTTCATGATCTTGGTCAGGTCGCGCGGGTTCGACAGCTCCTGCCAGCTTTCGAACTGCATCAGGGACGGATCGGCGCCGGTGATGAAGGGCGCGTGGCAGGCGGCCGCAACCTTGGCCATCTCGCCCAGCAACTCCACGTCCTGGGGGCCGTGGTTGAAGTGGTAGTCGCCCACGAGGCAGCCGTAGGGCTCGCCCCCGAACTGGCCGAACTCTTCCTCGTAGAGCTTCTTGAAGATCGGCGACTGGTCCCAGGCGGCGCCCTTGAACTTGCGCAGCGTCTTGTGGAGGTCCTTCTTCGAGATCGCCATCACGCGGATCTTCAGCATCTCGTCGGTTTCGGTGTTGTTGACGAGGTGGTGGAGCCCGCGCCACGCCGATTCTAGCTGCTGGAACTCCTCGTTGTGGATGATCTGGTTGACCTGCTCGCTGAGCTTCTGGTCGATCTGCGCAACCATCGCCTCGATCGAGTGCAGGACGTCGTCCCCGATGAGTGCGGTGTTTGCCAGCGCCTGCTGCGCCAGCGTCTTGACGGCCGACTCGACCGCCGTCTTGGCGGTGTCGGTGCGCGGCTTGAACTCGCGGTTCAGAAGGCTGGCGAAATCGCCCTCAGTCCCGACGGCGCCGCCCGCGTCTGCGGTCTGGATCGCTTCTTCGGCCATGCTCTACTCCTCGGTCTTGGCGGCGTCGTCGCCGGGGGCGGGGGCGGCTGCCAGAGATTTGAGCAGCGCGGGATCGGCCATGGCCTTGGCCACCAGTTCCTCGGCGCCGGGCTTGCCGTCCATGTAGGTGACGAGGTTGCTCAGCTCGTTGCGGGCATCCAGAAGCTCCTTGAGCGCGGGCACCTTGGCGGCGATGGCGCCGGGGGTAAAATCGTCCATGCTCTCGAACGTCAGGTCGACGCTCATGTTGCCCTCGCCCGTCAGGGCGTTGGGCACCGTGAACGCCGCGCGCGGCTTCATCGCCTTCATGCGGCTGTCGAAGTTGTCGACGTCGATCTCGAGGAACTTGCGGTCGGCCACGCCGGGCTGCGCCACCTCGGACTTGCCGGCCAGATCGGACATCACGCCCATGACGAAGGGCAGCTGCACCTTCTTCTCTGCGCCATAGAGCTCCACGTCGTATTCGATCTGAACGCGCGGCGCGCGGTTTCGTGCGATGAACTTCTGTGAACTCGACATCCAGGGCCCTCCGTTGCACGCGTGCCTGACGTTACGACAAGGCGGCGCGATTGACTATCCAAGTTATTGCTGTGTCACGCGATCAATCGTCATCTTCCGCATCGGCGATGCCTCCGACATTGGCGACGTTCTTCATGCCCGACGGTGCCATGTCGCGGACGATGGTCAGGAAATCGGCGCCGACCAGGCGGTGGGCGCGGCGCAGGAGCACCGGCACCGGACTGGAGGGTTCATGTCGCTCGTAATAGTCCATGATCTGGTCCAGCATCCGGCGCACGTCGTCCGTGCCGCCGATGGCGCCCGGCACCGTGGCCGACGCGGCCGGAGCCGCCCCGCCCGGCGCATCGTCGGCGCCGGCGTCCACCGGCACGCCGACCTCGGCGGAAAGACGCGTGATCATGCGGCGCAGGACGTTCTGCGGCGCGGTCAGATCGGGCCCGCGTCCGGGCAGCCGTTCATCGAAGACGGCGTCCACCTCGGTGAGGGCGGTCAGCGCGGTCTGCGCCGCGACCAGCCGCTCGGCGAGGATCCCGTCCTCGGTATCCTTGAAGGCGGCACCGACGGCGCCCGAATCGGGTACCGAAGAGCCGTCCTGCGGCGGCGCCACTGTCCCCTCCACCACCTCGATGTCGCGCAGCGATATCCGCCCGAACGTCGCGCTCTGGGTCAGGGGTGCGAGGCGCAGCGTGCGCACCATGCCGGACGGGGCGGCCAGTTCCGAGACGGCGTTCACCCGCATCGTCGGATCGTCGTCGTCGTCGGCATCCAGCTGCGGATGGCAGGTCGCCCAGTGGTCGCGCAGACAAAAGGCGATGTACCGCGCCATGTCGGCGAACGCCGGCAGCCCGTCGGCCCGGGTGCGCGCCTCGGCCATCACGACGGCGGCGCGCAGGTCGTGGCTGCGCGCCAGAACCTCGGCCGCAGCCTGCGACACCTGCGCGGGATCGCTGGGAGTACCCGGAACGATCTCGTCCCCGACCTGACGCTCCTCACCCGGCTGGGCGATCCGCAGCATGTCGGTGAAGACGGGATCGTATTCAAGATTCTCACCGCTCGGCGCGTCGTCGCCATGGGTGATCGCGAACTCTTCCAAGTTGAGAGGATCCTTGCGGATTGTAATTTCATTTTTCGAAAGCCGATAATTGTCGGCATGACGAAAGGTTATCACGAGGCGGTGCAAAGTCCATCTTTTAGTTTCCGGCAGGGGTACAATGCCGGTATCCGTCCCATGAATGGTCAACAGGCTTGACCCAGTGGGCGGGCGTGGCCGACATTCCTGACCTGATCGAAAGCAGCCGCGGCCGTGGCGGCGTACACGCGAAAGGCGAGCGACTGCATGAATAGATCCGGTATCATCGCCGCCGCGTCCGGCGCGGCAACCTTGTGTTTCGTCGCCGTCACGGTGGCGCAGGACGCGCCGGCCCCTTCGTCCGGCACCCTGACCGTCGAGCTGAACAAGCTCGAACCGGGCGAGGGCGAGGGCGCGGATTGCCGGGCATTCTTCCTGTTCAGAAACGAGACCGGCACGACATTCGAGGCATTCGAGATGTCGCTGGCCATCCTCGATTCGGGCGGCGTGATCGACCAGCTGCTCACCATCGACGCTGCACCGATCCCGGTCGCCCGGACGACGCTGAAGCTGTTCGAGGTCCCCCAGACCGCCTGCGACGACATCTCGGAGGTGCTGCTGCACGACATGCCGGCCTGCCGGGCGCAGAATGCGGACGAAACGGACTGCTTCGACCTCATCGAGCTGACCAGCCGCGCCTCGGCCCCGTTGGTGAAATAGGGCATGGATGGCGTACTGGGAACGCTGACGGCCGGCGGGCCGATCGTCGCGGTCCTGGCGGTCCTCTCCGTGGTCTCCCTGTCCGTCATCGCCGCCCGGGTGGCGGCGCTGCGGGGTGTTGCGTCGGGTACGGCGGGCCGCGGTGCGGCGCTGGATCTCTGGGCCGAAGGTCGGCCCGAGGCGGCGGCGGGCCGGATCGGCACGGCGGGCGCGCCGGCGGACCGGCTCCTGCGGCACGCGATGTCGGGACTGGCCGAGGGACGGCCGCGCGCCGACCTCGCCGCCGACCTCGAATGGCGCGGCAATGCCGAGATGGCCGAGATGTCGCGCCATATCCGGCTTCTGGAGCTCATCGCGATGATCAGCCCGCTTCTGGGGCTGCTGGGCACCGTCCTGGGCATGATCCAGTCGTTCCGCGAGCTTGCCCTGGCGGAGGGGGCGGCGAACGCCGGTCTGCTGGCGGCCGGCATCTGGCAGGCGCTGCTGACCACGGCGGCGGGGCTGATGGTCGCCATCCCGGCAGCGGTCGCGGCGACGTTGCTGTCGGCGCGTGTCGACGCGGCGGGGCAGGCGATCGAGGCGGCGATCGGGCGGCTGTTCGACATCGACGACCGTGGGCGCGACGGCGCCTGAGCCGGACCGCCGTCATGGCCGCCCGCCGCGACCGCACCGGAGAACCGCCATGCGACTGACCGCGCGCACCCGACGCTCCGTCGCGATCTCGCTGGTGTCGATGGTGGACGTGCTGATGATCATGCTTGTCTTCTTCATGGTGACATCCACCTACCTCGATCTCGACATGATCCCGGTTGTCGCCCCAGCCGAAGGACAGACGGGGGACGCCGCGGACGCCGACGCCGCCGGACCGCCGCTGATGATCCGGCTGGGAGCGGCGGGCGACGTCCGCGTCGGAGGCAGGGCGCTGAGCCCGGCGGCGCTGGACGCCCTGCTGCGGGACCGGATCGCGGCCGATCCCGCGACCGAAGTCGTCGTGCTGCCCTCGCCGCAGGCCGACACGCAGGCGCTGGTGTCGGTGCTGGATGTGGCCACGGCCGCCGGGGTGGGTCGGCTGCGCCTTCTGCGGCTGGAGCCGGTACCGTGAAGCTGCGCCGACGCCCCCGGCGCGACAGCCCCGAGACCATCGTGGCGCTGATCGATGTGGTGTTCTTCCTGCTGGTCTTCTTCCTGCTGGTGGGACGGATGGACGCAACGGCACCGTTCGAGGTCGCTCCGGCCGTCGCGCAGTGGGGAGCGGACATGCCCGGCGGCGGCGCGACCGTCTCGGTCGGCGCCGACGGGGACCTCGCACTGGACGGCAGTGCAATGGCGGCCGACGATCTGGTGGATACGCTGGCAAGGCGTCTCGGGGCGGCGCCGGACCTGCTGGTCCGCGTCAACGCGCACCGGGACGCTGCATTGCGCGACCTGCTGCCGTTGGTCGCGCGGATCGAGGCGGCGGGTGGGCGCGACATCGTCCTGGTGGTCACGCCGCCCGGCGGCAGGTGATGGCATGGCGGGCGATACGGGCCATGTCCGCGGTAGCCGTCTCGGCCGGGCTTCACGCCGCGCTGGCCGGTGCGGTCTGGCTGGCGGTCCGCCCCGCACCGCCCGCGCCCGAGGCGATGCCCCGGGCGGCCATCGAGATCGCGTCGCAGGCGGTCGCTCAAAGTACGGCCGATGCCGTTCCGGCCCAGGGCGACACGCTGCAGGACGTCGCGCCCGCCGGGCTGCCGAGCGCGGGCCGGACGATCCCGCAGGGGCGGGCCGTTCCGCTGGCGACCGACGCCGAGCGGCGGGCGTCGGTCGCTCCCGCGGCACAGCGCGTCGGCACGGCACAGCGCGAGCGGGCGGTTGCGGGCGCGGTGCCGTCCGGCGGCAGGGCCGTGGGCGCCATGGCGGATGACGGCGCTCCCGCAGCCGCCGTGGCCCCGGACGGCGCGGCGCCAAAGCCCCCGGTCTGGCCCGCGGCCCTGACGTTGCGCGCCTCCGCACCGGTACCGGGCGACGTGCCGGCGCTGCCGTCCGCGACGGGCACCGGTACCGCCCTGCACCAGGCGGTACCGGCGCCCACCATCGCCGCACCGTTGCCGCCGGATGCCGCAGCGGCGGCACCCCTGCGTGCGGCCGACGCGGGGGCGGCGACCGTCGGCCCTCTGTCGCCCGATCCGGCGATGGTGGCCGCACAGGTGGGCGATACCGTCGCCGCCGCACTGAGCGCGGTGCGGCCCGCGGTACCGGCGGCTGCGGTTCCACTCTCCGCAAGGATCGTCTCGGCATCGACTTCCGGACCCCTGCCGGTCGCGCCATCCGTTGCGGCGACGGCGCCGACCGCCGCGCCTGAGCCGCTTTTCGCCCGCAGGACGATGCCCACAGACGTCGACGTTGCCGCCGTCGTGGCCATGTCCATGACAGCGCCGCCGGGGGTGGAGGTGGCAGTGCCGCCGCGACCGGCGCCGCAGGTTCCACCACCGGCGGTGGCGGCTTTGGGCGGCATCGATCCCGTTGCGTCCGCGGCTGTACCCGTCGCCGCGCCCGCGACGGCGACGGCGGACGTGGACACGGACCTGCCCGCCGCGAAGGCCATCGCCAGCGCCGGAGCTTTCGCCGCGGTGGCGGACGCACGTCCGATACGGGTGGCGCCTGGCGCCCCGGCGGGCGACGCCGCCGCGGCGCTGGCGCCCCCGGCCGACCGGCGCCAGGCGGCCCTCGCCTGGTCCGGGGCCGGCAGGGACGAGGTCGACCCGTTGTCCCTCGCCGCGATCTCGGCGTTCATGCGGCCGGAAGCCGGGGCCGGCAGCGGTCGCGAGGTTCGCGACGATCTCGAATCTGCACTGGCCACGGTCCCCTGCGCCCGCATCCAGACGGTGTTCCGCCCCGAGACGGGCCGGATCGAGTTACGTGGTCATGTGCCGGACGACGGCATGCGCCCGCAGTTGCTGGCCGCATTGCGGCGCGGCGTGGGCGGCAGCATACCGGTCGACGACGCGATGCGCCTGCTGCCCCGGCCCCTTTGCGGGGTGCTTTCGGCCATCGACGCCGTGGGGCTGGCCCAGTCGACGGATCAGGCGACGAATCCCCGGGTCGTCGGTGCGGACAGCCATGCGCGGGTCTACAGCTACCGCGGCGGCGACGCTCTGCGGCTGGACCTGATCGCGCCCGACTATCCCGCGTTCCTCTATGTCGACTACTTCGACGCCGGCGGGAATGTCCTGCACCTTCAGCCGAACGAGACGGTTCCGGCCCGCCGTATCACGCCGGCAACGGTGCTGCGGATCGGCACGCCGGCCGACGGCGCGCCCGCCCTCGACCTCACGGTCGGACCGCCCTACGGGCAGGAGATCGTCGCCGCCTTCGCGGCGTCACGGCCGCTTTACGCGAAGCCGCGCCCGATGATCGAGCCCGCCGCCCCCTATCTGGATTTCCTGTTGCGACAAGTGGCCGCCGCCCGTGCGGCCGACCCCGGGTTTCGCGGCGAATGGGTCTATTTCCTCGTCGAGACCCATGCGCGGTGAAGCTGTCGCGGCCCGCGGCGCTCCACGGGGCCGGATTGCGCGCGGGCGCTGTTGCCGACCGGCGGCGCTGCACGCCCGGCCGGGCACGGGGTGGGGACAGTTCGATGGAGGTCGTGGTACCGCCGCGCTTCTAATGCGCAGCACCGCGTCGGCCCGAACGCCGACGAGGTGGAGGTCGGCGGCATCGGTCGGCGCCGCATCCACTGGCAGCAGATAGGTCATGCCGAAGGACTGCACGCCGTGGCCCGCACAGTAGATGACGCCCGCCGCCTACGGCCCGGCCTTCCGCAGATCCCGTCCGAACTGGGCGATGGCGCAGGTGAGTGCCGCCAGGGTCGTATCGGTGGCCAGCGTGACCGAAAAGCCGCTGTCCCGGAGCGTGCCGGCCATGAGGCGGGCGTCCGCCTCCGGATTGTCGTGTGAGGGCACCGGCCCGTAGGCGCCGTTTCCGTTCGCCTGCGCCAGACGGTTCTGCGCCCCAGCCCTCCCGGCCGCGAGGGTCAGGAGGAGAGCCCAGAAGCCCGACCGCCGCCATCGCCGCATGCCTTCGGGACCCCGGCACGGTGAATTCTATACGCCGGTTGCGCCGCTTTCGTTGGGAACGACCGGTTCCGCCTCTCGGTAGCCGCGGCTCACCATCCGTTCGGTCGGCGCACCGGCTGCGGCCAGCCAGTCGCGCACCGATGCGGCACGACGGTCCGACAACGCCGGATCGGCGGCCGCGCTGCCGTCCGGATCGGTGTGGCCGGCAATCTGGATCCCGACGGCCGTGCAGCGTGCACCGAGACCGATACGTCGGCCGACAGGGTCCTGGTGACGCCCTGAAGGTCCAGGTCCACCGGGAGGGCAAGCGCGGCCCTGCAAGTCCGGGGGAGATCGGCGATCATATCGGGCGACAGGCGCACGGTCGACGTCGCCTGCGGAACCTGGAACATCTCGAACAGCAAGAAACGAATCCGCACATTCCGCAGATCGATCTTCGTATCGATCGATTCGAGTGCGACGATCACCTTGACCGAGCCGACACGCGATCCGATAGACTTTCTCATCGTTGCCCGGCCCGGGACGATGTGCCTGTCAGCCCGCCCCCCGACCGTCACCGTCAATATGCGCGCGCGATATGAATTCCCCGCGAACGCCGCAGGGATGCAATCGCAACTCAGGTCGACCTGAGCAGGACCTTGTTGGAATCCAGCGCCGCCGACACCGCTTGGAAGTGAACCCGCCGCCGTTCGGACGACGCGGCCGAGCGCAACAGGATCGTCTGCGCCTCGTCGATCACTGCGATGGCTTCGGCCGCGGCGGCGTCCAGGGCCTCGGGGCGCACGGCGATCAACGGTCGCGACGACGCGCGGGGGCCGCCGCCGCCCTCGGTGACGCGGGCGGTGTTGATGGCGCGCGAGCGGTACTTGCGCGCCACGGCTTCGATCCCGCGGGACGCCTGTTCGATCGCGTCCTGCGTTTCCGCGTAGTCGCCTTCGTCCGGCAAGGTGTCGGCCAGTTGCTGCAGCTGATCTCCGAGGCAGTCGATGCGGTACTCCTCGACCGCGATGCTGCCGCAGAAGGCGCTGATGGCGGCGAGGGCGCCGGTGATACGGGCGGTGCCCGCAGGCGACACCTGGCCCGAGAAATCGTCGTCGGTACCGGCCGCGCCGCGCGCGCGGTTGCCCAGGACGTTCAGCCCGTCGACCGGCGGCACGAACGTCGGCGTGCTCCGCTCGATCCGCTTGTCTATGACGGGACGCGACGGCGTCTCGCCGCCGTCAGTTCCATCCGGCATTATCACCGGGTCGACGATGACATTATCGCCGGAGGAAACGGGGCCGCCCGTGGACAGGGACAGGGCGACGATGGCGGCGCCGGTTGCGGTAAGGCGGTTCATGGCATCCTCCTCAGAACAGGTCGCGCAGGAAGTAGTTGACCGAGAAGGTCATCCGGCGGCTGTCCTCGTCGTCGAAGACGTCGTTCACGGCCGCGGTGAAGGCGAAGTCGTCCAGACCGGGGATGCGGAAGATGCTGCCGATGTCCACGACCTCTCCGGTGTATGCGGCGCTGATGCCGATGTTGGGGGTCAGGCCGATGCCGGCGCCGGCGTAGAGGGCCGCATCGTCGCGGTCGTTGCGCAGCTTGCTGCCGGCGCCGAGGGTCAGCATCAAGGGATAGGTATCGCCGGCCGGACCAAGCGTCAGGCGTGAGAAGTTCGTGACGGACAGGGTGACGCGCGGGTCGAGGTCGTCGGCGTCGCCATAGGCCGCGATGTCGTCGATGCCGAGCCCGACGTAGGTCGTGCTCGCCCCGGCGGCGACCCGGCGCGACGCCTTCACCGCCAGCGACCCCGAATCGGCGAAGTCGTCCGTCAGGGAGGTCGCGAAATAGGTGATCTGCACGCCGACGGCGTCCTCTGCACTGCCCAGGCCGACCCCCAGGGCAAGGCTGCCGTCGATGTCGTCCTCATCGGTTCCCTGGCGCTGCGTCGTGCCGGCCAGCGAAGCGAATGCCAGCCCGCCCGGAGCGACGGTCGCCGACTGCACGCCGGTGATCGCCACCAGCTTGGCCGATCCGGCGTCGCGCTGCTGCGCCGTGGCTGCGCCGGCGCCTACGACGAACAGGGCGGCAAGAACGGCCGATGCCGGTCTTCCAGAAGGGTGGGGCGGCGTGCAGATCGCACGACGCCAGGTACGGACACGGGCTGACATGGAACGTTCGATCCTTTTTTCGGGAACCGGTCGAAGCCTGATATCACGGTTTTGTCAGACGCAGGCGCGCAACCGTTGCCCTTCGGTAAGGTGCTTGCGTCATGTGCCAAATCTGTCACGAAATCGCGGCCGTGGCGGGCCGGTCCAGTCCCGTTGGCTGATCGTGGAGAAGGAGACGCCATGTCACCCGCGCGGGGCGCCGACGATACGATTGCCGGACTGTCAGCCGAACTGAGCGATGCCGTGTCGACGCTGGAGCGGACGCTTCCGGGTAAACCGGCGCTTGCGGTTCCCGCCTTGGAGCCGGCCGTCGCGACCGTGTCGGGGATCGTCCGGCGGATCGAGGCGGCGTGCTCCCGGCCGGAAACCATTTCGGACGAAGCTCGCTTCGACGCCGGCGCGCGCACCGCGGCGTCGCTGGCCCGCGCCCGTCTGCGCGGCATCGTCGGCGAATGGCGGGCCGTCCGGGGCCTGTGCCTTTCTCAGGCGACACCTCCGGTACGGCCGCTGCTGCCCGTTGCCGCAGAGCCGCACGGCGCCGAGCACCGCGAACGATCCCTCAACGACATGTCGATGCGGCGACTGCACGGACTGGCGAGCGGCCGGCCCCAGGATGCCGCCGCCGACCGCGCGGGGCTGTTCGCGGACATCCCGCTGCCCCATTCGATCTTCGTTACGCATGTGATCGCCGCACGCCGCGTCCTGCTGGCGCAGCAGGGCGACCGGCGGGATGCGTTCCTTGACGTAGGCTGCGGTTGCGGGCTGAAGCTGGTGACGGCATCCCCCTGCTTTTCCCGCGTGGCGGGCCTCGAATACGATCCGGGATATGCGGCCGTGGCGCGCGACCTTCTGGGCCGTGCGGCCATCGCCAACGGGGCGGTGATCGAGGGCGACGGACGGACCTTCGGCGGGTATGCCGATTTCGACGTGGTCTACCTCTACCGGCCGATGAAGGACGACGCGGAACTGGCCGCGCTGGAACGGGCCATCGTGTCCGGGGTGCGCCGCCACGCCCTGTTGGTGGCGCCCTACGATCATTTCGGGCGGCACCACGGGCGCCTGGGCTGCGCGCGCATCGCCGGGCACCTCTACCTCGCCCGCGGGACCGGGGCCGAGGCCGACCGCCTGCGCGGCCTTGCAGAACGCATCGGCACCGCGGTCAAGCCGCCGGCGACGCCGCGCCGGGGCGAATGGGCGGGCGTTCTGGAGAAGCTGGGCCATTGCGGCTACGCGCCGCCCGACGACCCGCCGCGGACGACGTGAGCCCCGGCGACACCCGCGGGGCGTGGCGCGCTACATGAACGCCTGAAGCCCGGTCTGCGACCGCCCGAGGATCAGCGCATGGATGTCGTGCGTGCCCTCGTAGGTATTCACCGCCTCGAGGTTCATGACATGGCGGATGACACCGTATTCGTCGCTGATGCCGTTGCCGCCATGCATGTCGCGCGACACGCGCGCGATATCCAGCGCCTTGCCGCAGTTGTTGCGCTTCATCAGGCTGATGAGCTCGGAGGGTGCGGCGTGCTCGTCCATCATCCTCCCCAGCCGCAGCGCACCCTGGAGACCCAGAGCGATCTCGGTCTGCATGTCGGCCAGCTTCTTCTGGACCAGCTGCGTCTGCGCCAGGGGGCGGCCGAACTGCTTGCGGTCCAGCGCGTACTGCCGCCCGGCGTGCCAGCAGAACTCGGCCGCCCCCATGACGCCCCAGGAGATGCCGTAGCGGGCGCGGTTGAGGCATCCGAACGGCCCGGCGAGGCCCTTGACGTGGGGCAGGAGGTTTTCCTCGGGGACGAACACGTCGCTCATCTGGATCATGCCGGTGATCGAGGCGCGCAGGCTGAACTTGCCCTCGATCTTGGGAGCGGTCAGGCCCTCCATACCCTTTTCCAGCACGAAGCCCTTGATCTGGCCGTCGTGCGCGTCGGACTTGGCCCAGATGATGAAGACGTCGGCGATGGGGCTGTTGGTGATCCAGTTCTTCGCGCCGGAGATGCGGTAGCCGCCGTCGACCTGCCTTGCCCGGGTGATCATCGACGAAGGATCGCTGCCGTGGTCGGGCTCGGTCAGGCCGAAGCAGCCGACGTATTCGCCGGTGGCCAGCTTCGGCAGGAACCTTTGCCGCAGCGCGTCGGTGCCGTAGGCGAATATCGGGTGCATCACCAGGCTGGACTGCACCGACATCGCCGAACGATAGCCGCTGTCGACGCGCTCGACCTCGCGGGCGATCAGGCCGTAGGCGACATAGGACGCATCGACGCCGCCGAATTCCTCGGGGATGGTTGCGCCCAGCAGACCCAGTTCGCCCATCTCGGTCATGATGTCGCGGTCGAACGTCTCGTGCCGGTTGGCCATCAGGATACGCGGCATCAATCTGTCGTCGCAATAGGCCCGCGCCGTGTCGCGGATCATCCGCTCGTCTTCGTCCAGCTGGTCGTCCAGCAGGAAAGGGTCCTCCCAGACGAACCCCGACGGCTTTGCGCGGGCGGCCTCGGGCGAGTTGGCGGGGGCGTCTTGCGTCACGCGTTGCAGCATCTGTCCACTCCTTCGGTCCACCGCACGATAGCAGGACGGCCGGCCCTTTCAAACAGGGGCGAGGCTGGCCTCGACCGCCTCGCGTACGCGCCGCAGGGGGTGGCGCACCACCGGGCGCCAGGGCAGCGGTCCTTCGGGGCCGTATCCCGCGGCGGCCATCGGCGCGGCGGCCTGCGGCGGGATCGCGACGCCGGCAGGCGGGGCGTAGTCGCGCGTGCCGTCGCGCATCGGCTCGGACAGCGGTGCGGTGGGCAGGTCGCAGAACGCCGCCAGCGCGTCGACGGTGCGCTGCGGATGGACCGCGACGTCCTCGTAACGCACGACGAGAGCGGCATGGAGCCACTCGAGGTCCGCGAAGGCCAGCCCGTAGGCCTGCGCCCAATGGGCGATCAACGCGGTCTCGCCCAGATCCGTCCACTTGGCCGTCGCGCGTGCGACCGCGACGGGGTGGCGCACGACCACGACGAACTGAGATGTCGGGAAGAGTTGCTGATAGAGCCGCATCCGCAGCAGGTTCACCGGCGATTTCTCGACCCGCCAGCCGGTTCCGGCCGGGAACCAAGGGGCCCAGTCGGCCTCCATCCGGTCGCGGGTACCGCGGGTATCGTAGCGACAGCCCTCGACAAGGTGCTGGTCGGGATCGTGGGCAAAGCGGCCGGGCACCCCGTGTCGCGCCGTGTGCGGGATCGCGCCCTGAAGGTAGGCGCCCTCGTTCTCGGGTACCGGCGCACCCTCGACGGCGCCAACTCCCGGCAGGCCGGCCAGAAGCCGCGCCACCAGCGACGTCCCGGACCGGTGCAGGCCGCCGACGAAGATATAGCGGTGTGACATGTGATCCTCCCGTGTCCTTCGACGAATGAACGATGATCCCGACGACGACAACCTACTCACCTTAAAAGAGATTAAGTGACGACGCGTCGCAGGCGCCCGGGGGGAACCGCAAGGTCCCTAGCGGATTTTGCCCCTTTACGTAACGATGGAAGGTGGTCCGATGCGCGTCATGCATATCGCTCTCGGAGGGTGTCTGAAGGCGCCGCCGGTGGCTTACGGCGTTACGGACGACACCGGCGGCCACATCGCCTATATCCTCGCCGCCGCCGAAGCGCAGGCGGCGCTGGCAGCGGGCAACGCCGTGGAGATCGTCACGCGCCGCTTCCGGGACGACGGCCTCGATCCCGTGCATGATCGTTCTTTCGAGGTTGCGGGTCCCGGCGTTACCATCCTGCGTCTGCCGACGCGCAGTCGCGGCTATCTCACAAAGGAGGCGCTGGAGCGCGAGGTGCCGGACTTCGCCGACGCCCTTGTCCGACATGTTGCGGCGGCATCCCGACGGCCCGACGTCATCCATGCGCATTTCGCCGACGCTGCCGCAGCCGCCCTGGCCGTGCGCGACAGGTTCGGAATCCCGGTCGTCTACACGCCGCATTCGCTGGGCCTCGACAAGGCGGCTCATGGCGGCCCCCGGGGCGCGACCGCACCGTGGCCCGATCCGATGTCGCGCCGCATCGCCGCCGAGCGCCGTGCCCTCGCCGAGGCGGACGCCGTCGTCGTGTCGTCGCGGGACGAGGCCGAGCGGCAGGTCGCGGCCTATGGCGAAGACCGGCCAGATACGGTGCACCGGATCGCGCCCGGCGGACCTTCCGCCCGTGGGCCGGCCGACATCGCGTCGGCCCGCGCGTTGCTGGCGCCGTTCCTGCGTCATCCCGACCGGCCTCTGATCCTCGCCATAGCGCGCCCCGTGGCAAAGAAGAACCTCGCCGGCCTGATCGCCGCCTATGCCGCCGTTCCGGGCCTGCGCGACCGTGCCAACCTGGCAATCGTCGCGGGCCTGCGCGACGGCCCCGACAGCGGTTCCGACGAGCAGCAGGCCGTCATCCGGGGCCTGCTGGACGCCGTGGACCGGCACGACCTTTACGGCCGCTTGGCATTGCCGCGACAGCATGCGCCTGCCGACGTGGCCGGGCTCTACGCCCACGCAGCCACCCTGCGCGGCGTCTTCGCGAACCCGGCACTGACCGAGCCCTTCGGCCTCACCACCGTCGAGGCCGCGAGCGCCGGTCTTCCCGTCGTGGCGACGATGCACGGCGGCCCGGGCGACGTGATCGAGGCACTTGGCCACGGCGTCACTGCCGATCCAAGCGATCCCGCCGCGTTCGGCCGGGCCATCGCGGACCTGTTGTCGGACGATGCGCGGTGGTCGGCGGCGTCGCGGTCGGCGCTCGCCAACATCTCGCGCTTCACGTGGTCGGGATATGCCGCGCGTACGGTGGATCTCTATTCCAGCCTCGCCCGTCCCGCGGACCCCCGGCCAAAACCACGGCGCATCGTCGCGTGCGACATCGACGCGACCCTGACGGGATGCCGCACGGGGGCCGCGCGCTTCGCCCTATGGGTGCAGACGCGGTCCGACCTCTTCGTCGTGGCGACGGGGCGGTCGCTGGAGGACGCGCGCGATATCCTTGCAGCCTGGAACATCCCGCAACCGGACATCTACGTCACCGCCGTAGGCACGGAAATATACGAGGGCGGAACCCTGCGCCCGGCCCACTGGTTCGCCGATGCCATCGCCGACGGATGGGCGCCGGACCGCATCGCGACAGTCGCGGCCGAGGTCCCCGGACTGTCCCTGCAAGCCCCGTCCGAACAGCGCGCGTTCAAACGGAGCTGGTTCGGCATCGCGGCCGCCGCCGATGCCCTGCGCGCGCGTCTCAGACTGGCGGGGGTTCCGGCACGCGTCGTCCATTCGCACGACCGCCTGATCGACGTGCTGCCGGCACGTGCCGGCAAGGCCGCGGCGGTGGAGGCGATCGCCCGGCGGCACGGTCTGACGCTGGCCGACTGCATCGGCGCGGGCGATTCCGGCAACGACTTCGACCTGCTGGAGGCCTGCGGCGGGGCGGTGGTGGTGGGCAACGCAAGCAACGAGCTTGCCGCGCTTACCCGTCGCCCGGGGCTTTACCGCGCCGCGTCAACCCATGCCGGCGGCGTGATGGAAGGGCTGGCGCATTTCGGCGTCGCGAACGTCTCGTCGCCGGCACCGTCGCGCCGGTCGGTGCCGGTCAGGCGGCGGCAGGGTGCCGCGGAACCGGCCGCATGAGGCCCTTCGGATATTTCGTCCACCACCAGGGTCGGGGCCATGCCGAACGGTGCCGCGCGATCCTGCATGCGCTGGCGCCGGACCGGCCCGTGACGGTGTTCTGCGCGCGCGACGACATCTTCGGAACGCTGCCTGAAAGCGCCACGATCCGACGCATTGCGTCGCTGTTCGAGGCGGACGGACCGACGCCGCCGGGCCTGGCGGACGCCGCGACGCCCGATACCCTCCACTGCGCGCCGCTGGGGTGGCCCGGCGTGCGCCGTACCATGGCGATGGTCGTCGGATGGTTCGACGCGGCCGACCCCGAACTCATGATCGTCGACGTCTCGGCCGAGATCGCGCAGCTGGCGCGCATCTGCAGCGTGCCGCACGTGAAAATCCTTCAGCACGGCGACCGCGACGACCCCGGCCACCGGGCGGCATATGACGGCGCGGTCGGCCTGCTGGCGCCGTTCGACGCCTGCCTCGCGCAGCCCGGCTGGGACGCGGCGATGCTGGCGCGCACCCATTTCGCGCCGGGTTTGGGGCTTCCGGGTCCGATGCCCGGTCGGGCGGCGGCCCGGGCGCGGCTGGGCCTGACGGCGGACGACCGAATGGTGCTGGCGGTCTCCGGCGGCGGCGGCGACGGGATGGCGCTGGCACCGCTCGCCGTGGGCGCGCGGACGATGCCTGACGCGCGGTGGGTCGTCATAGGCGACGTCCGGCGGGACTGGCATGCCACCGTTCCCGGCAATCTCGACCTTTTGGGATGGGTCGACGACGCCGCGTTTCGCATCGCCGCGGCCGACCTTGTCGTCACCTCGGCGGGCAACACGCTGTGTGCGCAGGTTCTGGCCGCCGGCGTACCCTGGATCGTCGTGCCCGAGTGGCGCTATTTCGACGAACAGCACCGCAAGGCAGAGGCGCTGGATCGCGCCGGGCTGGCGCATGCGCTGCCGCACCTGCCCGCGTCGGCGCAGGGCTGGCGCGGCGCGGCGGACACCGCGCGCGCCCGGCACGACCCCGCCGCACAGCGGGCCGCCGTCCGGCCCGGTGCCGCCGCGGATACCGCGCGCTGGCTCGAGGAACTTGCCCGCCGGTGCTGGAGGCAGGACGCACGCGCCGCGCCGCGCCCCATGGCCGCCGAATGACTGCACCCCTCCCGGCATCCCTGATCGGAGCACCGACATGACCGCCAGCGTCCTCACCATCGCGCGCGGGCGAGACGCCCATCTGC
The DNA here is from genome assembly GCA_963722905.1 of uncultured Alphaproteobacteria bacterium. Taxonomy (GTDB): domain Bacteria; phylum Pseudomonadota; class Alphaproteobacteria; order Rhodobacterales; family Rhodobacteraceae; genus CAVROT01. The sequence goes on along the minus strand of CAVROT010000011.1, from coordinate 210,614 downwards.
GCAACGTCGCGGCCGGCCTCGCGCGCCAGACCGTGCCGCCGCGCGAGCTGGTGATCGCCCATATGCGACCCGAGCCGTACGACGGTCTGGGCGACATGCCCTTTCCCGTCCGGCAGGTTCACGTGCCGGGCGACGACCTGCCCCTGGCGCGTGCTCGCAACGCGGCCGCCGATACCGCGACCGGCGACGATCTTATCTTCCTCGACGTCGACTGCATACCCGGCCCGACCCTGGTGGCGGACTACGTGGCGGCGCTGCGCGACCATGACGGCCTTGCCATGGGAGAGGTGCTTTACCTGCCGGCCGGGGCGACCGAGGCGGGCCTCGACTATGCCGCCTTCGACGCGCAGGGCCAACGCCATTCCGACAGGCGCGCGCCGCCGGCCGGGCCGATGGACATCTGCCGGGACTACCGCTGCTTCTGGTCCCTCACCTTCGCCATCCGCGCCGGTACGTTCCATGCCGTGGCGGGGTTCGACGAACGGTTCACCGGCTACGGCGGCGAGGATACCGATTTCGCCAAGTCGATCGACCGGGCCGGGACCCCGATCTACTGGATCCGGGGCGCGCGGGTCTACCACCAGTACCACCCCCATCACATGCCCCCGATTCACCACATCGAGAGCGTCGTGCGCAACTCTGAACTCTTCGCGCGGAAATGGGGCTATCGCACGATGGAGCACTGGCTGCTGGCCTTCCGCCTGATGGGGCTGATCGGCGACGCGCCGGGCGGCGGCCTGCGTATCCTGCGCACACCCGACGCGGCGGACCTGGCCCTGACGCGGCAGGACCGCGATGCGCCCTACGTGAATACGGCCCGCGTGATCCGCGCGATCAGGGCGCGGATGGCTCAGGTGACAGAAACCACCGCCGCCGAGTGACCCTCAGTCCGCCACCGTCAGCTCGATCGCGGGAAATTCGACCGGCGCGGCGGATGCACCGCGTCCGGCGATGACGCAGGCATAGAGCGCTTCGTATCCGTCGGCCATCCGGTCGACGGTGAAGAGCCGCAGCACGCGGTCCCGCGGGCGGGTCCGGGGGATCCGCATCGCCTCCGGCAGGGCCCCGGCCAGCTCTGAAGGGTCGTCGTCGCAGTAGACGCCGCAGGGACCGATCACCTCGCGGACGGCGCCCCTCTCGATGGCGACGACGGGCAGTCCGCAGGCCATCGCCTCGATCGCGGCAAGGCCGAAGGGTTCGTCCCAGAGCGGCGTGAACAGCAGCACCGACGCCTGCCCGACGGCGCGGGCGAGGTCGCCGCCCGAGAGATGGCCGGCATGGCGGACGTCGCCGCCCAGCAGAGGACGGACCTTGTCCTCGTAGTAATCGCGATGCTCGACGGTGCCGTAGATCGTCAGGGGAATACCGGCGATGCGCGCTGCCTGCGCCGCGAGATGCGTGCCCTTGTTGGGCGTGATCCGTCCGATCCACGCCGCCGACCCGTCGCCGCGGGGGACAAAGGGCCAGGCCGCAGGGTCGATCCCGTTGGCGACCACATGCGCCTGCGGGGGCGCGCCGCGCGCCCACCACTGCGCCAGATGCCGCCGCGACGTCGCGGTGATCGCGTGCCAGGGGGCCGGGCTATCGTGAACGGCGCGGCGCAGCGCGTCGAAGGGCGGAACGTGCAGGGACGTCACCGTCGGCAACCGCCGCGCCAGCGCCAGCCGGGGCGGATAGCGGTGCAGGCTGTTGTTGTGAACCACGTCGAAGCCGCCGGCCAGAAGGTCGCGCGCGGCAACCGCGAAGGCGCGGTCGAGGTGATCGTTCAGGGCGTCCGTGCCGTGGAAGTCGTGCCAGGGGAACGCCCGGTCGTAATGCTCGGCCAGCACGGGATGCACGCGGCAGGGCACAGCGCTGTCGCCGCTGGCCAGCAGCGTCACGTCGTGCCCGCGGCGTACCATCTCGGCGCACAGGGTGGCGGCATGCGCCTCCATCCCGCCCATGAAGGGCGGCCGGACGGGATGGCGCAGATGCGCCAGGACCGCGATGCGCAGGGGCCGCGCCCGCCCTAGGCGTTCGGAAACCAATTGGTTTCGATCGTGGCGTGGCGATCCACGAAGTCGCACATCGCCGTCAACTCGTCGGTCCTGAGCAGCCTGATGTGGCCCGCGGTGCGCTGGATGTATCCGTCGGCCTCCAGCCCCGTCAGCGTCCGGCTGACGTAGACGTTCGTCAGGCCCAGCAGATCGCCGATCTCCGCCTGGGTCAGCGGCATCCGCACCGTGTCCGTCATGGCGAGGTTCGTGATCTTCAGACGGGCGCGCAGGTCGAGCAGGAGATAGGCCATGCGTTCGCGCGCGCTCATCCGGCCCATGGCGCGCAGCAGGTCCGTCACCGAGATCTGATCGCGCAGCGCCAGGGTGAAGAGAAGCGCCGTCAATCGTGGGGATTCGCGGAAGATGATGTCGAGATGCTTTCGCGGGAAGGGGCACAACACGGTCGGTTCGGCGGTCCGCAGGACGGCCGTCGCGGATTTGAATGCAAGGTCGGCCATCCCGACGATATCCCCGGGGTGGTGGAGCTTCACGATCTGGCGCCGGCCGTCGTGCATGTCGATGCTGGTGTAGACCCACCCCTTCTTGACGACATACAGATTTTCGATGGGGTCGCCGACGCGCCGGACGTCCTTCTGGGCGGCGAAGGACCGTTCCTCGCCCTCCAGTCGGCTCAGATGCGCGCGCGACGCGGCGTCGAGGTCGACGTAGTGCGACATTTTCTGCACGAGGCAGCTGTCCTCGATCTCGCCCATCATTCGTCCCCTATCGCGACGACGGATCGTCGTGCGCTGTTTTCCTGTCTCCGCCCGGAGTGTTCCGGGCGGGGTCGTCCGGCGTCTGCTATCGACAGTGCTCGGGCGCATCGCTTGCCGGATCCCGGCGGCCCCGTCGTCGGCCCGGCGCGACCTATGTCGCGGCGCCGGATCCTCCGTTGCGGTCGGACCACCCCATGGGATCGTCGAGGAACCGCGCCACGGCATCGAGCGTGGCGCCGTCGAAGTCGCCGCGCTCGCGCGCAGCCGGCAGCACGTCGTGCCAAGTGGCCAGCGCGTGCAGCGTGAGCCCATGCTGCCCCAACCGTTCGTGCGTGCCGGGAAAGATTCCGTAGTGAAAGACCACCACGGTATGTGCACAGACGGCACCCGCCTCACGCAGGGCGTCCGCGAACCCCAGCTTGCTGCCGCCGTCGGTCGTCAGATCCTCCACCAGCAGGACGCGCGCGCCGTCGCGCAGGTCGCCCTCGATCCGGGCGCCGCGTCCGAAGCCCTTGGGCTTCTTGCGGACGTAGAGCATGGGCAGAGACGTTTTATGCGCGATCCACGCGGCGAACGGGATGCCGGCCGTCTCGCCGCCTGCCACGGCGTCGAACGCGTCGAAACCGGCATCCCGCAGCACGACCGAAACCGCGAAATCCATCAGGGTGTCTCGGATCTGCGGGTAGGAAATCAGCTTGCGGCAGTCGATGTAGACCGGGCTGGCCATGCCTGAGGTCAGCCGATACGGCGTCGCGGCCGAGAAATGCACCGCGCCGATGTCCAGCAGCATGCCCGCCGTCAGGCGCGCAATCGTATCACGATCCGGAAAAGCATTTGAGAACATCGGCATCGGGTCTCCTGTCCTCTGCTTATCGGGGATGCGCCCGGCGTCAACCATGGCCCAACGTCAGCCAAGACGCGGGGATGGTATGCAACGGAACGGTGAGGACGTGCGGGCAGGGCCGTACCCTGCCACATGACGCTAGCACAGGCGCGGGCGGAAAGCTTAACAATTCGCTCCCCGCCGCATTATCGGGCTTGGAGGGACCGGTCGACCCGACGGGACGGGGCGGCATGCGCGTCTGCCTCTGCAGGGGTTCCGCATATGGACCGGCACGGACCGTCGGGCGACGCGCGGGCTGGCGATGGACTGCCGCACGCGCGCGCTGCCCGGAGGCATCTATCAAGGACTGCAACGGCCGCAACGCCCGTCGGAGCCGGCGAGCAGGCGCTCGTCGCCCGGTTCGGCACGCCGCCGCGCGGGGACGGAGTTCCTGCATCGCGGCGACGACGGGCGCGTCTCCACCGACCGGGACGACACGAACATGGCCCGCGGCAGCGGTCTGCGCCAGCCGTTCGTCATGCCGCAGAGCCCGCGGCATGACGGGACGACGAAGCCTTCGAAACACCATGTGGAAGAGCAGCGCATGCTTCGGCAAACCCCGCCCCCGCGGGCCGAGCCATCGGCAACCGAACCGCATAGCCGACTGGCCCGTAAACGCTTTCTCCCCCTGAATGCAAAGGTAAGTTGGCGGTTCTGTCGCACAAATCCCGTGAGGGATTCTTGACGTGATCCAGCGGGGCTGCCTGCCGACATGAGCAGACCCGCGCCCCCCGACCTGAAAGACTTCGAACCGGCGGCCCGCATTGACGCGCCCAAGCGCCGTGGCGCGCCGACGATCCACTGACCTGCCGGGCATCGCATGGCAATTCCCGGGAGGCGGGTCCGACCCCGACATGATCCGGGAGGCCGCGCCATCAGGCAGACGCGGCCGCGGACGTCCTTGTTTGTATCGCCGTCACTAATGGCCGCACTGCGCGTGGCTCCCCTGTTACAGAAGCCGTGGGGTCAATCTGCCAGGCGAAAGGGGAGCGTCGGCCATCAGGCTGTCTATGCGACAAGGCCCGTTCGGTAATTGTATTCTTGGTAAAGAAAATTCTGCGGACCATCTCTCGATTGGTGCCGATAGCCCTCTAGCGCTCTGACTCACTCCCACTCGATCGTGCCGGGGGGTTTGGATGTTATGTCGTAGGTGACCCGATTGATACCGCGCACTTCGTTGACGATGCGCGTCGCGGTCTCTCCAAGAAAGGCATGAGTGAAGGGATAGACATCGGCCGTCATCCCGTCGACGGAGGTCACGGCGCGCAAGGCGCAGGCGGATTCGTAGGTGCGGCCGTCGCCCTGCACGCCGACCGTACGAACGGGCAGCAGGGCAACGAACGCCTGCCATATTTCATCATAGAGACCGTGCCGGCGGATCTGGTCGATGAAGATTGCGTCGGCGCGGCGCAGCGTCTCGACCCGGTCGCGCGTGACTTCACCGGGACAGCGAATGGCGAGACCCGGGCCGGGGAAGGGATGGCGCCCGACGAAGGCCTCCGGCAGGCCCAGCTCGCGCCCCAGCGCACGCACCTCGTCCTTGAAGAGCTCGCGCAGCGGCTCGACCAGTGTCATCCCCATCGTCTCGGGCAGACCGCCGACGTTGTGATGCGACTTGATCGTCACGGAGGGGCCGCCCGAGAAGCTGACGCTCTCGATCACGTCGGGATAGAGCGTGCCCTGCGCAAGGAAATCCGCTCCGATCTCGGCCGCATGACGGTCGAAGACCTCGACGAAGAGCCGACCGACGGTCTTGCGTTTGACTTCGGGATCGGAGACGCCGGACAGCGCGTCGAGGAAGGTGTCGCCCGCGTCGACGTGGACCAGCGGCAGGTTGTAGTGCTGGCGGAACATGGTGGTGACCTGCGCGGCCTCGCCTTCGCGGAGCAGTCCGTGATCGACGAAGACGCAGGTGAGGGCGTCGCCGACGGCCTCGTGCAGCAGAAGGGCGGCGACCGAGCTGTCGACGCCGCCCGACAGGGCGCAGATGACCCGTCCGTCGCCGACCCGGGCGCGGATCGCGGCGACCGCCTGTTCGCGGTAGGCGCCCATGGTCCAGTCGCCCGAAAAGCCCGCGATACGCACAAAGTTCTCGTAGAGCGTGGCACCACGGGGGGTGTGGTGGACCTCAGGGTGAAATTGCACGCCGTAGAATCGCCGGTCCGGATCGGCCACAACGGCGAAGGGCGCGCCCGGGCTGGTCGCGTGGACCGCAAAGCCGGGCGCGAGGGCCGCGACATGGTCGCCGTGGCTCATCCAGACCTGTTCGCCGGCGTTCGCGCCGAACCAGCCCTCCAGCAGGTCGAGGGGCGCACCTGAGGGAGTGACATGGGCGCGCCCGAACTCGGCCCCGTCGCCGCCACGCTCGACCGCGCCGCCCAGCATCTGGGTCATCGCCTGCTGGCCGTAGCAGATACCCAGAACGGGCACGCCCAGACGGAACACTTCGGCGGGCGGCATCGGCGCGCCGTCGTCCTTCACAGATGCGGGGCCGCCCGACAGGATGACCGCGCGGGGCGCAAACCGGTCCAGGAAACCGGCGTCGACCGTGTTGAACGGATGGATCTCGCAATAGACGTGCAGCTCGCGCAGACGGCGCGCGATAAGCTGGGTCACCTGGCTGCCGAAGTCGATGATCAGCAGCCGCTCGTGATGGGCGGCCACGTCCGGAGCGGTTTCGTGGGCATCGAAGCTATCGGTCATTCCGGCGTCGTAGGGCAGGGGGGTGCGCTGCACAAGCGGCGGCGGCGCCGCGGACAGGGCAGACCCTCCGGGGGGAGTATTTTGGACAGGATGAAGGGTCGGGCTCCAGGGGCGGATGTCGGAAGATCGCCGGGAACCGATCCATGGATCGGGGTGCGGTCGATGTCGTTTTTGCGACGCGATGGGCGGATCCGCGTGTCCCCACCGCTTTCGTGGCGACTATCGTCCGACGGGACCGTGGAAAGGGCCGCCGATGACCGACGAGATCACGATGCCGGACGACGCGCCCGCTGCGCAGGACAGCGGCCGGCGTGCGCGCGGCGGCGGCGGGGCGGCCCGGCGCGCCGAGCGGACGGCGGTCAGCGTCGAAACGGCGCGCTACATCACCCGGCAGGTGCCGGACTACGAGGTTCTGGACACCACCGCGCTGGAAGCGATCGAGCAGCACGCCGAGACGGTCCTGGCCGAGATCGGCGTCATCTTCAGCGAAAATCCGGCGGCGCTGGACCTTTGGCGCACCGCAGGGGCCAAGGTCGAGGGCGAGCGGGTGCGGTTGCCGCGCGGGCTGGCGCGGCAGCTTTGCGCCACCGCACCCGCCGAGTTCACCCAGCATGCCCGCAACCCCGACCGCAACGTGGTCATCGGCGGGCGCAGCCTGGTCCTCGCCCCCGTCTACGGGCCGCCCTTCGTGCGCGATGCCGCCGGCGGGCGGCGGTATGCGACCATGGAGGATTTCCGCAACTTCGTGCGCCTGGGCTACATGTCGAAGTGGCTGCATCACTCTGGCGGCACGGTCTGCGAACCGACGGACGTGCCCGTGAACAAGCGCCATCTCGACATGCTGCTGGCCCATATGACGCTGAGCGACAAGCCCTTCATGGGGTCGGTGACCGAGCCCTCGCGCGCCGCCGACAGCGTCGCCATGTGCGAGATCCTCTTCGGCCGCGACTTCGTGGCCGAGAATACGGTGATGACGTCGCTCATCAACATCAACAGCCCGCTGACCTTCGACGCCACCATGATGGGGGCGCTGGAGGTCTATGCGCGGGCGAACCAGGCCGTGATCGTGTCGCCCTTCATCGTCGGCGGGGCGATGGCCCCCGTCAGCGTCGCCGGCACGCTGGTGCAGGTGCTGGCCGAGGTGTTGGCCGGCGTGGCCTATACCCAGCTGGTCCGTCCGGGCGCGCCGGTCATCGCCGGCGCCTTCGTCACCTCCATCGACATGAACTCGGGGGCGCCCACGTTCGGTACGCCAGAGGCGTCGCTGGTGACCTACGGCATGGGCCAGCTGGTGCGCCGGCTGGGGCTGCCCTACCGCAGCGCGGGGGGGTTCTGCGGGTCCAAGCTGCCCGACGCGCAGGCGGCCTACGAGACGGCGAACAGCCTGAACATGGGGCTGCTCTCGGGCGTGAACTTCATGCTGCACGCCTGCGGCTGGCTGGAGGGCGGTCTGGTCGCGTCGTTCGAGAAGTTCGTCATGGACGCCGACCAGCTGGGCGTCCTGCACCGGCTGGCCGAGGGGGTGGAGGTGTCGGACGATACGCTGGCGATGGGCGCCATCGAGGAGGTCGGCCCCGGCGGCCACTACCTGGGCTGCGCGCACACGCAGGCGAACTTCAAGTCGGCATTCTGGAAGTCCGACCTGCTGGACTACAAGCCGTTCGAGACCTGGACCGACGAGGGTGCGCGCGACACGCAGGCGCTGGCGTCCGCGCGGGTGGCGAAGATGCTGGGCGACTACCGCCAGCCGTCGCTGGACCCGGAGATGCTGGGCAAGCTGACGGCCTTCGTGGAGAAGCGGAAGGCCGAGGAGCCGGACGCATTTGGTTAGAACCTGCTACTATAGGTCCTACTCCCATATTGAGCTGAAAGATTAATAAGAAATGGCAAGGCAGCGTTCCCGCTACTTTGGGGTATCTACGTCTGACGGACCAAAGGTGCTCATTCGCGCTTGGGAGATGAAGGACCAGTCCTTACAAGTCGAAATCGTACCAAGCTCTCGACTAAGGAGTCCGTTCTGAACATCACGCTGCGAGTTCGATTTGAGGCATTGCCGCTGCCGGGAGGGCGTTGGCTCCCACCACGACGCGCAGGAGCAAGGTCAGGATTTGGGGCCAAAGAGCCCTGAGGTATGCGAGGATCTGGCGGATGTTGTGGCCTGCGCCGCAGAGCACGGCGTGGAGCGCATCGCCGAGGGTGCCCTTGAGGGGCGAGCGCGACAGGCGGCCGTCGGTCTTCATGTGGCCGATGGTGGGTTCGATGGCGGACCTGCGGCGCAGGGCGCGGCGGAGCACGCGGGTCATGCCGCGGCGCTGGCCGGAGATGTAGACGGCGGTGCCGGTGTCGGGCGCGATGCCGTGGCCCCGGTAGCCCCGGTCGACGAAGACGCGGGCCGGGCGGCGGTCGGCGAGGATCTCGACCTGTTCGAGGGCTTCGTGCAGCGTGTGGCCGTCATAGGGGTTCCCCGGCAGCGAGCGCATGCCGACGACGAAGCCCTCGCGATGCGTGGTGGCGACGGACACCTTGCAGCCGAATTCGTAGCGCTTGCGGGCCTTGCCCTTGGAGATGCAGTCGACGTCGGGCTCGTGGAGCGCGTAGAGCTTCCGGCGGTCCTTCGGCTTCTGGGCGAGCAGGCGGCCGGCCAGGGCGAGCTCGACTTTGAGGCGGGCGCGCAAAGCGTCGTCCCCGACCGTGCCGATCCGCCGAGCGATGTCGCGCATCACGCGGCCGGCGTAGCCCTTGAGCCGCCGCAGGGCCCTTCGCATGCGTTTGAACTGCCGGGCATGGGCGTAGCGACCCGCCTGCTGGGCCAGCCGGGCCCCGAGGCGCGCATAGCTCTGGCGCAGCGGCAGGCCCGCCTCATGCGCGAGCTTGACCATGCGCGTCCTTGCTTTCTCATAGAGCCGCGCGTCGGTCGGGTGCGCAATCGCCTTTTCCATCACCGTGGTGTCGACGATCACGTCGGCCGTGCTGCGCTCGGCGATGACGCCGGCGTCCCTCCCCGCCTCGATCGTCTTCGTGAGCAGCCATTCCACGCCCTCCTCCCCGATCCGCCCCCGCCAGCGCGTCAGCGAGGACGGGTCGATCGGCGGGCGATGCTGAAAGAACGTCTCCCCACAGAAGTGCTGCCAGTAGGGGTTCTCCGCCCACCGCGCGACGACCGCCTCGTCCGAGAGCGCGTAAGCGTGCTGGAGGTAGAGCAGACCCGCGACCAGCCGCGGCGACGTCGCCGGCCGCCCGGTATGCGACGGAAAGAAGCCCACCCATTCGGCCTCGAAGAACGCCCAGTCGATCAGCGCCTCGAGCCGTACCAGCTCGTGGCGCATGTCGATCAGATCGGTGAGCCGGGGGCGGAGCAGATCGTCCTGCTCGGGGCCGCGGAACTTGGGCTTCATCGGGCCTCCGAAATCGCAGGGTTCCGGCCCTAAGCATAGCAAACCCTGCAATATCGGCACAGCAGGAAAGCCAGTTCATCCCAGAAAATCAGCAGGCTAGGCGTTGTTCAGAGCGGACTAAGGACCGGCCTGAAGGTGGATCGTGTGTCAGGTATGCATACGCAGGTATTCTCTGTTCACCCGACAAACGAGAATCCAGGTTTCTGCACGATTACATTCAAACTACGAGGGGCTAGAGCTAATATCTCTAAACATGTCTATTCGAACCAATTGTCAGAAGGGCAGGCAGCGCATCTTTTCTCGAAAAGATTCTCTCATCTCATGGGAAGTCAGTACCGCCCGAAGCGAGGAAAATTGGTTGATGAGGTCGTTCCTTAGTCCGTTCTGAACATCACGCTGCGAGTTCGATTTGAGGCATTGCCGCTGCCGGGAGGGCGTTGGCTCCCACCACGACGCGCAGGAGCAAGGTCAGGATTTGGGGCCAAAGAGCCCTGAGGTATGCGAGGATCTGGCGGATGTTGTGGCCTGCGCCGCAGAGCACGGCGTGGAGCGCATCGCCGAGGGTGCCCTTGAGGGGCGAGCGCGACAGGCGGCCGTCGGTCTTCATGTGGCCGATGGTGGGTTCGATGGCGGACCTGCGGCGCAGGGCGCGGCGGAGCACGCGGGTCATGCCGCGGCGCTGGCCGGAGATGTAGACGGCGGTGCCGGTGTCGGGCGCGATGCCGTGGCCCCGGTAGCCCCGGTCGACGAAGACGCGGGCCGGGCGGCGGTCGGCGAGGATCTCGACCTGTTCGAGGGCTTCGTGCAGCGTGTGGCCGTCATAGGGGTTCCCCGGCAGCGAGCGCATGCCGACGACGAAGCCCTCGCGATGCGTGGTGGCGACGGACACCTTGCAGCCGAATTCGTAGCGCTTGCGGGCCTTGCCCTTGGAGATGCAGTCGACGTCGGGCTCGTGGAGCGCGTAGAGCTTCCGGCGGTCCTTCGGCTTCTGGGCGAGCAGGCGGCCGGCCAGGGCGAGCTCGACTTTGAGGCGGGCGCGCAAAGCGTCGTCCCCGACCGTGCCGATCCGCCGAGCGATGTCGCGCATCACGCGGCCGGCGTAGCCCTTGAGCCGCCGCAGGGCCCTTCGCATGCGTTTGAACTGCCGGGCATGGGCGTAGCGACCCGCCTGCTGGGCCAGCCGGGCCCCGAGGCGCGCATAGCTCTGGCGCAGCGGCAGGCCCGCCTCATGCGCGAGCTTGACCATGCGCGTCCTTGCTTTCTCATAGAGCCGCGCGTCGGTCGGGTGCGCAATCGCCTTTTCCATCACCGTGGTGTCGACGATCACGTCGGCCGTGCTGCGCTCGGCGATGACGCCGGCGTCCCTCCCCGCCTCGATCGTCTTCGTGAGCAGCCATTCCACGCCCTCCTCCCCGATCCGCCCCCGCCAGCGCGTCAGCGAGGACGGGTCGATCGGCGGGCGATGCTGAAAGAACGTCTCCCCACAGAAGTGCTGCCAGTAGGGGTTCTCCGCCCACCGCGCGACGACCGCCTCGTCCGAGAGCGCGTAAGCGTGCTGGAGGTAGAGCAGACCCGCGACCAGCCGCGGCGACGTCGCCGGCCGCCCGGTATGCGACGGAAAGAAGCCCACCCATTCGGCCTCGAAGAACGCCCAGTCGATCAGCGCCTCGAGCCGTACCAGCTCGTGGCGCATGTCGATCAGATCGGTGAGCCGGGGGCGGAGCAGATCGTCCTGCTCGGGGCCGCGGAACTTGGGCTTCATCGGGCCTCCGAAATCGCAGGGTTCCGGCCCTAGGGTCAGGACCCATTGATCCGCTTGAGGCCGCCGAGGCTGCATGATTCAAGCTCCCGAACTGGCGGGGGTGATGATGAGCAACCTTTTCTGGCTGACCGAGGAGCAGATGGATCGCCTCCGGCCCTTCTTCCCGAAGAGCCATGGCAAGCCGCGGGTTGATGACCGGCGCGTTCTGAGCGGAATAGTCTTCATCAATCGCAACGGGTTGCGGTGGTGCGACGCGCCCAGGGAGTATGGTCCGCCCAAAACGCTCTACAACCGATGGAAGCGGTGGGGCGACATGGGGGTCTTCGCTAGGATCATGGAGGGGCTGGCCGCCGAAGGCGGCGAAGAGAAGGTCGTCATGATCGACGCGACCTACCTGAAGGCGCACCGCACGGCCTCGAGCCTGCGGGCGAAAAAGGGGGGCCAGAAGACCAGCGCGGGCGCCTGATCGGGCGGACGAAGGGCGGGCTGAACACGAAGCTGCACGCCGTCACTGACGCGAAAGGCCGGCCTCTGCGGTTCTTCATGACGGCAGGCCAGATCAGCGACTACACCGGAGCGGCGGCCCTGCTGAGCAGCCTGCCCGCCGCCGAATGGCTGATCGCCGACCGGGGCTACGATGCCGACTGGTTCCGGGAAGCGTTGAGAGACAGAGGGATATGCCCCTGCATCCCGGGCCGGAAGTCACGCGGCAACGCCGTCCGACACGACAAGCGCCGCTACAAGCGGCGCCATCGCATCGAGATCATGTTCGGTCGCCTGAAGGACTGGCGGAGGATCGCCACTCGCTACGACCGCTGCCCGAAGGTCTTCCTGTCCGCCATCGCGCTCGCCGCCGCCGTCATCTTCTGGCTTTGACCATCAATGAGTCTGGAGCCTAAGCATAGCAAACCCTGCAATATCGGCACAGCAGGAAAGCCAGTTCATCCCAGAAAATCAGCAGGCTAGGCGTTGTTCAGAGCGGACTCCTTATCGATTTGAGCTGCACTGCTTGGTTGGACATTTTTTTGTAAGGCCGCAAGGTCCGGCCGCTAATGAAGAATTATGGTCCCAATATTCTGGTGACGTATTTGGGGTGAAAAATTTTTGCTTGATATGTTCTTTACCTACATCCCGTTCCCAGCAACTGAGAACGACGACTTGGTGCAGTTATACTTGGGATCGGATGAATTGAGATCTGGCTTGGCTCGAATAGGACACTCTCCGGTACAGGTAAATAGTAAAGACTATAATGTTACCCCAACTAATATTGAAAATCTAGAAGAAGAATTAGTGAATAAATTCTTTCAAGAGTTATCTGATAGGTCGGGAAATCCCAAGCTAGTGAAAAGCAAATTATACGATCTGTATCAAAAACTTGGGAAGGTGAACCACCCCGAACACGGAGAACGTTGGCTCAAGTATCGAGAGGAATTCCTCGAATTCATATCTTCGATACAAGGCTTAAATGATATGAATTAGTGTATCTATACAGTCATCTCTATGTGACTATTCCTCCCACCACCATACATCCGGCTGGAAGCCGATCCAGTCGCCGTAGATGGGGAGGCGGTCGGCGGGGTAGTGGAGGCGGGCGTCGTGGGCCAGGCGGGATTCCACCGTGGTCCACACCGGGATGACGTAGCGGCCCGAGGTGAGGGCGCGGTCGAGGGCGCGGGTGGCGGCTATGAAGTCGTCGCGGGTCTCGGAGGCCAGCATCGCCTCGATCAGCGCGTCCACGGCGGGGTTCTGGACGCCCATCCAGTTGCGCGACCCGGAAACGTCGGCGGCTTCGGACCCCCAGTAGAGTCGCTGCTCGGCGCCCGGGCTCAGCGACAGGCCGCGGGTGTAGTAGGCCATGCCGAAGTCGAAGGCGGTGGTCCGTTCGGTATACTGCGCCGAGTCGACCGTCGTCACCGTGGGGAAGATACCCAGCCGGTTCAGCGCGGCGGCGAAGATGTCGACCATGCGCTGGGTTTCAGAGGCGTTCTGGCTCAGCACGATCTCGAACGTCAGGGGGCCGTCCGGGCCGGTCATCGTGCCGTCCTGAACCTCGTACCCCGCCTCGGCCAGCAGGTCGCGCGCCCGGGCCAGGCCGGCGCGGTTGCGCGCGGTGCCGTCGCCCGCGGGGAAGGTGTACCCCTCGATCGCGCCCGGCAGGAGGTCATCCGCCATAGGGGCCAGCAGATCGGCGACGCGCCCCTCGGCCGGACCGGGGTCCATCCCGAGAACGGAATTGGAATAGTAGGAGGTGATGCGCGGCGCGCCCTCGTCGTTCAGCGTGGCGTTCATGAACTCGAAGTTGAAGGCGTGCATCATCGCCTCGCGCACGCGCCAGTCGTCGAAGGGCGCGCGGCGGGTGTTCATCGCGAACCCTGTGATGCCGGTCGGGCGCTGGTGCGGGATGAGCGATTGCACGACCTCGCCGGAGCGGACGCGGGGGAAGTCGTACTGCGTCGCCCACTTGCCGGCATTGCCCTCCCGGTAGGAGGTGAGGGTACCGGCCTTGAACGCCTCGAACACGACGTCGCCGTCGCCGAAGTACTCGTAGCGTATTTCATCCAGATTGTGCTGCCCGCGCATCGCCGGGACGTTGCGGCCCCACCAGTCGGGGTCCTTCACGAGGCTGATCGACCGGCCGGGATCGACGTCGTCGATCACGTAGGGGCCTGACCCCACGGGCACCATGTCCAGCCCCGAGGCGCCGAAGTCGCGCCCCTCCCACTGTTCCTTCTTCAGGATTGGGCGCATGCCCAGCAGCAGCGGCAGCTCGCGGTCGGGTCCGGTGAAGGTGAAGCGGACGGTCATGGGGCCGGTGGCTTCGACCTTTGCGACCTTCTCCCAGGTGCCGAGATAGCGGGGATGCCCCTGGGTCCCCAGCGTCTCGTAGGACCAGATCACGTCCTCGACGGTGACGGGCGCCCCGTCCGAGAAGGTCGCCTCGGGGCGCAGCGTGAATTCGACCCACGAGCGGTTCTCGTCCGTCTCGACCGTGGCGGCCAGCCAGCCGTAGAGCGTGAAGGGCTCGTCCCAGCTGCGCGCCATCAGGGTCTCGAACACGTAGACGCCGACGCCGTAGGGGGCCGACCCCTTGAGGATGAAGGGGTTGAGACTGTCGAACCCGCCACCCTCGCCAAGAACGATGCGGCCCCCCTTCGGGGCGTCGGGGTTGGTGTAGGGAAAATGGTCGAAGCCGTCGGGGAGGGCGGGATCGCCGTACATCGCGATGCCGTGCGCCGGTTCGGCCCAGGCGGCGGGCACCGCCACCGCCGCCATGACGGATGCGACGATGGCTGCTGGAATCCTCGACCGGAGCGGCTGGATCATGGCGTCATTCCTCGGATTTCAGTAAGATGGGTGACGCTTTCTAGCTGCGGAGCCTCACCTTATCAAACTTTTACGTTGCCAGCCGGCCGGTTGTCGCACTATACCGAACGCACTGCTCGATAGGTTTCTTGCCTGTATGAAACCTGCCTCAATGACTTGACGCCCGCCTTGTGCGGGCGTCTTTTTTTGTCTGCAGACCTTGGGCGTGTGTAGCGCTGCGCCCCTGTCGCTGCTGGGGCTCGGCCCTGTTGAACGCGCACCGCGCGCATGCGACGTCGCATCCTCAGGTCCACTGTCGCCGGCGCTGATTCGCCCCGATGGCGCCGCCGCTATTGCGCGGAGGGTATGTGGACTGCATCACCGCCAACGAAGGGACATGCAACCATGCAACTGGCCGGAAAAACCGCAGTCGTTACCGGGTCGACCTCGGGAATCGGCCTCGGGATCGCGCGCGAACTGGCACGCGCCGGAATTGACGTCGTGCTGAACTCCTACACCGACGCGGCCGAGGATCACGACCTCGCGCGCGCCATCGCGGACGAGTTCGGGGTCGCGGCCACCTATGTGCCGGCGGACCTGTCGGACGGCGACGCGGCGCGTCGACTCATCGGCGACGCGGGCAGGTGCGACATCCTCGTCAACAATGCCGGCATCCAGCACGTCGCCCCGATCCAGGACTTTCCACCCGCCAAGTGGGATGCGATCCTGGCCATCAACCTGTCGAGCGCGTTCCACACCACCGCCGTCGCCCTGCCGATGATGCGGGCCGCCGGCTGGGGGCGGGTGGTCAACATCGCCAGCGCCCACGGGCTGACCGCGTCGCCCTACAAGTCGGCCTACATCGCTGCAAAACACGGCATCGTCGGGCTGACCAAGACGGTTGCGCTGGAGACCGCCGAAGAGCCGATCACTGCCAACGCGATCTGCCCGGGCTACGTGCTGACCCCGTTGGTCGAGGCGCAGATCCCGGATACCATGAAGGAATACGGCATGGACCGCGAGACGGTCATCCGCGACGTGATGCTGAAGCGTCAGCCATCCAAGGAATTCGCCACGGTCGGGCAGATGGGTGGCACGGTCCTGTTCCTGTGCTCTGACGCGGCCGCGCAGATCACCGGCACCACCATCAGCGTGGACGGCGGCTGGACGGCGCTTTGACCCGCGGTACGCCGCGGCGGATCAACCTCGCCCTGCAGGGCGGCGGGGCGCACGGCGCCTTCACCTGGGGCGCGCTCGACGCGCTGCTCGCCTGCCCCGATATCGAGATCGCCGCGATCAGCGGCACGTCGGCGGGCGCGCTGAACGGCGCCGCGCTGAAGGCCGGGTTCGCCGACGGCGGGGCCGCGGGGGCACGCGCCGCTCTGGATTGGCTCTGGGGCAAGATCGGCGCGGTGTCCGACATGCGGCTGGCGAACTGGCTGACGCAATACGCCCCGGGATCGAAC
Organism: uncultured Alphaproteobacteria bacterium; assembly: GCA_963722905.1. Taxonomy (GTDB): domain Bacteria; phylum Pseudomonadota; class Alphaproteobacteria; order Rhodobacterales; family Rhodobacteraceae; genus CAVROT01. The sequence continues at coordinate 194,350 of CAVROT010000011.1, read as the reverse complement.
GCGGTGGCGCAGGCCATCGAGTTCAGCCTGCCGTTCTCCTTCGCCGATACGATCAGCCGCTCGGTGAGCCCCTACGCCTACGGGCCGTTCTACCGCAATCCGCTGGAGGACGTCGTGCGCGACATGCGCTTCGACAAGGTCTGCGACCCGGGCGGGCCGGCGCTGCACGTCTGCGCGACGAACGTGCGGACCGGAAAGGTGAAGATCTTCACCGGCGACGCGGTCGGCCCCGAGGCGATCATGGCCTCGGCCTGCCTGCCGACCGTCTTCCAGGCCATCGAGATCGACGGCGAGGCCTATTGGGACGGCGGCTATACCGGCAATCCGGCGCTTTTCCCGCTTTTCGCGCCCGATCTGCCGGACGATATCGTCGTGGTGAACATCAATCCGATCGAACGCGCCGAGCTTCCCTACTCCCCGCAGGAGATTCTTAACCGGATCAACGAGATATCGTTCAATTCTTCGCTTCTGCGTGAGCTGCGCGCCATCGACTTCGTCAAGGACCTGATTGCCGCGGGTCGGATGCCCAAGGGCGTCATGAAGGACGTCTTCGTCCACATGGTCGCGGACGACCGCCTGATGGGCGACCTCAGCGTGGCAACCAAGATGGTGCCGTCCCCCGTTATCATCGAACGGTTGCGGCGCGCCGGCCAGGCGGCCGCCGGCCGGTTCCTCGACGCGCATATGGACGACCTCGGCGTGCGCTCGTCGGTCGATCTGGAGGCAATGTTCGGCTGAGAGCCGCCGGGCGGGGCCTATTCGGCCGCCTGGCGGGTCTCGGCGGGGCGCGACGGGTCCTTGGCGTTCGGATAGACGAGGCCCGCCGATATCACGAGCTTCGCCGCATCCTCGACAGACATGTCGAGTTCGATGATCTCGGCGCGCGGCGCGAAGAGAAGGAATCCCGACGTCGGGTTGGGTGTGGTCGGCAGGAACAGCGACACCAGCTCGGCCCCGGGGTCGGACGCCGCGATCTCGCCCTTGGCCTCGGTCGAGACAAAGGCGATGGCCCAGAGGCCGCGGCGCGGATACTCGACCAGGACGGCGGTGTCGAACGACGTCTCTGACTGGGCGAACACGGTCTCGGCTATCTGCTTGACGGCGGAATAGACCGACCGGACGACGGGCATCCGGTTCACTAGGCTTTCGCCGAACCGGATCAACGACCGCCCGATCAGGCCCTTCGCGAGCCAACCGATCACGACCGTGAAGATCAGGAATATCACCACGCCGACGCCGCGCAGGTTGATGCCGATATACTGCTCGGGGCGCAGGCGGCCCGGCACCAGCGGCAGCACCCAGCCGTCGATCCAGCCGGTCACGGTCCAGATCAGCCAGACCGTCAGTCCGATGGGCGCGATGACCACCAGCCCTGTGAGGAAGTTCGCCCGCAGACCGGCGAACGGAGTCCGGCGTCGCCTGATTTCGACGGGTTCGGGGGCGATGGGCGTTCTCATGGGCGGGCCTCGGGCCAGGGCAATGGTTCCGTCCGGGACCCGACTGACCTATGCCGCCCGTTGCCTTGCTGCAATGGACCATAGTCGGTCCTGCGCGGTCTTACACGGCCGATCCGACCGCGGCGGCCACATGCTTTCGGATATTGCCGATGTCCTGGGCGATGGCGGCTGCCAGACGCGCATTCGAGAGCACCAGCGCCACGTTCGCGTCCAGCGAACGCCCCCCGGTCAGGTCGAACAGCCGCGCCAGCAGGAACGGCGTCACCGATTTGGCCGAAATTCCCTGCGACGCCGCCTCGGCCAGCGCCCGCTCGATCAGCGGGGCCAGCGTCGCCTCGGGGATGTCGTCTGCAGCGGGGATGGGATTGGCCACCAACTGGCCGCCGGGCAGGTTCATCGCGCCCCGCATGACGTGGGCGGCGGCGATGTCGGCGGCGTCGTCGATGCGCAGCGGGGCCGGGAGGGCGGATGTGCGCGACCAGAACGCCGGCAGAACGTCCTGACCCACCGCGATCACCGGCACGCCCAGCGTCTCGAGCACCTCGTAGGTGGCGGGCAGATCGAGGATGGCCTTCGCGCCGGACGCCACGACGGTCACCGGAGTCTCGGCCAGCTCGCGCAGGTCCGCCGAGACGTCGAAGCTATGCGACGCACCACGGTGCACGCCGCCGATGCCGCCCGTGGCGAAGACCTCGATCCCCGCAAGGTGGGCTGCGATCATCGTGGCGGCGACGGTGGTGGCCCCGGTGCCGCCGGCCGCGATGCAGACGGCAAGGTCGGCGCGCGACAGCTTGGCCACATCGTCGGCGCGAGCGAGATGGTCCAGCTGCGCCCCGGCCAGCCCGATGCGGAGCGATCCGTCGATGACGGCGACGGTGGCCGGCACGGCGCCCGCCTCCCGCACCGTCGCCTCGACCTCGCGCGCGACCTCGACGTTGCGCGGCCAGGGCATCCCGTGGGTGATGATGGTCGATTCCAGCGCGACCACCGCCGTCCCGTCGGCACGCGCCGCCTCGACCTCGGCCGAGAGGATCAGCGGCGGGGTCATGCGGCGGGCCGCAAGCCTGGTGCCGGCGCGGTCCGACGCGTCCGCGTGTGCCATGTCCGCCGGGTGGTCCGCGTCGCGACCGTCATGCCGGCACGTCCCCGCCGACATGGGCGGCGGCGGCGGCCAGCGCCGTGCGCAGCGCCGCCTCGCCCTCTTCGCCGCGCAGTTCGGCCGCGATATGGGCGGCCATCAGCGTATCCCCGGCGCCCGTGACGCGGGTGACCATCACCGCCGGCGGTACCGCGCTCAGTACGCCGCCGGGACCTGCGACCGCAGCCGCGCGCCCGCTGTCCGTTACCACGGCACGGCGGGCGCCCCGCGCATGCAGGGCGACGGCCGCGGCGGGGGCGTCGGGCGGAGTGTCGTGCAGCAGCAGCCCGGCCTCGATCAGATTGACATAGAAGGTCGCGCGGGGATGGTTCAGCAGCGGCGCCAGCCGGCCCGCCTTGCCGGGCGATGCGGGTGCCACCCGCAGGTCGGCCGCAGCGAAGGCCGGGCTGTGCGAGATCAGGGCCAGCAGCGCCTCGGTCAGGTTTCCGTCCAGAACGACGGCGCCCGTCCAGGGCGCGCCGTCGCGGCCCAGCGGACCGTCCGTCAGCGGCGCGAGGATCGCTGCGCCGGCCCGTTCGAGGGAATGGGCGTCGGCCACGGCGGCGACCAGCCCGCCGGCGCCCTCTATGGCCATGTAACGGTCGGTCGGCATATCGTCGGATCGGTGGATATATGCGGTCACGATCCCGAGGGCCGCGGCCGCGGCGATCAGCGCGTCCCCCTCGGGGTCCCGTCCGACGACGCTGAGCAGGGCAGGGGTCCGACCGAACCGGCGCAGCGTCATCGCCACGTTCATCGCGACCCCGCCCGGCAGTCGGACGATGCGGCCCGGCACGTCTCCGCCCGGCGCGATGTGGGCCGGCGACCGCCCGATGAGGTCCCACAGGACCGATCCGATGCACAGGATGTCGGGGGCAGGCGCGGGAGGGTTCGGCATGGTGACGTCATGCGTCATGCCCCCCCTGCGTGCAAGCCCGGCCGTGTTCTCCATCGACGAAGGCCGCTATTCAGGATCTTTTGAACTGCCAATCCTCACCCAAGTCGGGCATGTGGTCTGAGAATACGAACAGGAACTCTTATCGTTATTAGGATTCATGAAACGCATTGTGGCTTCTCTGATTGTCTCTGATCCCCAGCCCATCGTCAGGGGATCCCTCTAACGCTGTGTCCTGCACGCGCCGACCTCTGTTTCCCGTGGACATTCGCTGGCTGCACCTTCGTCGTGTCCTAACGCCATATCCGACAAGGCGCCGCAATGACCCGATGCCTGGCTGCAACCGGAGGCGGCAGTATCGATCCCGGCGACGGGCTCCTTTCTTTCCGAGAAGCGATCCCATCGGTCGACGGCGCGGCGGGGCCCGATTGCATTCTATTCTCTCCAGCCATCTCCACCGTGCAAACGACCGCGGCGACGCCACCGGGCAGCATCACCGTTTTCGATGGCCTCACCGTCGCCGGCGGAGATGGCCTGACTGTTTTCGGCGACCGAACTGGCGACCGCTACCCGGATGTGGCCCTGTCGGGTGGTATGGTCGCTGCACCTTTCATATCGCGGCGGCGTGACGGAGACGCTGAACGGTTTGCGCCTCGCCGACGGAAGGCAGGACTTCGGCCGCACAGCCGCCACGACGGCGCAGGCTGCCTACGGCGCAATTCCGAAAGAGGGCGATCTGGTTCCGGATCGCGTCATCCGCTCGGGGAACGTGGTCGCCAGCCAGACCGGTTCGACGGGTATCGGTGCCGGCGACGGGACGGCCGGGATCGACGGCGTCCGGACCGGCAATTTTTCATTTCACCGCGCTGTTGGACGGCGGCGCCGGCGGCTCGGCGGCGGCCATTATGAATCCGGGCCGCTTCACCGGGCGAAGCATAGGTGTCGAGGCGTCCAAGTCCGCCGCCAGCGGCGGCGGGGCAGGCGGCGCGGGTGGCGACGGCGGCCCCGCCGGTGAGGGCGTGCCCGGTCGCGATGCCCTCATCGGGTGCGCGTCCACATCGGGTCTCGATCGCGCGAACGACGGCGCGGCGGGCGACGGGGACGGCGGCGGGCGCATCGTAGACGGCTTATGTCGCGCGGCCTTGCAATCGGGCGCGCCTGGGCGTATCGGCCTTGCACTTTCACAGGTGGGGCTTGGGCTCTCGCGGGGAGACATCCTGCGGCGGTCCGCCGGTTGAGCCAGCAGGCTTGAGACGTCCCGCCGAGGCATGAAACCGGAAACCAGGACGGACATCACATGGCACTGCCAGAATTTTCGCTGCGTCAGCTTCTAGAAGCCGGCGTGCACTTCGGCCACCAGACCCAGCGCTGGAACCCGCGCATGGGCGAGTACATCTACGGCTCGCGCAACGGGATTCACATCCTCGACCTGACGCAGACGGTCCCGATGCTGGACCAGGCGCTGAACGTCATCCGCGACACCGTGGCCAAGGGCGGGCGCGTCCTTTTCGTCGGCACCAAGCGGCAGGCGCAAAAGCCCGTCGCCGACGCCGCGGAACGCTGCGCCCAGTACTACATGAACCACCGCTGGCTGGGCGGCACGCTGACCAACTGGAAGACGGTCAGCCAGTCTATCGCCCGGCTCAAGATGATCGACGAGCGCATGGCGGACGGCGCCGAGGGCCTCACCAAGCGCGAGCGTCTGTCGATGGAGCGCGACCAGGCCAAGCTGAGCGCATCGCTGGGCGGCATCCGAGAGATGGGCGGCGTGCCGGATCTGCTGTTCGTCATCGACGTCAACAAGGAGGATCTGGCGGTCCTCGAGGCGCGCAAGCTCGGAATTCCCGTCGTCGCCATCGTCGACAGCAACGCGCCGCCCGACGGCATCGACTACATCGTTCCGGGCAATGACGACGCGGCACGGGCCATCGCGCTCTATTGCGACCTTGCGGCGCGCGCCGCTCTGGATGGCATGTCGGCACAACTGGGGGCCGCCGGCGTCGACGTAGGCGCGCTGGAAGAGGCCGCCCTCGAAGAGGGGATGGACGCCGATCCCGGCGCCGCCGAGGATCCCGCACCTGAAATGCTGGACGACACGGCTCCGGTCAGCAGCGAATCCGCGGCGGACGATACCATCGCCAAGGACGCGCCCTACGACCTGGACAACAAGCCCAAGGAAGGCGCCGGCTCGGACGCCTGATCCCGCGGACCGTTTCGGCAATGACGCGCGCCGGCCGGGCGGGCATCACCTTCGACGCGGGCGGCCACATGACCGCCGCCCGCACAACACCCGTTCACGACTGACATTTAGGAGAGCCTGAGATGGCGATCACAGCCGCACAAGTCAAAGATCTGCGCGAGATGACCGGCGCCGGAATGATGGACGCCAAGAAGGCGCTGACCGAAACCGACGGCGACATCGAGGCCGCGCAGGACTGGCTGCGCACCAAGGGGCTGGCCAAGGCCGCCAAGAAGTCCGGCCGCACCGCCGCCGAAGGTCTGGTCGCGGTAGCGGTCGAGGGCGGTCGGGGGGTCGCCGTGGAGGTCAACTCGGAGACCGATTTCGTCGCCAAGAACGCCGAGTTCCAGTCCATGGTCGCCGGCATCGCGAAGGTCGCCATCGGCGCGGGCGACGTAGAGGCACTGAGGACGGCCGATATGGGCGGCAAGACCGTCGAGGCGACCGTGACCGACAAGGTCGCCACCATCGGCGAAAACATGGCCGTCCGCCGCATGGCGTCGGCAGAGGGCGACAGCGTCGTGGCCTACGTACACAACGCCGCGGCGCCCGGCATGGGCAAGATCGGCGTTCTGGTGGCCTATTCGGGCGCCGACGGAGATTTCGCGCGGCAGGTCGCGATGCACATAGCGGCGGTCAATCCGGCGTCGTTGAGCGAGGCTGACCTCGACCCGGCCGTTCTGGAGAAGGAACGCCAGATCCAGATCGACATCGCCCGCGAGAGCGGCAAGCCCGAGGGCGTGATCGAGAAGATGATCGTCGGACGCATGAAGAAATACATGTCCGAGGTGACGCTCCTGAACCAGGACTTCGTCGTGAACCCGGACCTGACCGTCGGCGCCGCCGCGAAAGAGGTGGGCGTGGACATCACCGGCTTCGTCCGTCTCGAGGTCGGGGAAGGCATCGAACGCGAAAAGGAAGACTTCGCCGCAGAGGTCGCCAAGGTCGGCAAACCCGAGTGACCCGGAGGGACGCGGCGAGCAACCTCACTGCGTCCCGATCCGGAGCGGGCACCGACTGAACCGCGTCCGCAGCGGCCGGGTCGAAAGTAGTACATCGTCCGTAGGTCCGCTTGCCTGACCTGTATCCTCCATATCTTTCAATGTATTCGACGATTTTCTTAAGCTTTCGGGCGAAGCGAGCGCACCGGCTGTCATGCCATTGGGACGACTGGCGGGTTCGTCGCGCCATCGGCTAAAAGAGATTACATAATTCCCATTACAGGAATCTTTGTTGTGGGCCCCGCCATCCGTCGGCTCACACCGTGATCCCCCTTTCGGCCCGTGCTCGCCGTGATCTTGCGCGGCGGCCTTGGTACTCTCAGCGTCCGGCGTAGGTCTTGACCAGTCTGGTCACCGCGGCTTCGGGCTTCAGTTCCTCTGTCTCGCCCGTGCGGCGCGACGTGAGCTCGACCACGCCGCTCTTCAGCCCCCGGGGACCGACCGTCAGCCGCCATGGAAGCCCGATGAGGTCCATCGTGGCGAACTTGGCGCCGGCGCGTTCGTCGCGGTCGTCGTAGAGTGCCTCCAGCCCCGCGACCGCCAGCTTGCCCTCGAGGTCGGCACAGGCCGCATCGCAATCGGCGTCGCCCTGGCGCAGGTTGACGATGCCGGCATGGAACGGTGTCACGCCCTCGGGCCAGACGATGCCACGGTCATCGTGCGACGCCTCGATGATGGCGCCCACCAGCCGCGAGACGCCGATGCCGTGCGACCCCATGTGGACCGGCGCGGGCTTGCCTTCGGTGCCCTGGACCAGCGCGCCCATGGCATCGGAATACTTGGTGCCGAAGTAGAAGATCTGGCCGACCTCGATGCCCCGCGCGCTGCGGCGCCGGTCCTCGGGCACCTCGGCGAAGAGCGCCGCGTCATGAGTCTCGTCCGTCCGTGCATAGCGCGTCGTGAACTCTTTCAGTACGGCCTCGCACTGGTCCACGTCGTCGTAGTCGATCTCGCGGTTGCCGAAGGTCAGGTCGGTCACGGCGGCGTCGTAGAAGACCTCGGACTCGCCGGTGTCGGCGAGGATCAGGAACTCGTGCGTGTAGTCGCCGCCGATGGGCCCGCCGTCGGCGCGCATCGGGATCGCCTTCAGGCCCATGCGTTCGTAGGTCCGCAGGTAGCTGACCAGATGGCGGTTGTAGGCATGCAGCGCCGCCTCCTTCGAGACGTCGAAGGTGTAGCCGTCCTTCATCAGGAACTCGCGCCCCCGCATCACCCCGAAGCGCGGACGCACTTCGTCGCGGAACTTCCACTGGATATGATAGAGCGTCAGCGGCAGGTCGCGGTAGCTGCTCACGTGGGACCGGAAAATGTCGGTGATCATCTCCTCGTTCGTCGGTCCGAAAAGCATGTCGCGGCCGTGGCGATCCTCGATGCGCAGCATCTCGGCGCCATAGTCGTCATAGCGCCCGCTTTCGCGCCACAGCTCGGCCGGCTGGATCGTGGGCATCAGCATCGGGATGTGGCCCGCACGCTGCTGTTCCTCGTGAACGATCCTTTCGACATTGCGCAGGACGCGGGTTCCCAGCGGCAGCCATGAATAGATGCCCGACGTCGCCTGCTTGATCATGCCGGCCCTCAGCATCAGCCGGTGGCTGGCGATCTGCGCCTCGGCGGGCGTCTCCTTGAGGACGGGCAGGAAGTAGCGGGACAGTCGCATGGGGCATACCTCGGATCGGAACCCGCCCGGGCTACGCCATAGGACCCCGTGCGGCAAGCGCGGGACGGACGGTATGCGGTCCGGTCATAAAGGCGCAGCCGAAGGAGTGCCGAACGGCGCCGGGCGGCCGAGCCGGATGCGCGCGACGGTGGCGCCCGGCCAGGCGACGGCACGCGTGCCCCGCCGTGGCAACGGCGGGGACTTCGGTAAAGGGCGGCCCAGCCGGATCAGGATGCCGGCAGCGTTCCGGCATCCATCGCGGCGGCAAGCTCGGACCTGTCGATCGTGCCCGACGCATCGGCGTCCATGGTCAGGAAGGTCGCCTCGCTCATGTCGGGATATCCTGCGAGCAGCTCGTCGTAGCTGAGGACGCCGTCGGAATCGGTGTCGAGCTCGGCCTGTGCCGCCGCGGACGTGGCGGCGACGCCCAAGGCGATGCCGGCGGCGATGATTGCGGTTCTGAAGGTCTGGATCTGCATGTCGTGGCTCCTTGCCTGACGCGCTCCGTCCAGCGGGGCGCATGCCAAGGGAACGGCACGGCGTCGCAGGCGTCACACTGTATCGGCTCGATGGCCCCGAAAGCGCGCCGGCCTGCCGGTTCCCGGTCCATCGCCGCGCGGTGCGCAGCCGAAAAAGCCGCGGGCGCTCGTGGCGGCGAGAACCCCCGATTGTACGGGCCGCAAAAGGCGGTCGCACGCCGATCCCCCGTCTTGGCAGGACCCGGCGCGGCCGGTTGGGTTCGCGGAAGGCTCGTGGCAGACGGCCACGGACCGCCGGGGGACCCGTCCGCGCAGGTACCGCCGGGCCTCCGGTCGTCGGGGGAAGGCGTCGGACCCTGCCTCCGGACTGACGTGGGACGCGGCGGACGCGGACGGCGCCTGCGGGACCGGAGCCGGCGTACGGCCCTGTGGCCCCGTTCGACGTGCGTCGCCGGACGGTCCGTGCGGGACGCCGCCATGCGGCCACGGGTTCCGGACCGCGATGGCGTGCCCGTCAGCTCATCCCGAGTGCGGTCAGATAGAGGTCAAGGATCGCCTCCTCCTCGGCGCGGTCGTCGGGGTCCTTGCGGCGCAGCGCGACGATCTTGCGGATGGCTGCGGCGTCGTAGCCGCGGCCCTTGGCCTCGGCCATCACCTCCTTGATCTGGTCGGCGATATCGCGCTTTTCGCTCTCCAGCTGCTCGATCCGCTCGATGAAGGACCGCAGCTCGTCGCGGGTCGCGTCGTTGATCGTTCCGTCCAGCGGGGTCTGCGCGGCGTCGTCTGGCATGGGGATCCTCGTGTCATGTGTCAGGCTGGGGCGGCGACCGCACCTCCGCGATGCCCGATACCGTCCCGCCGTAATCGCCGCAAGGCGCGCCCCTTGCCGGTTTGCCCCACGGCGGACACGCGAATAGAACGTGGTTGCGGGTCGGTCCGGGAGGGTGCGAGTGGCAGTCTTGGTATGGAGCGGCGCGGGCGTCGCATTGCTGGGGATCGCGGGCATCGCGATGTGCATCGTCGAGGCCGTGCGATTGCGGCGCGCGGCGGCGGGCGAGGACGACATGCGCGCGCGACTGGCGCGTCTGGGGGTCTGGAACATGGCGTCGCTGGCGGTATCCGGGCTGGGGTTGATGATCGTGGCGGTGGGCATCCTGCTGGGTTGAGGCCGCGCATGGGGGGCTGGCGCAGGTAGACGACCCGCGCTAGCCTTCGGATCATGGACATCCGCAAGCTCACCGACCGCTACAGCGTCGCGCCGCAGATCGCGCCCGGTGACATGGCCGCACTGGCCTCCGAGGGCTTCGTCGCCGTCATCGACAACCGCCCCGACGCCGAGGTGACGTCGGATCTCGCCTCGAACGCCATGGCACTGGCGGCGGCGGAGGCCGGTCTGGCGTTCCACCTCAACACGGTGACGAACGGCGCGATGACCGAGGGGAACGTGACCGAGCAGGCGCGGATCCTTGCACAGGCACGCGGCCCCGTGCTTGCCTACTGCCGCTCCGGCACACGGTCTTGCGTGGTCTGGGCGTTGGGTGCGGACGGCGGCGCCGACGCGCTGATCGCGGCGGCGTCGGGTGCAGGCTACGACATCGCCGGCCTGCGCCCGCAGTTGGAAGCGGCCGCGCGACGCTGACGGCCCGGCGGCCCGCCTCAGCCGTGGACGACCGTGTAGGTCCCCTGCCCCGCCAGGATCCCGCGGAACCCGCCCGGCTCGTCCAGACTGAAGACGATGATCGGCAGGCCGTTATCGCGGGCCAGCGCGATGCCGCTGGCATCCATGACGTTGAGGTGGCGCGCCAGCACCTCGTCGTAGGTCACGCGGTCGTAGCGCACGGCGTCCGGGTTCGTCTTGGGGTCGGCGTCGTAGACGCCGTCGACCTTCGTGCCCTTGAAGATCGCCTGGCACGACATCTCGACCGCGCGCAGCGTCGCGGCGGTATCGGTGGTGAAATAGGGGTTCCCGGTGCCGGCGGCGAAGATGCACACGCGCTTCTTCTCCAGGTGACGTACCGCGCGGCGGCGGATGTAGGGCTCGCACACCGTGTCCATCGGGATGGCGCTGATGACGCGGGTGTGGATCCGCAGCTCTTCCATCGCCGCCTGCATGGCCAGAGCGTTCATGACGGTCGCCAGCATCCCCATGTAGTCGGCCGTGGTCCGCTCCATCCCCTGCGCGGAGCCCTGGAGGCCGCGGAAGATGTTGCCACCGCCGATGACGAGGCAGATCTCGACCCCCATCGCATGTACGCTCGCGACCTCGCGGGCGATGCGGCTGACGGTCGGCGGGTGAAGACCGTACCCCTGGTCGCCCATCAGTGCCTCGCCCGAGATCTTGAGCATCACGCGGCCGTAGGTCGTCGCCGACGGCTCGGCCGCCTCGGGGGGCGGACCGCCCGCGGGGGCGCGCGGGGTCTGACCGGCAGAGCCGTTGTCGGTATCGCGCGGGGCCGGCGCCCCCCCGTCGCGTGGCTGCGCTGCGGTCATGGCTGGTCCCTCCGGGCGGTCTGCATACTGCGCGGACACTTGTCCCAATTCGGCGCCCGTGACAATCCGCGCCATCATGGATGACGCTCCCCCCGAGGCGGCCCTCTCTCCTGCGGCCGCCGCGCGGTGCGGCGACGGCCGGCGCCCCGTCCTGATCGCCGGGCCCACCGGATCGGGCAAGTCGGCCCTGGCGACCGCGATCGCGCGGCGCACGGGCGGCACGGTGGTGAACGCCGACGCGCTTCAGGTCTACGCGCCTTGGCGGATCCTCACCGCGCGGCCCGCGCAGGGCGACGAGGCGCTGGTACCGCACGCCCTCTACGGACACGTCTCGCCGGGCGCGGACTGGTCCGTCGGGCATTGGCTGCGCGCCGTGGCGCCGCTGCTGGACGCGCGGCCAGCGCCGGTGATCGTGGGCGGCACCGGCCTGTATCTTTCGGCACTGACCGACGGTCTGGCGGCGATCCCGCCGGTGCCCGCGGACATCCGCGCGGCGGGCGACGCGCGGCTGCGCGCAGCCGGTGTCGCGGGGCTGCTTGCCGAAATCGACCCGGAGACGGCCGCGCGGATCGACCGCGCCAACCCCGTCCGCGTCCAGCGCGCATGGGAGGTGCTGACCGCCACCGGCCGCGGCCTGGCCTCGTGGCAATCCGCGACCCCGCCGCCCCTGCTGGCCGCGACGGACGCCGTCCTTCTGCGCCTCGACGTGCCGCCGGCCGTCCTTGCGCCGCGCCTCGCCGCGCGCTTCGACGCGATGCTGGCCGATGGCGCGCTGGACGAGGTCGCCCGCGCAATGCCTGTGTGGGAGGACGGCGCACCCTGGACCCGCGCCATCGGCGCCAGCGAACTTCGCGCGCACCTGCAAGGAAGGATGCACCTGCCCGATGCCCGCATGCGCGCCGTGACCCTGACGCGGCAGTATGCCAAGCGGCAGCGCACGTGGATGCGGCGACGGATGCCCGACTGGCAGGGGGTCGATGTGGCCCCTGGACGGACGTGACGTTACGGCACGATGGATCGCCGCGCTGGCGCCCGGCCGGGACGCGGACATCCTCCGCGTCGCCGTGCCGCCCCGACTGAACCGACGTGTCCGGCCACCCCAAGCCCAACGGTGCGGATCCCGCGGACATGCCCACCGCCCATCGGGGTACGCGGAACCGCGACTTTCCGTCACAAGGCGGGAAGACGTCCAGCCGGCCCCCACGATGGCACCGGTGTCGCTTTCGAAACAGGTTATGGCGAAATTAACCGTTGACCCGGAGGGCGTTCCCGTAACGAATAGGCCGATGCCAAGGGAAAGGCGCTCGACGGCGCCGATCGCCGGACGATAGCGGCACAACGGTCGGACCGCTCAGCGTCAGCAGCGCGAGAGTGGCGCGACGCCATCCAGGACCGCGTCCGTCCAAGCCAGGGACAGGCCGCGACGTCGTGGCATGCGACGATATTCATGCGCGGATGACGCGCATCATTGAACGGGAGTACGACATGACGGACACCAAGCGACTTCACCCAGCGGCGCGGATGTATGCACAGGAGCATCTGGCCGGCAAGATGGACCGGCGCGAGTTCCTGACGCGGACGACCGCGCTGGGCGTGGCGAGCACGGCCGCCTACGCGCTGATCGGCGCCAACGCCCCGGCCCGTGCCGCTGCACATGTCGAGATGGGCGGGACGATGCGGATCCAGCAGGACGTGCGCCCCCTCAAGGATCCGCGCACCTGGGACTGGAGCCAGATCGCCAACTTCGCCCGCGGCTGGCTGGAGTACCTGGCCGAATACCAGCCCGACGGAACCATCCGCGGCATGCTTCTGGAAAGCTGGGACGCGAACGAGGATGCGACCGTCTACACGCTGAACATCCGGCCGGGCGTCAAGTGGAACAACGGCGAAGACTTCACCGCGCAGAACGTCGTGCACAACATCGAACGCTGGTGCGAGAAGTCCGTCGAGGGCAACTCGATGGCGTCGCGCATGGGCGACATGGTCGATCCCGACACCGACCAGATCCGCGAGGGCGTGATCGAGGTGGTCGACGACCTGACGGTCAAGCTCAACCTGACCGCACCGGACATCGCCTTCATCGCCAACGTCACCGACTATCCCGCCGCCATCGTTCACGAAAGCTACGACAACGGCGACTTCACCGCCGAGGGCCAGGCAGTCGGCACGGGTCCATTCCTCCCGACCAGCTTCGACGTCGGCGTCAAGGGCGTCCTGGAGCGCAACACCGACCATACCTGGTGGGGCACCGATGCCGAGGGCTGGGGCGGCCCGTACCTCGACACTGTCGAGTTCATCGACTACGGCACCGACCCCTCGGCCTGGCTGGCGGCGTTCGAGGCCGAAGAGATCGACATGACCTACGAGTCCGTGGGCGAGTTCATCGAGATCATGGACGCCATCGGCCTGGTGAAGTCCGAGGCGACGACGGCGAACACGATCTGCATCCGGCCCAACCAGCAGGCCGAGGTGAATGGCATGAAGCCCTACGAGGACGTCCGCGTCCGCCGCGCGCTCCAGATGGCGGTGGACAACGGCGTGCTGCTGGAACTGGGGTATTCAGGGTTGGGCATCCCGGCGGCGAACTACCACGTCGCCCCGCTGCACCCCGAATATGCCGACGTTCCGCCCGTGCCCTACGACCCCGCCGGCGCACTCGCGCTGATGGAAGAGGCCGGAATGGCCGATTACGAGCACGAATTGCTCAGCATCGACGACGACTGGCGCAAGAACACCACCGACGCGGTGGCGGCGCAGTTGCGCGACGCCGGCATCAAGGTCAAGCGGACGATCCTGCCCGGCAGCACCTTCTGGAACGACTGGGCGAAGTATCCCTTCAGCTCGACCAACTGGAACCAGCGGCCGCTGGGCGTGCAGGTCCTGGCGCTGGCCTACCGGTCGGGCGAGGCATGGAACGAGAGCGGCTACGCGTCCGAGGAGTTCGACAGCCTGCTGGCCGAGGCGATGGGCATCGTCGACGCCGACAAGCGCCGGGTGGTGATGGAGAAAATCGAGAAGCTGATGCAGGACGACGGCGTCTCGATCATTCCCTTCTGGCAGTCCGTCTTCCGCCACCACACCGAGAACGTCGTCGGCGCCGAGATGCACCCGATGTACGAGATCCACGTCTACCGACTGGGGTTCGCCGCCTGATCGCTGGCGATACCCTTCCCCCCGGGCCGCGGCGGTCGCGGCCCGGGGGCAACGACACCGATACCGACAGCGCCGCCCCGGACCTGACCGGGCACCGAGGGCCGGAAAGGCCGACGGGATGCGCCGTCCAGAACAGGGGCGACAATGGGCCTATTCATACTGCGCCGCCTGGGCGTGATGATCCTCACAGCGCTGTGCCTGACCTTCATCGTGTTCGTCCTCACGAACCTTCAGCCCAACCTGAAGAAGATCGCCAAGACCCAGGGCAACGCCCGCATGACGCAGGAGGAGGTGGACAGCTGGCTGGTCAACCACGGCTACGCCCAACCGATCCCCGTGAAGTACGGCCAGTGGCTGGGCGCCATGCCGGGCTTCGTCATCGATCTGCCCGACGGAACGGTGCGCGGCCGCTGCTTCGGCGTGGCCCCCGAGGTTCCGGCCGACGCGCCGAGCTTCTGCGGCGTGCTTCAGGGCGACTGGGGCTATTCGACGGTGCTGCGCGACGACGTGAGTACGATCGTCGCGACCCGGCTGGCCCTGACGGGCAAACTGATGTTCTGGGTCATGGTCCTGATGGTGCCCTCGGCGCTGATCATCGGCGTGCTGGCGGGCATGCGCGAGGGGTCGCGGACCGACCGGTCGCTGTCGACCGTGTCCATCGTGTCGACGGCGACGCCGGAATACGTGTCCGGCGTCATCCTGATCGCAGTCTTCGCGTCATCGGCGGTCGGGCTGAAATGGTTCAAGGGAACGGCGACCAGCGCGGTGGAGGACGCCAATTTCGAAAACTTCTTCCTGCCGGTCCTCACCATCGCGCTCTACGGGATGGGCTACATCGCACGGATGACGCGGGCGAGCATGGCCGAGGTCATGACGGCCCAATACATCCGCACCGCGCGGCTGAAGGGCGTGTCGTTCCCCAACGTCGTCGTCAAGCACGCGCTGCGGAACGCCCTGATCGCGCCCTTCACCGTCATCATGCTTCAGTTTCCCTGGTTGCTGAACGGCGTCGTGATCGTCGAGACATTGTTCAACTACAAGGGCTTCGGCTGGACGCTGGTCCAGGCGGCCAGCAACAACGATGTCGAACTCCTGCTTGGCGTATCGATCGTGTCGGTCATCGTCGTGCTGGTAACGCAGCTGATCTCGGACATCGGCTACGTCTACCTCAATCCGCGGATTTCGGTCGCATGAGCGCCCTCCTCCGCGATTTTCCCATCCGTCGCCGCGTGACGTCCGGTTCCGCAGGCCGATGTGCCGTCCCTACGTCCGCCTGTCCCCGGTGCGGCAACTGCGCGGCGTTGGCGAAAGGAGTGTCCCCATGGAACAGTTGACTTGGACAGGCGCGCTGGCGCCCCTCGTGCCGGCGCTGTGGGTGGCGCTCGCGGTGTTCGGGCTTGCGGTCGTGCTGCGGCTGGTGGCGTCGCCGTTCCTGTCGGCGGGGGCCACGCATTCGAATGCGGACGGGACGATCAGCGTCGCGCGCGGCCCGCTGGAAATGTTGGATACGGCGACGCAGTGGGCGCTTTTGGCCGCTATCGCGGTCGTGATCGCGATGATCGTCGGGGGCATATTCCTGGGTCTGGGCGGCGGCATCATCGGCGGCGTGTCCCAGAGGCTCCTGCCCGTCTGGATCGCACTGATTGTGACGTTTGCGGTGTCGATCGCCCTGAAGCGGCGGCTGGGGCTTTATGGAAAGCTGTTCGATTCGAGCATCGGCATGGTCGGGTTCGCGCTTGTGATGTTCTGGGTCTTCGCCGCGGTCCTGGGAACCTTCGACCTGATCGTGACGCACGATTCGCTGGCCCAGTCCGGCGCGATGAAGAACGAGATACCCGGCACACCCTATACCAAGATGATCGGGACCGCCGCCGAGGACGCGTACCCGTTCTACCTGCTGGGCGGCGACAACCTGGGGCGCGACGTCTTCAGCCGGATGATCGACGGCGCGTGGGTGGTGGTGCAGATCGCGCCGCTGGCCACGCTCTTCGCCTTCATGGTGGGCATCACTCTGGGGCTTCCCGCAGCCTATTTCGGCGGCAAGCTGGACACGTTCCTGTCGTTCCTCGCCAACCTGATCCTGGCCTTCCCGGTGATCCTGCTCTTCTACCTGCTGGTGACGCCCGAGATCGTCGCGACCGGCATACCGAACTACATGGCGGGGGTGATGTTCATCTTTCCGCTGGTCTTCATGTGCATCCTGCTGAACTCTCGCTACCACACGCAGCCTAAGCTGCGCCTGCCGATCCTCGTGATCGTCCTCGGAATCATGGGCTGGCTCTACCTGAGCCTCGTAAGCGCGGGCGGGACGAAGATCGACGTGCTGCCGCGTGTGCTTGACCTCTTCGACATCCCTGGCGGGATACTCGTGGTGTTCGTGTCGGTCGTGTTCGTGAACTCGCCCACCGTGTTCCGGATCGTCCGGGGCCTCGCCATGGACATCAAGACGCGCGACTATGTCGCCGCCGCCCAGACCCGCGGAGAGGGGCCGTGGTACATCATGCTGTGGGAGATCCTGCCCAACGCGCGCGGACCGCTGATCGTCGATTTCTGCCTGCGGGTCGGGTACACGACGATCCTGTTGGGTACGCTGGGCTTCTTCGGGCTGGGCCTGCCGCCCGAGAGCCCGGACTGGGGGTCGACCATAAACGAGGGGCGCAAGCTATTGTCGATCTACCTGCATCCGGCCCTTCCGCCCGCATTCGCGCTACTGAGCCTCGTGCTGGGGCTGAACCTCCTCGCCGACGGCCTGCGCGAGGAAAGCCTGAAGGACTGACGATTGCGTCCCGCTACCCGGGGGGCCAGCCCCCCGGACCCCCCGGAGTATTTCCGACAGGATGAAGGGGCGCGGCGGCTGACCGGACTGTCGATGACCGGCACGCATCATCACCCTGCCGGAGATGGGGATAGAAATGAAGAAACAGACCGCCGACAGCACCTATGACGGGCCCATCCTCGAGATCGACCGGCTGTCGATCTCGTTCTTCACGCGGCTGCGCGAGATTCCGGCCGTCATGGACTTTTCCTGCACGGTCAAGCCAGGCGAGGCGATGGGGCTGGTCGGCGAAAGCGGTTGCGGCAAGTCCACCGTCGCCCTCGGGGTGATGCAGGATCTTGGCGTCAACGGGCGCATCGTCGGCGGCAGCATCAAGTTCAAGGGTCGCGACCTG
Organism: uncultured Alphaproteobacteria bacterium; assembly: GCA_963722905.1. Lineage (GTDB taxonomy): Bacteria > Pseudomonadota > Alphaproteobacteria > Rhodobacterales > Rhodobacteraceae > CAVROT01. The sequence continues at coordinate 176,671 of CAVROT010000011.1, read as the reverse complement.
AACGAGATGAGCCCGAAGGAACTGCGCGACATCCGCGGCAGCCAGATCGCGATGATCTATCAGGAGCCGATGGCCTCGTTGAACCCCGCGATGAAGATCGACCGTCAGCTCATGGAAGTTCCGATGATCCACGAGGGGCTGGGCGAGAAGGAGGCGCGCGCGCGGGCCCTGGAGGTGGTGACGGACGTCAAGCTGCCGGACCCCGAGCGCATCCTCAAGAGCTATCCCCACCAGTTGTCCGGCGGCCAGCAGCAGCGCATCGTCATTGCCATGGCGCTGATGGCGAACCCGTCGCTCCTGATCCTCGACGAGCCGACCACCGCGCTGGACGTGACGGTCGAGGCGGCGGTGGTGCAGCTGGTGAAGGAGCTGGGTACCAAGTACGGCACCTCGATGCTGTTCATCAGCCACAACCTGGGTCTGGTGCTGGAGACCTGCGACCGGATCTGCGTGATGTATTCCGGCGAGGCTGTGGAGACGGGAAGCATCGAGGACGTCTTCGACAAGATGCAGCACCCTTATACGCAGGCCCTGTTCCGGTCGATCCCGCTGCCGGGCGCCGACAAGAACGCCAAGCCGCTGGTCGCGATCCCCGGTAATTTTCCCCTGCCCCACGAACGTCCGCCCGGCTGCAACTTCGGCCCGCGCTGCGACTATTTCGAGGCCGGTCGCTGCGATGCGGGCGAGATCCCGATGCGGGAGGTCCCGGGAGACGACCGGCACGGATCGCGCTGCGTGAAGTTCGACGAGATCGACTGGTCGATGATCCCGCTGGGCGGCGCCGGCAAGGAGAAGGCCACGCCGGGCAACGTCGTGCTGAAGATGGACAATCTCAAGAAATATTACGAGGTCGCGGCCTCGTCCCTCTTCGGCGGTGGCGGCAAGAAGGTGGTGAAGGCCAACGAAACCCTCAGCTTCGAGGCGCGCGAATCCGAGACGCTTGCCATCGTGGGCGAGTCGGGCTGCGGCAAGTCGACCTTCGCCAAGGTGCTGATGGGGCTTGAGACGGCGACCGACGGTCAGATCCTGCTGGACAACCAGTCCATCGGCGACATCCCCATAGAGGCGCGCGACACGAGCACCGTATCGAACATCCAGATGGTGTTCCAGAACCCCTTCGACACTCTCAACCCCTCCATGAGCGTCGGCAGACAAATCATTCGCGCCCTTGAGATATTCAAGATCGGCAATAGCGAATCCGACCGGCGCGACCGGATGCTGAAGCTGCTGGATCTGGTCAAGTTGCCGCGCGCCTTCGCCGACCGCATGCCGCGCCAGCTCTCGGGCGGGCAGAAGCAGCGCGTCGGTATCGCACGCGCCTTCGCCGGGGGCGCGCGCATCGTCGTCGCGGACGAGCCGGTGTCGGCGCTGGACGTGAGTGTGCAGGCCGCGGTGACGGACCTGCTGATGGAGATCCAGCGCGAGGAGAAGACGACGCTGCTCTTCATAAGCCACGACCTCAGCATCGTGCGCTACCTCGCCGACCGGGTGATGGTCATGTACCTGGGCCACGTGGTCGAGATCGGAAGCACCGATCAGGTCTTCGCGCCGCCCTACCATCCCTATACCGAGGCGCTTCTGTCGGCCGTGCCCATCGCAGACACGCGGGTGAAGAAGAAGCACATCGTGCTTGAGGGCGACATTCCCTCGGCCATGAACCCGCCGCCGGGCTGCCCCTTTCAGACGCGCTGCGGCTGGAAGTCCCGCGTGCCGGGCAACCTGTGCGAGACGCAGGTGCCGCCCATGGTGCGGATGGACACCGGCCACGAGGTGAAGTGTCACCTTTCGGCCGACGAGTTCGCGTCGATGGAGCCCGTGATCCAGATCGCCGCCGAATAGCGACGGCGCGGCCGGGCTGGCGTTGACGCGCCCGCCGGATCCGGCGCCAAACCGGAATCGGGGTCGACGGGCGGAACCCGTGCGTCGCCCCGGGGCTTGGGTGTCATTCACCACTGGAGACCGCCCCGTGTCCGATACCGATCTGTCCTGGTCCATCCCTATCATGCGCGCCGGCTACGCTGGCCGCGCGCTCGTCTATGTCGTGGTGGCGGGCTTCTCGCTCTACGCCATCTCGAAGGGGGGCGAGGCGCAGGGCACGTCGGCCGCACTCGAATCGCTGGAATCGACCACCTGGGGCGGACTGGTCCTGTTCCTTGTCTTCGCCGGCATGCTGTCCTACGCCATCTGGCGGCTTATCGACGCGACTTGGGACCTCGAGGACTACGGCACGGACGGCGAAGGGGCGGTCGCACGGACGGGCATGATCGTCACCGGGCTGATCCACATGGCGATCGGCATCCTCGCTCTGACGCTGCTCTTCTCGTCGGGCGGCGGGTCCGACGGCGGCGGGTCGTCCATCGGCAAGGCGGTTCGATGGGTGATGGAGCTTCCCGGCGGGCGCTGGATCGTCGGGCTGGGCGGGCTGATCACGCTGGGCGCAGGGGGCTACTACCTCAAGAAGGCCGTGAAGGAAGAGTACCTCGACAGCTTGCGCGCCAACCGCTTCACCGAGAACTGGAATTTCGCGCTGAAGGCGGGACTGGCCGCGCAGGGCATCGTCGTCGCCATCATCGGCGGCCTCTTCATCTATGCCGCCTACATACTACAGCCCCGAAGCGGCAGGCGGCCTGGACAAGGCGTTCGGCTGGCTCTCGCGTCAGCCCTACGGTCGCATCCTGGTCGGCGGGATCTGCGTCGGGCTGCTGATGTTCGCCCTCTTCTGCGCCGTCAACGCGATGTACAGGATCATTCCCAAGGTCGCGGGCGACGATATCGAGACGCTGGGCCGGAGAGTGCGGGCCAAGGCACAGGAGCACGCCCCCAGCTAGGCGTCAGCTGCCCCAGATCGCCTTCACATAGTTCATCGTCTCTCGATAGGGCGGCACGCCGCCGTGGCGTGTGACGGCCCCCGGACCGGCGTTGTAGGCCGCCAGGGCAAGAGGCCATGTACGGAACTTCTCGAACTGGCGCCTGAGATAGCGTGCGCCGCCGTCGAGGTTCTGGCGCGGGTCGGACGGATCGACGCGCAGGTGGCGCGCGGTGTCCGGCATGAGCTGCGCCAGCCCCAGCGCGCCCTTGTGGGACACCGCCGACGGGTTCCATCCGGACTCCTGCTGAACCAGCCGCAGGAACAGATCCTCGGGGATGCCGTTCTGCCGGGCCGCGGCCCGCGCCATCTGGAGGTACGGGCCGCGGTAGGCGCCGACGTAGTTGCGGGTCGGACCGCCCGGCGACGCGATCTTGCGCTCGGGGCGAAGGCGGACCGAGTTGGCGTACTGCGCCGCCGCGCGCCCATCGAGGACGCTGGTCTGGTTCTTGAAGAGCTTGAGGCGGGACTGGGATGTCGGCGCGGTCTGCTGCGCCGCCGCCCATGCCGGCGACAGCAGGGCACCGATAGTGAAGATGATCGCCAGCCGCCGCGCCATGCCGCCCCCTGTCCGTTCGTCGATAGCTATAGCGCATGCGCGCCGTCGATCCACCCCCGATCCCCGCGTCTACGCCGCCGTGCCGGCGGAACCGCGATCCGCCGCATCGCCGAATGGCCTATCCGCCACCGGACGTGCGGTATACCTTTCGCCGGCAACGCGACGGAATCGAAGAAGGACAGCGCATGGCGGGATCGGTCAACAAGGTCATCCTCATCGGCAATCTGGGGCGCGATCCCGAAGTGCGGACGTTCGGCAACGGCGGCAAGGTGTGCAACCTGTCGCTGGCCACGTCAGAGCGGTGGCGGGACAAGAACTCGGGCGAGAACCGCGAGCGGACCGAGTGGCACCGCGTCGCGATCTTCAACGAAAACCTCGTGCGGATCGCCGAGCAGTATCTGAAGAAGGGCTCCAACGTCTACATCGAGGGGCAGCTCGAAACCCGCAAGTGGCAGGACCAGAGCGGGCAGGACAAGTACTCCACGGAGGTCGTGCTGCGGCCCTTCCGTGGAGAGATGACGCTGCTGGGCGGCCGCGGCGATGGCGGCGGCGGTGACAGCGGCGGCGGTAGCGGCCGGGACGATCCTGATGACTACGATCAGGACAGCCGCAGCCGGGGTCGGTCGACGTCGGGCGGGGACCGCGACCGCGACGGCTACGGTGGCGGCAACGACATGGACGACGAGATCCCGTTCTGATCCGGCCCGCCCCGCCGCGGGAGGCCGGCATCGCGTTCCGGCCGGACTGGATAACTGCGGGTCCACGTATTCCGGCTTACCTTATACGGGGCTGTGGCGCGCTCGGTCGCGCCCGGCCAGGGCGTCGCTGAGAACCGACCGGATCAGCAGCGGCTTGACGTCGGTGGCGACGAAGCCGCGCCCGATTCCGCGGGCGAGGATGTAGCGCATGTGGCCGCCGACTGCCTTCTTGTCCTGCGCCATCAGGTCCAGAAGGCCGTAGGCATCGGGCAGGTCTCCGGGGATGTCGGCCAAGTCGCGAACCATGCCCATGGCCGCCATGTGCGCGCGGACGCGGACCGGATCCTCCTGGCTGCACAGACCCATCCGGGCCGACGCCTCGAACGCGAGCGCGCAGCCGATCGCCACGCCCTCGCCATGTAGCAGCCGGTCTCCGTAGCCGGTCGCCGCTTCCAGCGCGTGGCCGAAGGTATGGCCGAGATTCAGCAGCATGCGCTCGCCCGTCTCGGTCTCGTCCCGCGCGACGATGTCGGCCTTCATCCTGACGGAACGGACGACGGCGTTGGTTCGAGCCGCGGCGTCGCCGTCGGCGATGGCCTGTCCGTTCTCCTCCAGCCAGGACCAGAACGCCGCGTCGCCCAGCAGGCCGTACTTCATCACCTCGCCATAGCCCGACAGCAGGTCGCGCCGCGTCAGGGTGTCCAGGACGCCGATGTCGGCGAGGACCATCGCGGGCTGATGGAAGGCGCCGACCAGATTCTTGCCCTGCGGCGCGTTGATCCCGGTCTTGCCCCCGACCGAGCTGTCGACCTGCGCCAGCAGCGACGTCGGCATCTGCACGTACCGGACGCCGCGCCTCAGGATCGCGGCCGCGAAACCGGCGAGATCGCCGATCACCCCGCCCCCCAGCGCCACGACCGTGTCGCGCCTTTCCACCCGTGCATCCAGCAGCCATTCGACCGTCCGCGCCAGCTCGGCCCAGCATTTCGTGGCCTCGCCGGGCGGCAGGATCAGCGTGTCGTGCGCGATGCCGTGGCGGTCCAGCGACGATTGCAGCGTCCCCAGGTGATGGCCCGCAACCGTCTCTTCGGTCACGATTGCGACACGCGGCCGCGCCAGAAGCGGCGCGATCCATCCCGCGGCGCCCGCCAGCAGCCCGGTGCCGACATGCACGTCGTAGGCCCGCGACCCCAGGTCGATGGTTTCGGTGCACACGTCGCTCACGCGCCCCGCTCCGCCATCGGCACGGGATGCCGCGGTGCGGAACCGCGCGCGTCCAGCGCATGAAGGACCCGGCGCGCCGTGGCGTCGATGGACAGGCCGGCCCGCGTCTCGACCGTCACGTCCGCCAGCGCGTAGACCGGATCGCGGGCGACGCACATCGCCGCCAGTGTGCCCTGCGGATCGGGGGTCCGCAGCAGCGGCCGGGTGTTGCGATGACGTACGCGCGTCCACAGAAGGGACTGATCGGCCCGCAGCCAGACCGACACGGCCGCGCGCCCGATCTCCGCCCGGTTGTGCGGCTGCAGCCACGCGCCGCCCCCCGTCGAAAGCACGCAGGGCGTCCCGGCCAGCAGGCGCGCGATCACTTCGGCCTCGCGCGCCCGAAAAAAGGCTTCCCCGTCGCGGTCGAAGATTTCGGGGATGCTAAGTCGCGCGGCCTCTTCGATCTCATGGTCCGAATCGAGGAACGGGGCGCCCAGCATAGCGGCCAGCGCCGTTCCCACCGCGGTCTTGCCGGCGCCCATCATGCCGATCATCACGACTGTCTTGGCAAGGCGATTGGACAAATGACGCAGTCCGCTGGGTTTGTGGCGATCGCGTCCTGAATGGCGTGATCTTGTCGGGAAAGCCATATAGAAACACCGGCACGGGGTCGCCAGAGCCCCGAACGGGGGCGGGAACTTGCGGGAAGGGCGGCCTGGGATGCTGCGGATATTGAAGATACTCATCGTCCTCGCGGCGCTCGGGTTGATTGCGCTGACAGGCTACGCCTATCTGGGCGACCTGCGCCCCGACCGGCAGGACGTGACGCTGCCGGTAACCCTGGATGTCCAATAGGCGCGCCATCGCGGCCCTGGGCGTTGCCCTTTGGGCCTGCCTCCTGTCGCCGGGAGCGGCGCAGGCTCCGCTGTCTGCCATCGACTGGCTGTCCGACACACTCGCCCGGCCGACGGCGCCGCGGCCCCGCGCGACGCCGCCGGGCGGGCGCGTGACCGGCTCGGCCCTGCCGGACCCGATCAGCGTGCGGCGGCTGGGAATGCCCGCGCCCGACCGGATCGCCCTCGTCCCGGCCGCGGACGCGGGGCTGCCGCGCGATCTGTGGGGCGCCTCGGCCTCGGACCGGCTGGCGCGCCTCCTGGCCATCGACACCAGCGACGCCCTGCCCGCCGTGCGCGATCTGCACAAGGCGATGCTGGTGGCCGACCTCGATCCGCCGCGGGATTCCGCCGGCGACCTCTCGCTCTACCTCGCGCGCGCCGATACGCTGATCCGCCTGGGCGACCTCGACCGCGCCCGCGCACTGCTGGAGCGCGGCGACATGGGCGACGGACGCGTCTTCCGACGCTGGTTCGACGTGGCGCTGCTGACCGGCCGCGACGATGTCGCCTGCGGGCGGCTGCGCGCCGACCCCCGCCTCGCGCCGTCGTGGAGCACGCGGATCCTGTGCCTGGCCCGGGGCGGCGACTGGTCCACCGCGGCGATCACGCTGCGCACGGCGGCATCGCTGGGCGAGCTGGCACCGGGCGACGCCGCGCTGCTGGAGCGGTTCCTGGAGGACGGCGCCGAGGATCCGGCCAAACGCCCTGCCGCCGCACGCCACGCGACTCCCCTCGACGCGGCGCTGAACGAGGGTGCCGGGACGCCGCTGTCGACCGCCGCGCTGCCGTTGCCCTTCGCCCATCTCGACATGCGCTCCGTCGTCGGCTGGAAACCCCGGCTGGACGCTGCCGAAAGGCTTGCCCGGGCCGGCGCGATAACGCCCCGCCAGCTATGGCAGGTCTATGGCGAACGGCGTCCGGCGGCGTCCGGTGGCGTATGGGACAGGGTCGCGGCGGTGCAGGGTCTGGACGCCGCGCTGTCACATGGCGACGCGGACGAGATCGCGCCGGCGCTGACGGTGGCATGGGCCGAATTGCGTGCCGCCGGGCTGGAGGACGCTCTTGCCCGCCGCCACGACACGGCGCTGGGCCGCCACGCCCTTGCCGGAGCGTCGGGCGATGTCGCCTTGCGCGCATGGGCGCTGTCGCAGGCGACGGAGGTCTCGGACGCCGCCCCACCGGACCACGATGCCGACGTATCGCTCCGGCCTGCCGAGGCTGCCCGGACGGCGGGATCCGCAGCCACCGTCTCCGGCGACTCGGAGGCCCGGTTCCTTGCGACACTGGCCGGCGGCGACATCCGGACGGCGCGTCCCTTCGACGATAGGACGTCCGCCATCGCCGAGGGCTTCGATACCGATGCACGACCGCCCGACGACATCGCGGAACTGATCGCGGCCGACCGGCGCGGAGAGGCAGTCCTGCGGGCAATCGCCCTCTTCGATGCGGGCGAAGCAGGCAATCACGATGCACTGCGGGACGCCATCGCCACGCTGCGCGCGGTCGGCCTGGGCCCGTTCGCGGCACGCGCCATGGTCGAGCTTCTGGCACTGGAGCGTCGCGGATGACCGCGCCCGCCGCCATGGCCCACCGGATCGAGGCGTTCCTCGACGCGCAGGCGGCCGAGCTGGATGCGGCGCTGAACACGCGGCTGGCCTATGCGCGCGACCTGACCGAGTTCGCCCGGTGGCTGGAGCGACGCGGCGACGACTTCGACACCGCGACGCGCGCCACCGTCGAGGGCTATCTTGTCGATTGCAATGCGCGCGGTCTGGCGCGCGCCACGCGGGCGCGGCGACTGTCGGCGATCCGGCAACTGTTCCGCTTCGCCTACGAAGAGGGGTGGCGCCCCGACAATCCGGCGATCGAGATCGCAGGCCCCGGACGGGCGCGCCGGCTGCCTGTCGCCCTGGGCCAAGACGAGGTGGCGCGGCTTATCGCGGCTGCGTCGTCGCTGGGCCGAACGCCGGCCGACCGGGCGCGCAACGCCTGCCTGATCGAACTGCTCTATGCCACGGGCATGCGGGTCAGCGAACTCGTCGGCCTGCCGGTGGCGGCGGTGCGGGGCGATCCGCGCGTGATCCTGGTGCGGGGCAAGGGCGGGCGCGAACGCATGGTGCCGCTGTCGCCGCCGGCACAGGCCGCGCTGCGCGACTGGCTGGCCCACCGCGACGCGGCGCAGGACGCCAGGCGGGGCGTATCGCGCCACCTCTTTCCGTCGCACGGAACGTCGGGCCACCTCACCCGGCACAGGTTCCACGCCCTCATCAAGGACATGGCGGTGGCGGCGGGCGTAGATCCCGGGCGCGTCACGCCGCACGGGATGCGGCACGCCTTCGCCACCCATCTGCTGGCGGGCGGCGCCGACCTGCGCGCGATACAGGCGATGCTGGGCCATGCCGACCTGTCGACCACCGAGATCTACACCCACGTCCACGACGCCCGGCTCGCCCGGCTGGTCCACGATCACCATCCCCTTGCCCGTGCGCCGACGGCAGCCCCCCGCGAGGGGCGCTGACACGCCGCCTTGCCTCACCCCGGCGTCGGCGACATAAGCTCGACCGCGCGACATCTCGGAGACATTCGTGGATACGACCGCCATCGACGGCGCCTTCTGGATCACATCGGCCGCCATCCTGGGGCTTCTCGTCCTTTCGGCCTTCTTTTCGGGCTCCGAAACCGCTCTGACGGCAGCGTCACGGGGCAAGCTGCGTGCACGTGCCGACAGGGGGTCCGCCGGGGCCCGGCGCGCGCTGGCGATCACCGAGGACAACGAGCGTCTGATCGGGTCGGTCCTGCTGGGCAACAATCTGGTCAACATTTTGGCGACGTCGCTGGCGACCGCTCTCTTCACCCGCGCGTTCGGCGACGGCGGCGTGGCGCTGGCGACGCTGGTGATGACGTTGCTGGTGCTGATCTTCGCCGAGGTGCTGCCGAAGACCTACGCCATCACCAACGCCGAACGAGCGGCCGCTGGCGTCAGCGCGCCCATCGCGCTGGTGGTGCGGCTCTTTTCGCCCGTCGTGTCCGCGGTGCGTGCCCTCGTCCGCGCACTCCTGCGCCTTTTCGGCGTTCAGGCCGATCCCGACAGCCAGATCCTGGCCGTCCGCGAAGAGATCGAGGGCGCGCTGAGCCTGGGCCATTCCGAAGGCGCCATCGGGCGCGAGGACCGCGACCGGATCCTCGGCGCGCTCGACCTCGCCGAGCGCACGGTCGAGGAGATCATGCTCCACCGCTCGCAGATCGAGATGATCGACGCCGAGACGCCGCCGCGCGACGTGCTGGAGCAGTGCCTCAAGTCGGCCCATACCCGCCTGCCCCTCTACAGCGGCGGTCACGAGAACATCGTCGGCGTCATCCATGCAAAGGATCTGCTGCGCGCCATGTACGCGCGCCGACCCCAGCCCGGGCAGGCCGGGGACCCGATGGAGGGGTTCGACATCCTCGGCGTCGCGATGAAGCCCTACTTCGTCCCCGAGACGACACCGCTGGACGAGCAGATGCGCCAGTTCCTGCGGCGTCACACCCATTTCGCCCTCGTGGTGGACGAGTACGGCGCACTTCAGGGCCTCATAACGCTGGAGGACATCCTCGAAGAGATCGTCGGCGAGATCACCGACGAGTTCGACGTCGACGCCGAGCACCCGATCAAGAAGGCCGAGAACGGCGATTTCGTGATCGATGGCGCGATGACCATCCGCGACTTCAACCGCGCGACGGACTGGACCCTGCCCGACGAGGAGGCGAACACCGTCGCGGGCCTGGTCATCCACGAAGCGCAGACCATTCCGACGCAGGGACAGGTGTTCAGCTTTCACGGCTTCCGGTTCGAGGTGGTGCAGCGCAAGGACAACCGCATCACCCGTCTGCGTATCCGCCCCCTCTGACCGACGCCGCCAATTCTGTCCCGTCGCGCGCCAGTCGATGGCGGCCGGTGGACGCGTTCCAAGGGGCAACATGCGGTATGTCGTGCAGCGCGGCGACGCCGATCGCGTCCTGCACGGCGGCGGGCATGGCACAGCGGACTGCGCGGGCCGGCGCCCGGACCGGTGGCGTGGCCCCGGACTATGTCGGCGCGACCGCTCGCCCGATGGATGACCTCCATCGAAGCGCAAGTGAGCCGTTGTCCTTTCGATTCGTGACGCGGCATGTCCGGTCACCTGCCCAGACGACGCAGCGTCAATACTGCGTGGGGACAAAGTCGAACCTGGCTTTCAGCCGAACGGTGCCCGGTTGCACCGCAACGCGCGCATCACGACGTTCGCTGTCGCGACATCGGGCGCGACAATAAGGTGCTGCCTCATGCTGCGGGCTTTGCGAACTGCCGTAGCCGTGTCGATGCTCGCCGCTCTGGCGCCCGCGATGGCGGAGGCCCAGGACGCGCCGGCGTCTTCCGCCCCCCTGCCGGTCGTGACGACGGCCACCGTCCGGGAGATGGAGTTCGTGGCGCGGCTGCCCGTCCCCGGCACCCTCGTCGCGCGCGAGTAGGTTCTGGTCGTCCCGCAGGTCACCGGCTTTCCCATCGAGACGCTGGAGCATGACGTAGGCGACCGGGTCGACGCGGGCGAGGTCATGGCCCGTGTGGACGACCGGACCCTCGCGGCGCAGGCCGCCCGGGCCGAGGCCGAGCTGATGCGTGCCGAGGCGGCCGTCGCCCAGGCCTCCAGCCAGATCGACAGCGCGCGCGCCACGGCCGAACAGGCCGCCACCGGCCGCGGGCGGACCCAGCGGCTGCGCGACGCGGGCACCGTGACGCAGGCCCAGCTGGACGTCGATGTCGCTGCTGATCTGACGGCGGCGGCGGCCCTCCAGACGGCGCAGGACGGGCTGGCGGTAGCGCAGGCGCAAGTGACGCAGGCCGAAGCCGCCCGCGACATCGCGCGGATGAACCTGTCCAACGCGGTGATCCGCGCGCCCGTCGCCGGGGTCGTCTCGGCCCGCTTCGGACAGATCGGCGCGCTGGCCGGCGGCGGGGGGGAACCCCTCTTCCGCATCATCCGCGACGGCGAGGTCGAACTGGAGGCTCAGGTGATCGAAACGGCGCTGGCCGGCATCTCGGTCGGCGACGGCGTCGAGGTCACGGTGGCCGGCATAGGGGCGACGACCGGCACTGTCCGGCGGGTGGATCCCACCGTGAACGCCGTCAACCGGCTGGGCACGGTTCGCATCGGGCTGGACGCCGACGGGCTGCGGCCCGGATCCTTCGCCGGCGGCTGGGTGGTCACGCAACGGGACAAGGCGGCGGGCGTGCCGACATCCGCCGTCCTTACCGATACCGACGGCGATTTCGTGTTGCGCGTGGTCGACGGCGTGCTGGAACGGGCGCCGGTCGACGCCGGGCTGCTGTGGCAGGACCGGCGCGCGATCATGCAGGGACTCTCGGACGGCGACGAGGTGGTCGCGCGGGCGGGCGCCTTCTTCGCCCCGGGCGACAGGGTCGACACACGGCCGGAGGGGGAGGCCGACATGCCCGCGGCACCGGCACCGGCGCCGGCGGCGGAGGCGGAGGCCACGGAATGAGCATCTCCGTCTGGGCCATCCGCCGTCCCGTCCCGACCATCGCGCTCTTTGTGGTCCTTGTCCTTCTGGGCATCGCCGGCTTCACCCGCCTGCCCGTCACGCAATTCCCCAACATCGACGTGCCCATCGTCACCGTCACCGTGGCTCAGCCCGGTGCGGCCCCGGCAGAGGTGGCGACCCAGATCGCAGAGCCCATCGAGGCGCAGGTCTCCGACATCGTGGGCGTTCGCCACGTCACCACCCTTGCCAGGGACGGGTCGGCCACATTGACGGTGGAGTTCGAGCTGGAGGTCGACAGCGACCGGGCGCTCAACGACGTGAAGGACGCGGTATCGAACGCCCGCGGAGAGCTGCCCGCCGATATCCTGGAGCCTGTCGTCCAGCGCGTCGACGTGACCGGCGCACCGATCCTGACCTATGCGGTCAGCGACAAGACCCGCACGATCCCCCAGCTGACGACGCTGGTGGACGATACCATCGCGCGCGCCCTGACGGCGCGGCCGGGCGTCGGCAGCGTCACCCGCATCGGCGGGGGCGAGCGCGCGATTGAGGTGGACCTCGACCCGGACCGGCTGCTGTCGCTGAACCTGACCGCGTCGCAGATCAGCGATCAGCTGCGCCAGCGCAACATCGACCTCGGCGGCGGCTCGGGCGACCTTTCCGGACGCGCCTTCGCGATCCGGGCGCTGGGCGCCGCCGACACGGTCGCGGGTCTGGCCGCGACGTCGATCCAGTTGCCGTCCGGCGGCGCGGTCCGCCTCGACGATCTCGGCACCGTGCGCGACGGCGCGGCGGACGAGACGACCTTCGCCATGGTGGGCGGACAGCCCGTCGTCGCCTTCGCCGTCTTCCGGTCAACCGGCGCCTCGGATCTGGCGGCCGGGGACGCCGCGAAGGAGCGGCTGGAGGAGCTGGGCGCCGATTATCCCGACCTCGTCTTCACGCTGGTCGACGATGCCACGGTCTATACCGAAGGCAACTACCACTCGGCGATGGAGACGCTTTACGAGGGCGCGGCGCTGGCCATCGTCGTCGTGCTGCTGTTCCTGCGCGACTGGCGCGCGACTGTCATCACCGCCGTGGCGCTGCCGCTGTCGATCATCCCGACGTTCATCGTGATGGACCTGCTGGGCTTCTCGCTCAACACCGTGTCGCTGCTGGGGATCACTCTGGTCACCGGCATCCTCGTCGACGATGCCATCGTCGAGATCGAGAACATCGTGCGCCATATCCATATGGGCAAGCCGCCCTTCGAGGCCACCGAGGAGGCCGCCGACGAGATCGGGCTGACGGTGATCGCCATCAGCTTCACCATCGTCGCGGTCTTCCTGCCCGTCAGCTTCATGTCGGGGATCGCAGGGCAGTATTTCCGCCAGTTCGGCCTGACGGTCGCGGTGGCGGTCCTGTTCTCGCTGCTGGTGGCGCGGCTGGTGACGCCGATGATGGCCGCATACCTGCTGCGCGCCAAGCCCGCGCGCGACGAGACGGACGGCGCGCTCATGCGGGGTTACATGGCGCTGCTGGGCTGGACCCTGCGGCACCGCACGATAACGCTCCTGGTCGGCGCCGGCATCTTCGCCGCGTCCATCTATTCGGCCACCCTGCTGCCGACCGAGTTCATCCCGCCCGCCGACACCGGGCGCGCGCAGGTCACGCTGGAGCTTCCGCCGGGCAGCCGGCTGGAGGACACCCGCGCCGTCGCGCGCGAGATCACGGACCGGCTGGCGGCCATCCCCGAGGTCGAGGTCGTCTTCGTCGACGGACAGACCCAGACCGCCACCGTCACGGTGGCCTTCGGATCCAAGGCCGACCGCGACCGGTCGTCCTTCGAGATCGAGGACGAGATCGAGGAACGGCTGACCGGCATCCCGGACGTCCGCATCAACACGCTGGGCGAAAACGGATCACGCGACATCCAGACCAGCGTGCTGGGCGACGACGCAGACGCGACGGTGGCGGCGGCGCGGATGCTGGCCGACGCGATGAACGCCTTGCCCTCCGTGCGCGGCGCATCGTCCACCGCGGCCCTGCTGCGTCCCGAGATCAAGCTGGTGCCAAAGCCCGACCTCGCCGCCCAGATGGGGGTCACGGCCGCATCACTGGCGCAGACCGTCCGCATCGCGACCATCGGCGACAGCGCCTGACCTGAGACCCAAGTCTCCTCCAGATTGAGGTAGGGTCCGCAGGTTGATGTTTGGGGCTACGCGGCGCGCATTTCGAGCCCCTTCTCAGCCATGAACTCGACCGGCGAGATGTTCCCGAGGCCAGAGTGTGGGCGATGATGGTTGTAGTCGTGCTGCCAAGTCCAGATCTGCTCGCGTGCTTCAGCCAGTGACGAGAACAGCGTCTCGTTCAGAAGCTCGTCCCGGAATCGCCCGTTGAAGCTCTCCACGAAGCCGTTCTGCATGGGCTTGCCTGGCGCGATGTAATGCCACTCGATGCCTGTGCGCTGACACCATGACAGCACCGCCACCGATGTCAGTTCAGTCCCGTTGTCCGAAACAACCATAGCCGGTCGGCCACGACGCGCGATCAGCACATCGAGTTCTCGGACGACACGCAAGCCAGACAGTGAGGTGTCCGCGACAAGGGCCAGACACTCCCGGCTATAGTCGTCGACGACTGCCAGGACCCGGAAGCGGCGGCCATCCGTCAGGGCATCGCTGACGAAATCGAGGCTCCAGCGCATATTGGGCGCATCCGGCACCAGCATTGGCCTCCGCGTCCCAAGGGCTCGCTTGCGGCCACCCCTGCGGCGCACCTGAAGCTTCTCTTCGCGGTAGAGCCGTCTCAGCTTTTTGAGGTTCATCATGATCCCCTGACGCCCGAGCATCACATGGATACGCCGGTAACCGAACCGTCGCCGCTCGGCCGCAACGGCCTTCATCGCTGTCCTTGCACCGGCATCATCGGGCCGCACGCTGCGATAGCGCACGCTCGTCCGATCCACGGCCAAGGCTTTGCACGCCCGGCGCTGGCTCACGCCGTGGATCGCCACGACATGTGCCACCGCCTCCCGCTTCACACCGGGCGCTACCATTTTTTTGCTGCGACATCCTTCAGGATCGCAGTGTCGAGCATCGCCTCGGCGAGCAGCTTCTTCAGCTTGCCGTTCTCATCCTCAAGCGTCCTCAGCCGTCGGGCATCCGATACCTCAAGCCCGCCATACTTCGCCTTGTATTCATAGAACGTCGCCGAGCTGACCCCGTGCTTCCGGCAGACATCAGCCGTCGGCATCCCGGCCTCTTGCTCCTTCGGCATCGCTATAATCTGCTCTTCCGTGAACCTTGATCGCTTCATTGTCCGTCTCCTCGCTGGAGCGGACTCTACCTCAAACCGGAGGAGGATACGGGGCTCAGGTCAGGTCGTGTCGCGCACATCCCCGTCACGCCTGAACTGCACAGGCTGATCGACGCCGCACCGGACGATCAATCGCTCCTGCTTGCGAACGACCACGGGCACCCGATCACGGCTCTGGCGGCTCGTCGCGCGGTCACACGTTACAGGGATCGTAGCGCGGATCGGCTGTCCAATCCGACCCTCCGCCTTCAAGACACCCGCGGCACGGCCGAAACGCGCCTTCTGCGGGCAGGCCTTGGGCTCAATCAGATCGCGAACCGTATGGGCTGATCGCTGCGCTACGCCGCATCGGTCATTGAACATTACGCAGCCGTGTCACCCGCAGAAAGTACGGAAGTCCTGGACCTGTTGGCATGCGAGAAAGCCCGCCGAGCGCGGCAAAATGTAAACGCAACTGTAAACGGGGAGCGAGGCGACAGGTCGAGTACAGCGCAAGTGTCTGCAAAGACTTGGAGGCGAGTAGGAGAATCGAACTCCTGTGCACGGATTTGCAATCCGGCAGAGAGCGTTGTTTCCATTGAGGTCAGCTGTAAACGGACCCGGTTCGTTCACGACGGCGCATCAAGGGGTTACGGCCGCCGTGTAAACGACGAAGGCCCCCAATCTGGGCAAAGAAAAACCGCCGCGGGGACGGCCATCCCCGGCGGCGGCTCACGATTTTCATCCACCTCGTTTGTCTACGCTGCGCAGGTCAACTGCTCAACCCGTTTCGGGACGAAGCGATGAGCTGGCGCGTGGCATCGCTCTGCGACGAACGGAAGTTCGGCGGGTCGAGCAAGAAACAGGTGATTATGTACCTCGCCGACAAGGCGAGCGACGACGGGCGCGGCATCTGGTGCTCCAAGCACACGATCGCCGCATTCACCGAGATCAGCCTAGCAACGATCAAGCGGATCGTCCGCGAGTTCATTCAGCTGGGCATCCTCATCGAGACCGGGACGCGCGGCTGCAAGCACGGCGAGGTGAAGGTCTATGCGATTGACCTTGGCACCGTCGCCACCCTGCCCTCGCTTCGCGCCCCGGAGGCCAGTGCTGGAACAGGGGTCATGGTGAACCCGGTTCACGATGACCCGGCAACGGGGGTTACCATGACCCCCCTACCGGGGTCACCACGACCCCCAAACCATCCTAAAACCATCCTTAAACCACCATGCCGGCCAACCGGCGGGGCGGAGGTTCCGGATGGGTTCGATGATTTCTGGGAATTGTACCCTCAGGACCGTCGAAGGCGGCGAGCGGGCAGCGAGGAGCGCTACGCAGCGGCGCTTGCAGCAGGGGCGACTCCCGAGGGGCTTCGGGAAGCAGCCGCCGCATACGCCAGCGAGACGGAGGAGTTCACGCGGTCGCGGGTCTGCCTCGTGGACAACTGGCTGCGGGACGGTCGGTGGCGGCGGCACCTCGATGAGCGGAAGGCGGCGGCCGACGAGAAGGACGCAGCGACGCAGCGGTCGCTCGTGCAGGTCGCGGAATGGATCAAGTCCAGCTCGCCGACGTGCCGGCGGCTGTCCCGTCAGCAGGTCGAGGCGGTGGTCGCATTCGGGATGGTGACGCCCGCCGAGCTGCATCTGGCGGGGGTGGCGATATGATCCCCCGATCCGTCCGTTGCAGCACTCTGGGAAGCGACCAGGCCTCCTCGCAACCTCGTCCCTCCGCGCCCCACACAGGGCTGGCGGGAGGACGGGATTGCGGTCGCCGGAGGCGGCCTCGATCCGCTTCGGATCGGCGGCGGAGCCGCTCTGCGGGGTACCGGGGCGCAGTGCCCGGTCCGACGTTTTGCGGGTGCCCATCGGGCGGGACCAGCAAAACAATAGTCGGTCAGTAATACTTTATGAAAGCCGTCTTCGCGCACGTCCAGACCTACTCCCGGAAGGGCAACGGCAAAAGCCGGTCCATCGCTGACATCTGCGACGAAGCTGCCCGCCGGGATGGTGCTGCGCCGCATGTTCCGAACCCGCGCGAGCCGCGAATTGTCGAAGGGATGAACCCCGCCGACATCCCCGCGCTGATCGAGAAGCGAGCTCAAGCCCAGAACCGTTTCCTTCGACAGCAGCGAAAGGAATTGCCTGACCGCGCGGGCGAGCTTCGCGGCATTCGAGCGGACACGCACGTTCTCGTCGCCAGCGTCTACAGCTACCCGACGCCCGTCGCCGAGTACGACACCGAGCAGTACGAGCGGTGGCTGACGGACGTCATCCAGTTCGCAAAACGGGACGCGGCGGCGACGGGGCTGGAGATCATGACGATCGTCGAGCACCTCGACGAGACCTACCCGCACGTCCATGTCCACGCCGTCCCCGAGATCACCGCTACGAATCCCCGCCTGAATGCCAAACGGTGCCACGTCGGACACGTCGCACAGGACGATCACATCGCCCGAAACAAATCAGGCTCCCCGTCGCGATCGTACAAACAGGCAATGAGCGCCTGGCAGGATAAGTATCACCGGGAGGTCGGTGAGCGGCACGGGCAAGCCCGGACGGGGCCGAAGCGCCGCCGCCTGGATCGAGCGACCTGGAAGGCCGACAAAGACCGGTTGGAAATCCTGCGCCAGCGCGCCGTCGAGGAGCACGCCGTCTCGGATGCAAAGGTGAAGTTCGAGGAACAGGCGAGGGAGATGGCGCAGACGCTGGCGCGGCAGGCCCGTGACCTCCAGAAGAAGGAGGAGCTTGTCGAAGCGGACCGGCTAGCCGCCCATGCCGCGCGGAGCGTGGCCGAGGATGAGGCAGATCGCATCATCGAAGCTGCACGTGAACGGGAGCCCGCCATCGCCGCCGCCGCGCAACGCGAGGTGGCATCGAACCTCGATGCCAGTCGCCGTGAACTGGAGGCCTTGTCCGAGACTCTCAATTCGGAGCGACGACGGCTCAAGGCTGACAAAGAAAGTCTGGATCAGGATCGTCAGAATGCGGTTCGGGACGCCGCCCGCACGACGGTCGAGGTCATCGCCGCCGTCTTCACGGGGAGCGCGGGCGTCGCGAAGGACGGTAATTTCTTCATTACCAACAACGATCTTCGGAAGCGCATCATCAGCATGAGTATCGCGCCGATCCTGAGCGACGTCGTCAAGACGGTCGGCGATCTCTGGCAAGGCCTCAAGGATCGACTGTCGACAGCGAAGCAAGAAGAAGAAGAGGTACGCTCGCGGGCGTGGGCGCAACGGATGTCGGACGCTGCCTCCCGACCCAGCAACGGCCCTTCGCGATGATCGATTTCGATTTCGCCACTGCGATGAAAGATGCCGTCGCGCATCTGGATGACGAGGATCGGGCAAAAGTCGCCCGCGCCATTGATCGCCTGAATGCGGTGATCGCGCAGCATGAGCGATCCACTGCTACAAGGCTGGCTTCGATAGCCGAGCAACTTGCACAGGATTTGGAGGCGAAGGCCGCTTCCCGCTATGAGGCGGCTGGCGAGGGGTACGTTGAAGAACTCGACCATCTGCGAGATGAAGCGGCCGGACTTGCCCACCGCCTGAAGGGCCTCGAAGAGACGACCAACGGGCTTCAGAAATGGCTCCACCCTATTTGGGGCGAGTTGCCACAAAAGGTCTATCTCGGCCTCTCCATGCTGATCGGGTTGGTTGTAGGAGCTGGCCTGATCGTCTTCGTCGGAAGTCTCGAACGGCGGTCCGCTGAGACTACGCTTGTAGGATTGGAGATGCAGAGCTCCGTTGTCTCGCGCAATTTGGACGAGTTCAAGGCGGTGGCCGGATTCGAGTTTCTCCAAGACGGCGACCAAGTCGTCATGGCCGTTGCCGAGGGATACAAGATCGAGAAGTATGTATCAGTTCGCGGCATATTCGGAGGGACGGTGGCAAACGCCTACCGCGTTGTTCCAAAGTAGCGATTAGATTGCCTGCACCTTGTCACGGTGCTGCCGATGGGGCCGGTAGTGCTATGGAAGGGTGCCGCCGACGGGCGTCAGTCAAGCATGCCGGTGTCGCAGAAGGCGTCGAACCGGCGCCCCCGCTCAGCCTCGATTGCGCGGATCTCGGCGAGCAGTTCGGCCACCTCGGAGCGCTCGCCGGCGATCGCGGCGACGAGCTCGCCCAGCCGCTCGCACGCGGCTTCGTAGCGTGCGGTCATCTCGGGGTCGCCCTTCCAGAGCGTGGCCGGGTGGGGCAGCTTCGTCGCAAACGTGAGGGACCCGTCGGCGGTACGTGGCATGGGGCGGTTCTCCTGTTACCTTGGGGGGTGCGGGTCGCGCGGTTCAGCAGCCGTGGACGTCGGTCGCGGCGATGCCGTCGACGGCCTGCCAGGCACCGCGGTAAAGGTTGGGATCGGTGACGTGCGCCGGGGCCGTCCGGCCGTCGAGGAGCCCCGCGAGGATCGGGTTTTCCGCAATACCGAGGAGCGGGTCCTCGCCGGTCTCCGAATGGAACCGGGCGCGGTCGTTCGCGCCGCCGTCGATCACGACGATCGAGCCGCCGTAGCGCGCGATCAGTTCATCAGCCACAAGCGAGGTGGCATAACCTTTCCATGGCTTGAGCCAGTCCGGGCAGACCTGCCAGCCGGGCAGTCGGCGGCCTTCGACGGCGGCGAGGACCTCGCGGCGGACGGGCCGGCCGGCATCGGCGACATCGCGGGCGATGCCGAACCGGACGCTGGCGACCGCTGAGACCGCGAGCGCGTCGAGGCCGCCTTCGAGGGCCGGCAGGTCCACCCGCCCGGCCATTAGGACCACGACCTCGCCGTCCGCGCCGAGCAGGGCCGCGGCGAGGGCGTCGCGGCTCATATCGTCCGCCGCGCCTAGCGTCGCCAAGGCGAAGGACAGGACGGCCGCGCCTGCGAAGGTCGACGTGAGGCGGCTAGGGATCGCAGCGAGCATCATAGCGAACTGAAGTCGCTCAGGCGGGCACGACCGAAGAGGATCTTCGTCGTCGCCTCGTCCTTGGTGATGGTGACGCTCGTCCTGTTATCGCGCACGTGGCTGTCCGACCATCTTGCGTGCTCGGCATTCTCCTTGGCGCGCTTGAGCTTCTCAAGCTTGCGTTCCTCGGCAGCGCGGACCGGATCGACGACGATGACCGCCCCGAAGGACGTCGTGAAGAAGAATTCGCGCAGGTCGATACGCCGCCGCACCTCCTCGTCACACGCATCGAGGAATTCCTTCCGTCGGCGGCGCTTGCGGAAGGAGAAGAACTGATGGCCTTCCTCGGCGAGAACCGCGTGAATGTAGCGTCGGATCGCGAAGACTTCGCCCACCAAGTAGAGCATCCCGGCGCTGCGGCTCTGTGCAAGGGCGGCATCAAAGTCCGCCTGGTTCACAGCTGATCGATAAGGGTTCATTTCGACTTGCTCCCGCCTAACAACAAACGATTTAGCCCATAATGGGATAATACCGGAACAGGATTAGGCGGCAAGGACGAAGTCCTCTGGAGCCGTCGGAATGGTCCGTTCGCTGCGCACGCCGGGGCACTTGGCGTTGATGCAGGTGCTGATCGACACCCGAAAAGATGCGGGATTGACGCAACAGGCTCTGGCAGACCGCCTGAAACGCCCGCAGTCGTATATCGCAAAGATCGAAAACGGAGAGCGACGGCTGGATGTCGTCGAGTTCGCAGAGTTGTTATTGGCAATCGAAGTCCGACCGGAGAAGATCTTGGATGTCGTCATCGAGGCCGTGAAGCGCGGCTAGATCTCAATGCTTAGACCGGCCCCCTGCCATGCTCGAAGTCGACCCAGTGCTTGTGGGGCGCGAGCTTCGCCGCCATGCGCGCCACGTCCTCGATGCGCACCGGCATGTAGTCCCACTGGTCGACGCCGACGTTCACCGCGCCGCGCGATCCCTGCCACTGGTCGTGGACATGGCGGAAGAGGTGCAGCGCTCCCTGCCGCGCCCCAGCCCATGTCATCATCGGGTAGTGGCACAGCACGGCGGGCAGGTCGGCGTTCGGGTCCTCGACTTCGACGAGCTGGTGCACGCCGTCCCAAGGCAGCCCTTGGGTGGCTGCGCCGTCGTGGTTGCCGACGACGAGATGCTTCTGCACGCCGGGAGCTGGCCGAACATGCCCTCCAGCCAAGCTGTGTCATTCCATGCCTTCTCGCCGTGGGCGAAGTCGCCGACGATCCAGAGCACGTCCCCGGGGCCGACCTTCGACCACAGGTTCTCGATCAGCGCCCCGTCCATGTGCGAGGCCGAGCGGAACGGACGGTCGCAGAGCGACACGACGCGCTCGTGCCCTAGATGCAGATCGGCGGTGTACCAGCGGGTGGGCTTGATCGGACTCGACATCCCGGCCGGTAGAGATAGAGTATCACGAGTGTATACCATGAGGCCGCCATGACCGCCAGCCAACCCGTCGCCGTCAAGCTCGACTCCGAGGTCAGAGACCGGATCAAGGCGCTCGCCACCGCGCGGGACCGCTCGCCGCACTGGATGATGCGCGAGGCGATCGTGCAGTATGTCGACCGCGAGGAACGGCGCGAGAGCTTCCGCCAGGACGCGCTCCGGGCCTGGACGGCCTACGAGACCACGGGGGCGCAGGTCACCGCTCAGGAGGCCGACGCCTGGCTCGCGCAGCTGGAGGCGGGCGAGGACGTGGACCCGCCCGCGGCCCACGGCTGACGTGGCACGGCCGATCTGGACGCCCGAGGCGCTGCGCGACGTGCAACGCCTCTACCGGTTCCTCGCACCCAAGAACCCCGACGCGGCCAGGCGTGCCGCGCAGGTGATCCGCGGCGGCGTGAGGATCCTTGTGGACCAACCGAGCAGCGGACGCCCCGTGGAGGACATGGACCCCGCGTTCCGCGACTGGCCCATCCCGTTCGGCTCCAGCGGCTACGTCGCGCGCTACCGATTGGACGGCGAGACGGCCGTGATCCTGGCGGTCCGGCACCAGAAGGAGGCGGGGTTTGAGAGCCCCCCTTCGGGCGAAATCGACTGAATCCTTAACCTGCTGCGGAGTAGCCTGACCCTTGGACGTCATCGACAACATCTCGACCCTCCTGGGGGACGATCTGAAGGCCACGCTGAAAGAGGACGATCGCTTCCGCTGCATTGCCCCCGCATTCTCGATCTACGCGTTCGACGCGCTGCGCCGGTCGCTTGAGCGCCTTGGCCGGTTCGACTTCATCTTCCCCGGGCCCTCGTTCGTCGCGGACGGGGCCGGGCTCGCGTCGCCGCACCGGCAGTTCATGATCCCGCCGGCCATGCGCCCACGGGATCTGACCGGCACGCCCTTCGAGATCCGCTTGCGCAACCGGATGACCGCGCGGGCCACGGCGCAGGATTGTGCGCGGTGGATCCGGCGCTCTGCGCGGTTCAAGGCGAACGTGGCGGGCGGCGGCATGCCCACCTTCCTGTCAGTGGATGGGTCCGCCGGACTGACCACCTACACGAACCTTTCAGGCCTTACGGCACCGGACCTGGGCTATGAGCCCAGCGACGGATTGAGCATGATCAACAAGTCGGGGGATCGCGGGCCCGGCGAGCGATATCGCCAGCTTTTCGATCAGCTCTGGGCCGATCCGACGCGGCTGGAGGACGTCACCGAGGCATTGTGCCGGCAGATCGAGGCGACCTACGCCGAGAACGCGCCGTCCCGCGTCTATCACCTGATCCTCGCGTCGATCTTTCAGACGTTTCTAGACGAGGTCAGCGAAGACACCCTACCCAATGACCGGACGGGTTACCGGGACACGAAAGTCTGGCGGACGCTCTTCAAGTTTCAGCAGGACGCGGTGGTTGGTCTCATCAACAAGCTCGAGACCTTCAACGGATGCATCCTCGCCGACAGCGTCGGCCTCGGAAAGACCTTCACCGCGCTCGCGGTGATCAAGTACTACGAGCTGCGCAACAAGTCCGTCCTCGTCCTCTGCCCCAAGAAGCTCTCGGAGAACTGGCGCACCTACAACCGCAACCTGACCACCAACATCCTGCACGAGGATCGCCTACGCTACGACGTGCTGGCCCATACCGACCTGCTGCGGACGGGCGGGGAGTCGATGGGGATGCCGCTCAACCAGGTCAATTGGGGCAACTACGACCTCGTGGTGATCGACGAGGCCCACAACTTCCGCAACGACGACGCGACCCAGGAGGATGGCGAGACCGGGACGCGCTACCGGGCGCTGCCTAACAAGGTCATCCGCGCGGGCGTGCGCACGAAGGTGCTGATGCTGTCAGCCACGCCGGTCAACAACCGCTTCTCGGACCTGCGCAACCAGCTGGCGCTGGCCTACGAGGGGGATTCCAGCCTCCTGTCGAGCAAACTGAAGAGTGCGCAAAGCGTCGAAGAGACCTTTCGGAGGGCGCAGCGAGCGTTCAACGACTGGCAGGCCCTGCCGGTCCCCGAGCGCACGCCGGCCGCCATCCAGGACCGTCTCGACTTCGACTTCTTCGAACTACTCGATGCCGTGACGATCGCGCGGTCACGCCGGCACATCACGACGCATTACGACACGACGGAGATCGGTCGTTTTCCCGACCGATTGCCGCCGCTCTCCTTCCGCTGCGCCCTGACGACACGTGACGATGTCCCGGACTTCAACGACATCTACGATCGGCTCTCCGAGCTGAAGCTCGCGGTCTACGCGCCTCTGACTTACGTCCTGCCGAGCCGGATCGCCGCTTACGAGGAGCGCTACGACACGCGCACCGCAACCAACCGGCTGCGCCATCAGGATCGGGAGGCGTCGATCAAGTCGCTCATGCGGGTGAGCCTCCTGAAGCGTCTTGAAAGCTCGGTTGCGTCGTTCCGCATCACCCTGCAGAAACTTGTCGACCAGCACCGCACCACGCTCGACGCCATCGTGGCCTTCGAGCGCGGCGAAGACGGCGGCGTCACCGTCGTCGCGGCGGAGGACGAGGACGACCTTCCGTCCATCGGCGCAAGCCTGCAGCGTGGGGACGTCCGGGTCGCCTTTGCCGACCTCGATCTGCTCACCTACAAGCGCGAGCTGGAAGCGGATGCCGCGCTTCTCGAGGCTCTGCTCGAGGAGGTGGCGCGCGTTACGCCCGAGCACGACACGAAGCTGCAGCATGCGCTCGACTACGTCTTGGCCAAAGCGCAGACCCCACTCAACGAGGGTAACGCGAAAGTCCTGATCTTCACAGCCTTCGCCGACACCGCGCAGTACCTTTACCGAGAGCTCGGACAGGCGGTCCATGCGCGCGACGGGCGCCACGCCGCCTGCGTGACGGGGTCCGGCAACCCGCGCACGACGCTGGGCACAGGCTTCGGCTTCAACGACGTTCTGACCCTGTTCAGCCCCCGGTCGAAGCAGGCCGACCTGCTCATGCCTAGTGAGGCGCGGCGGGTGGACGTGATGATCGCGACCGACTGCATTTCCGAGGGCCAGAACCTGCAGGATTGCGACGTCGTGGTGAACTACGACATCCACTGGAACCCGGTGCGGATCATCCAGCGCTTCGGGCGCGTCGACCGGATCGGCTCGCCCAACGAACGGATCCAACTCGTGAACTATTGGCCGGACATCTCGCTTGATGACTACATCAACCTCAAGGACCGGGTCGAGAACCGGATGGTCATCGCCGACATGACGGCGACGGGCGACGACAACCCGCTCGATCACCGCGCCAACGACATGGCCTACCGAAGAGAGCAGCTGCGCCGCCTGCAGGACGAGGTGTCAACGGCGGAGTAAAAACCGGCCACGCGGCGGAGTAAAAGTCGGCCACTGTCTGGCGTTTTCGGACAGCGGCTGGAGATGCGCGACGCGCCCCGGCGACCGCGCTTTCAGATAGCTGGCGGTTGCCGGGGTGCGTTGGCCCGCGAGGGCCAATTTGGATCGAGGTTCAGGTGGTGGTGGCGTTCTTGCGAGCCCGGCTTTGGCCAAGGCGGTAACTGTCGCCGTTCATCTCGAGGATGTTGACGTGATGGGTCAGCCGGTCGAGTAGCGCGCCGGTCAGGCGCTCGGAGCCGAAGGTTTCGGTCCACTCATCGAACGGCAGATTGCTGGTGATGAGCGTGGCACCCCGCTCGTAGCGCTGCGAGATCAGCTCGAACAACAGCTCGGCGCCGGTCTTGCTCAGCGGCACGAAGCCCAATTCGTCGATGATCAGCAGCTTGTAGTTCGTCATCTGCTTTTGCAGGCGGAGCAGGCGCCGTTCGTCGCGGGCCTCCATCAGTTCGTTGACGAGGGCGGCCGCGGTGGTGAAGCCGACGGACAGGCCCTTCTGGCAGGCGGAAAGTCCAAGCCCAAGGGCAACGTGGGTCTTGCCGGTGCCACTCGGTCCAAGGGCGATGACGTTCTCGCGCCGTTCGATCCACTCGCCCCGAGCCAGCTCCAGCACCTGCATCTTGTTGAGCGTGGGGATCGCCTTGAAGTCGAAGCTGTCCAGGCTTTTCACCGCCGGGAACTTCGCCGCCTTGATCTGGCGCTCGATCATCCGGCGTTCCCGGTCGATCAGTTCCAGTTCGACCAGCCGGGCGAGGAACCGGACGTGGTCCTGTCCTTCCGTGGCGCACTGGCGGGCCAGCTTGTCGTATTCCCTCAGGAAGGTCGGCAACTTCAGCGTCTTCAGGTGGTGGGCGAGCAGAAGTTCGGGGGCGTCCGTCATGGCGCATCCCCCGAGACGAGGCACATGTAGCTCGCCGCCGAGGTCGTCCCGACCGTCGCGCGGGGCAGATAGGGGTAGACGTCGAGATCAAGCCTGGGCGGACGCTTCTCGACTTGGCACAGGAGCAGATGTTCACCGCGTCGAAGCCGACGGCCCCGAGCTGCAACGCGGCCTTCACGGCGGCATGCAGATCCTCGATGTCGAAGGTCTCCAGCAGCCGCAAGACCTGCACATACTCGCGCCGCCCCGCCTTGGGCATGCGCGCTTCCATCAGGCGGCGCAGGGTCTGGAACTCGGGCGGTAGTTCCCAGTGCGCCAGCGGCGCAGCCTGATCCAAAGCGTTGATCTTCTGCTCCAGTAACCGCAGGTAATGCACCGGATCGAAGACCAGGTCCTCGCGGCCGTAGCAGCGGGGATGACGGGCGATGACCTCGCCACCGCAGCCGATCACGACCTCGCCGACGTAGCCGCGCAGCCAGACATCGCGGTGACCATAGGCGACGGGCACGGAATAGTCGTTGGTCTTGTAGCGGACCAATGCCTGCGAGCTCACCCGCCCAGTCGCCTGATCGCAGGCCTCGAAGGGTGCAGCTGGAAGGTCGGCCATGGCCTTCAGATCCCGTTCCAGCCGTTGCCCGATCTTTTTGTCGTGACCCCGGAGGATGTCGGCCTGCCGCTCGCGGCATTTCTCTTCCAGCCAGTGATTGTAGTCGTCCCACGTCGCGAAGCGCGGAACCGGTACCATGAAGTTGCGGCGCGCATACCCGACCAGCCCTTCGACGCCGCCCTTGTCGTTGCCCTTGCCCGGGCGGCCATAACGATCGCGGATCAGGTAGTGGGACAGGAACCCGCTGAACAGCTTCGCCCGCTTGCGAGTCCCATCCGGCAGGATGCTCGCCACGAGGCATTTGTCGTTGTCGTAGAGCACCGACATCGCCACCCGGCCAAAGAAGGCAAAGGCATGAACATGGCCGTCGACCCAGGCCTCGGACGTCGCCGCCGGATAGGCCCGGACGTAACAGGCGTCGCTGTGCGGCAGATCGAGGGCGAAGAAGTGCGCCTTCTGCTCGACACCGCCGATGATGACCGTCGCCTCACCGAAGTCCGCCTGGCCATGCCCCGGCGGATGCGTCAGAGGCACGAACATCTCGCGACTCCGCCGTTCCCGCTCGCGCATGTAGGCCTTGATGATCGTGTAACCGCCGGTGAACCCGTGCTCGTCGCGCAGCCGTTCGAGAACCCGCTTGGCCGTATGCCGCTGCTTGCGGTTACGGCCCTGATCCCCGGTAAGCCAGGCGTCGATGATCTCGGTGAAGCCATCCAGCTTCGGACGCTTGATCTCAGCCTTGCGCCGGTAGCCAGGCGGCACCGAGAACCCCAGCATCTTCCGGACACTGTCGCGTGAAATCCCGAAATGACGCGCCGCCGCGCGCGCACTCATGCCGTCCCGACACGCCAGACGGACCTTCCGATACAAATCCACGGTGAAGATGCCCCCGTCCTCCCTGTCGCCAGAAAGGACAAAAGTGGCCGACTTTTACGCCGCCCGCAGCAGGCTCATCCCGCCGCTACCGTGGCCGACTTTCGCACCGGCGCTCACACTCGCTTGTTCATCCTAGGCCCTGCTTACCTAGTTTGGTTTCCTCGAAGTCGTCGAGGGGCCCTAAATCCTCCTCCACGACTCGGAGCCATTCGGCATAATGCTCGTCGAACAGCTGATGGTCGTCGCCATAGTCGGCATCGTCGGGCGGCGCTGGCAGGTCTTCCGGATGGAACCGGTACCGCGTCACCGATCGTACCGCGTCCCGGATGTTGACCTGAGACCCAAGTCTCCTCCGGATTGAGGTAGGGTCCGCAGGTTGATGTTTGGGGCTACGCGGCGCGCATTTCGAGCCCCTTCTCAGCCATGAACTCGACCGGCGAGATGTTCCCGAGGCCAGAGTGTGGGCGATGATGGTTGTAGTCGTGCTGCCAAGTCCAGATCTGCTCGCGTGCTTCAGCCAGTGACGAGAACAGCGTCTCGTTCAGAAGCTCGCCCCGGAATCGCCCGTTGAAGCTCTCCACGAAGCCGTTCTGCATGGGCTTGCCTGGCGCGATGTAATGCCACTCGATGCCTGTGCGCTGACACCATGACAGCACCGCCACCGATGTCAGTTCAGTCCCGTTGTCCGAAACAACCATAGCCGGTCGGCCACGACGCGCGATCAGCACATCGAGTTCTCGGACGACACGCAAGCCAGACAGTGAGGTGTCCGCGACAAGGGCCAGACACTCCCGGCTATAGTCGTCGACGACTGCCAGAACCCGGAAGCGGCGGCCATCCGTCAGGGCATCGCTGACGAAATCGAGGCTCCAGCGCATATTGGGCGCATCCGGCACCAGCATTGGCCTCCGCGTCCCAAGGGCTCGCTTGCGGCCACCCCTGCGGCGCACCTGAAGCTTCTCTTCGCGGTAGAGCCGTCTCAGCTTTTTGAGGTTCATCATGATCCCCTGACGCCCGAGCATCACATGGATACGCCGGTAACCGAACCGTCGCCGCTCGGCCGCAACGGCCTTCATCGCTGTCCTTGCACCGGCATCGTCGGGCCGCACGCTGCGATAGCGCACGCTCGTCCGATCCACGGCCAAGGCTTTGCACGCCCGGCGCTGGCTCACGCCGTGGATCGCCACGACATGTGCCACCGCCTCCCGCTTCACACCGGGCGCTACCATTTTTTTGCTGCGACATCCTTCAGGATCGCAGTGTCGAGCATCGCCTCGGCGAGCAGCTTCTTCAGCTTGCCGTTCTCATCCTCAAGCGTCCTCAGCCGTCGGGCATCCGATACCTCAAGCCCGCCATACTTCGCCTTGTATTCATAGAACGTCGCCGAGCTGACCCCGTGCTTCCGGCAGACATCAGCCGTCGGCATCCCGGCCTCTTGCTCCTTCAGCATCGCTATAATCTGCTCTTCCGTGAACCTTGATCGCTTCCTTGTCCGTCTCCTCGCTGGAGCGGACTCTACCTCAAACCGGAGGAGGATACGGGGCTCAGGTCAATGTGGTCATCCTCAATCTGCGGATGGCCTCGCCGTTCCTGACGGAGGGCATGCCGCATGACGATGCCCTTCGTTCGCATGTCCATCTTGGGATACTCTGTACCGAGGAAGCAGAGGATCGCCCTGGATGCAGTCGGAGAATTCGGGGGCGACGACCGGCGATCGGCCAAGCATGATCTCGTTCAAGTCGGCATCCCGCCGTACGGCCAAGCCAACGAGAGCTTCGGAAGGAATGCCTCGCTCCCCCTTCTCATAACTAAAGTACGTTCGCGGCGTGACGTCCATCAGCGCGGCCATCTCCACCTTCTTCAGCCGGGCGCGAAGGCGATATGCGCGGAGGTTCTCATGTACCGCTCCTTGGGGCCGGTTCATGTACGCTATCCAGGCGTGGGCTTCCTGACGCTGTTCGGCGTCCTCATCCGCTTGACGTTCAGCCGCAGTGCGGGGATCGGGCGGAAGCCGCCCTCCTGTTTTACTATGCGCCATGCCGCCTCCCAAAAACCGGACGAACCTTTCCGGTTTTTCTTCTAATCTCACTCTCTGCGTGATCTGTCACCTTCTTTCGGCGATCAGTTGCAAGAACTTGCAAAAAGGGTGGGGTTCGGATGTCGGACTTGCTCACAGATGGCCAGACACCTGAGGCGTGGAGCAAAAACCTGCTACGCCACGGAGTTCATGTCTCTCCACGACTGATCCGATCAAAGGCTCGCCAGACGGGGCAGTTCTTCAAGATCGGTCGGCTGATGCTTCTGACGCCGACCCAGGTGGAGACGTTATTCGATGGGGCCGGAGGCGTGACGAATGATTGATTTCGTGTCCTCCGAGGACCTGGCCCGGCGGTTCGGCTACGCTGGCCCGTCCGACAGTTTCCGGTCCTTCTGTCGAAGCCTGGGGATCACGCCAATCCGGCGGAACCCCCACTTCTACGACGCAAAGCTCGTGCGTCTTCGACTCGACGAAGCACAGGGCATTGACCAGCCCTCTGAGTCGAGTCCTCAGGACGACAATCTCGTAGCAAAGCGGAGGGCACGTCGTGCCGCGCAGTAGGCTTCCCAAAGGCGTCCATCGGGTCCGGCGCAAGACATCTTCGGCGACCAAGTTTCACTTCTACGCCTGGCGTGGGGGGCCGAATTTCTGGGAAGGCGAAGAGCGTGATCCCGTCGCGCCTGAGTTTTTCCGTGCCTACTCCAAGCACGCGGAGCGCAGGCCGGCCAGCGAGTACATGACACCTCAGATGGTCGATGACTTCCTCGACAGTACGGCCATGCCAAAGGGCGAACGGACGAAGGCAGACTACTGCCTCTGGGCGCTGCGCTTCGCCGAAGAGTTTGCGGATGACCCTGTCCGGATGTGGGCGAACCCCGCTTCCAGGGGCGAGCTGAACGAGTGGCGTGCTCGGTGGAAGCACGCGCCGAGGAGCCACGACTACGCCGGCACCGAATCGTGTCCCACCATGTGGTGTAGCTCATGGCAGGCCTGACGGATGTCGGCGGGCCGAGCTGGTCAACCGACCTGCGCGGCAGGCAGGCTGACGATGGGATCGTCGCAGACTGGCGCCAAGGTTTCCAGCGTCATGTAGCGGGAGCGCTGCACGGTCCATTCCTCGGTCTGTTCCATCAGGATCGCGCCGACGAGGCGACGGATCGAAGCCTCGTTCGGGAAGATACCGACGACATCGGTGCGCCGCTTGATCTCGCCGTTCAGACGCTCGATCGGATTCGTCGAGTGCAGCTTGGCCCGATGCTGCTGAGGAAAGGTCATGTAGGCAAGGACGTCCTCCTGGGCGCCGTCCATGAGGGCCGCGAGCCTGGGCAGCTTGCCCCGCATCTGGTCGGCCACGAGGCGCCACTGCGTGCTGGCCGCGGCATGGTCCGGCTGGGCGAACGCGGTGGCGATGAAGGCGGAGACCACGCGCCGGCTGCTCTTGCCGGCATGGGCCAGGGCGTTCCTTTGGAAATGTACCCGGCAGCGCTGCCACGTGGTGGACAGGACGCGGGCTGTGGCGGCCTTGATGCCTTCGTGCGCATCGCTGATCACCAGCTTCACGCCCGTCAGGCCTCGGCGCACGAGATCGCGGAGAAAGTCGGTCCAGAACGTCTCGGCCTCCGAGGGGCCGGTGGCCATCCCGAGCACCTCGCGACGACCGTCGGTGTTCACGCCGACCGCAATGGTGACCGCGACGCTGACGATCCGGCCGCCTTGGCGCACCTTCAGGTAGGTCGCGTCGATCCAGAGGTAGGGCCATTCGCCTTCGATCGGCCTCGTCAGGAAAGCGTCGACCCGATCATCGATCTCCTCGCACAGCCGGCTGACCTGGCTCTTGGAGATGCCTGTTCCGCCCATGGCCTGCACGAGATCGTCCATGGCGCGCGTCGAGACGCCATGAACGTAGGCTTCCTGGATCACGGCCGTCAACGCCTTCTCGGTGGCCCGGCGGGGCTCCAGGAACGACGGAAAGTAGCTGCCCGTGCGCAGCTTCGGGATGCGCAGTTCCACGTTCCCGGCGCGCGTCTGCCAGTCCCGGTCCCGGTAGCCGTTCCTCTGCGCCTGACGATCAGGGCTCTTCTCGCCATAAGCGGCACCCGTCTGGCCGCCAACTTCGAGCTCCATCAGTCGCTCGGCGGCGAAACCGATCATCTCGCGCAGAAGATCCGCGTCACCGCTCTTCTCCACCAGCTCGCGCAGGTTCATCATGGGTTTGGTCATCGGGGTCATCCCTCGGTTCAGGTTGGCGTTCGCAACCCGACCCTACCGAGAAACCCGATGACCGCCTCAGCTACACCACGCCCCGGGACACGACCCGGCACCGTCGCCGTACGGATCCTGAACTGGGCGCGAGATGAAGGAAGGATCGCGGTGCACTACTGCGATCGCCTGCATCGCATCTACGCCGTGGACCGAGCGGAAATCGTATGGTTGGAAGCCGACCGCGCCGCCTTCGATGCGATCGCACCGCTCTGGGTGCGTCGCGTTCTACTGCTTGCTTGCGAGACTGGGCTGCGCCCGAGTGACTTCGTTCGCCTGACCCGAGGAAATTTGGAACAGCACGACGGGGTCGGCCGCTTCCGGGTCCGAACACAGAAACGCGGCCGCATCGCACACATCCCTGTCACGCCCGAGCTTCATCGCCTGGTCGCTGCGACGCCGGATGATCGGCTCGTCCTACTTGCGAACGACAAAGGGCAGCCGATCAACGCGCTCGCGGCGAGCCGAGCCGTCACCCGCTACAGGGACCGGATCGCCGATCGCCTATCGAACCCGACCCTCCGACTACAGGACACGCGCGGTACGGCTGCGACGCGCCTGCTGCGCGCTGGCTTGGACCTGAACCAGATCGCGAACCACATGGGCTGGTCGCTCCGCTATGCCGCTTCGGTCATTGAGCACTATGCCGCCGTGTCGCCTGCCGAGAGCGCCGACGTCCTGAGACTGTTGGCACGCGAGAAGGCCCGCCGCGCGGACCAAACTGTAAACGCAACTGTAAACGGGGAGTGAGGCGACATGTCGATGACAGCGCAAGTGCCTGCAAAGGCTTGGAGGCGAGTAGGAGAATCGAACTCCTGTGCACGGATTTGCAATCCGCTGCGTAACCACTCCGCCAACTCGCCGTCCACCTGCTTTCGTTAGGCATGGGGGATATGAGGGTCAAGACGTTATCCACTCCGAAATCCCCAGGTATCGCCGAAACGCGACCGAGCCGTTGCCTGCCCGTCGCGCAGCTGGGGCTCGAGAAGCTGGCCGGCCGGCATGTTCAGCGCCGGACCCGATGCAGGGGGCACATCGCGGGCCGCTTCAGGACGGCGATCGACGTCAAGGATACCCCGCAAAACATACGCGCTGACGTTGATCATACCTTCAACCGGTATCGTCGCGCTGCCGTTATGGGCGAACCTGGCGCACGAGCCGGGCGGCAGGGTGCCTCACATCCGCTCGGTCCAGTGCAAGCGTGCAGCCGTTGCCGTGGGCGCCTCTGACCGGCGAATTATCCCGAGGCACATCGTCGCCGACATCATGAGCATTTCGACGTCTGGGCGACGTACACCCTGCCACCGATCATCTTGCTGAAATCGTTTCTCAGCTTCCTCGGGGTCGGCATGCAGCAGCCCTTGTTCAGCCGAGGGACGACCTGCGCCGCCGTACGCGACTATCAGAGCGTGGCCTCGGCGCCTGCGTTGCAGGCCCCCATCGGCACGATCGTCCTGAAAGCCATGCCTAAATAGCAAAGGGCGACGGATTGCGCGACGCGATAGGTCCCCGCGCCGCCAGGTGAGCCTCTCCTTTCGGTCCGCGGCAGGGCCGCGTCCTTCGCCTCCATCCTGGGTTCGGTCGATGTCGGGCGCGACGTCTGCCGCGAGGCTCGCCGCGGGGGGACGCTCGGCTTTGTCGCAGAGGGCGGATCGGGCAGGACCGCCTTCGCCATGGCCCTCATCCGGCTCTGCGCGAACGGTACGGGCCCGCTCGACCATGACGACGCGTGCATCGAAGGGTCGAGGCGTCAGCAACGGCGCCCCCAACCTGTGACGGCTCGAGGTTATCCATACGTGCGCGCGAGTTCATTTGCGATTCATCGAAGTCGGGCGCGAGGTTGGCGGCGACGATGTCCGGCCCGATCGGCTTATGGCCGAGGCGGAAACCTTCCTCGAAGGCGCGGCCCAGATGCTCGCCGATCTGCAACGCCGCGGTGAGGCGCGCGGCGAGGACGTCGCGAGCATCGGTGGAGATCATGCCGTCGACCTTGGCGCCCTGGCCGATCTCGGCGCCCGCCTCGGCACCCAGGGCAAACGCCACCCCGGCCTGCGCCGTGTCACTGTGTATCGTCTCGGCATAGACGCAAAGGTCGATGTCCGAGGTGGCATCGCAGGCCGCCGTCGCCAGCGAGCCACCGAGAACACCAGCCACCGGGTCGAGGTGGCGCGCAAGACCCTTCCCCATGTGTTCCGCGACGCCCGTGAGCACGGTCTTTCTATCGGGCGGGTCCGTGAACATCTTGGCCGCCTCCGGTCCATAAAGGGGGGGTGGCTCCACTGGTCCGTCGTAGCACCGCGAGGGGCCACGAGACAGCAGTGATGGCCTGCTCCGTCCACAGTGCGGTCTTGCCCACGGATGTCGTCCAACGACCGGTCTGGCGACCGATCGCAATCTCGCGGCATCGGCGGAACTCTCGGCAGTCCGGGCCTGTCGCGCGCGATCTGAGCCCGGCCCCGACTATTCCGAGCCTTCGGCGCACGAGCGTAACGGACAATCCGAGCCGGGAACCCTGCTGTTCTCGTACCGATGCCATGACGATTTCGGTTCGCTATGCATAAGGCTCGATCCGGTCCGCCGAGAGCGCATAGCCGATATCGGCGAGCTGGGTGCTCATGGCGGCGGTGCCGAACATGCCGGTGACGACGACCGCTTCATAGAGGCCGGAGCTGCGATAGGCGCGCTCCGTCGTCACGAAGACAAGCTGGTTGGCCGGTGGAGGCGGGACGTGGATGCAGGCGCCGACATAGGGGACGAGGATGAAGGCCGTCACCCCGCCGCCGGACACGTCGAGCGGCAGCACGTAGCCCGGCAGGCGTACCAGTTTTCCGTCATAGGCGGTGATGACGCCGCTGGAGACCGGCTGCTCGGAGGTGGGCATGGACATCTCGTCATGAGGCCCGGCGCCGAGCCCGAGGAGCGCCTCGATGGCGGCCCGGTCGTCCTTCGGGACGAGATCGGCCCAGGTGAGGTCGATCACCGCCTCTCGGGCCAGAGCGATGCGCGACAGGATCGGGGTCAACACCAGTGCGGCCGTCACGGCCCGACGGGACAAGTGCGGCGCCGCGCGTGAAGGCCCGTCATCCCTCATAGATCTCGATCCTTTCAGCAGTCATCTGATAGCCGATCAGGGCCAAGTTCGTGTCGAGCTCGGCGATCCTGAGCACCCCCGTCACCCAGACCGCGCCGAAGCCGTCGCCGTCGAGCCAGGGCTCGGGGCTCTCGACCAACACGATCTGGTTGGGCGGCGGCGGGGGCACATGGATGCAGGCGCCGGCGTAGGGCGCATAGAGGAACTCGGTGACGCCTTCTGCGGTCTGCCTCAGCGGGATCACGAAGCCCGGCAGCTTGACGAGCACGCCGTCCAGTGCCTCGTTGTAGCGCAGGGCGTTCTCGTCGAAGACCGGCAGCCAGGTGTCGTCGACTTCGTTGTAGTCGCCCTCGCCCACGATCTCCGAATAGGGCGTGTCGGGGGGGATCAGGTCCTCCCAGGCGATCTCGCGGACGGGTGCGGCGAGGGCCATGCGCGGCAGGGCCGGCACGGTGGCGAGCCCGACGAGGACTGTGCGGCGGGACGGGATCATGGGCGGCGCTCCTCTCAGGTCCGGACCGTCATGCCGTCGGCGAGCGACATGCGATAGGCGCGCGCCGCTGGAAAGAGGCTGGTGACGGCTGCAGCGGCGATCACGGCAGCGAGCGCCAGCGCCTCGCGCGACGACGGCGGATCGAGCGGAAGGTATAGCCCGAACGCATCGTCTATCCAGGGCCGCGCGATCCAGAGGCCGAGGTAGAGCAGCGCAATGCCGAGGAGGGCTGCGACGGCGGCCATCACGACGGCCTCCAGCATCAGCAGGCCCATGATCGTCAGCGGCCGTGCGCCGACCGAGCGCAGGATCGCCATCTCGCGGCGCCGCTCGCTCAGACCCGCAAAGATCATCGCCGCCATCCCGAGGAGCGCCGTCGCCACCACCATCGCCGAGACGCCCACGAGCGCGGTCTCCGCCACGCCGACGATGCCCCACAGCTCCTGAAGCGCAACGCCGGGCAGGATCGCGAGCAGCGGCTCCTCGCGGTACTCGTTTATCGCGCGCTGGAGACCGAAGACCTGGAGCCGGGACTTGACGCCGATCATGGCGGCGGTGATCGCGGCCGGCTCCAGATCCATGGCCCGGATCGCATCGGGCGCGGTGACCTGGCCCGGGATCTGGGCGCCGCTGCGCCAGTCGACGTGGATCGCCTCGATCGCCTCGAGGCTGACGATGACGGTGCGGTCCACTGGCGTCCCGGTCTTGGCGAGGATGCCCGAGACGCGGAACGGCTGGTTTTCGTGCCTGGCGAAGGAGGCGAGCCCGTGGGCCACGACGAGCGGGTCGCCGACGGAGTAGCCCAGCGTCGCGGCCACGTCGGCGCCGAGCACCGCGTCGAAGAGATCGCCGAAGGCCGCACCCTCGGCAAAGGCAAGGCCGCGGCCGCCGCGATACCGGTAGCGGTCGAAATACGCGGCCGACGTGCCCATGACGCGGAACTGCCGATGGCTGTCGCCCAGCGAGATCGGTACGATCCAGTCGACCTCGGGGCGGGCGGCGATGTCCTCGTAGCTCTGCCAGGTCAGGTTGTTGGTGGCGTTGCCGATCCGGAAGACCGAGTAGAGGAGGAGCTGGACCGCGCCCGAGCGTGCGCCGACGATGAGATCGGTGTCCGAGATCGTATCCGCGAAGCTGGTGCGGGCTCCGGTGCGGACCTTCTCGACGCCGAGGTAGAGCGCGACCGAGAGGGCCACGGCCACGATCGTGAGGCCGACGGTGATGCGCCGTGCGATCAGGCTGCGAAGGGCGAGGCGGAAGAGGATCATGCCGCGACCGCGCCCATCGTGCGCGCCACATCGCCGATGGACACGGTTCGGTCGAAGCGGGGGGCGAGCCGCTCGTCGTGGCTGACCATCAGCAGTGTCGAGCCGGCGGCGTCGCATTGCGCGAAGAGGAGGTCGAGGAACGCCGCTTGCGAGCCCGCGTCGAGCGCCGAGGTCGGCTCGTCCGCGACGATCATGGACGGCATGCCGATCAACGCACGTGCGACGGCGACGCGCTGCTGCTGCCCGACGCTGAGAGCCGCGGCGACCGTCCGCGTCATCGTGTCGGCGCAGAGGCCCAGTTCGCCCCCGAGCGACAGGCCCGCAGCTCGCGCTTGCCCAACGCGGCGTCTGCGTTCAGGGGCGAAGCGCAGCGGCAGCAGCACGTTGTCGAGCGGCGTCATGTAGGGCAGCAGGTTGAACTGCTGGAAGATGATCCCGAACCGCTCGGCCCGAAAGCGGTCGCGGGCCGGTGAGGACAGCCGCGCGATGTCGGTGCCGCCGACCGCGATCTGGCCCGCGCGCGGCGCGACGATGCCGCAGATCAGGCTCAGCAGCGTCGACTTGCCCGACCCGCTGGCGCCGAGCAGCAGCATTCGTTCGCCACGCGCGAGGGTGAAGGCATCCACCGACATCCCGAACGTGCCGCCCCCGCCCCAGCGGAACGCGACGTCCCTTAGCGCGAGGGCGGGCGCCTCATCCATGTCGGAGCTCAGATCCCGCCCGCGAGGTCGAGGATCGGATCGGCGCGCTCCACCTCGAAGCCTTTGGAGCCAGCGTCGGAAATCATCTGGACATCGACCTCCATCGCGTTCGGAAAGGCCTCGAAATAGGCGAACTCGATGCGGTCGATGGCGTCGGGGTCGGTGCAGGTCAGCAGGTAGCTCGCCTGGAACTCGGTGGACCGGTCTCGTCGTCGTGGTCCTCGTCTTCCACCGCGTGCGCATCGCCCTCCTCCTCTTCCTCGTGATGACCGGTGACAAGGCTCGCGGTGGCCTCCGTCACGCTGCATCCGGCGGCCGCGGGGAGGACGAAGATAGATAGGGGCTCAGAGAGCGCGGCGACAGCCGTGTCGATGGCGGCGCGGTCCTCGACGCTCGTGGCGGGGTACTCGAATCCGACGATGTCGTCGCCGGGCGCCTTGAGTGCCATCGACACCTGCTTGCCGTCGAAGGCGATGTCGAGGGCGCTGTGCCCGTGTTCGTGTGCGCCGAGCTCGCGCGTTTCCTGCGCGGAGGCGGCGCCTGCGAGGGTTGCGAGGGTCAGCGAAGCGATGATCGTCTTCATAGCGAGGGTACTCCGTGGGCCATGTCGCTTATCAGGGAGGGATTGATGACATTTCAGTTGCTTTTGCATCTCCCGAGCGATCCAGTCCCATCCACTCAGGGGCGTCTCCGCTCGGGTCGAGGAACAGTGCGGCAGCGATGACGCCGCGGCCATGCCATCGCAGGGCGAATACATGCCCTCGACCTCGAACACCGCATGCTCGATGCTGAACCCTGCCGCCCGCACAGCCTCGCCGAGTGCCTCCGCCGCCGGGGTCGCCGGCGTCTCCGCGACAGCCGAGCGGGAGCGGCGGATCATGAAGGCCCGGGTATGCGACCCCTTCGGACACGCACAGGCGCCGGGGCGTTCAGGCGCTGGGTCCGACGCACGAAGCCGTCCGTCGTGAGGAAATATCGTCGTCAGGACGTCGAGTGCCCTGTAGGCGGCGGGCGGCTGCGCGCCCGGCCCCTCCTCGCCCGAACGGACGAGGATGTCGCAGGCTCCAAGCGCGCGGTGCCCGTCGGGAAGGATCTCGAGGGCACGGCGCCGTGCCGGCGTGTGCTGAAGCGTGTGCGCCATGCAGGCCTTCTCCGCGATCGCGGTCGCGCTGCACCCGTCGTGATCGTGTCGCTCGAAACCGTTCGATGGGCATACATCCGATGCCGGGCGCAGACCTCTTGTCATGTTATCTCATATCCTAGACGCCTCAATTTTGTTATAAGGTATCAAGGATGGCCGGATGTCCAGAAGTTTGGCCCCGACGAATGCGGAGGGGGGATCTGGCGGTCGTCGGGCAAGCCGCCGCCTCCGTCGTTACGGTCGGTTAGGCCGGACTGCGTACCGTCCATCGAGACGGCCGGGCCATGAAGGGCGGCAGCCTCATCCGGTCCGGGCTGGGCCTGCGACTGCTTGGCGCGGCGTCGGTCTCAGGCGGCTTTCGGCTGGCGTTCTGGCTTTTGGTCGGGTGATGCCCAAGGCCGCGGCACGCCTGACCGACCTGACGCAGGGCTACGACCGTCACCAGGCGATCCACGACCTCGACACCGCCATCGCGTGCGTCAGCCTCACGGCCGTCGTCGGTCCCGACAGGGCGGGCAAGTCGACGTTGATCGAAGGCATCGTCGGCGCACTTCGCCAGCTCGGCGGGCGCGTTGCGGTCGGTGCCGGCCGCGGGGCCTACCTGCCGCAGCAGGCCGAGATCGACCGGAGTTTTCCGGTCGCAGTACGTGACCTCGCAGCCATGAGGCTATGGGATGAGATCGGCGCCTTCGGTCAGATCCGCGCGGCGCAAGTGGAGCGAAACGACACGGCGCTCGTTCCTCATGCTGCGCCGCAGGAGCCTGACGGGCGACGCCACGGTCCATGCCATCCTGCCGGGCGCGGTGGTGTGCTTCCTCGTCTCGGGGCTGTCGCTCGGCGCGATGACGGTGGGCGGCATGGTCGCCGGTCTCGGCGTTGCACTCCTGTCGTGGCTCGTCTCCCGCTTGACCGTGCTGCGCGAGGGCGCAAGCATGGCGGTGTTCCACCTCATCTCGCTGGCCGCGGGCGTGCTCATCGTGTCGCTTCGCGGCTCGTACGTCGATCTCCTCCACGTGCTCTTCGGCACGGTGCTGGCGCTCGACGACGGCGCGCCTTTCCTGCGTCGCGCGATCACCACTCTCGGCTACCGGACGCTTGCGGCGCTCTTTCGCGCGCTCGTGATGGATTGCGCCGGCCCGCGGCTCCTGCGCTCGGTGAGCGGGCTCTCGGCAATGACGCACATCGCCTTCCGCGCGCTGGTCGTCGTCAGCCTCGTCGCCGGCTATCAGGCGCTCGGCACGTTGATGGCCATGGGACGGAATATCCCGCCTGCCGCCCGCGCCCGGCTCTGGGCTGCGGGCGTCGGCGGCATGATCGGCGCAGCAGTGGCCCTAGCGGTGGCCACAAGCTGGGCCGGCCTGCTCGGGTTGCCATGTCTCCCTGACCTCCGGCCGGTCGATCATCCTCTTGGCGGGCGGGGGCTCCGCCCTCTCGGTCCTGCTTGGGCCCGCGCGGGGCATCCTTGGCCGGCACTTCCCCGCCGGCGCGCAAGCGGTCGCCACGGCCTCGTCGGGGATGGTCAATAGCCTCGGCTTCGAAGGATGGCTCGACCGGCCGGTCGAGGCGTCCGGCCGCGACGGACTGATCGTGGTGGCGACGGCAGGCATCGAGCCCCGGACGGGAGTAGAGGAGGAGGGTGCAGGCGAGGCGAAGGATGTCGCGGGGCCCGCCGAGGGCCACGGCCACGGCGGCACAGATCCCCATGCCCGGCAGCGTCTCGCCTACGCCCGGATCGACGTCGCCGATATCGCGGCGGGGCTTGCGGCCGTCGACCCCGGCGGTGCCACATCGTATGCCGCGAACGCCGCGGCCCACATGGTGCAGATCGACGCGCCCGGGACCGAGATTCGGATCGCCCTCGACGCCCTGGCGGCAGAGCGGCCCCCGTATAGTCACCAGCCACGTTGCCTTCGGCCACTTTACCGACGCCCGCGACATGGAGTTCGTCGCCCGCAGGGCATGGGCACCGGGTCGGTAGCCTCCGCGAAGGACGTCGCCGCCCTCGTCACGCAGATCCGGGACGAGGCGATCCCGGACGTATTCATCGAGAACGTCGCCGATCCGCCCCTCTTGAAGCAGATCATGCCGAGACCGGCGCCACCATCGGCGGCACGCTTTACACGGACGCGCTATTCGGCCCGAACGGTCCCGCCATCATCTATCTCGACACGATGCGCCACAATGTCGCCACGCTGACGGAGGCGCTCGGGTCCGGAACCGCCTTCCGCCATTCCAGATGAGACGACCCATGCGACACCCGCTGCCCTGCGCCCTCCGCGTGCCCGCCCTCGTCTGCCGACCCTCGTCTGCCGACCCTCGTTGTCGCTCACGGGATCGGGCGCGCCAAGCGGGTGGGGGGTTTAGCGAATGTCTCCGATCTCGCTGCACCGGTATAAATCCCGGCGGTCCGCGCCTGTCGCAATCTGCCCTGCGGCCGGTTTTGTGGACACGAAGACAAGATCGTGAACATGGAACCGGAGATTGGATATGACGAGACGGAAGTATACGCGCGAGTTCAAGATCGAGGCAGTCAGACCTGTGACGGATGAATAGCCCCATGGTCAGTGGACGCCTTCTTCCCTGATTTTGAGGCAAGGACTGGAGGTCCCCGGTTCCGTGGACGGTTAGCCAGTAGCCGATCGTGGCTGGTTCTGCGCGGTCCTTTCGAACGTGATGGGGGACTTGTAGCCGAGTGCCGAACGGCGGCGCGACGGGTTGTACCAGCCTTCGATGAACTCGAAGATCGCCATGCGGGCCGCGGCCTTGGTGATGAAGCCCGCCCAGGTTGGGACGCAGGCGATATCCGCCACCCAGAGTTGGTTCGGCTCATCGGCCCGGAAGTCGCGATCGACGAGGTCGTTGGCTGGCCGGACCCGGTCGTCGCGGATCGTGGTGCGCGTTCCCTAGCGACGGCCGACGCCGACCAAAGCGGCCGCTTTCATCAGCCTCTCGACGCGCTTGCGGCCGACGCCGATGCCATCGTCGGCCAACTCAGCATGAACCCGGGGCGCTCCATAGGTCTGCTTGGACGCGCCGTGGATTTTGGCAATCCGCTTGCTCGGCGCCGTATCGGCGACGGAACGATCAGACGGCTCGCGGCGGCACCATGCATAGAAGCCGCTGCGCGACACGCCCATGACCCTCGCCATCATCTGGACCGGGAATACGGCCCGGTTTGCGGTCATGAACTCGTTCGGCATCGTCCTCGGACCGATGGCGGCCAATGCCTCACCCTAGACGAGCCGAGCTCGCCGCGTGCAAACCAGGCGTCGTCCGTTGGGCTCGAACCAATGGCGCCTTCAATGAACGACCCTTTGAAAGTATGTCGCGCTCCATACGCAGCTGACGGTTCTCCTTGCGCAGGCGCGTCAACTCTTGACGCTCCGGACTGGTCGGGCCGTCGTCTCCGACACCGCCGTCGATGCCCGCCTGCCTCAGCCAGCCTGCGATCGTCCCCGCGCAGGGCGCGAACTCCCGCGCCAGGCTCTCGACGCTGCGCCCCGATCTCGCCAGCGCGATGATCTGCTCCCTGAAGTCCGCAGGGTACGGGTTCCTCGTTCCCGGCATGTGAACACCTTCCTATGAAAGCCGATCTGTGTCCGCGGAACCGGGGGAACTCCACGCTACAGGTCCGGGGGGGGCATTCCATCAGGACCCTGACGTCTGACGATGCGTATCGCGGATGCATGCGGTCAGGCGGGCGGCATAGCCATGCCTTCCCCCGCCCGCTGCCGCGCGACGAACCGGTCCGGCCATGGCGCGGCGCGGGCGCGGCCGGATGCCGGTCCGGGCGGGGAGATGGCCCGGCTGGCCCCGCACGAAGGCCGGCCGGGCCGCCCTGCCGTCATCCGCGATGCCGCCATCCGGTGCTGCCTCTCGACCGGGGCGCTCTTCGAGCTGCCCTTATGGCCGACCGCGGGCATGGTGGCCGCCCTGCTCCTGCCGGCGTCGTGCGGCCGGATCCCCGAAAGACGGGCAGACCGGCACGGTGGCCGCCGATGACGCCTGCGGCAGATGTCGCCGCCATGCCGCCATGCCGCCATCCGCTGCCCGGCAGTGCATGCCTGCTTGCTTGAGCGGGACCGACGGCCAAGCCATGCCGATCGACCCGGTCCGCAGGAACGGGCGCGCCCGGACGGCCGACCGCCCGGCGGCACGGGCGCGCGACGGGACGCCGGGCGCCGCGAAACGCACCGGCCGGGCGTTCCGCAGGCACCGGCCCGCAGACCGCGCCCGGAGCCGCGTCGGGGCGGCCCCTCGCACGGCCTGCAGGCGAACCACCGCCGGGCAGCGGATGCGCTGCCTCGAGACCTTCAGCGAGCGCATCGCCGCCGGAAACCCCGACCGCCAGACCGCCGGGATCCGCATCCGTATCGCCCTCATGACCCGCTTCTCCGCCCAAGCCACCGCCGAGATCGTTCGCGCGGCAGTGCATCGGCGGGGAAAGGGCGCGTCATGCAACAGGCCCGAGTTCCGCGACAATGCCCTCGTGAACGGCTACTCGATCCCCATCGCGTGACGCGGTGGCGATCCGGGGCTCTTTTCAATCCTGAAGGAGCGCGAGGCCCGGCTGAGGGAGGCGATGCAGGATGCGGTGCACCTGCTCCATGTTCCCGGACTGCAGCTGCACGGCCACATGAGGGGCATCGGTTCCGGCCTCTCGACCGGTGCCGCGGACGCAGTCCGACCTTTGACAGGGCGCGAACTCGAATGCGGGAAATCAAGCCGTCGAAGGGTTCACGACCGCCGAGATCGCGGCGTGTGTGCCTGGCGCCGCCGACCGTGACCTATCACTCCGGCAGGATCGTGTCGCGCCCCGGCGCTTCCAACCGGAGGCGCGCGGCGATCGAGGCCGTCCCTCTCCGCCTGCTCCGGGACCACGCACCGCCCTGCCCGCGCCGCGACCGCCGCGGCATGACCCGTCCGCCGGATAGCGCCCCGAACCGCTTCGGCCGTGCAGGGCACCGGTCGCGGCACCGACATCGTTGCCGCAATCATCGATCCCCGGCAGATGACAATGCGTCAGGCGCTTGGCGAGGGACCCTGCCATCTCGCGAAAAAGGTCGGTAACCGGGGCCGGATCGACGCGGTAGCGGACGTTCATGTCGGCGGCATCTCCGGTATGGCGCGACGTTCGCGACCGGACCTCACCCCATCGTCGCCAAAGACCGCCCCGACCGGAATCCACACCGCGCGCCGGGGCATGATCGGCTCTTGCTACGGTCCTGCACGCGTTGCCATAGTGCCGCCGCGACCGGAGCGCGCAGAGGGAGCCCGAAATGCGCGCACCGCGTGTCCTGATCATGGCCGAGGCCGCCAATCCCGAGATGGTCAGCGTGCCGTTGGTCGGCTGGTCCGTGGCACAGGCCCTGCGTGCGGTCGCGGACGTACATATCGTCACCCAGGTGCGCAACCGCGCCGCCTTCGTGCGGGCGGGGCTGGTCGAAGACACCGACTTTACCGCCCTCGACACCGAGCCCGTCGCACGGCCCCTGTGGCGGGCCGGCAAGCTGCTGGGCAAGGGGGCGTGGACCGCCAAACAGGCGATCTCGTCCATCTCGGACGCCTATTTCGAACGGCTGGTCTGGACCCGCTTCGGGCGACAGAATCTCGCAAGGCGAGTGGGACATCGTGCACAGGATCACGCCGTTGACACCCACCAAGCCAAGCTCGGTCGCGCGGCATTGCGCCAGGGCGGGCGTGCCGTTCGTGCTGGGTCCCCTGAACGGCGGTGTCCCGTGGCCCCAGGGGTTCGACAGGGAACGCCGCAGGGAAGGCGAATGGCTGTCCTATGTGCGCAACGCCTACAAGCTGCTGCCCGGCAGGAACGGGACCCTGGAGGCCGCCTCCGCCTTGCTGGTCGGCTCGCGCCATACCATGAGCGAGATACCCGACAGCCACGCCCGCAAGACGATCTACCTGCCCGAAAACGGCATCGACCCCGCACGTTTCAATCTTGTCGCCAGCCCCGGCGCCGGTGGCGTCCCCCTGCGCGGCTGCTTCGTTGGACGGATGGTGCCCTACAAGGGCCCCGACATGCTGATCGAGGCCGCGGAGCCCCTGCTGAAGGCTGGCACGCTGGAACTCGACATGATCGGCGACGGGCCGATGCTGGCCGCGCTCAAGGCGCAGGTCGACCGGCTCGGGGTGGGCGCGCAGGTCCGGTTCCATGG
The DNA here is from genome assembly GCA_963722905.1 of uncultured Alphaproteobacteria bacterium. GTDB lineage: Bacteria > Pseudomonadota > Alphaproteobacteria > Rhodobacterales > Rhodobacteraceae > CAVROT01. The sequence goes on along the minus strand of CAVROT010000011.1, from coordinate 132,395 downwards.
CTGGCTCGCGCACGGTCAGGTGCAGGGGGTCATGGCGCAGTGCGATCTGCTGAGTTTTCCGTCGATCCGGGAGTTCGGCGGCGGCGTCGTGCTTGAGGCCATGGCCTTGGGGCTTCCGCCGCTGATCGTCGATTACGCGGGACCCGGCGAGCTGGTGCGCCCCGCCTGGGGGTACAGCGTGCCTATCGGCCCGAGGGCGCAGATCGTCGCCGACATGCGTGCTCGGCTCGGGCACTGTGCCCGAGCCCCCGAAGAGCTGGCCACCAAGGGCGCCGCCGCCAAGGCCCGCGTGGACAGCACGTTCACCTGGGCGCGCAAGGCCGAGCAGATCGCGCAGGTCTACGCTTGGGTCCGGTCCGGCTGCGCCGGCGATGCGCCGATCCTGATCGACGACGCAGCGGACTGAACGACGGCCCCGTTCAAGACGCCCGATCCCGAGGTCCGAAGGTGTGCGACGCTTGCCGGGCGGTGAAGTCCATGTCCGGGCCAACCTCTGTCTCAGCGACGCCGGAACGACGTTCGCCTTCATGGCTGCGATACGGCGATCGGCGACCCCACAGTGCCAAGCCCGGAAATGTCCCGCAACGAGCAGGCTCTGCCTGCGACGCCGGGCGGGAAACCCGACATCGATCCCGAGGAGGTGGAATAGAAGGCAGCGGACGACGGACGCGCTTCACGGAACCGGACCGGGAGTGACGGGACCCGTTCCGGATTTCGTGGCGCGGCGCAGATCCTCCCGGATGAGTGGGTCGACGTTCAGAAGCGCGGTATGACCGTTCCAGTCAGCCGATGGAGGCAAACGTCGGAATGGGCTCATCGACGATACCGGGTTCGTCCGGACCGGCCCTGATCGCATTCGCCGACGGCGCCTGCCGCCGGGCCCGGACGTACTGGGCCCGGCGCCGGAGGCGCGCCTTTGGTGAAACGTCACCCCGGCGGCGGCACCTGCACGCAAAAGGGTCTGCCGAGGCCCGAGCCAACGGCGGCATCGCCGCGGTCAGGCGGACGCGACGTAGCCGATGGACCCCGCGATCACGAAGCTTCCAGGCAGCGACCCCCAGTTCAGCGCGGCGCCATCGCTGGATGCCAGGATCATGGACGCGCCCTGCATTCGCCCGTGCGCCACGCCCGATCCACCGAAACCGATGCCGGGGTGGCGGATGGCCGCGGTGGCGCCTGCCGCTGCCCCGAAGGGGAACCCGATGATCCGCACCGCGCCGGCCCCGCCGGTGCCGGTACCGCCCACCGTCACCTCGAACGTCGCGTGGACGAGGCGGCCAACCTTGACGTAGCTTCCCGTCCCGGTGAACGAGACGCCGGCGGCCGACGTGCCGGCGGCGTCGGGCGCCGGGCTCCACGCGCCCTCGGCATAGGCGTCCAGGGTCGTGGGGTCGTCTGAGGCGACGGGCATAGCCGGGAACCGCAGGTGCGACCCCAGCGTCACGCCGGCGTCGGCGCCCGAGATCCGCAGCGCGTCGGCGAAGGCGCCGCCATCCTCGCTGACCTTGATGGCGAAGTCGTCTGAGCCGGCCAGACCCATCTCGGCCCGGCCCGAGAACCCGGTCTGGAAGAGCAGAGATGCCGTGTCGCCGGGTGCGGCCTTGTTGACCTTCAGACGATGACCGCCGCCCGCATGGGTCAGGAGCGTCGCGTCGGCGGCGACGGCCAGCCGGTTCGTATCGTCGGCAGTCGCGCCGATGCCCAAGCGCTCGACCGAGGTTGCCGCCCCGCCGCCCGTCGCGGACCATGCGCCGCCGGCAAAGACGCGCAGCGTGCCGCTGGACAGGTCCCAGGCGCGCCACCCTTCGCGCGGGGTCACGAAGGCCCAGGCACCGCCGCGCCAGACGGCCAGGGCACCGCCCTGCCCCGCCCACGCCCCGGTCGGCACTGCCCCAAGGGCATGCGCCCGCCCCGCCACCGGAGCCGCCGGAGGCTCCAGGGCGTCGAACCCGTCGACGACGAGCTGGACGATGGTGTCGAGGTCCAGGATCGCCTCGTTATGGGTGACGTGCTTTTGCGCCTGGCTGGGCTGGATCAGCGGCAGGTCGAGAAGGGGCGACGTATCGGACATGATGGCCTGCTCCGGTGCTTTCGGGGGACGGGCCGGCAGCGTCGCGCGTGGCGGTAAACGTCGCCTCACCACGGCGCGCGGCCATCGAATGCTGCATCTCGTCGCCCGCTGATCCCGCCCCAACGGGCCCCGTCGTCCCGGCACGGGCGACATTTGCGCCCCGCCGGTGCACGCACCCTCTTGCACGGCGGCGCCCGTTGCAGGACAACCCGCCCGATTGCCACGCACCCGACCGCCACGCACCCGACCGATACGAACGCGCCGGGATCCGACAGCCGACCGATACAGAACGCTACGACCGAAGGACCCCCCCGACATGCAGATAGATCGGACCGACCTTCAGGGCGTCTTGCTTCTGACGCCGCGGCGCTTCGGCGACACCCGCGGTTTCTTTGCCGAGACCTATTCGCGGCGCGTCCTCTCCGATCACGGTATCGAGCTGGACTTCGTGCAGGATAATCACTCGGTTTCGGCACAGGTGGGTACGGTGCGGGGCCTGCACTTCCAGTCGCCGCCCCATGCGCAGGCCAAGCTGGTACGCTGCGGCCACGGCGCGCTCTTCGATGTGGCGGTGGACGTGCGTGAGGGATCGCCCACCTACGGACGCTGGACCGGGCACGAGCTGACGGCCGGGAACGGGTGCCAGCTGCTGATCCCCGAAGGATTTCTCCACGGCTTCGCCACGTTGAAGCCGGATACCGAGATCGTCTACAAATGCACCGACTTCTACGCCCCCGAATGCGACGGCGGCGTGCGCTGGGACGATCCCGACATCGGCATCGACTGGCCGCTGAACGGCGCCGCGCCTGCGCTGTCGGACAAGGATCGCGCCGCGCCATTGCTGGCCGATTTCACGTCTCCCTTCGTCTACGGGGCCGCGACGTGAGGATCCTCGTCACCGGCGGCGCCGGCTTCATCGGGTCGGCCGTCGTGCGCCAGGCCATCCGCGACGGGCACGAGGTCGTCAACGTCGACGCTCTGACCTATGCCGCGTGTCTGGCCAACGTCGCCCCGGTCGCGGACGCGGCTGGCTACAGCTTCGAACGGGCCGACATCCGCGACCGCGCCGCGATGGACCGGATCCTCTCCCACCACGCACCCGACGCCATCATGCACCTGGCCGCCGAAAGCCACGTGGACCGCTCCATCGACGGTCCCGGCGACTTCATCGAGACCAACATCACCGGCACCTACACGCTGCTGGAGGCCGCGCGCGCCCACTGGACCGCCCGGGGCAAGCCGGCCGACTTCCGGTTCCACCACGTCTCGACCGACGAGGTCTTCGGCACTCTGGGTCCGACGGGCCACTTTACCGAAACGACACCCTACGCACCCAACAGCCCCTATTCGGCCTCCAAGGCCGCGTCGGATCATCTGGTGCGCGCCTGGGGCGAGACCTATGGCCTGCCGCACGTCCTGTCGAACTGCTCGAACAATTACGGGCCCTACCACTTCCCCGAAAAGCTGGTGCCGGTGGTGATCCTGAACGCTCTGGCCGGGGCGCCCATCCCCGTCTACGGCGACGGCACCAACGTGCGCGACTGGCTCTATGTCGAAGATCACGCCGACGCCCTGCTGACCGTGCTGGGGAAGGGCGAGAACGGCCGCAGCTACAACATCGGCGGCGAGAACGAGGCGCGCAACATCGACCTCGTCACGACCATCTGTGGCATCGTCGACCGCCTGCGCCCCGGAAACGCCCCCCGGGCCGAGCAGATCGCCTTCGTGACAGACCGCCCCGGCCACGACGCACGCTACGCCATCGACCCCACGCGCATCCGCACCGAACTGGGCTGGCGCCCCTCCGTGACGCTGGAAAAAGGGCTGGAGCGGACGGTGCAATGGTACCTCGACAACGAGGACTGGTGGCGCGCGTTGCAGGACCGCCAAGGGGTCGGCACCCGGCTGGGGACGACCGCGACCTGACGAAAAAGCCATGTTCAACCAATAGGCGAACCGTAGTATCCTACTCCTCGTTAACGAGTTTGTGTATCAGGAGTACGAGTAATGAATTGGTCCCGCTTTTGGGTGACTGCGCCGTCGCGCAGGCTAAAGGTTTTGCTGTCCTGGCACGACCAGGGCATGTCGGAGATGAACGTTCCGGGCAGAAGTCCCGTCCGGGCGTACGGACGCCGCCACGATCTGGACGACCATCTCGCCATGCTCGAGGCCGACTTCGCGGGCCGTCCGATGATTGCCCTGTACCACGCGGCGCTGATCGTTCTGATACGGCGCGGCATCGACGCTGAGCGAAGCCTGCAACGGTTTTTCGCGCTGTGGGACGGCCATGCCGACCGCCTTCTGCGCGACCTGGACACACGGTGGCTGGTCTCGGCCGCAGGCACCTTCATGGAGCACGGGCGCGACCCGGGCGAGGTGGGCATGGGGCTGACCGGCAACCTCATGCTCAACATCATCAAACTCTACGAGACCGAGCGGCACTTCACCCCCGACACCACACTTCGCATCCCCTATCTCGACGCCGGGGTCGACGACGAGGCGCGCCGCGCCGCACGCCGCCCCGCCCCACTCCTGGACGGAATGGACACATTCGTCGTGGGCCACGGCGACCTTGTGGCAAACCTCTTCACCGTCGTGCGGGGCGTCGCCGCGCAGTACGGCGTCGCCGGACGCATCCTGCTGGAACTGCTTGACCGCTCGCGTGGGATGGATACCGTCCTGCACAGGTTCGCAGAGCTTCACAGAGTCGAGAGGACGGCATGGTAGGACAAGGAATACGGCGGGTCCCCGGCGCTTGAGGGTTCTTGTTTTCGGGATGACGGGGCAGGTCGCAACGGAACTCGGGCGCCTGTCGGACAGCGCGCGGCCGGGGGCTGCCGCCGTCGTCGCGATCGGCCGGGGCGAAGCCGACCTGTCGGACCCGGAGGCTTGCGCCGCTGCCGTCGCGGCCCATGCGCCCGACGCCGTCATCAACGCCGCCGCCTACACCGCCGTCGACCGCGCCGAGGACGATGAGGCGCTTGCGACCGTCGTCAATGGCGACGCGCCCGGCGCCATCGCACGCGTCTGCGCGGACCGGGGCGTGCCCTTCGTCCATATCTCCACCGATTACGTCCACGACGGCAGCGGAACGGCGCCCTGGCCGCCCGACGCTCCGACCGCTCCGCTGGGGGCCTACGGACGCTCCAAGCTGGCGGGAGAGGATGCCGTGCGCGCGGCCGGCGGCACGACCGTCATCCTGCGCACATCCTGGGTCTTCTCGGCGCATGGCGCGAACTTCGTCAAGACGATGCTGCGCCTGTCCCAGACACGCGACCGTCTAACCATCGTGGCCGATCAGGTCGGCGGGCCGACCGCAGCCGCCGACATTGCCGCAGCCTGCCTGAACATCGCGCAGAGCCTGAAGGCTCAGCCGGAACTCGCGGGAACATATAACTTTTCCGGGGCGCCCGATGTCAGCTGGGCTGATTTCGCACGCGAGATATTCGCCCGCTCCGCCCGTGACATAACGGTCGAGGATATCCCGGCGGCGTCCTACCCGACCCCAGCCGCCCGGCCGGCGAACTCGCGGTTGGATTGTTCGTCGCTCACCCGGGCCTTCGGGATCGAGCGCCCCGACTGGCGGGCATCGCTGCGCGACGTACTGGCCGAACTGGAGGCGACACCATGAATCGCAAGGGTATCATCCTGGCCGGAGGATCGGGCACGCGGCTCTATCCGATCACCATCGGGGTGTCGAAGCAACTCCTGCCGATCTACGACAAGCCGATGATCTACTACCCGCTCAGCGTCCTGATGCTGGGCGGCATCCGCGACATCGCCGTCATCACCACGCCGGAGGACGCCGACCAGTTCCGTCGTACCCTGGGCGACGGCAGCCAGTGGGGCCTGACCCTCACCTATATCGTGCAGCCCAGCCCCGACGGTCTGGCGCAGGCCTACATCCTGGCCGCCGACTTCCTGGACGGCGCGCCGTCGGCAATGGTGCTGGGCGACAACATCTTCTTCGGCCACCGCCTGCCCGAGCTGCTGCGCGAAGCGGATGCCGACGGGCCGGGCGGCACCGTCTTCGCCTATCACGTCGCCGACCCCGAGCGGTACGGTGTCGTCGCCTTCGACGCGAACGAGAAAGTGCGCGAGATCATCGAAAAGCCCAAGCATCCCCCGTCGAGCTATGCCGTCACCGGCCTCTACTTCCTCGACGGCGAAGCGCCCGAACGCGCCGCCCGCGTGAAACCGTCCGATCGCGGCGAGCTGGAGATCACGACCCTGCTGCAAAGCTACCTCGAAGAGGGCGCGCTGCGCGTCAAGAGGATGGGCCGCGGTTACGCCTGGCTCGACACCGGCACGCATGGCAGCCTGCTGGACGCCGGCAACTTCGTTCGGACGCTGGAGCGGCGTCAGGGCCTCCAGACCGGCAGCCCGGACGAGATCGCCTTCGACCTGGGCTGGATAGACGCAGCCGCCCTTGGCGAGCGGGCCGAAAAGTTCCGCAAGAACGATTATGGCAAATACCTGACCCGCCTGCTGCGCGAACAGTCCGAGTCGCTCTGATCCGAAATCGCGCGCCCGTCCGGGCGCGCGCATCGACCCGCGGATCGGTGCAGGCTCGACCGCCACGCAGGGTCCGAAGGCGCCATCCGTCGACCGGCGGGTCCGATGCGCGACGTCGACGGTACGCGTCGTCAGGTTGTGCCCGGCTGCGACGACCCGCGCGCCGCGATTGCCACCCTTGCCACCCTTGGCAGACGTCGCGGACCCGCCTAGCATCCGATGCGGTGGGATCTGGCTCCGGAGGGTCTGGCGATGGCGGGCGGATGGACGCGCGACGGCGCGGTGAACGAACAGATCGAGGCGTCCATCGCGGACGAGCTGGCGCGCCTGCGGGTGTCCCGGTCGCGCGCCCCGCGCGAGAGCGCCACCCACTGCGCCGAATGCGAGGAGCCGATACCCGAGCCGCGGCGGGTCGCCGTGCCGGGCGTGCGCCTGTGCCTCGACTGCCAGCGCGACCGCGACGGCGCCTTCCGCCCCACCGCCGGCATCAACAGGCGCGGCAGCAAGGACAGCCAGCTGAAGTAACTCCCCGTGGTTGCCGTACGTCGGCGACGGTCCCGCCCAGGACCGCCGGTATCGTCAGTCTTCGTCGATCAACCGATCCCGAAGCGCTTGGGCCCGACCCCAGAGCGTCAGGGCGATCGCGTAGACGAAGATGAAGGTGATGAGGCCGAGGATGCGCTCGTAGAGCCCATCATATCCCGTCGCGAGGAAGAAGAAGATCGGCGCCATCGGAATCCACAGGACCGTCACGGCCTTGCACACGATGCCATAGCTCCGGTCGATGGCGCCGGCGCCCGCCGACATGCCCCACGGGATGATCGCAAACGCCGCGCCCAGCGCGTAGACGAGGTAGACGTGAACCACAACGCCTTCGTTGTCGCCGTCGCCGTATTCGTTGCGCGCTCCCACCAGGAACACGATCAGCCCCGTGAGGATCAGCCCGTAGACCCCGGCGGTCCAGCCGCGCCCGCCCAGATGGGCGTGCGCGGACCCCGAGGACAGCGCGATCAGCGAGCCCGCATAGGCATAGATGCCTATGTCGACGATGAACTCGTACCGTCCCGCCCCCAGATCCGAGATCGTGTCGGCGATCCAGTCGTGATCAGGCACCACGAAATCGGCGATCAGGATGGAGATCGCAAAGATGACGGGACCCACCATCGCGATCACCGCCATGCCGCGCAGGATATGCGGATGTTCCGGCAGCGGATCGCCGGGACGTTCGGGTATCTCGCGTGGATTTGTCCTAGCCGCCATTAAATGTCCTATCCGCGGCTGGACGCCGCATAATGTGGGCCACAACGGTTGCCGGTCGCGAGGGTTCCCCGCCGCCGCGCCGCGGGGGGTCACGCCTCAAAGCTGCGCCATCACCTCGTCCGAAGTCTCGAAGTTGGCGGTGACGTTCTGCACGTCGTCGTCGTCCTCCAGCGCCTCGATCAGCTTCATCAGCCTTTGCATACCGTCCAGGTCCAGCTCGGTCCCCGTCTGGGGGCGCCAGACCAGCTTGGTCGTCTCGCTCTCGCCCAGGCTGCCCTCCAGCGCGGTCGAGACCTCGTTCAGGTCGGTGTCGGCGCACCAGACCACATGGCCCTCCTCCGAGGACTCGACATCCTCCGCGCCCGCCTCGATAGCAGCCATCATCACGTCGTCGGCGCTGCCCGCGTCCGCCGGATAGATCACCTGCCCCTTGCGGTCGAACATGAAGGACACGCTGCCCGTCTCGCCCAGGTTGCCGCCGTTCTTGGAGAAGACCGAGCGCACGACCGACGCGGTGCGGTTGCGGTTGTCGGTCATCGCCTCGACGATGATCGCGACGCCGCCGGGGCCGTAGCCCTCGTAGCGGATCTCGTCATAGTTCTCGGCGTCGCCGCCCATCGCCTTCTTGATGGCGCGGTCGATGACGTCCTTTGGAACGCTGACGGCCTTGGCCTCCTTCACGGCGAGGCGCAGGCGCGGGTTCTTGTCAGGGTCGGGATCGCCCATCTTGGCGGCGACGGTGATCTCCTTGGCCAGCTTGGAGAACAGTTTCGACCGCGCCGCATCCTGCCGCCCCTTGCGGTGCTGGATGTTGGCCCACTTGGAATGTCCCGCCATGTCGCGCGCCCCTCGTCCGTCCTGCCCGCATCGGCAGCCGGCCCTTGCCATACGCCGGATCGCGGGACCGCTTCAACCCGCGAGCGCCGTCCGTCCGAAGGCGGTGCGCGTGCCGTCGGGCGCCGTCACCACCACCGCGTCGGCGCCCGCCCCGCGCGTCAGCACCTCGCGCGGGGCGCCGGCGGGGGACAGCACCGCCACGTCCCAGGGGTGGGGGCAGCCGGCCAGGCGGCCGGACCAGCCGCCCGCCCCCGCGGTGCGCGGCCGCGCGCAGAGCGTGCCGTCGGTGAAGGTCACCGTCACCGTGTCGCGGTAGAGGATCGCGGCCTCCGGTGCGGCGTCCCGGAAGGCGACGCCCGGCGCCGCGGCACACCCGGTCATCAGCACGAGGACCGCAATCCGCCTCATGGCGGCCAGATCAGCGGGATCACGATGCACGCCGTGATGCCCAGCAGGATGTTCAGCGGGATGCCGACGCGCATGTAGTCGGCGAAGCGGTAGCCGCCGGGGCCGAAGACCAGCATGTTCGTCTGGTATCCGATCGGGGTCGAGAAGGCGGCCGAAGCGGCGAACATCACCGCCACCACCAGCGGCCGCGGGTCGATGCCCAGCGCCAGTCCCAGCTCGATCGCGATGGGGGTGAGGATGACGCCCACGGCGTTGTTCGACACCATCTCGGTGAGGGTCGAGGCGATGAGGTAGACGGCGAGGATGACCAGATAGGGCGGCAGCCCGACCAGCCGGGGCTCGATCCAGCCGACCAGCAGGGACACGGCGCCCGACGCCTGCAACCCCGCCCCCACCGCCAGCATCGCGAAGATGAGCGCCAGCAGCCGTCCCTCGACGTAGCTGAACGCCTCGTCGGCGTCGATGCAGCGGGTCAGCAGCACGATGGCCACCGCGATCACCGCCATCGCCAGGATCGGCGCCACGCCCAGCGCGGCCAGCACGACGATCATCGCCAGGGCGCCGATGGCCACGGGCGCCAGCGACCGGCGGTAGGCCTTGTCGGTGGGCTGGGCGATGTCGACCAGATCCATGTCCTCGGCCAGGCGGCGGATGTCGGCCGGCGCGCCCTCGATCAGCAGCGTGTCGCCCACGCGGACGACGACGTCGTCCAGCTGCCGGCCGATGTTCTGGTTCCGCCGGTGCACGGCCAGGGGATAGACACCGTAGCGGCGCCGGATGCGCATAGCCCCCAGAGACCTGCCGATCATCCGGCAACCGGGCGTGATCAGCACCTCGACCGTCTCGGTCGCGACCGACGACAGGCGGTCGACGCCGGGGCGCTCCTCGTTACGCTCCTCGGCGCGCAGGTCCTTGTTGCTTTGCAAACTCAGAAGCTCGGCCATCTCGGTGCGCAGGACGACCCGGTCGCCGTGCTCCAGCGTCACCGCCTTCATGTCGCGGCGCAGCGACGCGTCGCCGCGCAGCACGTCGATCACCCGTACGCCGTCGCGCTTGAACTGATCGACGTCGAGGACCGGCACCCCGGCCAGCGCCGATCCTTCGGGGATCGCGACCTCGGTGAAGTATTTCATGCGGCGCCGGTCGCTGAGCGTGATGCCCATCGACTGGCGTTCCGGCAGCAGGTAGCGGCCGGCGAACGCCATATAGAGCCCGCCGATGACGACCTGCACGATGCCGAGCGGCATGATCTCGAAAATCGAGAACGGGGTCAGCCCCGCGCTGCGCGCCACCCCGTCGACCAGCAGGTTGGTCGAGGTGCCGATCAGGGTCAGCGTGCCGCCCAGGATCGCGGCGTAGCTGAGCGGGATCAGCAGCTTCGACGGCGACACCCCCATCCGGGCGGCAAGCTGGACGAAGACCGGGATCATGACCACGACGACGGGCGTGTTGTTCATGAAGGCCGAGCCCAGCGCGACGATGCCCAGCGCGAAGACCAGCGTCACGACCGGGCGCCGGGCGGCGCGGCGGTCAACCTGTTCGGTCAGCCATTGCAGCGATCCGGTGCGCACCAGCGCCCCCATGACGAGGAACATCGCCGCGATGGTCCAGGGCGCCGGGTTCGACAGCACCGCCAGCGCCGCGTCGTAGGGCAGAAGGCCGCTCGCGAAGAGGGCCGCGACCCCCCCGATGGCGACCACCTCGGTCGGATAGGTCTCACGCGCGAAGAGGACGAACATCGCGATGACGATTGCGAAACTGACGAGCGCCGCAGTCGTGGGGTCGAAGACGGGATGTATCACGGCGACGGGCCCCGGAGATCGGTCTGATCGCGCGACCTTAGCGATCCTCGCTGTGGCGGCAACACGCCTCTCGGGCCGCCCGTCCGGCCCCGATCGGATGCCATCATGCGGGGCGCGGATCCGCAGGCCGCGGCTGGACCATCATGAGGCCGACGAACATCGCCGCCCCCGCGGCCCAGATCCAGCCACTGTAGCTTTCGCCCAGCAACAGCATGGCCCAGACCAGCCCGAACCCCGTGACCAGATAGCTGACCTGGGCGGCAAAGACCGGCCCGGCGCGACCCACCAGCCAGATGTAAGCGGCGTAGACGGTCGCGTGGATCGTCGATGAAGCAAGCAGCGCCTGCCCGGGCGGGCCGGGCGGCCAGACCGGTGCGACCCACTGCCCGGTGGCCAGCGCCATCGGCAAGGCGACGACCGCGCCCACCACGGATGCACCGGCCAGCACCTCGATCCCGTCCATGCCGGCCGTGCCCCAGCGCGCGATGACGTTGCCCTCGAACCCGTAGAAGAAGGGTGCGACCAGCGCCAGCGGCACGAAAGCCGCCATCCCCGGTTGCGGCAGGCTGCTGCCCGGCAGCGCCACCATCGCGACCCCCAGCAACCCGCACAGCAGTCCGGCAAGGCGCGTAGCCGAGAACCGGTCCTGTCCCAGCGCCAACGCCACCGGGAAGGCGAACATGGGCACTGTCGAGAGCGTCAGCGACAGGACCCCCGACGGCAGATGGACCGCCGCGTTGTAGGACGCCGCGTTCGGCAGCACCGTGCCGATCATTGCAATGACCAGCCACACGCGCAGACGCGCCGCGCTGGGTCGCGGCAGGCGACCGCGCATCGCGCAGACCGCCGTCAGAAGCACAGCCCCGATGACCAGCTGCCAGAACACGAGGCCCAGCGCGCCGTGGCCCGTCGACACCGCGATCTTGGTCAACGGTTGGGAGAGGCCCCACAGCGCTCCGATCACGACCAGGGCGGCCAGCGGCCCGGCGCGCCCTGTCACGGCCGGCGCATCGCGCGCGCCGGGGTGGCCGGACCGGGTGGCGCGTCCGGGAACCGGCACAGGCCCACGGCACGCCCGCGCATCACGGTGCGGCACCTTCCAGCACGCCGCCGTCGCGCACCATGCGGACCGTGAGGGCGCGCCCGGTCGCGTCGTCCGTCTCGACCGCGATGCCCGACAGCGTGGCGGGGCCGCGCGCCGGCTCGAACCGGCCCGAGGGCATGCCGGTGGTGAAGCGGCGCAGCGGCTCGGCCCGGTCCATGCCGATGACCGAATTGTAGTCGCCGCACATGCCCGCGTCGGTCTGGTAGGCGGTGCCGCCCGGCAGGATCATCGCGTCGGCCGTCGGCACGTGGGTGTGCGTACCCACCACCACCGAGGCGCGGCCGTCGCAATGGTGGCCCATCGCCATCTTCTCGGACGTCGCCTCGCAGTGGATATCGACCAGTGCCGCCTGCACCGTGCCGCCCAGCGGGGCCGCCTTCAGGACCGCGTCGACGGCGGCGAAGGGATCGTCGAACGGCCGTTTCATGAAGACCTGGCCCAACGCCTGGACGACGAGGATCCGCCGCCCGCCCGCCACGTCGTAGACACGCGCCCCGCGCCCCGGAGCCCCGCGCGCATAGTTCAGCGGGCGCAGGATGCGCGGCTCGTCCTCGCAAAAGGACGTCATCGCGCGCTGGTCGAAGGCATGGTCGCCCAGCGTCAGGACGTCGGCACCCGCCGCCAGCAGGTCGCGCGCGTGGTCGGGCGACAGCCCCGCCCCGCCGGTCGCGTTCTCGGCATTGACGACGACGAAATCCAGTCTCCAGTCGGCCCGCAGGCGCGGCAGCCGGTCGGCCACCGCCTGACGGCCGGTTCTGCCCATGACGTCGCCGAGAAAGAGGATCCGCATCGCCGACACCTACGCTTGCCGGCGCGGCGGCCACAAGACCCGCACCCGTGCGGCCGGTCGGCGCAACCGCTCCGCCATGGCCCGGACGGAGCGAAGGGGCGGCCTTGCACGATGCAGGGAGGGTTTCCTCGCAGGGTCCGACCTGCAAACCCTCCAGCCTGACTGCCGCGACGGGCGACCTCGATCACATAGCCATCGCAAGCGTCGCGGCGCGATGACCGCATGTTATGAACGACTCGATCCTGTCCTTGCGGCGGCTTGTGGGCCTCAATGCGGAAGGATCACGCCGGCTTCGGTAACGATTATGTCCAGCGATGCGTCCGTCGGTTCCTGCGGAAGGAGCCCTGCCTCCTGCGCCGCATAGGCGAAGCCCACGGCAGTCACCGGTCCGGCCGCGCGGAGGCGTTCGAGGGTTCGGTCGAAGTATCCGCCGCCGTATCCGAGCCGTCCGCCGGACCGGTCGAAGGCCATCAGCGGCACGATCAGCACGCGCGGCACGATCCAGTCGCCGGCGGCGGGGATCGCGGCGCCGAAGGGGCCGGGCACCATCGCGCAGCCGGGCGTCCATTGGCGAAACCGGAGCGGACGCGCCCGTCCTTCGATCACGGGGACGGCCACCGGACCGAAGCCGGCCATCTCGGCCATTGCCGGGGCGGGGTCGATCTCGGACCGCATGGCGACGTATCCCGACAGGGGCAGTCCGCGAAAGCGCGCGAGGACCGCGCGCAAGGGTCCGGTCGGATCCCGGCCGCCGGACGCCGCCGCCGCATGCGCCGCGGTGCGCCGGCTCAGCGCCGCCGCCCGCGCTACGGCTTTCTCGGCGGATATCGTTTGCCCGGTAGTCACCGGGCCGCCGACCGGTGGGCCGGCCGGCGTACCGGCACCAGGGCCCCGCACGCCGGTGCGACCGTTCGGATCGGACGCCCTGCGTCGCGACCGCCCGTCATCGGACATCTTGCGCCCTTTGCATGTTCCACGATGCCCATCGATCCGTGCGGCGTTGCCCCGGCGCGGACAGTAGCCACACCGCCCGTCACAGCAGCAGTATTCCCGCCAGCCCCAGGAAAGCGAAGAACCCCACGACGTCCGTAACCGTGGTGACGAAGGCGCCCGAGGCCAGCGCGGGATCGATTCCGACCTTGTCCAGCGTCAGCGGCACGAGAATCCCCGCCAGCCCCGCCACCATCATGTTGACGATCATCGCGACGGCGATCACCACGCCCAGCATCGGCGTCTGGAACCAGACGACGCCGACGATCCCCATCAGCACGGCGAAGACGCAGCCGTTCAGGAACCCCGCCACGACCTCGCGGCGAAGGACGCGCAGCGCGTTGGATCCCGTCAGGTCGCGCGTCGCCAGCGCCCGCACCGCGACGGTCAGCGACTGCGTGCCGGCATTGCCGCCCATCGAGGCCACGATGGGCATCAGAACCGCCAGCGCCACGACTGTCGTCAGGATATCCTCGAACTGAGAGATGACGACCGAGGCGAGGATCGCGGTCCCGAGGTTCACCAGCAGCCAGGGGAACCGCTGGCGGGCGATCTGCAGCGTCCGGTCCGACAGGCTCTCGTCGCCGACGCCGGCCAACCGCAGGATGTCCTCTTCGTGCTCCTCGCTCAGCACCGCCATGGCGTCGTCGATGGTGATCATGCCGACCAGCCGGTCGTCGGCGTCCACGACCGGGGCGCTGATCAGGTGGTACTGGTTGAAGGCGTAGGCGACGTCGCCCTCGTCCTGGTCGACGCGGAAGGTGCGAAAGCTGTCCTCGAAGATGTCGGCGAGCCTCACGTCGCGCCGCGACGACATGACCTTGCCCAGTGTGACGTAACCCACCGGCGTATGCGTCGGATCGACGAGCACGACATGGTAGAACTGGTCCGGCAGGTCGTCGTGGGCGCGCATGTGGTCGATGATGTCGCCCACAGTCCAGTGCCCCGGCGCGCTGACCACCTCGCGCTGCATCAGTCGGCCCGCACTGAACTCGGGGTAGCCCAGCGCACGCTCGACCGCGACCCGGTCGGAGCTGTCGAGCACCTCCAGTATGGCCTCCTGCCGGTGGTCCGCCATGTCCTCGATCAGGTCGACGACGTCGTCGCTCTCCAGCTCGCGCACCGCGTCCGACAGGACCTGCGGCGACAGCGCGGCGATGACGTCCTCGCGGATGCTCTCGTCGAGCTCGCTGAGGATCTCGCCGTCGAACTCGTGACCGTAGAGCACGACCAGCCGGTGGCGCGGCCCATCGTCGATCTGCTCCAGCAGGTCGGCGATGTCGGCGGGGTGAAGCGGGTCCATCAGCCGGGTCAGAAGCGCCGCATCCCCGGCCTCGACACTGTCGAGGATGGCGCGCACCTCGCGGCCGCTCAGCTCGTACCGGTCGCCCTCGCGGGGGTCGTCCGGCGCCTCGGTCGCGGTGTCCTGCTCGGCCATCCCTGCCCCTTCCCGGTCGCGGCCGACGCCCGGCCCCGTGGGCCTGCATAGAACGGCTGGGATCCTCCCGCCAGTGCGGAGCGCCCTTTACCCGGCCCGGCCCGCCCCCTAAGCGCGGGTGCCACCGGAGGCCGCGATGACCGAACTTATCCTGGGCCAGACCCTGACGTTTTCGGGCGACCCATTCGCCGGGCCGGCGGCCGCGGCCGCGCGGCACGAGCGTCGCGGCGCCATCGCGGTCGAGGACGGCCGCATCGCCGCCACCGGTCCCGAGGATACGCTTAGCGCGCGCTACCCGCAGGCGCGGGTGACACGGATGGGCGACGCGCTGCTGCTGCCGGGCTTTGTCGACGCACACATGCACTATCCCCAGACCGGCATCGTCGCCAGCTGGGGAAAACGGCTGATCGACTGGCTGAACGACTATACGTTTCCCGAAGAGGCGCGGTTCGGCGATCCGGCCTATGCCCGGGCGCAGGCCGACCTGACGCTGGACCTCGCCCTTTTGCACGGAACGACGTCGCTCAGCAGCTTCTGCACCGTCCATCCCGCCAGCGTCGACGCCTGGTTCGAGGCGGCGGCGAAGCGTGGCATGGCGGTGACGGGCGGGCTGACCTGCATGGACCGCAACGCGCCGGACGACCTGCGCGACACGGCGCGGTCGGCCCATGACGACAGCGCGGCCCTGCTGGCGCGGTGGCACGGGCGCGGCCGCGCGCGCTATGCCGTGACGCCGCGTTTCACGCCCACCTCGACGCCCGACCAGCTGGCGGCGCTGGGTGCGCTTTGGGCCGCGAACCCCACCTGCGCGATGCAAACTCATTTGTCCGAGCAGGCGGACGAAGTCGCCTGGGTCGCCCACCTGCACCCGGGCGCGCGCGACTACCTCGACACCTACGAAGCACACGGCCTGCTGGGCCCCGGTGCGATGTTCGGCCACGCGATCCACCTCGCACCCCGCGAACGGTATCGGCTGGTCGAGAGCGGATCGGCCCTGATCCATTGCCCCACGTCCAACAGCTTCATCGGATCGGGCCTCTTTCCTCTGGCCGCGCTGACGGCCGGCGGGCAGCGGATCGGCCTCGCCACGGACACGGGCGGGGGATCGTCCTTCTCCATGCTGCACACGATGGCCGCGGCCTATGAGGTGTCGCAGCTGGTGGGCCGGCCGCTGCATCCCGCGCAGCTCGTCTGGCTGGCGACCGAGGGCTCGGCCCGCGCCCTGCGCCGCGCGGACGAGATCGGGACGCTGGCGCCGGGCACCGCGGCCGACATCGTGGCGCTGGACCTCGGCTCTACCCCCGCAATCGCGCAGCGCGCCGCACGCGCGGACGACATATGGGAGGCGGTCTTTCCGACGCTGATGATGGGGGACGACCGCGCCGTCGCCGCGGTCTGGGTAGCGGGTGAGAGGACGGCGCGGTGAGCGCAAGGCGCCGCCGGCGCCCGGCAGGGCGACCCCGCGCCCGCCCATGCCTATCGGCGATGGACCCGCGGCGCCGCAATCGCGTCGGTGCCGCACACGCGGCGTCGACACCGCGGCCGCGGGATGACCGCCCGGACCGGCAGCCTACCGTCTATTCCGATGGGATTGCCCGCTCCAGGATCGCCAGCGCCGCCGCGTGCAGGGTCGGGTTGGCCGCCGCCACGACGCGTCCGCCGCGATGGGCCGGTCCGCCGCGCCAGTCCGTGACGACGCCGCCCGCTGCGGCGATGACCGCCATCGGCGCCTGGATGTCCCATGGCCGGAGCCCCGCCTCGACCACCAGGTCGCAATGGCCGGCCGCGACCAGACCGTAACCGTAGCAATCCAGCCCGTACCTCGTAAGCCGGACGGCGCGCGACAGGGCGTCGAAGGCGGCACGCTCGGCAGGCGTGCCGACTTCTGGGAAGGTGGTCAGAAGGATGGCTTGCGACAGATCGCCGGTGGCGCGCGTCGCCATGTCGCGCCGCCCGTGCGGGCCCTCGACCCAAGCCTCGCCCGGCGCCCCGAAGAACCGCTCGCCGATCCAGGGCTGGTCGATCAGCCCCAGCAGCGGGCCGTCGCGGTCGCCGACGGCAACCAGGGTGCCCCACATCGGCGCACCCGCAAGGTAGGCGCGCGTGCCGTCGATGGGGTCCAGCGACCAGATCAGGCCGGTCGTGGAGGCGACGGCCGGAAACTCCTCGCCCTCAATGCCGTCGTCGGGACGCAACCGGGCCAGTGCCGTGCGCATTGCCGTCTCGGCGTCGCGGTCCGCCACAGTGACGGGATCGAACGGCCGGTCCGGGCCGCCCTTGTCCTCGGCGTTCAGCCGGGCCGATCTGAAATGGCGCAAGGTCACGGGGCGCGCGACGTCGGCGAGGACGGTCGCGACAAGGCCAAGTTCGGCGATATCGGCAGGCCCCGCGCCCGCCCGATCACCCGTCGTCGATCCGGTGTGATCTGTCATGACGGGCCTATCGACAGTTCCGGCGCCATATCGCCCCGGCCCGCCGAAGGGCGTCCGAGACGACAGAGCCGGCACCGCCGGATCGCGCTTGACCGTGGCCGCAAGGTCGCCCGCGGACCGATCCTCATGACCGGGCGATGCATCGGCGACCCACAGTCGCGCCCGCCCTCCCGTCCACGCCACGGCGCCGTTCTGGCGCCGCTCGGGAATCGGCCCGGCGGAAAGGCCGCCGGCACGATGGTCTCAGGGAGTGTCGCTCAGCACGCGGGCAAGGTCGAACAGACGCCGGCGCTGGTTCTCGGGGATCGCGTAATACGAGCGCACCAGTTCCAGGGCCTCCTTGTCGACCAGCATGTCCTTGGGGCGCCCACGCTCGTCCGCGGCCGGCGTCGCAGCATCGCCCGTCGCGCCGGGCTGGTTCTCCAGACCTTCGAAAAAGAAGGCCACCGGCACATCGACCGCCTCCGCGATGTCCCAAAGGCGGGACGCGCTGACGCGGTTCATGCCGGTCTCGTACTTCTGTATCTGCTGAAATTTTATTCCGACACGCTCGGCAAGCTGCTGCTGGGTCATCGCGACCATCCAGCGGCGGTGGCGGATACGTTTGCCGACATGCACGTCAACGGGATGTTTCATAAAACTCGTTCCTCTTTCACTACTCGTATAACGTGCATGACGGCCAATCCACTACTCCACAACCTGACTTAAAGGACAGGATCGCCGGGACGGACATACACGCCGGAGCAGAGACGATCCTTTAAACTGCTGATGCGCATGAAAAAATACACTAGTCCGCCGGACGACTGACGCGATAGTGGCGGCGGATGAGATCAGACAGGGATTGTTCAACCGCACCGCGCAGGAGGGTCGGGCGATAGAGGTTGATATTCTGCCGCTTCAACTCCGGCAGCCCCGCGGAGGGCGGAATTCTTTCGGCATGGGGCGACTCGGTGCCCTCGATGACCGCCGATACGCCGAGGTCGGCCGCGACCGTCGCCTCGACAACCCGGTCGGAGTCGGCCTCGACCGCCATGTCCCAGCTGATGCCCGCGTCATCCAGCGCTGTCTGCGCACCGGCACGGAAGATGCACCTTGTGCAGAAGGCCAGCCGCAGGGGTCGCGCGCGGAAGGCGGTGCCGTCGACCGCACCGACCCAGACCAGGCGCTTTTGCACCAGCGTCTCGCCACCGGCATCCAGCCCGTCCTCCGTCGTCAGGATGAAATCGCACTTGCCCCGTGCAAACAGCGATTTCAGGTCCCGCGTGGCGAGAGATATCAGTCGGACGCGGACGCGGGGAAACTCGGCCGCGAAACTGTGAAGGATGCGCGGGACCGCCGGGTAGACGATATCGTGCGGTACGCCCAGCACCACCTCGCCCTCGTATGCGCTGTCGGTCATCCGGGTGATCACCTCGTCGTTCAGCGCCAGCATCCGGCGGGCATAGCTGAGCAGCTGCTCCCCCGACCCCGTCAGCGAGACCGTTCGCGCGGACCGATCTATTAGGTTGAGGTCCAGCGCCTCTTCGAGCCGCTTGAGCTGCATGGAGACGGCCGATTGCGTGAGGTTCAGGAAACCCGATGCGCGGGTGACGCCGCCACTGTCGGCCACGGCGACGAAGGACCGCAGAGCAGTCATGTCCAGGTTCCTCGGCATATCACAATCCTTGATTCATTGCGTCACTATCATTCGCTTCCATACTAGATCATTTCATGTGATCCATATCAACAGAACGGATGCTTCAACGTCCGACTATCGGATCTGCCAATGAAAGGATACGTCATGACGACAACGATCACCTCAGTACGCGCCGTCTCCGGCCGCACCGGCTGGATCGGCATCCTGCGCGATATGGCAGCCCTGCGCAGGCAACGACGCGCACTTGCGCGACTCGATGCCGCCGCCCTTGAGGACATCGGCGTCTCTCGCGCGGCCGCACGGGCGGAATGCGACCGCCCCGCCTGGGACGTGCCGCCCCACTGGCGCCGCTGACGGCCGCCGGCCATTCCGGAGCCACCGAACCTGCCCGCTGCCGTGCCGATCCGATGGTTCGAACGGCGTCCCGCCGCCACCCGACACGATTGTCGCCGCGATCCGTCGATAACGGCGCGGCAAAGCCTTGAACTGACGCAAGACCTTCCCGATATTGGCGACAGGGGACGGCACCGGGCCGGCTCGTACGATATTTCTTGCAGGAGGCGATCAATGGCAGACTACCAAACGATCCGCGCCGGGGCGCCGACCCGCTCGGCCGAGATCGACGCGGGGCTCCGCGCGCAGATGAACAAGGTCTACGGCACCATGTCCGTGGGCCTCGCGATCACCGCTCTGGCTGCATGGGCCTTCGCGGGCCTCGCGACCGTACCCGGAGCCGAGGGAACGGCGCTGACCCCGTTCGGCCAGGCCATCTACGCATCGCCGCTGAAGTGGGTTATCATGCTGGCGCCGCTGGGCATGGTCTTCGGCTTCGGCGCGGCCATCAACCGCATATCGGCTGCGGGCGCGCAGCTGTTCTTCTATGCCTTCGCGGTCCTGATGGGCCTGTCGCTGAGCTCGATCTTCCTGATCTACACGGGCGTCTCCATCGCGCAGACGTTCCTTGTGACGTCCATCGCCTTCGCGGGCCTGTCGCTCTACGGCTACACGACGCAGCGCGACATCTCGGGCTGGGGAACGTTCCTGATCATGGGGGTCATCGGCCTTATCGTCGCGTCCGTGGTCAACATCTTCCTGGGCTCTCCGGCGTTGCAGTTCGCGGTGTCGATCCTGGGCGTGCTGATCTTCGCGGGCCTCACCGCCTACGATACACAGCGCATCAAGACGGACTACATCGCCCACGCCAGCCAGATGGACGACGAATGGCTGGCCAAGTCGGCGATCATGGGCGCGCTGACGATGTACCTGAACTTCATCAACCTCTTCATGTTCCTGCTGCAGTTCATGGGCAACCGCGAGTAATCTGCGCTCCTCGGTTGCGCGATAGGGAAAGGGGGCCAGTCATTCGGCCCCCTTTTCTACGTTCAAGGTTCAGCGTCATGGTCACGACGGGAAACTCGTTGCTGGTGCCGAGCGTCGGCGAGGATCGCTCCGTTTCGACGGAGCCGAAGGCGGCATAGAACGGTACGGCGTTCAGCGTCGCCACGCATTCGAGCGTCTGCATACCCTCCAAACGTGCGTCCATCACGCACTGCGCCATGAGCGTCCGACCGACTCCCAGTCGGGCCAGGTCCGCATGCGTGGTGAGATGTCAAATGTGCGCAATGCGGGCCAATGCCCGCCTTTGCGGCGGAGATCGCGTCCAGCCGCCCGCCCTGAGGGTCGCACCGTCACGGTCCACCGCAACGCAAGAGGTGCCGGAGGCGATCGACGCTGACTGCACCAGTCCGATGATCGGGGCGACGACGATCAACGTGGACGGGGGATAATTGCCGGCTGGCAGGCCGTCATAGGCGCCGCGCATCATCGTGTCGATACCGGCAATATCAGCGGCGGTCGCCGTCTTTGTTTCGATGGGTCCGGTCATGTCGACACCGCGGCGTCGCATCGTTGCCGCCGGCGGTCATCCGCACCCTGCGGACGAGCGGCGACCTTTCAGAGCGCTACCCCTACTTTATCTTGCCTTCCTTGTACTCCACGTGCTTTCGCGCGACGGGGTCGTACTTCTTGACCGACATCTTTTCGGTCATGGTGCGGGCGTTCTTCTTGGTGACGTAGAAGTGCCCGGTGTCCGCCGTGGAGTTCAGGCGGATCTTGATGGTGGTCGGCTTGGCCATGTGTCTCTCCTCGGCGGGCGGGTCGGTCGGCGCAGCGGCGATGCGCCCCGCGGATGTCAGACCGGCGTTCTATCGGCGGTCGCTCCGCTGTCAACATCTATCGGGCGCCGGATCGCGTCCGCGACGTCGCGCAATCGTTCGACCTGTGGAGGTCGCGCAGGTCGCAGCCGGGGCGCGTGACCACTTTCGTGCAGCATCATGCGGTGCCGGGCAGGGCATGGCCACTGCCGATGGACCGGCGAAAGAGCGGCCGACGTAATGCGCGGACGGCCTGTAAGCCGGATCCTGTCCCCCTCGGGTCGCCCCTCGGATGGATGGCCATTCCTCTCGCCCCGCGATTGCCCGCGGGGTCCAGCTGCCTACCCGGACCGCAGGGCACGAACGGCCCCGGAGCGCGGACGCCCCGCGCGATCCCTATTCGGCATTGCTCCCGGCGGGGCTTGCCATGCCGGCGGTGTTGCCACCCCCGCGGTGGGCTCTTGCCCCACCGTTTCACCCTTGCCCGCCGCATGGACGGGCGGTCTCTTCTCTGTGGCGCTTTCCGTCGGGTTCGCGGCGGGACTGACCGCCGCTCCCCGCCCGGGCGTTACCCGGCACCGTCGTTCGTTGGAGTCCGGACTTTCCTCGATCCCCGAAGCGGGGGTCGCGACCATCCAGCCATCCGCGCTTGGCCCGCCTAGATTACGCCCGGCCTGCGGTCAACCGGATGGGCCGCCGCCACCGCCCGGGCGTGGGCGACGTCGGCGCCCGACAGCGGCCCCGAGGCTCCGGGACGGTGACGCAGCCGGAAGGCGGCAAGCAATGCCTCTGTCCCGGCCGGCGCCGTGTAGCCCGCCCCGCGCACCGCCTCGACGAAAGCCGGGCCATCGGCGACGCTGGCATCGCCCGCAGCGCCGACGGGCCCCGCAGCCAGCCCCGAACGCGCCAGGCGCGTCCAGTCGAATCGCGGGCCAGGGTCGATCTTGCGCCCCGGCGCGCAGTCCGAATGGGCGATAACCCGATGCGGTTGGATCGACCACCGCGCACCGATCCCACACAGCAGGATCTCCAGCGCCCGCATCTGCGCATCTGGAAAGGGCGACGCGCCGTCGTTGGCCAGTTCGATCCCGATGGAGGAAGAGTTCACGTCGCCGCACACGCCCCAGGCCCCTGCCCCGGCGTGCCAGGCACGCGCGGCCTCATCCACCATGGAAGTCGTTCGCCCCGCCTCGTCGATCAGCCAGTGCGCCGACACGTTCGAGGCGGGATCGCACAGCCAGCGAACCGCCGCCTCGG
The DNA here is from genome assembly GCA_963722905.1 of uncultured Alphaproteobacteria bacterium. Classification (GTDB taxonomy): domain Bacteria; phylum Pseudomonadota; class Alphaproteobacteria; order Rhodobacterales; family Rhodobacteraceae; genus CAVROT01. The sequence continues at coordinate 109,701 of CAVROT010000011.1, read as the reverse complement.
CCGAGGCCATTGCCGTATAGTGCAGCACGACCAGATCGGGGCGCGCACCGCCCCGCCGGTCGCCGTGGTTGGGCGACGGACGGTCCAGAGCCCGCATCGCCCGTCCCGGCGCGGCGTCAGTTCCGCACGGCGCGGAACGGCCTCGGGTCCCATCCGCAGGCAAAGCCGTCGCCGTCGGGGTCCAGCAGCTTGCGGTCGTTCTGCGGGCCGCCGTTGGCCAGAAAGTCCTCCTGCGCGAGGTCGGGCGACGCGAACCGCCCGCAGGCCCGGGCCGAGCGTGCGGCGGCGTTGAAGCCCGACCGCTGGTAGATGGATTGTCCGACCGAGTTCGTGCTGGATAGCGCATAAGCGACGATATTCGGCGCGGCCGAGCCACTGCGCTGCGGCAGCGCGGTGGGCGGGATGACCTGATAGGATTGCGCCTGCGCCTCCAGCCTCTGGCGGTCGGATTCGATCGTCTGGCGCGACGACACGGCCTCGAAATCCTGCTCGTCCGAGATGCCCGGGTTGTTCACGTCGACAGGCCCGGACGAAATCGGCCCCGACGCGATGGGCGCAGGCGCCGCGATCACCGGCTGGGTCGGAGCGGCGGTGGCGGCCCCGAAGGGCGCGCCGGGATCGCCCTGCGGCAGCGTGTCGCCGCCGGCCACGGGCAGGCCCGCCGCCCCGAGCTCGGCCGCAGTGATGACGCGGTTGTCGGTGCCGCCGCCGCGCAGCGCAGCATCGCGCGCGATGCGCTGCTGCTCGTAGGTGGCGTAGTCGTCGAACCCGACGCCCGCGCCCGTATTTGCATAGCCGGGCGTCAGGATGACGGCGTCGTTTCGGGCGGCGGGCGCGCAGGCCGCCGCCGCCAGCGTCGCGATCAGGGCGATGGGCATGATGAGGCGCATGTGACGCTCCTGCGTGTGCTGCGTCGGGGCGGTCACGATTACCACCATCCGTGCGGGGAGGGAACGCGCCCCGCCGCACGTTCCAGAGAGGCGGCGATGTTCAGCAGCGCCCCCTCCTCCCACGGCCGCCCGATCAGCTGCAGGCCAAGGGGCAGCCCGGCGGCGTCGACGCCCGCGGGGACCGAGATGCCGGGCAGGCCGGCGAGGTTCACCGTCACGGTAAAGACGTCGTTGAGGTACATCGCCACCGGATCGGCGGGCGTCATCGCGCCCAGCGGAAACGCGGCCGAGGGCGTGGCCGGGGTCAGGATCGCGTCGATCCCGTCGTCGAACGCGGTCTCGAAGTCCCGCCTGATCAGCGTGCGGACCTTTCGGGCGCGGTTGTAGTAGGCGTCGTAGAAGCCCGCCGACAGGACGTAGGTGCCGACCATGACCCGGCGCTTGACCTCGTCCCCGAACCCCTCGGCGCGGGACTTCTCGTACATCTCGGTGATGCCGTCGCCCTGGGCGAGGGCCGCGCGATGGCCGAAGCGCACACCGTCGTAGCGGGCGAGGTTCGAAGACGCCTCGGCCGGCGCGATGACGTAGTAGGCCGGCAGCGCGTATTTCGTGTGGGGCAGCGAGATGTCGCGGATGACGGCGCCGGCGTCCGCCAGCATCTCGCGCCCGCGCGTCCAGAGGGCGTCGATCTCGGGTGGCATGCCGTCCATGCGGTACTCGGCGGGAATGCCGATGACCCTTCCGCGGACGTCGCCGGTGATCGCGGCCTCGAAATCGGGGACGGGAATGTCGGCGCTGGTGCTGTCTGCGGGGTCGTGGCCAGACATCGCGCCCAGCAGGATGGCGGCGTCGCGCACGTCCTTGGTCATGGGGCCGGCCTGGTCCAGCGACGACGCGAAGGCGACGATCCCCCAGCGCGAGCAGCGCCCGTAGGTCGGCTTGATCCCGACGATGCCGGTGAAGGCGGCCGGCTGGCGGATCGACCCGCCGGTGTCGGTGCCCAGCGCGGCCAGGCAAAGGTCGGCCGACACGGCCGCCGCCGATCCGCCCGAGCTGCCGCCCGGCGTCAGGGCGGCCGCGTCGCCCGCGCGCCGCCATGGGCTGACGGCCGGACCATATGTGCTGGTCTCGTTCGAGGACCCCATGGCGAACTCGTCCATGTTGGTCTTGCCCACCATCACCGCCCCCGCCTCGGAGAGTTTTCGCGTGACGGTCGAGTCGTACTCGGGCACGAAGCCGTTCAGTATATGGCTGCCCGCCTGGCTGGGCACGCCCTTGGTACAGAAGAGATCCTTTATTCCCAGCGGAATACCGGCCAAATCCGAGGTATCGCCCGAAGCGATCCGGGCGTCGGCGGCGGCAGCCTGCGCCATCGCCAGATCCGGCGTCGGGTGGACGATGGCGTTGAGCGCACCCGCCGCCGCCCCGGCATCGAGGCAGGCGCGCGTGAGTTCGGCCGAGGTAAAATCGCCCGACCGCAGCCCATCGCGGGCGGCGGCCAGCGTCAGCGCGTTGAGGGCGCTCATTCCACTACCTTCGGCACGGCAAAGAACCCTTCGCGTGCGTCGGGAGCGTTCGACAGGATCTCGGCCTGCCGGTCGCCGTCGGTCACCACGTCCTCGCGCCGCTTCAGGCGCATGGGGGTCACGCCGGTCATCGGCTCCACCCCGTCCACGTCGACCTCGTTCAGCTGCTCGACGAAGCCGAGGATGGTGTTGAAGGCCTCCGCCAGAGCGGGCAGGTCGCCTGGTTCGACCCGGATGCGCGCCAGCTTGGCCACGCGGGCCGCGGTGTCGGTGTCGATGGACATGGCGCCTCCTTGCGATGGGCGCCGTCTAGCGCCGGGGCGGGGACGCTTCAACCATGTGGCAGCGCAGGACCTCGATCATCCAGCCCAGCATCGCGGCGTTGAAGAGGTGCCACAGGAAATGCGTGCCAACGGGAACGGCGCCGCAGAGCAGTCCGTCGAGCGACCGGAAGATCAGCGAGGCCACCAGCAGCGCGGCTCCGATACCCAGGCCCTGCGCCACTGTCGGGAGGCGGCCGCGCAACGCTACGCCATAGGCCGCGATCAGCAGCGGCACCGTCCAGTAGACCGACGAGATCTCAAGGAACGGAACGAGAGCGAACAATGGGGTGAGCGCCGCCGCGGAGGGGATGAAACCGGCGGCACCCAGTGCCGACAGGACCGAAGACAGTCCCCAGAAATGCCGGTTGGCGGCGTAGATGTAGACGAGGATGAAGACCGCGATAGGCGTGGTGTCGGCGGCCGAGGCCCAGGGCGTCGCATGGGTGTGGAAAAGGAACGACCCCATGCCGATCAGCGCAAGGATCCCGCAGAGTGACCCGGCGATCCCGCGCGCGCCGCGCCGCCACATGACGGCGGCGGCGATCACGAAGGCGGCGTTGGTCAGGGCGTTCACCGGCTCGGCCCAGTAGGACGGATCGGTGCGCTCGCAATAGGCGTCGATGGAGCGGGTCCAGTCCACCGCTCACACCCGCCGGTAGGCCAGCAGGATCGCGCCCGAGACAGCACCCGCCGCCAGCGCCTTCAGCAGGAAGGCCGGGCGCGGCTCGCCCCGCAGGAATTCGTAGACGACGCTGGCCAGCAGCCCCAGCAGGACCAACGTCGTCGCCAGCAGGATCACAGCCGTCACCCAGCGGCGCACCAGGCTGCGGTCCGTGCCCGCCATCGCTCGACGGTCGGCGACGGCCATGCCGACGTAGATCGGCGCGAAGACGATGATGCCAGCCAGCGCCCGGTCGAACCGCCGGCCGCGCCAGTCGACCTGCGGCCCGGCGGCGGGCGCCGCCGCAAGGATCAGGTCGATGAGGGCGTGCAGGACCAGCACCAGGTTGTAGGCCACCACCGACAGCGCCACCAGCAGCAGCGCCTGGAAGAGGAAGTCGCGCGCCGACAGGATCGGGACGGGGCGCGGCACCGGCACGGGGAACGGCGTCTCGGCATAGGCGCCCAGCGCTGTGTCGATCTCGGGCGCGGACCAGCCGGCGTCCTGCAGGGCTGCGCGGATTTCCCCGCGCCCGCGCCCGGTCGCCAGCGCGGCGCCGACGAATCCCTGCAGCCTGTCGCCCGTCGCCATTCCGCCGCCTCCCTCGTCTCGCGGCGTATATAGGCGGCGCGGATGCGGGTCGAAAGCGGACGGGTACGCTATCTCGGATGCTCTGACCGGCTGGCAGGGCGCCCCCTGGGCGAAGTTGCCGGTCCATCGTGGCATCGCTTTCGGCACCCGACCTCCGCGCGCCCGTGCCGGCCTATCTGAGTGCTGCGAAAAACTTCTCCAGCAGCGCCGAGGCTTCCGCAGCGGAGATTCCGTCGTAGACTTCGGGGGCGTGATGGGTCTGCGGGTGGGCGAAGACCCGCGCGCCCTGCACCACGCCGCCGGACTTCGGATCCGCGGCTCCGTAGTAGAGCCGTGCAATGCGGGCTGACGCGATGATGCCGGCGCAGGCCGCGCAGGGTTCGAGCGTGACGTAGAGGTCGCAGCCCGCCAGCCTCTCGGACCCGCGCGCGGCGCAGGCGGCCCGGATCGCCACCACCTCGGCATGGGCGGAAGGGTCGCTGTCAATTCGCGTGCGGTTTGACCCGCAAGCCAGGACGGCGCCGTCCGGCCCGATCACCACGGCGCCGACGGGGACCTCCCCCATGGCACCGGCCGCCCGCGCATGGGCCAGCGCCAGATCCATGTAGCTGCGGAACATCGACCTCCCCCCAAGGGCCGGGCTACCCTTGCGCGGGCCGCACCGCTATGTCCATCCCATGAAGAAACCCTCCAAGACCGGACACACGCCGCCCGCCGAGGACGCGACAACGCCGGCCGGCGCCGCAGGCAGAGACTTCGATGGACGGCCCGGTGCGGGACCGGCCGCCACCGCGCGCGGCACGGATGCGTCCGGCCGACCGGAGGTCGCGGCCGCCGGCAAACGGACGGGCGGCGATCGGGACGCGGACACCGCCGCGGCGGCCCCCGGCGGCGACCGCATCGCCAAGGTGATCGCCCGCGCCGGGCGCGCCAGCCGGCGCGAGGCCGAGCGCATGATCGCGGGCGGCCGCGTCGCCGTGAACGGACGCGTCATCGACAGCCCGGCGCTGAACGTCGGGACGCACGACGCGGTGACTGTCGACGGCACCCCCCTTGCCCCGCCCGAGGCGCCGCGCCTGTGGCTCTACCACAAGCCCGCGGGCCTGGTGACGACCATGTCGGACGAGAAGGGGCGGCGCACCGTCTTCGACGCCCTGCCCCCGGAGATGCCGCGCGTGCTGTCGGTGGGCCGGCTGGACCTCACCTCCGAGGGGCTGTTGCTCCTGACCAACGACGGCGCGCTGAAGCGGCGGATGGAGCTTCCGTCCACGGGCTGGCTGCGCAAGTACCGCGTGCGCCTGATGGGCCGCCCGGCGGATGCGGATTTCGACCCGTTGCGCCGCGGCATGACGGTCGACGGCGAACGCTTTGCGCCGATGACCGTGACGCTCGACCGGCAGCAGGGATCGAACGCCTGGGCCACCGTCGGCCTGCGCGAGGGGCGCAACCGCGAAATCCGCCGCGCGATGGAGGCGGTGGGCCTGCCCGTGAACCGGCTGATCCGCATCAGCTACGGCCCCTTCGTCCTGGGAGAGCTGCGTCCCGGCGCGGTCGAGGAGGTCAAGCAGCGCGTTCTGCGCGACCAGCTGGGGCTGGAACAGGCTCCCGTGCTGAAGCCCGCGGACAAGCCTGGCCGCCCGCGCCCGCAGGGCGGCCCGCCGGAACGGCACCGCGGCAAGCCTGCCGAACCCGCTGCCCGCGCCGGCCCCCGGCGTCCGGCGGGCACGGGCCCTGCATCGCGCGGACCGCGGCGCAAGCCCCCCGGCACGCGCGGAACGTAGCGGGGACTGACGGCGACCGGACCCTTGTCGCGCCAGCGGCGTTCTGCGAACGACGGCGGGATGAAGCAACGGGGCGGACTTACACATGGCAGACCTTCTGACGATCGAGAACGCAGGCAACCTTCTGGTCCTGCTGTTCCTCCAGGCCGTTCTGGGCTTCGACAACCTTCTCTACATCTCCATCGAGAGCCAGCGCGCCCCGCTCGCCCAGCAGCGCAGCGTGCGCTACTGGGGCATCGTCATCGCGGTGGTGCTGCGGGTCGTCCTGCTCTTCGTCATGATCCGCCTGATCGCCTGGCTGGCCGAGCCGTTCTACGTCTTCGACATCCCGGGCATCCTCACCGGCGGGGTGAACTTCGCTACCTGCGTGTTCCTGCTGGGCGGCATCTTCATCATGTACACGGCCGTCAAGGAGATCGGCCACATGCTGTCGGTCGAGCATCTGGACACCGACCTGTCGGACAAGCCGGGAAAGTCGGCCGCGCGGGTGATCGGCCTGATCGTGCTGATGAACCTCATCTTCTCGTTCGACAGCGTCCTGTCGGCGCTGGCCATCACCGACGTCTTCGCCGTGCTGGCCACGGCGATCATCGCGTCGGGGCTGGCGATGCTGCTGCTGGCCGACACGGTGACGGAGTTCCTGCAGAAGAACCGCATGTACGAGGTCCTGGGCCTCTTCATCCTGCTCATCGTCGGGGTCGTCCTGCTGGGCGAGGCGGGGCCGGCCGCGGCCCACGCGATGCACGACGAGAGCCTCGGCATCCACGTCTTCGGCTATCCGCTGATCCCGATGTCGAAGACGACATTCTACTTCTCGGTCGTCGTGCTGGTCGCGGTCGAGGTGATCCAGTCGGGCTACTCGCGCAAGCTGTCGATGGAGCGCGGCCAGGGCCGGCGGACCGGCGCCGGCCACTGAGAGGGCGGCACACCCCTTCCGGCATCGGGCCGGCCATCGCGACGCCCGACTAGCCGCGCGGCCCGAGGGGCCTTCGGCCGGCCGGCGGACGCGACGACGGAACGGTCCGACCGGGAACACGGCTGGCGAACAGTCCGCCGCGCCCCTATCTATCGTTCACGACGACAGCCGCGGAGAAGTCGTGGACGACCGAGGCGGGCGGGCGACATTGGCCGGTTTCGTCATCGCCATGAGATATCGCGCACCTGGCGGGAATTGGAATGACCAGACTGATGCTGCTCATTGCTGTGCTGACGGTGCTTGCCGGCGTCGTGACGCTGGCGGCGGTCGCACTCCGCCGCGCGGCGGTAACGGCACCGCGCGGCGCCGCCAGTCAGCCGAACGGCCCGGTGCAGCGCATCGCCTTCGCGATGCTGATCGGCCTCATCCTGTACGTTTCGTTCGGCGGAGGGACCTGAGATGGCGCAGCGCTTCGGTGGACGCCACAGCCCGACCGACATCCCCCGCAGCGGTGGAACGGAGCGGGGCGCGGCAGGGCCCGCCGCCCCCGATTGGTCGGATCGGCGGCGGACGCGTGCCGGGGGGCGGGTCAACCTGCTGTTCGTGGCGCCCGCGCCCCTGCTGCTGGGCGCCATCGCATCGGATGCCACCGGCCTCGCACTGAACGTCGCGGCCTTCGCCCTGCTGATGGCCGCCGCGTGGATGACCCGCGAGGGCATCGTCGCCGAGGAACATTTCGACGCCCGCCGGAACGCCCGACGCCCCGCCCTGCCGCGCAAGATGCTGGGATCGCTGCTGACCGGCTGCGGCCTGGCGGTGGCCGGCATGCAGACCGGCGCCGTCGCGCCGCCCGTGATCTTCGCCATCCTCGGCGCCGGTCTGCACTTCCTCTCGTTCGGACCCGATCCGTTGCGCGACAAGGTCGCGGACGGGGTCGACGGGTTCCAGGCCGGGCGCGTCGCACGCGTCGTGGACGAGGCGCAGCGCCATCTGGACGAGATCGTGTCGGCCGTCGCCGCGACCGGCGACCGGCCGCTGGTCCGCCGGGTCGGGTCCTTCGTGAACACCGTCCGGCGGATGGTCCGGTCGGTCGAGGACGACCCGCGCGACCTGAGCGCCGCGCGCCGCTATCTGGGCGTCTACCTCCTGGGCGCGCGCGACGCGACGACGCGCTACACCGATCTGCACCGGCGCCGACCGGACGACGCGGGGCGCGCTGACTACGTGGCGCTGCTGGACGACATGGAGCAGGGGTTCGCCGCCCGGACCGAACGGATGCTGCTGGACGACCGCACCGATCTCGATATCGAGATCGGGGTGTTGCGCGACCGCCTCGCACGCGAGGGGATCGCGCAGTCCGGGCGGGACGCCGCGCCGTAGACCATCGCCAACCGACGTCATTCGCGTCATCCCGTAACCTGCAATCGCAACGAGTCTCGCCGATGTCCGAATCAACTCGAGCTAAAGCCGCCAAGGCGACGCCCGCCGTCGCCGAACTGTCCGAGTCGACGCTGTGCGAACCGGCGATGGCGGTGACGCCCTACGACGAGGCGGGAACGGCATTGGCCGAACGGATAGACGCGAGGATGGCGCAGATCGATCCCGGCGATACGGGGTCGATCGTGGCCTTCGGATCGACCGCTCAGGCCGAACTGCAGCAGATCAGCCGGGCAATGCTTTCGGACGTGCGCAACAAGGACGTCGGCCCGGCGGGCAATTCGCTGCGCAGCATGGTCAGCGCGATCCGCGGTTTCTCGGTCAGCGAACTGGATACCCGCGCCAAGCGGACGTGGTGGGAGCGTCTGACCGGCGGCGCGGCGCCCATGGCGCGGTTCGTCGCGCGGTTCGAAGAGGTCCAGACCCAGATCGACCGTGTCACGGACGAGCTTCTGGGCCATGAGCATCGGTTGCTGAAGGACATCAAGTCGCTGGACGTGCTCTACGAGCGCACGCTGGCGTTCTACGACGAACTGGCCCTCTACATCGCCGCCGGCGAGGAAAAGCTGCGCCGGATGTCCGCGGACGAGATCCCCGCCAAGGAGGCCGAGCTGGCCGGCGCCGGCGACGGCGAGGCGGTGATGGAGGCGCAGGAGCTGCGCGACCTTCGCACGGCGCATGACGACCTCGAACGCCGGGTGCATGACCTCAAGCTGACGCGTCAGGTGACGATGCAGTCGCTCCCCTCGATCCGCCTCGTGCAGGAGAACGACAAGTCGCTGGTCACGAAGATCAACTCGACGCTCGTGAACACCGTGCCGCTGTGGGAGACGCAGCTGGCGCAGGCCGTGACCATCCAGCGGTCGCGCGACGCGGCCGAGGCGGTGCGCGGCGCCAACGACCTGACCAACGACCTGCTGCGCGCCAACGCCAGGAACCTGCGCGAGGGCAACAGGGTCGTCCGTCAGGAGATCGAGCGCGGCGTCTTCGACATCGAGGCGGTGAAGGAAGCCAACGCCGAGTTGATCGCGTCCATCGAGGAATCGCTCCAGATCGCCGACGAGGGACGGGCCCGGCGCATATCGGCCGAGGACGACCTGCAGCGCATGGAGGCCGAGCTGAAGCAGACCCTCTCCGCCGCACGCGCCCCCCGCCCGGCGGCCGGCGGCGCCTGAGGGCATGCGGGCTCCGCCGGCCTTACGGTGGTCTGCGGCGCTTGCCGTAACGGCTGCGATGGCTGCCTGCGACATGCCGGCGCCGGTAGCGCCGGAGCCAAGTGCGAAGGTCTCCGGCGGCCGGGCGCAACCGCGACCGGCGGACAGCCGGCAGGGCGTCGCGTCACCGGTCAGCGCCGACCTGCGGGCGTATTATGCGGACGTCGAGGCTGGCCTTCTGTCGCGCGGACTGCTGCGCACGGACGGCGGCGGCCCCGACACGCCCTACGACGCGCGCCGGCTGACCGAGACATTCCTGAGGGTCGCCTTCACCCAGGAATTCGACGGGACGTCCGGCCGCCTGGTCCGGCGCGACCGCGAGGGGCGCCTGTCGCGCTGGTCGGACGACGTGGCCATCGGGCTTGTCTTCGGCGACAGCGTGTCCGGGACGCGCCGCGCCGCGGATATCGCCGAGGTGCGGGACTATGCCGCGCGCCTCGCGCGCGCCGCGCGACATCCCGTCGCGCTGACGGAGGCGCCCGGCAACTTCACCGTGCTGGTGCTGAACGAGGACGAACGCCGCGCGGCGGGGCCCCTTCTGCGCCGCATCGTGTCCGGCATCTCGGACGCGACGGTCCAGGCGGTGATCGACCTGCCGCGTTCGGAATACTGCCTGGTCTTCGGGTTCGACACTCAGGGCAACGAAACCTATGGCCGGGCCGTTGCCCTCCTGCGGGCCGAACAGCCCGATCTGCTTCACCTGACCTGCCTTCACGAGGAGATCGCACAGGGGCTGGGCCTGCCGGGAGATTCGCCCTTCGCGCGCCCATCGATCTTCAACGACGACGAGGAGTTCGGCCTTCTGACGACGCATGACGAGGCGCTTCTGCGCATCCTATACGACCCCCGCCTGCGGCCCGGAATGACCGCCGAGGACGCCCGGCCCATCGTCGCCCGGATCGCCGAGGAGCTGCTTGGCGCCTCCAGTTGAGGCACTGGCGACCGGACGACCCCCGGCCGGGCGCCGCGATCCACGACCAGGCCCGCCGGTACCGCCACCGACGCTTCGGCGGCCTTCCGGGGCCGCCCATCCCCTGCGGCGGCGGCCTGCACCGTCTGGCGCGCATCATCGGCTGCGGACCGCATGCAGAGCCTCTGCCGCACCCTACCGACCGGTCCTTCGAGATCGCGGCATGCACGCCTGCACTTTGGGGAAGGACCGAGCGCCATTGATTTTGGATTGATCCGTTACAAGCGGTTCCGTAACGGTATGCCTGCGTGATCGGGGCGGCGCGGAAGGCGCCGACAGCTACGGACAAGGGCGAAGCGATGCAGGGCTACCGCCCCGAGATCGACGGACTGCGCACGGTCGCGGTCGTGCCGGTGGTTCTCTTCCACGCCGGCTACAGCTTCTTTTCGGGAGGGTACGTCGGCGTCGACGTGTTCTTCGTGATCTCGGGCTACCTCATCACCGGCATCCTGATGCGCGATCTCGCCGATGGGCGGTTTTCGTTGCTGCGTTTCTATGAACGGCGCGCGCGGCGCATCCTGCCGGCGCTCTTCGTCGTCATGCTGGCCAGCCTTGCGGTCGCGACAATCTGGCTTCCGCCCGAGGACATGCGCGTCTTCGCACGCAGCGTCGTCGCCGTCGTATTCTTCGCCTCGAATATCTTCTTCTGGCGCACCACCGGCTATTTCGACGGCAACGCCGAAGAGCGGGTCCTGCTCCACACCTGGAGCCTCGCGGTCGAGGAACAGTTCTACCTGTTCTTCCCCCTTCTGCTTTTTGCGCTGTGGCGGTTCGGACCGCGCATGCTGATGGCGGCGTTCGTCGCGCTGGCGCTGCTCAGCCTCGGCCTGTCCGAGTGGGGATGGCGGAACGAACCCGGGGCGAACTTCTATCTGCTGCCTACCCGTGCGTGGGAACTGCTGGCGGGGTCGATCTGCGCCCTGGTCGAACGGCGCCGCGCGCTGCCGGCTCCGGCGATGCCGGGCATCATCGGACTGGCGATGATCGTGGCGTCCATTCTGGCTTACGATGCGTCCACCCCGTTCCCGTCGGTCTTCGCCCTGCTGCCGGTGGGCGGTACTGTGCTGGTCATCCTCTTCGCGCGCCCCGGAACCCCGGCCGGCCGGCTCTTGTCGACCGGGCCGATGGTCGGCATCGGTCTGGTCAGCTACAGCGCCTATCTGTGGCACCAGCCCCTTTTCGCCTTTGCGCGCCACCTGTCGTATTATGCCCCAGCGCCTGCCACGATGGGCGCCCTGACGGTGCTGACGTTCCTCCTGGCCTGGGCGACGTGGCGTTGGGTCGAGGCGCCGTTCCGCAAGGGGTCGCGCGCCCGGCCGCTGACCCGGGCGCATATCTTCGCCGCCTCCGCGGCAGCCAGCGTCGCCTTCGCGGCGGTCGGCATCGCAGGGCACGTGACCGACGGACGCCGCGCCCTCTGGGAGGCCATGAGATCGCCCGAGATGGCCGCGCTGGACCGACGCCTGGCCGACGTCCGCGAGGGGCACCGGACCCAGGCCGACGGCGTCCACGACGACGGCGCCTGCGTCTTCGACGTGCGCGAGATCGACGATGCCGCCGCGGCGCGCATCGCGGGCTGCGCCGATGCGCACGGGCCGGGCGTCATGATCCTGGGCGACAGCCACGCCATCGACCTCTACGGCATGGCGGTCCACGGCACCGGCCCTTCCGATTTCCTCGTCGGCCTCGTCAGCGGCGGCTGCCGCCCGCACGATCCGATGCCGGGCTGTCCCTACGACGATCTGGAGGCGATGGTGCGCGACCGGCCGGGCCTCATCGACGTGATCGTCTACGAACAGGCGGGGCTCTACTTGCTGGCATCCTCCGAACATCCCGGTGGCGGCCGACAGATTTTCCAGGACGAGGATCTGCCCCGGCTGACCCCGCTTGAGGACCGGATCGATCTTGTCGCGCGCTACCTCGACCGCCTTGCGGTCTCTGTTCCCGTCGTCTGGCTGGGCCCCCGGATCGAGCCGCACATCCCTTTCGAGATGGTTCGCAAGGCTGGCTGCGACTACGGCTACAGGCTGAGGCCGGGCACGCGTGAGGCATTCGATGCGCTGGACGCGGCCATCGCGGCGCGGACATCGCGGACGGCCGTGTCGTTCCTGCCGCAATCGCCACTTCTAAACCTGCAATTCCCTGCCGACTTTCTGGATTGCGGCGCCGTCTACTGGTCCGACGGCGATCACCTGAGCCGGGAGGGCGAGGCGCGCTTCGCACCGCGTCTGGATATCGCGGCGCGGGCGCGGCGGCTGGTCGGCCCCAGAGAGGACTGACCGTCGCTGCCGACGCCATGTCCGGCGACGCCGTCGCGCTCATCGATCGGATCGGCATTGCGAGACCCCGTGCGGGGACCGTATAGGACGGCCATCCCAGCGCGGAGCCACGGCATGGCGATCTTCGATTTCCTCTCCGGCCAGTTCATCGACGTCATCCACTGGACCGACGACACCCGCGACACGATGGTCTGGCGGTTCGAGCGTCACGGCCACGAGATCAAGTACGGCGCAAAGCTGACGGTCCGCGCCGGGCAGGCGGCCGTCTTCGTGCACGAGGGCCAGCTGGCCGACGTCTTCACCCCCGGGCTCTACATGCTCGAGACGAACAACATGCCGGTGATGACCACGCTCCAGCACTGGGACCACGGGTTCCGGTCTCCCTTCAAGTCCGAGGTCTACTTCGTTTCGACCAACCGCTTCACGGACCTGAAATGGGGCACCAAGAATCCGGTGATCCTGCGCGACCCCGAGTTCGGCCCGACCCGCATCCGTGCGTTCGGAACCTACGCCGTCAAGGTCGCCGACCCCGCCCTTTTCCTGACCGAGATCGTCGGGACGGACGGCGAGTTCACCGCAGACGAGATCGGCTTCCAGATCCGCAACATCATCGTGCAGGAGTTTTCGCGCGCGATTGCCGGCGCTGGAGTTCCGGTGCTGGACATGGCGGCCAACACCGATGCCGTGGGCAAGCTGGTGGCCGAGGCGATCAGCGCCACCGTGGCCGCCTACGGCCTGACGATCCCCGAGCTCTACATCGAAAACATATCGCTGCCGCCCGCCGTCGAGGCGGCGCTGGACCGGCGCACGTCGATGGGCGTGGTGGGCGATCTGGACGCTTATACGCGGTTCCAGGCCGCCGAGGCCCTGGCCAACGCCGACAGCGGTGCCGGCGCGGCCATGGCAACCGGCATGGGCGCGGGCATGGGCCTGCAGATGGCCAACGCGATGGCCGGACGCAGCGGTCCCTGGGGCGCCGTACCCGCCCCTGCCCCCGGGCCGGCCGCGTCCGCACCGCCGCCTGCGCCGGTCGAGCATGTCTGGCACATCGCCGAGGGCGGTAACACGACCGGTCCATTTTCCAAGGCCCGGATGGGCCGTATGGCCGCCGACGGCGCGCTGTCGCGCGACACGTTCGTCTGGACGCCCGGACAGGACGGCTGGATGCGGGCCGAGGACGTGCGCGAACTGGCACAGCTCTTCACCGTGATGCCACCGCCACCGCCGCCGCCCGCGCCCGCGCCGCAGAGCTGAGGGCGGACCGGCATGCGCCGACCAGTCGACCGCGACGCCGTCATGACGCGCGGCCGGGACGGATGCACCTGATGCCACGCCGCCGGACCGCCTTGAAATGGATGCACTGGACGATGGTCCCGCTCTTCGTCTGGTTCACGCTGGTCCAGCCCAAGGACGTCACGCCCTTCGGTCCCGCGGCCTTCCAGGCGCACTCCGTGCTGGGGCTGATCTTCGTCACTCTGGCGCTGGCCTGGACCGCCGATCACCTGCGCCGCGGTCTCGTCGGACGGCCCGGACCGAAGCTGCCGACATGGGGGCGCCGCCTCCACACGGCGCTGCACAGGACGCTCATCTGGGGCATGTTCGCCGTCGCGCTCACGGGTTTCCTTCTGGGGCTGACCTCGGCGCGGCTGCTCAAGGCGGGCGGCTTCCTGCCCATCGCGCCGCCCCTCGGCATGCCGCGCGCGAACGACTGGATCGGTGCCTTCCACGTCGCCGAGTTCTACGTCCTCGGCATCGTCGCCGCTGCCCACGCCGGGTTCCACATCTGGCGACACGTCCGCCTGCGCGACAACGCCCTGCGCATCCTGGCGCCGCGCGCGCTGCACCGGTTCCTGTGAGGATCCCGCCGGTGCGCCGGTCCCGCGGCGCGACGCCACCGGTCGTGCCGGCGGCGACGACCGCCGCCGACCGCCGGTTCCCCTGCGACGCCTGCGGATCGGACATGCGCTTCGACCCCGCCACCGGCCGGCTCCACTGCGACTTCTGCGGCAACGAAGAGGCCGTCACCCAGCCCGCACCCCCCGCCATAGTCGAGCTCGACTTCCGCGCCGCCCTCGACGCGCGCCTGCCCGAGGCGCAGATGGAGGAGACGCGCGTCACCCGATGCACCAACTGCGGCGCCGAGGTCGATCTGGGCCGCGACGTCCACGCGACCGAGTGCCCGTTCTGCGCCACGCCGGTGGTGGCCGACACCGGCCTGCACCGCCACATAAAGCCCGCGGGCCTCGTGCCCTTCGCGCTGGACGAACCGGCGGCGCGGCAGGCGATGAACGCGTGGCTGGGCGCCCTCTGGTTCGCGCCGAACGGGCTACAGGCATATGCGCGAAAAGGCCGGCGCATGCAGGGCATCTACGTGCCCTACTGGACCTACGACGCCGACACCGCCAGCAGCTATCGCGGCGAACGCGGGACGGTCTACCATGAGACCCGCACCGTCACCCGCAACGGCCAGCGAGAGCAGGTCAGCGTCGCACGGGTGCGATGGCGGCCCGCGTCGGGCCACGTCCGGCGTTTCTTCGACGACGTGCTGGTCCTCGCTTCCGGCACCCTGCCCAAACGCTTCACGGATGCGCTGGAGCCGTGGGAGCTGGGCGCGCTGGAACCCTACGCGCCCGAGTTCGTAGCAGGCTTCAGGGCCGAGGGCTACAACCTGTCCCTCGCCGACGGCTTCGTCGAGGCGCGCGCGCGGATGGACCGCGCCATCGCCCGCGACGTGAAGTTCGACATCGGCGGCGACCGCCAGAGGATCCACTCTGTGGAAACGTCGGTGTCGGACGTGACGTTCAAGCATGTGCTGCTGCCCGTCTGGCTGGCCGCCTACAAGTACCGCGGCGCGACCTACCGCTTCGTGGTCAACGGACAGTCCGGACGTGTGCAGGGCGAACGCCCCTGGTCGAAGATCAAGATTGCGTTCGCGGTCGTCGCGGCTCTCGTCGTCGCGGCCACCGCTGCCGCCATCGCATCGCAGAACGGCTGGATGCCGACCGACCTCGGATCCCTTTGACGCGACCCGGGGCAACTTGCCCGCACCCATGCCCCTCTCTCCCCTTCTTGGGTTCGCAAATATCCCGGGGGCTGGCCCCCCCGCCCTGTCGGATCGCCCGGCGAGCGATCTGATACGTCCACGAAGGACGCCGCGCCGGGACATCGGGGCAGCAAGGGTCCGGTCTGACCGCCTTACCTGGCAACGTTCCACGGCAGGAAGTCATCGACGCGGGTGATCCTGCAGTCCGGGATACGGGCGGGGGTCTCGGCGAGCGAGGCTTGTGGAACGACGCCGTTGAGCGTGGCGGTCTCGATCAGGGTATATGCGATGGCGGCGGCGCGACCGCCGGTCAGCGATCCTACGAAGAGAGATCCGTCCTGCCTATCGCTCTGGCCGCGCCGCATGGCACGGCGGCGGCGTCATTCCGCCGGGACGGCGGGCCATTGGGCGGCCCTGATCGGAGATCCTCGCATTCCGGCCTTCTCTGCCAGTCAGGGACGATGGCGAATAGCATTGCGGCGAATAGCAGCCCGCACCGGGTCACGCCCGGGATACCCGAGAACACTGCTGACCTGCCACTGTGGGCTGATCTGGCTTCGGTCCTGGTGCGTGACCGGCCTCGGCGCCAAGGGCGGCGGTCATCGACCACCCGCGTGATGCCCCTGTTGGCCTGCCCCTCTCGGGTGGTCCGGTTTCGGTCCTGTTGCAGGTCAGGTCCTTGCGCCAATGCGGATGCCTGAGGCGGGGCCGACGTCCGAGGTGCTCCCCGATCCCTCGACAGGATCCGGACTGATCCAGGCTGCTCTTCGGGCCTCCCGGTCGGGTTGCATGATCGTCGGGCCGGCGCAGCAGGTCGCGTCCGGCGGACGGCCGCCGAGGGAGCTGTGCGGGCGGCGGCGGTCGCAGGAGCCGGATCATGTCCGTCGCCCGACGTGGGTTTGCGATCCGGTCTGCCGGGCCCGCATGTGGACGTATTCGTACATTGACGATCGCCGGAGCCGTTCGACGAGGATGTCGTCAGTGAGGCGGCCCTTGCCGTCCATGGAGATGCGGATGCCGGTGCGGTGCTGCGGGCCGGCCCGGGCGAAGGCCGTTAACCGGCTGCTTCGATCCGTGCCCACGAACCCCGGCGGACCACGCGCGCGATAGCGTCTTGCAGGGCATCGGCGCGGGATTCGGCCTCCGATGTGTGCGACGTCTGCCAGGCCGGCACGCGGCGACGGTGTCGGTCCATGATCGCCACGAGGCAGACGAAGCCCCTCCGTATCGGAATTCAGACGATGTCTGCGCGCCGGGCCCGGTTCGGGCGGTCGATGGTCAGCCCGCGCAGGAGGCAGGGAAACGGCCGCGGGTCCTTCGCCGGCGTGCCGGTGTTCGGACGCCAACTGACCGGCATCGGGCCCGAGATCCGCACCTGGCGCCGGACCCGCTTGCGGTTCGCCCCCTGGACCCTCGTCGCGCCGATGTCGGACGCGCTTTCCTGCACCGGTGGATCAGCGTCGGATGGACCTCGATCCACGCGGACAGCCCCGCCACCCTCCGCCCGCCCTTCGACGCTCGCAGCGCGCCTTTCGCCCTGAATGCGGCCGCGTGTCCCTTCCTCCTTGCCACCTCTTCCGTCTCATCCTCGAAGAGCGGAGGACCTGATATCGCAGCCTGCGCCAGTGTCCGATTTCCGGAAGGCACCTCTCAAATCGACCGCAGATGGCGAACCACGATCCGCGCCTTGGCGACCCTGCAAAGCCGTTCGGCCACGCGCGAGGCCATCGTGACCCGAGATCGAGCATTCAAGTCCGTTGCATTCGGTCGACGGCATTTCGCTCGATTCGACGCCAGAGGCCGGATACTCGGGACGGTAGGGGCGGCATGCGACGGCCCGAGGGTTCGGGAGACGAGGAATGGGCGCTGACGCCGAACGCTTCTTCGGAACGAAGGCGGGCTGTCGCTACGGCACCGTTCTCGCCGATCCGCCGTGGCAGTTTCGGAACCGCACCGGAAAGATGGCGCCAGAGCACCGCCGGCTCAGCCGCTATGCGACCATGACGCTGGGCGAGATATGCGCCATGCCGGTGAGCGGCATCGCCGCCGAGCGGGCGCATCTCTACATGTGGGTGCCAAACGCGCTACTGCCCGAAGGGCTTGAGGCGATGTGCGCATGGGGGTTCGCTTATAAATCCAACATCGTCTGGTCCAAGGTCCGCAAGGATGGCGGACCGGACCGGCGCGGCGTCGGCTTCTACTTCCGCAACGTGACCGAACTTCTGCTCTTCGGCGTGCGTGGCCGGGACGTGCGGACGCTTCCGCCCGGCCGCCGCCAGGAAAACCTGATCGCCACGCGCAAGCGCGAGCATTCGCGCAAACCCGACGAACAGTACGACCTGATCGAGGGCTGCTCATGGGGCCCGCGGCTGGAGCTTTTCGCGCGAGGTCCCCGTGCGGGCTGGGATGTCTGGGGCGACCAGTCGGACGCCTACGCGCCGACGTGGAGGACCTATGCCAACCATTCGCAATCGGCGGTTCCGCCAGAGGGACCATGCGACGACGCCGGCGCCGACGCCTCCGGCGGCCCCGGCATCAACGGAGGATGACGCCGTCTCCCGGAGCGACACGCAGCAGATCGAACGGGAAGGGATCAGGCGACGGGCCCGTGCCGCCACGTAAAGAGTCCGCTCTGAACAACGCCTAGCCTGCTGATTTTCTGGGATGAACTGGCTTTCCTGCTGTGCCGATATTGCAGGGTTTGCTATGCTTAGGGCCGGAACCCTGCGATTTCGGAGGCCCGATGAAGCCCAAGTTCCGCGGCCCCGAGCAGGACGATCTGCTCCGCCCCCGGCTCACCGATCTGATCGACATGCGCCACGAGCTGGTACGGCTCGAGGCGCTGATCGACTGGGCGTTCTTCGAGGCCGAATGGGTGGGCTTCTTTCCGTCGCATACCGGGCGGCCGGCGACGTCGCCGCGGCTGGTCGCGGGTCTGCTCTACCTCCAGCACGCTTACGCGCTCTCGGACGAGGCGGTCGTCGCGCGGTGGGCGGAGAACCCCTACTGGCAGCACTTCTGTGGGGAGACGTTCTTTCAGCATCGCCCGCCGATCGACCCGTCCTCGCTGACGCGCTGGCGGGGGCGGATCGGGGAGGAGGGCGTGGAATGGCTGCTCACGAAGACGATCGAGGCGGGGAGGGACGCCGGCGTCATCGCCGAGCGCAGCACGGCCGACGTGATCGTCGACACCACGGTGATGGAAAAGGCGATTGCGCACCCGACCGACGCGCGGCTCTATGAGAAAGCAAGGACGCGCATGGTCAAGCTCGCGCATGAGGCGGGCCTGCCGCTGCGCCAGAGCTATGCGCGCCTCGGGGCCCGGCTGGCCCAGCAGGCGGGTCGCTACGCCCATGCCCGGCAGTTCAAACGCATGCGAAGGGCCCTGCGGCGGCTCAAGGGCTACGCCGGCCGCGTGATGCGCGACATCGCTCGGCGGATCGGCACGGTCGGGGACGACGCTTTGCGCGCCCGCCTCAAAGTCGAGCTCGCCCTGGCCGGCCGCCTGCTCGCCCAGAAGCCGAAGGACCGCCGGAAGCTCTACGCGCTCCACGAGCCCGACGTCGACTGCATCTCCAAGGGCAAGGCCCGCAAGCGCTACGAATTCGGCTGCAAGGTGTCCGTCGCCACCACGCATCGCGAGGGCTTCGTCGTCGGCATGCGCTCGCTGCCGGGGAACCCCTATGACGGCCACACGCTGCACGAAGCCCTCGAACAGGTCGAGATCCTCGCCGACCGCCGCCCGGCCCGCGTCTTCGTCGACCGGGGCTACCGGGGCCACGGCATCGCGCCCGACACCGGCACCGCCGTCTACATCTCCGGCCAGCGCCGCGGCATGACCCGCGTGCTCCGCCGCGCCCTGCGCCGCAGGTCCGCCATCGAACCCACCATCGGCCACATGAAGACCGACGGCCGCCTGTCGCGCTCGCCCCTCAAGGGCACCCTCGGCGATGCGCTCCACGCCGTGCTCTGCGGCGCAGGCCACAACATCCGCCAGATCCTCGCATACCTCAGGGCTCTTTGGCCCCAAATCCTGACCTTGCTCCTGCGCGTCGTGGTGGGAGCCAACGCCCTCCCGGCAGCGGCAATGCCTCAAATCGAACTCGCAGCGTGATGTTCAGAACGGACTAAAGACGCCGGACGTATTATCACTGCGCAAGTCGGGATGATCTGCACCTCGTGGAGGCGCGAGCGCTATAGCTTAATGTCACCCATCGACCTTTGACGCGCGGCGGCAGGAACTGAACGGGGCCGGTGTCCGGAAAACCGGATGCACCTCGCACCGTCCCCGGCATCCCCGCTACGATACCCTCCGGCCGACCAAGGGGGGGACGGGGAAACCATGAACACAGGCGTTGCATGCAACGGCTCCCCATGGGGATCGACGGGCGAGTGACGAAACCGGACCATTTTCGGATCTACGGCGAGGTCGAGCGGATGAACCGCCCGTTCCCGGAAGATGCCGCCAAACGACATCGCCGCGAGGACCATGATCGGCTGCGCGAGCATCCTGACAGCTTGATGGATCTATATTGTTTCGCCCGACAACATGATGGCATCGGCGGCCGTACGCCCTGCGCACACAGTCATAGTATCTCGCCTCTGCGGCCCGATCGGTTCACGGTGCCCGGCCGACCGCATGCCGGGACCGAGCCCCGTGCGAGCGGTGCCAGACTGCCGCGCCGCCGTTGGACGTCAGAATGCGCGGAAGGTCAGTGTGGTGAGCGTACGCTCGATCCCGTCGATGTCGTGAAGCCGGTCGTTGATGAAGAGCCCGACGTCATGTCCTTCGGGAATGTAGAGCTTGACCAGCAGGTCGTAGTCGCCCGAGGTCGAGTAGAGTTCGGAATGGATCTCGCGCATCGCGATCTCCTCGGCGACACGGTAACCCGTTCCGGGACGGCAGCGGATCTGGACGAAGACGGGTGTCATGGCGAACCTCTCGCGGCGTAGTCGCGGGCAGTCAACCACGCGGCCCCGACATGCGCCACCCTGCCCCGCTGCCGGTCCGCGGCGGCGGCCGGGCGCGTATCCGGCCCCTTGCTTGACAGGGTCGCGGCGCGTCCGCTCTATGGCCGCCATGCCGTACGCCCCCGATTTCGCGCCGTCGCTGCACCGTCTGGGGACCGAGTCCGCCTTCGACGTGCTGGCGCGCGCGCAGGCGATGGCGCGGGAGGGGCGCGACATCGTCAACCTCGGGATCGGCCAGCCGGATTTCCCCACGCCCCCCCATATCGTCGAGGCCGCCGTGCGCGCCCTGCGCGACGGCGCGCACGGCTACACGGCCGCGAACGGCCTGCCGGCACTGCGCGAGGCGGTCGCGAGCGACCTCAACCGCCGCCACGGACTGGCGGACGCCGCGGCCGTGGGTCCGGACAGCGTCGTCGTCGTGCCGGGCGGCAAGCCCACCATGTTCTTCGCCATGCTGATGCTGGGACATGCGGGGGCCGAGATCGTCTGCCCCGACCCCGGCTTTCCCATCTACGACAGCGCAATCCGCTATTCCGGTGCAACGCCGGTCTACTATGGCTTGGACGAGGCAGCGGGCTTCGCCATGGACCCCGACGAGGTTCTGGCCCTGGTCACGCCCGCCACACGTCTGATCATTCTCAATTCGCCGGCCAACCCCACCGGCGGCGTCACGCCACGAGATCGCGTCGACCGGCTGGTCGCCGGGCTGGAGGCTCATCCGCACGTCGCCATCCTCAGCGACGAGATCTATTCGCGAATGCTCTACGGCGGTGCGGCCCACGTGTCGCTGCTGCAATATCCGCAGATCCGCGACCGGCTGATCCTGCTGGACGGCTGGTCGAAGACCTATGCCATGACCGGATGGCGGCTGGGATTTGCCGTCTGGCCGCCATCGATGGTGGAGCATGCGACCCGGCTGTGCATCAACGACCATTCCTGCGTGAACGCCGCCGCCCAGCACGCCGGTATCGCCGCGCTGACCGGACCGCAGGATGCCGTCGCCGACATGATGACCGCCTTCGATGCCCGCCGCCACCTGATCGTGGGGTTGCTGAACGACCTGCCGGGCGTCCGCTGTGCCGATCCGGCCGGCGCCTTCTACGCCTTCGCGAACATCGAGGGCACGGGCCTCACGTCGCGCGCCGCGCAGGACCGGTTCCTGGCCGAGGCCGGCGTCGCCACCATCGCCGGCACGTCGTTCGGCGCACGCGGCGAAGGCTTCGTCCGCTTTTCCTATGCGGCCTCGGCGCAGGCCATCGAGACCGCCATCGGGCGCATCCGAGACATCCTCTAGAAAGGCCATATCCATGCCCGACATCCTGCTTGCCATCGGCTCCTACAACGACTGGGACATGGAGCCGATGCAGTCCGAGTATTCCCTGCATACGCTGGACAGGGCCGAGGACATTCCCCGCCTCCCCAAGGCGCTGCGCCAGGAAGTGAAGGCAATCGCGTTCAAGTTCCACGGCCTTCTCACGGCCGAGCTTCTGGACGCCCTGCCGAACCTCGGGATCGTCGCGAACTACGGGGTGGGCTACGACGCCATCGACGTCGAGGCCTGCCGCGCCCGCGGCATCCGCGTGACCAACACGCCCGACGTTCTGAACGACGACGTGGCCGACCTGGCGGTGGCCATGCTGATCGCGCAATCGCGCCAGATGATCGAAGGGCATCGCCACGTCGTGTCGGGCGACTGGTCCAAGGGGCCATTGCCGCTGAACCGCAAGGTCAGCGGCCGCCGTGTCGGCATCATGGGGCTGGGCCGGATCGGGCGCGACATCGCCGAGCGGCTGGCGGCGTTCAAGATGGAGATCCACTATACCTCGCGCACCGAAAAGGAGACGCCGGGCTGGACGTTCCACCCCGATGCGGTGTCGATGGCCGGCGCGGTGGACGACATCGTCGTCGCACTCGTCGGCGGCCCCGACACCGAAGGCGCGGTGTCCGCGGAGGTGATCGAGGCGCTGGGGCCGGACGGGATTCTGGTCAACATCTCGCGCGGGTCGACCGTGGACGAAGAGGCGCTGATCGGCGCGCTTCAGGAAGGGCGGCTGCGCGGCGCCGGGCTGGACGTGTTTCGCAGCGAACCCGATCTCGACCCGCGGTTCCGCGAGCTGAAGAACGTCGTCCTGCAGCCCCACCAGGGGTCGGCCACCGACGAGACCCGCCGCGCGATGGGGCAGCTTCAGCGCGACAACATCGCGGCCTTCTTCGCGGGCCGGGATCTTGTAACGCCGGTCGTCTGACGGGGCGGTCCTGCCGGGCGCCACACCGCCCGCCGGTGACGGTATGGCGTGCGCCGCCGGACTGGCGCTTAGCGACTGCCATGGTCCGCCAGGGCGAGCCCACACTTGTGCGCCGGGCAGAGCGCCGGGCGACGCCGGTCCCGGGTGGCCGGTGCCCGGCCCGATCCGTCGCCGCCGCGCGTGCCCCGCTTTTGGCGACGGGGACGTCCGGTCCAGCCTCCCAAAACTCGTTGAATGTCGAGGGTCAAGGGGCTAGCGTCGCTGTCAACGGGACTGTCCCCGCCTTCTTGCCAAGGTCGGGACGGCCGCAATCAGCGGCGGGCAAACCGCCGGAAACGGGAGGAAGACATGCGAATTTCCACGATGACGGCAGCCCTGCTCGCCACTGCGGTGGCCCTGCCGGCCACGGCGCAGGAAGTGACCCTGCGGATCCAGAACCATTATGCGCCCGAGACGGTGTCGGGCCGGCTGATCCAGCAGTGGGTCGACGACGTCCAGATGATGTCGGACGGCGATATCGCCATCGAGATGTTCTACTCTTCCTCCGTCGTCGACACGGTCGAGACGTTCGACGCCGCCGCGTCCGGCATCCTCGACTGCGACATGACCGGGGGCGCCTACCAGACGGGCAAGAACCCCGCCTTCCAGTTCGTGGGCGACATCATGGGCGGCTACGACACGCCGTGGCAGCAGTATGCGTGGCTTTACTCCGGCGGTCTGGAAAAGGCGCAGGAACTCTACAACGAATACGGCATGCAGCTGATCGGCTGGAACATCTACGGCCAGGAGAGCATGTCGTCGTCCAAGCCGCTGAACGGGCCCGACGACCTGAAGAACTGGAAGTTCCGCTCGCCCCCCGGCCTCGAGACCGAGATATTCGCCGAGCTGGGCGCATCGCCCGTCGTGATGGACTTCACCGAGATCTTCACCGCGCTGGAGACCGGGATCATCGACGGCGCCGACGCGTCGGGGCTGGCCAACAACGTGGGTCTCGGCCTTTACGACATCGTAAAGCACGCGACCTATCCGGGCTTCCATTCGATGCCCTCCGACCACCTGGCCTGCAACAAGTCGGTATGGGACGGGATGAGCGACCGCAACAAGCGGATCATGGAGGTCGCGCTTCAGAAGATGTCGTTCCGTATCGCGCTGGAGTTCGAGGTCGCCAACAACGAGGCCGCCGCCGAGCTGAAGGAGCAGGGCGTCACGCTCTATGACTGGTCGACCGAGGACCGCGCGGCGTTCCGCAAGGCCGCGCAGACCGCCTGGCAGGGCTGGGCGGAAAAGACGCCCGAGGCCCGCGCACTGGTCGACAGCCATGTAGAGTTCCTCGGCCAACTGGGACTGGTCGCGCCAGAGTGATGCGGCATGCCCGGGGTTGCGCCATGGCGCGACATCCGGGCACGACGACGTCGGCGGCCCGATACACGGCCGCCGCACCCGTCCCGTCCGGGCCGTCCGACGGGGTCTTTGCGGCGGCCCGTCCAACCCGACCGGCGGCCATTTCCGGTCCATCCGGCAGGAGGCGTTGAATGTCTCGCAACGGCACCCTCAGGGACATCCTGTGGCCCGCGGCCTTCGCCGCATGCCTGTGCTACGTGGTCTGGAACTTTCCGCGGTTCATCATCGCGATGGGTCTCGGCAACGACAATCTGCTGTCCCAGAACCCCTCGGCGGGTCCGGTGGACTACCTTGCGCTGGCCGGCTTCTTCGTCACCCTCGTTCTGGGCGTGATGACCGCCGACACGACCGTCGGCGAAGGCGAACTGCGGTCGTCCTTCGACCGGCTGGCGCTGTTCCTGGGGCGCTGCACGATGCTGCTGACCGCGGCACTGGTGGCCGTGATGTTCTTCGAGGTCTGCGCGCGCTACATCTTCGAGAAACCGACGCTCTGGGCCAACGAGATGTCGCTCTGGATGGCCGGGTTCATCTTCCTGCTGTCAGGCCTCTACGCGATGCAGCAGCGCAGCCATATCCGCATCTTCCTGCTCTACGACGTCCTGCCGCGCTGGCTGCAACGGGTGTGCGACGTGATCTCGACGGCGCTGATCGTCATCTTCGCGGCGGCCATGGTCTACGGTGCCTATGACGAGGCCGTGCAGAAGCTGCTGCGCTGGGAGACGTTCGGCACCGCCTTCGATCCGCCCATCCCGGCCACGCTGAAGCCGATGCTGCTGCTGGTCATCTGCCTCGTCGCGGTGCAGGCGGTGGTGAACCTGGTCGTCGACTGGTCGCGCGGGCCGGAGGTCCACGGCGTCGTCGACGCGGACGAGATCGAGGACATGATCGCGTCGTCCGCACGCCAGTTCGAACAGGGGAAGCGCAGCTGATGCTGGACGCGATCATGGCCTTCGGGCCCTACGACATCGGCACCATCTCCATCGTCCTGCTGATTTCCCTCCTCGTTCTGCTGGCCATCGGGATGCCGCTGGGATTTGCCAGCGCGGTCCTTGCGGTGCTGGTGCTGGTGATGCGGTTCGGCCCCGAGCTGCTGTTCCGCGACTTCGGCACCGGGCCGCTGGGCATCCTCAGCCAGCGCATCTACGGCATCCTTACCGATTACGTCCTCATCTCGATCCCGCTCTTCATCTTCATGGCCAACCTGCTGGAGCGGTCGGGCATCGCGGGCGAGATGTACAACTCGCTGAACGTCTGGCTGTCGCGCACCCGCGGCGGCATCGCCATCGTGACGTCGATCATGGCCGTCATCATGGCGGCGATGTCGGGCATCATCGGGGGCGAGGTCGTGCTGCTGGGTCTCATCGCCCTGCCGCAGATGCTGAAGCTGGGGTACAACCAGAACCTCGCCGTGGGCACGATCTGCGCCAGCGGCAGCCTTGGAACGATGATCCCGCCCTCGATCGTCCTCATCATCTACGGCCTCATCACAGAAACCAGCATCAAGGCGCTCTTCACGGCGTCCTTCCTGCCGGGGTTCATTCTCGCATCTTTCTTCATCATCTACATCGTCGTTCGCACCCAGCTACGCCCCGAGGACGCCCCCCTGCCGCCCCGCGTCGAGGGCGAGGTCGAGGGCGTCGAGAAGCGGCTCCTGTTCCTCACTTTCCTGCTCACCCTCGTCGCCGGGTTCGCCGCAATCATGCTGCTGCGCGTCGTGTTCCTGACCGTGACCGGGCAGAACACCCTGACGGTCGGTGTCGACGACATCGCGCTGGGGACCCCGCGCTTCATCTGGATCTTCGGAATCCTCCTGGCCGTCACGTTGGGCCTCATCCTCGGCGTCCTCGGACGCGACCGGCTGAAACTCTCGTGGAGCATGGGCAAGGGCCTCGTCGGACCGATGGTGGTGATCGGCGTCGTGCTGGGCAGCATCTACGGCGGCATCACCGGCATCACCGAGGCGGCGGGTATGGGCGTCATCGCGGTGGGCGTCATCGCCGCGATGCGGGGCGAGTTCAGCTACTGGCTGCTGTGGGAGTCGCTCAAGCGGACGCTGAAATCGACCGGAACGATCATCTGGGTCACCATCGGCGCCACCGCCCTTGCCGGTGCCTACACGATCGCCGGCGGGCCGACGTTCATCGCGTCCACAATTGTCGGGGCCGAGCTGCCCACCATGGGCATCATACTCGTGATGATGTTGATTTTCCTTATCCTCGGCGCATTCATGGACTGGGTCGGCATCGTTCTTCTGGTGATCCCGGTCTTCCTGCCCATCGTGCAGCGCCTCCCGGTCGAGGAGCTGGGATTCCTCGCCTCGGTGGACCCCGCGCATGTCGCGATATGGTTCGGCGTGGTCTTCTGCATGAACATGCAGGTGTCGTTCCTGTCGCCGCCCTTCGGCCCGGCCGCGTTCTACCTCAAGTCGGTGGCGCCGCCCGAGATATCGCTGACCGACATCTTCAAGGGGTTCCTGCCCTTCATCGCGATCCAGCTTTGCGCGCTGTCCCTGCTGCTGCTTTGGCCGCCGCTGGTCTCCGTATTCCTCTGACCATCCCTGAAAGGCACCCATGCTGACCGACCAGCAGATCGCACGGTTCGCGGACGAGGGTATTCTGACCGTGCCCGACGTCCTGCCCGCGCGCGTGCTGGAGGATGTCAGGGCCGAGTACGACGACCTGCTGCATTGTCTTTACGCGGATTGGCAGGCCAAGGGTCGCGTCGATCCGGCTAAGGATTTCTGGTCGCGGCTGGCCGCGGCGCAGGCGGCCGGCTGCGACTGGTTCCAGCCCATGGACATCTCGCTGCCGGGAGACCGGATCCATGCGGACACGCCGTTCCATGCCGGCCCGGCCGTCTTTTCGATGATGACGCATCCCGGGCTGCTGGATCTGGTCGCCGACCTGATCGGACCGGAGATCACCTCGAACCCCATCCAGCACGTCCGCATCAAACCGCCCGCCACCGATGTCGCGCCCGACGAGGCGCGCGCCCACGTGACGACCACCGACTGGCACCAGGACCGCGCCGTCGCGCATCCCGACGGCGACGCCACCGACATGGTCACGGTCTGGATCGCCATGACGGATGCGACGCTGGACAACGGCTGCCTCCAGGCGATTCCGCGCAGCGCCCGGATGCTGCCGCACTGCCCCCGGCGTCAAACCGCGATTGCCGACGGGTACATCGATCCCTCGGCGGCCCGCGCCCTCCCCGTGCCTGCGGGAGGCGTCGTCCTGCTGCATCCGCTCACCCCCCATGCGAGCCGGGCCAATCAATCGCCCGGCTACCGGTGGTCCTTCGATCTGCGCTACCATGCCACCGGCCAACCGTCCGGGCGCGCGCATTTTCCCCATTTCGTCGCCCGCTCCGCCAGCGACCCCGGATCCGAGCTGCGCGACTGGCGTACCTGGCGAAAGACCTGGCAGGATGCGCGGGCACGGCTGGCAGGCCAGCCCCATGTTCCGATCCACCGCTGGAAGGCCGACACGCCGGCCTGCGCCTGACGAGTTGGCCGATGCGGCGCCACTTGCCATCGTACCGGGCGCGCCACGACCCTGCAGATTGCGGCGACGCCGCGACGGCCGCATAAGAGTTCCGATATCCGTCCCGTTCCCCTCCGCGGAGCCGCACCGCCATGAAGACCGTCCGCCTCGCGCCCGAAGACAACGTCGTTACTGCCGCCGTCCCTCTGACCATTGGCGAGGAAGGTGCGACCGATCCCATCCCGCGCGGCCACAAGGTCGCCACCGTGCCGATCGGGGACGGCGCCGCGGTGGTGAAATACGCGCAGATCATCGGCTATGCGCATGGTGCCATCGCGGCAGGGGCCCATGTCCACACCCACAACCTCGATTTCCGCGACGTCGACCACGCGCACGCCTTCGCCACCAACCTGCGCCCGGCGCCGAACGCCACGTCCAGCGACACGTTCCGGGGCTTCGCCCGGCCACGCGGCCCGGCCGGTACGCGCAACTACATCGCCGTCATCACGTCGGTGAACTGCTCGGCCACCGCCGCGCGGATGATCGCTGGCCACTTCACGCCGGAGCGGCTGGCGGCCTATCCCAATGTCGACGGTGTCGCGGCCTTCGTGCATGGCACCGGCTGCGGCATGGCGGGCGACGGCGAGGGATTCGAGGCGCTCCAGCGGGTCATGTGGGGCTATGCGCGCAATCCCAACGTCGGCGGCGTGCTGATGGCAGGGCTCGGGTGCGAGATGAACCAGATCGACTGGCTGGTCGAGGCGATGGGCATCGAACCCGGCCCACTCTTTCAGGCGATGAACATTCAGGACGTCGGCGGGCTGGCCCGCTGCGTGGCGCTGGGCATCGAGAAGATCGAGGCCATGCTGCCGCTCGTCGACGCCACGTCGCGCACCGAATGCCCCGCGTCCGACCTCATGCTGGCCCTGCAATGCGGCGGTTCCGACGCGTGGTCCGGCATCACGGCCAACCCCGCGCTCGGCCACGCCTGTGACCTGCTGGTGGCCCAGGGCGGTACCGGCGTCCTGGCCGAGACGCCCGAGATCTACGGCGCAGAGCATCTGCTGACCGCCCGCGCCGTCGATGCCGAGGTCGGCGGGCGTCTGGTCGGGCTGATTGACTGGTGGCAGGACTACACGACGCGCAACCGCGGCTCCATGGACAACAATCCATCGCCCGGAAACAAGAAGGGCGGGCTGACCACCATCCTCGAAAAGTCGCTGGGCGCCGCGGCCAAGGGCGGCACGACGCCCCTCACCGGCGTCTACCGCTACGGCGAACCGGTCACCGCCAAGGGCTTCACCTTCATGGATTCACCCGGCTACGACCCGGCCTCGGTCACTGGACAGATCGCCAGCGGCTGCACTCTCGTCGCCTTCACCACCGGGCGCGGGTCGGCCTTCGGGTCCAAGCCGTCGCCCTGCCTGAAGATCGCGACCAGCACCGCGCTGGCCCGCCGGATGCCCGACGACATGGACATCGACGCCGGCCCGATCCTCGACGGCGGCGCCACGGTGGAGGAGAAGGGTGCCGAAATCTACGCCGCCCTCCTGCGGGTCGCGTCCGGCGAACGCACCAAGTCCGAGGCGCAGGGCCTCGGCGACTTTGAGTTTGTCCCCTGGCAGATCGGCGCGGTGATGTGAGTTCGCAGCGTCTGGAGATCATCTACCGAAACCAGCTCAGTTCGCTGCTGCTAAATCAGGGATGGAACGTGTTCCTCCCGGTCTACGACGACGGCATCGACATGATCGCCCACCGCGGCACGGACGGGGCCATCCGCCTGGTCCAGCAGAAGGGCCGCTGGACGATCATGAAGAAATACATCGGCCGCCACATCTGGGTGGCCTTCCCGGAAGGAGCCGACTGGTATCTCGCCCCGCATGACGACATGGTCGGGATCGGCGACGAGAAGGGCTACACGGCCACGGCATCGTGGATCGACGGTGCGGCCTACAGCATCGGCTCCCTCGGCATCGACATGCGCGGCCGACATGCCACTCATCTCATCGGCAGCGTCACGCTGTCGACCCGCGACGCGCCGCCCCTCACGGCGGGGGGCGTCGCCTGACACCGACCGGATCCCCGCAGGGCATCGCCGTTCCGGCCCCCATCTTCATCCTGCCGGAAATTCTCCGGGGGCCGCGGGGGCTGGCCCCCGCTTCCGCCATAAACAGCAAGGACACCGATCCATGACAAGACCCGACATCGGCTTCATCGGCCTCGGCCTCATGGGAGGCGCGATGGTTCAGCGCCTGCTCGACCTCGACTACACGCTCACGATCGTCGCCAACCGCAGCCGCAAGGCCGTGGACGAAGCGGTGGGACGCGGTGCCGTCGAGGTTGCGACCGCACGCGAGGTCGCAGCCGCATCCGACATCGTGATGTTCTGCATGGACACCAGCGCGTCGGTCGAATCCCGCGTGAACGGCCCCGAGGGCGTGCTCGCCGGGCTTCGGCCCGGCGCGGTCGTGATCGACTTCGGCACCTCCCTTCCCGCCTCGACCAAGGAGATCGGCGGCGCCGTGGAGACGGCCGGCGGGACATATCTCGACGCACCGCTGGGACGCACGCCAAGCCACGGGCGCGAGGGCAAGCTGAACGTCATGGCGTCCGGCGACCGCGACGCCTTCGACAAGGTACGTCCCGTGCTGGACGACCTGGGCGAGAACGTGTTCCACCTCGGTCCGCTCGGATCGGGCCATACGATCAAGCTTATCAACAACTTCTTCGCCATGACCACCGCCTGCGCCATGGCCGAGGCCTTCGCCGCCGCCGACGCCGCCGGCATCGACCGTCAGCAGCTCTACGACGTGATGTCGGCGGGTCCGCTGAAATCGGGCATGATGGACTTCATCCGCGCCCAGGCCATCGATTCCGAGATCGCCCTGGCCTTCTCCGTCTCCAATGCCGCCAAGGACGTCGGCTACTACCGCCGCATGATCGGGGATCTCGACGGCCGGTCGCGCATGTCCGGCGCCGCCGCCGACACCTTGTCCGAGGCGCAGGAGGCCGGCTGGGGCGACCGCATGGTACCCGAGATGGTGGACTGGCTCGCCGCGAACCTGAAGGGCTAGGCGCCCCGGATGCAGCCGCCCCCGCGCGAGGACCGGACGGCGCTCGGCATCGTCCTGATGCTGGGCGGCGTGACGCTCTTCACCGGCACCGACACCGCGGCAAAATGGCTGATCCTGTCCGGCATCGCCCCCTTGCAGGTCGTGTTCTCGCGCTATGCGGGGGCTCTGGCCTTCTCGCTGGTCGTGTTCCTGCCGCGCGAGGGGCGCGCGGCCCTGCGGTCGCGCAGCCCGGGGCTTCAGGCCCTCCGCGCGGTGATGCTGCTGACAAGCACCGTATTCAATTTCTTCGCGCTGCGCAGCCTGCCGATCTCGCTCACGACGACGATTACCTTCGCCATGCCCATCGTCGTGACGCTGCTCAGCATCCCCATGCTGAAGGAGCGGGTTGGCCCCCGCCGCTTCGCCGCCGTCTGCACGGGCTTTTGCGGCGTGCTGATCGTGATCCAGCCCTGGGGCGCCGCGTTCCACCCCGCGATGGCCCTGTCCCTGGCGTCGCTGGGAAGCGCGTCGGTCTATTTCGTGCTGACGCGGATGCTGGCGGGGGTCGAGACGGACGGCACCGGCCAGATCTGGACCTCGGCCATCCCGACCGCCTGCCTCCTGCCCTTCATCATGCCGACGCTGGCGGCGCCGCAGTCGGCGGGGCAGCTGGCCGTGACCCTGGCCATCGGCGTCTTCGCCTCGGGCGGGCACATCCTGGCGACAGCGGCGCACCGCTATGCGCTCGCCTCGACCCTGTCGCCGGTGCTCTACACCCAGCTGCTGCTGGCGACGCTGGCGGGGCTCGTGATCTTCGGCCAGCCGCCCACGATCTGGACGCTCGTCGGCGGCGCGGTGATCATCGGCTCCGGCATCTACATCTGGAACCGCGAGCGGGCGCGGGCGCCGCTGGCGCCCCGGTAGGTTGGGCCCGACCGCGCTTTCGGTACGCACCCCGTATCCGTCGAAAGGACACCTCGGGGAAAGATGACGACGCCGTGCAACGGATCTGCCACGTGATCGCGATCGAGAGCCGCACGACCCCGCCGGCCGCCGATCGCACGGTTGCCGAATGCCCGCCAGAGTGCACGTCCGCAGCGTTCCCCCAAGGAGCGGCGCAAGCCCCGGCCCTCAGTGTCACCCCCGCCCGACGTAGGGCATGGCGCTGGCCATCACGGTCATGAACTGGACGTTCGCCTCCAGCGGCAGCGATGCCATGTGCAGCACCGATGAGGCGACATGGGCCACGTCCATCACCGGCTCCACCGCCGTGCTGCCATCGGCCTGCGGCACGCCGGTCGTCATCTTGCGCGCCATGTCGGTCAGCGCGTTGCCGATGTCGATCTGACCGCAGGCGATGCCGTAGGGCCTCCCGTCCAGCGACAGGGTGCGGGTGAGGCCGGTGATCGCGTGCTTCGACATCGTGTAAGGCGCCGATCCGGGGCGCGGCACGTGCGCGCTGATCGAGCCGTTGTTGATGATGCGCCCGCCCTGCGGGTCCTGTGCACGCATCAGCGCGAAGGCCGCGCGCGCCACGATGAAGGCGCCGTGCACGTTCACCGACATGACGCGCAAAAAGTCCTCGACGGCGATCTCGTCCACCGTGCCCGGCGGCACGTTGTTGCCGGCATTGTTGAACACCGCGTCCAGCCGGCCCCAGGCCCGCGCGGCATCGGCGAAGATCGTCGTGACGGCATCAGCGTCGGTCACGTCGCCGGGCAGGACCAGCGCGCCGCCGTGCCCCGCCGCCGTCTCTTCCAGCGTCTCGGCGCGGCGGCCGACCAGTCCGACCCGCCAACCGGCGTCGAGCAACGCCCCGGCACAGGCGCGGCCGATGCCGCTGCCGGCCCCCGTTATGATGATGGTCCTGTCCATGCGCCGTCCTTCCCTGCTGGGATGCGGGGGGCATCCCGTTCCTCGCGGGGTCCGTCAGGCGCCCCGCCGCCCCTTACCCATGCCGCCCCCGGCGACCGATCCGGGCAACCGACCGCCGGCCAGGACGATGCGCCCGCATTCCGCTGCGAGACCCTGCAAACCGCGTTCCGCTCAGTGATTGTCGCGCGACAGCGTCTCCCGCACCCGGCGATATGCGGTGGCGAGCTCAAGGCAGCCGCCCTCGGCCAGCTGACCCACGTTGGCGCGGTAGATCTCTTCCCACGGCGTATGGTTAACCAGTTCGGGCGCCGTCCAGCCGTCGATGCGGGCCTGCCATTCGTCCGCATCGACCAGCGCCGTGAGGGTGTCGGCATTCAGGTCCAGACGCACCCGGTCCCCGGTGTGCAGATACGCCAGGCCGCCGCCCACCACCGACTCGGGCGAGGCATTCAGGATCGAGGGGGATTCGCTGGTCCCCGACTGGCGCCCGTCGCCTACGGTGGGCAGGTGGTTCACGCCCTCGCGGACGACATGGTCGGGGGGCAGCATGTTCACCACCTCGGCCGAGCCGGGATAGCCCACGCAGCCAACCCCGCGGATGAAGAGGATCGTGCCCGCGTCGATCCCGAGCGCCGGGTCGTTGATGCGGTCGTGATAGTCCTCGGGGCCCTCGAACACGACGGCGCGGGCCTCGTAGACGCCCTCGTTCCCCGGCTCGCTGAGGTACCGGGCGCGGAACGCGTCCGAAATGACGCTCGTCTTCATCAGCGCAGAGGCGAAGAGGTTCCCGGACAGCACCTTGAATCCCGCGTTCTCGCGCAGCGGCTCGGCCACGGTGCGGATCACGTCGCGGTCGCGGCTGGCCCAGCCGGTCAGCGTCTCGCCCATGGTGAGGCCGCCCGCCATGCGGCAGTCCTCGTGGATCATCCCCGCGAGGCGCAGCTCGCCCATGACGGCCGGAACCCCGCCTGCGCGGTAGAACGACTCGCCCAGATAGGCACCTGCAGGCTGCATGTTGACCAGCAGCGGCACCGCGTAGCCGACGGTCTGCCAGTCGGTCACGTCGAGCTCCACGCCGGCATGGCGGGCGATGGCCTGGAGATGCGGCGGCGCGTTCGTGCTGCCGCCGATGGCGCTGTTGACGCGGATGGCGTTCTCGAATGCCTTGCGCGTGAGGATGTCCGAGGGCTTGAGATCCTCCAGCACCATCTCGACCGCGCGCTTGCCGGTCCGGTAGGCCATCGCCATGCGTTCCCGGAAGGGCGCCGGGATGGCCGAGCAGCCGGTGAGCGTCATGCCAAGGGCCTCGGCCATGGCGTTCATGGTGCTGGCGGTGCCCATCGTGTTGCAGTGGCCCAGCGACGGGGCCGAGGCGCAGACGCGGCTCATGAACTCGTCGTAGTCGATCTCGCCCTCGGCCAGCATCCGGCGCGATTCCCATACGACCGTGCCGGAGCCCACCAGCTTGCCCTCCCACCAGCCGTCCAGCATCGGGCCGCCGTTCAGCGCGATGGCCGGGATGTCGACCGTCGCCGCCCCCATCAGCATCGCCGGCGTGGTCTTGTCGCATCCGGTCGTCAGCACGACGCCGTCCAGGGGATAGCCGTGCAGCACCTCGACCAGCCCCAGATAGGCGAGGTTGCGGTCCAGCGCCGCGGTGGGCCGCTTGCCTGTCTCCTGTATGGGGTGGACGGGGAACTCCATCGGTACGCCGCCGGCGTCGCGGATCCCCGCCTTGATGCGGTCCATGAGGAACACGTGGATCTTGTTGCAAGGGGCAAGGTCGCTGCCGGTCTGGGCGATGCCGACGATGGGCTTTTCGCCCTGAAGCTCTTCGCGCACGAAGGACTGGTTCAGGTAGCGTTCGAGGTAGAGCGCGGTCATGCCGGGATTGTTCGGGTTGTCGAACCATTCCTGACTGCGGAAGCGCCTGTTCGCACGCGTGTCGGCCATCATCGTCCTCGGTCTGATCTGGGATCTTTTCGGGCGTCAGGATCGCGGGTTGGTATGCCGATTGCAAGGACACCCGGCTTTGGGTGCCCACGCGCCTCAGTCGGCCGGCCCTGCGGGCATCGCGGGGTGCGCCGCGCGTATCTCGGCCCGCCGGACGTAGAGGGCGGCAGCCAGCGCGACCGTCAGCACCACGGCCAGCAGCGCCATCAGCGCCCAGGAGGCGCGGTCGGGGGTCACGGCGACGGCGGCGAGGCTGCTCAGCACCGCGCCCACCGCGACGGTCAGCGCCCCCGACAGACCGGCCGCCCCGCCCGAGAGGTCCGTGCGCACCGACATCACCCCGACATTGGCCGCAGGCGACGTCAGACCGTTGCCGAACCCCGCCAGTATCATCGGCCCGAAGAGGGTCACCGGGGTCGGCGTCATCACCGTCAGCATCCCCAACGCGATGGCCGGCGCGCCCAGTGCCACGATGCGGCCGGCCAGCACCAGTTGTCCCGGCGTCCATCGCTCCGAGAACCGCCCGGAGATCCAGTTGCCGAAGAAGAACCCGAACGTGATCACGCCAAGCCAGGCGCCGAGCGCCGGCGGCGAGAGATCGAAGAGCGCCGTCGCCACCAGCGGGGCGCCCGCGACGAAAACGAAGAACGCGCCGATGGAACACGCCAGGCAGACGGCATAGGCCAGGAACAGCGGCTCGCGCAGAAGGCCGGGGTAGGCGCGGAAATGGTCCATGGCGCGGCCCGGCCGGGCACGCAACGTCTCGCCCAGGTCGTACCAGCACAGAATGAAGAGGCTGCCGCCGCACAGTACGAAGAACCAGAACGACGCCCGCCAGCCGAAAACCGCGTCGAGCGTGCCGCCGACGACCGGCGCCAGCATCGGCGCCACCGCCATGGCCATGCCCATGTAACCCAGCAACGACGCGGCGCGCGCGGGCCCGGCCAT
Organism: uncultured Alphaproteobacteria bacterium; assembly: GCA_963722905.1. Lineage (GTDB taxonomy): Bacteria > Pseudomonadota > Alphaproteobacteria > Rhodobacterales > Rhodobacteraceae > CAVROT01. The sequence goes on along the minus strand of CAVROT010000011.1, from coordinate 74,138 downwards.
GTCGCGGACCATTGCCCGGCTGAGGGCCATCCCCGACACGATCCCGCCCTGAAGGGCGCGGAAGGCGAGGAACAGGCGGATATCGGAGGTCAGCGCGCAACCGGCGGACGCGACGACGAAGATGCCCAAGCCCCACAGGATCACAGGGCGACGCCCGAAGATGTCACCCAGTGGCCCGAGCACGACCTGCACGACGGCCGTGACCGCCAGGTAGCCGCCGATCGACAATCCCATGACGCCGTAGGACACGCCGAACTGATCGGCCATGGCGGGCAGCGACGGCACGAAGAGGTTCAGCGTCGCGATCGACAGGCCCGACAGCAGGACGAGCGTGACGAAGCTGGGCGGCGTTCTGTGAGGCATGCGCGCTTGTGCGACGGGGCCCGGATGGCGGCAAGGCCCGCAGGCATATCAGAAGGCGCTGCGCGCCCCGCCCGAACGTTGCAGCGCAAAGATCGACGAGGCGTCTGCCGGCGGCGGCAACGGCAGGCTGACCGGAACCGCTGCCATACGCGGCGTCGTGGACAATGTGCCGGTGACGACGCGGTCCGACATCTCGGACCAGAGGGCGGCCTGCGACGCCAGCCCCATCAGGGAGGAGCCGCCCAGCAGTGGCCAGGCATCCGACGCGCGGCACTCGTAGAACAGGATAAGACGGTTGCGGTCGCTGACGTTGGGCGCGGAACCGTGCAGTGTGCGGGCGTGGTGCACCGTCATGCTGCCCGCGCGCCCGGTCAGCGTGACGGCACGCTCAGCGTGGAACTCCGGGTCGTCGGGATCGACCGCGCCGCAAAAGACGCCATCCGAGGAATGGCTCAAGGTCGGTCCGCGATGGCTGCGCGGGATGACCTGGAGCGGACCGTTCGCCGCGTCCACGTCGTCGAGCATCAGCCCGAAGGCCAGCATGTCGTCGTTGGTATGAGGATAGAACGCCCAGTCCTGATGCCACTCCACCGCCGCGCCGCCCCCCGGGGCCTTGGTGTTCAGCTTGGACGTCTGAAGTGAGGTGTCGGGACCGAGAAGATCGGTCAGCACCTGTGTCAACGGACCGTTCCACAGGGCGTCGCGGAAGGCCGGATGGCGCAGATGCGGCAGCTTGATCCGCGTCAGGCGCACCGCGTCCGGCTCGTGACCCGCATCGAGGTCGTAGACGTCGTCGCTGGCGGTGACCGTCCGGGACCGCTCCATCAGGTCGCGGGTGACGTCCTGCAACCGGGCAAGGTCCCGTCCCGTCACGACGTCCTCGACCATGAGGTAGCCCTCTCGGTCGTAAAACGCCTTCTGCGCGGTCGTCAGCATGTCAGCGCCCCCGTTCCCCTTCCGCCACGGCGGCGGCGAGGTCGATGCCGTTCAGTGCCGCGACGTGGTCGGAAAGCATCGGCACGTAGTCCCCCGCCTTGCCCTGCCCCTCGGCGCTGGTGAAATAGGCCGCGACGGCGGCGCCCATGAGGCTGGCGACGCGGTGCTCGGCCGCCATCGCGACGCCGTAGCGCACGTCCTTCGATCCGTTGGAAATGGTGAACTTGTGCGCCTCGGGATCGCGGCCGACAGCGTACTGCATGAAGGTATCGAAGAACCCGCAGGACATGCGGCTGCCGCCGATGACGTCTCGCAGCGTCTGGGGTGCGACGCCGGCCTTGACGCCGATCGCCAGCGCCTCGGAGTAGAGCGCGGCGTAGCCCATGCCGATGAAGTTCATCAATAGCTTCATCTTGTGCGCGGAACCCACGGGCCCCACGTGCGTAATGGTCCCGGCCCAGCAATCGATCACGGGGCGCACGCGGGCGAAGGCGGCGTCGGACGCGCCAACCATCGCATCCAGGGTACCGGCGGCCGCCTCCTTGGGCGTGCGGCCCAGAGGCGCGTCCACCATCTCCATCCCGGCGGCCTCCAGTTCGGCGGCCAGCGCAAGCGTGGAGGCCGGATCGGAGGTGGTGCAGTCGATCACCGTCAGTCCGGCCCGCCCGGACGCCAGCAGGCCGTCGGGGCCACGGACCGCCGCCTCGACCTGACGACTGTCGCCAAGGCAGATGTGGACGATGTCGCAGGCCTCGGCCATGGCGCGGGGGCTGGCGGCCTCACTCGCGCCCCGCGCCACCAGATCGTCGATGGGCGCGCGGTTGCGATTGCCGCGCACCCACAGGCGATGCCCGGACTTGAGGATATTGGCCGCCATGCCGTGCCCCATGTGGCCAACTCCGATGAAGCCTATGGCCGGCTTGTCGGTGTCCGTGTTCCCTGTCATCCGCACGTCTCCCTTGATCGGCCGCGTTGCGGCGGCCGTCGCTGACCCAGGTTGACGTCCGCGAAGGCGCGCCGCGGCGGACCCGGCGGGTCCGCCGCGGTCGGCGGGTGCGCCTCCGGCGGCCGTCTTGCAGGTCCGCGAAATTGGTATACCAAACCTGTCATGAGGCAAGGATGCAGGGCATGGCGGAATGCTGACCTTCGCGGCCGCCGTATTGCTCCTGATCGCGACGCCGGGGCCCGGCGTGCTGTCGACGGCGGGCGTGGGCGCGGCGTTCGGGTTCCGCGCGGGGCTTGGCTACGTCGTCGGCCTGCTGGCGGGCAACGCGGCGGTCGCGGCGGCGGTGATCAGCGGGTTGGCGGCGGTGGTCCTGGCGGTACCTTCGGTCCGCTGGGTGCTGGGGGCGGCGTCGGTTCTCTATCTGTTGTGGCTGGCCTGGCGGATCGCGACGGCCGGCAGCCGCATCGCGATCGTACCCGCGACGAAGGCGCCGGGATTGCGCGACGGGTTGGCGCTGCAGGCGATCAACCCCAAGGCCTACGCGGTGAACACCGCCCTCTTTACCGGGTTCGCCATTTCCGACCTGCCCTTCGTGGCCGAAGTGATCGCGAAACTCCTGATCTTCAATGCGATCTGGATCCCGATCCATCTTGGATGGCTCTGGGCCGGGGTGACGCTGCACCGAATGGATCTCGCGCCGCGCACGCAGGCGATCATCAACGCGGCGATGGCGGCGGCGATGCTGGGCGTCGTCGCGCTGGCGCTGGCGGCGGCGGTCTGAGGGACGTGACGGACGCGACGGGCATACCGGCCGCAGCCGCGCCTTGCCACAGCGGATGTCCCCGTGGGGCGCCATCCCGATGACAGGCAACGTGCTCAGCCTTGGGGAATGCATGGTCGAGCTTCGGCCCGAGGGTAGCGCGTCGGACCTGTATCGCATGGGCTATGCCGGCGACACGTTCAACACCGCGTGGTACCTGCGCCGCCTGCTGCCCTCGTCCTGGAACGTCGCCTACGGCACCTGCGTCGGCGACGACGCGGCGTCGACGCGCATGCTGGCCTTCATGGCCGAGGCGGGCGTCGACACGGCCGTGCGGCGGGTCGCCGGACGGACCGTGGGGCTTTACGCGATCCATCTGGTGCGGGGGGAGCGCAGCTTTTCCTACTGGCGGGGACAGTCCGCGGCCCGGATGCTGGCCGAGGATGGCGACTGGCTGCACGGCATCCTTGCCCAGGCCGATGCGATCTTCTTCTCGGCGATAACCCTCGCGATCCTGCCGGACCCGGACCGCATCCGACTGTGCAACGCCATCGGCGCCGCGCGGGGGCGCGGCGCGACGGTGGCCTTCGACACCAACCTGCGCCCCGCGCTGTGGGAGGACGACGCCACCATGCGCGACGGCGTGATGCGCGCGGCCGAGGTGTCGGACATCGTCCTGCCGTCCTTCGACGACGATGGACCGCTCTTCGGCGACGCCGACGCCGCTGCCACCTGCGCCCGCTATGCCGACGCCGGCGCAACCTGCGTCGCCGTTACGGATGGTGCGGCCCCGGTGACGCTGTGGACCCCTGAAGCCGGCATCGCGCGGATCGATGCAGCAGTTCCTGTCGAGGTGGTGGACACGACCGCCGCCGGCGACAGTTTCGATGCCGGATTCCTCACGGCCCTTCTGACCGGGGCTTCGCCCGGTCAGGCCGCCGCGCGCGGCTCCGCTCTGTCGGCGCGGGTCATCGGTGCGCGCGGGGCGCTGGTCGACATCGACGACGACGCCGGCACTGGGCGTCCGGTCAGCCGGGCGCCGGTCGGACCGGCGGAGTCGCCATCGAAGCAAGAGGTGGCAGACGGCACCGAATAGTGCTGGTATAGTCACCGGACCACACCGCGTGACTGGATCGCGCGGGCGGCAACGGACAACGTTCCATGGGAGGAGACTGAATATGACGAGACTAGTCACCACATGCGCCACCGGCGCGCTGGCCCTTGCGCTTACCGGCGCCGGCGCCACCGCGCAGACCACGACGCTGCGCATCCAGAACCACAACGCCCCTGAATCGACGGTCGGCCGGCTGATCACCGAATTCGTGGACGAAGTTCACGTGATGTCCGACAACGACATCGCCATCGAGATGTTCTATTCCGCCGCCGTCGTAAAATCGGCCGAGACCTTCGACGCCGCCGCCAGCGGCATCCTCGACTGCGACATGACCAACGGCAGCTACCAGACCGGCAAGAACCCCGCCTTCCAGTTCGTCGCCGACACGATGGGCGGCTACGACACGCCGCTGGAGTTCCACGCATGGGTCCGCTACGGCGGCGGCCGCGAGCAGATACAGGCCCTTTACGAGGCCAACGGCATGCATTTCGTCGGCAACCACGTCGGCGGGCAGGAATCGCTGAACTCGACCACCCCGCTAAACGGGCCGGACGACCTGAAGAACTGGAAGTTCCGCTCGCCCCCGGGAATGGAATCCGAGATCTTCGCCGAGCTGGGCGCCTCGCCTGTCGTGATGGACTTCACCGAAATCTTCACCGCGCTGGAGACCGGTATCATCGACGGCGCCGACGCCTCGACGCTGGCCAACAACGTCGGCCTGGGGATCTACGACATCGCCAAGCACACGACCTTCCCGGGCTTCCATTCGATGTCGTCGGACCATCTGGCCTGCAACAAGGCGGTCTGGGACGCCATGCCCCCGGCACATCAGGCCATCATCACCTCGGCCGAGGAGAGCCTGGCGCTCAAGCTGATGCAGCTCACCATCGTCGAGAACGGCGAGGCGCTGGCGGCGCTGCCGGAGAAGGGCGTGACCCTCTACGACTGGTCGGTGGAGGACCGCGGCGTGTTCCGCGACGCGGCGCAGACCGCGTGGACGGACTGGGCCACGAAGACGCCGGAGACGGCCGAGATCGTGGACAGCCACAAAACCTTCCTCAAGCGCATCGGCCTGAGCGAAGAGTGATCGCGCGCCCTGCCGCCCGGCGATGTTTCCGACGGGCGGCAGGCGCGGGCCAGAAACGGCACGGCACATGACACGGCAAGGGGCGCGGGACACGTGAACATCCTCATCATCGGCGGCGGCGGCTTCATCGGACGCCGCGTCGCCCGCGCCCTTTCGGATCGCGGCCGCCTTCGGGGCGAGCCGATTGCGAAGCTGACGCTGTGCGATCTGGAGGCGCCCGCGCCGGTCGAGGCGTCGTTCGAGGTCGCGGCCGTGGCCTGCGACATCGGCGATGCCGCTTCCGTTGCAGGCGCCATTGACGCGGACGTCGACGTGATCTTCCTTCTGGCCGCCATCGTCTCGGGCCATGCGGAGGCCGATTTCGACATCGGCTACCGCGTGAACCTGCACGGAACGCTCAACGTTTTCGAACGGTGCCGCGCCCTCGGGACGGCGCCGGTGGTGGTCTTCACCTCGTCCTGCGCGGTCTTCGGCGGTGACGTTCCCGATCCGATACAGGACTGGACGATCCCCAATCCCCAGACCTCCTACGGCGCTCAGAAGGCCATGGGCGAACTGGCGCTGAACGACTATTCCCGCCGCGGCCTTGTGCGTGGGCGCGGGTTCCGCCTGCCCACCATCAGCGTGCGGCCCGGTGCCCCCAACAAGGCGGCGTCGTCCTTCATGTCTGGCATCATCCGCGAGCCGTTGAACGGCCAGCGCGCGGTCTGCCCCGTTGCCGAGGATTTCCTGCACTACTACCTGTCGCCGCGCGCCGTGACAGAGAACCTGATCCTCGGGGCCGAACTGGAGCAGGATGCGCTGGGACGGCAGGTGAACATGACGATGCCCGGCCGGACCTGGAGCGTACGCCAGCTGATCGACGCCATGACCGCAGTCGCCGGTCCGGGGCCGGCCAAGCTGATCGACTGGGAGCCGCAGCCCGATGTGGAGCGCATCGTGTCCGGTTGGCGCTTCGACTACGACGCCGCGAAGGCGCGCGATCTGGGGCTGCGGTCCGATGACAGTTTCGAGGACAACGTCCGGTATTACGTCGAGGAGGAGGGCATCGCCCTCTGATAGACGCCGAGGTACCTCGACCGGTCGCGCGGCATCCGTCCCGCGACCGACCGATTCCGTGTTCGGTGCTCAATCGTAGCTCACCACCTCGAACTCGATCCCGTCGGGATCATCGAAATAGAAGCGGCGGCCCGGTTCGTAGTCGGCGTGACTTGTCGGAACCAGCCCTGCAGCCCTGACACGCGCCTCCGCCGCGTCGAGGTCGTCGACCACCACCCCGATGTGGTTCAATCCGCCAACGGTGATGTAGGTATTCTTGGCACCGCCTGCCTTGGGACCCATGGCGTAGAGGGCGATGTAATCATCCGCCGTACCCACGTGGATGGAGCGACCGCCATGGATCGAGGCGCCCTGCCACCTGACGGTCCAACCGAACAGATCGCCCAGTCGGGCGGCGGTCGCATCGGGATCGGACACGGTGACGTTCAGGTGTTCCAGCCGGGTCATGGGGTTTCCTCCGTTTCGCGTTGCGTGCGAATCATGTGTAGTCCCTCAAGTCCACTTGAGGTCAACGTCCATGTCGCTGGGTATCGGAGAGATCGCCAACCGCACCGGGCTGGCCGTGTCGGCGATCCGCTACTACGAGGAGGTGGGCCTGATCGCGCCCGACCGGTCCGAAGGCGGGCAGCGCCGGTTCGAACGTGCCGACATCCGGCGCCTGTCCTTTGTGCTGATCGCACAGAAGCTGGGTTTTTCCATCGCCGAGATTCGGGACGCGCTTGCGTCCCTGCCGAAGGGGCGAGCGCCGACCAAGGGCGACTGGGCCCGGTTGTCCCGCAGCTTCGCGGAAGGGATCGACTGTCGGATCGCGGCGCTGGAGGCGCTGCGGTCACAGCTCGACGCCTGCATCGGATGCGGATGCCTGTCCCTGACGCAATGCAGGCTCTACAACCCCGGCGACGCTGCCGGGGCGCGAGGCGCAGGACCGCGCTACCTGGTGGGCGACAGGCCTCCGGAGCGCTGATCGCCCACCGTCAGGTCAGCCCGCGTTGCCGTTCGACATGGCGTCCAGCCGGGCCTTGAGCGCGGCGTTCTCCTCGCGCGCCTTCTGGGCCATGGTGCGCACGGCGTCGAACTCCTCGCGCGTGACAAGGTCGCGGTCGGCAAGGAACCGGTCGACCATGCCCTTCATTGCGGTCTCGGCCTCGCTGCGGGCGCCCTGCGCCACGCCCATGGCGTTGGTCATCAGCTGGGAGAGGTCGTCGAAGATCTTCGTCCGGGTCTGCATCTGGTCGCTCCATCAGGGCTCTGGCGTGACCGCCTGGGGTCCACCGGTGTTCGGGGTACGGTCCCGATATGGTCCCTGCCCCGCCCATTCTCAAGGTTGACATCGCGCACGCGCCGCCGCCAATCCCCGGGGATGCAGGCCGCCATCCCCTTTCCCGACATATCGCCCGAGATCTTCTCGGTCCAGATCGGCGGCTTCGCCTTCGCGCTGCGCTGGTACGCGCTGGCCTACATCGCCGGGATCGTGGCGGGATGGCGACTGGCCGTCGCGGCCGTTCGCCGCCCGGCGCTCTGGCCCGGCGGCGCAGCACCGATGGGCCCGGCACAGGTCGAGGAGCTGGTCACGTCGATCATTCTGGGCGTGATCATCGGCGGGCGGCTGGGATTCGTCCTTTTCTACCAGCCGGCATACTATGCCGCCCACCCGGCCGAGATCCTGGCGATCTGGCAGGGCGGCATGTCCTTTCACGGCGGCATGCTGGGCGTAGCGGCGGCGGGGCTCTACTTCGCCGCGCGGCGGGGCATCCCGTGGCGGCAGATGACGGACCTGCTGGCGTTGGGTACCCCGCCCGGCCTGCTGCTGGGCCGGCTTGCGAATTTCGTCAACGCCGAGCTGTGGGGCCGCCCGACGGACCTGCCGTGGGGCGTGATCTTTCCTGGCCCGGGGGCGCAGGACTGTCCGGGCGTCGCCGGGGCCTGCGCGCGGCATCCGTCGCAGCTCTACGAGGCGGGGCTGGAAGGGCTCGCGCTGGGGGCGGTGCTGATCGCCCTGGCCTTCGGGCGTGGCTGGCTGCGAAGGCCCGGCGCTCTGACGGGCGTTTTCCTGGCCGGCTACGGTGGCGCGCGCTGTTTCGTCGAGCTGTTCCGCCAGGCCGATGCCCAGTTCGTCACGCCGGACAACCCTCTGGGCCACATCGTGCAATGGGGGGCGGCGGGGCTGAGCATGGGCCAGCTTCTGTCGCTGCCCATGATCGCGGCCGGCGCGGGGCTGATCCTGGCCGCCCGGCGGCGGGGCGGGCCGCGCGCCGCGTGACGCCGCTGGCGCGCATCCTCGCCGGTCAGATCGCCGCGACGGGACCCATGACCGTCGCCGATTACATGACGGCCTGCCTGCTGCACCCGGTCCACGGCTACTACACCACCCGCGATCCGCTGGGCTGCGGCGGCGATTTCACCACTGCCCCCGAGATCAGCCAGATGTGGGGCGAGCTGGTCGGCCTTGCCGTCGCGCAGGACTGGGTGGAGCGCGGGCGCCCCGCCCCCTTCGCCTTGGTCGAGCTGGGGCCGGGGCGCGGAACCGCGATGGCCGACGCGCTGCGCGCAGCCGGCCGGGTGCCGGGATTTTCCGATGCCGCCACCCTGCATCTGGTCGAGGCATCGCCGGTCCTGCGCGCGGTGCAGGCGGCAACGCTTTCAGCCCACGCCCCGACCCTCCATGACACGGTGGACAGCCTGCCGGGGCTGCCGCTTCTGGGATTTGCCAACGAGTTCTTCGATGCGCTGCCGATCCGGCAGTTCCTGCGCGACGGCGACCACTGGTGCGAACGGCTGGTCGGGGTCGCCGACGGCGTGCTTGCGTTCGGGCTGGGCGGTCCGGCCCTGCCGCCGACCCTAGCCCCGCGCCTTGGGGACACGGCCGACGGCGATATGGTCGAGATCTGCGCCCCCGCCGCGGCCATCGCCGGCGCGCTGGGCCGGCACATCGCGGCGCACGGGGGATGCCTGCGGATCGTGGACTATGGCAGCCCGCAGTCGCTGGGCGATACCTTGCAGGCCCTGCGCGGGCACGGGAAGGTCGGCGTCCTGGACGCACCCGGCGACAGCGACCTCACCGCGCATGTCGACTTCGGCGCCCTGGCGGCCGCTTCGCCCTGTGCCGCCAGCGCCCTCGTGCCGCAGGGCGTCTGGCTGGAGCGTCTGGGCATCGCCGTACGCGCCCGCGCGCTGGCACGCGGCCTTGGCGGCGCCGAACTCGACAGCCATGTCGCGGCGCATCGGCGGTTGACCCACCCCGAAGAAATGGGATTGCTGTTTCGTGTGATGGCCCTGCATGACGGCACCCGACCGCTGCCGGACCTCGCCGCGTCCGACGACATGCCCCATGCCCCGCTCTGACGACCGATCCGACCGACCGCCGACGCCGATACCCTCAGATCCCACCGCGACGGACCCGCCGCCATGACGATGGAGATCATCACCGACGCAGCGCTGGCACCGCTGCGGCACGGGTTCTTCACCCGGCGCGGCGGCGCGTCCTCGGGCGTGTTCGCCGGGCTGAACTGCGGGCGCGGATCGTCGGACCAGGCTCAGGCGGTCGCCATCAACCGCGCGCGCGTGGCCAAGGCGCTGGGCGTCGGCGAGGACGCGCTGGTCACGCCGCGCCAGACCCATTCCGCCGATGTCGCCGTGATCGACGGACTGCCGTCGCGGCCGCCGCCGCGCGCCGACGGCCTCGTCACCCGGACGCCGGGGCTCGCCATCGCGATCCTGACCGCCGATTGCCAGCCGGTCCTCCTTGCCGACCGGTCGGCGGGCGTGGTCGGCGCGGCCCATGCCGGCTGGGTCGGCACCCTGCGCGGCATCCTGGAGGCGACAGTCGCGGCGATGGAAGGTCTGGGCGCGCGTCGCGTCGACATCGCGGCGGTCATCGGGCCCACGATCTCGCCTGCCGCCTACGAGGTGGGGCCCGAACTGCGCGACCGCTTCGTCGCCGACGACCCGGACAACGAGCGGTTCTTCTCACCCGGCACGGGCGACCGGCTGTATCTGGACCTGCCCGGCGTCGGCCTGCACCGCCTGCGCCGCATGGGGCTGGGCCATGTCGCATGGACCGGGCATTGCACCTACGCCGATGCCGACAGCTTCTATTCCTACCGCCGCAGCACCCACCGGCGCGAGGCCGATTACGGACGCCAGATCTCGACCATTCGCGTGGAATAGTGCCTGCCGCGCATCCGTCCGCCGCGCAGGACGTCGACGCATGCGGTCACGTGCTTCGGGGAGAGAGAACGGCGACGTGCGGCCCGTCAGACATCACCGGGACGCCGCAAATCGCCAGCATCCCGACGGATGGAGGGCGACCGGCCATCGGCGGCGGCGTCCGGCAAGGCTCAGTCGCCGACCTCGGTCGTGGGGACGCCGGCGTCGCCGTCCTGCTGCGGTGCCGTGAAGTCCAACGGTACGCCGGGCGCATCCTTGGCGGCGCGGATCACCAGCGAGGTCTTCACGCTGGCCACGGTGGGGGTCGTGAGCAAGGTCCCGGTCAGGAAACGCTGGAACGTACCCAAGTCGGGCGCCGCGCACTTCAGAATGAAGTCGATGTCGCCGTTCAGCATGTGGCATTCGCGGACCAGCGGCCACGAGCGGCACAGCTGCTCGAATGCCCTGAGGTCCGTCTCGGCCTGCGAGGTCAGGCCGACCATCGCGAAGACCTGGACGTCGAACCCCAGCCGCTGGGGGTCGATCCGCGCGTGGTAGCCCAGCAGGTAGCCCGAATCCTCCAGCGTGCGGACACGGCGCAGGCAGGGCGGGGCCGAGATGCCGACGCGGCGCGCAAGTTCCACGTTGGTCATACGGCCGTCGTCCTGCAGGTGGGAAAGGATCGCCCTGTCGATGGCGTCCAGCTTGTGTCCCGGCATCATTCCCCCGCAGCCATTTCACCCGCCGGCCGGACGCTCGGGCAGTCCCCGACCGGTGCGGATCGTGGGCTAGCTATGCCGCACGGCGCCGCTGCGCAAGAATCTTTCGTCACCCGGCGGGCGACGCGGCGACTTCGGCCGCGACGGCGGTCGCTCCCGGTGTCTCGGGGCGGCCTCGGAGCGCGGGCTTCACGCCGTCCGCGTGTGGCCCTATATCGGCACCCTGCCCGCCCGATCGACGGAGACCGCCCATGCCCGCCACCGCCCCCCGCCGCGTGAAGGTCCTGATCGTCGGATCGGGGCCTGCGGGCTATACCGCTGCCGTCTATGCCGCGCGCGCCATGCTGGATCCGGTGTTGATCCAGGGTCTCCAGCCCGGCGGGCAGCTGACGATCACGACCGATGTCGAGAACTGGCCGGGGGACTCTCAGGTGATGGGTCCCGACCTGATGGTGCGGATGGAAGCGCACGCGCGGGCCACGGGCGCCGAGGTGGTCAGCGACATCGTCACCTCGGTCGACCTGTCGCAGCGGCCGTTCCGGGCCGAGACTGATGGCGGCGCGGTCTACCTTGCCGACGCGATGATCCTCGCGACCGGCGCCCAGGCCAAATGGCTTGGACTGCCCAGCGAGGAGGCGTTCAAGGGGTTCGGCGTCAGCGCCTGCGCCACCTGCGACGGATTTTTCTACCGCGGACAGGACGTCGCCGTGATCGGCGGCGGCAATACCGCAGTCGAGGAAGCGCTCTTCCTCACAAACTTCGCCAGCAAGGTGACGCTGGTCCACCGACGGGACGAGCTGCGGGCCGAGAAGATCCTGCAGCACCGCCTGCTCAACCACCCCAAGGTCGAGGTGCTCTGGAATCACGCCCTCGACGAAGTGACCGGCACGACCGATCCGCGCGGGGTCGAGGGCGTGCGGCTGCGCCATGTCGACACCGGCGAGCTTCTTGAGCTTTCCGTGAAAGGCGTGTTCGTGGCCATCGGCCATGCGCCGGCCAGCCAGCTCTTCGACGGTCAGCTTGAAACCCATCACGGTGGCTATGTCGTCACCCGGCCGGGCAGCACTCAGACCGGCATTAAAGGGGTCTTCGCCGCCGGCGACCTGACCGATCACGTCTACCGGCAGGCCGTCACCAGTGCCGGCATGGGCTGCATGGCCGCGCTGGAGGCCGAGCGATTCCTGTCGGCCGTCGGCGACGACGCAGGCAAGGAGATGTCCGAGCCGCTGGGCTGGGGCGCCAAGGCTGACGCTGCGGAATAGCCGGCGGCAACCGGGCGTTAACCGTACGGATCGTATGGCGGGTTGATCGTGGCGGGCTGTCGCTGTACCGGGTGCCCGAAACGTCCATTGCCGCACTGCAGCACAACCAGCGAAAGACCCGTTATGGCCCTGCCGAACCTTACCCCCGTGCCCGAGCTCTACGTCTCGTACGAGAGCGCACAGAAGCTGAAGGTCGATGCCGGAAACCTGCCGTCGTGGGACCTGACGCCGCGCCAGCTGTGCGACCTTGAGCTTTTGATGAATGGCGGCTTCCGGCCGCTGACCGGGTTCCTCGACCAGGCCGACTACGATGGCGTTGTCGAGAAAATGCGCCTGGCGGACGGGTCGCTCTGGCCCATTCCGATCACTCTGGACGTGTCCCAAAAGTTTGCAGACACGCTGGAACCGGGCCAGGACATCGCCCTGCGCGACCCCGAGGGTGTGATCCTCGCTACAATGACCATCGGCGACAAGTGGACGCCCGACAAGGCGCGCGAGGCCGTACAGGTCTTCGGTGCCGACGACTCCGCCCATCCGGCGGTCAACTACCTGCACAATACTGCAGGTCCGGTCTATCTGGGCGGTCCCGTCACCGGTCTGCAGCCTCCGGTGCACTACGATTTCAAGGCGCGTCGCGACACCCCGAACGAGCTGCGTGCATACTTCCGCAAGCTCGGCTGGCGAAAGGTCGTTGCGTTCCAGACCCGCAACCCCCTCCATCGCGCCCATCAGGAGCTGACGTTCCGCGCCGCCAAGGAGGCGCAGGCCAACCTGCTGATCCATCCCGTGGTCGGCCTGACCAAGCCTGGCGACGTCGATCACTTCACCCGTGTCCGTTGCTACGAGGCGGTGCTGGGCCAGTACCCCTCGGCAACCACCACAATGAGCCTGCTGAATCTCGCCATGCGGATGGCCGGCCCACGCGAGGCCGTCTGGCACGGCCTCATCCGCAAGAACCACGGTGTGACGCATTTCATTGTGGGGCGCGATCACGCGGGCCCCGGCAAGAACAGCGCCGGCGACGATTTCTACGGCCCTTACGACGCGCAGGACCTCTTCCGCGAGCACGAGGCGGAGATGGGCATCGAGATGGTCGACTTCAAACACATGGTCTACGTCCAGGAGCGCGCCCAATATGAGCCCGCGGACGAGATCGAAGGCGATGTCACCGTCCTGAATATCTCGGGCACCGAGCTGCGGCGCCGGTTGGCCGAAGGGCTGGAGATCCCCGAATGGTTCTCGTTCCCAGAGGTCGTGAAGGAACTGCGCCGCACGCGTCCGCCCCGCGCGCAGCAGGGCTTCACCGTCCTTTTTACCGGATTCTCGGGATCGGGAAAGTCCACCGTCGCCAACGCGCTGATGGTCAAGCTGATGGAAATGGGCGGACGCCCCGTGACGCTTCTGGACGGCGACGTGGTGCGCAAGAATCTCAGCTCCGAGTTGGGCTTCAGCAAGGAACACCGTGACCTTAACATCCGCCGCATCGGCTATGTGGCGTCCGAGATCACCAAGAACGGCGGGATCGCGATCTGCGCGCCCATAGCGCCTTACGCCGCCACGCGCCGCGCAGTCCGCGAGGACATCGAGGGCTACGGTGCCTTCGTCGAGGTCCATGTCGCGACATCGATCGAGGAATGCGAGCGTCGCGACCGCAAGGGCCTCTACAAGCTGGCACGCGAGGGCAAGATCAAGGAGTTCACCGGCATCTCCGACCCCTACGACGTCCCCGAGAACCCCGAGCTGCGGCTCGAGACCGAAAGCGTCGATGTGGACCACTGCGCGCACCAGGTACTTCTGAAGCTCGAATCGATGGGTCTGATCGCCGCCTGACCCGAATTCGGCGCGCCGACGAGGCTCTGGTCTCGTTGGCGAGCGATCCCGCGACCGTGGCGCGCGGCTCAGACCGCCGTCGCCCGACCGCGAGTCCCCCCCGCAACACTGCTTGTGAGTCGACCCGTCGGGTTTCGCGCGATCTGTTGCCCGTGCGTCACGATCGGACGGGTGCCGTGGTCCTCATAGAGGTCCCGCCATTCGCCACGAGGCCGGCGAACGCCCCGGTCCGACGGTGTTGCCGCATACTTGTGCAGATCACGCGGCCCGGCGGCGATGTCCGGGCGGCGGGTGTACCAACGGTGGCGAGCGTGCGGCCGATTAACGCTATGTTCGTCCTTATTGGCCAAGGTTTCCGTATCGACGGCCTCTGAATGCAAAGTGTTGTCCGGATCCGTATCCGGGACCCGCGGTCCGAATGGCCGAACGGACGCCAGAAAAAGGGAGACGCCCATGTCACGCACGCTTCTTCTACTGACGCTGACCTTGGGGACGATGGCCATTTCGGCACTGTCCTTGAAGGCCCAGGAAGCTCCGCTGCCGCAGCCCACGCCGGCTGGCAACAAATGCGCGCCCCGCGACAAGATGGTCGAACAGCTGTCCACGCGGTTCTCCGAGGTTCGCCAATCCATAGGGATGGCCGGTCCCGCCCAGGTGGTCGAGACGTTTGCCGACACCGAAACCGGTAGCTGGACCATCATCGTCACCGGCGCGACGGGGCTGACCTGCATCGTCGCTGCCGGACGGGCTTACGAGAATCTGGCCGAGGTTCTGCCCAGTCCCGGTGCGCCCGCCTGATCGCGCCCGGTTTAAAACGATGCTTCGCGCAAGAAGATGGACCCGTCGCAATATCGCACACAATTGCGGCCATTGTATTTCCGGAGAACCCATCGACCGGAGAAGTTCCTTAGCCCGCTCCTGTTGGGTGGTCCGGTCTGAGCCGCTTCGCATGACCGGTCTTATCTATAGTGCTGCAACGTGGGGCGCGGGTGCTCTGCAGATGTGTGAGGTCACGCACGCAGTCTCCGGCGCTGGCTGAGCTACTCCCGATACAATGGACGGGATGCAGCGCTTTTCAGGCTTCTCCTTGCTCCTGCTGACCGGGTTGCATGACTTCGTTTCTCGTGGAGGAGCACCGCGGGCGGTCTGCCGCCAAGGGCCTTTTTGCGGCGGGCGGCGGTCGGGAAAGTCGATCCGGCGATCGACGCCTCTGCGGGCCTGCGACCCGGGTCTTGCGGGCATACGGATTGACGCACCCGTATCTCGGCGTGCGCCGGAGGCGCTCGATGACGATGGTGTCCGGGTAGCGGCCCTTGCCGTCCATCCGCTGCCCCGGCAGTCCATGTGAATATGCAGGGGCGAGGAGATGCGGATGCCTGACCGACGGAGGCGGTCCGTCCGGGCAGACGACGTGAACCGGGAGCCCTGATCGCTGTTCATGATGTCCGGCGGTTCGACGCGGCAGATCGCTTCGTCCAGCGACGCGACGCAGAAATCGGCCTCTATGGCGTCCGACATCCGCCACGACAGAACCGTCCGGGCATGCCAACCATGATCGCCACCGGATATGGAAAGCCCCTGCGCATTGGCAGATGGGCGATGTCGACACACCAGGCCTGGTTCGGACGATCCACACGCATCCCTCTCGGCGGGTATGGGCAGGTCTTGTGCCCTTTCGTCGGCCGACCGGTGTCGGGTTTCGGCTGGGTTGGCATGAGCCCCATAAAACGCACCGGTCGCCGGGTGCGCTTTGCGTTCACCGCATGACCTGCGTTGCGCAGGTTCCAGGTCATCCGACGGACCCCGAAGACCGGCGACTTCGGAAACTGCGCGTCGATCGGACATCAGCGCGGATTTCTCCTGCGGCGCCACGCGGGGCATGATGAAACGACGATCGGGCAATCGACAACAGTCCGCATCGCCTGGCAATCGACAGGTCCGGATGGTCGCGCCCGATCATCCCGCGCGGGACTATCCTATATCTTGCGTGCAAGGCCTGTTCTCGTCCTTGGCTGACGAACCTCTCGCCGAACATGACGGCGAATTGGGTCTTTGCCTTGGTCCATTCGCGGGGCGGGCGTTTCCAATCCTTGGCCACGCGGTTGAGAACTAGATATAGCAGCTTCGTGGCGGCGTCGTCATTCGGGAAATGGCGCGCGCGCGGACGGCCCGGCGCAGTTTCGGATTCAGCGCCTCTATGGCGTTCGTGGTGTAAATGATCCGGCGGACAACCTCGGGAAATGCAAGGAACGGAAATACCAGGTCCCAGTTCCTCCGCCAGGCAGGCCCTATGGCCGGGTATTTTGCGCCCCACGGGCCCTCCTCGAAGGCGTCCAGCGCAGGGGGCGGCTGCATCGGCGTCCTTGGCCCGGGTGACCGTCCGGAGCGCCTGGGCGACTGCCTTGCGGTCCTTCCATCTGGCGAAGTTCATCGAATGACGTATGAGGTGAACGATACAGGTCTGGACCGCTGTGTCTGGAAAGACGGCGATGATCGCTTCGGGAAAGCCCTTCAAGCCATCCGTGACGGCGATCAAGACGACACCGAGGCCACGGGCCTTCAATTTATTCATCACCTTCAGCCAGAACTTCGCGCCCTCGGTCTGCTCGATCCAGGGGCCCAGTATGTCCCTCGTCCCATCCGGCAGGATACCCAGGGCGATATAGACCGCCTTGTTTCGCACGGAGCCTTCGTCCCTGATCTTCACCCGGATCGCGTCGAAGAAGACCAGCGGATAGCAAGCGGCGAGCGGCCGGTTCTGCCACACTTCCACCTCCTCCAGCACCGCGTTCGTCACCGCCGAGAGCAAATCGGGCGAGACGTCGCTGCCATAGAGTTCCTCGAGATGTATGCGGATCTCGCGTACGCTCATTCCGCGCGCATAGATCGAAATGACCTTGTCGTCGGCATCCCGAAACCGACACTGATACCTGGCGATCAGTTTGGGATCGAAGCTGCCGTCCCTGTCGCGCGGAATGTCCAGCGTCACCTTCGACATGCCGGTCAGCATGGTCTCCTATGACTTGCCGTTGCGGCGATTGCCGACACCGCGGCCACTATCACCGACCAGGTGCACGTCCAGCTCGGTGTTCAAAAGCCGCTCCGATAGCGCCTTCTTCAACTCATCGAACAGACCGTCCTTCGCGGACAAATCCTGTGGATCGCGGTCAGCCTGAAGCGGGTCCGGTAAATCCTTCTCGATCGCCTTGTGATGCCTTTCTCGGTTTCAGCGCCATGGCCTCGCACACAAGATTCCGGACAGTCCCATCCCGCGCCTCCCGTTCCGCCCCAGAGCCTGAGCATTCCTTCCGGAAAAGAGCTGGCCACCGCCGGCTCCCCGATCCTGGCGGGCAGGTCCCTGATCCGATCGCCGTCCATCGTCGGCACCTTGCGATCACCGCGCCCGAACACGCCGGATGCGCCTTCGAGCAGGGCGCTCGCCATTGCCCCCGGACCCATGGCAGCAAAGACTCGCTCCATTGCCGGATCATCGCCCGATGCACGCCGAACCGGCGCGCCAGTTCAAAAGCCGTCGAAGGGCCGCTCCGCCATGCGCAGGGGTCGGACTGCCGTTCTGATCTGAGACCCGTTTCTCCTCTCAAAGCTTGCGTCAGTATCCAGGTTTCAGGGAGTACCTGACCTCGCCCTTCCGGGACATCTCTACGCGATGCCCTGTCGGGCAGTGAATGCGCGCTGATCGCATTCACTGCCTGGATCTGCTAGCCGCCCAGGAAGTCCCGCGCGGTGCGCCACAGGCGTCCCTGCGGTGCGACGTGGTCGAAAATCGCCGCCTGCCGCTCGGACGACCTGATCGGCACGGAGCGCATCTTCGGCCGCGTCACCGCCTCGCAGATCGCTTCCGCGTCGGCGGCATCGGTCTTGCCGCGCTTGACGCATGGCTCCAGCAAGCCGGCGGCATGAGATGGACCTCGTGACCGAGGGCCGTCAGCTCTCGCCCCCAACGATGCGCCCCGGCGCAGGCTTCCATCCCCACAAGGCAGGGCTTTAGCCGCGCGGAAGAACAAAAGCATCCGCGACCGACGGCAATGCCGGCTCAGAACGACGGTCCCGCCCGCTTCCTCGCCGTGAACCTGCAAGACGTTCTCGGCCGGGCCGGGGTCGATAACGGTCGGCTGGACCATGGATGGCTCCCTCCGGTGGTCCGCTGCAACAGCCACCACCATGGCGCATTGCGATGCCGGAGGCGGGAGCCATCCACCCCACCAATGGCGACCCGATGCCTCCCTTCCGACCTCGGACCGCGGCTTCGCCTGATGGGGCGAGGTCTTCGGCGAACCCGTCGTCGCCGCCGCGCTCCTCGACCGCATCCTGCAGCAAGTCGCCGTCGTCCAGATCGGATGCGCCGACCACAGGCTACGGGGCCACAAAGACCTCATCCCCGAGCATGTGCGTTCCAAGGCCCGCATCACCCCGCCGCCACCGCCGAAACGACGCGGTCGGCCACCCAGGAACGGAGCTGCCAATCCCTGGCTCCGGTCGATTGCCGAACCCGCCAAAGCGGGGAATTCCATTTCGGCACTTCTGGGGAACGTTCAGTCGGCGTCGACAATCTTGGGGTCAATTCGGATCGTCGGCGAGCTAAGGCGCTTGGTCGCATCGTTGCAGGCCGGCCGGTATCCGGCCTTGCAGGTAGGGGGCAAGGGTCTGCTCATGCCGCCCGGCTAAAACGCTGGATTACGACCTGAATCCCTCACGGGATTTGTGCGACAGGGCCGTCGGGAGTCCCTCCAGGGGCTCCACCCGTGCGGTCGCAGGTTCTTCGACCGAAGCCGGGCCCAAGGGATGCAGCCGCCGATGATCGACCTGCAAAGGGTGAACCGGCGATGAAGCCCTGTTGCCCTATGGCGCGCTTTCTCCTGCAGGCAGCGGATCGACGTGTCATGCAGAAGCGTTCGCCGCGTGTTCCATGTTCCCCAGCGCGAAATGGCAATGTGCCACCCCGGTCGGGGTGGCACATATGCGGTAGCCGGTCAGAACAGCGTGTCGTCGTCGACGAGGATGCCGAGCTGGATTGCGACGAAACCGACGTCCTCGGCAAAGTGCATTATCTCAACGTCCTTTGACTGTTCCTCCTGGACGAAGACGCTGGCCCCCGCCCCGGACAACGATGCAAGCCGGACGTCGGCAGGATCGCGGCCGTTCTCGGTCTGAATATCGGCGAGGAACACGAAGTTGTCGGTGCTGGCAAAGCTGCTGCCGAAGCTGGCGGTGGACGTCAGATGAGTAACGTTCGTCAGTACCCCCGACACCAGGCCGCTCCCGGCGTTGCCGCCACCCTCTACGGCGATCCACGAAATCGTTTCTGTTCCGTGTTCGACCGTTGCGCTTTCCTGACGTTCGAGATCGACGACAAATCCGGTCGGGGACACCGAGTTCAGCCGTGCATTGACCGAAGTGGCGTCGTTGGTCGAGGTCACCTGCGCCAGCAGTACGGGTTTCGCCGAGAACGCATCGCTGGCGAAGCTGAGGGCTTTGTCGCTGCCGGAGGTAGCCGTGCTTCCTGCAACGACCGTCTGACCGTTGATCTCGTGCTCTCCCGCCTCGATGGCCAGCCACGACACGGTTTCGGACCCGTGGATCCCGTTCTGGTAATCCCACTCGTCGATCTGGAACTCGAACCCGGTATCCGTGACGTTGCGCACCCGCAGGATCGCCGGATCGCCGTCGGAATTTGTCATCGGACCCATCACGACGGACGGAGAGTCGAGCGTCTGTGCGAAGGTCACCGACGTCCATTGTGCCGGGCCGCTCTGGGACAGCGTGACCTTCCCGCTTTCGCCGATCGCATCGGTTTCCTGCGCGGCCAGCCGATCGATCGTCAGGCCGCGATAGTCCAACAGGTAGCCGTTGGAGGCCCCGGTCCCGTCGAATGTCACGCGCAAGGTCTGGAGGCCCGCATCCAGCTGGACTTGCTGCGGCGCCGTCTGCGCGAAGGTGGTTCCCCCAAACGTCATGCCGGGGCCGTTGCTGTCGGCCAGCGCATAGGTCGCAATCGCCGGGCCGCCCTCGAGCGACACCGCAACCGTGTTTCCACCGATCGGGGTCTTGGCGTTGACGGACAGATCGTAGATGCCCGCCTCGGCCACGTTCACGGTATATTCGACCCACTCACCGGCGACGATGTAACCGATGTCCTGTTCCGCGCCGACCAGTTCGACGTCGGTGTTCGCGCGCTGAGACTGGGCCCCGCCGTTGTCGCGACCCGGGTTGTCGTTCCACGAGATCCCCTGCCCTCCGTTGTCGAAGGTTCCTGCATCGATGAAGACGGCATTCTCGCCGATGGAGGGGGCGCCGCCCGCCGGGAATGGCGTCTGCGGATTCGGGGCCGTTACGTCGGCGACGCTCAGCACGAAGCTTTCGCTTGCCGATAGCGCACCGTCTGTCGCCGTGACCGTGACCGTGAAGTCGGTATCGGCCGCCACCAGCGGGAGGCTCCCGCCGATGACCCCGGCTGCCGATATGGTCAGACCTGACGGCAGACCAGTGGCCGAGAACGCAAGGTCATCGCCGTCGGGATCGTTGAAGGCCGCGGCGGCGTCCAGATTGAAGGCCGCCCCTTCGTTCAGCGCCACATCGGCAAGGTCGGTGCCGACCGGCGCCCGGTTTGCCGTAGCCTGAGGGACCAGCGTGAAAGCCTGCAGATCCTGCTGGGACAGATCGAAGTTGACCCGCAGCACCTGTACGCCCGCCTGCAGCGTCACCGTCGTGGGCGCAGTGTCCTGATACGTGGTGTAGGACCCGGTATTGGGCACCGCCACCGTGACGGTCTCATAGACCCCGCCCGCTGCGGCGAATGTAGCGGTGAGCGCGCGCCCGTTCGTCGGCGTGGACGAATTGAAGCTGAGCGCATAGGTGCCCGCCGCAGAGACGTCGATGGTGTACTCGACCCATTCGCCTGCGGCCGTATATCCGATCGCACCCGTTCCGTTGGAAATGTCGACCCCCTCGCCGGGACGGATAGAACTGTCGCCCACATTCGCGGTGGTCGTATCGTTGTAGGCAACGCCCTGACCGCCGGTATCGAACAGGTTCGCCCTGAGCGACAGCCCGTCGCCGTCCACCGCCCAGGGGGTCGCCCCGGGGTTGAACGCCGCTTGCCCGACCGGCACGACCGGCGTGTCGTCGCCGTCGAAGAATGCCGCCAGGCCGTCCCCGTCGCGGTCGATTTCCAGCGCGTCGTTGATCCCGTTCGTGTTGGCATCCTCCGCCGCGGAAAGGTCATGGGCCTGCACGTTCTTGATGACGAACATGTGGTCGTTGTAGTCGTAGTTCCCCGCGCCGGGATAGTCCTGGATCGCGATGAACGTGCCGTCGATGACCGCGCCCGCGCCGTCCCTGGCCTGGAAGAACCGGATCAGGTGACCGGCGTCGTCGGCGACAAGAGGGTTACCCGACGCGTTGACGAGTTGGGGATCGAGACGGTTGGCCTCCGGGTCGGTCCAGGACGTAAAGGTCGGACGTCCGTCGACCGTGACCTTCAGACCGAAGGGCTCGTCGCTGTCGATGACGTTGCGCGCGACGCTCCCCGTATCGCCCGGTCCCGCCAACAGCCCGTCGGGCAGGATCGTCTGGCCCTGATTGTCGTCTGCGGCGAAGAGCTCGGATAGCTCGGCGGAGTCGAGACCGTGCGCGCTGAGCCGGGCGACGTTGCCCTGGTTGAGGAAGGCCGCGATCTGGATGATCTCGACCGGGCGCGATCCGTCCAGCCGCTCCAGATAGGGCAGCAGCACCTCGTCGCCGACCGTTTCGACCTGCCCGCCGTTAGACAGGAGGCCCTGGGCCACATCGGTGCCGTAGCCGAAGGCCTCTACGATCTGGGCGACCGTCGGTTCCGCGCCGGCTTCGCTGCGCAACTGCGCGAGGCCCGCCAGCGTGATCGCCTTGGTCCCCACGTTTGTGCCGATGGTCAGCGCCCCTTCGAGAAGCGTCGCCGTGTTGTTGACGTCGTTCTCGCCGGTGAACTCGACCGTCACTGTGGCGGACCCGCCGGATACGATGGAGTCGCCCGCGGCCAGACCGGTGACGATGAAGTCGCCGGTGAGGTTCAGGGTCTGGATATCGAGATCGCCCAGCCCGTCGTTGTCGACAGTGAAGGTCGCCACGTTGCGAAACACCTGCCCGCCCACCGGCGCCTCGATATTGGTGAAGACCAGCCGGTCGTCCGCGGCGGCATCGTCGAGGCCGTCAATGGCAAGGACCGCACCGTTGCCGATGGGGGTCACGCCCTCGATGACGAACATGTTGTCGTTATAGTCGTAGTTGATCCCCGTATAGTCATGCGCCCCTAGATAGACGTTGGGGATGACGGTGCCGTCCTTGTCGAGCGCCTGGAAGAACCGGAAGAAATGGTTCTGCTGGACACCGTCGATCTGCACCGGACCCAGGACGTTCAGGGTCGGATCGGTCGAGAAGTTCGCGATCTTGATCCCGAAGATATCGTCGCCGTCCCATTCGTCGGGAATGATGGCGCCTCCGAACAGGTCGGTCTGGAAACCGCCGTTCGACAGGGGAAGGATCGTCTGGTTGCCGGTTCCGACGTGGGAGCCCAGGTTGACGTCTTTTCCCTTGTCGCCCGGTGCATGGATGCCCAGACCCGCGCCCCCCGGGCCGTGATAGGCGGCAATCTGGGTGATTTTCGCCTGGTCCACGCCATCGGCCAGCCGCCAGTACGGCGACAGGATTTCCTGGGCGTTGATCGCCTCGTAGATGTCGTTGTTATCCAGCGCCGCGTTGTTCACGGTATTGCCGAAGCCGAACACTTCCCAGACCTCGTCGATGGTGGGTTCTTGACCGCCTTCGTTCTGGGCCTGCCAGAAGCCGGACAGGTCGACCGTGGCCACCGGGCTGTCCTCGTCGTTCGTGACGATGGTCAGCACGCCGTTGAAGATGGTGCGCGTGGCGTTCACGTTCGTGGTCGGCGGCGTGTACTCGCTGCGGTCGAACACGACCTCCACATCGAGGAACCCGCCCGCGGCGATGGTCGCCCCGTCGAGGATATCCTCGACCGCCAGATCGAAGGGACCCGATAGCGTGTGACTGCGGATTTCCAGCTCTTCTGTGCCGGTGTTGTGCAGCCGCACGGTGCCCTCGTCCTTGAAGTCGCGTGCACTGCCACCGACACTCGGGTTTTCAAGGTAGCTGTACTGCAGCCGGTTCTCAAAGAACGTCGGGTCGAGGCTTTCGACCTCGAATTCAGCGTTCGGATTGCCCGGCTCGACCGGTGTGACCGGCGACTGGGTGATGCGCAGCTGGTCGACGTTCGGACCGCTGGCCGCGGGTGCCGTGATCGTCAGGGTGTGGACCCCCGCCGTCAGGGCAAGCTGCGTGCTTTGCGGCCCCCATTGGGTTTCATCCGCGTTGCTGTTGGCCACGAAGGGCAGCACCGTGGCGGGCTGACCGTCGACCGACAGCGTCATGGGGCGCGGAGCCTTGGGTTGCCCGCCGGACAGACCCAGGGCGTAGAGGATATCGACGCCGTAGGTGCCGTCCTCGGCCACTTCGACCGTCCAGACGATGGTCTGGTCCGACGTGCCGTTGAAGTCGACGAAGGCACCGCCTTCGGCCCCGCGCTGTTCTTCGCCCGCATCGTCGCCGATGATCTCGGCCCCGTCGAGGGCGGCGTTTTCGGCCTCGTAGAGGACATAGGCGACGCCGTCGATCACGGCGGTGCCGTCGTTGGACACCACGATGGCGAGCGTGACGTCGGTGCTGGCCGTGGCGGTGTTCGGGATGGCCGCATCGTCGGTCACGGTCAGGGCGACCGTGATCGCACCGGACAGCGCCGTGGTGTTAAGCGTGAACTGACCCGCGCCGTCCGGCGTGACGGTCTGTGCCGTCCCGCCGTTCAGGCTGACCGAGAAGGTTTCGATGTCGTCGTCCTGCCCGGTGACGGTGAACACGGTATTGGCGCGGTCGCTGTCATCGGTGAGGGCGATGGCAAGGTTGTCGCCCACATCCGCATCGGTGTCCGTCACTACATTGACCGGAATGACCCGGACGCTGTCTATGTTCGGCCCGGTGGTGCCCGGCTGGTTGATGATGACCGTGTTGGGGCCATCCTCCAGCGTCAGCTCGATGGGGAAGTCCTGCCAAGTGGTGAAGGACGTGGTGTTGACCGTGATCGTCTCGGACTGGCCATTCGTCTGGATGGTGATGTCGCGGCTGGAGTTCGATGCCATCCGGAACACGAGGCTGTAGGTGCCCGCGCCATTGGCGTTCACGACGAAGGATGCCTTGTCCTCGGCCCCGCCGTTGGGATCGAGATAGCTGGTGCCGTCGTGTCCGTCGTTCAGACCGTCTGCCGGCGCATTGTCGTTGCCGCTGACCCCAACACCGCCGCCTTCGAACGTGCCTGGATCGTCCAGCCGACGGACGACAGTTGCGGCAGTGCCAGTCAGCGTGCTGAGCACGGTGAAGTTCAGAGCGTCGATCAATACGCCTGCGGATGGATCGCCCGGCGTGAAGCTGATGGAGGTGCTGGCCGTGTTCGGCACCTCGTCCTGAACCGTCAGCACCGCCGTGATCTCGCCCGAGAGGGTGGACAGGTTGGCGGTGAACTGGCCTTGGTCGTTCAGCGACACGGTGACCGGGGCGGCGCCGTTAAAGCTGACCTCGGTGGTTTCGATGTCGTCGTCGAGGCCGGTGACCGCGAAGATCACGCTGCCCGCGTCGGTCCCGTCGATGACCGTAAGTGTCAGCGGCGCGCCCGCATCCGCCGTGGTATCGCCGCTGACGACGCCGCCGGGCGCGGGGTCGAGACGGATGATCTTGCTGGTCCCGGCCGGCTCGAAATTGTCAGTGCCCTGAGTGCCGGTAGAGCCGCGCTGCAGCGTAAGGACATAGAGCCGTCCCTGCGCGTCCTGGATCACGTCGAGCGGGTCGGAGCTTTGGATATCCATCCCATCGGGCCGTTGCAGGGCAAAGTCCCTTTCGGCGATCGGCAGACCGTTGTCGTCCAGCAGGATGGCCCGCAGGTTGTTGTCGTTGGAATATTCGACGAAGACGATCGCACCCTTGAGGTTGGCGCCGAAGGCGTCGCCGGTGTATTCGATCGCGCCGTTCGGGGACCGGTTCGGCCCGAGCGAGTAGGACCTGTCGGGATCGTAGTTGGCGTCAGGCTCGATGCCGACCGGGTACTTGTTGACCTGGTTGGGGTCCCGGCCGCCGGTCGGATTCCCGCCGTTGAGGATGAATTCATTGCGCAGCGCGTTGGGATGGCCCGAATAGGTGCCGCCCTCGCCCGGAATGATGAACAGATAGTCGTCCTGACGCTCGACGCCGAATGCGGCCTCGTTCACATCCAGCGTGTCCGGGTCGTCCGGCACGTTGCCGCCCGCGGCCGAGCCGTTGGTGGGCGTGTAGAGCTGGCCGTTGGAATGCCAGACCAGATCGTAGGGGTTGCGCATGCCGGTGGCGAAGATCTTGAGCACCGCGTCGTCGGCGTAGGGGTTGTAGAATTCCCCGCCATCGACGATCGCGCTGGACGCGTCCTCGCCCACGCGGACAGTGGCGACGCCGCGGGCGTCGAAATGCAGGTAGTTGCCGTTGAATTCGCCGTCGTCGATGAACAGGCCGCCGTTCTTGAGATTCCCGTCGTCGGTCGAAACGATGCGGGTCTCATCTTTATTCGTGTCGCTGTATTCGTAGCGACGGTTGGTTCCGTCCTGCGGCACCGGCTCGGTGGAGACGTCGAAGCCCCCGTCCGGCACGTCGGTCCGCTTGTGGTCGATCTCCATCACGGAGGCGTTCAGCAGACGCTCGGGGCGGAAACCCCAGGAACTGTCCTGCTCGCCCATGGCGCTGTTCGAGCCGTGCACGAGATAGAGCTTGTAATCCGGGGCGGCATCCGTCCCGAGGTTGCGGAATTCCAGGCTGTTGGTCACGTGATCGCCGTTGGAACGCGGCAGACCGGTGATGTAGGTCTCGAACGTGGCCCCTGCAAAGGATCCGTCAGGACCGAGCGTCACCCGCGATACCGCGCCGGAAAATTCGGGCACACCGTCGTCGCGCCCGTTGAGCGGAACCGCGTAGTTGTCCGAGATCCAGATCACGTCGTCGTCCTCGGGGTCGAACACGATCCCGATGACGCCGCGACGCCCGCCTGTATCGCTAAGTTCGTCCGGGAAGTAAACTTCCTTGGTGGCCTGGTCGATGCTGCCGTCGGACGGGTCGATTTCCCAGCGTGTCAGCGCGCCCGCGATCGACGTGGTGTAAAGGTGCCCGCCGTCCGGTGAAATCTCGATCGAGGTATAGACCTCGCCGATATTCGGGTTCGAGATATATTCAACCGTATCTTCGAATGCCACCTCGCGGTCTACGATCTCAGGCGCTTCCTTGGTGGTGAAGGTGAAGGTGTTCTTCAGGAATTCGCGCGACGGCGCGTCCTGATCCGCCACCGCACCGCGATCCAGAAGACCGTCGATGACGAGCGTGTAGGAGGTGAACTCTTTCAGCGTTTCCAGGGGCGAGATGGTCAGCGTATCGAACCCGCCAGAGGTGTTGACCGAAATCGCGACCTCGTTGCCGGTCAGGGTTTCGACCACCTTGATCGACCCGTCGTTCAGGCTGTCCAGCAGCACGCCGCTGCGTCCGCCGGCCAGATCGAGGCTCATGGTGAAGGCCGCGGTCGGGTCGATGCCCAGTACCGGACCGTTGGCCTGGGTCAGCGGCTGCTCGACGAAGGTCTGGCCGACGCCCGACGCGGCGACCGGGCTGAGCACGGTGGAATAGTCGTCGATGGCGGGGTTGCCGTCGGTCGGGGTGAGGTCCGGCAGTTCGCGGATCTCGAGATACTGCATCTCGGTCACTTCGCCGTCGGGGGCGGCGAGGGTCAGCCGGCCGTCCGTCACCTCGACCTGCGCGGTGACCAGCTGGGTCTTGTACTGGTCCGTCGGGACGTAGCTGGACACCAGCTGACCCTCGATCAGGAGTTGGTTGTCGCTGTCGTTCGGCCCGCCGGTATCGCCCACGGCGACCGTGACCTCATACCAGCCGTTGTCGACCGCCACCTCGAAGGCGACGCGGTTCGCCTCGCCCGCCGGGAAGGAGTCGCGCAGGTCGAAATGCGCGTAGCCGGTCAGGCGCGGGTCCATGGCGTCGAAGTTGATGCCGTCGTTCAGGCCGCCGTTCTCGCCGGTACCGGACCGTTCGTTGATCGCGACCAGGGGATAGGCGCTGCCGTCGATGGGCGTGCTGTTGGCCGTGTCGGCGTCCAGGACCGAGGCTTCGGTGACGAAGCCGTAGGTCTCGCCGTTGGCGCGGGTCTGGTAGCCGTCGAAGTTGGCGACGAGGTATCCGTCGGCCTTGGCGACCGTGCCGTCCTGGAAGTTGATCGCGATGGTCTCGCGCGGTCCGGGCTCGGAGTCCGGCACCACGACGGTTCCGTCGCGGCTGACCGTGACCCGGTCGAGGTTGGGGCCGTTCGCGATGGTGTTTTCCAGCCGGATCGTGTTGGAGCCGGCGGTCAGGACCACGTCGACGGTCACGTCGGTCCAGTTGAACCAGTCGCCGGTGTTGGCGAAGGGGATCGCGGTGGCCTGCCCGCCGTTCACCTCCAGGGTCATCGGACGGGTGTCGTCGGTGCCGCTGGCCATGCCGTATCGGAACGTGACCTGATAGGTACCCGTCACCGGCGCGTCGAGATCGAAGCTGAACGCATCGCCGACATTGCGGCCCATATCCAGGTAGCCGTCGCCGGAGTAGCCGTTCCACAGCCCGTCGTCGCGACCCTCTGCAATGGTTTCGGCGTTGCCGGAGTCGCGGAACTGGGTCGAGTCCTGGTCGCCCTCCCCGTTGCCCGTATCGTCGTCGATCACCACCGACCCGTCGCGGCTTTCCAGCTCGAGAGTGAAGGTGAAGGGCGGGGTGACGGCATCGGCGACATCCACCACCACGATGCGCGTTTCGAAGTTGCCTGCAGCGTCCGTCACCCGCAGCGCGACCGAGACGGACTCCGCCTGCGAGAAGGCCGACAGGTTGAGCGTGACGACACCCGCGACCGGCGTGACCGGGGTATAGACCGACCCGCCGTCAGTGGAGACCTCGTAGAGCACGATGTCGGCGTCGACGCCGCTCAGCGTGAAGTCGACAGCGTCCAGATCGCCCTGTGCCACGCTGGCGGCGGCGGTGGCGGCCAGGTTGCCGTCCTCATCGGCCGAAAGGTCGGCCGGCGGGATCGGGCCGCTGCCGGCTGCCGTGATCTCGATCCGGTCGATGTTCGGGCCGGTATTCGCGCCGGCGGGAATGGCCAGGGACACGGTGTTGATGCCCGCTGTCAGGCTGATCGTCCGGGTAAGGAAGGCCCAGTTGTCGAAGCCCTCTTCCGGACCGGTGCCGTCGGGATCGGTCGTGGCGAAAGCCACCGCCAGTGCGGCACCCGCGTTCACGGCCAGGTCCAGCGGGCGATCCGCCCCCTGCGACGCATAGCGGATGTTCAGATCGTAATCTCCGGCGGTGGGCACACCGACGGTGAAATCGACCCGGTCGCCCGGGAAATCGCCGAAGTCGAGGTATCCGGTACCCGAGAAATCGGGTCGCAGACCGCTGGGTTGCAGAAGTGGGTTGGTCTCCGGGTTTCCGGAGTCGCGGATGGTCGTGTCGTTGGTGTTGGCGTCGTTATCGAGGATGACCACAGAGGCGAGAACCGGATCTTCGGCCTCGATGGCGAAGGGCTCGAAGGGCGCGGGCTGGCCGATGGAGACGCTCAGCGAGACGAACTCCGAGTCCACCGTGCCGTCATTGACGAAGACGTCCACCGTATAGGTGCCGGCGGGTACGCTGCCCGCGACCAGCAGTTTCGTGCCGTCGATCGTGAAGCCGGCGGGCAGCTGATCGGTGCCTGTGGCGCGCACGCCGTAGGTCAACGCATCGCCGTCTTCGTCCGTGGCGCCCAGAGGCGCCAGATCGACGGTGGCGCCCGCGCCGAAGTCGGCGGTGACGGGGGCGATCGCGTCGCTGTCGGCAAATGCCGGTGCGTCGTTGAGATCAAGAACGGTGACATCGACGGTGCCGGCGGTCTGGTTCTGGCCATCGTCGGCCGTGACGTCCACGGACACGGTCTGGCCCTCTTCGAAGTTCAGGGCGGTGCCGTCCACCAGCTTGAGATTGCCGGTACCGTCCACCTCGAACCGGGTATCGGTGACGGTGAACGTGATGGCGGCGCCTTCGGGATCGACCGCCGAAAGCTGGCCGATGACAGCACCGGCAGTGTTCTCGTCAACGCTCGCAGGGGTCAGGACCGCCGCGCCGGGCGCCTCGTCCACATCGGCGACGGCAACGGTGAGCGTGGTCGTGGTGGACCCGCCCAGAGCGTCGGTCGCCGTGACATCGACCGACACCGTGCCGCCCGCCTCGAAATCGAGTATCTCGCCGTCCTTCAGCTTCAGCGTCGTGCCGTCGACTTCGAAGATCGAGCCCGCATCGACGGTGAACGTGATTGCCGTGTCGTCCCCGTCGGGATCGACGCTGGTCAGGACACCGGCAACCGCGCCGTCGGCATTCTCGGCCACCGCATCGCCCGTCAGCACGATATTCTCTGGCAGGACGTTCGGCCGCTCGACCCGGGTAAAGACCAGCCGGTCGGTGCGCAGCAGCTCACCATCGGCCTGTCCCGACAGCGTCAGGACGGTATCCGCGTCGACATAGACCTCTTGGGTATAGGTCAGCGTCTTGCGGTTGCCGACCTGTCCGGCACCGCCGCGCGGGCTGGTGGGGTTGGTGAAAGCACCGTCGTCCGAATAGGTCGCACCGGGTTCGGACAGGAGGACGCCGCCGATATCCAGCGAGTAGCTCGCGTCGCCGTCCAGCTCGTCGTAGACGTCCATCGTGACGGTGTACCAGCCCTCGGTCACGCCATTGTCGGCCAGACGGCTGGTAACGGTAGCCGCCTGACCAACGCCGGTGCGGATCAGCTGATCGCCCGAGGCATTGGCCTGACCCGTCGCGAAGAATGCGGAGGCGCCCAGGCCGGTGAAATCCTCGGCCTCGACCACGACGGTATCACCGGGAGCGGGCGCGTCGATCTGCAGCTCGATGGTGATCGCCGCGCTGGTCGCCTGACCGTCGGTCACGGCGACCGTAAAGGACCCGGTACCTGCGGAGGTGGGCGTGCCGGTTATCACATCGTCGACGATCCGAAGGCCGTCCGGCAGGCCTGTCACGATGTATTCGAGCCTGTCGCCATCGACGTCGCTGAAGGCGCCTGCGAACTGGCTGAGGTCGATGAAGCCGATCTGGGCGCCGACCGTGCCGTAGAACGGCTCGAACGCGGCATTCGTATCCGCGACCGGCGCGTCGTTGACGTTCCTGACGTCGAGAAGGAAGGTTTCGTCGGTCAGACCGCCTTCGTCATCGTCGGCCGTGACGACGATTGTGTAAAGACCCGGCGCGGTGTCGCCCAGGTTGCCGGTCAGCGTGCCGTCGACGACGTCCAGCGGCAGTGTCGCCGCGACGCCGTTCAGCGTGGCCGAATAGGTATAGCTGATCGTGTCGCCGTCGTCGTCCACGAAAGGCAGGTCGATCTCGACACTGGTCCGCTCGTCGACGGCAACGTCGCTGACGCCGCCGCCCACGATACGCGGCGCCGCATTGCCGGTCTCGACCGCCGGCTCGGCGATCTCGATCCCCGAAAAGGTCACACTGCCCCGGCCATTGCCGAAGAAGTCGTCGTCGTTCGCCAGGATGATCGAGGTGAATGTCTGACCCGACTGGGCGCCCAGCGGGATCTCGAACGAGACGGTGCCGTCGCCGTTGGCGGTTCCGGCGTTCCGCATATCCACCATGCGGTTGAGGTTCTGCGTCCCGGCCAGCTGGTACAGGTTGCGGTCGAGATCGAAGGCGTCCTCGTTGGCGTCGAAGCCGATGACGACCGCTTCGCCGACGGTTCCGACCCTGATGGTGACGCGCAGGACTGTCTCGTCCGTGATCGTCAGCGGATCGATGGTCGCGCGCTTCCACAGATTGCCGTCCAGCGTGACGGACCCGCCATCGGAAGAGATCGAGACGCTGCCGCCCTGATCGGGCCGGTCCTGGTTGCTGTAGCCGATGAGATCGGCCGGGACGAAGCTCAGCACGCGGGGCTCGACGATATCGCCCGCCTCCACGACGATCTGCGAACTGCCACCGCCGACGCTGACCGTGACGGTCGGAAACTCCGCCTCGGCATCCAGCGACTCGGTGGCCCTGAGGCGCAGCTTGAGGCCGCCGTCATCGACCACCTCGAACCGCGTGTCGTCGACCTGGAAATTCCCGGCGGCGTATACGTCGTCGTCCTCATCGGTCACGGCGATGGACGCGACGTCGGCGCCTTTGACGTTCTCGTCGAAGTCCAACGGCGTCAGGATGATGTCGGCCACATCGTCGGCATCGTCCGGCTCGGCGCTGAACGGCGTTGCGGACACCGCACCGAGGCTGACCGTGACGAGCGGAAACACCCCCGGTTCGAAGTTCAGCGAGGCGGTGTCGATCAACGCCAGCTGCAGCGCACCGGGTTCGCCGATCACCGTGAAGTTGGTGTTGTCGACGGTGAAGTCGCCGGCGGTGGGGTTGGCATCGGTGACGGCGATGTCGGCCACCACCGCGCCCTGCACGTTCTCGTCGAACGCCTTCGACATCAGGGTGATCGTCGGGACGACTTCGGCGGCGACGGTCACGGTGACGTCGGCCGTGGCGGTCAGGCCCTCGGTATCCGCGACCGTGTAGCTGATGGTCGCGGCGCCGCTGAACCCGGGGGCCGGCGTGAAGGTCAGCGTGTGGGCGACATTGTCGATGTCGACCGTGCCGTCAGTGGACGTGGCCGCCGTGATCTCGGGCTCGGCCGCATCCTCGGCGTCGTCGATCAGGTCCGTCAGGTCGATCACGACCGCCTGTCCGAAATCCGTGGCGGCCGTGCCCGCGCCGGCCGTGGGCGGCGCGTTCGGATCGACGTTGTCGCTGTCGTCGTCCGTCACGACAAGCGCGATACCCGCGGACGTCTCACCGCCGAGGGAAACGCTCAGGACCGGCTGCGACGCGGCCTCGAAATCGAGGAACGTATCGAACGCGAGGTTTACCGTGAAGCCTTCGGTGGCATTCCCGGCCACGACGAACTGACCCTCTTCGCCGCCATTGATGGTGAAGTCCCCGGTCTGATAGACCGTATCGGGGTCCGTGAAGGCGATATCTGCGACGACCGCGCCGACCTCGTTCTCTTCCACGCTGCGCGCGGTCAGGGTCAATCCGCTCACCGGTTCGTCGTCGGTGTTCTCGACGGCGATCGTGACCGGCTGGCGAATTGTGGTGCCGCCTGCGGTGGCGGCGACGATCAGGTCGTAGGTATTGTCGCTGCCGGCATCGGCAGGCGCCTCGAAATCGGGGGCGGCGTCGAAGCTGATCTCGCCCGCGTCATTGATGGAAAAGAGGGCGGAGTCCGCGCCTTCGAGGTCATAGGCGACAGGATCGGCCGGATCGCTGGGATCCGTGGCGGTGACGGTCGCGACGACTCCGGTGGCGTTCTCGTCGATGACGACCGGAACCGGATCGGCATCGAAGGTCGGGGCAAAGAAATCGGCCATCGCGCCTGTGCCCGTGACGGCGATCGCGTCGACATTCGGGCCTCTGTCTGCGCCGGCCGGAATAGCGAGCGAAATCGAGTTGTCGCCTTCGGTCAGGGCAACCCGGATCGTGCGAACGTCCCAGACCTCGAAGGGTGTTCCGGATATGGGCGGGAAATCCATCGTGGCGGACGTGTCGCCCGCGACCAGATCGAGGGGGCGCGCGTCGGACGTGGCGTAGCGGACATGCAGATCGTAGACGCCCGCGACGTCCACGTTGACCGTCCAGGTCGCGGTATCGCCCGGCTGCGATCCGAAATCGACATAGCCTTCGCCGGAATAGCCGAGGCGCAGACCGAATTCGTCGTAGGGGTCATTGGCAACGTTGGAGGCGGGCGCACTTTTGTCCCGGTCGTCGTTCGTCTGCAAGAGACGCCGCGTGTCGATATCCACGGTACCCGAAAGGATCGCCGCCTCGGCCGATTGCACGATCTGGTCGATTGCCGGCTCGGGCAGCTCGGGATCGTCGGTCACGGAGACGGTGATCGTCTTGAGCGTCGTGGTGGCGCCATCGGTGACGCTGACTTCGACGGAGTAGTCGTTGGTCAACGTAGCCGAGCCGGGGCTTTCGTAATCGGGCGCGTCGTTGAAGCTCAGCGCACCATCGGCGGTGATCGTGAACTTGCCGTTGTCCGCGCCCTCCGCCGTCAGCGCATAGGTCAGTACCTGATTGTCCAGATCGTCGCCGGCCACCTGGCCGACCTCGGTCGTGTTCTCGACGATCAGCAGGGTGTCAGTCTCGACTGTGGGGTCGAAAAAGCTGACCGGCATCACCGACGTCGTGGACCGCGACCGCATCGATGTTGGGGCCGTTGCCACCCAGCGTCGAAACCGTGACGGTGTGCGACTGCTCGTTTACGGTTCCGTCGCCGGTGACGCTGATGTCGAAGGTGCGAAGTTCCCACTCGTACCACTGCCCGGTGAATGTCGGTTGGCTGTCGGTGGTCGCCGCGTCGGTGGTCGCCGCGTCGGTGGTCACGGTTATGGGCCGGGCGCCGTGCCGTTGGCCAGTCTGAAGGTCAGTTGATAGTCGCCGGGAACGGCGGTGAAGGTGAATTCGAGAACGTCGCTACCGGTCGAGCTGCTTCCGTTTATGTCGGCATAGCCCGTGCCGGTGTAATTGGGACGGAGTCCGTAATCGTCGAATTCGGGTGCGCCGGGGTTATTGTCGACGTCATCAGCCACCTGATCGTTACCGAGACCGGCATTTCCGTCCCGTTCCTGATTCCGCGCTCTGCGTTCGCGACACGCTGGCCGTACCCGGCACGCCCAGCAGCGTCATGTCTTCGCCCTGGATGAAAATCGTTCCCGCAGAAAGTGCCATCGTCCGCTTCCCCATCTGAAATTAAGAGTCGAATTCATAATCCGCACCCGACAGGGCGCGAGAGAAGTCCGCGGCGAAATCGCCGTAGCCGGAGTTGCTCTTATGATTTCAAGGGGGCAGATCTTTCAGCAAGATCAGTCACTTGATTTAAAAGTCGACTCGCGAAGATACCTTTTGTCCATTTAGGCATGTAAC
The DNA here is from genome assembly GCA_963722905.1 of uncultured Alphaproteobacteria bacterium. Lineage (GTDB taxonomy): Bacteria > Pseudomonadota > Alphaproteobacteria > Rhodobacterales > Rhodobacteraceae > CAVROT01. The sequence goes on along the minus strand of CAVROT010000011.1, from coordinate 39,789 downwards.
CGCCGAAGGAAGAAAAGATTCTCCGTCCGGTATGGTCAATGTATTGGCGCCGTGAATACCAAGTTGCAACCAGCATTAAACGAACTGCGTAAAATTTATCCGAAATGCTACTCTTGGTTGATCGCTACTATATTCAAAGAGGAATTGGCTTCTCCTTCGGCGGTCTTTTACAATTGGTCCGGCATCCCTGAATTGTATCGGCCGTCCGTTCCCATGAACGAGCGAATCGCAGTAAGCGATGCTGTCGAACCCCGGCAGCCTGGCGGCGTCGTGGCAGCCGAAGGACGGCCCGGCCTCGAACGGCGCGACGCTTCGGCAGGGCGGCGTGTCAGTGTCGCAGGGTCGATGGGTGGCCGAGGCAGTGTGGCCTGCGGACGACGGTTTCCGGCATGACGCCTGAGCAGCCGATCCTGCGGGAAGCTTTGTTTGAAGCCGAAGGTCCGCGCAGCGAAAGTCCTGAGCCCAATTCGCCGCCGCCATCGTATCGACCGCGGCAAGCAAAGGTCCGACGCGTCGGAAGGAAAAGCTTGCCACGTTCCAGGGCAACACCGGTCGACACGACGGAAAATACCGCGCGGGCGGGCCGACGAGGATGCGCTGACAGCCGACTTCGTCCCGGTGGCCGGCCAGCACGGGCGTCACGGCCATCGCCGGATCGCGGCCATGCTGCTTGATGCCGGTCGGGTCGCGCACCTGGCGCGCCCCTCTCGGTGATTGCAGGCGATCACCTGCCGTTCGGTGGAGCGAACGGACATGACGACGGGAGGGGCTGGAAGTCCCGCAAGAACAACCCGGGACGCTTCGGCTTCGGCTCGATTACGGATCGTTCATTCGACAAGGGCCGAAGAATCCGAACCATTTCTGGTCTTACGACGTCGTCAGAGCTGGACGCATGACGGGAGGAAGTTCCGAGTGCTCCAAGCTGTCGATGGGCCCAGTCCCTGGCAATCCGGATCGACCGGAAGCTGAACCCGACCGCCGTGATCGATGTTCTGACCGACCTGGTGTTGACCCGCTTCCGTGGACGGTCTGCGGGTCAGATCACGACCGTTTGGGCTCGGGCGGGTTCGTGAGCGGTTTCGAACATGTGGCCCATGGACGAGTGGCAGTGCGAGGGGTTTGTAAAGACCCTCGATGACCCGGAAGACGGCAATCTGCGCTTCGGCACAAAATCTCGCGCGATGGAGATCGATCAGCCCGCAGTCGAGCATGCATTGGCCGGCAGGCGATTGCGTAGCAATCTGCCGAGAGGGGCGTTGTCGAAAGCGTCGCCAGCGGTGCCGGTGGACGGTTGGACATTTGCCTGACGACCTCGAACGCCGAACGCCACGGAGGTTTGGCGCGACGTCTCGGCCGGCCGTGGCGACGGCGGCGTTTCGGGCGGTGGGCTGTGGGTCGTGCGGCATTGCGGCGGGGGCTCCGGCCGGGGTTCCTGCGCGGCCGGCCGTTGGGCGGCCGCATCGCGACGCGCGTCGTGAAGCGCATCGTGTTGCGCGTCGTACGCTCCGCCGGCGCCCCCATCGCGCAGGCGTCCGGGCCGGGGATCGGATCACCCTCCCCCTCCCGGGCCCGCAGCGCATCCCCTGTCGGCAGCGATGGCCCGGCCCGGTCACCCCGGTCGGGCGCCCCGATGCCGTCCGGGCGCGGGATGCGTCGGTGGCATGCCGCCCGCCTCCCGGAACCGCGGCGATCCCGCGGCGCGAGGATACCCCTCCTGTGGCGTACCGTGTCCCCGCCCGGCCGACCCGGCGCGATGGCCGGCCGAAACCGCCGCCCGTCCTTCCGCTTCGCCACCGGCGCCCGTCTTGGAGACCGTCCCGGCGTTCGCACCGGAGACCGCACCGGGGCGCCCTCGTCGCCATGTCCGGACCACGCCACCGCCCCGCCATCGTACCCTGCATCGACGACGCGTCGCCGCGGCCGGTCGAGACCGCGCGACGCGCGTCCCGGGCGTTCGGCCGACGCTGTCGCGCAGCTCGCGTCCACACATCGGCCGGGACCGCGGGCGACGCCACTGTTGGCGGCTTGCTGCTCGATCGCCTGCCGGGCAATGCTTGTGATAGAGCTTCTCCGCAACGCTGGAATGCGAGTTAATCGACCGCCACCGCTTCGCCACCAAGGCCGCGGCCCAGATCGCGGTATTCCGGATCATCGAGGGTTTCCAAGGCCCCTCGCGTCGACATTCGTCCATCGGCTGCAGGTCACCCCTGCTGATCTCCAGCTGGTGTGGCCCCGGATTTGCCGCCGCTCGGCCCCCTGACTTCGAGACCGGGTGGCCGACATGGGGACAGGCGACTACAGCGACGATTTCCAACGGGATGCGGAGCATCGGATCGCGGTGTGCGGGTATCCCGTCCGGGAGGTCTCGAAGCGTCTGGGCGTCGGCGCCTACTCCGTTTGCGGGTGGCTGAGGCTCTGCGGCGCGCCCACGTCGAAGCCGCGCGCGGTGGACCGTGCGGCCGGGAGCCGCCGTTCGAAGCGCGACCTGCCGCGGGTCATCGAGGGGCGCGACGTCCCGGAGAAGGGCGCGCCATGAGCGCCACCGGTCCAGGCACAGGGGTTCGGGCTTGTGTCGCGCGAAAATCCCGATGACGCATGCCTTCGTTCGGGCGCATCGCGCAGGGTCCGGCGTCCGGGCCATGTGCCGGATGCAGAACGCCGGGTTCCACGCCTGGCCGATAGCGCCGACGAGCGCGCGGGCACGGCACGATGCCCGGCAGACTGCGCCTGTCCGGGAGGCTAAGCCGGACGGCGGCAAGGTCCGCGGCTGTCGCCAGCCGCCCCACTCCCGGCCGCCTGCAAGGAAATCGCCCGCCGGGCAGCGGACGGTCCGCGGACCTCTCGTGCATCGCCTCGCGATACCCTGTCGGGCAGCGGCCATGCGGTCGCCGAAAACCTCTTCGTGCTGCCCGAGCCGGAACGGAGCCGACGACGAACGCGTGCGACCAGAGAAGCCGGACAGCACGACATGCTCGAGCACCGCGGCATGTTCCGCATTCCGAAGCGCAAGCATACGGACAACGGCATGCCGTCGCACATCGGATACGAGATCGGACAGCACAAGCCGGAGCAGGCGTCCAGGAAACCTTGGGGCACCTCAGGAGTCTCCGGCCACCCCGGATCCCGACGTGCGAACCCTGCCACGTCCCGGTTGGGCTGGCGGCTTGCCTCTTGCGGCAGTACCGTCCCGTCGAACGGTTACGGAGCGCCCCGCCATGGACTTCGCCCTCTCCGACGAACAGACCTCCATCCTCGACATGGCGCGCGCCGTGGGGGCCGAGCACATCGCCCCCCACGCCCGCCAGTGGGAGGCCGACGGCACGATCCCGCGCGATCTCTGGCCGCGGCTGGCCGAGCTGGGGTTCGGCGGGCTTTACGTCAGCGAGGCGGCGGGCGGCACGGGGCTGTCCCGGCTGGACGCCACACTGGTGTTCGAAGCGCTCAGCATGGCGTGCCCGTCGGTTGCCGCGTTCCTGTCGATCCACAACATGTGCGCCGCGATGATCGACCGGCACGGCAGCGACGACCTCAAGGCACGCTACCTGCCTCCCGCGATGAAGATGGAGACCATCCTGTCCTACTGCCTGACCGAGCCCGGATCGGGGTCGGACGCCGCTGCCCTCAAGACGCGGGCCGCGCGCACCAACGACGGCTATACGGTGACGGGGACCAAGGCCTTCATCTCGGGCGCCGGATATTCCGACGCCTATGTCGTCATGTGCCGCACGGGCGGGGACGGACCGCGCGGCATTTCGGCCGTCGTCATCGACGCGGGCGCCGGGGGCCTGAGCTTCGGTGCGCTGGAGGACAAGATGGGGTGGCGCAGCCAGCCGACCCGGCAGGTGCAGCTGGACGCCGTGCCCGTGCCGGCCGCCGGCCTGCTGGGCGAGGAGGGGCGCGGGTTCGCCTACGCGATGCAGGGCCTCGATGGCGGGCGTCTGAACATCGCCGCCTGCTCGCTGGGCGCGGCGCAGTCGGCGCTGGACCGGACGCTGGCCTACATGCGCGACCGGCAGGCGTTCGGGCGTCCTATCGACCAGTTCCAGGCGCTCCAGTTCAGGCTGGCCGACATCGAGATCGAGCTTCAGGCCGCCCGTACCTTCCTGCGTCAGGCGGCGTGGAAGCTGGACGAGGGGCACGCCGACGCAGCCAAGCACTGCGCGATGGCCAAGAAGTTCGTGACCGAGGCGGGCAGCCGGATCGTCGACCAGTGCCTGCAGCTGCACGGCGGCTACGGCTATCTGGCTGATTACGGGATCGAGAAGCTGGTGCGCGATCTGCGGGTGCACCAGATCCTGGAAGGCACGAACGAGGTCATGCGCCTGATCGTCGCCCGACAGATGATCGCCGCGTGACCCGGTTGCCGGTTCGGGCGGCGTGCGGACCGCCGGCATCGGGCGACGCGCGGCCGGCCGGCAGGGCAACTCCTGCCGACGACGGCGCATCCCGCCGGAGGACGGATTCCTTTGCGGAACATGTCGCGACCTCGGACGATGCCGGCGCGACGCTGACGGGTACCCGGCGATGACGCAGGACGTCCTGATCCGGCGCACCGGTCCCACGGGGCGCATCACGCTGAACCGTCCGGGCGCGCTGAACGCGCTGACCCACTCCATGATCCTCGCCATCGAGGCGGCGCTCGACGGCTGGCGCGACGACGATCGCACGGCGATGGTCGTCATCGACGGCGCCGGCGAACGGGCATTCTGCGCCGGGGGCGACATCGCCCATATCTACGCCGCGGGGCGCACCGGCGATGCATCGGTCGCGCGCGATTTCTGGCGGGACGAATATCGGCTGAACGCCAGGCTTCACACCTACCCCAAGCCCGTCGCGACCTTTCTTCACGGGTTCACGATGGGCGGCGGCGTCGGGATCGGCTGCCACGCCTCGGACAGGATCGTGTGCGAATCCTCCCGCATCGCCATGCCGGAATGCGGCATCGGCCTGGTGCCCGACGCGGGCGGGTCGCTGCTGCTGGCGCGCGCGCCGGGGCGGTGTGGCGAGTATCTGGGCACCACGGGCGCGCGGATGGACGCGGCCGACGCCATCCATGCCGGGTTCGCGGACTGGTACGTGCCGCAGGCGCTCTGGCCCGACCTCATCGCCCGGCTTGAGCGCAGCGCCGACTGGGCCGCCGTCGAAGCGGCGGCGACCGATCCCGGGCCGTCCACGCTGGCGGCCGAGGCGACGCTGATCGACCGGCGGTTCGCCGCCTCGAGCATGCGCCGGATCGCCGACGGCCTCTCCCGCGGGCGGGATCCTCTGTCGGTCCGGGCGTCGAAGGCGCTGGCGGGCGTGTCGCCCCTGTCGGCATGCGTCGCGGTGGACCTCGTACGCGCCAGCCGCGCCGCGGGCACGATCGAGGCCGCGCTGGACCTGGAGCGGCGCGCAACATGGCGGGCGATCCCGGACGGCGACTTCATCGAAGGCATCCGGGCCGCCGTCATCGACAAGGACCGCACCCCGCGCTGGCGCCACGCCGCAATCCCGGACGTGACCCCGGCCGAGATCGCCGCGATGCTCGCCCCGCTGGCAGAAGACCCGACAACCGGCGGAACACGATGGGATTGACCTGAGGTAAGGTGGTTCGGTAATCGGTACCGGTCGGACCGGGGGAGATAGCGATGCCGATTTTCGAGAAGGACGGCCGCCGCGTCTATTTCGCCCATATTCCGAAAACGGCCGGCATCGCGATCTACGTAACCCTGATCGAGGGCGGGTGGACGATCTCGAACGTCCAGTCGGGCGACTTCCCCGGCTCGACCGCGAATATCCTGCGCGAGAGGTTCGGCATCGACAAGGTCCCCAACAGGGGCCGCAAGTTCCGGTTTCGCGGTCCCATGCAGCACGCGCCGGCCATCGTATGGCGATTCTGGGGCCCCTTCGATGCCAGCTTCGCAGTCGTTCGACATCCTCTGGCACGCATGAAATCCAGCTTGAGATACCTTCATGCCCTGGGCCACACCGACAAGCCGTTCGACGACTTTGTGCGTGAAACGATGGATCTGGCCCGTAGCGATCCCGACAAGATCATCCGCAACCAGGGCATACATTTCCGCCGGCAGTCGGACTTCGTCCGACGCAGCACCAGGATATTCCGGTTCGAGGACGACTGGCAGGGGGGAATTGCCCGGATGATGGGCTTGCCGGTCAGGGACATGGAGCGCATCAACGCTTCGGTCTCGCGCCCCATCCCTCTGATACCCGAGGACATCGCCTGGGCCTGCAAGACGTATGCGAGGGACTATCGATCGTTCGGCTACGATCGCATGTAGCAGGGCATACATGTCGACACGGTCCGACGAGCCGGGCAGGATCCGACGATGACCGGCGCATGGTTTTTCCTGCGACCCGGATCGGGTTCAGCATGGGCCGGCGTCACTCCACGGGGCATAGAAAGCCTTCTGGCGCTTGGCCGACACCGCTCGTGCCGGAAATCCGTCTGAGGTGAAAGGGTATCGGATATGAAAATCGCCTTCGTCGGCCTGGGCAACATGGGGCTGCCCATGGCCGAGAACCTCGTCCGCGCCGGGCACGAGGTGCTGGGGTACGACGTTGCCGGCGTCCAGTCCGAGGTGGTGCCGACTGTCGAAAGCCTCGCCGATCTGTCCGGCGCCGGGCTCGTCATCACGATGCTGCCTGACGGCGCAATTCTGCGCCGTGTCGCGGGCGATCTGCATCCGCATCTGGCGCCGGGCACCGTGCACCTCGACTGTTCGACGGTCGACGTGGACAGCGCCCGCGCCGTCGCAGCGACGGCCGACGCGGCGGGGCTGATGGCACTCGATGCGCCGGTGTCGGGCGGTACGGGCGGTGCGGCGGCCGGCACGCTGACCTTCATGGTGGGCGGCCCGGTCGAGGCGCTGACCGTCGCGCGCGAGGCGCTGGAGGTCATGGGCGGGCGCATCGTCCACTGCGGCGGGGCCGGCGCCGGTCAGGCGGCCAAGATCTGCAACAACATGATGCTGGGCGTGACGATGATCGCCACATGCGAAGCATTCGCGCTGGCCGAGGGCCTGGGGCTGGATGCGCAGGCGCTCTACGATGTCGCCAGCACCTCTTCCGGGCAGTCGTGGAGCCTCACCACCTACTGCCCCGCGCCCGGTATCGGGCCGACCTCCCCCGCCGACAACGACTACAGGCCTGGCTTCGCCGCCGCGCTGATGCTCAAGGACCTCCGCCTCGCGCAGCAGGCAGCCGAGGCGACAGGCAGCCGGACGCCGCTGGGCCGTGCCGCCCGCGATATCTATGCCGGGTTCGCCGAGACGGACGGACAGGGAGGCAGGGACTTTTCGGCCATCCTCGAGTCACTCCGGCGTGGGGACGCCTGAGCGTCAGGACGTCGAGCGATCGCGCTGCGACGAAAGGGCGACCCCATCGCAGGTCCGGCAAACGTGCCGCCCTCGACCTCGCATCGCGCTCTCCTGTCGGGGGAACGTCCCGCACGCGCCGCTCGGGCACCCTGCCATGTCGCAATCGCCCTTGACCGCCAGAGCCCCTCGGCGCCACATGGCGACGCATGGTGCCCCAAGCGCGAAACGCGGGACGGGCCGAAATGGGAATGCGGAGCCTGCGACCCCACCCGGGGCGGGTCACCGCAGCCGCCCCCGCGACTGTCGCCGGCGAGCGGGACGTCATCTGCGCCACTGGGCCAAAAAGCCCGGGAAGGCCGACGCCCCGCACTGACCCGGTCAGCCAGGAGACCAGCCATGCACCGGGCCACCGCCACACCGGCGGCCCGGCCTGCGCGACCGGACGGGGTGTTCCGGGGGCGAGGGCCGGCGCATGCCGCGTTCTCCCCCGTTCCCCATTCGGCCGGATATTATGGTCCGAAAGGGGACAGACATGAAGACGCCCACCCTCGCCCTCATCTTCGCAGCCGGTGCCGCCACGCCGGCGCTGGCCCACCATCCGCTGGGCGGCCTGCCGATGGATACGTTCGCGCAAGGCCTGGTGTCGGGCGTCGGCCACCCCCTGCTGGGCTTCGACCACCTGTTCTTCGTCCTCGCCATGGGGGTCGCCGCGGCCTTCACCGGCGCGCGCCTCTTGTCCCCTGCCGCCTATATCGCCGCGATGCTGGCGGGCTGCGGCGCAGTTGCGGCCGGGTTGGTCGTGCCCGGGATCGAGGCCGTGGTCGTGCTGTCGCTGCTGGCGCTTGGCGGGCTGATCCTGTCGGGCCGGACCCTTGGCGCAGGCGCGGCGATGGCCGTCTTCGCGGGCTTCGGTCTATTTCACGGAGCGGCGTTCGGCGGGTCCATCGCCGGGCAGGAGGGCGGCGTCGGCGGCGCGGTCATGCTTGGCTACCTGATCGGCCTCGCCGCGGTGCAGTACGCGCTGGCCATAGGGGCCGGCTGGATGGCGACCCAACTGCTGGGCGCCACCACGGCGCAGGCGGTGAACGCGCGGCTGGCCGGCGCGATGGTCGCCGGCGTCGGCGCGTTCCTCGCGCTCGAGATGATCGAGGGGCCGCTGCTGTCCCTCGTCGCCGCCTGAGGCCGCGCCCGATGGCCGCCAAGATACCCGCCACCGTCGTCACCGGCTTCCTCGGATCGGGGAAGACCACGCTGATCCGCCACCTCCTGACCCATGCCGGGGGGCGACGCATCGCGCTGATCGTGAACGAGTTCGGCGACATGAACGTCGACGGCGAGACGCTGCGCGGCTGCGGCGTCGGGGCGTGCCGCGACGAGGACATCGTGGAGCTGAGCAACGGCTGCATCTGCTGCACCGTCGCCGACGATTTCGTCCCCACGCTGGAGGCGCTGCTGGCCCGGCCCGGGCGTCCCGACCACATCGTGATCGAGACGTCGGGCCTGGCTCTGCCGCAGCCGCTGATCCGCGCCTTCGCCTGGCCCCAGATCGCGGGCGCGGTGACCGTGGACGGCGTCGTCGCGGTGGTCGACGGTCGGGCGGTGGCCGACGGGCGCTTTGCGCACGACGTGGCGGCGGTGGACGTCCAGCGCCGCGCCGACGACGGGCTGGACCACGACACCCCGCTGTCTGAACTCTTCGAGGACCAGATCGCCTGCGCTGACATGATCGTCGTCAACAAGACCGACCTGATGACGGCCGAAGAGGCATCGACGCTGACCGCCCGCCTGCGGAAAGAGGCGCGGGACGGCGTACAGGTCGTACAGGCGACGCAGGGCGCGCTGCCGATCGACGTGCTGCTGGGCCGCGGCGCCGCCGCCGAGGACGACATCGCCGCGCGCCATGAGGTGCACCATCATCACCACCACGACGATGAGGACGCCGACCACCACGACGACGACATGCATGACCACGGCCATGACGACTTCGAAAGCTTCGTCGTGAACCGGTCCGAGGTCTCCGACCCCGCGGCCTTCGCCGCCCATGTCGCCGGGGTGATCGCCACCCACGACATATTGCGGCTCAAGGGGTTCGCCGCCGTCGCCGGCAAGCCGATGCGCCTTGCGCTGCAGGCTGTCGGACCGCGTGTGGACACCCATTACGACCGCCCGTTCGGCACCGATCCACGTGCCACGAGGCTCGTGGTGATCGGTCAGGCCGGCATGGACCGTGCCGCCATCGAGGCGGCGCTGGCCGCATGAGGATTGCCGCGCCGCGCAGGCACGGCGCGGTGGCGCTTGTCGCCGGCTCAGTCGTCGCGGTGGGCGATCGATTCGTCGTTGTCGTTCGAGATCTCCTCGGTTCCGCGGATGTTCTTCGTGCCCTGCTCGTCCACGGCGAAGTCGTCCGCCGGATCCGCCGGCACGTCGAGGTCCCCGGCCGGTATGGTCTTGCGCTTGCCGGAGGTCCCGCCGAAAGGGTTGTCACGCCCGCCGGGGGCGCCCTTTTCGCGGTGGGGGGGTGCACCCTTGCCCGGGCGCGCGCCGCCGCTCTTCTTGTAGTCCATCGGTGTCACTCCGTTTTCGATCGCTTCGCAGGTAGGCCGCATAGCGGCGCCCGGCAAGGCGCCTGATGCACCTGCTGGCGGCGACACCGGGCACCGTCGACGACGGGGCCGAGCCGGTCGATCCCGGCCAGACGCCAGCCGAGGTCGTCGTGATCTCGGCCGCCGACACAGAACTGTCGGCCCTGTCCTCTGCCCGCGCGTCGATGGACGACCCGCCGACCCTGCGGCTCGCGAACCTCGCCCATCTCCGCCACCCCATGTCGGTCGACCTGCATCTCGACGCCTGCGCAACGGGTTCGGGCCTCGTCGTCGCACGGATCCTCGGGGGGCAGGGCTACTGGCCCTACGGGGTCGCGCAATACGCCGCCCGACTGCGGGAGGCGGGCGTGCCGCTGGCGCTCTTGCCGGGCGACGACCGGCCGGACCCGGACCTTCGCGCGCTCTCGACGATCCGCGACGCCGATTACGACGCGCTCTGGTCGCTGCTGATCGAGGGCGGGCCGCGCAACGCCGCCGCCTTCCTCGGCCACGCACGTTCACTGGCACGGAACGAGCCGGCCGCCCCGCCCGCCGCACATCCGGTGCTGCGCGCGGGCGTCCACTGGCCCGGGACCGAGCAGGCGGGCCCCGACACCGCCCGCGCCCACTGGACCGCGGGTGCGCCCGTCGTCCCCATCGTCTTCTACCGCGCTCTGATGCTGGGGGGCGGGCTGGCCCCGGTCGACCGGCTGGTGCGCGCGCTGCTGCGGCGCCGGCTGAACCCGCTGCCGGTCTTCGTGGCCTCGCTGAAGGACCCGGTCTCGGCGGCCACGCTGGATGCGCTCTTCGCCACCGATCCCCCGTCGGCGATCCTGAACCTGACCGCCTTCGCCACCGGATCGCCCCATGACCGCGACATGCAGCCCGGCAATCCGCTGGCGGGTCACGCGGCCAATGCTGCCCCGGTGTTCCAGGTCGTTCTATCGGCCGCGACAGAGGCGGCGTGGGAGGACGGCTCCACCGGCCTTTCGGCCCGCGACATCGCGATGAACGTCGCCCTGCCAGAGGTCGACGGCCGCATCCTCGGCCGCGCCGTCGCGTGGAAGGACGGGGCCTACTTCGACGACGCCACCCAGTGCCCTGTCGCCACCTGGCGTCCGCGCGGCGACAGGATCGACTTCGTCGCCGACCTGGCGCGGAACTGGTGTGACCTGCGCGCCGCCCCGCCGGGCGACCGGCGCGTGGCGCTGGTCCTCGCCAACTACCCGACACGGGACGGGCGGCTGGCCAACGGCGTCGGGCTCGACACGCCGGCGGCGACGGTGGATGTGCTGCGCCTGCTGGAGGGCGCCGGCTACGCCATCGACGACATTCCCCCCGATGCCGACGCGTTGATGCGCCGCCTGATGTCCGGCCCGACGAACTGGCGCACCGACCGCGCCGCGCGAACGGGCGGCGAGATGCTGTCGCTGAAGGATTACCGCACCGGCTATGACGCCCTGCCCCTTGCTGTGCGACAGCAGATCGAGGCGCGATGGGGCGCCCCGCAGGACGATCCCTTCTTCATCCGCCATCGCGATCCCGCCGTGGCGGACAGCAGGCGCGTCCCCCCCGACTTGGGTTCCGAAATATCCCCGCCGGAGGCTCCGGCCCCCCCAGGCGGCGCGATCGCCGGCCATTTCGTTCTTGCCATCCACCGCGTGGGCAACGCGGCCGTCGCAATCCAGCCGGCGCGCGGTTATGACATCGACCCCGTCCAGACCTACCACGCCCCCGATCTGGTGCCGCCGCATCACTACCTCGCCTTCCATTTCTGGCTGCGGCACGCGTGGAAGGCGCATGCGGTCGTCCACATGGGCAAGCACGGCAACCTCGAATGGCTGCCTGGCAAGGCGCTGGCACTGTCGGCCGACTGTTTTCCCGAGGCGGTGCTGGGACCGATGCCGCATGTCTATCCATTCATCGTCAACGATCCGGGAGAGGGCACGCAGGCCAAGCGGCGCGCGCAGGCCGTGATCGTCGACCATCTGACCCCACCGCTGACGCGGGCCGAGACCTACGGCCCGCTGCGCGACCTCGAGGCGCTGGTGGACGAATACTACGAGGCCGCCGGCGTCGATCCGCGCCGCGTCGCGCATCTGCGCCGCGAGATCGTGTCGCTGGCCGCCACGTCCGGGCTGGACCGGGACGTGGGCATGACGGGGACGGATGCGGACAGCGACCTTGCCCGGCTCGACGCCTATCTGTGCGAGGTGAAGGAGGCCCAGATCCGCGACGGGCTGCACGTGTTCGGCACATCGCCGAGGGGCGTGCAGGAGCGGGACCTCTCCATCGCGCTGCTGCGCGTCGCGCGGGGAACGGGCCGGGACGGCGATGCGTCGCTGCTGCGCGCGATGGCCGACGATCTGGGGTTGGATTTCGACCCGCTGGACTGCGACATGGCCACGCCCTGGGCCGGTCCAAGACCCGACGCATTGGCGTGGGCGGATGCGGCGGACCCTCCGGGGGGAGTATTTGCCGACAGGATGAAGGAGGGCGGCGCGACGGACCTCTGGCGCAGTACCGGCGATACGGTGGAGCGGCTGGAGATGCTCGCCATCCGGCTGATGGAGGGGGCGGCGGCCCCCGGCCCCGCGACCGCCGCCGTCATGGCTGAGGCCGCGGACCGCGTAAGGCCCGCCGTTGCCGCATGCGGACCGGCCGAGGCCGCGGGGCTGCTGGCGGCGCTCGACGGTCGGGCCGTGGCGCCCGCGCCATCGGGGGCGCCGACGCGGGGGCGGCTGGACGTCCTGCCGACGGGGCGGAACTTCTATTCCGTGGACAGCCGCGCCGTGCCGACGCCGACGGCCTGGGCGCTGGGCTGGCGGTCGGCCAGCGCTCTCATCGACCGGCACCTGCAGGACCACGGCGATTGGCCACGTATCCTGCTGCTGACCGCCTGGGGCACCGCCAACATGCGCACCGGGGGCGACGACGTCGCACAATGCCTTGCGCTGATGGGCGTGAAGCCGACGTGGGACGCCGCCAACCGCCGCGTGACCGGGTTCGAGGTCATTCCGGCCACCGCTCTGGGACGCCCGCGGGTGGACGTGACCCTGCGGATCTCGGGGTTCTTTCGAGACGCGTTCCCGGGGCTCATCGACCTCGTCGACAGTGCTGCCCGTGCCGTGATGGCCCTGGATGAACCGGACGACATCAACCCCGCAGCCGCCCGCGCGCGCGCCGAGGGGGCCACTGCCCGCGTCTTCGGATCGAAGCCCGGGGCCTACGGCGCGGGGCTTCAGGCGCTGATCGACGCGCGGGCGTGGAACGACACCGCGGACCTCGCCGCCGCCTACATGGCCTGGGGCAGTTACGCCTATGGCGCGGGCGCCGAAGGGCGGGCGGACCCGGACGGGTTCGCCGCGCGACTGGGCCAGGTCGAGGCCATCGTCCAGAACCAGGACAACCGCGAGCACGACCTGCTGGACAGCGACGACTACTATCAGTTCGAGGGCGGCGCCACCGCGGCCGTGGAGACCCTCCAGGGACGCCGGCGCCCGATCTACCACAACGACCATTCCCGCCCCGAGCGTCCCGTCATCCGCACCCTGGAGGACGAGATCGGGCGCGTCGTCCGCAGCCGGGTCGTGAACCCCAAATGGATCGCGGGCGTCATGCGCCACGGCTACAAGGGCGCCTTCGAGATCGCGGCGACGGTCGACTACATGTTCGCCTTTGCCGCCACGACGGGTGCGGTGAAGTCGCATCACTTCGACCTGGTGCTGGCCGCCTTCGTCGAGGACGACACCGTGCGCGATTTCATCGCGTACGCGAACGCTCCGGCCCTGCAGGAGATCGCCCAGCGCCTGACCGAGGCCATCGACCGCGGCCTGTGGGTGCCGAAGTCGAACCGGGCACGCGTCGAACTGGACCGTCTGTCCCGGCCGCTGGAGGTGAACGCGTGACAATGACCCCCTCTGCCCGCACCGGGCGCTGTCTGTGCGGCGCCGTGCGGTTCGAATACACCCCACCGGAGCGGTGGGTCCTGCATTGCCATTGCGACAGCTGCCGCCGGGCCACGGGATCGCCGATGACGACCTTCGTCTGCGTCCCGGACGCGGCGCTGCGCTGGACGGGCACGCCGCGCACCCATGCGTCGTCACCCGGGGTGGAACGGGGGTTCTGCGGTACCTGCGGCAGCCCGGTCTCCTATCGCTGGTCGGGCAAGCCGGACGAGACGCACCTCCCTGCCGCCCTGCTGGACGATCCTGGCGCCGTGACGCCTGAGGGCCACGACTTCATCGAGGAACGCATCGCCTGGATGCACCCCCTGCCAGACCCGCAACCGGAGGCCACGCCATGACGGACGACACCGAACCCGGCGGGGACGCCGCCCGCCACAACGCGAAGATGGCCAAGAAGAAGGCCGCGCGCGACAAGATCATGGCGACCAAGACCGACGAGAAGGGTCTGGTCATCGTCCATACGGGCAAGGGCAAGGGCAAGTCGTCGGCCGCGTTCGGCATGATCTTCCGCTGCATCGGCCACGAGATGCAATGCGCTGTTGTGCAGTTCATCAAGGGCGGCATGTCCACCGGGGAGCGCGACCTGATCCTGCGGCACTTCACCGACACCTGCGCGTTCCACACCATGGGCGAAGGCTTCACGTGGGAGACGCAGGACAAATCCCGCGACACCGAGATGGCACAGGCTGCCTGGGCCCGCGCGAAGGAGCTGATCCGCGACCCGGCCAACCGCATGGTCCTGCTGGACGAGATCAACATCGCGATCCGATACGACTATGTATCGGCGGCCGAAGTAGCGGCATTCCTTGCCGCCGAGAAGCCGGCGATGACGCATGTCGTGCTGACCGGGCGCAACGCCCATCCCGACCTGATCGAAGCCGCGGACCTCGTGACCGAAATGGAGCTGGTCAAGCATCCCTTCCGTTCGGGCGTAAAGGCGCAGCAGGGGGTGGAGTTCTAGGCGCCGGGCGTGTGCCCCTCGCCCCGATCGGAGCGGGTTGATTTCCGAACGTCGGCGCGGCATGGACATAGCATGAACGCAGTCGTCTTTACTCTGGCCGACGAGGCCCTGCACGCGATGGGTTCGGGGGCGCTTTGGTGGCCCGCCGCGCGGCTGCTGGCGGTGGCCGACCTGCACCTGGGCAAGTCCGAGAGGATCGCGCGCCGTCAGGGCAACATGCTGCCCCCTTATGAATCACTGGACACGCTCGCACGGCTGGGCGCCGACATCGCTGCGACCGATCCCGCCACCGTCGTCAGCCTGGGCGACAGCTTCGACGACGACGCATCGGCGATGGCTATGGACCCAGCGGCAAGGGCGCGTCTGTCGGTGCTGGCGGCCGGCCGTCGCTGGATCTGGGTCAGCGGCAACCACGATCCCGCCGGCGGCGGAGCGCCGGGCCATGCCCGGAACGAGGTTACCATAGGACCGCTGGTCTTCCGGCACATCGCCCATCCCGGTGCCACGGCCGAGTTGAGCGGCCACTACCATCCCAAGGCCAGTATCGGGTTGCGTGGCTGCCAGATCACCCGGCGCTGTTTTCTGCACGACGCCGCACGCGCCATCCTGCCGGCCTACGGCACCTATACCGGCGGGCTGCCATGGACCCACGCCGCCTTTGCGCCGCTGCTGGGCGCAGGTGCCCGGGCGATCCTGACGGGGCCGGTTCCGCACGCGGTCCCGATGCCGCTGGTCCGGCGGGCCGCGTGACGGGTGCGCTGGAACCGGCCGCGGCGGCGCAAATTCATTCCAGCTTCGCGCGGCAGGCCCTGATGACGACATTCGGGGCCTCTCTGACCCGGGTCGAGCCCGGCCTGATCGAGGTCGTGGCGCCGATCCTGCCCCTGGCCCATCAGCAGCACGGCTTCGCCCACGCCGGGCTCACCTTCTCGCTGGGCGACACGGCCGCCGGTTACGCGGCCCTGACCCTGATGGCGGGCGGCGAGGGCGACATCATGACCGCCGAGATGAAGATCAACCTGCTGCGTCCCGCCACCGGGGACCGTCTGGTGGCGGTCGGGGAGGTCGTTCGCGCCGGACGGCGATTGACCGTCGTGACCGCGTCCGTCTGGATCGAGGCGGGGGAAGATCGGCGAAAGGTCGCTATTTTGCAGGGAACGATGGTACCGGCCTGATCGGTCGACCTCCAGACAGTACAGCGCCGCAACCTTGGGGGGAGTTGCGGCGCTGAGGCTGTCAGGGAGGAAGCCCTGCCGCCGAACGTGCAATCCGCTCGTCGGTTCCCGCCATTCAGAGCGCGCGATATGGAAAATCGGCCCGCGCCGGTTCCGATCCCCGCGATGTCGCAATGGCCGGGTGCGCCCCGGCCGCCGGCGCGATAGGGAAAGGCGGCATCGGAGGAGTTACCATGACCGTCACGTCGGATATCGAGATCGCCCGCGCAGCGAAAAAGCAGCCCATCCAGGCCATAGGCGAACGCCTGGGGATCGGTGCCGACGACCTGGTGCCCTATGGCCACGACAAGGCCAAGGTGTCGCAGCGGTTCATCGACGCGGTGCAGGACCGGCCCGACGGAAAGCTCATCCTCGTCACCGCGATCAACCCCACCCCCGCCGGCGAGGGCAAGACGACCACGACGGTGGGCCTGGGCGACGGGTTGAACGCCATCGGCAAGCGCGCCGCAATCTGCATCCGCGAGGCGTCGCTGGGCCCGTGCTTCGGGATGAAGGGCGGGGCGGCGGGCGGCGGCTACGCCCAGGTGGTGCCGATGGAGGACATGAACCTCCACTTCACCGGCGACTTCCACGCGATCACCAGCGCCCACAACCTGCTGTCGGCCATGATCGACAACCACGTCTACTGGGGAAACGAGTTGGGGATCGACACCCGCCGCATCGTCTGGCGGCGCGTGGTCGACATGAACGACCGGGCGCTGCGCCAGATCACCACGTCGCTGGGCGGCGTGGCCAACGGATATCCCGGCGAGGGCGGGTTCGACATCACCGTCGCGTCCGAGGTCATGGCCTGCCTGTGCCTCGCGCGGAACCTCGACGACCTGCAAAAGCGGCTGGGCGACATCATCGTGGCCTACACCCGCGACCGCGAACCGGTCCACGCCCGTGACATCAAGGCGGACGGCGCGATGACCGTCCTGCTGCGCGATGCCATGCAGCCGAACCTCGTCCAGACGCTGGAAAACAACCCCGCCTTCGTCCACGGCGGCCCCTTCGCCAACATCGCACATGGCTGCAACTCGGTCATCGCCACGACGACCGCGCTGAAGCTGGCCGATTATGTCGTGACAGAGGCCGGGTTCGGCGCCGACCTGGGTGCCGAGAAGTTCATGAACATCAAGTGCCGCAAGGCCGGCCTTGCCCCCGCCTGCGTCGTCATCGTGGCGACGGTGCGTGCGATGAAGATGAACGGCGGCGTGGCCAAGGCCGACCTCGGGGCTGAGAACGTCGCGGCCGTCCGATCGGGCTGCGCCAACCTCGGCCGGCACATCGAGAACGTGAAATCCTTCGGCGTGCCCGTGGTGGTGGGCATCAACCATTTCTCCGGCGATACCGAAGCCGAGATCGCGACGGTCAAGGACTACGTCGCCAGCCAGGGATCCGAAGCGATCCTGTGCCGCCACTGGGCCGACGGGTCGAAAGGGATCGAGGCTCTGGCCACCCGCGTGGCCGAGATCGCGGATGCGGGTATCGCGAACTTCGCGCCGCTCTACCCCGATGACATGGGCCTCTTCGACAAGATGCAGACCATCGCGCGCCGCATCTACCGTGCCGACGAGGTCATCGCCGACAAGAAGATACGCGACCAGCTGCGCACCTGGGAGGATCAGGGGTTCGGCCACCTGCCTGTCTGCATGGCCAAGACGCAATATTCCTTCTCCACCGATCCGAACCTGCGGGGCGCGCCCACCGGCCATTCGGTCCCGGTGCGCGAGGTGCGTCTGTCGGCCGGCGCCGGCTTCGTCGTGGCCGTCTGCGGCGAGATCATGACGATGCCGGGCCTGCCCCGCGTGCCCTCGGCCGAGACGATCCGCCTGAACGACGCCGGCGAGGTCGAAGGGCTGTTTTGACGCCGCCCGCAGCTTCAATGAAAATTGCCGTAGGTCGGGACCACGTCCGGCACCGGCGGCATCCGTAGTCCGACCGACATCCGCATCCATATGTATGAGGCCGACATGACCGCCACCATCCTGGACGGCCGCGCCTTCGCAGCCGATATTCGCGCTCGCGTCGCGACGCATGTCGGGACGCTGAAGGCGCATGGTATCGCTCCGGGCCTTGCCGTCGTGCTGGTGGGCGAGGATCCAGCCAGCCAGGTCTATGTCCGATCCAAGGGCCGCCAGACGGTCGAGGTCGGCATGGAGAGCTTCGAGCACCGCCTTGATGCCGACACCGACGCCGGAACCCTTCTGTCGCTGGTGGCGCAACTCAACGACGACCCCGCGGTGCACGGCATTCTGGTGCAACTTCCTCTGCCCCGCCACATCGACGAGGCGACTGTGCTGGCGGCCATCGACCCGGCGAAGGACGTCGACGGCTTCCACATCTCGAACGTAGGGCGGCTGGCGACGGGGCAAAAGGCGATGGTGCCCTGCACGCCGCTGGGCTGCCTGATGATGCTGCGCGCGCATCACGGCGATCTGTCGGGGATGGAGGCCGTCGTGATGGGACGGTCCAACATCGTGGGCAAGCCGATGGCGCAGCTTCTTCTGGGCGACAGCTGCACCGTCACGATCTGCCACAGCCGCACGCGCGACCTGCCGGGCGTCGTGCGCCGTGCCGATATCCTCGTCGCGGCCGTGGGGCGGCCCGGAATGGTGCCGGGCGACTGGCTGAAGCCAGGCGCCACGGTGATCGACGTGGGCATCAACCGCGTCCCGGACGAGGGCGACAGGACGCGGCTGGTCGGCGACGTCGACTTCCCGTCCTGCTTGGGCGTGGCCGGCGCCATCACGCCGGTGCCGGGCGGAGTCGGTCCGATGACGATCGCCTGCCTTCTGGCAAACACGCTGACCGCATGCTGCCGGGCGAACGACCTTCCCGAACCCGAGGGGCTGACCGCCTAGGCGACCGATGCGACGGTCTTTGGCACCGCACCGCGCCACGCTCTCTGGCCGGGGACGTGCAGGCGCAGAGCCTGGCCAACGCGCAGGGTACCCGGCCGTTCGACCCAGGCAGTGATGCCGCGGCGCCCCTCGGCAGCGGCGCGAAAGCCGCGGCCGTGGCCCGGGCGGGCGGCCTCGATCGTCATCTCGGGGAACTTGCACGGCAGGTTCTGCATGTCGACGACAAGCGTGGGGCCGTCATCTGCCTGCAGGCGCGCGGACGGCGGAAGGAACGAAAAGTCCGGCAGGCCCTGAACCACCACCGAGGCACCCAGCCATGCGGGGTCCAGCGCCTCCAGCCTCAGGTCGCGGGCGATGGCGTCCAGATCGCCTTGACAGAGCACCGACAGCTGGCGAACGTTCCGTATCTCGGTGCCGCGCGGATATTGAGAGAGCACACGCGAGCATGAGGCGCGCGTGAGGCCGGCATGGTGTTCACCGACCAGACCCTCGAAACCCAGGATCATCCGGTCGAGCGGTTCCGCCTCGATCCGCGCGGCGTCCCGGTGCGGAACCCGACCCAGCCAGGTGATCGTGCCCGTCAGTTCCGTCGGTTCGAGCGCTGGCATGGCGGCCCCCTGTCG
The DNA here is from genome assembly GCA_963722905.1 of uncultured Alphaproteobacteria bacterium. Classification (GTDB taxonomy): domain Bacteria; phylum Pseudomonadota; class Alphaproteobacteria; order Rhodobacterales; family Rhodobacteraceae; genus CAVROT01. Next base: position 20,258 of record CAVROT010000011.1, on the reverse strand, counting down.
CATCGTTCGCGCGACATGATGCCGGTTTCTGTCCCGTCGGCAACGAAAAAGGGCCGCCCGTCGCTCTGACGGCCGGCCCTTCCGACGGTGGCTGCAGGCGCACCCTAGGCCGTAGGTTCGGGCTCCATCCCTCCGTCGACTGGCTTCGACCTGCCGCTGGTCTTCGGGATGGCCGTGATCGACGGGGCATTGCCCTGGTCGGGGCGGTCGTCCTCGTCGTTGTCGCGGCTCAGCGTCTCCCCGTTGATGACGCGCTGGATTTCGCTGCCGGTCAGCGTTTCGTACTCCAGCAGACCCTGCGCCAGACGTTCCAGGTCGTCGCGCTTTTCGGTCAGGATGCGCTTGGCAGTCTCGTAACCGGTGTCGACGATCTGCTTGACCTTGTCGTCGATGGTCTTTTGCGTCGCGGCCGAGTGGTTGGTCCCGCCGCCGTAGGCGCCGAGATAGCTCTGCTGCTCGTTGGCGTAGTCGACGTAGCCCAGTTCCTCGGCAAAGCCGAACTGGGTCACCATCGCGCGGGCGATCTTGGACACCTGCTGGATGTCCGACGCGGCGCCGGACGTCACGTTCTCATGGCCGAACACCAGCTCCTCGGCCACACGCCCGCCCATCGCCATCGCGATCTTGGAGGTGTATTTCCTGAGGCTGACGCTCAACTGATCCCGCTCCGGCAGGGACAGCACCAGGCCCAGGGCGCGACCGCGGGGGATGATCGTGGCCTTGTGGATCGGGTCATGCTCGGGGACGTTCAGGCCGACGATCGCATGACCCGCCTCGTGATAGGCGGTCAGCTTCTTCTCGTCCTCGGACATGACCATGGAGCGACGTTCGGACCCCATCATCACCTTGTCCTTGGCGTTCTCGAAATCCTCCATCATCACGTAGCGCCGCCCGATGCGGGCCGCGGTCAGCGCCGCCTCGTTCACAAGGTTGGCGAGGTCGGCGCCGGAGAACCCGGGGCAGCCTCGCGCGATGATGCGCAGATCGACGTTGGGACCCAACGGAACCTTGCGGGCGTGGACGCCGAGGATCTTCTCCCGGCCCTTGATGTCGGGGTTCGGGACCTGCACCTGCCGGTCGAAGCGGCCGGGGCGCAGGAGCGCGGGGTCGAGCACGTCGGGACGGTTCGTCGCGGCAACGATGATGATGCCCTCGTTCGCCTCGAACCCGTCCATCTCGACCAGCAACTGGTTCAACGTCTGCTCGCGCTCGTCGTTGCCGCCGCCGTAGCCCACGCCGCGCGACCGGCCGACCGCGTCGATTTCGTCAATGAAGACGATGCAGGGCGCATTCTTCTTGGCCTGCTCGAACATGTCGCGTACCCGGCTGGCGCCGACGCCGACGAACATCTCGACGAAGTCGGAACCCGAGATGGTGAAGAAGGGCACGCCCGCCTCGCCTGCGATGGCGCGGGCGAGCAGCGTCTTGCCGGTGCCCGGAGGTCCGACCAGCAGCGCACCCTTGGGGATCTTGCCCCCCAGCCGAGAGAATTTCTGCGGATTGCGCAGGAACTCCACGATCTCCTCCAGCTCCTCCTTGGCCTCGTCGATGCCGGCGACGTCGTCGAAGGTGACGCGCCCGTGCTTTTCGGTCAGCAGCTTGGCCCGGGACTTGCCGAAGCCCATCGCGCCGCCCTTCCCGCCGCCCTGCATCCGATTCATGAAGTATATCCACACGCCGATCAGCAGCAGGAACGGCAGGAAGGTCATCAGGATCGACGTGAGTCCCGACTGCTGCTGCGGCTTGGCATTGACCACGACGTCCTCGTCCAGCAGGCGGCCTGTGACATCGGCGCCGTCGGGCCGGATCGTCACATAGTCGACGCCGTCGTTGCCGCGGAACATCACCTTCTCGCCGTCGATGGTGGCGCTGGCGACGTCGCCGGCATCCACCGCCTCGACGAAGTCGGAATAGCTGACCGACCGCGAGTTCATGCCGGACTGCCCGCCTCCGAAAAGGTTGAAGAGGGCCAGGACCAGCAGGAAGAGGACCACCCAGAAGGCGATGTTGCGCACGTTGCCCAAGGCAAACTCCTATCGTCGGTCCGGGGGACGGTCCGCCCGGGTCAGTTGGAAGATAGACATGCGCACGCTGTGTTCAATGTCATTCCCCGCCATCCGCCGCTACGGCGCGAATACGTCGCGCCCCGCCGACAAACTGGCCGACCAACCGTTAAGATATCCTGCACAGGGGGCGGAGACGAGGTCGCGCCCCCGCCAGACCGCCGGAGTCGCCGCCAGCGCGGTGTCCATCCCCAATACGTCGCAACGTGCCAGTCCCTCCCGGCCCAGCGCGGCGATGTGCAGATCGGAGGCATGGGGGCCCGACATCCGCCACCGGTCGTCCCACAGTTCCGCCGTCGCACAGCGCGTGTCCCGCACGGCGGCATATTCGCGCGTGAGGCGCCACCAACGGCCCGCCGGCATCGCGACGCAACCCTGCAACGTTCCCCTTCCCGTCAGGGCGAGCCGCTCCAGCGCGGCGAACCGGGGCCGGTACGGCGCGCCTGAAATCCACATCGTCGCCCGCGCCACCAGCCGGTTGCGCGTCTCCGGCAGCGCCACCATCATGACAGCGCGGTCGAACAGGAGGTCGCCCCCCTCCTGCCGCACGGCACGCCGCGACAGGTCATCCGCCGCCGTCTCCAGCACGTCGCGGGCGCCACGCATGTGGGCCGCCTGCGCGGCCAGCCGGCCTGGCGTCAGACCGAGGTCGGCCAACGCCGACGACAGACCCCGGGCGCGGACCCTGTCGAACCGGGGATCGTCGTTCGATGGATCGTCGATCCACCGGGCACCGCGGTCGCGCAGCCAATGGCGAAGGTTCTCCCGGCGAAGGCGGAGGAGCGGCCGCACCCACAGGACGCCGCCGATCCGGCGCGCCGGTGCGATACCGGCCAGACCGTCGACCCCCGATCCCCGGGCGAGGCGCAGCAGCACCGTCTCGGCCTGATCGTCCAGGGTGTGCCCGGTCGCGATCATCCCGACGCCCTGCCCCGTCGCCCAGCCGGTCAGAAGTGCACGGCGCGCCTCGCGGGCCGCATCCTGAAGGTTGCCGCCCCCGATGCGCCCTTCCCAGACCAGCGTCCGGTGCGGCATGCCCATCGCCTCGCAGAGGCCGGCAACCGTCCGGGCCTCGTCGGCGGAACCGGGGCGCAGGCGGTGATCCACGGTCGCGACGCTCAGCGCCGTGCCGTGCCGTGCCGCCCAATCCGTCGCGAGGTGAAGCAGTGCCATGCTGTCACCGCCACCCGACACCGCAAGGCCCAGCCGTCCGGTACCAGATCCGGATGCAAGCTGCGACATCCCGCGGTCGAACGCGTTCCGAACCGGATCGTCCGAGGCGCCTTTCGACCCGGGCGCCGCCATTCAGGTGCAGCCCAGCGACGCCCTCGCGGTCTGTGCCTCGATCGACGCGTTTGTGTCGGGATAGCGCTGGGTAACCGCATCGAGGTTCGCGCAGGCGTCATCACGCTGGCCGACCGCATCGAGAGCGAGAGCAAGCCGAAGCAGCGCATCGGGCGCCAGAGCGCCCTGCGGGGAACCGGAGTAGGAATCGAGATAGGCGCGCGCCGCATTCTCGGTTTCGTCCAGTTCCTCCAGCGCGCGACCGCGATAAAAATGCGCCTCGCCGGTCAGCGGACCGCCGGTGTAGGTCTGGGCAAAGGTCGCAAAGAGGTCTGCGGCGCTGCGAAAGCTAGAGGAATCGAAGGCCTCCTTCGCCCGATCGAAGTCGGCCTGTTCGCCGATGGCCAGTTGGGCGCCGCCGGGATTGGCGGCCGGGGGGACGACGGCGACGGGCGCCGCGCCTGCGCCACCGCCCAGGGTCGGCGTATCGCCCAGCGCGGCGATGTCACAGCCGGGTTCGACCTCGCACAGACGGAACTCCAGGTCGCCGATCCGGTTCGTGCCGTCGGCGACGACCGAGGCGATGCGGTTCTGTGCGGCTTCGGTGGCGCCGGTGAGACGCCGAAGCTCGGCCTCCATCACGTCGATGCGCTCCAGCGCGGAGGTGCCCGAAAGGTCGACCTGCGGCGATCCGGTGGTGTTCAGCTCGACCTGGAGACGCTGCAGCTCTCCGAAGAGCACCGATAGCTCTTGCCGGATGTCGGCAAGCGTCTCTTCCTGCGCGGACGCGGCGCCAGGCAGCGTCAGGGCCGCCGCAAGCGCAATGGCGAGCGCACGCACCCTCAGCTGCCCAGACCGGCCGCGACCACGGTGACCGCCCGGCGGTTCTTGGCATAGCAATCCTCGGTCGAGCAGACCTCGATGGGGCGCTCCTTGCCGTAGGTGACGGTCCGCAGGCGGCCTGCGGCGACGCCTTGGGAAACAAGATAGTCGCGAGCCGAGGCGGCGCGGCGCGCACCCAGGGCGAGGTTGTATTCGCGCGTGCCCTGCTCGTCGGCATGACCCTCGATGATGGCGGTGTAGGTCGGGTTCTGCGTCAGCCACCGTGCCTGACCGGCGAGGGTCGCGCGCCCACCGTCGCCCAGCGTCGACTGGTCCACGGCAAAAAGGACGCGGTCGCCGATCGTCTGCTGGAAGTAGGCGGGCGAGGCCGGGTCGAGCGCGCCGGTGGTGATGCCGCCCGCGCCAAGGGCGTTGGCGTCGAAGCTGCCGCCGGCCCCGCCCCGGCCGAACCGGTCGGCGTTGGTGCAGGCCGCCGCGGCCAGCAGGGACAGCATCATCGCCCCCCGCGTCAGGGTTCTGGTTAGCCCGTTCATCGTCGCTCCGCCTGTCAGGTGATCGTGGTCGAGGCCTTTTAACATCCGCCGGCGCCCAATGGAACGCACCGCACCGTCATCTGGTCCACACCGGCCCCGGCACCCCATGTCATTGCAGCAACGGCGACCAGGCCGGGTCCGACGCACCTTCGGGCGTGGGCACCTGCCGCAGGTTGCGACCCGACACGTCGACCGAATGCAGCGATGAGGCACCGCCAGCGCCGGCGCTTTCCCGGGTGAACATCAGCACCCGGCCGTTGGGCGCCCAGGTCGGCCCTTCGTCCAGGAAGGACGCGGTCAAAAGTCTCTCCTCACTACCATCGGTGCGCATCACGCCGATGTGGAACCGCCCCTCGTTCTGTTTGGTGAACGCGATCAGATCGCCGCGGGGCGACCAGACCGGCGTGCCATAGCGCCCGGGCCCGAAGCTGATACGCTGCGGCTCTCCACCGCCCGCGGCCATGATGTAGAGCTGCGGCGTGCCCGAGCGATCCGATTCGAAGACGATGCGGTCGCCGTCGGGGGCATAGCTCGGCGCCGTCTCGATCCCCGGCGCGGTCGTCAGGCGCTCCGGCGCCCCGCCCGGTTGAAGCCGGTAGATGTCGGTGTTGCCGCCCTGCGCGGCCGAGAAGACGACCGTGCGGCCGTCGGGCGCGTAACGCGGCGCGAAGGTCATCGCCTCGGCCGGGACGGGCAGCGCCACGCGCGACACCGTGCCGACGTTCAGCTCGTAGATCTGCGGGAACCCTGTCTCGTAGCTGGTGTAGAGGACACGGTCGCCCGAGGGAGAGAACCGCGGTGCAAGAACGATGGATGCGGCGTCGGTGAGGAACTGTACCCCCGCGCCGTCGTAGTCCATCACCGCCAGCCGCTTCTGCCGGGCGTCCTTGGGTCCCGCCTCGCTGACGAAGACGACGCGACTGTCGAAATATCCCGTCTCCCCGGTGATACGGCTGTAGACGGCATCGGCGACCTTGTGCGCCATGCGCCGCCAGCTGTCGGTCGTGCCGCCGAACTGAAGCCCCTCGCCCAGAGCCGCGTCCGAGAAGACATCGAAGAGCCGGAACTTGACCGACAGCGTGCCGTCGCCCGCTACCGCGACGGCCCCGGTGACGAGGGCCTGGGCGTTGATCGCCTTCCAGTCGGCATAGGTGACGGTCGGGGTGAACTCGGTCACGGGAGCGACGAACGCTTCCGCCGGAATACGGCGGAAGAGGCCCGTACCTTCCAGGTCCGCGGCGACCAGATCGGCGATGCGCTGCCCCCATTCCGCGGCCCCGTCGCCCTCGGCCACGAAGGCGGGGATGGCGATGGGCAGCGGCTCGATCACGCCCTCGGTGATCTCGATGCGCAGAGGGCCGTCCTGCGCCGCGGCCGGGCCGGCAAGGGCGAGAGCGGCGAGCGTCGCGGCGGCGAGGACGCGGTGGAAGGCGGTCATGGCGGGTCCAATCGGTCGGTGGCGCGGCGGTGGGCGCGGGCGGCGTGGCGATGGGCGGGTCCGGGCCGGCGCTGCCGCACGGTACGGGACCGGCGACGTGGAGGGCGCGTAATCCGGCCAAGCCCCGCGCCGCCCAGAGCGTCGGGCGGCGTCGGATGCGCTGGGTCGGCACGGAGCGGCCTGGCTGCGGCCGGGAACTGCGGCGCGGGGGACGAGAGGTCCTCGGGTCTCGCCCGAAGACGACTAGGGCTTGCCGCTGTCGTAGTGGGTGCGGGGCGCGGGCGTTGGAGGTCCTCGGGTCTCGCCCGAGGACGACGGGAGGGGGCTGGGGTCAGCGCGGGGGTCATCGCAGGCGCATGTCGCCGGGGTTGAAGGTGATCTCGACGCCGCGCCATTGGGCGTATTTCTCAGGCGGCAGGTCGTAGCCGCCATTCTGAATATCGCAGCGTAGAACTGCTCGACGAGCCGTATCGAACGCCGCCCTCTGAGCAAACTCTTCGCCTTGATCCGCTCTCACTAAGGTCACCTGATTACCTACGACACGACCATCACGCGTCAATTCAAACTTCAAAGTAACCGAAATGCTGGCTGCAGGTGAGCCCACATCCACCTGCCAACATTGCCGCACGGCCAGGCGGAACGCTTCGCGCTCGCCCTCGGTCATGGGCGGTCCGGCGGCCTCGCCCTGCTGCGGCGCCGCCTCCCGTGCGGCGGCGACGGCTGCCTCTACTTGCGCTTCGAGGTTGTAGGACGACGCCTCGGCCACGCTTCCCTCGGTGCGCGGGGCGGTGGCGGTCGTATCCGGCGATGCCTCTTGCGGCGCCTCCGTCTGCGCGGCCGTCCGGACCGGCACGGCGGGGCGCGCGCGTGGGCGCGGCGTGGCCCCGGGTGCGGCGGCGGCGACCTCGGGCGGAATCTCCGGCGTTCCGGGCGCCGCCGGCTCTTCCGCCTCGGTCACGATCTCGGGCGCGGCCTCCTCGGGCGCGGCGGGAGGCTCGACCGGCTGCGGCGCATCGGGAGACTGGATCGGGACCGTCGTTTCGGTGATCTCGGGCGCACGCTCCGCCTCGGGCGGCGGCGGCGGTGCCGCCTCTTCCGCGACGCGCGACGCAGGGCGCGGCACCGCCTCCGGCGCCGGCGGCAGATCGGGCTGGGCGGGCGGCGCGACCGCCTGCGCCGGCGGCGCGTCGGTCAGGGCAGCTTCTGCCGGCGGTGCCTCTGGCTGCGGTTCCGGGGCGGGGTCGGCCGGCGCCGCGGGCTCGGGCTCCGGTGCCGTCTGCGGGGCAGGCTCCGGCTCCGGGACGGGCTCGGGTTCTGCCGGTTCTGGCAGGGGTGCGGGGGGCGGTGGATCGGCGGGAGACTCTGGCGCGGGATCGGCGGGGGCGTCGACCGCGACGTCCTCGGGCGGCACATCGGGGGCCGGGACAGCATCGGTGGCGACGTCGGGGCGGGTGAGGGCCGCGAAGTCCTCGGGGCTGATGAGCGTCACTTCCGGCGCCGGGGACGGCGGCCGCGGATCGGCGGCGAACCATCCGCCGAAGAGTGCGACGGCGATCAGCCCGGCATGGCCGATCCCGGATGCATAGGTGCCGGTCCGCATGGCCGCGGACGAGCCGGCAGCGTCGGCGTCCGGGGTCCAGCCTGCAACGTCGCCCTGCGCATCCATGCCCTGGTCGTCAGCGGGCGCCATGCGCTCACCCCTCCTGCCCGGGCTCGGTGCTGTCGGTGACGAGGCCGATGTCGGCGAACCCGCCCTCGGCCAACGTCGCCATCACACGCATCACGGTCTCGTAGGGGATCGACCCGTCGGCGCGCAGGTAGACGCGGCGGCTGTCGCGCTCGGCCGCGATGGCGGTCAGCTGGGCGACCAGGTCGACACTCTCGGTCTCGCTCGACATCAGCAGGGTGCGGCCGTCGGCGGTCAGCGTCACGGTCAACGGCTCTTCCGGTTCGGTGGGCAAAGCGCGGGCGGCGGCCTGCGGCAGCTGCACCGGGACGCCTGTGGTCAGCAGAGGGGCCGCGACCATGAAGACGATCAGCAGTACCAGCATCACGTCGACGAAGGGAGTGACGTTGATCTCGGACATGGGCCGGGCACGCCGCCTGCGCCGTCCGCGCCGCGCCCCGGACCCGGTATCGGATCCGATGGTGCCGGCGGCCATCTCAGGCGTCCAGCTGGCGCGACAGGATGGTCGAGAACTCGTCGGCGAAAGCCTCGTACCGGGCGACGAGCCGGCCGCTGTCGGTGACGAGCTTGTTGTAGAAGATGACGGCCGGGATCGCCGCCAGCAGGCCCAGCCCGGTGGCCAGAAGCGCCTCGGCGATGCCGGGCGCCACCACGGCCAGCGAGGTGTTCTGCGACTCCGCGATGCCGACGAAGGCGTTCATGATGCCCCAGACCGTGCCGAAGAGACCGACGAAGGGCGCCGTGGCGCCGATGGTCGCGAGGATCGGCAGCCCCTTCTCCAGCCCTTCGGACTGGCGCGCGATGGCCACGTCCATCGAGCGGTCGATCCGCGACTGCGCGCCGGGGATCATCGCGCCGTCCTCGCGGTGGGACCTCTGCCATTCCGTCATGCCGGCCGCGAACACTGCCGCCGAACGTCCCGACGGCTCGGGGCCGGTGGTGGCGTAGAGTTCATCCAGCGGCTCGCCCGACCAGAAGGCGGCGTCGAAGCGTTCGCACTCGGATCGCGCGCGACGGAAGACCAGATGCTTCTGCACGATGATCGCCCAGGCCCAGACCGACGCGGCCAGCAGCATCAGCATCACCAGCTGAACGATCAGCGTCGACCGCGCGAAAAGGCCAAGGATCGAGAAGTCGACCGCCTGCGCCGCCGCGAGGGTTTCCGTTTCCATCCGCCTGATCATCCATCGGGGACCGGCCGCGTCGCGCGCGGCTCTCGTTGGGCGGCCTATACAGGAATCGCCGCGTCGATGCCAAGAGTCCGGGCCATCACGGCCGCGTTTTCGCAACCTGAGGGTTCAGTGCCATGCGCAGCGCCGCCGGCATCCGCACGGGGCCGCCGCCTCGACCCAGCGCCACCAGCGTCACCTCTGCGTCGAAGATCGGTGCTTCGCCCCGGACGATCCTTTGCGACAGGACCGCCCTTGCGCCGGTCATGCGCAAGGGCGTCGTCCGGACGGTCAGCATGTCGTCGAACCGGGCGGGCGCGCGGTAATCGGCCACAAGCCGGCTGACCGCAAAGACGATGCCTTCCGTCGCCTTGAGATGCGCCTGGTCGATGCCGCGTGCGCGCACGAATTCGGTCCGCGCACGCTCGATGAAGCGCAGGTGGTTGGCGTGGTAGACGATCCCGGCCATGTCGGTGTCCTCGTAATAGACACGGACATCGAAGCGGTGCGTCATCCCGCCCGTCCCACCCGCGCGGCCAGTCGCAGCGCGTGCGACGGATCGTTCGCCGCCACGGGCATCACCGGTTCGTGGGCGGCGCGAAGCAGCGCGCCGATCTCGGGGCGCACGCCGGTCCGCCCGTCGGGCAACGCGACCAGGGGGGACCGGTCGCGGAACGCGAGGTCCGACCACAACACGATGGTCTGGACCGCCTGCGCCAGCGCAAGCGTATCGGCCGGGACCGCCGACAGGTCCGCATCCATTCGCAGGAACACGAACGCCGCCTTGATCGCCCCCTCCCTATCGAAACGAAAGACGCGGTACTGGTTCGCCCCGGTCGCCGCGAGCCGGCCGACCAACGGTCCCAGGTCCGTGACGAGTTGGTCGAGCCCGGGCACGCCTGTCAGCTCGTCCCAGTCGCGCACGAAGAAGAGCATGAGGTTGGCACCCAGTTCGGCATCGATCTCCTGCATGTCGTGGCCCGCCATCGCGACCACCGACCGGATCGCGTCGCGCACGACTGCCAGCGTCGCGTCGTCGACACCGAACACCACCGGAGCCACCGGACGCCCCCAACGCGCAAAAGCATAGGAGCCGTCCGACCGGGTGAAGCAGGCGGTGACGTCTTCGGGCGACATGGTCCGGGGGCTACCGTGTCGTGCGGCCCACCGCAACATATCGGCGCACTGAGGCCCCGGCCGTCACGGGCGGCCGAAGTCCTTCGAACAGCTTGCACGTTCGACGTCGGGGCCCCACAGGTGGTGGCGCCCCGACAGGCGATCAACCCTGCTCGAACTTCAATCCCGACAGCCGAGGGCACGCATCGGGCGACGCTTCGGTTGTGTCGAGGGAGAATCCCGTCGGCTCGAACGACACCGCGCACTCGGCAGGAAAACTGAAGCCGTCGGGCGCATCCTCCACGCCGTCCAGCGTCAGCACATCGTCCGCCACGGCATAGGTCCCCGACATTTCCTCACCACCCTCGGGTGTCATCGTGAAGGTTCCGTCGGCCGCGAAGGCGGCGGTTATCCCGTCGGACATGTACGGTCCCGGAGCGATACCAGCCGTACGCGCAGCGGCGGCACTGTCGCCCTCGTCCTGCAGCGATGCGATCCTCTGTTCCATTACCGCAAGTTCGTCGGCACGGGCAGAGAGCGCCGCCGAAAGGTCCGCCACTTCCTGCTGCAGGGACGAGCGCTGGCCCTCCGCCGCAGCAGTATCGGACGCGAGTTGCTGGCGACGCTCGCTCAGAGACGCGACAGCATCCTCCAGCCCCCGGCGTTCATCCGCGATCTGCGTCAACTCCGTGCGGGCGGCGTTCAGTTCCTCCTGCAACGATGCCTCGGCCGACCGCGCCTCCTGGACACGCGCCTCGGCATCCGAAGCTTGTGCAGCAAGGTCCGCCATCTCGGCCGATAGCTGCGACACATTCTGCTGAAGCTCGGCTTCCTGCGCGCGGGCCTCCTCGAGGCGCGCGCCGACGGACGAAAGCTCCTCCGTCCGTTCGAGGGTCTTCTGCTCTGCGTCGCTGATCAGGGCGGCCTGGTTGGCCAGCCGCTCGTCCAGTGGCGCCACCTCGGTCTGCGCCGCCTCAAGTCGGGCGGATGTCTCGGTCAGGTCCGCCCTGACCGTTTCCAGCTGCTGCGTGCCGGCCTCCAGATCGGCCCGGGCCGTGTCACGGGCGCCCTCGATCTCTTCCAGTTCGGCGCGCGTAGTATCGAGGGTGGCCGTCAATTCCTCCAGAGATCCCGTCGCCTGTGTGCGACTGTCCAACTCGTCGACCAGAACGAGGCGACTCTCCTCGGCCTCCAGCAGTCGCGCCTCGACGTCGGACTGCATGTTCGTGCGTGCAACGAGCAGGGCGAACACGATGACCCAGCCTACGGCCGCCGCAGCCGCCAGAGCACGTGGAAACGGCTTGCGCAGCTGTTCCTTCATATTCGCAGACGTGAATGCCATGTCAGTCCTCCCCTATAGCTGGGAAAGACGCAGCCGGAGACCTTGGTTCCATCGGAGCAGCCCACCACGGGGACGCCCCATGGATCCGTGACAGCCGCCCGGACACCCCGCGGATAGCCCATGCGCGATCCGCACGGCGACCGTCGGTGATGGAATGGGATCGAATGGCTGCGCAAATGGTCGCCGTAACCGCGCGGCCTATGGCCGAACCCACGCATCGCGGCCACCCGAGCCGTTTCGCGAACGTCGCGATGGACCTACCCCATTCAGGCGAGGTTGAACACCCTTCGGTTGCCGTATAGGTCTTGGTACAACTTAAGGATGAGTGAACGGCGTTCCGGACCGATGCGCGCGGCTTTCTTCTGCCAATGTCCCGCACCGCAGAAGGCGACCTAAGCGGATCCGGCCGATTCTCTCATTGGGGCGGACGCAGGTACAGACTGAACTTCGGCAGCCAAAGCTGCCCTTCCAGGACGTCGATCGTAGGAACGGCCATCCGATACCCGTTCGATGGGACCTGTAAACCGGTCGAATTGACGGCCCCATTGCTACGGAAAATCAACGGCAGAGGCAAAAGAAAGGCGAAGATGCGGGAAAGTATGTCTTCGATACGGCCAGATTACTCCGCCCCGTCGACGGGCGCTCCTGAAAGAACCGCGATCCTTGGTTCCCAAGCCGTGAACCGAAAAAACTTACGGTAAACCTCTAGATTCTCCAAGTAATAAGGTTATCGGATTCTCCCTCCTTCGGGGGAACTGGCCGTTAGCACGAAGATGGGAGGGAAGGGCATCAGATATATTCAAATCAGCGAGCGCAGACCAATGACCGGATATTCGATCTCGACTGCCGATGTTACGGCCGCCCATGGCAACGACAACCCGACCCTCGCCTTCAATCTGACCGGGATAACCGATTACGATCAAGGTCACCAGTTCCTTGACATCACACAAAGCATGCGTTCTTTCATCGGCCACGAGCCCGGGAAGTGGGGTGGAATGTCCGGCTCCGAGCTGCGCTCGAAGGCCGCGTTCGACCAGAACAACTGGCCGACGGTCATTCCCGAAGAGCTTGAAAAGATCGGGACGATCTGGCAGTGGAAATCCGGTCCGGATCGGTCCGAAGCCGTCAGTGGGCGCTACATCGTCGATTACGATGGCGAGGGCGATCTCAGGTTCGATGGCGACGCCCGGATCATCAGCTCCGAGCCGGGACGTATCGTTTTCGATAACCTGAACGGCCACAATCTCTACATGAATATCTACGAAACCGATCCGAATGGCACCGGAAATTACATCCGCAATGTCTCGGTCGTTCGCGAGGACGATTACGACCTCTACGAGGCAGGCGCGGTCTTCAATCCCGAATGGACCGCCCTGATCGAGGATTCGCGCCAGCTGCGGTTCATGGACTGGAACGGAACGAACAATTCGAGGGCATCGAGCTGGGAGGGTCGTGTGACGCCCGAGAAGGCCGGCACAAAAGCCGTTTCGGTCGAGTATCAGGTCCAGCTTGCCAACGAGGTCGGCGCAGACCCGTGGTTCAACATCCCGCACCTGGCAAGCGACGAATACATTCGCAACTTTGCCATCTACGTTCGCGACAATCTGGACCCTGAACTGGTCGCCCGCGTCGAATACTCCAACGAGACCTGGAATTGGGCGTTCCAGCAATCCCAGTGGCTGCTGAAATCGGCGCAGGAGGAATGGGGCAACGATGCGTTCGTCGACTACCACGCGAAGAAGGCGACCGAGACCGCTCTGATCTGGGAAGACGTCTTCAAGGACGAGCCCGACGGCCGCCTGGTCAACGTCATCGGAACGCAGACGAACGAGGCGATGGGCTGGATGGCCGAACGGCTCATGAACCCGTACGTCTGGCGCAACAAGGAGCCGGATACCTTCGTGGAGCCCTCGACCGTGTTCGAGGAGCTTGCCGTCACGACCTACTTCGGCGGTATGGAGGTCGTGAGGGCCGCCAACCGCAACGCGCTTCTCGAAAAGATCGCCGATCCGAACGTGGATGCGGTCGCGTATCTCGCCGAAAAGATCAGGGTCGAGCACTTCGAAGGGGATAACACCGAACTCGATCGCAAGTGGTCGGTAAACAAGGAAGTTGCGGACCGGTACGGGCTGGACCTCGTGGCGTACGAGGGCGGTCAGCACATCCATCATTCGTTCAACGTAAGGGCGATGAAGGGCGAGGTGGCCGACATCCTCACTGGATTCCTGACCGAGTTCGTCCGCACCGACGAGGTGGCAGAAATGCATCGGATGCTCTGGGACGCCTGGGCCGAATATGGCGACGGTCCGTTCATGCAGTTCGGCGACGTCAAGACGCCGGCACGCTCAGGCTCCTTCGGGCTCTACGAGACGACGAACGAAGAGACCGCCCGGGCCGCCGTGCTGAACGACCTCAACGACGTGTCGACTCCGTGGTGGGATGGCGCGACGGGTGGAGATCACTACCGTCAGGGCGTGATAGAAAGAGGCACGGCGAACGACGATATCCTGATCGGAACCACGCAGGAGGACTATCTGCTGGGCGGCGCTGGCAACGACCTGCTGGTCGGCGGTGCCGGAAACGACGGGTTCAACGGCGGCGATGGCATCGACCGGGTGCTCCTGTCGGGCAGCCGCTCGGACTACACCGTCGTCACCGAGGGCAAGGGCTATCGCATCACCGGCCTCGACGGCAGCGATTTCGCCATCCATGTCGAAGAGCTGGCCTTCGACGACGGCACCGTCATGGCGATCGACGCCGAACCCGCCAGCGTCGTGGTCGAACCCGAGCCGCCGCTCGAACTCGGTGGCGGCCCTCGGGTCCATGCTGGACGCCAGCGGCCTGGAGACCGTCTATATCGACGACCTGCCGACCGCTGGCCAGGGCGTCGAGGTGCAGGCGCTCTACCACTACACGGACCTGGGACGCGAGCTGGGGGTCGGCCGCAATCATGACCAGACCTACATCATCGAGACGCGCAGCGATGCATCGCTGGCCGAAATGAGGGCGCAGATCGACGGCGTCTATACCATCGACGGCAACGAGGTCTCCAGCACGGATGCGAGCTTTACCGGCACGCATGTCGGCGCGACGCTGGAGATCGGCAGCATCGTGACGTTCACCAAGTCGATCACCATGACCTCGGGCGCGGACAAGTTCCAGGGACGCAACAACCAGGACATCGTCCATGGCGGCGACGGCAACGATTTCTTCATCAGTCGCGGTGGAGACGATATGATCTATGGAGGCAAGGGACGGGACTGGATTCTGGCCGGCAGCGGGGACGACATCCTCGACGGCGGTGCCGGTCGCGACCATCTACGCGGAGACGGGGGCGCAGACACGTTCGTGTTCTACGCGGGAAGCGGCTTCGACACCATTCTCGACTTCGCAGCCGAGGACCGGGTCGAGCTGAACGATTTCCTCAAGGCCGGCCAGACCGTCGAGAGCATCGCGCGAATGGCGGGGAGCAACCTGATCCTGGACAACGGCAGCGACATGATCGAGTTCGACGACCGCGGGATGGAAGTGCTGGACTGGCTGTAAGACGACGCCGGCAATCGGGGCGGCCCCCGGGGGCCGTCTGCCGACGTCCGGTAGGGGCGGTCCTGCGGGGCCGTCCATTTCCGTTGTGGCACGGCGCACTCGTGCGGCGTCCGTTCGGCCTTGCCACCGCGTACGGCCGCTCGCAGGGTGCGGATCGCCAGCGGTACGGACGACCCCATGCACATCTATCTCAGCGAAGACCATCGCCTCCACTTTCCCAGGGCCGAGCTTTCGGGCGGCGCGTTCGTCGTCCCGTTCGAACGTCCATCGCGGATCGAATACATCCAGTCGGAGTTCGCCGCGCGCGGTATGCGCGACGTCCGGCCGCCCGGCCCGGTCGATATGGCGGGACTCCGATCGCTGCACGACGCAGGCTATCTGGCCTTTCTCGAACGCGCGTGGGACGACTGGACTGCGGCGGGGTTCGAGGGCGAGGTCATCGCGGCGAACGTGCCCGCCCGCGGAATGCATACCGACCGGATCCCGCGCAACATCGATGGGCGGGTCGGATACTACTGCCACGCGTCCGAGACGGCGATCACCGAGGGGACGTGGGCGGCGGCGCTGTCCTCGGCTGCCAGCGCGCAAGAGGCGGCGCGCGATGTGGCGGCCGGCGACGCGCTGGTTTTCGCGCTGTGCCGTCCGCCGGGCCACCATGCCACACGCGACCAGTACGGCGGCTATTGCTTTGTGAACAATGCGGCCATCGCAGCGCAGACGCTGCGCGACAACGGCGCCGCGCGCGTGGCGATCCTCGACATCGATTTCCACCATGGCAACGGCAGCCAGGACATCTTCTGGCGACGCGGCGATGTCCTGTTCGCGTCGCTGCACGGCGCGCCACAGGACGCCTATCCCTACTTCATCGGTTACGCGGACGAGACCGGCGAAGGCGACGGAGCGGGCGCAAACCTGAACTTGCCGATGCCGCCCGGCACCGGATGGCCGGACTGGTCCGCAGCGCTGGACCGCGCCCTTGGCGCCATCGGGACGTTCGGGACGGACGCCTTGGTCGTGTCGCTGGGGGTGGACGCCTACAAGGACGATCCGATCGGCTTCTTTCGACTGGAAAGCGCGGATTTCACGAAGGCAGGCCGGGCCATATCCCGGCTTGGACTGCCGACCGTCGTCTGCATGGAGGGCGGCTACGCGATCGAAGCGGTCGGCGTGAACACGGTGAACGCGTTGGAGGGCCTGTCGGACCGGACCCGCTGATCGGGGGCTACCTGGTCCCTGTCGCCCGGTCCGTCCCGTAGAATGATCGGGGGACGGGCCGCGCCGGCAGGCGCGACCCGCGTCTCAGGCGGGGACCGTCAGCTTTGCAGTTCGGTCCAGATCTGGGTGTAGAGCTGCGTGGCCGACGTCGGGCAGGTCGGCAGGAACTGTCCGGCGTCCGCATAGGCGTCGGGCACGACGATCTCGGGCGCGCTGGTCATCTCGTCGGACATGAACGCCTCGGACCCTTCGATCCCGTTGGCGTACTTGGCGAATTCCGAGATCATCGCGGCGTTCTCGGGGTCCATGATGAAGTTCAGGAACTGGTAGGCCTCGTCGACGTTGCGCGCGTCGGTCAGCAGGCCGACCGAATCCATCCACAGCGGGTAGCCCTCCTTGGGATAGCCGTAGACGATATCAGGGTTGTTGCCGCGGGCGCGCATGGTCGACCCGTTCCAGTTGACCGAAGCGGCCACGTCGTTCGACGACAGCTTTTCCGTCATGCCGTAGTCCATGCTGATCCACTTGGGCTTGGCCGCCATCAGCATGTCGCGGACCGTGCGCAGGACCTCGAGGTCTTCGGTGCAGGGTTCGCCCCCCGCCGCCATGATGGCCAGCGCCATGACGTCGTTCATCTCGGGCACGACGTTGACCTTGCCCACCAGTTCCTCGGGCGGATCGAGGAATATGGCCGAGGTGTTGGGGTCGCCGGAATAGACGGCGGTGTTCACGGCCACGCCGGTCGTGCCCCACTGCCATGGAACGGTGTGGGCGCGGCCCGGGTCCCAGGGCACGTCGGCCCAGCGTTCGGCGATGTTGCCGAAGTTCTCCAACCGCTCGTGGTCAAGCTCCACCAGCAGGCCGTTCTCGACCCAGATCGGCACGTAGTTCGCCGACGGCACCACGAGGTCGAAGCCGTGGCCGCCCGCCTGCACCTTGGCGAGCGCCGTGTCGTTGCTGTCGTAGTCGGTGACGGTGACGGCGATGCCCGTCTCGTCCTCGAACTTCTGGATCATCTCGGGCGAGGTGTAGTTGCCCCAGTTGTAGAGCTGCAGCTCCTGCGCCTGCGCGGCGCCCGCGAGCAGGGTGGTGGCCAGTAGGATGCGTATCATGTCGTTGTCTCCTTGGTGGGGGTCTTGCGGGTGATGAGGAAGAAGCCGGTCAGCATGACGACCGTCAGCGCCAGCAGCGCGGTGCAGATCGCGTTGATCTCGGGCGTGACCTGCCGGCGCAGCTGGCCCAGCATGTAGGTGGGCAGCGTGTCCTGCCCGGCCGATTTCACGAACTCGGTGATGATGACGTCGTCGAGGCTGATGACGAAGGCCAGCATCGCGCCCGCCGCGATGCCGGGCGCCATCAGCGGCAGCGTCACGTGCCGGAACGCCTGCCAGGGCGTCGCATAGAGGTCGGCCGCCGCAGCCTCCATCGTCGCGTCCATGCCCTCCAGCCGGGCGCGGATGGGCAGGTAGGCGAAGGGGATGCAGAAGGCCGAATGGGCCAGGATCAGGTAGCCCAGCCCCTGTATCCCCGTGGCCTCTCGCACCCAGCCGAAGAGGATCAGCAGCGCGACCGCCGTCACGATCTCGGGCACCATCAGCGGCTGGTTCAAGATCACGTAGATCGCGGTGCGCCCACGGAACGGACGCCGCGCGGTGCCCAGCGCCGCCATCGTCGCCAGCGCCGTCGATATGGCCGAGGCAAAGGCGGCGATCACCAGCGACCGCACCGTTGCCTCCTGCACCGCGTCGTTGGCCCAGGCCGCACGGTACCACTCCAGCGACAGCCCGCCCCATACGGTGACGGACGCGGCCGCGTTGAACGAATAGACCACCAGGGTCAGGATCGGCGCGTAGAGCGCCACGAAGGTCGCCACCGCCACGAACGCGAAGCCCGGCAGCGCCGCCGCATCGAAGGCGCGCCGCTCAGCCATCGCGCGCGGTCCGGGTGCTGGTGGCGCGGACGTAGACCAGCAGCGCCGCCATCACGACGACCAGCAGCACCATCGACA
This sequence comes from uncultured Alphaproteobacteria bacterium, assembly GCA_963722905.1. Classification (GTDB taxonomy): domain Bacteria; phylum Pseudomonadota; class Alphaproteobacteria; order Rhodobacterales; family Rhodobacteraceae; genus CAVROT01. The sequence continues at coordinate 2,014 of CAVROT010000011.1, read as the reverse complement.
GGGCCGATCCCAGGGGCCAGTTCCGGCCCTGCCCGAACTGCAGCTCGATGAAGTTGCCGATCATCATGTTGGTCCCGCCGCCCAGCACGCGCGGGGTGACGTAGGCCCCCAGCGAGGGGACGAAGACCAGGATCGACCCCGCGACGATGCCGGGGCTGACGATGGGCAGCACGATCCGCCGCAGCACGGACGCGCGCGAGGCGTAGAGGTCGTAGCCGGCCTCGAGCAGCTTGAAGTCGAAGCGGTCGATCGCGGCGTAGAGCGGAAGCACCATCAGCGGCAGGTAGACATAGGCCATGCCGATCAGAACCGCCGTGTCGGTATAGAGGATCTGAAGCGGTGCGTCGACGAGGCCCAGCCACAGCAGCCCGGCGTTCAGCAACCCCTCGTTGCGGATCAGCTCCATGATCGCGAAGGTGCGGATCAGCAGGTTCGTCCAGAACGGGATGGTGATGAGGAACAGCCACATGCCCCGGCTGGCGCGCGGGCGCGTGGCGATGAACCACGCGGTCGGCAGGCCCAGCGCGAAGGTGATGAGCGTCGTCATCAGCGACAGCGACACAGACCGCCAGAAGATGCGCAGGTGCGCGTCGGCCGCGCTGACCGTCCCGTCGAAGATGTCGCGCTGCAGGAAGACGCGGAACCACGCCTCGCCGGTCGCGCGCCATTCGACGCCGGAATACTGCCCCGGTTCGAGGAACGAGAATATCGCGACGATCAGCAGCGGCCCTGTGGCGCCCACCGCCAGCAGGACCAGTGCTGGCGCCGACAGCAGCCAGCCGGTGCGGGCGGGCGCGGACCCGGGCGCCGCCATCAGTGGTCCAGCACGCGAGCGGCGCCGTCAAGGAAGGCGGCCCGGACCGTCGTTCCCGGCGGCAGCGACGCCTCAGGCGCCGAGGATTGCAGCCGCGCGACCAGCAGGCTGCCGTCCGACAGCGTCAGGTGCAGCGCCGTATCCGTGCCGAAGTAGACGGCCCGGGCGACCGTCGCCGCCAGCGGGCCGTCCGGACCGACGCGCACCTGCTCGGGGCGCACGGCAACCGTAACGTCGCCAGCATGGCCGTTCGCTGCCAGCGACAGCGCCTCGCCCGAGGCAAGGTGCACGGCGCCGTCCCGCACCGTCGCGGACAGGAAGTTCGTCTCGCCGATGAAGTCGGCGACGAAGCGGTCGACGGGGCTGTCGTAGATCTCGCGCGGGGTGCCGATCTGGAGGATCCGCCCGCCCGACATCACGGCGATGCGGTCCGACATGGTCAGCGCCTCCTCCTGGTCGTGGGTGACGAAGACGAAGGTGATGCCCGTCTCGGTCTGCAACCGCTTCAGTTCGACCTGCATCTCCTTGCGCAGCTTGAGGTCCAGTGCCGATAGCGGCTCGTCCAGCAGCAGGACCTGCGGCGCGGGGGCCAGCGCCCGGGCCAGCGCCACCCGCTGCTGCTGCCCGCCCGACAGCGCGGCCGGCAGACGGTCGGCCAGCGCCTCGAGCTTCACCAGCGCCAGCATCCGCGCGACAGCGTCCGACACCTCGCGCGCGGGCCGCCCCTGCATCGTCAGGCCGAAGCCGACGTTGCGCGCGACCGTCAGGTGGGGGAACAGCGCGTAGGACTGAAAGACGGTGTTGACTGGGCGGCGGTTGGGTGGCTGGCCGGTGATATCCTCCCCGCCCAGCAGGATCGCGCCCTCGGTCGGCGTCTCGAACCCCGCGATGCAGCGCAGCAGAGTGGTCTTGCCGCAGCCGGACGGCCCCAGCAGGGTGAAGAATTCGCCCGCCATGACCGTCAGGTCGACACCGTCCAGCGCCGTCACCGCGGCGGCGCCCTGACCGTAGCGGCGGACGACGCCGCGCGCCTCCACCGAACCGCTGATGCCATCCTGAACCATCGCTTGAGCTTGACCTAACCCGAGGCAAACGCAAGAGCGACCAGCGGCGCCCAGGCCCGGACCCAAGCGACGAATTCGGCAGCGCCCGATCGACGAGCCGTGACAGGCGATTCAAGGCTGTTCCTCAAGCATCCAT